>NZ_AXWW01000015.1:0-16721 GCF_000482865.1 Actinokineospora inagensis DSM 44258 | reverse complement strand
TTTTTTTGAGGCGTGCGGTGGGGGTGGTGATTCGTCGATCTGGGCTGGCTTTTTTGGGCGCGTGGGGTGGGGGTGACGCTTCGTTGATGGGGCTGGGGGTTTCGAGGCGCGCGGTGCGGGAGTGGCGCTTCGTTGATGGAGGCCGGGGCTTGAGGGGCGCGGTGCTGGTTGGTTGTGGTGCTCGCCTCGGGGGTGGTTGGTGTCGGTGGCTTGCTGGGACCCGGGGCGAGTGTGTTGTGGGGCTTCGTCGATTGGTGCTGGTTGGTGGTGGGGGTTTGGCGATGTGGGGGGTTGTTTTGAGGCGCGCGGGATTGGGGGGGCGGGTCACCAGTAGTCGGTGGGGAGTTTGCCTTCGATGTCTCGGACGTGGGTTCTGGTGCAGGTGGGGCAGAGCCATTGGGTGCCACGGTCGGTTTGTTCCGGGACCCAGGCGAGGGCTTCCAGTGGGGGGTCGTCTGCTCTTTTTCGGCCGCAGAGGGAGCAGGTTTCCATGAGGGGGAGGTTAGGCCTTTCGGGCGGTGAAGACGGTGGAGGCGCCGAGGATGAAGGTGTCTTGGCGGTCGACGATCCAGTCGGGGCTGTCGGGGTCGAGGAGGCGGCGGAGGGTGGTTTGGTCGGTGGGGGTGAGTTGGGGGGCGGCGAGAGCGGCCAGGGCGCCGAGCCAGTCGGCGACGGCGTGGCGGGCAGCGAGGGAGGCGGGGGCGGGGAGGTCGACGAGGTAGGTGAAGGACTCGACGTCGGTGAGGCCTGCGCGGGTGAGGGCGATGTTCCAGCCGACGGGGAGGCGGGGGGTGGGGGTTCGGAGGGTGGCGAACCAGGTGTCCCGGGCGGCGAGGAGACGATCTTGCAGGCCGGGGGTGCCGAGGCCGAGGTCCCACGGGAGGCACCGGGTGGGGAGACCGCCCTCGCGGAGGGCGAGCCGGCCGCCGGGGGTGAGCAAGCGGGTCAGGGCGGCGAGGGCGGCCTGCTGGTCCGGGAGGTGGTGCACGACGCCGGAGGCCCAGACGAGGTCGGCTGGGGGGACGAGGTCGGGGAGGGTCGGGTCGTCGGCGGCGGCGAGGACCGTGGTCAACTCCAGGCCGGGGACGGCGGGGACCCGGCGGGCGGCGACCTCGAGGAGCGCGGGCACGGCGTCGACCAGGGCCAGGCGGCCGCCCTCGGGGAGGGACTCGGCGAAGGCGACGGCCATGCCGCCGGTGCCGGAACCGACGTCGACGACCGTGGGGCGCGGGGGTGTCATGGCGAGCAGGCGGCGGGCGACGGCGGCCGAGACGTCGGCCTGGATGTCGTCGGCCCGACGCATCGGGGTGGTGCGGGCGGCCCAGTCGATGTCGTCGTGGGTGTGCGCGTGCGCCATGAGGTCGACGGTAGGACCTGGGGGCGAGCACGCAACCTCAGAGGCCGCGCAGCCCGGCGAGGACGCGCCGCATGAAGTCCAGGTCCGGTTTGGCGCCCGCGACCCCGTGCACGACGAGGACGCCCTGGTCGGCGAGATCGCTGATGAGGACGCGGGCCACGCCCAGCGGCACCGGGATCAGGGCGGCGACCTCGGCGACCGACCGGGCCTGGACGCACAACTCGGCCACCAACCGGTGCTCCCAGGACGCGCGCCGGGGCTCGCGGACGGTGCTGACCAGGGCCTCGACCGCCAGGTCGGGGCGGGACTGGGTGCGGCCGCCGGTCCACGCGTACGGCCGGACCAGGGCGTGCGACTCGGGGCGGGTCATCCACTCGGCGTCGCTCACCTCGCCCGGCGGTGGCTGCCGCGGGCGCACGGCGGGGGAGCTCAGCCGGTCGGGGACGGCCAAGCGGGTACCCGCCGGACCGTGCGAGGTCGGTTCGTCGCTGTGCATCACCACGTCCAAGCGGGTCGTGGACCGAGGCCAACGGTCGTCCACGCTAGTGGCGGTGGCGGCGGAAGCCACGGCCGCGGCCGGACATCGCTGGACCGGCGGGGGTTCTCCACCCGAACGGCCGAAGCCCACCACCGCAGAACGGTGGTGGGCTTCGCGTTCAGGACAGGGGTGCGGACTTAGAGGGCGGCGGTGGCGCGGTTCGCGCGCCGAGCCGCCCACCGGGAGATCCGCTCCCAGCGCTTGGCCGCGCTCAGCAGGCGGACCAGGCGACGCGTACGCGCGGCCTGCTCCGCCTCGAGCCTTCGTGATCGGGCGAGATTCTCGTAGAGCAACATCTGCGGAAACCCCTCTGGGGTGTACTGGGTCATCGGGTTCATGGTCAGCGGGTCGATCAGCGGCGTGCTCATGCGGCGACCTCGTCCCGGTCACGCGCGGGACGGTCGGTCGCGTCCCTGGCCAGGTCCTCCTTGCGCGGGCGGCCACGCGGCCGCTTCCTGGCGATCACCGCGCCGCGCTCGAAGATCTCCCCGCCCCAGACGCCCCACGGCTCGTGCCGGGCGAGCGCGGAGGCGAGGCAGGCGGCGCGGACCGGGCAGTCGCCGCAGAGGACCTTGGCCCGCTCCAACTCGGCGGGAGCGTCGGCGAACCAGAGGTCGGGGTTCTCGGTGGACCGGCAGGGCAGCGCCAGCCCGGCGGCGGGTGCCGCGTCGAGCAGTTCACTGACCCCGGAGCCCGCTGGGCTCAACTCGGGGAACGCCCCGGGAAGGGGGGCGGTGGCGGTACTCATGATCGGGTGCTCCTGTGTGGCGGTGTGGGAAACCTGCTGGTCAACGGTGCTGTGCTCAGTGCTGTGGCGGTTCATGTTTCTGTTTCACGGCAAAGAAAAAGGCCGCGGATTCCGGTATCGGAGTCCGCGGCCTCGGGCCTGGAGAGTCTTGACTGTGGCGTCAAGTCCCCCAGCCTGAGGCTGTGGACGGGTGGAACTGCTGCTTGGCGGTGAGACCGGTGGTGGTGGCACTGGCCTTGACCGGCCCATTGCCGACCCGCTCGACGACGGCAGCCGGAACGGCGGCCACGACGGCGGTGGTGGACGGGGTGATCAGGGCGCGGTCGCGCACAACGCGGTCAGCGGCCGCACGGTCAACTGCGACACGATCGACAGCGGCGACCTCGGTCGCCTGAGCGGCAGCGGCGGTCGGACCCCAGGCAAGGCCGGTGCCCACCACGCCGGAACGCTCACAACGCCACGCGGATTCGACGGCGGTGCCCAGGACAACGCGGGCGCCGAAGGCGTGGTCGGACGGGAAAGCCCCCACAGGCAGTTGGTAGCCAGGGGTGCGCTGCGTCATCAAGATCACCACGATGGCCACCACCTTCCTGCTACGCTGACTTTCCCCGGTGTGATTCCCCCAGGGCACTTCGTGCCCTGCCACTGCAGGTTATTGGCCCTGGCAGCGGGCGTGCAACCTAATTTTCGGAACTTCTGGTGACCCCGGTCACACGTCACCCGACCGGGGTTCGCCGCCCACCAGGGCCAGCACCTCGGCACCGAACCGGTCCAGTTTGGTGGCCCCCACCCCGGAGATCGCCACCAGCGCGGCCCGGTCCGCGGGCCGCTGCTCGGCGATGGCCAGCAGGGTGGCGTCGGTGAAAATCACGTACGCCGGGACCTTGAGCCCCTTGGCCCGCTCCACCCGCCACCCGCGCAACCGCTCCAGCAGACCCTCGTCCAGGTCGGCCGGGCAGCTCTCGCACCGGCCGAGCTTGATCGGCATGGTGCCGACCAGCTTGTCGCCGCAGACCCGGCAGTACCGGACCGGGTTCATCCCGCGCGCCACCGCCTGCCGGGGCAGGTCGCGCTGCCGGGTGGCGGCGACGCGGGCGACCGGGTGGTTCTCCGGGATCAGCCCGTAGAGGAATCGACTGCGCCTGCGGTACCGGTTGCCGCCCTCGGCTCGGGCCAGCGCCCACGACATCGACAGGTGCACACGCGCGCGAGTGACACCGACGTAGAGCAGTCGGCGTTCCTCCTCGATCGCGGCATCGTCGCCATCGGCGTGCTGGATGGGCAACGTGCCCTCGACCACGCCGACGAGGAACACCGCGTCCCACTCCAGGCCCTTGGCGGCGTGCAACGAGGCGAGAGTGACGCCCTCCACCGTCGGCGGGTGCTGGGCCTGCGCGCGCTGGTCGAGCTCGGTGACATACCGCGACAGGTCCGCGTCCTGGGCAGTTGACGCCAACTCCTCGGCCAACTCGACCAGGGCCAACAGCGACTCCCAGCGCTCTCGCGCGGAGCCACCCGTTGGCGGTTCCTCAGTCAGTCCGATCGGCACGAGCACCGCGCGGACGATCGCGGGCAGTTCACCCTCGGGTCCTTTGACGGCCGCGGTGCGCAGCGCGGCCACGGCCTGGCGGATCTCTTGCCGGGCGAAGAACCGCTCACCGCCGCGCACCAGGTACGGGATCTCCAGTTGCGCAAGCGCTTGCTCGTACACCTCGGACTGGGCGTTCACCCGGTAGAGGATGGCGATCTCGCTCAGCGGGGTCCCCGCCTCCACAAGCTCCTTGACCCGGGCCGCGACGGCCACGGCCTCGGCGGGCTCGTCGTCGTACTCGGCGAACTTGGGCTCGGGACCGTTGTCGCGCTGACCGACCAACTTCAACCGCGACCCGGCCGGCCTGTCGCGCGCGGCGGAGATGACGCGGTTGGCCAGCGACACGACCTCGGGCGTCGATCGGTAGTCGCGTTCCAGGCGCACCACGGCGGCCTCGGGGAACCGGCGGGTGAAGTCCAACAGCGGCCGCGGCGAGGCCCCGGCGAACGAGTAGATGGTCTGGTTGGCGTCACCGACCACCGTCAAGTCGTCGCGCCGACCGAGCCACGCTTCGAGGACGCGCTGCTGCAACGGCGTGACGTCCTGGTACTCGTCCACCACGAAACAGCGGTAGCGGTCGCGGAACTCCTCGGCCACCTCGGTGTGTTCCTCCAACGCCGCCGCGGTGTGCAGCAGGAGGTCGTCGAAGTCGAGCAACCGGGACTCGTTCTTCAACGACTCGTACCCGGCGTAGACCTTCGCGACCAGTTCAGGCGCCGCGGGGGAGTCACGCCTCGCGCGCGCCGCCGCTGCCGGGTAGTCCTCCGGGGCCACCAGCGACGCCTTAGCCCACTCGATCTCGCTCGCCAGGTCCCGCAGCGTCTCCCGCTCGGTGCCCGCTCCCGCCCGGTGCGCGGCCTGCCCGACCAGCCGAAGCTTCGTCTCCACCAGGTCCCACTGCGCGTCGCCCACGACCCGCGGCCAGAAGTAACGCAACTGGCGCAACGCCGCCGAGTGGAACGTGCGGGCCTGAGCACCCGGGACGCCCATCGCGCGTAACCGGGTCCGCATCTCCCCCGCCGCCCGCGCCGTGAACGTCACCGCCAACACCTGACCCGCCGTGACGTGCCCGGACCCGATGAGGTGCGCGATCCGGCTGACGATCGTCCGCGTCTTCCCCGTCCCCGCGCCCGCCAACACGCACACCGGACCCCTCGGCGCGCGCACCGCGGCGAGCTGGTCCGGGTCGAGCCCATCGATCAGGTTCACGTCCGCGCCGGCCATGCGGAGCATCCTGACAGAGCGCGGGCTCCTACCGGGGGAGGCGGCCCCGTATCCTGGTGGTCATGGCAGACAAGCAGGACAAGGCGGCGGCCGCCGAGGCCAAGAAGGCGCGCAAGGCCGCCTCGAAGGCGAAGCGGTCGCAGATCTTCCAGGCGTTCAACATGCAGCGCAAGGAAGACAAGGCGCTGCTGCCGCTGATGGTCGGCGCCCTGGTGGTCATCACCGCCGTGGTGTTCGGCATCGGCTGGCTGGTCGGCATCCCGTGGATCCTGCTGCCCGTCGGCGTCATGTTCGGCGTGCTCGCCGCCGTCGTCCTGCTCGGCCGCCGGGTCCAGCGCACCCAGTTCGGCAAGGCCGAGGACCAGCCCGGCGCCGCCGGGTGGGTGCTGGAGAACTTCCTGCGCGGCCGCTGGCGGGTCGCCACCGCCGTCAACGGCACCACCCAGTTCGACGTGATCCACCGCGTCATCGGCCGCCCCGGCGTCGTCCTGGTCGGCGAGGGCACCGCGCACCGGGTGAAGACCCTGCTCGCCCAGGAGAAGAAGCGCATCTCCCGGCTCATCGGCGACACCCCGATCTACGACGTCATCGTCGGCCGCGGCGAGGGCGAGGTCCCGCTCAACAAGCTCCAGCGGCACGTGATGAAGCTGCCCAACAACCTGCGACCCGCCCAGATCGACACCATCGAGAAGCGCCTCGCGGCCATCTCGTCCCGGGGCGCCGCCCTGCCCAAGGGCCCGATGCCCGCGGGCGCCAAGATGCGCAGCGTCCAGCGCACAATGCGCCGCAGGTAGGCATCTGCTACTCCGTTTGTCGTACCCCTGTGCGAACATATGGTCGAACGTGAGGAGGAGCCAGTGATCGCGATGCGACGACACCACATCGAATCCAGCGCGCCCTTGCTGACCATTGCCGAGTACGCCGTCCTCGACGAGGTCGAGGACGGCTACGCCGAATTGCACGAGGGTCGTTTGCTGATGTCCCCCAGCCCGACGCCGGAACACCAACTGGCGATGTTCACCCTGGGCTCGCTGATCCACGAACAACTTCCCGCCCACCTGGCGCTGGTGCTCGAGGTCGACATCGACCTCGAGCTCGCCGAGCCCGGCCAACCCGGCTTCAGCCGACGACCGGACATGATCGTCGTGGCCAGGGCGGAGCTGGCTCGCCGCAAGGCGGAGGGCGGGCTGCTGCGGGCCTCCGAGGTGCCGTTGGTCATCGAGATCATCTCGCCGCGCTCGAAACGCATCGACCGCGTCGTGAAGTACGAGCTGTACGCGGACGCGGGCATCCCGCACTACTGGATCGTCGACCTGAACGATCCGGCGTCGCTGCTGCCCATGCACCTCACCGACCGGTTCGGCTACCAGCGTGACGACGAGGTCACCGACGTGTTCACAGCCAACCTGCCGTTCCCGGTGACGATCGATCTAAAAGAACTTTATTGACCCGGGTGGTGGCGCTACCGTCCGCTGGTGTCTTCCAGTGGGGAACTCGCGTCCCGGATCGCTGTTGCTCAGATCGTGGGGTTGAGCCGGGCTCGGCGGGTGGTGCCCGCGGGGCCGTTCACCGGGTTGTTCGCGGTGGACGCGCCCGCCTACCTCTCGTACGCGGTGGCGTCCAGGCCCGGGGAGCCGGTGCTGGACGCGGGTGCGGTGGTGGCCGCGCTCGGGTTGTTGCGGGCGGAGTTCGGGCCGGGGGCGGTGCGGTTCGAGTTGATCGACGAGGCGTGTCCGGGGGCGGTGCGGCTGCTGGTCGAGGCCGGTTTGGAGATCACCCTGCGCACGCCGCTGATGACGTTGGCCGTCGACCGGGTGCGCGTCCCGGAGACCGCGCCGGGGGTCACGGTCGAGTACGTCAGCACGACCGATGACCGCGCGGCGGGCGCCGAGGTGGCGAACACCGCGTTCGGGGCCGATGGCGGCGACCTGCCCACGACTCCCCCGCCGCCCCCGGTGGACGGGGGTTCCGTGCTCGCGCGGGTCGACGGCGAGCCCGCGGCGGTGGCGTCGTGGACGCAGATCGCCGACGGGATCACCGAGATCGTGGGGGTCGCCACGGCCGAGCGGTACCGGCGCAGGGGGTTGGGCGCGCTGGTCACGGCGCACGCCGTCGAGGTGGCCGGGCGGGCCGGGGCGACGCTGACCTGGCTGACCCCGGGTGGCGCGGACGCCGACCGGGTGTACCGCGGGGTCGGGTTCACGCCGGTGGCGTGGGCCGTGCACCTGGCCGAGCCTTCAGCGGGTGCGTAGCTCGATCGTGCCGGTGGCCCGGTCGTGCAGGCCGCGGCCGTCACGGTCGGTGATGACGGCCGGGATCACCAGGGCGATCAACACCGTCCGCGGGATCGCCCGGAACGGCCCGACCACGGGCTTGCCGTCCATGGCGACCACGCGCAGGCCGAGCAGGGCCTTGGCCGGGGTGAAACCGCCCAGCGAGACGCCGACCGCGGTGATCACCAGCCAGACCAACCCGGCCAGGTAGTTGAACCGCCACATCCCGGCCGGGTCGTTGTAGTCCGGCCGCAGGAACAGCGAGGTCACCAGCGAGGCCAACACGAGATCGATCACCAGGGCACCCAGTCGGATCCCGTTCGAGGCGACCGACCCGGGGCCGCGTTCGGGGGCGCCGAGGCGTTCCCCCCGGTAGCGCGCGGGGCCGTCGGACGGCTCGGCGGCCGCCCCCGGCCCGGACAACCAGGTCCCGGTCCATCTGCTCACCCGACCAGCGTAGAAGGTGCCGCGGCGGGCGCGTGCCGGCATGCTCGTCACGCGTCAGGGGTGTCGTTAACACCGGCGAAACATCCGGGTGATGGTCGGGCAACACCGTGCACCTAGCGTCATCACCGAGCGGGTACGGCGTGGTTCGTCGGTCCGGTCCCGTGCAGCGGAACGAAGGAGTCCACCAGCGTGTTCAACTCTCCCGACGAGGTCCTGCGCTACATCGCCGACGAGGGCGTCAAGTTCGTCGATGTCCGGTTCTGCGACCTGCCCGGCGTGATGCAGCACTTCACCCTGCCCGCCAGCGCCTTCGACGAGGACGCGTTCACCGAGGGCCTGGCCTTCGACGGTTCGTCGGTGCGCGGCTTCCAGTCGATCCACGAGTCGGACATGCTGCTGCTGCCCGACCCCTACACGGCGCGGATCGACCCGTTCCGGATCGAGAAGACGCTGATCCTGAACTTCTTCGTGCACGACCCGTTCACCCGCGAGGCCTACACCCGCGACCCGCGCAACATCGCCCGCAAGGCCGAGCAGTACATCGCCGAGTCCGGTTTCGCCGACACGGCCTACTTCGGCCCCGAGGCGGAGTTCTACGTCTTCGACTCGATCCGGTTCGACTACACCGAGAACGGCTCGTTCCACGAGATCGACTCGGTGGAGGGCTGGTGGAACACCGGCGCCCACGAGGACGGCAACAACAAGGGCTACAAGACCCGGTTCAAGGGCGGCTACTTCCCGGTGCCGCCGGTCGACCACCTGGCCGACCTGCGCGACCAGATGGTGCTGAACATGCAGGGCGCCGGGTTCACCGTGGAGCGCGCGCACCACGAGGTCGGCACCGCCGGGCAGACCGAGATCAACTACCGGTTCAACACGCTGCTGCACGCCGCCGACGACCTGCAGCTGTTCAAGTACATCATCAAGAACACCGCGTGGGCGGCGGACAAGTCGGCCACCTTCATGCCCAAGCCGCTGTTCGGTGACAACGGTTCCGGCATGCACGTGCACTCGTCGCTGTGGAAGGACGGCGTGCCGCTGTTCCACGACGAGTCCGGCTACGCGGGCCTGTCCGACACGGCGCGGCACTACATCGGTGGCCTGCTGGCGCACGCCCCGTCGCTGCTGGCGTTCACCAACCCCACGGTGAACTCGTACCACCGCCTGGTGCCCGGCTACGAGGCCCCGGTCAGCCTGGTCTACTCGCAGCGCAACCGGTCCGCGTGCGTGCGCATCCCGATCACCGGCAACAACGCCAAGGCCAAGCGGGTCGAGTTCCGCTGCCCGGACTCCTCCGGCAACCCGTACCTGGCGTTCGCCGCGATCGTGATGGCCGGTCTGGACGGCGTGCGGAACAAGATCGAGCCGCCCGCCCCGATCGACAAGGACCTCTACGAGCTGCCGCCCGAGGAGGCCAAGGACGTCGCGCAGGTCCCCGCGTCGCTGGGTGCCGTGCTCGACGCGCTGGAGGCCGACCACGACTACCTGCTCGAGGGCGGCGTGTTCACCCCCGACGTCATCGAGACCTGGGTCGCGTTCAAGCGCGAGCACGAGATCGACCCGCTGCGGCTGCGCCCGCACCCGTACGAGTTCGGTCTCTACTACGACGTGTGATCCGGCCGTAGCGCGAAAGCCCGTCAACCCGTGTGGTTGGCGGGCTTTCGCCGTTCCGGTGCGCCCCGGAGGGGAAGACCCTGAGGTGGAACCCGGGTCCGGTCCCGATGCGCTGCGGTGGACCGGCGGCCAGACTCGAAACCATGACCAGCAACGGACGCCAGTACGTCGTCACCACCGAGGTCACCGTGACCGTGTTCGACGAAGGCGCGCTGCGCACCGACCCGACCGTCGATGCCGTGGCCGCGTTGCGGGCCGCCGTCGACCCGCGCGCCGCGGTCGCCGGCGTGGCCGGGGTGTCGGCCGGGAAGTGCGCGCTGCGGGTCCGACCGGCCTGGCCGGGCCCCGCCTGAAATCCACTCGAACGGGTAGATCATCCGGTCCCACCAGCACTGTTAGCTGGGTTACAGAAGTGTTTCCCGAATCGAGACCTGGTGCGGGATTCCCTTGTCGGCTCGGAAAGCCTTACGCTCCCGCGCACCACGTCCGTGCGGGTCTCGTTCGGACGCTCTCCGCTATCGACGAGGACCCAGCCATGTTCGCTCCCCTTGATCCCGCGCGCCTGGAACGGCTCAAGACGGCCTACTCCGTGCGAAATCTCGACCGCGACGCCAGCCTGAGCCTCGTCCACCACGCCGAACACCAACCGCACCACGGCGACCTGGTCCTCGCCGAGGTCACCAAGGTCGGCTACCACCAGCTCCTCGAACTCACCGACGGCCGCAAGGCCAAGCTGTACGTCGGCGACGAGATCCTGGTCGCCTACGGCGCCCGCTACGCCCCCGACCACTTCGAGGCGGAACTCCCCGACGACCTCGGCGCCTGCGACCTGGTCGCCGCCGGTGGCGTCCTGGGCAAGGTGCGCAGCCGCAACGCCGCCGTCAGCGCGCCGACCACGGTCCGCCCGCTCGGCCTGGTCGGCGACCACAACGGCCACGTCATCAACGTGTCCGACCTCGCCCTGGGCACCCCGCTGGCCGCCCTGCGCAAACCGCCGACCTTCATCGTCGTCGGCACCTCGATGAACTCCGGCAAGACCACCACCTGCGCGTCCCTCGTGCACGGCCTCACCCGCTCCGGCCTGCGCGTCGGCGCCGCCAAGCTCACCGGCACCGCCGCGGGCGGCGACCCCTGGCTCTTCCGCGACTCCGGCGCCGTCGCCGCCCTCGACTTCACCGACGCGGGCATGGCCACCACGTTCCGCATCCCGTTGGAACGCCTCGTGTCCAGCTCCCTCCTCCTGCACGGCCACCTGATGGCCCGCGGCGTCGACGCGATCGTCCTGGAGATCGCCGACGGCCTGCTGCAGCCGGAAACCGCACAACTGCTCGACCGCCCGGAAATCCGCCGCATCACCAACGGCGTCCTGTTCGCCGCGGCGGACTCCTCCGGAGCCCTCTACGGCGTCCAACGACTCCGGGCGGGCAACCACCCGGTGCTCGCGGTCAGCGGCCTCCTGACCGCGTCCCCCCTGGCGGTGCGCGAAGCACAGGCCGGACTGGACGTCCCCGTGTACGGCCCCCTGGACCTCCAGTCCCCCGCCCTAGCGGGCGAACTCCTCCGCCGGGCCATCGCGGAGTCCATCGCGGAATCCGTGGACGCCGACCACGGAGTGGACGAAGTCCTGGCGTAATGCCGATACCCGGGGTCGGTGGGGTTGTCCAGCAACCCCACCGACCCCTTTTGCTTTGCCCCCACAACGGCTTCGCCCCACCTGCTCCCCCACCACTACTCACCCAATCCAGCGAAAACCGCCCCACACTCTTGACAAGCCACCCCCACCACCCCCAGGGCGGCCCCCACCCTCCCGGGGGCAGCCCTCGATGCCAGTTTACCGAGGTGGGGGTGGGGGAAACAGGTTGACGGTCGATCTGTGGACAGCGGCGAGCATTGTGGACAACTCGGTGGGGACGTTGATGTGAGTGGCTTGAGTGTGGTCGTACCGGTGCGTGGTGCGACGGACGGCCCTCGGTCGCTGGGATGCGTTCCTCGTGCCGGTGTCGAGGTGGGAGGGTTGCGGCCGGGGTGTCGTCGAAGTCGGCGAAGCGCGACCGCCAGCCGCGGCCGAGCCGCTGGGCCAGCACGTCGCGGATTTGGCTGCGCCGGTGGAGGTAGTGGCCGGGCAGTTCCGCCGCAGGTGCGGGGTGGCGAGGGCCAGTCGAGGGCGGCACAGGTGGGTGACCGGGGTGTGTCGGGCGCGGGACACGCGTACCGGCGGTCAGGCGGTGGGGAGGAAGTCCGGGTCGAGTCCGTGGTGGACGAGGACGGACTGGGGGTCGGGCAGGAGCCTGCGGGTGGTGAGGTCCATGACGCCGAGGAGGCAGGTGATCTCGGCGGAGGTGGTGCCGTCGAGTCTGGTGATGGTGGAGTCGGCGTTGAAGGTTTTGCCGGAGCTGAACTTGACGGTGAGGTCGACGTCGACCGTGTCGCCGGTGCGGAGTTCGCGGCGGAAGTCGATGGTGGAGGAGAGCAGGACCGGGGCGGTACGGGCGGCGATGAGGGTGTCCCAGGAGCAGCCCGCCGCGGCGAAGCCCTCGACGCGGGCGACCTCGGCGTACTGGTGGTACACGGCGTGGTTGAGGTGGCCGAGCGCGTCTAGTTCGTAGCTGCGCACCGGGATGCGGATGCTCCAAGTCACGCACCCGAGGGTAGGTCACGGCCGCGGGCGCGTCGGGGTGAGAACCGCCTCAGTCGTAGAAGACGTGTTCGACGACGGCGCGGGCGTGTCGGGTGGTGCGGCGGTAGTCGTCGAGGAACTGGCCGGGGTCCTCGGTGAGCGGGGTGCCCATGGCGGCGGCGACGGCGGCGAGTTCACGGCCGTGCGTGGGGACCTGGTCGGTCTGCTTGCCGCGGACCAGGGTCGCGGCGTTGCGGACCCTGGTCGCCAGCAGCCACGCCTCGCGCAGCGACCGCGCGTCCTCTTCGGACAGTAGATCAGCGGTGACCGCGGCGGCCAGAGCATCCATTGTGGACGTTGTGCGCAGTGCGGGAACGGCGTGCGCGTGCCGCAACTGCAGCAACTGGGCGGTCCACTCGATGTCGGCGAGGCCGCCGCGGCCGAGTTTGGTGTGTGTGGACGGATCCGCGCCGCGCGGGAGGCGTTCACTGTCCACTCTGGCCTTGATGCGGCGGATCTCGCGGACCTGGTCCTGGTCGAGACCGCCGGCGGGGTACCGGATCGGGTCGACCAGTTCGACGAACCGGGCGCCAAGGCCGTCGTCGCCCGCGATCGGGCGGGCGCGCAGCAGGGCCTGCGCCTCCCAGATCTCGCCCCACTGCTTGTAGTACGACCGGTACGACTCCAGGGTCCGCACGATCGGACCCTGCCTGCCCTCCGGCCGCAGGTCGACGTCGACCTGCAGCGGCGGGTCCTGGGTCGGGGAGCCGAGCAGCTTGCGCACGGCCTGCGCGACCCGGCTCGCGTACTTCACCGCGTCGCTGTCGCTGACACCGGGAGCGGGCTCGCACACGAACAGCACGTCCGCGTCCGACCCGTAGCCCAGTTCACTGCCGCCGAGGCGCCCCATGGCGATGACCGCGATGGTCGCCGGGTGCCCACCGGCGGAAGCGGCCTCGGCCCGGTCGACCGCGGCGAGGGAGGCCTGCAGCACCGCGCCCCACACGCTGGACAACGCCGCGCACACGGACATCACGTCGGTGAATCCGAGCAGGTCCGCGCACGCGATCCGCAGAAGTTCGTGGCGGCGCAGCGACCGCGCTGCGGCAACGGCGTTCCCGAGGTAGCCGTGCCGTTTCACGGCCACCCGCAACGCTTCCGCGACCTCGGCGGGGTCGCGCACGGCGAGTTCGCGGGGCTCGGCGAGCAACCGGAGGACCTCGGGCGCGCGGACCACGAGGTCCGGCACCAGCTTCGACGTGCCCAGCAGCGTGGCCAACCGCTCGGCGACCGCGCCCTCGTCGCGCAGCACCCGCAGGTACCACGGGGTCGACGCGAGCGCCTCGGAAACCTTGCGGTAGGCCAGCAACCCGCCGTCCGGGTCGGGGGTGGCACCGAGCAGGTCCAGCAGCACCGGCAGGATCGCGGTCTGGATCGACGCGCGCCGGGACACGCCGTCTGTCAGCGCCTTGATGTGCAGCAGCGCGCCCTGCGGCGAGGTGTAGCCGAGAGCGGCGAGCCGGGCGTGCGCCGCCTCGGTGGTCAGCCGCAGCGCGTCGGTCGGGACGCGGGCGACGGCCTCCAGCAGCGGGCGGTAGAACAGCTTCTCGTGCAGGCGCCGGATCCGGTTGGTGTGCCTGCGGAACTCGGCGCTGAGCACCTGGGCGGAACTGCGGCCGCGCTCGGGTCCGACGCCGGTGGCGCGGGCGAGCCAGCGCAGGTCGTCGGTGTCCTGCTCGGCGGGGAACAGGTGGGTGCGCCGCAGCCGCTGCAACTGCAGGCGGTGTTCGACGGTGCGCAGGAACCGGTACGAGTCGGCCAGCTCGGCCGCGTCGGTGCGGCCGACGTACCCGGTCGCGCCGAGCGCAGCCAAAGCGTCCACAGTGGATCCGAGGCGGAGCGACTCGTCGGTGCGGCCGTGCACCAGTTGCAGCAGTTGCACGGCGAACTCGACGTCGCGCAGGCCGCCGCGGCCCAGCTTCAACTCGCGGTCGAGCAGGTCGGCGGGCACGTGGTCCTCGACCCTGCGGCGCATCGCCTGCACCTCGGGGACGAAGTTGTCCCGGTTCGCCGCCGTCCACACCATCGGGGTGACCACGTCCAGGTACCCCCGGCCCAGCTCGACGTCACCCGCGACCGGGCGGGCCTTGAGCAGGGCCTGGAACTCCCAGGTCTTGGCCCACCGCTGGTAGTACGCGCGGTGCCCGTCCAGGGTGCGGACCAGCGCCCCGTTGCGGCCCTCGGGGCGCAGCCCGGCGTCGACCTCGAAACACGCCTCGCCCGCGACCCGCATCGTCGCGCTGGCGACCCTGGTGGCCAGCGCGAGGTCGTCCTCAGCGACGAACACCACGTCGACGTCGCTGACGTAGTTGAGCTCGCTGCCACCGCACTTGCCCATCGCGATGACGCTCAACCGGGCGGCGTCCTGGCCGTCGCTCTCCGCCCAGGCCACCGCGAGCGCAGCCCGCAGCGCGGCCTGGGCCAGGTCGCTGAGCCCGCGGGCGACCTCCTCGTACTCGGGTCGCGGCAGCGTCGAATCGACCAGGTGACCGAGATCGGCGCCCGCGACCTCCATGAGCAGACCGCGATAAGCGGACTTCAGCACCCGCACGGCCTCGTGGCCGCGCACCGCCGCGACCGGACCCTGCGGGCCGTCTCCGGTCGCGCCGACAGCGGCGTAAAGGGCGTCGGTGTACCGGTCGGCCGCGGTGCCGCCGCCGTCCAGCCTGCGCCACTGGTCCGGGTTGGCGGCGAGGTAGTCGGCGAACGCGGTGGACGACCCGAGCACTGCCACCAAGCGGGCCCGCAGCCCCCGGTCGGCCTCCAGCTCGTCGCGCACGACGGGCCAGCCGTCCGGGTCGGCCATCCGCAACCGGTCCAGGCCGCGCAACGCGAGATCCGGGTCGGCGGCCCGGGAGAGCGCGGAGAGGATGACCTCCCGCTCCGAGCCCGCGTCACCCCACAGGCCCGCGGCCCGCAGGTCCTGCTCGGCGCGCGGGTCGGTGAGACCGAACCGGGCGGCCGACGAGATCGAACGGGCGCGGTCGGCCATGTCAGACCAGCGGCAGCGTCGAGGGGGCGGTCTCGGCCGGGGCCAGCTCACCCCGGGCCAGCCGGACGAACCGCTCGACGAACGGCCGCCACGTCTCGGCGATGTCCGCGTGCACCTCGGCCAACCGGTCCGGCTCCAGGTCACCTGGCCGGGCGTGCGCCGCCGACGCGGGCCATTCCCTGGCCCAGGCGCCCACCATGTCCGGCGTGGTCTCGATGTGGAACTGGACGCCGTAGCCGACCGGCCCGACCCGGAACGCCTGGTTCGGGTACCGGGTCGCCGAGGCCAGCAGCACGGCGCCAACGGGCAACCGGGTGACCGCGTCGTGGTGGAACTGCACGACATCCGGCATCAGCGGCAGGTCGGCGAACAGCGGATCGGTCCATCCCAGATCCCGCTTGGCGATCAGGCCCGAGCCGACCTCCGGGCCGCTGTCCCCCACCTCGACCACACCACCGGTCGCGACCGCGAGCAATTGCGCGCCCAGGCAGATCGCGAGCAGAGGGGTCTTGTGGGTCACGCAGGAGGCCAGCAGCTTGCGGACGTCGATGAGCCAGGGGTGCTCGATCACGTCGTTGGCGCCCATGGGGCCGCCTAGGCAGATGACGGCGTCGTAGTCCGCCGTGATCGGCTCGCGGTGGGGGTGGACGAGGAGTACGTCAGCACCGGCGTCGACCAGCCAGTCGACCAGGGTGCCGGGTGGGTCGAGGTCGTCGAGCTGCAGGACGAGCACGCGTACGGGCGTCACGGGTTGAGCGTATTCCGTTCCGCGAACGTCGACTTCATGGCGTCGAACACGGCTTGAGGCTGCGACATGCCGCGTGCTGGCTGGGTTGCGTGTGAGGGGTCTCTTGGCCTCGGCTTCGCCTCGGGTTTCGGCCTTGTCGCCTGGCGGCGACGCCGGCCATTGGCGCCAGATTAAAGCTGAAGTGCCCGTTGTGGTGAAGTTGTTTTGTTTGGGGCCCCTAGCGGCAGCCTGGGTAAGGCTACAAGGCGGGGCCACTGGAAAGCGTGGCCTTACCCGCCAGCCGGCTTAGGCCACCGCTCCCCCAAACAAAACAACTCCACCACAACGGGCGGTTGGGTTCGGCGGGTTTCGAGGCGCGCGGTGCGGGTGTGGCGCGTCGTCGATGGGCCGAGGGTTTTGTTTTGAGGCGCGCGGTGCGGGTTGGCGCCTTCGTCGATGGGGGGTGGGGGTTCGGGGCGCGTGGGGCGCGTTTGTTGTGGTGCTGTGTCGAGGGGTGGTGACATACGACGAAG
>NZ_AXWW01000014.1 GCF_000482865.1 Actinokineospora inagensis DSM 44258 | reverse complement strand
ATCTCCGACCGGGCCGAACCCGGTCGACCGCGCCAAACCCGGTAGCAAGATCCACGTCCTGACCGACCGCGCCGGACTGCCACTGGTGGTCGGGGTGTCGGCGGCCAACCTCAACGACCACCACGCGCTGCGCACGCTTGTCCAGGCGGTGCCGCGGATCAGACAGCCGGGTGGTGGGCGGCGGTTCCGCCCCGACAAACTGCACGCCGACAAAGCCTACGACGTGCTCGCGCTGCGCAGGTGGCTGATCGAACGCGGCATCATGGTCCGCATCGCCCGCAAGGGCATCGACACCGGCCAACGCCTGGGACGACACCGCTGGGTCGTCGAACGGACCCTGGCCTGGCTGACCAACGGCTACCGCCGACTCGCCATCCGCTGGGAACGCCACGTCCGCAACTACCTCGCCTTCACCACCCTCGCCGCTACTCTCACGTGTTTCAAGAAACTCCCCACATGAGACATGCTCTTAGGCCACCGCCTCCCCCAAACAAAACAACTTCACCCCAGCGGGCGGTTGGTATCGGCGGGTTTCGAGGCGCGCGGGGCGGGGGTGGCGCCTTGTCGATGTGTGTGGTGGTTTGAGGTGCGCGGTGTGGGTTGATTGGGGTGCTTCCGCGCGCGTCGAGAGGGGTGGTTACCGGAGGAGGAAGGTGGCGGCTTGTTCGCCGATGAGGACGGCGGGGGCGTTGGTGTTTCCGGTGGGGACGGTGGGCATGATGGAGGCGTCCGCTACGCGGAGGGCGGTGAGGCCGTGGACGGTCAGGTCGGGGGTGACGACCGCGTCGTTGTCGGTTCCCATGCGGCAGGTGCCGACCTGGTGGTGGTAGGTGATGGCGGTGCGGCGGACGTAGTCCTCGATGTTGGTGGTGGGGGCGGGGTAGATCTCGCGGGCGCCCCATTCTTCGGCTAGGGCGGGGGCGGCGCCGAGGCGGCGGCATTGGTTGACGGAGGCGACGAGGCTGGCGAAGTCGTCGGGGTGTTCCAGGGCGGCGAGGTCGATGAGGGGGGCGTCGGTGGGGTTGGGGCCGGTGAGGCGGATGCTGCCCCGGCTGCGGGGGGTGATCATGCCTGCCATCAGGGTGAATCCCGTTGCGGGGCCGGTCATCCACGGTTCGTACATGGGGATGCTGAAGTGGATGGGCTGGGTGTCCGGGACGGGCAGGTCCGGGCGGCTGCGCCAGAACAGGTGGGTTTGGGTGACCGAACGGCCTGGCCGGGGCGGCTCGACCTCGCGCTTGTCGGTGGCGTAGATGACCGGGGACAGCAGGTGGTCGTGCAGGTTGGCGCCGACTCCGGGGATGTCCGCGACGACGTCGATGCCGAGGGCGCGGAGGTCGTCGGCGGGGCCGATGCCGCTGCGGAGGAGGATCAGCGGGGAGGCGATGGCGCCCGCGCAGAGGATGACCTGGTCGGCGTGGAGGTCGGTGCGGGTGCCGTCGATCTCGACCTGGACGCCGGTGGCGGTGGTTCCGGTGAACAGCAGGCGGTGGACCAGTGCTCCCGTGTGGACGGTGAATGCCGGGTTGTCCAGGATTGGTTCGCCGTAAGCGATCCAGGTGTTGACGCGGCGGCCGTCGCGGGCGGTGATGTGTTCGATCGAGATACCGTCGAGGGTGTCGCCGTTGTAGTTGGGGTTGAAGTCGATGCCGATCTGCGCTGCGGCGTCCAACATGGACTGTTGGATGGGGTGCAGCGGCTCGTTGCTGGTGATCGGCAGCAGGTCCTTCTCGATCCGCTCGTACACCGGTCGCACGTCGGACCAGGACCAGCCGGGCTGGGACCAGCCGTCGTAGTCGGCGGCGTGGCCGCGGACCCAGATCATGGCGTTGAGGGAGTGCGAACCGCCGAGGACCTTGCCGCGCGGGAGGTGCAGGCGGCGGCCCGCGGCGTGCGGCTGGGGAACGGTGTAGTGGTCCCAGTCCTCCGGGCCGTGCCAGAGCTCGCCCGCGCGGGACGGGTCGTGGATGGCGGGGTTCGTGTCGCGCCCGCCCGCCTCCAGCAGCGTGACCCGCGCGCCCGCGTCCACCAAGCGCCGAGCCACGACCGAGCCCGCGGAGCCTGCTCCGACCACGATGACGTCCATCCGCCCGCCCTTCCTGTGTGCGTTGCCACAGCTTGGCAATGACTCCACCCGGACGGCTCGACCCGGCGCGCATTCCTTCGCTGGCCGACAACGACAGTGCCGCCCCGAACAAGGTCGCCGTCACTCAACGTAACCGGTGCCCGTCGACCGGACAAACCGGCGACGGCTACCCGCCCGGCGGCCGCGCCGGTGGTGGCAGGATCACCGCATGGAACGCGTCCTCGGCATCGGCGGCTACTTCGTCCGCGCCGCGAACCCGGCCGCCCTCGCCGCCTGGTACCGCGACACCCTCGGCCTCGACACCGACGAGCACGGCATGTGGCGGCAGGACCCCGGCCCCACCGTCTTCGCCCCCTTCGACGCCGGGACCGACTACTTCCCGCCCGCCCAGCAAACCATGCTCAACTTCCGCGTCCGCGACCTCGACGCCATGCTCGCCCAACTCCGCGACAAGGGCGCCGAGGTGGCGGCCGAGGTCCAGGACATGGCAGGCGTGGGCCGCTTCGGTTGGGTGGTCGACCCCGAGGGCAACCGGATCGAGCTCTGGCAGGAGGCCGAATAACCGGTTGGTGCCTGGCCGGTTCTCTGCTTACCGTGTGTGTCCGATGAATATCACTTGTTCCCACGTCGAGTTCTCCTGGCCGGACGACACGCCCGTGTTCGACGGCGTGTCCTTCACCGTCGGCGCCGGTCGAACGGGGCTGGTGGGGGCCAATGGCGCCGGTAAGAGCACGCTCCTGAAGCTGATCGCGGGGGAGCTCTTACCGCTGTCGGGCAGCATCGCGGTCGACGGTGTCGTCGGCTACCTGCCGCAGACCCTGCCGCTGGGCGACGACCTCAGCGTCGCCGAGGTCTTGGGCGTCGCCGACGTGCTGGCCGCGTTGACCGCCGTCGAGTCCGGCGATGTCCGCGACGAGCACTTCACCACCATCGGCGTCGACTGGGACGTCGAGGAGCGCACCCGCGCCGAACTGAGCCGCCTCGGCCTGGGCGAGCTGGCGCTGGACCGCCGCATCGACACCCTCAGCGGCGGCCAGGTGGTCACGCTGGGTCTGGTCGGCCAACTGCTGCGCCGCCCGGACGTGCTGCTGCTCGACGAGCCGACCAACAACCTGGACGCCCAGGCGCGTGACCGGTTGTACGCCGTCCTCGCCGATTTCTCCGGCTGCCTGCTGGTCGTCAGCCACGACCGCGCCCTGCTCGACCGGGTCGACCGGATCGCCGAGGTCGACCGTGGCGGTATCCGGGTGTTCGGCGGCAACTTCACCGAGTACGACGCCGCAGTCCGTGCCGAGCGGGAGGTCGCGGAGCGCAACGTCCGGGAGGCCGAGCAGGAGGTCAAGCGGGAGAAACGGGAGATGCAGCAGGCCAGGGAGCGCGCGTCCCGCCGAGCCGGGAACGCCGCCAGGAACCTGGACAACGCCGGTCTGGCCCGCATTGTTGCCGGTGGCCTGAAGCGTCGCGCCGAGGTGTCGGCCGGTCGGGCGGACGGTGTGCACGGGGCACGGGTGAGCGACGCCCAGGCCCGTCTCGACGCCGCGGGCCGGGCCCTGCGCGACGACGACACGATCGTCCTCGACCTACCGGACACCACGGTTCCCGCAGGTCGGACCCTGTTCGACCAGACGCTCACGGCGCCGGGGGTGTTCGCCGACCTCCGGCTGGCCATCCGCGGTCCCGAGCGCGTCGCGCTGACCGGCCCCAACGGCGCTGGCAAGTCCACCCTGCTCCGGATGATCACGTCGTCGGTCCCGGCCGCGCACCTCTCCCAGCGCCTGGACAACCTCGACCCGACGTCGACCGTGGCGTCCAGTCTGGAGGCTGCCGCCCCGACCATGCCCCGCCCGGATCGGATGAACCTGCTGGCCCGGTTCCTCTTCCGCGGCGACCGCGCGTTCCTGCCCGTCTCGGCGCTCTCGGGCGGCGAACTGCTCCGAGCGACCTTGGCCTGCGTGTTGTTCGCCGAGCCCGCCCCGCACTTGCTGCTGCTGGACGAGCCCACGAACAACCTGGACCTGGTGAGCGTTGCGCAGTTGGAGTCCGCGTTGACCGCCTACCGGGGCGCTTTCGTCGTGGTCAGCCACGACGAGCACTTCCTGTCGGCCATCGGCATCACCCGGCGGCTGGTGCTGGCCGATGGGCAGTTGCGCGAGGTCTGATGTGGACTGTCCCAGGCGGGAACGCTCCACCTGGGACAGTCGGGATCAGAGTGCCGGGTCGTACTCCTCCGGGTGCACGGTGTTGCTGAGCAGCCGACCGTGCGCGCCGAAAGTGAAGTGGGTCGGGTTCTCGCCGGTCTCGTCCAGTCCGAAGAGGACACCGTGTGAGCGGAGGCGGTGGGTGTCCCGGTGGTCGGCGACGGTCACCGACGCGCACGGGATGACCTTCTCCCGCCAGGTGAACACGTACACGCCGGGGCGGAGTTGGTACACCGAGTTCTCGTCGGTGTCGGCCAGGCCCTTCTCCGGGCCGGACAGGCACTGCCAGGTGTACCAGTGCGGGCTGAGGTACACGTGCTCGTACGCGTGCTGCTCGCTGTACACCCACATCGCGCGGCGGCCGATCAGCGCGGTTGTCGCCGCCGGTGCCTCGCCGCTGACGTCCGCGCCCTGGATGGTGGCGGGGGTGAACACCTGCGTCACCCGGGGCACGCCGTCGTCGTTGATCGTGGTGGTGACCACCAGCGCCCGCCCGGCCCGCAGGTCCAGGAACAGCGACACCGACTCCAGCGGCCGCGCCTTCGGGTGGAACTGGGTGTAGTACAGGTCCTCGTCCACCAGGAACGTCTCACACTGGTCGACGCCGTGGTCCCACTCGACCCGGTTGCCGGTGAAGCTCGCCACCAGCACCGGCCCGTCCGCGCCTTCCAGCACGACCGACCGCCCGTGCAGGTCCCCCACCGTCGGCGCCTTGTTCTCGTCGAACCCGGGGGCCAACCCGTCCAGCGGCAGCCACGTCGAGGTGTCGGACATGGTCTCGGTCATCGGCGTTTCCCTTCTGCGCGTCCCGGCAGTCTTCGGTCTCCCCCCGCTCAGCGGAACCACCCCACCCGCCCCCGTGCCGGGGTGGACAAGGACGGTGCGCCGCAGACCAATCGCCGCCGGTACGAGACCCCCAGGATGACCCCATGGACCTGGCCCTGCACGGCAAGAAAGCCCTGATCACCGGCGCCGCCTCCGGCATCGGCGCCGCCTGCGCCCGCGCCTTGGAAGCCGAGGGCGTCAAGGTCGCCGTGCTCGACCGGGCCCCCACCGCCCGCTTCCAGGTCGACGTCACCGACGCCGACGCCCTCACGACCGCCGTGGGTTCAGCCGTCGACTGGCTCGGCGGCCTCGACATCGTGATCGGCTGCGCGGGCATCTCCGGCCCCGTCGGCACCCTCCTCGTGGACACCGCTCCCGCCGACATCGCCGCCGTGTTGGCGGTCAACGCCCTCGGCCCCCTCCTCCTCGCCCGCGCCGTCCACCCCCACCTGAGCCCGGACGCCGCCATCGTCTTCCTCGCCAGCGACTCCGCTTTCGTCTCCGTCCCCGGCATGACCCCCTACAGCGCCTCCAAGGGCGCCGTGGTGTCGCTGACCCGCGCCCTCGCTGTCGAGTTCGCCCCCATCCGCGTCAACTGCGTCTGCCCCTCCATCGTGGACACCCCCATGTCCCGCACCGACCTCGGCGACACCGCCCTGGACGAGGCCGACTTCCCCGTCCAGTCCGCCGCCGACGTCGCCGACCAGGTCCTCTTCCTGGCCTCCCCCCGCTCCCGCGCCACCTCCGGCCACGCCCTCCTCACCGACTTCGGCTACTCCACCCGCTCCAACTTCCCCGCCTAGGTCAGCCCCCGTCTTCGTGTTCCAGTGCGCCCACCCTATGTAGGTCTGCAATGTCATGGGGTGGGCGTGACCGAGGAGTCGCGACACTTTGCCAATGAGTGTGGCGTAGGTGTGTGCCGCTGCGGTCCGGTTACCTGATTCTCCCTGCCAGTGGGCCAAGTTCAGGCGGGTCGCGAGGGTGAGGGGGTTCTCGGGGCCGAGGAGGTTGAGTTGGTCGTCGAGGAGCTCGGTCAAGGTCTGGATGGCTCCGACTAGGTCTCCTGCCGCGCCTTGCCAGCGGGCGAGGCAGTGGCGGCTGATGAGAGTCAGGGGGTCGTCATGACCGAAGGTGCGGAGCCGCTTGTCGACCAGTTCGGCGCAGACTAGTGCGGCTGCAGTTGACTCTGCTTTCCCTTCCCTCGAGTGGGACAGATCGTTGTGGTCGTAGGGGGCGACGAGGTTGAATACTTCGCAGAGCAATCCGGCCATCCCATGGTCGAGATGTCCGGTCATTTCTCGCCAATGAGCCAGATGGTTGCGGCAGACTTGGCTGTAAGCGTGCTCGGTGCCGATACACTGGCTGGCTGAGGCGAGTAGGGTCTCGAAGTAGCTGAGTGCGGCGTGGGGCTGGCCAGATTCGCCCAGGCTGGACCCCATTCGGATTAACAACAGATAGGAATCGGGACGCCATAGGTGTGATATTGCATGCTCGGTTAGGGCTGCCGTATTGGCGCGCAATGTCCGAACGAAATCGGTATCCTGCTCAATGCTCGGCCAACTGTTCAATAGCGCGACGGAGGCTACGTTCGCTATGACACTCAGCCGTTCCTCGGACAGTTGCTCTCGTGTCGCCTGCTGGACCAAGGCGTGCACTCGCACCGTCGAGTGGTCCGCGTCGATCAGGCTGAACCGCCGCAGGCACCCCAGTGCCTCGGCGATGGTGTCCGCGTCTACCTTCTGACCACTCCCAGCAGACAGGTAGCCCTGCACGGGTTCTGCCTGAAGCACCTCCAGCGGGACCCCATTGGGATCAAGCAACGACAACACTGCCAGCATGGGCCGGGCCAACCCCTCCGGCTCCAGGTCGTCAGCGGCTTCGATCGAGAACAACCAGGTCTTCGACACCGGGTCGGGCGTGGTCGTCCACTTCTCGACATACCGCCGGCAGGTCATCCCCGGCACCATGGCGATGTAAGCCGACGCGTGGTTCAACGCGAGCGGCAGGTGCCCCAGCAGCGCAGCCAGTTCCGCCGCGCTCTCATCTGGCCCCAGGTAGTTGACCGACTGCGTCTCGGTGAATGTCCCTACGGCCACCAGTTGCCGTGTCGCCGCCCGGAGCGCGGGTTCGTAACGCCGGGTAGTGACCACCAGTCGTCCACGACTGCCCGTGTGCGGCCACAGTTCAGACAGATCCGCCGGATCGGCAAGGTCGTCGAACACCACCAACCAGGCCCGGTCTGTGGTGGCGCACCAGTTGAGGAACTGTTCGGCGCCGCGTTCCGCATCCGTCACCGGAGTCCCGGTGATCACGCCGCCCAGTTCGGCCAATCCGGCGATCAGGTTCGACCGGCTGGACGCGGCCACCCACCCCAGCAGATCAACCTTACCGGCCCGCCACAGTCGATCGGCGTACTCGGCGGCTGTCTGGGTTTTGCCTACGCCGCCGAGCCCGGACAACACGACACCGCCTGCGGTCAGTGTTTCCAGCTCGGGCACCGCGCGTGGTTGGAAGCCGTCCACCACGATCGGCACTGTTCGAGAGTGATACCGCATGCCGTACAGGATACCGAGTCGCGCGGACGGGCAGTGCGTCCTTCCTGTCGAGATCGCCGGGATCGGCGCAGGGGCGCTCGCCACCGCCACGGCCAGCGGCGCCACTCCTGTGACTTTCAGCAGCAACGTCTCCCGAGCTGTTCGGCTAGTCCACCTTGGACAGATCAACGGCAGACGCCCGTGCCCGTGCTGGGTGGCGACTCCCGCAGAGCCGAAGCCCCGTCAAGTCCAGGTTCCTCCCTGTCACGACGTCTGTGCTCACCCAATCGGCCACCGACTCACCGGCGGTCGGCGACGGCAGACCGGTGGCGTGGTCGCCGCTCATGACGAAGCGGCCCTCGTTGTCCTCAGCGCGGGCGTACGCGCAACGATCGGCGCTGAGGTGCTCGCCGAGAGGCCGGGTGGTGACGGTTGACCAGCACCCCGCGCAGCCGTCGGAGGCCAGCTCGATGTGCACCATGCCGCGTAGCCAGCGGATCTGCCCGTCGGCGGTGACTACGCGGAGGTTCGGCTCGCTGTCAAGTGACCTCGACCCGGGTCGTCAACGCTTGTTGGTTGTCGGGGTGCGCCGGCCGATCCCTGAAGCCGGGCCGTCGAGTCGGGCGGCTGAGCACCGGCTCGGCCTGCTCGGACGAAGGCGAGCCGCCCGGTGCGCGGGTCGGTGGCACAGATGACCAGCGGGAGACCCGCCGGCAGCCCGGTCCCCCGTTCACTCTCAAACCGTACTGAACCGATTCCCCCCGCCCCCTCCCCAGCTTGGCGGGTCACGGTCAATTGCCCACCAGGGGGCCGGTTGCCGTTATCCAACGCCGCTGAATGGGTGCGGGCCGGCGCCCGTCCCGATGCGGGCGTATTCCTAAATTGGTTGAGACCATTGCGCCTGCATTCCCGAACCGGAATGCTCGTACCGACCGGCGGGTTGGCGCGTTCGGCGACCGGGACTCGACGCCGATCACCGTGGGTAGTTGGCGAAACCACGAACGGCCCAGTTCGCACCGCTTGCGCCGATTGTCCCAGTGGGCGGCAGGTTGAACTCCACGTGATCGTTCCAGGTCCGGTCCGCTGGACGCCACAAAGCGGCTGTGGCACTTTTTCGCCACCACCCTCGCCTGCCCCGATTCCCGGGCCAATGGGAGGAAACGGACTTCCTGCCCGTTCTTTCTGCGGCAAGTTGCCCGAATTGACGTGTTAACACTTGTCTTGTGTGAATATCTAGAAGTACCCCGTTAAGTGCGGCGGAGTTAACGTCTGTTCGCCGCCAACGACAACGGTCGAACTCGGGGAAGCCGCGAGGGACCACCGCAGAACCGAGTCCAACCGGTCGCGGGCGTTGTGGCACACCCTGCGCATTTCCCTGCATTTTCCGCTCGCGGCGACCGCGAGGCGGGAAAGGAGCCATACCCCATGAAGCCCAGTCATCGTCTGCTCGCCGTCGGCGGGGCGATGGTGTCCGGTCTGGTGGTGATCGGCAGCGCCGTCGCGGCGACGTCGACCCCGCAGGCCGCCGCCGCCCAGAACGAGGCGCTCGCCCAGCAGAACGCCGTGCACGCGGTCGCCGCCCTGGTCGACAGCCGCCCCGCGGCCCTGCACGCCTCCGCGGACGACACGTTCGTGCAGCGCCAGGTCTACTCGACCCCGAACACGCAGTACGTGTCCTACGACCGCACCTACAAGGGCCTGCCGGTCATCGGTGGTGACTTCGTCGTCGCCACGAACAACGCGGGCGCGGTGCAGTACACCTCGGTCGCCCAGGAGCAGACCATCTCGGGTGTCGCCACCACCGCCAAGGTGACCAAGGCGCAGGCCGAGGCGACCGCGGGCAAGCAGCTCAAGGCGGTGAAGTCGACCGAGGCCAGCCGCCTCGTCGTCGTCTCGCTGGGCACGCCGCGGCTGGCCTGGGAGTCCACCGTTGACGGGGTCAGCACCGACAACGAGATCAGCAGGCTCAGCGTGTACGTCGACGCGCTCGACGGCAAGGTGCTGCGCACCCAGGAGCACGTGGCGAAGGGCTCGGGCAACTCGGCCTACAGCGGCCCGGTGACCATCGACACCTCGCACTCGGGTTCCACCTACACGATGACCGACCCGAGCATCACCAACCTGTCCTGCCAGGACCTGAGCACCGGCCAGGTGTTCAGCAAGTCCTCGGACTCCTGGGGCAACGGGAACGCCACCAGCAAGGAAACCGGCTGCGTCGACGCCCTGTTCACCGCGCAGACCGAGAAGAAGATGCTGCAGCAGTGGCTGGGCCGCAACGGCATGGACGGCAACGGCGGCGCGTGGCCGATCAAGGTCGGCCTGAACGACGAGAACGCCTTCTACGACGGCACCCAGGTGCAGGTCGGCCACAACACCGCGAACGGCTGGATCGGCTCGCTCGACGTCGTCGGCCACGAGATGGGCCACGGCATCGACGACCACACCCCGGGCGGCATCTCGCAGTCCGGTACCCAGGAGTTCGTCGCGGACACCTTCGGTGCCTCCACCGAGGCCTTCGCGAACGAGTCCTCGCAGTACGACCCGCCGGACTACCTGGTCGGCGAAGAGGTCAACCTGGTCGGCTCCGGCCCGATCCGCAACATGTACAACCCGTCGGCGATCAGCAACAACCCGAACTGCTATTCCAGCAGCGTCCCCAGCGGTGAGGTGCACGCCTCCGCGGGCCCCGGCAACCACTGGTTCTACCTGCTCGCCGAGGGCACCAACCCGACCGACGGCCAGCCGACCAGCACCACCTGCAACAGCAGCAGCGTGACCGGCCTGGGCATCCAGACCGCAATCAAGATCATGTACAACGCGATGCTGCTGAAGACCTCGGCCAGCTCCTACCTCAAGTACCGGGTCTGGACGCTGCAGGCGGCCAAGAACCTGTACCCGAACAGCTGCACCGAGTTCAACACCGTCAAGGCCGCGTGGACCGCGGTGAGCGTCCCGGCGCAGTCGGGTGAGCCCACCTGCACCGGTGGTGGCACCACCACCACGACCACGCCGACCACCACCACCTCGCCGACCGGCCCGACCACGACCACCACGGTTCCCCCGGGTGGCTGCTCCGGCCAGAAGATCACCAACGGCGGTTTCGAGTCCAACGCCACCGGCTGGACCCAGACCTCCGGCGTCATCGGCCAGTACGCCTCCCAGGGCGAGGCCGCGCACGGCGGCACCTACCTGGCGTGGCTCAACGGCTACGGCGCCACCCACACGGACTCGCTGGCCCAGTCGGTCACGATCCCGTCGGGCTGCCGCGCCACGCTGACCTACTACCTGCACATCGACACGGCGGAGACCGGTAGCACCGTCTACGACAAGCTCACCGTCACCGCGGGTTCGGCGACCGTCGCCTCGTACTCCAACGCCAACGCGGCCACGGGCTACACCCAGCGCACGGTCGACCTGTCCAGCTACGCCGGGCAGACCGTCAGCCTGAAGTTCACCGGTGTCGAGGACGCCTCGCTGCAGACGTCCTTCGTGCTCGACGACATCGCGCTCAACCTGAGCTGAGTCGGATGGTTCGACCGGGGCGGGCACTCCTGAACGGGGAGTGCCCGCCCTGTTTCGTGCCCGCTGAAACGCGTGACCGGGCAAAGCCGATCATGTGAACACATCGGCTGCGAAGGGCGGACCGTGACCGGCGCGACTGTGGTGTCCCTGCTCTCGCCACTGATCGCCGTCGTCCTGGCGCTGTGGGGGTTCCGCCGCACCTCCAAGGCCGACCGCCTCAAGGCGTTCTTCGAGCTGCAGGAGCGCTACCTGGCCCCGGAGATCCGCGATGGCCGCAGACTGGTCCACGAGCTCGACGGCGAACCGGACCCGGACACCGCCGCCAAGATCAGCCACATGCTCGCCGTGCTGAACTCGATCGCCATCGCCGTCGAAGGTGGTTACGTGGACGGCAAGCTGGTCGCCCAGTCCATGGCCCGCTCGTACTCCTCGGCCGTCCACGCCGCCAAGCCGTACATCGACCACCTGGAATCGGTCCGCGGCTACCGCCCGTTCCCCTTCGCCGAACGCCTGGCAGGCGAGTTGACCCGCCATGTCGGCTGAGTCGCTGCGCCTGGGCGTCGTGCAGCTCGACGGAATCCCGTGGGCCCGCACCGGCGACTGGCTGTGGCGCCCGGCCGAGCCGCTGCTGACCGGCACGCACCCGGGCGCGCTGCCGAACTCCTCCGCCGGTTACCTCTTCGCCGAGCGGGCCAACGACGTCTACCAGGAGTTGCAGGAGATCTGCGCCCAGGCGGCGGGCAAGCTGGTCGGCGAGGTGCTGGCGTTCCTGACCGAGCACGAGGTCGACCTGGCCGTCTTCCCCGAGTACCTGGTGCCGCTGTCCTACCTTCCCGACTTGATCACCTATGCCCGCGGCCGAGCCGTGGTCGCCGGACTCGGCCTGGTCCGCAACGAGGACGAGGCGGCGGTTGTCGCGAGCTTGACCGGCTGCACCGAAGACCTCGTCGACCGCAACATCGCCGTACTCGTCCACGACGGCGCGGTGACCGTGGTGACCAAAGGGCGCATCGCGGACGACGAACACGCCACCTCTGGTTCCGGACCGGCGCTGGTGGAGCTGACGCTGCGCGGTAGAACCGTCACCGTAGGTGTGGCCGTGTGCAAGGACTTCCTCGGCTCAGAGGACCACTTACGCGACAGTGGCGCAGAGATCGTGTGTGTACCGGCGCTGACAGGCACAACGGCGCCGTTCATCCCTGACGCTCCACGCGACTACGTGCGGCTGCTGGCGAACATCGCCCAGTACGGCGGCAGCCAGGTCATCGCGCCCATGCAGCCGGGCCCCCTCAACGACCGGGACGGCACCTGGCCGCTACCAGCGGGCCGCCAGGGTGTGACTGTTGTCGACTACCGGGACTACCCCACCAGACCGACCCCCATCGCGGCCACCCCGACCAACAAGCTGCTGCTGCGCGCGGAGATCATCGAGCGGACCGACGGCAACGAGCTCACCCTGGCCGCCATCGAGGAACTCGCCAAACCCTTCAGCGGCACCACCCGCGAACACGCCGCGTTCGTCCGCGAACGGCACCAGCGGATGGACCAGACCGGCCCGGCGGCGGAGGCGGTCCGCAGCGGCCGGACCGGCTTGGCGCAGGGCTTCACCATGACCCCGGATCACCGGTCGCTCGCGTTCACCCACCTGCCGGTCGCGGCGGACAGCGGCCCGGCGGGGGTCCGCAAGGCCCAGGTCCGCCGGATCATGGAAGAACTGCCGCCGCTGATCGTGGACGTCCCCGACATCGGCCGCGCGATCGACGTCTACCGCGCGCTGGCGGCCGACTACCAGTTGGTCCTCGCCACCCACACCGCCCGCATCACCGTGAACCAGGGCATCAACCTGCTCAACGCCAACACCGTCGACGGCATCCGCACCGAGCCCACCACCCCACCGTTCCGCCGGGGAGCGCGCCATGACTGAACCCGGCATCGAGCGCCGCTACGACCAGGCGATGTCCGCCGTCGAGCGCTACGAGGACGGCGGCGACCCGGCTGTGTTGGACGAGGCGGCGGCTCTCGCCCACGAGGCCGTCGCCCTCGCCGAGGGCACCGAGTTCCAGTGCGGCCTGTACGCCAGCCTCGCCTACATCCACCTGACCCGGTACTTCGCCCTGAGCGACCCCACCGACCTCGACGCCGCCATGGACGGCTACCGCCGCGCCCTCGACCTCAGCGAAGAGGCGGACCGCGGCCCCATCCTGCTCAACCTCGGCGTCGTCCACCGCGCCCACTACGACCTCACCGGCGACCTCGACAGCCTCGACCTGGCCATCTCCGCCTTCCGCGCGTCCGCTGAGGGCGGGCGGGCGGTGGTCCGCCTCTCCAACCTCGGCGCCGCCCTGTTCACCCGCTTCGAACACCTCGGTGACAACACCGACCTCGCCGAGGCCGAACGCGTCCTCAGCCACGCCGTCGCCGAAACCGAGCCCCGCACCCGCGACGGCGACACCGCCCGGTCCAACCTGGTCGACGTCCTCGCCGCCCTCGCCGTCGCCTTCGACGACGAGTCCAGGCTCGCCGAGGCGTTCGACCTGGCGGACGAGGTCTACCGTTCCCGCCGCGACCAACTCGGCCCCCGCCACCAGGACACCCTCGCCAGTCGCGCGGTCCTGATCGCCCTCTTGGCCCGCTCCGGCAACGCCGCCGCCGCCGAGGGCGCCTACCGCGCACTGGTGGTGGACACCATGGCGGTGTTCGGCCCCGACCACCCCGTGACCCTGGCGTGCAGGCACAACCTGGCTACCGTCATGGTCGGCGCAGACCACCCGGCCGACGCGGTGACGGTGCTGGAGCAGTTGGTCAGCGACCTGACGAGGGTGCTCGGTTCGCACCACCCGGACACCCTGACCACCCGGTTCACCCTGGCCACCACCTATCTCGCCCTTGATCGGTTGGAGCAGACCGAGACCACGGCGTACGAACTGCTCACCGACCAACTCACCGTCCTGGGCGAGGACCACGAGGCGATCGGGTTGACCCGGGAGTTGCTCGCCACGGCGGAGCGCCGCGCCACCTCATCGAATCCCGTCGCCGCCGAACTCGTCGTCGAGGTCCTCCAGCACGCGCGGACCACCGAGCACCGCAGGCTCGAACTACGTGACCTGCTGCGCGACCTGCTGCTCCGCACCCTCAAACAGGCCGGGGTCAACACCGGGGTGCGCAGCGACGGGGACAGACTGGAGTCGAACACCGCCATCGGCGACGTGGCGGTGTTGGTCAACGTCGTGCCACGGCTGTTGGCCAGGGCGCTGTGGGAGCTGAACCTGGACCGGCCCGGGTACGACTGGCTCCGGCTCAGCCTGGCCGTGGACACCAGGCCGATCTCGGCCCCGGTCAGCCGCGGGGTCCGGGAGGAGGCTTCCCTCCTGGGGACCGTGGTGGTGTTGGTGTCGGACACGGCCTACCAGGCCGCCACCGAGCCCGAGTTGTTCAAGCCCGCGGGTTCCTGGTGGATCCGGTCGGTGGGCTACCGGGACGAGCGCACCACCGGCCGCCCGGTCAGCTCGGAGACCCTGGCCAGGCTGGTGGACGCCGTCCTCGGTCTGAACGCCCTGCGTGATCCCGCGACCCGCGAGACCTTGGCGAGCGAGTTCCACGCGGCGGTCGACTCCGGCCGGGTCCGCGACCACGCTGTCGCCCTGGTGGACCGCTGTCTGCGCACCGGTTCCCTGCCCGCCCTGGTCGACCGCCTGCGGGAACTGGAGGGACCCTCCCCCGCCATGCGGGAGCTCGACGGGGTCCTGCTCCGCGAGCTACCCGCGAGTTGACGCCGAGCGACCAGCTTTTGCCCGCCAGTGCTCGGACGGGCGACTCCACTTCTCGTAACCCCGGTCACCCTCGCACGATGAGGTCATGTCGACTCCTGCCGAGGACGAGTGGCGCACCTACGACGAGTTCGCCGACGGTATCGCCACCTACCGCCTGCCCAGCGCGGACCTGACCGGCCGTCAGGTCGTCATCACGCTCGATGACGGCCCCGTCCTCGACCTGCGGTTCGAGGACGCGAAGACGGTCACCTGCAACGGCGTCCAAGATCCGTACGACGCGGTGGCGGTGCGCGAGGACGTCCTCTTCGTGAACCTGCCGCTGACCAGCGTCGAGGGTGAGGCGCTCACCATCGTCTTCTCGACCACCTCGCACCGGGCGCTCGCCGTGCTGTCGGTGATCGGGCAGGAGGACGTCGAGGGGCAGCCGCGGGTGCGGCAGCAGTTCTGGGCGGGGACGACCGACGGCGGCGAGGCGACCGGTGAGGTGCCCGGCCCGTCGCGCGACCTGATCGGCAGGCGGAACCTCTACCGGTACAGCCCGAACCACCTCTACGAGCACGTCTACGTGTCCTCGCAGCGGTACGCGTGGCAGTGCCTGCAGGGCGTGCAGCGCGGGCACGGCGACATGGACCTGTCCACGGTCTGGAAGTTCGCCGACGGCCTGTACCTGTTCTGCTTCCGCGAGTTCCGCATCGCGGTGGCCAGCGCGTGGCTGCACGACCTGGGCACCTCGTTGCGCACGACCGGCATCTTCCTCGGCCTCAACGGCGACGGCGTGTCGGAGCACTCGACCGCGGGCGGGCACGTCTACCCGCTCGGCTCGGTGCAGTACCCAGACGTTCAACCGGTGTAGCACAACCAGCAGAAGGAGACCGATTTTGTCTACTGTGGACGTCGTCGCCGCGCACTACGCGGCCAGCGACCGCGGTGACCTGGACGGCATGCTCGCCCCGATCACCGCGACCACCACCTGGACCGAGGCCGCCGGGTTCCCGTACGCGGGCACCTACACCGGGCCGGACGAGGTGCGCGCCAACGTGTTCGCGGCCATCGGTCGGGACTGGGACGGCTACACGTTCACCCTCGCCGAGCTGGTCGACGGCGGCCAGACCGTCGTCGGCCTCGGCGAGTACGCGGCCACGAACAAGGTGTCCGGCCGGTCGTTCACCGCCCGCGTCGCGCACGTCTGGCGGTTCGACGGCGACACCGTGGCCAGCTTCGAGCAGATCGTCGACTCCGCGCCGGTCGTGGCCGCGATCGACTAGTCCGGAAATCGTTGTCGCCCAACAAAGGGCGACAGGAGGCCGCTCGCCGTGGCACCCCGGGGTGCTTCGGTGGGCGGCCTTTGCCGTTGGCGAGATGCGCGATTTCCGCTGCCCGCCAAGGAAATCCGTGGAACGTGTTCAAAAACCTACCCTCGCTGTTATCCGACCGATATGATCGGATCGCCCGGTGAGCAGCCCACCGCCCTGGTAACGGCCCGTCCCAGTGACGCAGGTCGCACCCTGTGCGGGGCGAGACAACACGCGTGCCCGCAAAGTCAAGGCTGGTCGGCACAGCCGCTCGTAGGGTCCCTTCCACCTCGAAGATCCCGTGCACTGCGAGCGAAAGCGACCGCAGCCGAAGAAACAGGACAGGGACCGCTATGAGAAAGATCATGCGATGCGTGGCGGTGGCCGCCGCGGTCACCCTCGTCGCCGCCGGGTGTGCCAACGGCAGTGACAGCAGCAGCGGCGGCGGGAGCGGCCCGATCGTGGTCGGCTCGGTGAACGCGCTCAGCGGCGCGGCGACCTTCCCGGAGGCCTCGGCCGCCGCCAAGGCGGTCTTCGACGCCGCCAACGCCTCCGGCGGGGTCAACGGTCGGCAGATCCAGTACAAGGCGCTCGACGACAAGGGCGACCCGGCCGCCGCCGCTGCCGCCGCCCGCGAGGTCGTCGGCGCGGACAACGCCGTCGCCCTGGTCGGCTCGTCCAGCCTGATCGAGTGCGAGATCAACTCGAAGTACTACGAGCAGCAGAAGATCCTGTCCATCCAGGGTGTCGGCGTGGACCCGTCCTGCTTCAACAGCCCCAACATCTCGCCCGCCAACGTCGGTCCGTTCCACGACATGACGCTGACCCTGCTCTACGGCTCCGAGGTCCTCAAGCTCGACAAGATCTGCGCGCTGCTGGAGATCGCGGGCAACACGCTGCCCTCGTACCAGGCCGCGATCGACGAGTGGTCCAAGATCACCGGCAAGAAGCTGGCGTACATGGACGCCACGGTTCCCTACGGCGGCTCCGACTACACCTCGTACATCGTCAAGGCCCGTTCCGCCGGTTGTAAGGCCATCACGGTGAACCCGGTCGAGCCGGACTCCATCGGTCAGCTCAAGGCCGCCACCGCGCAGGGCTGGAACGACGTCACCTGGCTGCTGCTGACCAGTGTCTACAGCGAGAACTACGCCAAGGCGATCAGCAACGCGGGCGCCGGTGTCTACGTCCCGGCCGAGTTCTACCCGTTCACCGACGCCGCCTCCGCGCAGACCAAGGAGTGGCGCGACCTGATGACCAAGAACAACATCCCGCTGACCTCGTTCAGCCAGGGCGGTTACCTCGCGGCGAAGTACTTCCTGCAGGTCATCAAGGGCATCAAGGGTGACATCAACCGCGAGTCGGTCACCAAGGCGCTGCACGACATGCAGCCGATCTCCGACCCGATGGTGGGTACCTCGTACACCTTCGGCACCGGCCAGACGCACCACGACAACACCGCCGGTTGGCCGATCAAGCTGATGAGCGGCACCAACAAGTGGGAGCTCGCGGCCACCGACTGGCTGCGCATCCCGAAGAACTAGGTTCCTACGCTCGGCAGGGAGTTTCTCGATGCTGCAAGGAGCATTGGCGGGTCTCGCCGCAGGCGGGCTGTACGCGGTCTTGGCCGTGTGCCTGACCCTGATGTCGCGGTTGGTGCGAGTGGTGAACTTCAGCCAGTCGGCGACCGGGATGTTCGGCTGCTACGTGGCGGTTTGGCTGTCAATCCACATCGGACTTCCGACGTGGGCGGCGGCGGTGGTGGGCATCGTGCTCGGTTCGGCGCTGAGCGCGCTGCTCGGGTGGATCATCTCCACCTGGCTGGCGGAGGCCGACATCGGCACCCGCTCGGCGGTCACCGTCGCCGTGCTCCTGTTGCTGATCTCGCTGTCGTTCATCCTGTTCGGCAACAAGCCGCAACCGTTCCACCCGCTGCTGCCGGGGCCCGCGTTCTCGGTCAACGGCGTGGTGGTCAGCCAGGTCACCGTGGTGACGGTGGTGTTGTCGGTGCTGATCGCCCTCGGCTGCCGGGCGCTGCTCACCAAGACCTCGTTCGGCCTGGAGCTGCGGGCGCTCTCCGAGCGCCCGACCACCGCGGAGCTGATGGGCATCCCGGCCAAGCCGCTCGCGGTCGCGGTCTGGGCGGCGACCGGGCTGCTGTCCACTTTGGTCATCACGATCGTGGCGCCGTCGCAGTCCAACGACGCGACGTCGCTGTCGATGCTGGTGGTGCCCGCCTCGGCGGCCGCGCTGCTCGGCGGGTTCCGCAGGCTGGACCTGGCCGTGGTCGGCGGTCTCGTGCTGGGCATGGCCCAGGGCGCGGTCGCCCAGGTGGACAGCCTCTCGGTGGTCCGCTACTTCCTGCCGTTCCTCGTCATCGTCGGGCTCTTGCTGTGGTCGCAGCGCAAGGAGGTGTGGGATGTCGCGCGCTGAAACCGGTCCGCTGATCCGGTTCGGTGGCCCGCTGGTCGTCGCGGTCGCGGCGATCGCGGTGGGCTACTCGCTCAGCGTCGGGCTCGACGGGTACTTCGTGTACCTCGGGATGAGCGCGATCGTCGCCGGGATCGCGCTGCTCGGCCTCGGGGTGGTGACCGGCTCGGCGGGCATGATCTCGTTGTGCCAGCTCACCTTCGCCGCGGTCGGCGCCTGGGTGGTCTCCGGGTTGAACAAGGCCGGGGCGCCGGGCGGGTTCGTGGTGTGGCTGATCTGCGGCGGTATCGCGGCGGGTCTGGTCGGCATCCTGGTCGGCCTGCCCGCGCTCCGGTTGCGCGGCATCAACTTGGCCGTCGTGACACTGGGTCTGGCCGCTGCCGCGGACCTCACCCTGGTCCAGATCCAGTTCCCGGGCACGGTGGACGGCATCTCGGTCGAGCGCCCGGACGCGTTCTCCGACGACCGCAACTACTTCTGGCTCGGCACCATCGTGCTGACCGTGTGCTGCCTGTTGGTGCACTTCCTGCGCCGCACCCGGTGGGGGAGTGGTTGGCAGGCGGTCGCTTTCTCCGAGCGCGGCACGGCGGCGGCGGGCGCGAGCGTGCGCACGTCGAAGCTCACCGCGTTCGCGGTCAGCGCGGCACTCGGCGGTGTGGCCGGTGGTCTGCTGACCGGTCAGGTCGGGCTGGCGTTCCCGGCCAGCTTCTCGTCGATGCAGTCGCTGGCGCTGTACGTGCTCGCGGTCATGTCCGGCGTGCACATGATCGACATGGCCGTGTTCGGCGCGGTCCTCTGGGTCGCGGTCCCGGAGCTGCTCAAGCGCTGGGGGGTGCCGCAGGACTGGGGTTTCGTGATTTTCGGCCTGCTCGGCACACACGCCCTCACCACCGGCGGCAACCTCGGTACCGCCGTCCGGGAGATCTGGCGCCGCCGGTCCAAGGGCGCGGCCGGTGTCGAACTGGCCGCGCCACCCGCCGATCTGGAGGTCTTGCCCCCGGGCGCGCCGGTGCTGACGGTCAGCGGGTTGAGCGTGAGTTTCGGCGAGGTCAAAGCGTTGTCCAATGTGGACATCGCGGTGCCGTCCAACGGTGTGCTCGGTGTGATCGGCCCGAACGGCGCGGGCAAGTCGACCCTGGTCGACATCATCAGCGGCTTCCTCCCGCAGGCGACCGGCGTGGTCGAGCTGGACGGTCAGTCGCTCAACGGGAAGTCGCCGACCAAGCGGGCCCGCGCAGGCCTGCGTCGGACCTTCCAGCAGGACCGCGTTCCGGCGGGCCTGACCGTGGGCAGCTACGTCCGCTTCGTCGCCCGCCGCCGCCTGGGCGCCGACGAGATCGCCGAGGCGCTGGAGTTCTTCGGCTGTCCCCCGGCGCGTACGCCCTTGCGCCGGGTCGACGTCGGTGCCCGCCGCCTGGTCGAGGTCGTCGGCCACCTGCTGGCCAAGCCCAAGGTGTTGCTGCTCGACGAGCCCGCCGCCGGTCTCCCGCACGAGGAGCACGTCGCCCTGGGGCTGCGCCTGCGCCAGGTCCCGGCCCGCTTCGGCGTGTCGGTGCTGCTCATCGAGCACGACCTGGACCTGGTCCGGTCGGTGTGCGACACGATCACCGTGCTCGACTTCGGCCAGGTGCTGGCCAGCGGCCCGCAGGCCGAGGTACTGGCCAACCCGGAGGTCCTCAAGGCGTACATGGGCGAAACGGAGCTGCTGTGAGCGCGTTGCAGGTCAAGGACGTCACCGTCACCCGTGGCGCGGGCGCCGTCATCCGCGATGTGGCCTTCTCGTTGGAACCGGGTCGCATCACCGCTTTGGTCGGCCCCAACGGCGCGGGCAAGACATCGTTGCTGGAAGCCATCTCCGGCGTGATCCCGGCCGCGTCCGGGTCTGTCCACATCGGAGACACGGAGGTCACCAAGCACTCCAGGGTGGCGCGCGCGAAGCTGGGCCTGGCCCACATCGAGCAGGGGCGCGCGGTGTTCCCCGGCCTGACGGTCATGGAGAACCTGAAGCTGACCGCGCGCACGTGGCCCCGGGTGGAGGAAGTCCTCGCGCTGTTCCCGGAGCTCGACAAGCGCCGCAACTCGCCGACGGCGTTGCTCAGCGGCGGTGAGCAGCAGATGGTGGTGCTGGCGCGGGCTTTCGCCGCCCGCCCCAAGTTCCTGCTGATCGACGAGATGTCCCTGGGCTTGGCGCCGGTCGTGTTCACCCGGTTGCTGCCGATGGTCACCCGCTTCGCCGAAGAGGGCGCCGCGATCCTGCTGGTCGAGCAGTTCACCCACCTGGCCCTGGGGGTATCGCAGGACGCCATCGTCGTGTCGTCGGGCAAGGTGACCTACCAGGGTTCCGCCCAGGACCTGCTGAACTCCCCGGAAACCCTCCACTCGGCTTATCTGGGGGAGTAACCAGTGCCGCCGGCCGACGATGTCACAGGGGACGTCGTCGGCCGGTTCTATTTCCGCGCACGCCAGTTCAGCGCGAGCCCCGACAGCACCCCGATGTGTTCGAGGTCCAGGCTGTCGTACCCGCCAGGTTCCCCGGGGTTGCCGGTCAGATCGCCCAGCCACGCCACCGTGCCCCGGAGCGGCAGGTCCGGCCCGCCAACCGCCCGCACGACCTCGTTCGCCACCGGATTCGGCGGCGCGGCCGAGCATTCCCGGCACCCCTCCAGCACGGACCCGGTCAACGCGCCGAGCTGGTGGGATGTCAGCCGCTCGACGTCATACCCGTGCCGCGCCCGGCAGTTCCCGGACGGGTCCAGCGCCTCGTCGTAGAGCGCCATGACCAACGTCCACTGCACCCACCGGCCGTGGTCGAACCCGTGTCGGCTCAGCGTCTCGTGGCAGGTCATCTCCCCCTCGGGCGTGATCGACACCCACCGCACGTTGTCGTCCGCCTGGTCCATCACCAGATCCGGAATCCCCGGCACCCGGATGACGGTGGTTTCCACCGTCACCGCGTAGGGCCTCGGGTCAATCACCCGGATGGGCGTGATCTCGTAGTTGTAGAGCAACCTGGCGGTCACCGCGTCTCCTGCCTGTCGTACCCTGTTGGCGCGAAATCATCCGACGTAGAGGCTACGGTGGAGTCGCTACACTCCGCCAGTCGGCCAATGGAGTGACCACCCGAAGAGAGGACCGCAGTGCCCCTATCCACCACCCCCACCGTGGTCAAGAGGTACATCGGCTTCGAACTGCAACGCCTCCGCGAACAAGCCGCCAAGTCCCAACCCGACGCGGCCCGCGAGATCGACACCAGCAAGGCCAAAATCAGCCACTTCGAATCCGGCCGAAACCTCCCCAGCCTCCTCGAAGCCGAACGCCTCCTCACCTTCTACGGCACCCCCGAGATGATCGACGGCTTCAAAGACCTCATCGTCCAGGCCCGCGAGGCCCCCTCCACCTTCGACCTGGACCCCTCCCTGGACCTGGCCCCCGGCTTCAGCATGTACGTGGGCCTGGAACAGGGCGCCAGCCGCATCTTCACTTACAACGCTCTGGTTGTAACGGGTCTCCTCCAGTGTCGCGCGTACGCAGCCGCCACCGTTCGCGGCTACCTGGGCGGCGATGACCTCTCGGAGGTGCAGGTAGAAGAACTGGTTGAGCTCCGGATGAAGCGCCAAGTGGCTCTAGACCGCCTTGAGGTCACGGCGGTTATCAACGAGGGTGTGCTCCACCAGCAGGTCGGCAGCCCCCAAGTCACCGCTGAGCAACTTGGCCACCTGCTGGGTCTCGCCGATCGTGGTGGTGTCACGATTCGGGTGTTGCCCTTCGCCAGTGGCGCACATGCCGGGATGCACGGGCCGTTCACTCGCCTGGAGTTCCCCATTCCGAGGGATCCTGGTGTTGTGTATCTCGAGGACATCCCCGGCGGCCGGTATCGGGACGACACTGAAGACATCGACAACTACCGAGCGGTCGGTGACCAGTTGCTGGGGTTGGCGCTGCCTGAACGCGAGTCACTGACGCTGATCGACACCATCCGAAGGGACCTAGCACCATGAGCACCAACTGGACTTGGCGGAAGTCGAGCCGGTCAATCGGCAACGGCGAGTGCGTCGAGGTCGGCACCAACTCCGCCATCGCGGCCATCGCCATCCGCGACAGCAAGGCGGGCACCTCTGGCCCGATCCTGACCTTCACCCCGACTCGGGCCACGGCGTTCTTCACCGCCGCCAAGGCCAACCGCTTCAGCGGCTGACCCACCCTCCGGCTGGTGACACCCTGACTGTCACCAGCCGGATCCCCCGCAAGGAGTCACCCCCATGCCCCCTCCCTGGACTTGGCGCAAATCCACCCACTCCACCGGCAACGGCCAATGCATCGAACTCGGCACCCATCCAGACGCCATCACCTGGCGCAAGTCCAGCCGATCAACCGGCAACGGCGTATGCGTCGAACTCGGCACCAACCCCACCACCCCCGCGATCGCCATCCGCGACAGCAAGGCAGGCGCAACCGCCCCGATCCTGACCTTCGCCCCCGCCCCAGCCGCTGCCTTCCTCACCGCCGCCAAAACCAACCGCTTCAGCCACTAACCCGATCTCCGGCTGGTGCCCCCTGACCGTCACCAGCCGGATTTCATCCCCACCACCCCGCAAAGCCACCCAACACCGCCCAGACACCACTCCGATAGCAGACACAGCCCCGCATGCGCGGCGAAGACCACGCCGCCGGCGGCGGCAAGACCACGATCATGGGAACAGCCCCGCGTGCGCGGGGATGACTAGTGTCTCCGCTGGACCGACCCGTTCAAACCATGGGCAGAAGGGCCGGGTCCAGACCTCCGAGCCCAGCTTTGCGAGGTCTCGGGGATACGTGCTAGACGGGTGGGACGAGGCCAGGCAGGTGGCCCTCCGTGCTGCACAATGGGCAAGGTCGGCCGTTGTCGACCGTGCGGGCCACGCCGCCGATCACCGCCATCTTGGGGTCGGCGATCATGCCACCGCCACCACACATCGGGCAGATGGTCTGCACCAGATCAGGCACGTCAGACGCGTCCGGATCGTCGTCGTCCCGCTCGTCCTCGCTCATTCGCCCCGCCCGATCCAGCCCGCGTCGTCGAACTGCTTGCCTCTCCCGAAGCCGGTCCGCTGGACGGTCACCAAACCGTACCGCCACAGGTCGAACAAGTCGCTCGCATGTCTGATTCCTTTCACCGTCCGCACGCATTGCAGCGGTAAATCATGCCACTCATGAGAGTCAAATCATACGGCGCGTGAGCGGTGGGACTACAGGTGCGGGCTCATCCGATCGAGGGACCGGGAACAGCCCCGCGTGTGCGGGGAGGACTGCGTGCTCTCGCGTGAGCTGCTTCGCAGGCACGGAACAGCCCCGCGTGCGCTGGGAGGACGCGGTCGGCGACCGCCGGGTCCCGGGCCTCACCGGAACACCCCGCGTGCGCGGGGAGGACGGTCTCCCCCTTGGCGGACAGCTCGGGCATCAGGGAACAGCCCCGCGTGTGCGGGGAGGACCGACCTGTCCCAGGTTCCGCCGGAGGACACATCGGAACAGCCCCGCGTGTGCGGGGAGGACGACGGGTCCCACAGGCGTCGCAGCTAGGCCTCGGGAACAGCCCCGCGTGTGCGGGGAGGACCTGCGGCCCTACCTGCGCGGCGCGCTCACCCCGGGAACAGCCCCGCGTGTGCGGGGAGGACCCGCCCTTCGTGGGGTGCAGCCGGTTGCATCTGGGAACAGCCCCGCGTGTGCGGGGAGGACCGGGCGAGGAGCCCGGTGCCACGGAAGGTTTCGGGAACAGCCCCGCGTGCGCGGGGAGGACTGGTAATCGCCCCCGAGGAACACCAGCCACGCGGGAACAGCCCCGCGTGCGCGGGGAGGACGGACGCGGCCGTGGCGGGCGGGTCGGGTGCAGGGGGAACAGCCCCGCGTGCGCGGGGAGGACGTGGCGACGCCGATTTTGATCTGCCTACCACTGGGAACAGCCCCGCGTGCGCGGGGAGGACCCTTCTTGACCTGCGTGTCTAGCCCGGCGAGCACCGATTCTCATTCACTTCTGCCGCCATGCCCGCGCCCAGACCATGCTCCCACAACCCACCGACAACGCTGGGGCTGGTCTGGGTTCACCTGCGTGAACTCGGCGCGTTGGTGGTACGTCACCAGTACAGCCAGCAGCCACTCTCCCGGGAGTACAGCCATGTCCGCGATCCAGTCCCCGCCGCGTCCTGCTAAGCCGGTTAGTGAAGCTGAGTACAACGATTTGTGCGCTTGCCGTTGTGGGCGGTTGCCCGGGACGCACACGGCGGGGCAGTGCGGGCAGCTCAGGTAGTGGCGACGTCCATCAGCATTCCGGCGGAGACCACGGCGAGCAGGACACCGAAACCGCGGCGCAGCGTTGCTGCTGAGAGCAGTGTTGACAGGCGGCGGCCGTCCCAGGCGGCGAGGATGGCGGTGGCTGCGAAGGGGCCGATGACGGACCAGTTGACCGGTGTGGGCTCGGTTGCCAAGCGGGTGCCCAAGGCCGCCAACGAGTTCACGGCGATCACGAGCAGACTGGTGCCGATCGCCTCGCGCATGCGCAGTGACAGGGCCGTTACCAACGTGGGGACGGCGAGGAAGCCGCCGCCGACGCCGAGTAGGCCGGTGACCGCGCCGAGACCTGCGCCTGCGCTCATTGCTCGGGCGGGGGCCGACCTGGTGGGCACCGTGGTCTCGGCGGGCGTGTTGGCCAGCATCACGACGGCCGCGACGCCGGCCAGGACCGCGAACGAGACGGTCAGCAGCGCGGCGGGTAAATGGGGCGACAATATGGCCGCGCCGGCCGAAACCGGCACGCCCGCGGCCGAGAACAGCAACCCGGTGCGCCAACTGATGTCGCCACCGCGGGCGTGCCGGGCGAGGGCCGTCACCGAGGTGAGTGACACGATCACCAGGCTGACGGTGGCCGCGGTCATCGGCGGCATGTCCAGCAGGTAGATCAACACGGGGACGAGGAGCACGCCGCCGCCACCGCCGAGCGTGCCCATCGCGAAACCGACCACCGCGCCCGCGGTCAACGCCACCGCCAACATCAGCTCACCACCGGGAATCCGTTGTCCAGCCATGACGTGATCCCGCCGACGAGGTCGACGACATCCCGAAAACCGTTGGCGCGCAATGTCGACGCCGCCGCGGACGACCGGTAGCCGCCAGCGCAGAACACCGCGGTGGGCGCGTCCGGGTCCAATTCACCCATCCGTGAAACCAACTCCGGCAGTGGGATCAGTGCCGCGCCCGGAATCGTTCCGGTCGTGGTTTCAGCGGGACCGCGCACGTCGACCAGGACTCGGCCGTCGAGTGCGGAAGCGTCCAGTCGCTGAGCCGTTGCTGTTGTCTCCGGTCGGACATAGCCGAGGACCCGGTCGAAACCGATGCGCGCCAACCGATTCCGCGACTCAACCGCGTTCTCCGGCTCGCACACCAGGACGATGTCATCGCTCGCGGTCAGGACCATTCCGGCGATCTCGGCATAACGCCCACCCAGGCCGACGTTCACCGATCCGGGATGGTGTCCCGCCGCGAACTCGTCCGGATCCCGCGTGTCCAACAGGGTCGCGCCGTTCACGGCGAAGAGTTCTGGAACAGGTGCGTGCTCGTCGAAAGTCGAGCGGTCGGCTCGATTTCGGGTCGACGCGTAGGCAAAATACGCCGGGGGAGTGGGTTGACCGGCGCACACCGCCGCGATGAACTCGTCTTCCGGCATCTCGGCCAGCGCGTAGTTGGCCTCGCGCTGGCCGCCGATCGTTCCGGTGGTTTCCGTCGACAGGTTCTTCCCGCACGCGGAACCGGCGCCGTGGCCGGGGAAAACCCTGGTGGAATCGGGCAATTCGAGCAGTCGTCGGGTTGACCGGTAGAGCGCTCGGGCCAGTTCGACGGCGGTCCAGCCGTTCGCGGCCAGCAGGTCCGGCCTGCCGACGTCGCCGAGGAACAGGGTGTCGCCGGTCAGCACCCCATACGGCTCGTCGGTGTGCACCACCAGACAAATCGACTCCGGGGTGTGCCCGGGGGTGTGCAGGACTTCCAGTTCGACCGCGCCGAGCGGGATACGCCGCCCGTCAGCCAACGGTTCGACCGGGAAGCCAACCTCTGCGGCGGACCCGTATCCGATTCGCGCGCCAGTTGCCTGAGCGAGTTCCAGGTGCCCGGACAGGAAATCGGCGTGCACATGGGTCTCCAGGACCCACTCGATCCGCAGGTCCAGGTTCTCGGCGTCTTTCAGGTAGTCCGCGATGTCCCGCCGCGGGTCCACGACCACCGCTCGGCCGGTCGACTTGTCTCCGACAAGATAAGACGCCTGCGACAGGCATTTCGTGTAGTACTGCGTGAGGACGAGGCTCATGCCAGGCCCCGCAGCATCAGGTTCCAGTAGAAGAACGGCAAGCCGTATCGCTTGAGATACCACATGTCCAGCCGCTCTTTGGCCGTGTTGACCGGCAGCGACGGAGTCGGCCGCAGGTCGTAGTCGAACTCGGCCAGCACGACTCGCCGTTTCGCGGTGGTCAGCGGGCAGGACGCGTACCCGTTGTACCGCGCTGTGAGTTGTTCGCCGCGCATCGACGCCAGGAGGTTGGCGACAACCACCGGCGCCTGTTTCCGAATCGCCGCACCGGTTTTGGAGTTCGGCGTTGCCGCGGCGTCGCCGAGCGCGAAGATGTCCGGGTACTTCACATGGCGCAATGTGTGCCGATCCACCTCGACATAACCGCTCGCACCCGCCAGCGTGCTCGCCTTGATCCAGTCCGGCGCGCTTTGCGGCGGTACGAGGTGCGCCATGGTGCAGGGGAGGGTCTGCCCGTTGATCACCACCGCGTCCGCGCGGACCTCGGTGACCTCGCTGGCGAAGTGCGTGGTGATGCCGTACCGCCGCACCACCCCGGCCAGCACGTCCGCGAACTCCTTGACCCCGAACAGGCCCGGCGTCGGCAGCACCAGATGGGTGGCCACCCGCGCGCCTTGTCGCCGCCAGTAATCAGCCGCGAGATAACAGATCTTCTGCGGCGCCCCCGCGCACTTGATCGGCCCGGCGGGCATCGCGAACACCGCCGTCCCCCGGCGGGTGCTCTTGATCAGCTCCCAGGTCTTCGGCGCGAGTTCGGCGGCGTAGTTGCTCGACACCCGGCCGCTGAGCGACTCGGTCAGGCCCGGGATCTTGTGCCAGTCGAGTTGGATGCCGGGGCACACGACGAGCCGGTCGTAGCCGATTGTGGTCCCGTCGTCGAGCCGGACCTCGTGCGCCTCCGGCTCGACCCCGGCCGCCGCCCGCCGCACCCAGTTCACGCCCTTGGGCATCACCGACGCCTGCGGCCGCGCACTCTTGTGCAGGGGAGCCCGGCCGCCGCCAACCAGCGTCCACAGTGGCTGGTAGTGGTGCGTCCCGGCTGGATCGATGACGGTGATGTCCTCGACCCCGGCCTTGCGCAGCCGGGCCGCCACCGTGATCCCGGCCGTGCCCCCGCCGACCACCACAACCACGGGTCACCTCCGTCCAAATGTCGGGACATTTACGTTAGGTGACCCCCGATCGTGGTACAAGCACACCGAGCGAAAGGTAGCTACCTTTAACGGCGTGACCGTGCCGAAGTGGCGCCGAGTGCAGGACGACCTGGTCCGCCGGATGCGCGCGGGCGAGTTCGCCCAGCACTTCCCCAGCGAGGTCGCCCTGGTCGACGAGTACCTGGTCAGCCGCACCACCATCCGCCGCGCGCTGCTCCGGCTCCGCGCCGAAGGGGTGGTCACCGCCGAACGGGGACGCAGGCCGCGGGTCCGGGTGGCCGTCGAGCAGCCGCTCGGCACCCTCTACAGCCTGCACACGTCGATCAGCACCGCGGGCCACGCGCAGCGCAGCGTCGTCCGCAGGCTGGAGATCCAGACCGACGGCGTCATCGCCGACCACCTCGGCCTCGACGGCTCCACCCCGCTCGTGCACGTCGAGCGGCTCCGGTTCGCGGGCGACGACCCACTCGCCATCGACAGGGTGTGGTTACCGGCCGATCACGGTCGCCCGCTGCTGACCGCCGACCTCACCTCGACCGGTGTCTACGCCGTCCTCGACCAATCCGGCCTCCGCCTCGACCGCGCCACCGAGAGCATCCGCGCGATAGAGCTCCCGGCCGCCGACCGGGCCGTGCTCACCTGCCCGGTCGCGCTCTCCATCCACCGTCTCAGCCACGCGCGCGGGGTGCCCATGGAGTGGCGGCACACTCTTGTCCGCGGCGACCGGTTCACCCTCACGGCGGCATTCGGTCCTTAGTGACCGACGTTCGGCTGTCATCCGAAATGCGGTCATTCCCGACGGTCACTACCGGCGCTCTACTTGTCGCGTTGTGTCGCGCGACATGGGGTGGTCGGACATGGACAGCTCGGACAGACGCAGGTACTTCCTCCGCGGCCTGCTGATGGCCCTCTTGTGGCTTGGATTCGCGTTGTGGGGAGCGGCTGACGCGGCGACCTCGTTCACGGTGACCGTCCAACCGTTCGCCACACAGCAGTACTTCACGCCAAACGGTGACGGACAGGACGACGTAGTCACCGTCCCTTACTGCCTTTCCGACTCCGCGCACGTCGATGTAACCGTCGCCGACCAAACCGGCCATGTGGTGCGCACGCTGGAGACAGCCGCGTCACGGCCCGCTGACCCGTCCTGCCAGTACAACACGACCCTGTCCTGGGACGGTAAGTCCGACGCGGGCACCGTTGTGCCCGACGGAACCTACATGGTCACCATCCACGCCGTCAGCGCTACCGGCGACACCGCCGACGCGGCCGCGCAAGCCGCTGTGGAATCACGACTTCCCGGCGCTCTTACCGCGCCAGCCCCCAACGACAGGGTGTCCGGCACGCTCAGTTGGCGCTTCACGGCGACCCCGGGCATCAACGTCACGTACGCGTCGATCGCCTGCGGCACCGTTCAACTCGGCGGCTCCGGCAAGTACCCGGGTGGCATCTTCGAGGCGACCACGGACACCGCCGCGTGCCTCCCAGGTCCAAACACGCTCAAAATAACGGCGTTCTGGACCGACCCGTTTGGCGCCACGCACACCTGGACGTCCCCGCTGACGCCGATCGTCGTGGACAACCCGCCCGCGCTGACCATCGCGTCCTGGGTTCACCGCTATGTGAGCCCCAACGGCGACGCCCAGGAAGACACCGCCGACATCTACTACTGCCTCAACAAGGACGCCAAAGTGTCCGCCACGGTCACCAACGCGGCGGGGGCCACCGTTCGGGCTATCGCCGCAGTGGACGCTGTCGGCTCCCGACCCTGCTACGACTTCAACAACTCCCTCACCTGGGACGGCCTAGGCGACACAGGTAGTGCTGTCCCGAACGGCGTTTACACCGTGCGACTGGTCGCCACCGACTCTTCCGGCCAGACCGCCGCCGCGTCAACGGACATCGGCATCGACACGCGAACCCCTGGCGTTCTCACCAGCCCGGTCGCCGGGGCTACCTTGTCCGGTGACATCACCTGGTCGTTCCGCCCCACCACCAACTTCCCAGTCAGCGGCGGAGACCTGTACTGCGACGGTACCTACATGGGCTCGCTCGACCCGGTTAGCTTCATCGGCACCGGTTCAGTCCGCGCCTGTTACTCCGGTCCGGCCACTGTCGACGCCGTGGTCACCTGGTCCGACCCCTTCGGCGTGCAGCACACCTGGACATCGCCACCTGTGTCAGTAACCATCCTCAACCCGCCGGTCGTGGACATCTCTGCCTACGCGCACCGCTACTTCAGCCCCGATGGTGATGGTCAGAACGACGTCCTTGGCATCGACTACTGCCTGAGCCAAGACAGCTCTGTCGGTGTCACCATCGCCAACGCGAGTGGCATCGTCGTGCGCACCATTCCTGCCGTGAACCAGTCTGGTCACGCCGGCTGCGACGGCGGCAACGCTTCGGTCAACTGGGACGGCAAAGACGACGCGGGCCACGTTCAACCGGACGGTGTCTACACCCTTCGCGTCCGCGCCACTGACCACACTGGCCAGGTCGGCGAAAGCACCGTGCAAGTCGGCATCGACAACCGCCTGCCCGGCGCTCTTACCCAGCCCGCCGCAGGCAGCACCGTCTCGGGCCATGTCGACTGGCGTTTCCAGCCGACCCAGGGCTTCACCGTCAACTCCTTGAGCTTGTTGTGCGGAACCTTCGAACTCGCTTACACCGACCAGCTCTCGGGCAACGTCGACACCACGCCGTGCGACCCCGGCGCAAACGCTTTCACCGCGGGTGTCTCTTGGACTGACGCGTTCGGCACCGACCAGTTCTGGGAGACGCGTGTCCCGTTGACCGTCGACAACACCCCGCACATCAGCCTTCGCACTGGCTCGAACTACTTCAGCCCCAACGGTGACGGCCAGGAAGACACCATCCTGGTCGGTTACTGCGTCGACCTCAAAGCCACCGGTACCGCCACTGTCGTCGACCAGGCCGGGAGCACCGTCCGGACTCTTACCCCGGTCGACGCCACGCAGTGCACGCGCAACCACCCCCTGAACTACGCCACCTGGGACGGCAAGAACGATGCGGGCGTCGTAGCGGCAGACGGCGTGTACACCCTGCACATCAAGGTAACCGGCGCCACCGGCCGCTTCACCGAGGACAGCGTCCAGGTCGGTGTCGACCGCCGGACGCCAGGAGCTCTTATCGCGCCCAAGGCCGGTGACACCCTCGCCGGTAGGGCCACCATCGTCTTCCAACCCACCCAGGACTTCCCGCTTACCCAGGTCGACGCGACCTTCGACACCGGCGGCGGTGCCTCTATCTACGGCCCTTCCCCGGACGGCCAGTGGCGCACCACCGTCAACGCGGGCGCGCTCACCGCGGGTGCGGCCAACCTTCGCACCTCTGTCCTGTCCACCGACCCCTTCGGCAACGTCCACCGATGGTTTGCGCCCGAGATACCCGTGTCCATCGACTCGACAGCGCTACCGCTCACTGTTAGCGCCGATCCACTCACCGGACCCGCACCTCTCGCGACCACACTGCGCGTCGACACCTCGGAGCCGCGTGGCCAGGTTGTGCACTACACGGCCAACTACGGCGATGGCGCTACCGCCTCCGGTGACATCGCGAGCCCGTACTCCACAACGGAACTACGGCACACTTACAACGCTCCCGGCGTATTCCACACGGTCGTCACCGTCACCAACTCGACAGGCGCGACCACCACGAAGTCAGTTGACATCGTCGTGTCCGGTAGGGCCAACACCGCCCCCACGGCCACCTACGCCCTCGACACCACGCGCGGCGTAGCGCCGCTACCAGTCAGTGCGACCGTTACCGCTACCGACGCCCAAGACGACGCGCTGACCTACTCCCTCGACTTCGGTGACGGAACCGCTGCGGCATCCGGCTCTCTCCCGCATGGCCCTATCGGCCACACTTACACCAGAGCGGGCACGTTCCTGACGCGGCTCGTCGTCAGTGACGGTCGCCTCAGCACGACGAAAACCGCGAGCGTCGTCGTCGGGCTCCCTGAGCCACTTCTTGCCAACGCGGGTGACGACCAGGTCGGCATCGAGGGCAAGTCCGTCACCTTCGACGGTTCCGGTTCGCGACCGTCAACCGGTATTGATTCCTATCACTGGGACTTCGGCGACGGCCAAGCCGCTGACGGTGCCGTGGCCAAACACATCTACGACACAAGGGGCGACTACACGGCAACATTGACCGTTACTGCCAACGGCGAAACCAAGCAGGGCAAGGTAACCGTCACCGTTAAGCCGGAACCCACCGCGAGCGGTTTGTTCGTACAGGTGGTCAACCCGGCTGGCACGGTTGTCGGTGGCGCAAGCCTGACTGTCGTGGACAGCAACGGCCACTCGTACCCCACTACGGCCGACCCCTCAGGATTGGGCCACCTGCAAGGTATCCCGGACGGCAGTGTCACGGTTTACGGCACGGCTCCCGAGTACTTGCCCAACGAGGTCAAAGCCACCATCATCGACGGCGCGGGCCAGGCCCGGCTCGTGTTGGCGCCGGGCGAGGTTGTCACGTCCGAGCTGGACACCAAACCGATGACCCGCGACGAGGTCGTCCAGGCGGGCATCGACCCGGACGCCCCGGAGAACCGCGACGCCTACCAGTTCAGCGTCAACATCGCCGTCGACCCCGGGCCCGAGATCACCGTCGTCGGCTACACCGCCGTGGGTGGCCTCCCGGCCTGCCCGCAGGTCAACGGCACCACCGTCGGGTGCGCCCGGGGCGGCGCCACCTTCCGCACCGAGGACCAGGAGGTCACCCTCTCGGTCACCTACGTCAACGAGAAGCCGCAGTTGGTCTGGCTGGTCATGCCGCTCAAGGCGAGCTGGCTCAAGGAGTTCTTCGCGGTTCGGATGACCGTCACCAACATGGCGGGCGAACCGTTCCAGGTCGACCACGGCACCGCCACGCTCACCCTGCCCGCCGGACTCACCCTTGCCCCGATGGCGACCCCGCAGACCCCGTCGATCGCCATGCCGGTCATCGGCGCGGGTAAGAGCGAGACCGCCAGTTGGGTCGTGCGTGGTGATACCGAGGGCTCTTACCAACTGTCGGCCTCTTACGTCGGCAGCCTGGAACCCATCGGTTCCACCGTTTCCGTGCAGGCCACCAACGCGCGGCCCCTGCACGTGTGGGGTGCCAGCGCGCTGACGATGACCATCGACACCGACTCCACCACCAGCGAACGTGTTCCGTTCGACGTGGGCGTCACCTTGCACAACGTGGCCGACGTGCCCGTGTACAACCTCGCCATAGAGGCTCAGCAGGACCAAACGCCCGGATTCATCTACCAGCCACGGGAACGGTTCGAACAGACAACGGACGTGATCCAACCAGGGGAGAGCTTCACCGCCAGGTACGTCCTGATCCCGGCCAAGGACGGCGACCTGGATCTGTCCCGCACGTTCGTCAGCAAGGCCGCAGGCGGTCGGGGCTTCGCGACAAACTTCGTCAAGCACCTCCGGTCCGAACGCGGCGGCCTAGATGTCGACACCGACACCCCGGGAGTTACCAAGCTGAGGTGGTCGCCGCTACCAGGTGCCACCGAGTACCAGGTCTTCGCGACCTCCACGGTCTCGACGCCGTTCTCGGACACGCCGCTGCTGGTCACCCAGGGCACGTCGGCGGTCCTTCCCGGTGGCTCTGGCTACTACGCGATCAGCGCCACCATCGACGGTAAGCCCATCATGCGTCACAGCCTCGAAGGCGATGACGGCTCTGTCGGCCACGCCCCCAAGCTGCGCGTTACCTACGACGACGGCAGCTCCGTGGACAGCGTCGTCGACGTCTCCCGAGGCCCGCGCAAGCTACTGGTGCGCGCCACGGACCAAGACGGTCGAGCACCGGCGCTCGACTGGGCTGCCCAGGCCGGGCAACCCACGAACTCCGTGCACTGCGTGCCGGTAACCGTCGCCGTTGACACCGCCGGGCTCGATTGCGTCCTTGACCAAGGCCACTACAAGGTCGATCTGACCTTCACGACCACGGATGGCACCTTCGCCCCCGTCACCCGCACTGTTCTTGTCGGTGGCGAGTACGTCGCCCTCGGCGACAGCTACTCCTCCGGCGAGGGCGCCGTCCCGGGTGGGGCTGACCTCCTCGACCCACGACCACACCGCCCGTGGTTCACCGACCGGGATGGCACCGACACCGACAACGACCCCGCCAACATGTGCCACCGATCCCAATACGCCTACCCCAACCTGCTCGCCGGTGACGCCACGAACTTCGTCTTCCGCGCGTGCAGTGGGGCTAAGACGGACAACGTCCTCAACGCGCTAAGCGGCCACGGTGCGGAGTCCAAGGCGCAGGTGTCTTACCTCGACAAGCACACCTCGCTCGTGACGCTGTCCATCGGCGGCAACAACGTCAACTTCAGCGAAATCATCAGCTACTGCGTCCAGAACAGCTACCAGCAGATCATCGGCATCGCCAACCCCTGCGAACGGCGCTACAGCGGAAGCCTGGCCAACGACATCCAGGGTCTTAGCGACGACCTGAAGAAGGTCTACACGTCAGTTCTCGCCGCCGCGCCCAACGCGCAGGTGTACGTGATGGGCTACCCGAGGTTCTTCAACCCGGCAGCCACCGCGAAGTGCCCGTTCTACGGTGTCACCCCGGTCGACCAGACCTGGATCAACTCCGCCATCACCCAGTTGAACACCACCGTCCAGCGCGCCGTCACCGCGACTCCCGGCCAGGACCGGGCCCGGATCACCTACGTCCCGGTCTACGACGCCTTCGCCGACCACGAGGCCTGCCGCCCCGGCCCCCGCCTCAACGACGTCGTCCCGACCAACCTGGAGTACAGCTTCCACCCCAACCGCGACGGCCAGTCCGCCCTCGCCGGCCGCATGCGCGCCGCCATCACCGGCGCCGCCCCCCGGTCGATCCTGCCCAACCAGACCCTGAGCAGCACCGTGGACGTCTCCACCGCCAACGCCACGCTGAGCGTCGCCTCGGCCTGGCCGGGCAGCGACATCGTCACCTCGCTGGTGTCTCCGTCCGGCCGCGTCATCGACCGCTCCACCGTGGCTGACGACGTTGTGCACGAGGTAGGCCCGACCGGTGAGAGCTACCTCGTTGCATCCGCTGAACGCGGAATGTGGACCATCAACTCTTACGGCGCTCAGGTCGCTGAGGGCGGTGAACCACTCACCCTCATCCCCACGGTCATTCCCGCGCCGACTACGCCACCGGTCGTTACTGCGTCCAGCAACACTGTTAGCGCTGTCGCGGGCGCGCCCGTCACGTTCACCTCGGCTGTAGGCCCGCAGGTGTGGGACTTCGGTGACGGGGCAACGTCATCGGCCACCAACCCCGTACACGCCTACACGTCAGTCGGCACGTTCACCCCGACCCTCGCCGTTGCCACCAACACCGGCGACCGCGCGGTCGTGACGTTGCCACCGATCACCGTCACTGCCCCGCCCACGCCCATCGCGTCCGACCAGACCGTCACCACCACGGGCGCTCCCGTGCGGATCCACCTGACCGGTGTAATCGCCGCCGGTAGCCTCACCTACCAGATTGTCGGTCAACCTTCCCATGGAACACTGACCGGCGGCGCCGACCTGATGTACCGCCCGGCCCCGGACTACACCGGCGAGGACGCCTTCACCTTCACCGCCACTGCCAACGGTCACACGTCGCCTCTTGGCACGGTCAGGCTTCTTGTCACCCCGTCGACCGGAGCCACACTCCCCACGACAACCACCTTGTCCACGACTGACGCCACTTACGGTCAACCGGTTGTTCTGGCCGCTTCCGTCAACGCCACCGGTGGCACATTCACCTACCGGGTCGATGGTGCTGAGGTGTGCACGGTGCCGGTAGACGGTCCCGCCTGCAAACCTGGGCTTGTTCCCGGAACCCACGCCGTGACCGTGTCCTATAGCGGTGCCAACGGTTTTGCCCCATCAGAGGCCGCCGGTTCGGTTACCGTCACCAAACTCCAGACAACCGTGTCTTATACCGGCCCGTCTACCGCCCCATCAGGCTCGGTAACCCTCACCGCCACAGTGGGCTCTTACCCCGAGAAGTCCACAGTGGAGTTCCTGCTCTACAACAGCGCCAACACCGACATGACCACCCCAGACCTCCGTTGCGTCTCACCGGTCGGTAAGCCCACCTGCGCCCTGACGCTCCCCGCCGACAGTTGGACCGTCATCGCCACCATCCCCGCCAACAACCCGTACCTGACGGCCCCAGCAGCGGCCCCGGCCGTCCTCACCACCTACCCACCCGTCACCGATCGCGCGGCCCTCGGCGCGGGCTGGGTCAACGGCCACGGCGACTTCGCCTTCTTCGCTACCTCTAAGGCCGTACAGTCTCTCTACACCTACCGCGGCGCGGACCGGAACCAGTACATCATCAAGTCCACCGGCCGCCCCGACTCAGTCACCTTCACCACCACCGGCGTCACCTTCACCACCAAGTGCGCCGCAATCGTCTTAGCCCCCAACGGAACCCCGATCCCGCGTCTCACCACCCGCAACCTCGCCTGCCGCGTGAGCGCCACTGACGCGAAGACCGACACCTACGCCATCACCGTCACGACAGCCGCAGGCTCGGTCTACCACCAGGCAGGCACCCCAACCGCCCAACTTCCCTTGCAGGGCGGCGCAATCCTGCTACTCCCAGCCAAGAAGTAGCTGTCTGACCTACGGCCGCTAATCACCGGTTGGTCTCGGAGTTCGGTCAGCCGGTCGCGCACACCCACCAGCGGGTCCGCGTCGAGCAGACCGGACTTGATCACCGCGGTCGGGCCGCGGGCGACGTAGTTGTCCACAACGCAGCGCTTCCTCCACACCCACCACCTCAGCCGTCCGTTGATCTTGCTGGGCCGGTAGACTGGCCTCGGGGACGCCCCCCGGGACAGGGTGGGGGCTGCCTGGACCCGTAGGGGGTTGTCGGTTGAGCGATGGCTTGGTTGTGGGCCGTGGTCACCGGGTGGTGGGTCGGGTCGGGCAGTTTTCCTAGCGGTCCTGCGGTCTATGTGGGTAAGCGGGCCTGAGATCTGCTGGAGGTGGACTCCATCCCGTTCGCCGAGTGCGCTTCGGACGCGAGCGGGCAGCCTGACGGTGTTGAACGGAGACACGTGGGGGCGTCAATGAATCAAGGCACCCGTGTTGAGCTCGTCAGGCGGCTTGTTGGGGTGATCGGGGATGTCACGACCGCGCATCCGTTGCGGGTCGCCATCGACGGGCCGCCTGCTGCGGGCAGGACCATGCTGGGCGACGAACTCGCCGTCGTCCTGCGTGCGGACGTTATCCGCGCGTCTATCGGCGACTTCCTCTTGCCCGTGCACAGCGCTATCGGCGCGGCTAGTGCTCGGCCGAAGGCTGCTATCTCGACACTCATGACCACGCCGCGCTGTGCCGGGTCCTGCTCGATTCGCTAGGCCCGGTTGGAGACCGACGGTTCCACCACGCGGTCTGCGACAGGGACACCGATACCCATCGTCCCCGCAGACGCTGCGCTCCTCTTCGGCGGCGTCTTCCTGTTGCGCCCAGAACTCGTCGACCGGTGCATCTTGGTGTCTGTCCCATTCGCACAGACAGCGAATCGCGCTTTGGATCGAAGCCGAGCGCCAGGTGTTTCCCCCGCCGGTACCGAACGGTCCTGGCGCAACACGTGAGAGATCCGCGCCTGCCATTGACTGCCGTAATGGATCATCTGGGTCGCGTGTACCCGCGAGACCTACACCGAGGTCGCCCACAACCACAACACCGGCAACAACAAGACACACCTACTCGAAATCCCCACCCACCAGCACAAACCCACCCCGGGCGGCCCCCACCCTTCCCGGGGGGCGTCCCCGAGGCCAGTCTACCGGGATAGCAAGATCAACGGCTGGCTGCAGTGGTTGGTGTGGACAGACCGTCGCGTTGTGGATAGCTCTGAAGCCGATCGGCGATCAAGAGCCACGTGGGCGATGCCGAAGCGTGTGGTCGGACTTCCCAGGTCGGCCGGTGGAGCCGATCGTTGTACACGGTGATGTCGGCTGGGCGGGCTGTGGCGAAGTAGAGCTGTTGGGCGCGGATACAGCGGTTCAACCAGAAGCCGTGGGGTTGTCGGCAAGGCAGGGATGACTGGTGGTCGCCGCGAGGGGGGTGGCAACGCGCCCTCGGGTGGAGGGCGCGTTGCGGAGGGGCTAGAACGGGTAGATCGGGAGGTCGCCGCGGAGGGTGAGCCATTGGGTTTCGGTGAAGGCCTCGATGTTCGCCTGGGCGCCGCCGTGGCGGGAGCCGGTGCCGGAGGAGGCGACGCCGCCGAAGGGGGCGGTGGCTTCGTCGTTGACGGTTTGGTCGTTGATGTGGACCAAGCCCGAAGGGATGCGTTCGGCGAGGTCGAGGCCTGCTTGGATGTTGCCGGTCAGGATGCCCAGGGACAGGCCGTAGTCCGAGTCGGCTGCCAGGGCCGCGACCTCGTCCAGGGAGTTGAACGGGACGACGGGTGCTACTGGGCCGAAGATCTCTTCCCGGTACGCCGGGGCGTCGAGCGGGACGTCACCCAGCACGGTGGGGCGGTAGAACAAGCCTTCGAAGGTGCCGCCGGTGCGCACGGTGGCGCCGCTGGAAACGCTGGAGGTCACCAGACCGTGCACACGGTCGCGTTGGCCTGCGTCGATAAGAGGGCCGAGGGCCACCTGTGACCGGTACGGGTCTCCAACCGGTAGGCCAGACACCTTCTCTGCCAACGTTGCCGTGTACTCCTCCGCGATAGAGGCGTGCACGAGGTGCCTACTTGTGGCCATGCAAATCTGACCCGAGTGCGTGAACGTCCCCCAAGCTCCGACCGACGCCGCCTTGGTGACATCCACGTCCGGTAGCACGATCAGCGCTGAGTTCCCGCCCAACTCCAAGTGAGCCCGCTTCAGGTGTTGACCTGCCAAGGCGCCCACCGCACGTCCCGCGCGCGTAGAGCCGGTGAACGCGATGACCCGTACGGCAGGCTCCACAACGAGGGCTTCACCGACATCGGCGCCGCCGGGCAGGACCTGGAACAGACCCTCGGGCAGTCCGGCCTCCGCGAAGATACGGGCGAACATCGCGCCGCCGGAGATCGCTGTGCGTGGGTCTGGCTTGAGGATGACCGCGTTGCCCAAGGCCAACGCGGGGGCGACCGCGCGGATAGCGAGGATGGTGGGGACGTTGAACGGTGCGATCACGCCGACCACGCCCGCGGGCAGTCGCCGGGCGAACGACAGGCGCGGTGCGCCGGTCCGCAGGAGTTCGCCGTAGGGGTGCGACGGCAGCGCGGCGGCCTCGTAGCACTCTTGGGCGCTGGTGTGGACCTGGAAGTCGCCGAACGGGCGGATCGCGCCGGACTCGCGGGCCAGCCAGTCCTTGATCTCCTCCGCGTGCAGGGTGAGCAGGTCGCCCGCGCCGCGCAGCACCGCCGCCCGCAGTTCGTACGGGGCCGCCGCCCAGGCCCGTTGCGCGACGGCGGCGCGCTCGGCCGCCTCGTGCACGTCCTGCGGGGTCGCTTTGCCGACCGCGCCCAGGGACTCGCCGGTCGCGGGCTCGACCGCGGGGTACGTGCCCCCGCCGCCGTCGGTCCACGATCCGGTCCAGACCTTGCCTTGCCACGCGCCGTCGGCGAGCAGTGCCGTGGGCGTTGTTGGGTCCGCCATCCGTCTTCCTCCATCATCCGACCGAGCACACCGGTCAGGGTGGAGCCTGCTGCATTGTTGAAGCTGAGACAACTTGATGGCCGATGCCCATCCCCCATCCGGAGGACGACCGGGGTCCGCCCGCGGAGTGATGCCGTCTCCACGTGGAGATCTGGACCATGGCGCAGGCAGACCAGAACGAACAAGGGGATCTCTTGTCCACATTGACCAGAAGGGTGTTCGGCGCGGCCACGGCCGCGGCGATCGCCGCCACCGTGCTCGCGGGCGCGCCTGCCGCCGCCACTCCGACGACGCCGGTCACCATCACCATGCCGCGGCTCAGCGGTCACCTCCCGGTCGGCACCCGCGACGTCGACCTGGTCGACGCGCACCGGGTCGACCCGTGGCACCCGGACCGGCAGCGCGAGCTGATGGTGACCGTCAGCTACCCGGCCGCCCGCTCCGGCGGCACCCGCGCGCCGTGGGTGTCTTCGGGCGTCGCGGCCGTGCTGAACCAGCTCGCCGCGAGCCCGGACGTGCTCGGCTTACCGTCCGGCTCCATCAACTGGACCGCGACCCGCCGCAACGCCGTGCTCGACGCGCCCGCCGCGCCGGGTAAGTGGCCCGTGGTGCTGTACTCGCCCGGGTTCGGCTCCGCGCGGGAGTTCAACGCGAGCGTGGTCGACGACCTGGCCAGCCACGGTTACCTCGTCGTGTCCATGTCACACACCTACGAGTCCGCCGCGGTGCAGTTCCCGGACGGCCGCGTCGTGTACGGGAACATCACCCAGTCCGACCCGGCGACCATGAAGACCGCGATCGACGTCCGCGTCGCCGACAGCCGCTTCGTCCTCGACTGGGTCGCCCGCACCCTTCCGATGGCCGACATGTCCCGCGTGGGCATGGCCGGGCACTCTTACGGCGGCTACACCGCGGGGGAGACCATGGTCCAGGACCGCCGGGTCGACGCGGGTGTCGACATCGATGGCGCCCTCCGCTACAGCAGCGATCCGTACCTGCCCGGCCAGGTGGTCACCCAGGGCCTCGACCGCCCGTTCATGCTGTTCGGCGCCGATTTCACCGACGAGTCGGGCACGACCATCCCGCATTCGCACCGGACTCCCGAGTTCGACCGCTCCTGGGCCGACTTCTGGGCCACCCAGCGCGGCTGGAAGCGGGACCTGCACCTCGACCACACCACCCACTACAGCTTTACCGACCTCCAGTTCGTCGTCCCCGCCGTCCGCGCCCTGATCACCCCCGAGGCCGCGGCCCGGACGGTCGGCACCATCAACCCCACCGAGTCGCTGGCCGCCCAGCACGAGTACCTGTCGGCCTTCTTCGACCTCCACCTCAACGGCCGCGACCGGGGCCTGTTCACCCGGTCGTCGCCCTGCTTCCCGGACGCCCACTTCATCAAGTAGCCCGGGTTGATGGCGGTCCCCACCCCGGCCGGGGTGGGGACCGCTCGTCTTATCGCAGCAGTGAGTCGAACTTGGTGAGGTCGTAACCGGCGACGTTGCGGCCAACCTGTACGCCCACCTCGTCCGCCACTCGCGTGTGGATGCCCGACCACACCCGCGCGTTGACGGTGTCCCTCGTGATCTCGCTCCACGCCCGGTAGTGGAAGACCACGCCCGGCGCCGTAGTACTGGTCAGGTCGAACGGTTCACTCAGTGCTGGACCCGTTAGCGCTGTCAGTACCTCTTGCGCGAATCCCGCATAGGTCGCGTGGCCGCTCGGGTAGTCCGGGTGCGACGGCGTCACGTGCAGCGGCGTCCAGTCCGGTAGACCTGTCGCGCGCAGCGCGGTCACCGGGCGCCAGAGTTGGTAGGCGTATTTCGCGTCCGAGGTGGCGATCTGGGTATCGACCGCGATGACGTTGAACTCCGCCACCAACCGGGCCGACGGCGACTTTGCCAGCGCCACCCGCAACACGTCCACGAACGCAGGCTGCGATCCCTGATACCAGAATGACGCCACCTCGGTCTGGGCAGGCGTGCGCACGGTACTCGTGGCAGACCCGTAGTCCCTTACCTCGGCGAGGTCCTTGCGATACCGCTCCGAATCCAGCGCAGGCGGCGGCCCAGGCCGGAACTGGTTGGGGCGCCGTAGTAGGTAGGGCCGGGCAACCCGGTTGCCGTACTGGATCGCGGGGCCGTAGGCGGGTGGAGTCGGCTGCCACACACCGGGCGCCGGAGTCGGTACCGGGAATGGCGCGTTCACCGAAGCCGGATCCAGCCCATCCCCTTCGCGTTCCGCCAACGCCCGCCGCGCCTGCGCGGCCCCTTCGGCCTTTCCACGGTCCTTAGCCGAGCCACGCGGTACCCGATCCAGGGTCGTTGTCAACGCCTGGTCGAGCGCTCCTACCTGAGTCGGTGCCAACTGCACCAACGAGTCGTGCACCGCCGTAGCCACCGCCGCGTCAGTGAAATCCCGCCCGAAATCCCGCCCACTGAAATCCCGCCCGCCGTGGTCGACCCGCGCGGCCGCCAGCCAAGCGATCGCCCACGAACGGTTGTTCGTGATCTGCGTCGGCGCGGGCTCGGCCGCCAAAACCTGCTTCGTGACGTCGTACCACTCCAGCACCACGTTGCCCCGCTGCTGCGCCTGGGCCTGCGGGACCACCAGCACCCCGGCCACCAGTCCGACCAACCCCACCAGCCGTAACCGCATGAGACCTCCGTTCCCACCGAAACCGGTCACCAGGTGTTCAACCACGCCCCGCCCCGGTCCGTCCAGCGGGTCCACGCACTGGATGCCGGTTGCCCGCGGTCGGGTGCGTCTGCCCGGTTATCGGGACGGCGTACCGACGCGCTCGGTAGCATCGGCATCCCTCGGGGTGATCGACGGGCGGGAAGGGGCTTGGGGTGGTGCGCGGCGGCGACGGGAGCGCGAGCGACGCGTTCAACCCGTTCGTGCCACCGCAGCGGCGGGTGAGCAAGGCCATGCTCACCCTGCGTCCGATCGACGACGCCGCGCACGATCACCACTACGTGGACGTGTGCGGCACCGCTCGGGCCTACCAGCGCTTCGCCGGCCCGACCGAGGACGAGACGACCGAGCCCCCGGAGGTCGTCGAGGACATCGTGTCCACCGGCGGTTACGTGCTGGTGGTCGGCGAGTCCGGCTGCGGCAAGAGCGCCCTGGTCAACCGCTGCGCCTGGTGGGCGCGCAACGCGCTCGTCGGCGGCCTGGCCGACCGGGTCGTGCTGGCCGACCTGCGCCGCCACGCGCTCGCCCTCGAATCCGCCAGCATCAACACCCGGGTCGGCTGGGCGTGTGGCCGATTGGTGCGCACCCTGCGCGAGGAGCGGGCGCTGGTCGACCCGGCCGCCGCCGAGCTGGACTCCGGTGACCCCGACCAGATCCTCCCCGAGCTCGACGGCCTGCTCGACCCGGGTGTCGCGCTCGTCGTGCTGCTGCCCGACCACCTCGACCTGCACCGCGAGGTGCACGTCTACGCCAGCGGCATGCTCAGCCCCCGGGTGCTCTACCTGGCCGAGTCCGCGCTGCTGACCGACGCCGAGGTGCGCCGGATCGAGGTCGAGCTGGAGGACAGCACCCCGCCGATCGTGCTCCGGCTGCGCACCCTGACCAGGGCGGACGTGGTCCGGTTCGTCGACGACCGGCTGCACCGGCACCGCGCGGCAGGCCGGTACCCGCGGGTCGTGGCCGACCAGGCGCTCACCGAGCTGGTGCACACGAAGTCGATCAAGACCTTGCAGCGCACCCTGCTCGGCACGTTCGAGATGTTGCGCGCCGAGCGGGTGAACTACATTGAGTCGTATGCGGTGACCGTCGACGACCTGAATCGATACACCAAGGGAAACAAGTCATGAGCGGCGTCCAGGGTCCCTCCCGGCGGGAGCGCAAGCGCAACCCGTACAACGTGATGGCGGTCGCCAGCACCTCGGTCGTCGAGGGTGACCAGGCCACCGCGGACGTCACCGTGGTCACCGACGCCATGCGCCGCGCCTACCGGATGCTCGACGACTACCTCGGCGCCGAACCCGAGTCCGGCTCGGCGGGCGTGGTCGTCGCCCTGCTCGGCGACTACGGCCTCGGCAAGACCCATCTCGCCGTCCGGCTGGTCCGCCGCGCCCGCGCCGCGCTCGGCGGGCCGACCAAGGCGATCTACCTCGACGCCAACGCCGAGGACTTCCGGTCGCTCTACCTGCGGTTCCTCCGCGAGGTCGGCCGGGACGCGCTGATCGCCCAGGTCCGCGACTACTACGCCGACGTGGTCGCCGCCGCGCTGCAGGAGACCGGCCTGTCCGGCGACGCGCTGCAGGCGCTGACCGCGGGCCAGGTCACCCCGCAGAAGGTCATCCGCGAGCTGGGCATGCTGGAGAGCGCCCTGCTCCGCCGGGTCCAGCAGACCCTGGTCGGCGTCACCGGTGAACACGACTTCAGCACTGTGCTGACCCTGTTGCTGCGCAACGGTTTCGACGACGCCGTGTGGCAATGGCTCACCGGCGCCGAACCCGACGAGATCCTGGTCGACCGGGGCATCACCCGGCGGATCGACAACGAGCTCGCCGCGCTGGAGGCGCTGCGCGTCATCGCCCTGCTGTTCTCCGGGCTGCGCAACCGGTTCGTGCTGGTCATCGACGAGCTGGACAAGATCTTCTCGGCCCGCCACCGGCCGAACGACACGCTGATGGCCCGGTTCCAGGACCTGCTCGCGGTCAGCGCCCGCACCGGCGCCTGCTTGGTCCTGTGTGGACTCCCGGACGTCTGGGAGGTGCTCACCCCGGCCGTGCGCGCCCGCATCCCGGTCCGGGTCGACCTGGCCGGGCTCACCGACGAGGAGATCACCGACTTCGTCCTGCGGTCGCACGAGGAGGTCCTTGGCGAGAACGGCATCGAACCGTTCACCCCGGTGTCCATCCGCATGATCCGCAGACTCACCCGCGGCTACGCGCGTGACGTGATCAGGTTGTGCCGCAAGGCTTTCCGACTGGCCGACAACGCCGCCGTCGCCGCGAACACCGAGGTGCTCGTCGACGAGGCCGTGCTCGCCGCTGCCTCCGCCGACGAGTTCGGCGCCCCCGACTACGACGAGGTCGTCAACCAGATCTGGCGGCTGGCCGAGCGGTCCGGTTGGAACCCGCGCCGCGACCACATGCTCGGCCCCTCCCCGCAGGCCCGCGCCGACTTCTGGATCACCTTCCCCGACTTCGACAGCGGTTGCGCGCTGATCGTCACACCGTCCCTTGCGGACTCGGCGGAGATCGGCCGGGCGTTGGCGCGCATCGCCGCGCTGCGCGCCGCCCAGCCCGGCGCGGAGATCGTCCTCGTCGTCGTCGGCGTGCCAACGGACACGGCTGTTGTGCAGGTGCGCGACCTGCTCGGTCGGGACCTGCTGGTGGTCCGCCCGCACAGCTTCGGCGAGGACATCACCGCCGTCCTCGAAGCCGCCCGCACCCGGCTGCCCCGGCACAGCGAGCCGGACTCGCTGGTCGGCCTGCGCAGGCAACTGGAGACCTGGCTCGCCGGGCTCGCCGCGGGCCAGCGCGAACTCGCCGACGCCCTCACCCGCCGGGTCGACGACCTCGCCGCCACCGTCCACACCGCACCGGTCGTCACCCAGCAGGAAAGCCTGCTCCCCCCGGTGCTGGCCGAACTCTTCGACGAGGCGACGTCCGCTTTGGACGACCTGGCCAACATCCACATCGCGCCGAACGCCTTCGCCCACGACATCGTCGCCGAGGCCGACCCGCTGGTCGTGCAGCTCCGCGAGGAGTCCGTCGTCGCCGCCACCGGCTCCGCCGTCCTCCTCCGCCAGGTGATCACCACCTTCCGCACCGTGCTCGCCGACTGGTACCGCACCAACACCACCCGCGTCGACTCGGCCGCCCGCGACCTCCTCGACCGCATGTGCGACACCTACGACAACATCACCGACGCCCTCCCGGCCCGTGGCGCCCTCGTCGACCTGGTTCGCGCGGGCCTGCTCTCCGGCGCCGTCCGCCAACGCGCCGAACGCGCCCTCGCCGACTTCAGCTTCCGCGTCCGCGAAGCCGTCCTCGAGTCCGTCGCCAACCGCTGAGACGGCGCTACGCCACCGCGCTCAGGTGGTCCGCCAGATCCGTCATCTGGTGGTCCGCCCGGCCGACCCGGGTCTGGTCCAGCGTCACCCCCACCAGGTACCGCTGCCGGGGCAACCGCCGGTAGTACACTGCTCCGGACTGCACATCCAGCACGATCCGCCGCAACCGGCCCCCCAGCGCGCCCGAGGTGGCCTGGTTCAACTGGCTCGCCAACCCCGCGAGTTCCTGTCCCAGTCCCGAGTACAGTGGCCGCCGTTCGGCTGGGGTGGCGAGTTCGTGGAACGAGGCCAGTCCGGGGGAGTCGAAGCAGTCCACATCGGCCAGTTTCTCGCCGCGGGCGAAGAAGGCCAAGGCGTGCAAGCCATCCAGTCGGATCGAGGTGCTGAGGCTGTCCACAAGGGACGAGTCACCGGATGCTCGCAGCACTTCGCCGGAGCCTGCCTCGGCGACAGGCGGGCCGGAATCGGCGAACGAGCCGTGGTTTTGGGAGGGGAGTTTTTCCGCTGAGCGCAGGTGTTCGACCACGGACGCGATGGCGGCGTCGGCGGCTTCGCGGTCGTCGACCGAGACCGCCGACACCGCGCCGATGACGTGCATGCCGGGCCGAACGGTCTCGCAGAAGACCGCCCCGCCCTCGGCGTCCACCACTGTCCTGATGAGACGGCCGGTGCGCATGGGCTGCAGGCCGCGGTCCAGGTCGCGCCAGGCCACCGCCAACTGGACGCCGAGCCGGCGCAGGGAGTCCCAGCGGTCGGTGCCGGGGGCGGCGGTCGGGTCGGCCACCAAGCGGTTGAGGCCGTAGACGAAGTCGTCGTGCTCGAAGAAGCCGACGCAGTCCAGGCTGGGGGCGGCGGTGACCGCGGCGTGCAGGTGGGTGGCCAGGTCCGGGGGCAGCTCGACCTGGTCGTCGGCGGTCTCGGGGCGCCAGTCAGATCTGGGGGATGTCGACATCGATCACCTTCCAGGTCTCGGTGCCCGCGTTCGACGCGGCTACCAGGGTGTACGGGTGGTCCAGGTCGAGGTATTCCTCGCAGGCGGCCAGCGCGTCGGCGGCCAGGGAATGCGCCGGGTCGATGGCGGCCAGGTCGACGGTGGCGGCCAGGGTCCAGGGGTGCACCTCGCCGAGGCGGGCCAACAGGATCGCGTGCGCGGCGCGGACCTCGGTCAACCCCTCGTCGACCGATCCGCGCGCGGCGAGCGTGAGCCCAAGGCCGAGCCGGGCGAGTCCGATGAACGGGTGCTCGCGGTGCAGGCAGATGGCGTCCAGCAGACCGGTCAGCGCCCCACGCGCCAGCTTCTCGGTCTCGGCGGGCTCCCACCCGTAAACCCGCTGGGTGGCGGCCAACGAGAGCATGCACGCGAACCGGTCGGGGTGGGAGTCGCGGCGTGACGTCGTCAGGTGCCGCAGCCCGTTGGTGATGTCGGCGCGGGCGGACCTCGGGTCGCGGCCGCGCTTGACGATCCCCAGGTGCCACTCCATCCCGCCGACCAACTGCAGGTCGCCGCGGTGGGCGTGCCGCGCCTGCCGCGCGGCCTCCTCCAGGTACCCCTCGGCGGACGCCAACCCGAGCTGACCGGCGTAGATCCCCGCCTTGCCCAACGCCCACACCGTGTCACGGTGGTAGTCGCCGTACAGCCGCGCCAGCCGCTCCAGGTGGGACCGCTGGGTCCGCAACGCGGAGCGCGCGTCGCCGGAGAGGTACTGCGAGACCGCGAGGTTGTTGGTGGCCCACTGGGTTTCCGGGTGGTCCGGGCCGAGGACGTCGTTGTGGTGCTGCCAGGTCAGCGTGTCCTGCACCAGCGCCTCGGCGAACCGACCAAGGCCGCGCAGGTTGCCGCCCCGGTCGCGCGCGGTCGCCAGGGTCCGCGGGTCGGCGACCCCGTGCACGCGTTTCTGGACCCGCAGCACGTCCTCGTCCATGGCCAGCGCGCCCTCGCGGTCGCCGAGCTCACGGCGCAGGTTGGCCAGTTGTGTGCCCAGCCGCAGCCGCAGTTCGTCGGCCGGGCCGAACCGGTCGGTCCACGAGTCGAACACGTCCTGACCGGAGGCCAGGGCCGCGCGCCGGACCCCGACCCCGCCGCTGGTGAAGTAGAACCTGGCCTGCGCCACCAGCCAGCGCCGCACCCCGGGGTCGTCGCTGCCCATCGCGCCGGACGCGGCGATGTGCGTGCCCAGTTCCAGGAACCGCTCGCGACCCGATGGGGTGACCTCGTACGGGGCATACGCGGCGAGCGCGCGCAGCACCGCCGCCTGCCGGGCCAACCGGCTCGCCGGGTCGATCAGCTCCCCGATGGTGGACCGCAGCACGTCGCCGACCCGGACCCGGGACCGACCCCAGTCGACCTCGAACAGCCCGTACCGCTCACCCAGCCACAGCGCCTGGTCGACCAGCGGCGGGTACACCAGCAGCTCGTCGCCGCCCTCACCGACCAGCTCGGCGCGCCACCCCGGCGACCGCACCAGCTCCAGCGCGGCACCCAGCGGCGAGAGGAACGCGCCGAACTCGGCGATCAACGCCGCCACCGCGCCCAGCCGCCGCTCGTCCGCGCCCGCCCGCACGGTGGCCAGGGTCAGCCGGGCCATCCGGTGGATGCCGCTCTGCCCGGTCGGGTCCGCGCGCAGCCGGGCCAGCAGGTCCCGGGCGGCGACCTCGGCGGCCTCGTAGATGTCCGGGTATGTGCCGTCAACGCCGCTGGTCAGCACCCGCACCCGCTCGGTCAACCAGCAGGCGGCCAGGTTCAGCGCCAGCGGCCAGCGACCCAGCTCGGCGGCGATCTCCTCGGCGGTGGACCGGCTCAGACCCGCCACCCCGGCGCACACCAACTCGGCGCTGTGCTTGACACCCAGGCCCGCGACCGCCAGGACGGTGCCCCCGAAGTCCGGTCCGACCGTGTCGGTCGTGACGATGACGTCACCGCGCCCGCCCTTGGGCAGCAGGTCGGCGACCGCCGCGATGTCCGGGGCGCCGTCGTAGACCAGCAGGAACCGCAGCTCGGGCGTGGTGGCGAGCTTGTCGAGCGCGGCCTTGCTGCCGTACTGCTCGGGTTCCGCGCGCAGCTTCCCGGCCAACTCCGCGAGCTGCACCAAGATGGCCTGGTCTTCATGCGAGGGCAGCCAGTACACGACGTCGTACGCGAACGCGTACTTGTGCGCGTAGGCCAACGCCAACTCGGACTTGCCCGCTCCATGCTGACCCGTCAACGCCACCGTGTTCACCCCCGCGGTCGGGGTAAACGCGTCGCGGAGCTTGTCGAGCTCGGATTCACGGTGGCGGAAACGGGTGCTCAGAGCCGGTAGCCCGAACACCGGCGATGGCAGTCCCGGCACCCTCGGCGCGAACTCCGTGGGCAGCGGGGGCGTCGGGTAGCCCAAACGGGAGAACAAGCGCTCCCGGGTGTCCTCCACCCGTTCCCGCACGGTCTTGAGCATCGAGTCGCTGATACGGCCACCGGGCACCGTGATCGGGTGCAGCGTGACGTCCGCGCGGCCGTCCGGCTCCGCGTCCCGCTCGGCGATCCGCACCAGCGGCAGCCCATCGGTGTTGTCGCCCGGCGCCCTTACCGCCACGTTCACCTCGGCCAACTGCGCCGCCACCCAGTCCGCCCACGGCCGCAGCGGGCGCTCGGCGGCCACCACGACCCGCTGCTCGTCCACGTCGATCCCGGCCACCCGCCGGTACCGCCCGCGCGCCCGCTCGTCCACCCGCCGCGGCTGCACCCCCCGGTCCGCGTCGACCAGCGTCGCCAGCCGCACGTACTGCGTCCACAACCGGTCCGAACCCGCCTCCTCGGCGACCACGGACAGCAGCGGCGCCGCGGTCAGGTAACTGGGCTCGGGCAGCTCGACGAACGGGTCGGCCAGCCGGGCCCGCTGCGGCAGCACCGGCCCGATCGCCTGCCGGATGGCGGTGCGCAGCGCGTTGACCCGGTGCTCCGCGTCGTCCAACCGGAACCGGGTCGCCGCCACCACGACGTCCACCCGCAGCGGCGCGCTCCGGCGCACCCCCTCCACGGTGTCCACGGCCGCGCCCAGCGTCGGGATCACCGGCTCGAAGCACACCACCACCGTGTCGCCCAGCACGCTCGCGGCCCGCAGCACCCCGCTGTCCCGCCGCGACGGCAACGACACGAGCACGTCGTCGTACCCGGAGTCGATCAACGCGGCCCGCAGGTCGCCCAGGGCGTGCTCGTCCAGCGCGGCGTACCGCAGGTGCGGCAGGCCGTCGGCGACCGAGAGCACGTCGACCGACCCGGGCAGGCTGGGGACCACGTGCCCGGCCAGCTCCCGGTGGTCGCGCAGCCGCCCACCCGCGCCGCCGGTCAGCCCCTGCGCGGCCGCCCACACCCGGTCCGGGCAGGCCCGCGTGCCGGTGTGGAAGACGCGCAGGTAGTCGCGCACCGACGTCAGCTCGGCCGACCAGTCCAGCACCAGCACCCGGCGGCCCGCCCCGGCCAGCACACCGCACAGGTTCGCCGCCGCGTCGACCCGGCCCGCGTTGTCCACAACGGACACGAAAACGGTCACGACGGCCTGTCCGCTCGTCGGCCGACTCATCGCGCTCCTATCCGCACCCCTGCGTGGTCTTTACCGACCCGCGACAGCCCTACCTGGTCATCCGAGTTGCCCGACCGTACCGCTCGCGTGCGCGGCACCGCACTGGAACCAGCACCAGCGGCGGTACCACCGAGGATCACCGCGCCCGGCACCCGTCGGCCGCCACCGGGGTGAACTTCACTCGAACGGCCGCACCGGTCTGGCCTGCACCGGCTCCGACTGCCCGGACAGCGAGCTCTGGTGCGCCTGGTAGCGGTCCGGCACGGCGGCGAGCTGGCCGAGCACCCTGGCCAGCGAGTCGCGCAGCACGCAGTCCGGCAGCGCGGCCAGCCGGTCGAAATCGATATCGGAAACGTCCAGCAGCCGCGAACGCACCAGCCCCGATTCGGTGATCGGCGGCGCCGACCCGGTGCCCTCCATCGCGCCCCCTTCGAACCCGCTCGCCCGCCCGGCCGGCCGCTTCCCGGAACGACTTACCGGACCCTATCGGTCCCGCGACCGGCGGAGCCCCTTCTTCGGCGGACGCGTAAGGCGAAGATACACCGATCAGCGGACACACCACATCGCCATACCCGTGTTACATGGAACGCGAAACGACAAACGGTCCAGCGCGGGGGAGGGACATGCGGTCAGCGCCGCCGTTCCGCCAGTTCGTGGTGAAGGTGCACGGTCGCTGCGACCTGGCCTGCGACTACTGCTACGTCTACGAGATGGCCGACCGGCGGTGGCGCTCGCGGCCTGCGCTGATGTCCGAGCGGACCGCGGCGGACCTGGTCGCGCGCATCGCCGAACACGTGGTGGCGCACGGGATCGAGCGGGTCGAGGTGGTGCTGCACGGCGGTGAGCCGCTGCTGGCCGGACCGGCCAGGATCGAGGCGCTGGTGCGCGCCGCCCGCGCCGTGGTGCCCGCCGCGGTCGGATTCACCGTGCAGACCAATGGCGTGCGGTTGGACGAACGATTCCTTCGCTTGTTCGCCGAGCTGAATGTCCGGGTGGGCGTGAGCCTCGACGGGACAAAAGCTGGACACGATAGACATCGGAAACGGCACAACGGCGCCGGTAGTCACGACGCGGTCGCGGCGGCGGTGCGAAAACTGGCCGGGCCGGATTTCCGGCACATCTTCGCCGGGCTGCTCTGCGTGGTCGACCTGGCCGCCGACCCGCTGGCCACGTATCGCGAATTGCTCCGGTTCGGGCCGCCGGAGGTCGACTTCCTGCTGCCGCACGGCACCTGGTCGCAGCCCCCGCCGGGCCGCCGCCCGGATTCGTCCACGCCCTACGCGGATTGGTTGATACCGGTGTTCGACGAGTGGTACGGCTCCGGCGCGCCGACCACGTCGGTCCGCCAGTTCAGCGAGATGGTCACGCTGTGGCTCGGTGGGGCCTCTGGGGTTGAGGGGCTGGGGCCGCTCACGTCGCCGCCGGTGGTGGTGGGCACGGACGGCGCCATCGAGTTGTCGGACATCGTGGCGGCTGTTGATCCTTCGGCCGTGGACACCGGGCTCAACGTCGCTACTGACCCGTTTGACGCGGTAGTGCTACCGGAGCAGGTGCTGTCGCCGTTGTGTGTGGCTTGCCCGGTGCTAGAGGCTTGTGGAGGTGGGCATCCCGCGCACCGCTACCGTGCGGGGCAAGGGTTTGCGCACCCCTCGGTGTACTGCGCCGATCTGTACCGGTTGACCAGTCATGTACGGGCGCGGCTCGCCCACGACCTCGCGGCACTGCGATGACCGTCGCGCAGCACACCATGTCGCTCGACCTGTTCGACGCTCTCGCCACCGGCGGCGGTGGGGCCGAAGCCGCGCGGTTACTCGTGTCAGCACGGAGAAGCCGAACGGTCGCCTTCATCCGGTTGCTCGCTGCGGCTGACCCGGACGCGTCAGAGCCCTACTCGGTTTTGGGTGAGCTGCGGCAGCACCACCCTGTCGCGGTCAACCGTGTGTTGGACGATCCGATGGTGGGCCTGTGGGTGACTGCGGCCCTCTTACGCCATGAACGCGGAGAACCTGTTGGTGGGGCGGGGCTCGCGCACGTGGCGGCCGCCGCGGCTGTTCGTGCTGATGTCGCTGTCGACCTGAAGTTCCCGGGGCTCGTCTCATCGGTCTTACCGACGTTGGGCACCTTGGTCGGGCCGGTCCGAGGGCGGGTGCGTACGGATCACCTTTTCTGGCAGCCGTTCCCGATGCTCGCCCCAGCCCCAGGACTGCGCTGGACGTTCGGTGGTTGGCCTGCCGGACTGCTGCCCGACGGACTCGGCCTGGCGCGTTTCGTGGACACAGCAGCGTGGGCCGAACGAGTAGCCCAGGCGTGGGAGCTGCTGACGACAGATCACCCTGTCCTGGCTGAAGAACTCGCCGTGATGGTCAGCGCTCTTACCCCGCTGGCGCCGTCTGACGTGGGGGAGACAAGCGCGACCGTTGGAGACGCGCTCGGGTGCGTGTTCCTGTCTCTTGGCACCGACGCCGAATCTATGGCCGTCACGCTCGCGCACGAACTGCACCACGCCAAGCTGACCGTCCTGATGGACCTCTTCCCCTTGTTCGACACCGACGACGACACGCGCTACTACGCGCCCTGGCGCACCGACCCCCGCCCCATCGCAGGACTCCTGCACGGCGCTTACGCGCATCTGGCCATCGCCTCGTTCTGGCGTGACCGCCGTCGAGTCGCCGTCAGCCCCCGCGCGCACCGCGAGTTCGCCCGTTGGCGCGCGGCGACCTGGCTCGCCACCCAAACCCTCCTCGACAGCGACGCTCTTACCCCACTCGGCAGCCGTTTCGTCGACGCCATCGGCGACCGCGTGCTGGGCTGGCTCGCCGAACCCGTCCCGGCCGACGAACAACGCGTCGCCCGGCGGTTGTTGGCCGAGCACCACCGCACCTGGCTGAGCCGCTGGACCTAAGCGGCTCGGTCGATCGCCTGGTCGGTCAGGGTGATGACGATGGTGGGAGGCGGGGCGCTCATCCGGTCCAGGATGGGCCTGCTCAGGGTGAACAGCAGGTTCGTCATGACGATCGCGGGGGCGACGACGGCCACGGTGCCGGGGAAGCTGGTTTCCAGCAGCAGGGCCAGCACGATCGCGGTCAGCCCGTTCTGCTGGCTCAACGCCAGGCACCAGCGGTCGTAGCGGGGCATTCGGGCGGCGATCAACGAGCCGACGAGCATCTGCGCCGCGTACGCTGCGACACCGAGGACAACGCCTTTGAGCAGCAATCCCACCGTTTCGGGGCCGACCGATCCGGCCAACACGACACCGAGCGCGACACCGGCGAGCAGCAGCGCCCCGGTGACCGCCTTGTCCACCGTCCAGTCCGCCTTCGGGTGACCCGCGAACGGCCGCACGAACAAGCCCGCGATCGCGACCCCCAGCATCAGGCCCCGCGCGACGGCGACGACGACGAAGGCCGCGACGACGAGCGCCGAGAGCACTGTCACCACCCGGTTGAGCCGGGGGCGGGCGTAGCGCACGTACAGCAACCACAGCACTGCGGCCGCCACCACGAAGACCGCGTTGCCGAGCAGGCTCGCGCCGAAGCCCGCCAGACCGGCCGACAGCAAGCCCGGTGTGCCAAGGGTGAACGCGGACAGGTACACGGTCAACAAGACCGTGACCGGGTCGTCGAACGCCGCCCACGCGGACAGGATCGTTTTCGCCCGGTCCGACATCCGCCGGTTCATCGTCGCCGTCACCGACAGCGGATCGATCTGGGCGACCGCGACCCCGAGCACCAGGCTCACCGGCCGCTGGTCAACCGCGTACATCACCCCGGCGATCAGCGCGGTCTTGGCCAACACGCCCACCGTCACCGCGGTCACGACGACGCCGATGTTGCCGCGCAGTTCGGACAGCGCTATCCCGCGCGTGCTCCCGTAGAGCCCGACGGCGAGCAACGCCAAGACGAAAACGTGATACCCGGGAGCGCTGTGCACACCCGGTACCCGAGCCACCTCGGCGAGGAACCAACACGTGACCGCGATCGCGAGAACCGCCAGCGGCAGTCGACTACCACCCGTGCTCGGCACCGTCGCCTGAGACATCGCGTCCCCCTGAAGTGGGTACCCAGACCGCCAGGGTACCGCGTACCGGCCGGTCCGGACCCCCTGTCCACTGTGGACTATGGTTCGAGCAGCCGTTTGCGCTGGACAGCCGCGATCTCGTCCAACCCGATCGCGGTGCCGTCCCGGTCCCGCCGCGCCCACACCTCGTGCAACAACCGCCGCAGCACCCCCACCGTTAACCCGATCGGGGCATACACCCGCTCGATCCCGGCCACCGCCGCGTCCGCCACCCGCACCCCGCGGCTCGCCACGTACCGCCCCACCTCGCCCGGCTCCAACGCCCGCACCCGCAACGTCACCGCCGCCCCGCCGTCCAGGTGCGCGGACTCGGCGAACACCACCACCCGCTCCCGCACCGCCCCCACGTACCACGCCAACTCCGCGGGCAACTCGATCGGCGGCAACAGCACCACCAACAGCCGGTCCTCCGGCCACCCCACCTCGATCTCGTCGAACACCCCCCGCGGCTCGGCTGGCCGCACCCCCGTCAGCTCGGCCAACCGCACACAAACCGCGTCAATCCGCTCCCGCACCGCCAACGGGAGCGCCAACCCGCTGAGATCGACCACCACCGTGTCGTGACCGCCCCGCAACCACTCCACACACCACCCCACCACCGCCGACTTCCCACCCCCCGCGGGCCCCACCACCAACACGACCCGCCCCACCGGGTCAACCCCCCGAAACCGCGCGACCGCCGCCCCGAATCCCCCCACGTCAACCAGCGGCCCACCCCCCGCAAACGGGCTGTCCGCCATCGCGCCACCCAATATCCACTCGTCGACCGCCCGATCCAATACCAGGACCCGCACTCGATCAAGGCTCCGCCCGGCCCACCCCTTGCTCCCCCGATGGCTTCCCCGCTGCCCCCGCCACCCCACCTCGCCTCGTGCCCCAGTTCGTCCCGCCTGGCCAACGCGGTGACCGGCGGTCACACCCCTTGACACGCAAGCCGTCTCGGCCCAAGCAGGAGCTCGCCCACCCGGGTTCATTTCTGAGCCTGTCGAGTTCGACGGCTTGTCAAGAGCCTCACGGTTCTGCTGTGAACAACCACGAACGCGACCTGCTGAGACATGCCTGCGAACCGGCTGCCGGGCGTGCGGCCCACTGAGATGGGTTTGAGAAGGCGGCGGCCTGCCGAGGCGCACCGCTGAACACCAGCAGCGGAGACATGCCACTGAACGCACGTTGCTTGAGTCCTGCTCGCGAAACGCGGTCGGGCAACCCGACACGAATGCGGGCGCACCATCAACCTCGGCGGCCTGTCACGGGGTGCGCGGAAATCCCGTGGACGGACGAGTCCACTGTGGATGACTCAACCAGGCAGCAACCCCGCCGCGTGCTTCAGGAGGCGTTCGTAGATCCCGGGATCGTCAGAGTCGATCACCGGGAAGCCAGATCCGAACTCCCCGTTCGCCCAGTGCGCCGTAACGCCCGGATTCGCCTCATTCGTCCCGTCGTACAGGAACACGTGGGGGCTGCAGTTGACCCGTCCCTCCGACGCCACCGCGAACTGGGTCATCACGTGTCGGCGGGCGCGGCCGTCGTCGAGGGCTGTGGCGAGGGCGGGGACGTCGACCACACCCGTCTCGGCGGCGACGTCCAGGATGACGTGGCGCATGGAGATTGTGCGGCCCGCGGACCAGAAGGCGACGCGGAGGGCGAGGTCGAGGGCTTCGCTCGCGGCCCAGCTCTGGGCTTTGGCGGCTTGGACGGCTTCCAGGGCGGGCAGCGTGGTCACGGGGTACGTCCAGTCCGGGCCCTGCCACATCCGCCAGCCCGCCTCGGGCTCGATGCCGCCGAGGACGGCGATCTCCGAGTCGACGCCGGTGCGGGCGTTGACCGACCGGTTGAACAGTTCCAGCGGGAACGCCCGGTGGTCGAACCACAGCCTGCCGTCCAGGCCGAGTTCGCGGCGGGCCTTGTGCAGGCGGTACACGCCCAGGTGGGCGAACGAGCAGTTGAGGTCGCTGAACACGACGACCGTGTCCGGGGTCGTGGGGAGCCTGGGGTCGGTGGTCATGGCTTCTCCTTGGCCGGGTCGCAGGCCGCGTGGGCGGTGGCGACTTTGAGCAGGGCGGTGGCGCAGACCTGTTTCTCTTCCTCGGTGAGCCAGTGCGCGAAGTGCTTCTCGATGCCGCCGAGGTACACGGGGACAGTCTTGCGGAACGCGGTCCTGCCCTCGTCGGTGAGCACCGCCCACACGACGCGGCGGTCGGCGGTGTCGGTCTCCTTGCGCACGAGGCCCGCGGCGGCCATCTCGTCGACCAGGCGGCTGACCCGGGTGCGGCTGAGCACGACCCGGTCGGCCAGGTCGCGCATGCGCAGGCCGGGTGCCTCGGCGGCCTGCAGTTCGAGCAGCACGTCGTACCAGGTGAGCGGGACGGTGCCCGCCCGGTCGAGTTCGGTCTCGATGGCGCGCAGGGCCGCGTTGTAGGCCAGCAGCACCGAGCGCCACGCCTCGATGCCGAGTTGGTCGGTGCGCAGGGGGAGTCGCATGCCGCCCAGTGTAGGCGATTGCGTGCGTCCGCACATATCTGTTAAAGTGCGTGCGGACGCACATTCAAGACCGCCGAGAGACGGACACGAGAGACAGGGGGCCGGGCCATGGCTCGCGTCATCAGCACGGACGAGGTCAAGCAGAAGATCGACGCCGGTTCCGCGGTCGTCCTGGAGGCGTTGCCGCCGTCGTACTACGACGAGGCGCACCTGCCCGGCGCGCTCAACCTGCCGCTGGACGAGGTCGACGACCGCGCGGGCGGCCTCATCCCGAGCAAGGACGCCGAGGTGATCGTCTACTGCTCGAACGAGGCCTGCTCCAACTCCGGCATCGCCGCCGACCGGCTCATCGAGCTGGGCTACACCAACGTCTTCAAGTACGCCGCGGGCAAGCAGGACTGGGTCGGCGCGGGCCTGCCCACCGAGTCCGCGGCCAAGTGACCACCGATCGGGGAGAACTGCGATGACCAACACCGAGTCCAAGAACAGCTCCGCCCGGGTCCTCGGCGGCGTCGAACTGCCGGTCGCGGGGACCTGGAAGGTCGACCCGGGCCACGCCGAGGTCGGCTTCGTCGGCAGGCACTTCATGATCACCAAGGTGCGCGGCCGGTTCACCGGGGTGGACGGCGTGGTCACCGTCGCCGAGCAGCCGGAGGAGAGCAGTGTCGAGGTGACCATCGACATGACCACCGTCAGCAGCGGCGACAAGACCCGCGACGACCACCTGCGCTCGGACGACTTCTTCGACGTCGCCAACCACCCCACCGCCACCTTCACGTCGACGTCGGTCTCCTGGATCGGCGCGGGCGGTGTGCTGGAGGGTGACCTCACCATCAAGGGCGTGTCCCGGTCGGTGTCGCTCAAGGTCGAGCACCTCGGCGTGGTGGCCGACCCGTGGGGCAACAACCGCGCGGTGTTCTCCGCCAAGGGCCGGATCAACCGCGAGGACTGGGGCCTGACCTGGAACATGGCGCTGGAGGCAGGCGGCATCCTGGTGTCCAAGGAGATCGACTTGGAGCTGGAGGTCGAGCTCGTCCACGAGACCGCCTGACCCGTCCCGATCGGACGTGGTCGGGCCTGCCCGGTCGCTTGGGCAGTCCGGGGCGCCCCGCCCACCGGTGGGGCGCCCTGCCCGTGCGGTCACCGGCCGACCCGCGGTCGTGGGGGTCGCGGGTCGTTGTCGGTGGCCGGACCGGGAACGTGACGGGCGGCGCCCTGATCGGTACGGCAATTCGCCGGTTTGGGTTGTTCGGTATCGGGAGGAGGTGCGCGTCGGATCATTTCCGGAAAGCGATGGGTGATCGACGATGCGTGATTACCGCACCGTTGCGGCCTTACCCAGAGTCAGTTGGTGGCCTCCTTATCGAGTGAATTCCGGACAGTCGGGTTGCCCGTTCCGGTCGCTTGTGGCAGGGTCGGGTCCGTCGGTTTCGATTCGATTAATTGGGGGTCTCCGGTTCGATATCCCGCGAACGGGTCACGGCCACCGGTGGGGTGGGCGCGCTCGCGGGTGCCGGTCGGGGGCGGGTAACGCAGTCAGTTCCAACATCGCGGGACGCCGCAGGCCGGGCGCAGGGTCCGGTCGCGGGTGGACGAGGCGTGGTGCGGTGGGGGCCGAGGGGGTTTTGCGACACCGCTGGTGCGGGTGCGGTCGCGGGGGAATCGCGCCGCGCGGCCGATGAACGCGGTCGCGTGGTTTCACGCGAGCCCGTCGACCGTGGTTTTCCGCGCACCGGTGAATCGTCGTCGCGCCTTCGCGGTCAGCACCGGCCACCGGGGGAGGAATAATCGCGTGAACACCGTGCAGACCGCGCCGGGAGTGTTCGGCACCGAGTTGGTCGACCTGACCCAGCACGAGATCCAGGCGCTCAAGACCGAGTTCAATCTCGCCGACGCGCACACCCACCAGCGCCAGTCGCCGAGCCAGCGGGCGATCGTGGCCCGGCTGCCGCAGTTGTGGTACGAGGCGGAGGACGGCAAGCAGGCCGACTACGAGAACCGCTTCATCGAGGCGTTCTTCCGGCTGCACGGCCAGCCCACCGCCCCACCGCTGCGGCGGACGCTGCTCTCCTACGCCGCGTCGATCTCCACCCTGGTCGCCGCCATGTACCTCAAGCGCCGCCGGATGTCGGTGTCGCTGGTGGAACCCTGCTTCGACAACCTGCACGACGTGCTCAGCAACGTCGGCGTGCCGCTCTACCCGTTCGCCGAGTCCCTGCTGGACGACCCGGCCACGCTGTACGACAACCTCGCCGCCACCGTCCGCACCGACGCGTTGTTCCTGGTGGACCCGAACAACCCCACCGGCGCCACGCTGCTGCGGCACGGGCGGCGCGGCTTCGAGGAGGTGGTCCGGTTCTGCCGCGACCACGACAAACTGCTGCTGGTCGACTTCTGCTTCGCCGCGTTCACCCTCTTCGACGACAGCCTGGACCGGTTCGACGTCTACGCGCTGCTGGAGGAGTCCGGGGTGTCCTACGTCGCCCTGGAGGACACCGGCAAGACCTGGCCGGTGCAGGACGCCAAGGCCGCGCTGCTGACCTGCAGCCGGGACATCTGGCCGGAGCTGTACAACATCCACACCAGCGTGCTGCTGAACGTGTCGCCGTTCGTGCTGAACATGCTCACCGAGTACATCGAGGACTCGGCCGCCGACCGGATGACGTCGGTGCGGTCCGTGCTGGACACGAACCGGTCCGCCGCGGTCCGCGCGCTGGCCGGGTCGCCGCTGGTCTACCAGGAACCCGTGGCGAAGGTGAGCGTGGCGTGGTTCCGGGTGTGCCCGCCGCTGTTCTCGGCCACCCGGTTGCAGGGACTGCTCGCGGCGGACGAGCTGTACCTGTTGCCCGGCCGTTACTTCCACTGGAGCGAGCCGAGCCGCGGTGAGGAGTACGTGCGGTTGGCGCTGGCCCGCGACCCGCGGATGTTCGCCGAGGCGATGACCCGGCTGCGCGCACTGCTCGACACCCAGGTCACCGGCTGGGCCGCGCCGTGACGACCGGGACCGCTGGGACCGCCAGGGCCGCTGGGATACCCGAGCAGGGCATCCGGGTCACCGAGTTCGTCGACGCGACCCTGTTCATGGGCATGCACAGCACCGACGAGCGCGTCCGCCGGTCCTGCAAGGCGTTCTTCGTGTGCAGGCTGGCCACCGGTGTGACGATGAGCCTGGAACAGGTGGGGCTCTGCGACGACATCGTGTGGTCGCACCCGCGGGAAGTCCAGGACGGCTACTACCCGTTCATGGACAACCTGCACACCGACATGGCCGTGAACCGGGTGGGTTACACGGTCGACGACGTCTCCCGGGCCCTGCTGCTCACGGACCTGCCGCTGACCGAGCGGCTGACCGTCAGCCAGGCCATCGGTCGCGGCGGCACCCTGTTCTCCGTCGACCAGCGGTACCCGACCGGGGCCGGGCTGCCGGTGCGCGGACCGGACCCGGTCGGCGCCGAACCGGAGTTCCCGGCGGGACTGGAGGCGCTCTACCAGGCGTCGCTGGTGCTGCGGGTCGACGTCGGGGGGTGGTGAGCCGATGCGGTCGGGCGTGCTCGTCCCGCTGGTCACGCCGGTCACCGCGGCCGGTCACGTGTCCGAGGCGGACGTGGCGAGGCTGGTCGGCGCGGTCGGCGGGTACGTCGTCGCGCTGGTTCCCGGGCTGAGCACCGGCGAGGGCTGGGCCCTCGACGACGAGCGGTGGGCCGCGATGGTCCGCCACTCGGTCACCCACGCGGGTGGGCTCCCGGTCCTCGCCGGTGTCCAGTGCCGGACCAGCGCGGAGATCGCCACCCGAGCGCGCGCGGCGGTCGACCTCGGGGTCTCCGGGGTCGTCTCGCCGACACCGACCGGGCCGGACGTGTCGCAGGAGGAGATGTTCCGGCACTACGCGGACCTGGTCGCCGCGGTGCCCGTGCCCGTCGTCGTCTACCACGAGTCGGCGGTGTCGCGGAACCTGCTCGACCGGGAGACCTTGCTGCGGGTGTGCGAGCTGGACGGGGTCGTCGCCGTGAAGGACTCCGGCGGCGACCCGGCGGCCACCAACGCCCTCCTCGAAGCGCGACCGGATGTGGTGGTGTGGCAGGGGTATGAGGACCTGGTCGTCCACACGCCGGGCGTGGACGGCTACGTCTTCGCACTGGCCAATGTGGAGCCGGAACTGTGCTCCCGGTACTACGCCGGGGACGCCGGACCAGCCGAACTGGACGAAGCGTGCACCCGCTACCGGCTCGCCGAGCCCGACTGGTACCGCCACGTGAAAACCGACCTGTGCCGCCGTGGCGTCATCTCGACCCCGGCGACCGTGAACCCCTGCGGGGAACGATGACCACCACTCTCTTGTCCTTGCGAAACTTGTTCCTGGACAACAGAAGCGTCCCCGACGCCGAGCGCTACGCCCGGATCGAGGCCGCCGAGGCCGGGTGGATCGTCCCGCTGGTCGCGGAACTCGAAGCGGCGGCCCCGGTCCTGGCCACCCGCGCCGACTGGCTTGCCGAGCTGAAGTCGTTGCTGGACAGTGAGAAGGGCGGGGCGCCGAGCAGCCGGTTCATCGCCGAGGAGGCCACGCTGGCCGAGTTCACCACCGTGGTCCTGGAGTTCGCGCCGGACGGGTTGACCGAGGCGCAGAACTTCTTCCCCGCCGTCGCCCGGCTGCCGATCCGCGCGCAGATGGCCGTGATGCGGGTGATGATCGACGAGTTCGGCTGCGGCAACATCGCCCAGGCGCACTCCCAGCTCTACCGCGACCTGCTGGCCGAGTTGGGCCTGCCGACCGAGTTGCCCGACGTCCTGGCCGACACGAACGACGAGACCTTCGCGTTCCTGAACTCCTTCTACTGGATGGCTTCCCGCGCGGTGGACGTCGAGTACTTCCTGGGCGCGTTGGCCTACCTCGAAGCCGCCATCCCGGATGCGTTCGCCTTCCAGGCCCGCGCCTGCGAACGCCTCGGCCTGGCGCACGGCCGGTACTACACCGAACACATCCACATCGACGACTTCCACATGAAGGAGATGCAGACCGCCATCAAGGAGTACGAGGCGGTGCACGGCATCAACCCGACGAAGTTGGTGGTGGGTGCCAGGTTGCTGTCGTCGTTGCTGGGTTCGGCGGTCGACGCGGCCGTGGCGAAGGCGGTCGCCCGGAGCGGGCGATGACCAGCGCGGACGCGTGGCACAAGGCCGTCACCGCAGCGGCGGAGTTGGTGACCGACGAGCCGGTCGAGCCGGTCATCCGGCAGGTGTCGGACGACGAGGTCGCGATCACGGTGGGGGACCGCGAGTTCCGCATCCCGGCCGAGTGTCCACACCGGAAGGGCCGACTGGTGCACGCGCACCTCAACGCGCGCACGCTGCGGGTCACCTGCCCGCTGCACCGGTCGGCGTTCGACCTGGCCACGGGGTGCCGGGTCGCGGGTCCGGTGACCGGGGATCTCCCGGTCACCGAGTCTCGATCAGAACAGGTTCGACCAGAAGGGGGAGACACCCGACGATGAGCCAGACATACTCCGCCGAGGAGGTGTGGCTGCCCGCGTCCGAGCTGATCACGGCCTGGGACGACGGGTTCCACGAGCTGCTGCTCGGCGACCGGATCCGGATGGCCGCCTACGCCGAGGCGATTCGCGAGGTGGTCCGGCCCGGCAGCACCGTGCTGGACCTGGGCACCGGCACCGGAATCCTGGCCAGGTGGGCGCTGGAGGCGGGCGCCGACCGGGTCTACGGGCTCGACTTCGCCGAACCGGTCCTGGCGCGGGCCGCGCGCGAGCTGGCCGGGTTCGGCGACCGGTTCATCCCCGTCGCGGGCCTGTCGTTCGACGTCACGCTGCCGGAACGGGTCGACGTGATCGTGTCGGAGACGCTGGGCAACCTGGTCGACAACGAGGGCTGCGTCGCCATCCTGACCGACGCCCGCCGCCGCTTCCTCGCCGACGGCGGCACCATGCTCCCGGTCGACGCCCAGTGCTACCTGACCCCGGTCTCGGCCGCCGTCGCGCACAGCAATGTCCTCAATGGACGTGTACACGGTGCCGAGTCCATAGCCGACGATGACGGCGGTCTGCTGGTTCGCGACCCGTTCTCGCTCTACTACGACGCCATCATCCCGATCGCCGCCCACCTGGCGTCCCCGCGCGTCGCCACCACACACGTCTTCGGTGCCGACCCCAGCCCCGCGACCTCGGTGTCCCTTCCGCACACCATCCGCCGCGACGGGGTTTTCACCGGCTTCAAGGGGTACTTCGTGTCCACGCTCGCACCCTCGGTCGCTCTCGACCTCTCCGGCGACGACATCGCGGCTGGTTCCACATCGGACAGTTGGAAGCACGCCTACCTGCCGATCCGCGAGCCCATCCCGGTCCGGCAGGGCGACCGCGTCACCCTCGACTTCAGTTGGTCGCCCCGGGGTAGCCTCGGCAACGACTACCGTTGGCGCGGCCGGGTTCTCCGCTCCGGCTCGGTGATCGCCACCTACGACCACGGCACGGTCGCCGACCTCGTGGGCGGTGCCGCATGACCCAGGTCCGCGAATACGAGGTCGTCGCCCTGCAGGTTCCCATCGCCTACAACGGTTTCGGTGACCACGACAAGCGCGGCGCGTTGTTCGTGCTCGCCGAGGACGCGCCGGTTCTGCGTGAGGTCGCCGCGACGTGGCCGGACCCGTTTCCCAGCTACCTGACCGACCCCGATGCCGTGCCCAAGCCGCACCCCCTCGCGGTCCCGCTGGTCCTCCGCGTCCGGCGGGGCGAGCGGCTGAAGGTCCGGCTGCGCAACGAACTCCCACGCCCGGTGGGCATGACCATGCAGGGCGTTCGCTACGACGCCCGAGTCCAAGATGGACTGGCGGCGGGTGCGAACCCGGACACCTCGGTCGCCCCGGGAACCAGCAGGCTCTACGAGTGGGTGTGCGAACACGAAGGCGTCTTCCACTTCGGTGACATGGCCGACGTCCGCGGTGAGGGCGCGCAGAGTCACGGTCTCAACGGCGCCCTGGTGGTCGAACCCGAGGACGCGACCTGGACCGACCCGCGCACCGGCCGCCCACTCCCCGCCGGGATCTCCGCCGACGTGCACACCCCGGGGCGCAGCTTCCGGGAACACGTGATCGTCATGATGGAATACCCCAGCAACGACAACCCGGTCACACCGCCGTCCGGCCACGAACACGGCCACGAGCACGGTGACATGCCGATGCTGGTGGCCGCCGCCACCGGCGGGCAACCCAAGCTGTACGGGCAAACCACGTACGCCAGGCCCACGGGTGAGCGACCGGACGACATCCGCGACCTGGAACCGGTCAGCAACGCGATGCTGCCGGTCAACCTCCGCATCGAACCGCTGAGCTGGCGGCAGTACCTGTACGCGCAGATGCTGCGGCAGAAGAAGCTCGACCCGGTTCGCGACGCCCAGACCGGCGAGGAACTGCACCACAGCTCCTGGATGTTCGGCGACCCGTGCACCCCGGTGTTCTTCGGCTACCGCGGTGACGACGTGGTGATCCGGTTGGTGCACGGCGGAATGCGCGACACGCACGTCTTCCACACCCACCTGCACCAGTGGCACGCCGACCCGGCCGACCCCCGGTCGCCGATCATCGACTCGGTGAGCCTCGGGCCGCAGCAGGGCCTCACCCTCGACCTGATCGGCGGCGCCGGGTCCAGCCAGCACGCGGTCGGCGACGCGGTGTGGCACTGCCACCTGTACCCGCACTTCCACATGGGTATGTGGGGCCTGCTGCGCGCGTTCGACGTCCTGCAGGACGGTTCCGGCCGGTACCCGGACGGCAGCACGATCGAGCCGCTGATCCCGTTGCCCGGCAAGCAACCCCCGCTGCCCAGCGCCGAACGCCCCGGCTGGCCCGCGTTCATGCGCGAGGCCGCGGCGTACCCGCAGAAGTCGCCCCGGCCGCCGCGCACGTCCGGTATGCCCGCGGGGATGGGCCGCGAGCCGACCCCGTTGGAGCGGGCCGCTTTCGTGCCGAACGCCCGGCCCGGTGAGGCGTTCACCAAGATCGGCCCGGACGACGCGCCGGTCCGCCGGTACGACCTGGTCGTCACCACCGGCACGCTGGTCCAGACCGGCGACCCGCACGACCACGACAAGCCGATGTGGCACGACCACAACGGACACTTCTACGCGTCGCAAGAGGACGTTCGCGCGGCCGGTGGGCTCGCCGAGTTCCGCCGCCAGGTCAACGCGGGCGAGCGGCGGGTCGAACCGCTGGTGATCCGGGGTCGCCAGGGTGAGGTCCTGGAGCTGGCGCTGACCAACGGCCTGCCGACCGGGGAGCAGAAGGGCAACGAGTTCGACCCGGTGCTGCCCTTCCAGCCCGAGTGCGGCCTGCACTCCCACCTGGTCAAGTACGACCCCCTGGTGTCCGACGGCGCCTGCATCGGCTGGAACTACCTGTCCGCCACCACCACCGACGACCTGCACGACGAGCACGCCGCCGAATACCACACCTGGATCTACCGCTGGTATGTCGACCAGGACTTCGGCACCGTCCTGTTCCACGACCACGTGCTGCCCAACTACCGGCAACGACACGGCCTCTACGGCGTGCTGGTCGCCGAACCCGAGGGTGCCACCTGGGTCGACCCGGCCGATCACGGTGTCGAACTGCGGTCGGGCAGCCAGGCCGTCGTCCGACTGCCCGACGGGACCGCCTTCCGCGAACTCGTCCTGGCCGTCGCCGACTTCGTCCCGGCGTTCGAACACAGCCCGGAACACGAGGAACACGAGGAACACGGCAGCGGCGCGATCAACCCGCCCGCCGTCCCGGGCAGCATGGACGAACACGGCGTCATGACGGTCAACTACCGCAACGAACCCCTGGTCCTGCGCGGCGGCGACCCGGCCGACTGGTTCTCCTCCGCCGTCCACGGCGACCCGGGAACCCCTGTCCTGCGCGGTTACCCGGGCGAACCCATCCGCCTCCGCCTGGTCGACGGGGCGTTCGACAAGCAACACAGCTTCGTCGCGCACGGCCTGCGTTGGCGCGAATGGCGCGACCGCACCGACACCCCGTGGCGCTCGCAGCAAACCATCGGCATCTCCAACGCCGCCGATTTGCACGTCGAACCCGCCGCGGGCGCGGGCGACCACCTCTGGACCTTCGCCGCGGGCGACGACGTGTGGCTCGGCTGCTGGGGCCTGATTCGCTTGCACGACTCGGAACAGCCCGACCTGCCCGCGTTGCCGCGTACGGAAGTTTCGTTGCCCGTGCACGCCCGAACCCGTCGGTACACCGTTCGAGTCCGGTCGCGAGTCCTGGAATACAGCCCGGAGCGATTCGACCCGTACGGCCTTGTGTATGAAGTGGACGGTATGTCCTTCGACGGCCCCTTGGTTTTGCGCGCCAAGGCTGGTGAATGGGTCTCGGTGACGTTGGTCAACGAACTCGACGGCCCGCCACCCGCCAGCGAGTTCGACCCCGTCCTGCTCGCCGTCGACGACCCCGCCTCACGCATCGTGTCCGGCCGGGTGTCGCTCCACCCCATCGGCCTGCGCTACGACGTCCTGACCTCGGACGGGTCCCGCATCGGCAACAACCCCGACAGCACGGTAAAACCCGGCGGCTCCCACACATACCTCTGGCACGCCGACACCCCCGGCGTCATCCCCCTCCGCGACTACGCCGACCCCATCACGCATATGCGCCGGGGCCTGGCCGGAGCCCTGGTGGTCGAGGACACCGACGCCATCCCGTTCGACCCGCACGACCGCCACGAATCCTGGACCGGTGCCTCCGCGTTGATCCGCCGCCCGCACAAACCGAAAACGGTCGAACAGGTCCTGATAATCCAAGACGGTCTCCGCCTCTACCACGACGGCGACCTGACCCAGCCGGTGCGGGATTTGGTGTCCGAAGCCAAGGACGACCTCGGCCAGAAGGCGTACAACTACCGGTCAGCCCATCTGCACCCGGTCAACCCTTCCCTGGCCGATCCCGAACCGCCGACCCCGGTGATCCGGGCAGAGGTGGGGGACGAGGTGGTGCTCCACCTGGTGATCGCGGGCTCCCGAATCCGCAACCAGGGCTTCACCGTCCACGGCCAGGTGTGGGACGCCTCCGAACGCGGCCGAGGCCCCTTCGTCTCCACGTTGGCCGCCCTCGCCAGCGGCACGGCCCGCACCGTCCGCTTCACGGTCCGCCACCCCGGCGACTACGTGTACCGGACCCCGAACCTGCACTGGGGCGTCAGCGAGGGCTGGTGGGGCCTGATCCGCGTCAAGGACTGACCACCTTTCGTCGAGTTGTCCACACCCATCCCACCGCTCCCCAACCGGCACTTTCACCCTGCCTCCGCCTCAATCCTCCGCACTAGGCTGGAATCGGGGGCTGCTGCGAACGGCCCGGTGATCGACATGTCGTCACCGTGGCCGTTGATCGTGGCAGGGGCGCGAGCCCGGGAGACCGGACCGACGGTCGGGGGAGCGGTCACCTGGTCGGGTGGAGTCCCGGTCATCTCGCGTTCGGGGGCGGTGGGGCGTGGTGGAGTGGGGGTGGCGGCTGTGGCGGTGACACGGTCACCTGGGTGACACGCGCTTCCGGCACCGTGGAGTGAATGGTTTCACTCGGTCAGGTAGTGCCCCCGCTGGTCGAGGATCGGTGGGGCGGGCCGGGGGCGCACTCTCGGGTGGTGACTGCCTCCTCACCGATCAAGCGGGTGCGCGGGGTGCAGTGGGCCTGGGTCCTGCTGCATGCGCTCGCGGCCGTGCTGTGCCTGTTGCCGTCGGTTGGGCAGGTGCCGCTCGTGGTGGGGGTGGCGGCGGTGGACGCGGCCGTGCTGCTGGTTCGGCGGCTGCCGGTGTCGTGGTTGTTGTTGGTGGCCGCGCAGGTGGCGGGGGTGCTGGGCTGGGCGGTGGACGTCCGGCTGCTGGTGATGGGGGGTGTGCTGGCGCTCGCGGCCGTGGTGACCTTGACGGCGCGGCGGTTGAAGATCGTGCCGGTGCTCGACGCGTGTGTCGTGGCGGTGGCGGTCGGGGTGTTGATGTGGGCGTTGCCCGGCCACGGGACCGTGGTGTCGCTCTGGGTGTGGGTGCCCGCGTTCGCCGGGATGGCGGCCGGGTTCGTGCACACCGGGTGGCGCGGGGCGGCGTGGTTGTTGGCGTGGGCGGCGGCCTGGTTGGGGTACGCGGCCGCCCTGCGCACGTCGGGGGACACGCCGGTGTTCGCGGTGATGGCCGGTGGGCTGCTGGTCGCCGGGCGGCTGTCCGCGCAGCGGCGGGCATTGCTGAGGCGACCGAAGTGGGCGGCGCAGGTCGTCCTCACCGTGTGCGTGTTGATGTTGCCGGTGCTCCTGCTGCTCCGCGCCGCGCACGCCACCGGGCGGGACATCGTGGTGATCGCGGCGGGGTCGCTCGTCGTCACCGCGCTGCTGCTGCTCCGGCTCGTGGTGACGCACCGGGAGACCAGGGTCGACCCGCGGCAGTTGGCGGAGCTGCGCAGGCGGATGGCCCGGTTGTGCGCGTTGTTCGTGCTGCTCGCGCTGCTCCCGGTCGTGCTGCTCGCGTACCTGTCGATCAGCGTCGCGTCCCGGATGGCGTCCGACGAGGTGGACCGGCGGCTCACGCACAGCGCCGACGCCGTCGCCACCGAACTGGCCGACCGGCTCAACGGCATCGGGTCCCTGGTCAACGCCTACGCCCAGCGGCCGTCGTTGCGGACGTCCGCGCTGACCGCGTCCGACCCGGCCGTGCTCGACGTGGTGCGTTCGCTGCAAGAACAGCGGCAACCGTTCCTCGCCGCCTGGATCCTCGACGTGCGCGGCCACCTGGTCACCATCGCCCCGGCGGGCACCGTGGTGCACGGCCGCGACTTCGCCGACCGCGACTACTTCCAGGGCGCCCTGCGCAAGGGCGGCCCGTACGTGTCGAACGCTTTCGAGGCCGCGCTGCCCGGCAACCCGGAGGTCGTGTCGGTCGCCGCCCCGGTGACCACCCCGGACGGCACGCTGCTCGGCGTGCTCGCGGTCAGCGCCCCGGTCGGGCCGCTCACCGACATGGTCGACCGGGTGGCGGGCGCCCAGGACGTCGCCCTCGTCGTGGCCGACGCGCAGGGCACGATCGTGTCCCGCAACACCGCGATGCCGCGGCTGGAGTCCGGGCTGGACATCACCGGTGTCGGGCTCGCGCTCAACGGCGACTCCGGCACCGTCAGCACCAACGAGAGCGGCACCGACTACCAGACCACCTACCGGGCCGTGCCCGCCCTCGGCTGGGCCGTGGTCGCCCGGGTCGACAAGGTGCAGGCGTACGCGGGCGCGGCGGTGCTCACCGGTCGGATCGTCGCGATCACCACGCTCATCGTCCAGGTGCTGCTGGCCGCCATGGTGCTCGCCGCCCGGATCGAACGCGGCAGGCGGCTGGCCGAGGCCAGGCTGGCCGCCCGGGGCGAGCAGGTGCGGGAGATCCTGCACGCCGCGGGCGACGCGTTCATCTCGATGCGACCCGACGGCCGGGTGTCCTCCTGGAACGCCCGCGCCGAGGCGATCTTCGGCTGGACCGCGATCGAGGCGCTGCACGTGCCGCTCGCCGAGCTGGTCATCCCGGCGGAGCTCCGCACACCGCACGTCGACGGCATCCGGCGGGTCGTCTCGGGCGGTGAACCGCACCTGCTCGGCCGCACCAGCGAGGTCCTCGCGCTGCGCAAGGACGGGTCCACCTTCCCCGCCGAGATGACTATGTGGCGGTCCGGCAGCGGCGCGGAGCTGGTGTTCAGCGCGTTCGTCCGGGACATCACCGACCGCAAGGAGTGGGAGCTGGAACTGGCCGCCGCCCGCGACCAGGCGCTGACCGCGTCGAAGATGAAGTCCGCGTTCGTGGCGAACATGAGCCACGAGATCCGCACCCCGATGAACGGCGTCCTCGGCCTGGCCACCCTGCTGCTCGACACGGACCTCGACCCCCGCCAGCGCGACTACGTGGCCACCCTGCGCCGCTCGGCCGACGCGCTGCTCGAGGTCATCAGCGACATCCTGGACTTCTCCAAGATGGAGGCGGGCAAGCTGGAGATCGACCCGGTCGACTTCGACCCGCGCGCCCTGGTCGAGGACGTGGTCAGCCTGCTCGCCCCGACCGCGCGCAAACCCGGCCTGGAGATCGCCGCCGTCGTCCACCCGGCCGTGCCGCCCGCCTTCCACGGCGACGCGCACCGGATCCGGCAGGTGCTGATCAACCTGGTGTCCAACGCGATCAAGTTCACCCCGTCCGGCGAGGTCGTGCTCTGGGTCAGCGCCGACGGCGACCAGGTGACCTTCACCGTGACCGACACCGGCATCGGCGTCCCGGCCGACCGGCAGGCCCACCTGTTCGACGCGTTCACCCAGGTCGACGCGTCCACCACCCGCCAGTACGGCGGCACCGGCCTCGGCCTGGCGATCTGCAGGCAACTGGTGGAGCTGATGCACGGCAGCATCGGCCTGCGCAGCAACCCGGACGAGGGCAGCGCCTTCTACTTCACCCTGCCGCTGCCCGCCGCCAAGTCGCCGCTGCCGCCGAGCCGCCCGTCCGGCGCGATCGAGGGCGCGTCGGTGCTGGTGGTCGACGACAACGCCACCAACCTGCAGGTCGTGTCGCAGTTCCTGGAGACCTGGGGCGCCCGCTGCGCCACCGCCGCGTCCGGCACCGAGGCCATCGCCGTGCTGCGCGCCGCCGCCGAGGCGGGCGAGCCGTTCGACGTCGCCCTGCTCGACATGCGCATGCCCGACCTGGACGGGGCCCAACTGGTCGCCCGCATCCAGGCCGACCCGTCCACCGGCGCCCCCAACCTGGGCATCCTGTCGTCCACCAACGACGCCGAGGAGGCCCGCCGCGTCCGCCGCCTCGGCATCGAGGTCTACCTGTCCAAACCCATCCGCGCCGCCGCCCTCCGCGACGGCCTCGCCCGGCTGCTGGTCGAGGACGAGACCGCGGCCGTCCCCGTGCAGGAACGCACCGCCCCCACCCCGGAACCCGACGACCGCCCCACCGCTGGCCGCGTCCTGGTCGCCGAGGACAACGACATCAACCAGCAGGTCGTCGTGCACATGCTCAGCACCCTCGGCTACAGCGCGGACATCGCCGAAAACGGCGAACAGGCCGTGTCGATGCTCCGCTCCCGCGACTACGACGTGGTGCTGATGGACTGCCAGATGCCGGTCCTGGACGGCTACCAGGCCACCACCCGCATCCGCCAGCTCCCCGCGCCGCGCAACCAGATCCCGGTCATCGCCCTGACGGCATCGGCGCTGGCCTCCGACGAGAAGCGGTGTCGAGACGTCGGCATGGACGACTTCCTGACCAAACCGCTGCGGCGCGACCAGTTGGAGGCCGTCCTGCGCCGCAACGCGATGCCGAGCGCACCCCGACCCCGCCGGGAAAGCGACCAGCTCTAGCCTGCGAAGCCTGCCAGCGTTCCCTGTCACATCGACGACGGCGACGTGGGGGTGTAGGCAGAGAGCCTGGACCTGGAGGAGATGGACATGCGTTACCTGCTGATGTCGAAAGCGATCGAGACGACCCCCGCGCCGGACGAGAAGCTGTTCCAGGAGATGGGGCGGTTCGTCGAGGAGTTGACGGCGGCGGGGGTGTTGTTGGCGGCCGGGGGCCTGGCGCCGGAGGGGATCCGGGTGACCTCGGTGGGGGACGAGATCACCGTCACCGACGGCCCGTTCGCGGAGGCCAAGGAGGCGGTGGCCGGGTTCGCCCTGGTCGAGGTGCACTCGGCGGAGGAGGCGGTGGAGCTGACCCGGCGGTTCCGGCGGATCGTCGGCGACGGGATCAGCGTCATCCAGCAGGTGTTCTGACCCGTGTCCGACGTCCACCGCACGCTCGACGCCGTCTGGAAGCTGGAGGCGGCGCGGGTGGTGGGCGCGCTGACCAAGCTGGTCGGCGACGTGGGGGCGGCCGAGGAGTTGGCCCAGGACGCCATGGTGGCGGCGCTGAAGCAGTGGCCACGCGACGGCGTCCCGGACAACCCGGCCGCGTGGCTGACGACGGTGGCCAAGCGGCGCGCGGTGGACCACATCCGGCGGTCCACACGCGAACGTGAGTACCGGCAGGTGCGGGAAGACCAGCCCGCGGACGACGTCCTGGAGCTGGTCTTCCTCGCCTGCCACCCCGTGTTGCCGACCCCGCACCGGGTGGCGTTGACGCTCAAGCTGGTCTGCGGGCTGACGACCGACGAGATCGCCCGCGCCTTCCTGGTCGACACCAGGACCATCGCGAACCGGGTCACCGAGGCCAAGCGGGCGTTGGCCGAGCGCCCACCGCGGGCCCGCGGCGACCTGGCGTCGGTGCTGGAGGTCATCTACCTGGTCTTCAACGAGGGCTACTCGGCGACCTCCGGTGACGACCTGCTCCGCCCCGGGTTGTGCCTGGAGGCCCTGCGGTTGGGGCGGATGCTGGCCGAGTTGACCCCGGACAACCCGGAGGTGCACGGGCTGGTCGCGCTCATGGAGTTGCAGGCGTCCCGCTCGGCGGCGCGGACCGGCCCCAACGGCGAACCGATTCGGCTGCACGAGCAGAACCGGGGCCGGTGGGACCTGCTGCTCATCCGGCGCGGCTTCGCGTCTCTGCTGAGGGCGAGGGGTGGGCCGCCGGGGCCGTACGTGCTGCAGGCGGCCATCGCCGCCTGTCACGCCCAGGCGCGGTCGGCCGAGGACACCGACTGGCGGCAGATCGCGTCGCTGTACGCGGCCCTGGAACACCTGCTGCCAACTCCCGTCGTCCGGCTGAACCGCGCCGTCGCCGTGGGCATGGCGGACGGACCCGAGGCCGGGCTCGCCATGGTGGACGCGCTGGTGGACGACCTGCGTGACTACCACCTGCTCCCCAGCATCCGGGGTGACCTGCTGGTCCGCCTCGGGCGCGGCGCGGAGGCCAGGGTCGAGTTCGAGCGCGCGGCCGCGCTCACCGAGAACGCCGCCGAACGGGCGTTCCTGCACCGTCGCGCGGACGAGGTCACGACGGTCCACGGTCGTCCGCTGGCCGAGGCCGCCACCGAATTCCTCGACCGGTTCGACCGCGCCACGGCGCATTCCTATACCCAGACCCTGAACCGGCTCCGGAAGACCTTCGGTGATCGGACGCCGGTGGAATCCCTTACGCCGCAAGGGGTATCGGCGATGTTCACGAGCACATGGGACACTGCGTCGGCTCGAACGTGGAACCGGCACCGGGCGGCGGTGCGGTCGTTCGCCGCCTGGGCCGAGGTCGACGATCTTGCCGCTGGTATCGACCGCCGTGCGGAAAGCGTCCAGGCTCGTGTCGCTGTCGACCTGACAATGCTGTGGCAGAAGCAGGTCCCGGCGCGAGAACGTCTACTGTGGACTTTGTTGCGCGAGTCACGGGCGGCGGTGCGAGCGGTGCTCGACCTCGACGTGGAGCAGTTGGACCTCACGCGGCGGCGCGCGGACGGGATTCGCTGGCAGGGGGAGACCGCACGGCTGCTGTCGCAGGTACTCGACGGCCGCACGCGCGGTCCACTGTTCCTGGCCGACCGGCGCCCAGGACCGGGACGGCCCCCGCGAGAGGGGGACCTGTGCCCGGTCACCGGCCGGGGACGGCTCTCCTACGAGCGGGCCGAGTACCTGTTCAAGCGCGCCACCAAGGACGTCGACCCCGAAGGGGTGGGGTACACCCTGGGGGTGCTGCGCCGCCGGTGACCGGGTTCAGTCGGCCTGCGGCGCGTTCGCGATGAACCGGGCCGGTCGGACGAAAACGGCCGCGCGGCGAGTGGCGACCATCTCGCGGTCGTACGCGTCGAAGTCGTCGTGCTTGCCACCGGCCGCGGTGAAGATGGTGCGCAGCAGACCGGGCAGTTGGTCGCCCGCGATGTCGGGATGCGGGTCGTCCGGCCCGAAGATCTCGGTCGGGCCGGAGACCGCGATCCAGTCCCAGCCCGCCCGGAACACCAGGTTCGCCCTCGGCGCGCGGCGCAGGTTGCGCAGCTTCGCCGTCCCACCCCGGGACACCAACGCGAGAACACGTTCGCCGGTGCTCGGGTGATCGATGATGCCCACGTTGACCACGGCCGGAGCCGGGTCCCCATCGGCGCGGATGGTTGTCAAAACGGCCAGCCAGTGCTCCGTCGCCGCCAGCTCGGCGACCTTGGCCAGTCCGCTCACCGTGTCATACCCCATGCGATCACCCTATCGCCGTCGGTGAAAAACCAGGCGCCCCAGAGCACTCGGTGGCGCTAACGTCCTGGGCCGGTGACCACCTTGCGCGCCATGGCCGAGCGGGAGTTCCGGCTGCTCATCACCGCCCGACTGGTCTCCCAACTCGGCAACCAGGCGGCGACCACCGTCACCGGACTCGCCGTCCTCACCTTCGGCGACGCGACCGACGTCGGCCTGGTCCTCGCCGCCGAGTCCCTGGCCTTGGCCGCCTTCCTGGTCGTCGGCGGCGTACTCGGCGACCGCCACCCGCGTCGCCGTCTGATGATGGCCGCTGACCTGGTCCGGTTCGCGTCCCAGGGGCTGACGGCGGCCTTGGTGGTGTTCGGGTGCGCGCGGTTGTGGCAGGTCGTCGCCCTGCAGGTCGTGTCCGGCGCCGCTGCCGGTGTCTACCTACCCGCTGTCACCGCGATCGGAGCCGAGGCGAGCTCCGCCGAGTACCGCGGTGCGGCCAACGCCCTGCGCAGCCTGGTGAACGCCGTGACCGCGATCTTGGGCCCCGCCCTGGGCGGCCTGTTGGCGGTCGCCGTCGGCCCCGGTCAGGCCTTGGTCGTCGACGCGGGAACGTTCGCGGTCAGCGCGGCCGTGGTGTCCGCCCTGCGGGTCGGCAGGCGACCAGGAGGAGACCGGCAACACGTCGTCGCCCAAGTCCGCGCGGGCTGGCGCGAGTTCCGCTCCCGCCGCTGGCTGTGGACGGTGACCACCCTCGCCGCTCTGTGCGGCATGCTCGTCTTCGCCCCGCTGATGGTCCTCGGCCCCGTCATCGCCCTGTCCACCCCGGGCGGCGCAGGCGCCTGGGCCTCAGTGCTGTCCGCCCTCGGCGTCGGCGCGGTGGCAGGCGGGATCCTGATCACCCGCCGCACCCCCCGCCGCCCGCTCGTGTGGGTGGTCAGCGGTGCCCTGCTGCTGTTGCCCTTGCCGCTACTACTCGCCGTCGGCGCCCCACTCCCCGCACTGTGGTGCGGCGCTCTCGCGATGGGCGTCGAACAGTCGGCCTATTGGACCCTGTGGCAAACCACCCTCCAGCAACGCATCCCCACCGACCTCCTCAGCCGAGTGTCCTCTTTCGACTGGCTCGGCTACTACGCCGTCGGACCACTCGGCTACCTGCTGACCCCACTCGGCGTGTCGGCGTTCGGAGTCACGGCCACGCTGCTGGGGGGTGTGGTTGTCGTGTCCACAGTGGTCTGTGCGTTGCTGCTGCTACCAGAGGTCCGAGCAGATCAGCCCCGGCCGGGGCGCCTGCGGCGGGGTGTCCGATGAGATGAGGTCGACTCCCGGAAAGTCTCGGCAGGCTGTAGCGGGCGGTCAGGGTGTCTCGCAGGTGATTACCCACCTTGACGACTATCAGGACACCCGCGAGGGAGCGGCACGCCATTTGCGACCTGTCGGTCCACATTTCGTGCTGTTGCCAAGGCTGAATCCGGATTGACGCGCCGGAAGGCGTGTAGATGGCGGTCCAGGTGGTCTACTCGGGACAGGGCGTGCGCGGTGGTGACGGCGGGCTCGATCGCCGGGCCTCCCGGGTGGGTTGACAGTTCCTGGACATTACCGAGTGCGGCCCGCACTTCGCCGGAGTCCGTCGGGACACTGGGGGCATGACCCGTATCACGTCGTTCGGGGTCGCCGGGAGCCCGGGGCAGCCGCCGATCCTCGTCGAACGGTTGGTGCTCGGGGTCGACGTCGAGGGGTTCAGCAGGCTGATCACCCGTCGCCAGCAGGTTGTGCAGCAGCGGCTCGACCTCATGTTGGACGCGGCCGCGCAGGCGTCCGGGTTGAGCCGGACCGAGTGGGACCGGCGGGCCGAGGGGGATGGCGAGACGGCTGTCCTGCCCGGTGACGTCGACCTGCTCGTCGTCCTGCGCACCCTGGTGGAGCGGCTGGACGACCTGCTCGTCAGCGACCGCTCCGACAGCTCGCCCGACCTGACCATCCGGTTGCGCGTGGCGATGGTGCTCGACGTGCTGACCCCGGGCATGCTCGGTTACGCCGGTCCGGCGCTGATCACCCTCAACCGGTTGCTCAACGCGGACCCGGTGCGCGGCGCGTTGCGCGACCACCCGACCGCGAACCTGGCACTGGTCATCTCCGACCGGCTCTACGACCGGGCCGTGCGCAACGAGTTGGGTGGCCTCCGGCCGGACCAGTTCGCCGAACTGCGGATCGACCTGCCGCGCAAGAACTTCCACGAGACCGCGTACCTGCGCATCCCGGGCAACCACGCGCGGGCGCGGGCGCGGGTCACCCCGGACCCGATCGACCTGCGGCACCTGCACGGGGTCAACGGGCACCAACCGCGACGGCCCCCGGAGATACCGGCGGCACCGCCGACCCCGGAGCCGGTGCCCGAGCCGCCGAGCCGCGCGGTCCTCGACCTGGTCGCCGATATGCAGCACGCGCTCGCGGCGGGCGAGGTCGCCGCCGCCGACGAGTTGACCACCCGGGCGTTGCTCGAACACACCGGTCGCACCCGGGCGGGCTGGTTGCGCATTGACGACGGCGCCCTGCTGCCCCTCGACCTGCTCGCCTCCATCGACGCGGCGTGGTCGGCCGCGTCCAGTGGGGCGTGGGGACTGCGCGCCCAACGCGCCCGGTGCGCGGACCTGGCCGTCACCAGCCCGCGCCAGTTCCGGGCTCTGTGCGTCCTGCTCGGTTGGCGGGCCAACCCGGACGACCCGGTGCCCCCGTACCCCGCCTTCACCGGCGGCGCCCCGGACGGGCCGTTCTACCCGACCCTGCGCAACCCGGACCGCGAACACCACGAGCGCTGGCACGACGACTGGGCCAAGACCGTGATCGCCGTCCACAAGAGACTGATCGACTGTGCGCTACGCGCCCCATCGAGGTGGTGAAGGTGATGCCGGTGTTGTTGGTGATCGGCCTGGTGGCGGTGGTGCTGGTGATCGCCCTGCTGCCGCTGCGGCCGCGCCGGATTCCGCTGGGGCACGTCGGACTGGTCCACCGGTCGCGGGGCAAGCGCGGCGTCGGCGACACCGGGTGGGTCAGCGTGACCGGCGGCCCGGGGTGGCAGGCGGGAACGGTGCCCACGTTCACCGTGTACTGGCCGCGCCCGTTCGAGCGGCTGGTCGTGGCCCCGCAGGTGCACGTACCCAACGGGACGTTCGGGTTGGTCGTCGCCCGGGTCGGCGCGATCCGGCCCGCGGGCAACCAGTTGGCCAAGCACGTGGAGTGCAACCACTTCCAGGACGCGCACCGGTTCCTGTGGTCCGGCGGTGAGCAGGGCCGTCAGCAGCAGGTCCTGATGAGCGGCTACTACAACATCAACCCCCAGGTGTTCGACGTGATCACCGTGAACACCCCGGACAAGGCCGCCGTGGAGGACCTGACCGTCGACGACCTGCGTGGCACCAACATCCCCATCGGTGAGACCGGCGTCGTCATCGCGCACGCGGGCCTGGCGCCGTCGACCGCCCCCACAGACGCGGGCAGGGTGGTACCGGGACACGACCGGTTCCGGTTGTCGTGGGTGTTCCTGGCGAACGGCGGCGAGATCGGCGTCCAGTCCGAGACGCTGCCCGAGGGCGGCTGGTACGTGCTCAACCCGTGGTTCGCCTCCGTCGTCCCGATCCCGACCCGCCACCTGATCCTGGAGTGGACCAGCGACCCGAAGTCGGCGGACAACCTCGACGCCTCGCTCGACGAGGTGGTGCTCGACGTGCAGGGGCACACGGTGCGGCTGAACATGACGCAGACGGTGCGGATCCCGGCGGAGATCGCGCCGCTGCTGGTGCGGCGGTTCGGGCACAACAAGCAGTCGGGTCGCGCGCTCGTCCGCCAGTTCGTGGAGAAGGAACTCGCCGCGACGGTGGCCGGGTACTTCCGCCGCATCGGTGGGCACTACCGCATCCAGGAGTTCATCACCCGCTACGACGAGGTGTGCGTCGAACTCGCCGGGGAAGTCCGCCAGGCCCTCGCGACCACCGGCATCATCGCCATGACCACCACCCTCGAACAGTTCCACTGCGACGAACCCGCCATCAACGAGATGCGCCGCCGCATCGCCGTCAAGCAGGAAGAGGTCCGGCTCGAAGAGGCGAGCCTGGCCGAACTCCGCGCCCGCAACACCAACGAGGCCGTGGTCTCCGAGATCGAACACCAGCGCATCCGCGTCCAGGAACACCGCGAACGCCTCAAGCACGTCGAGATCCAGGTCCTCGTCGAACTCCTCGGGCCAGACCACGTCGGCCTCACCCGCGCCGTCGCCGAGCTGGTCAAGGCCAACGTGCCCACCATGATCAGCGGCGCCGACGGCGGCATGGCCGAGGCGCTGGCCCAGATCATGCCGCTCGCCCAGGCCAAGGACATGCTGATGGCCATGATCAAGGACACCGCCAAGCCACTGCCACCCGCCGCCGACGCGGGGTCAGCCGCGATCCAGTCGGACTGAGACGGTCAGCGGCGCCGGGCCGGCGCGGCGGGGCGCGGACAAGGCGGCCGGGAGGGTGAAGGTGAAGCAGGAGCCGCCCGTGGGGTTGTCGGTGGCGGTGATGGTGCCGCCATGGCGCTCGACGATACGTTTGCAGATGGCTAGGCCCAGGCCGGTGCCCGCGTAGTCGGCGGTGTGATGGGCGCGGTGGAAGTTGTCGAAGATCGCGTCGTGGTGGCCCGCCGGGATGCCGATGCCGTTGTCGGCGATGGTCACCCGGACCAGGTCAGCGCGGCGAGCGGTGGTGATGTGCAGGCGCGGGGTGACGCCCGGGGCGGTGTACTTCATCGCATTGCCGATGAGGTTGTCGAGGAGTTGGCGGACCAGGACGACGTCGGCCTGGACCGGATCGAGGTGGGTGAAGGTGAACGTGGGGACCGGGGTGTCGGCGACGGTCGCGGTGTCGCTTCGGGCGGTGGCGATGTCGGTGACGAGGGCGGTCAGGTCGACCGGAACCGGGGCGACGACGGCGTCGCGCGCGGTCGTATAGGCCAAGAGGTCGTTGATGAGACCGCGCATCCGGCCCGCGGCGCGGGTGACGCGGGCGAGACCGGCCTGGGCGCGGTCCACCGCCGCGTGCGCGTGGATGCCGTCGAGTGATTCGCTGGCGGCGTCGGTCCAGCCTTCGACGGCGGTCAGCGGGTTGAGCAGGTCGTGCGCGACGGCGCCCGCGAAGGTGGCCAGTTCGTCGCGGTGGCGGCGTTCCGCGGTGACGTCGTGAAAGAGCAGGACAACGCTGTTGCGGCCTGTCCCGTCAGGTAGGGCTGTCGCGTTCACGCTCAAGATACGGCCACCGGGGATGCCGACGTTGCGGACCAAGATGTCCATCTCGTGTACGTCGTGGCCGGACTGGACGCGCGCGTGGGGCATCTCGTCTGAGGCGATGGGGGTGCCGTCGAGGTGGAACAGTCCGTAGTGCCCACTGTCCCGGATGGTTCCGTCGGTGCTGACCTGACCGCCGAGCAGGTACACCGCCGCCGGGTTCCGCAACGTGATGCGGCCATCGGCGTCGACGACGGAAAGACCGTCGCCCATGGAGTCGATGATCGCCCCCATGAGTTCGGCGCGGCGGTTGGCGTCTTCCCGGCGCGCGGCCAACTCCCGCACCAGAGTCACCCGCTCGTCACGGCCGAGGGCCAACGCGAGCCCGACCACGGCGACCATCGCGATGAACAATTGCACGATCAACGCCTTGGCGGCGTGCTGGGAAAGCACCGCGAACGGGCCGTCGCCGTGCAGGGTGAAAACCACGGCGATGGTGCCAACGGCGAAGTCGTGCAACACCACAAACGTGGTCGACAACCGTGTCGCCGCCCACACGGTGAACGCGATAAGGGTAAACGCCAGCGGTAGGCCGTGGTTGTAGGCGAAGCAGACGAGGTAAGCGGCGATAGAGGACACGGACAGCGCGAGGTACTCACCAACCCGCCACGCCGACGTAGCCCTGAGGTCCTCTACGGCCGACCGCCACGCACAGCCCTGTCGTGCCCGGTAGGTCACCACAGCACGCGCGACGAACAGGCCCACCGCGCCAACCAGCAGGATGCCCGCGGTGTTCCGCGCCAGCCACACCGCCGACGCGAGCCACGCGTAGTGGCCGGTCATCAGCCAGATCGCGGTCGGGCCAACCGCGACACCGCTCGCCGTCGCCAACGCGGCCGCCGCAAGCGAACCCCACAGGTCGCGCGGGCCCTTAGGACCACCCGACGGGCCGAGGTCGAGCAGCGTGGGCCGCCAGCGCGCGATGAACAGCCCGAACAGCTCGGCCTGCGCCAGGTTGGCCACCACGAACACGCAAGCGAACTGCCACGTCGCCCCGGTCGCCATGTTGACCACGACGGTGACCACCGACAGCGCCAGCACGTCGGCCAAGCGCGCGCGGGAACCCCGCCGCACGCAGAACCACACGGCCGCCACGCCCGCCGCGGGCCACACCATGCTCAGGTTCGTGCTGTCCATGACCGTCAACCGCCCGGCGACCGTGGCCACGACGTAGAGCGCCGTGAACAGCGCCGTACGGGCCAACGAGCTGCCGAGCTTCATGCGCGGGACATCGGCAGCGGACCTCGGCGGTTGAGCTCTTTCACCAGCACGGGTGATGGCCGGATACCGCCGGAATGTCCACATCCCACATTCCGCGCAGTCGGTTGACACCCTCGGTAAAGTCAGGCAAACGCCATTGTGCCGGTTACCGGAAAAGGACGAAGGGCGCTATCGGAAACAGGTTCCCCAGGTGAGACGGACGGAAGAATGAACAACAGCACGCTCCACCGACCCCGCCGGACTACCGGCACCGCACCCCGCCGCGAATGCGCCATCACCAGCCACGACGGCGCTGTGCTCACCCTCGACCACGCCGGGGTGATCCGCCGAAAAGGTGACGTCCGGGCAACCCTGGCCGGTGAGTGCGCGTTCCTGTGTTCGTCGGGCCCGATCGTGCTGACCGGGGGAGCGGGCGGCGTGCTGCTCAACGCCCTCACCGCGGAACCGCTGCACCGCCTCCCGGTAGCGCTGACCAGCGCGGCGGCATTTCCCGGTCACGCCGTCGTCGGTACCGAGGCGGGCGAGGCTGTCATATTCGCAGTGGATGTCGACCAGGTAAGAGCCGTGGATACCGTCCGCGCGCACGACACCGCCATCGCCGATCTGACTGTGGCGGGCGGCGTCCTCATCGCGCTCGCCACCGACGGCGCGATCGCCCGGTACGACCTCACGACCCTGGAACTGTTCGACCGGATAACCGACACAGGTGCCCACGCCTGCATAGCGCTACCGGACAACCGATTCGCAACCGTCGGGGCGGACCTGCGCCTGTGGTCGGAGTCCGAAGTGGTCGCGATCCCCGCACCACACCCACTGACCTGCGCCGCCGTCACCACCGACGGCATGGTCATCGCGGCGGGCTCGGCCACGGCCCAGGTCGCCCTCTACGACCTGCCCACCCGACGCTGGTCCACCGTCGAGACCACCGCCCCCGTCACCGCCCTGCACTACGCCGACGGCAGCTTCCTGGCCGCCGACGGCACGGTCCGCCACATCCCCGCCGTCCCCGCCGACCCGGTGGAAGCGCGGCCCGGTCAGGCCGCGCTCCCCGAACCCCGGTCCGATGTGGACTAGCGGCTCGACCTGGCCACGCCCCCGAACGCGCCCAGCGCACGTTCTGGCGTCCTTGCCTGCAACGCCGTGAACAGGCAGATGCACAGCTAGCGCTTTAGTGGGTTGACCCGGGAATTCGTGTAGTCGCGTCTCGACCTGCCCACGATGTCCCTGGCTGCGCCACTGGCACGTCCAAGGACGAGGCCGTTCCGGCGCCTTGTCAGGAACGCCGTGGACAGGCCGATACGCGGCCGACGTTCCGGGTCGGGCCGCTAGTGCGCGAGAGCTTCCTGCTCGAACGGGATCAGCTCGCCCGCCTCGACGGCGAACGGGAGGTTGTTCCCCGCGGGCGGCAATGGGCAGGTTGCGAACGCGGTGAACGCGCATGGCAGGTTCACCGCGCGGTTGAAGTCCAGCACCACGGTGCCGTTCTCGTCCGGCTCGGCCACGGCCAGTGACCGGTTCGCCGCGTAGGTCGTCACTCCGCTGGTGGCGTCGGTGAACAGGATGCTGAACCCGCCCTGCTTGCCGTTGAACGCGGTCAGCGTGTGTTCGGCCCCGTTGTAGGTGAACCGCACGATGCCGGGTGAGGTGTAGACGTGGGTCAACCCGGCCACCACGGCGCCCACCGTCGTCGGTCGGGCCTCGTCGAACGGCTCGTAGACCCCGCTGAGCACCCACTCCGACTTCGGGTCGTACGCGGGCACCCCGCGGAACCCGCCGACCGCGTCCGCCTTCGGGTCGTGCACCCGGATCAGGTAGTCCCGCCGCCGGGCGATCTCCACCTCGACGTCGCCCGCCCGCACCCGGGTCCCGGCGCCGCTGTTGACCAGCTCGATCCGCTTCACCCCGGTGATGGCCTCGCCGTCGTGGCTGAGCTCACCGCCGTTCGGGTCGACGTAGGCCGCCTCGGCGTCCTGCCACCACAGGCCCGGCAGCCCCTGGTACGCCGTCGGCTGGTCGGTCAGCCAGTCGAGCGACACCAGCGCCAGCCAGCCGTACGGGTCGGCCAGGTCCCGCTCCCGCTGCGCCTTCCACTCCTGCCACTGCTCCGCGAAGTCCGCCATCGCTGTCCCTCTCCCGCCGCCGGTTCGCCTGTCCCCAGCACAAACCGGCGGGCAGGCCGACTATTCCGCGTGTTCCACATCGCGGGAGCCCTGGCCAGAACCGGCCGCCACCTGCTTTTCCCGCCCGACGGCGGGTTGTCGCGGTAACAGGAACGGGGTCCCGAGCAGCAGCAGACCAGCCAGGGCGATGGCCGTGCGCGGGCCGGTGACCTGCGCCAACACACCCCACAGCACGGTGAGGGCGGCGATGCTGAGCGTGGTCGAGGTCGACCAGGCGGCGAGCACCCGGGCCTGCCGGTCGGCGGTGGTGTTGTTCAGCCGGTAGGTGGAGAGCACCGGGTTGAAGATGCTCGCGCAGACGATCAACCCGAACTCGGTGACCATCACGACCACCAACCCCACCGTCCCCGGTTGGACGAACGCCAACCCCAGCGGCCAGCAGGCGCGCAGCACCCCGAAGACCCGCAACACCCGCCACTCACCGAGCCGCGACACGACCCGCCGGGCCAGCCGGGACCCGATCAACCCGCCGACACACGGGACCGCGAACGCCAACCCGTACTCCCAGACCGGGAACCCCAGGTGGGCGAGCATCAACACGGACAGCACCGGCTCCGCCGCCATGATCAACCCGTTGACCAGCAGCACGTTCACGAAGAACGGCCGCAACGTCGAGTGGCTCAGGATGTACCGCCACCCCTCGACCAGGTCACCCCACCGCCGAACAGCGCTCGGCCTCGCGGGCGGCGCCTGCTCCCGCTCCCGGATCGCGGCGATCCCCAATGCCGACAGCAGGTAGCTCACCGCGTCGATCGCGACCGTCGCCACCGGCCCGAACACCCCGATCGCCGCCCCACCCAACGGCGGCCCGACAACCGTCGCCGACCACGTCGTCGACTCGAACCGGCTGGACGCAGGCAAAAGGCCGTCCCCCGGCACGATGGTCTTCAGATACGCCCCACTGGCCGCCGTGAACGCGATCTTCGCCCCCGCCGCCACAATCGACACGACCAGCAACTGCGCGAACGACAACACCCCCAACCAGTACGCCACCGGCACCGACCCCATCGCCACGAACCGCAGCACATCCATGACGATCATGACTGGCCGCTTCGCCCGGAACTCCATCCACGGCCCCAACGGCACCGACAGCACCGCCCCCAACGCCAACCCCGCCGACGACAGCACCGCCACCTCGACGGCCCCCGCCCCCAACCCCACAATCGCGACGATCGAGAACGCCCCGAACCCCAGCCCCGTCCCATAAGCGCTCACCGCGTACGCGGCCCACAACCACCGGAACGACCGCCCCAGCCCGACCTTCCGCACTGCTTCGCACCCCCAGTCCCGCGCCACCCGAGCGTGCCACGACGCACCGACAACCACGGGACCGACCCATCCCGTTCGGTCAACCGCGGCGATGGTGATGGCCGCGTAGCCAGTGTTCGAGGCGGGATGGTATGTGGCGTTGACGTGCGCTGACACGTGACCCTGAGGCCACTGCGGCTCGGGTCGAGCGGGTGGTCGCAGCGGGGCGATGACGACCGCGCGGGTAGTGGTCGGGAGCGAGCGGTCGTCGGTGTGTCATGGCGTGGTGCCCTGCGGCCGGTCTGACTCGGCAAGGCTGGTTGGGAAGCGACATCGCGACGGCCGCATGGCTGCCGGCGCACGTGGGCGGACAGTGCGGCAAGTGCCGGCCTGCCGCCGCGTACTGGCGACCGCAGGCCGGGCCGAGGTCCCGGTCGACTTGGTGCCCGGAAGCGGCGGCGGTCGAGTCGGGGTGGGCGGGCCGCCTGCAGGTCCGCCGCTGATCGGCTGAGCCGCTGACTCGCGCACCGGCCGGGCTCACCTCGGTCTCTGAGCATGCCTGCGGAGGGGTGGTTGGTGGTGGAGTGGCGGTGGTGAGGTGGCCGGTGGTGAGGGGTAGGCGGTGACGTGGTTGGCGGTGAGGTGGCCGGTGGTGACGTGGTTGGCGGTGAAGTGTTTGTGGTGAGGTGGCCGTTGGGGCTGTGGGTGGAGTTGCGGGCGTAGCGGCCGGTCATGATCGTCGTGGATGTGCTGCGGTTCGTGGCGATGGGGTCGTGCCGGTGGCGTATTGGTTGGGAGTGTTGTTGTTCGCGCAGTTGCTGGTCGTGGCGAGGTGACCGGTGGTGACGTGGTTGGTGGTGAGGTGGCCGTTGGGGCTGTGGGTGGAGTTGCGGGCGTAGCGGCCGGTCATGATCGTCGTGGATGTGCCTTGGTTGTTCGTGAAGTGGTTGGTGGCAGAGCAGCCGTGGGTGGTGGTTGTGGGATCGGGTTGTGGGATCGGGTTGTGGTTCGGGCTGAGGAGGCGGGTGGGTGCTGCGGGTGGTGGTGTGTCGCGGTGTGGTGGTGACCGCGGGGCCGGGCCGCGGATCGAGTGGGCGGGGGTTAGAAGCGGGGGATGGCGGTGGCCGTGTAGGTGGTGGTGGGGGTGGGCGGGGTGCTGAAGCGGGCGTTGACGGCGTAGAGGCGGTCGGTGAAGGCGGCGATGGCGGTGGTCGTGTCGAAGTGGCGGTCGGTGAGGCGGCGCTCCAGGGTGGCGGCGGTGCCGTCGGGGCGGAGGGTGAGCTTGGCGATTCGGTTGAACCCGTTCTCGACGACGTAGAGGTCGGTGCCGAGGCGGAGTTCGCCGTCGTTGCCGAGGAGGCTGTCGGTGCCGAGGTCGACGGCCTTCGCGGCGCCGGTGGCGGGGTCGACCCGGAACAGCTTGCCGGTGCCGGTGTTGCCGACGATCAGCGCGCGGCCGTCCGGGGTGGTGACGATGCCGTTGCCGTTGAAGGACTTCGGGTCGTTCGGCCAGTCGCCGGTGAGCGGCACGGTCACGGCGGCGGGTGGGAGTGAACCGTCGCGGCCGAGGGGGAGTTTGTAGAGCTGGGGAAGGGTCGAGTCGGTCACCCACACGGCGTCCCGGGCGATCACCAGGTCGTTGAGGAAGGCGCCGGTGGCGCCGACCGGGAACCGGGCGATCAGCTTGCCGTCGCGCGTGTCGACCACCCGGACCTCGCCCGAGGTGCCGCCCGCGACGAACAACCGGTGGTGCTCGGAGTCGACCTTGAGCCCGACCGAGGGCGCCCCGACCCCCGGGCTCAACTGGGTGCTCGCACCGGTGCGCAGGTCGATCTGCTGGATGCGCCCATCGGCCAGTGAACCGAAGTACGCCACCGGCCAGGACCCGATCGCGATGCCCTCCGGGCGAAACCCGTCGGGCAGCCGGAGCTCACTCGGGAAACCGGGCGCCGCCGCGGTGGCGGGTGCCCCGACCAGGCCGAGCAGCACGGCCAGCAACCCGACCAGCAACACTGTTTTCCTTGTCATTCCCCGGAGTCTGGCCGGGCCGCGCGGCCACGACCTAGACCAATCCGGGTGACGACGTCCCCACTCGTGCGTTCGGCGAGGTGATCGCCGAACCTGGCGGTGCGGAGTGACAGGGCGGGTGTGGCGTGGTCGGTCGGGCAGGCTGCGGTCGGCGGGTGGTCGAGGCGGAGGCGGGTGTGGCCTTGCGGCAGGCGCGGGGCCGCTGGGTGTCCGGCTCGGCGGTGCGTGCGAGGGGACGCCCGCGTTCACGCGGAGACCGGGGCGGACGAGGCCCCGGTCCGAGTGTGCACGGACCGGGCGCGAGGGTGTTGTCAGAGCCGTGATCATGGTGTTTCCCCTGTGGTTCGAAGGTGCTGGTGTCGAGTATCCGCAGGTTCGGCGGCGAAGGGGAGCGTTCCGGCGTTCGATCACCCGTTCGATAAGCGGGGTTCACGAGAACCGGAATGCCTTGCCGGGCAACGAGTACGCTCCGTACCCGAAAGTGGCGCACACCCGCGTCCTGAGTGGACCTTGTGGCGATCCGGGTGATCGGGGCTACGGCTGGCCGCGAGATCGGTACGCTGGGCCCCGGGTCGAGTCGCGGAGGGGATTGATGGTCGACGGCGTCCGGAACGTGTTGTCGGGGTACGCCACCAACGCGGTGCAGGCCAACCAGATCAATGGCGACCTGCACTTCCACGGAGTTCGGTCGGTGCGGGTGCCGCGGATGGTTCCCCCGGAGTCGCCCTACTTCACGAACCAGTCGCGGGTGTTGGCGGAGGCTGATCAGGCTTGGCAGCGGGCTGATCCGAGGCGGCCGCTGGTCATGGTGTTCTCCGGTCTGCCCGGCGTGGGGAAGACCGAGGTCGCGCGGAAGTGGCTGGGGGAACACGCCGACGAGTTCCCGGACGGGCACTTCGCGGCCGACCTGGCCGCGGTGGAGCGGGACGGGTTGGAAGGCACCGTGCTGGGGGAGTTCCTGCTGGAAGCGGGATATGAGCCGGGCACGATCCCGGCCACCGCGAGCGGGCGGGCCAGCGCGTTCCGGTCCTGGTCGGCGGACAAGCGGATCGCGGTGATCGTCGACAAGGCGTTGTCGCCGCCGCAGGTGCGCATGTTCACGCCCGGCGGCGGTCGGTCGGTGGTGGTGGTGACCGCGACGGGTGGGCTCAGCGGGCTGGGGATCAGCGAGCAGGCCGTGGTGGTCAACCTGGCTCCCTTGGAGGACGCGGCATCCTGGATGCTTTTGACCGAGATCATCGGTCAGGAAAGGACTTCTGCCGAGCCGGAGGCGGTTGCGGCGCTGGCCGGTTTCTGCGCCGGACTGCCGATCGCGCTCTGCGTGGCCGGGTCGACGATCAAGCACTTCCCACATCGGCGCATCGGCCGGTACGTGCGGGAACTCGAAGACCAGAAGCGCAGACTGGCCGTGCTGTCAAAGGAAGCGGGCCTGTCGGTGTCGGCCGTGTTCGACGCGGCCTATGAACGACTCGGTGAGTCCGCGCGCATCTGTTACCACCTGCTGGGCGTGCATCCCGGGAGCGGTGACGTGCACCCGGACACCATCGCGGCTGTCGTGGGCGCCAACGCGGCCGGGGACGGCGTCGATGAGCTCATCAGCGCCAAGTTGGTGCAAGAGTCCGCGAAAGGCAGGTTGAGTATGCACACGCTCGTTCGCCTGCACGCGTCACAGCGCACGGATGATCCTGATTTGCTCGCCCGCGTTCTCGCGCACTACCACCACGTCGGTGTGGCAGCGGGCCACGCGATGATGCCGCAACGCCCGTGGCGGGACATGTTCGTCCCGGAACTGGCGCGATTTGATGCTCTGGCGCCGGCCAAGCCGAGGAACTGGTTGGTGGCTGAGCGGTCGAACCTGTTGAGCGTGGTGGAGCGCGCGGTCGAAGCAGGCCACCCCGACTACGCCTGGGAACTCGCGCTGTTGCTGTGGCCGCTGCACGAGTGGGGCAAGTACCACGCTGACCTCGCCGCAGCGGGTCGTATCGGCGCCGAGGCCGCGCGGGCCGCCGGACGCGACGACCTCGTGGCGATCTTGCTGACTCAGCAGGCGTTCGCCGAGATGCACGGTGGCCGACCGGAAGCAGCCGTACCGCTGGGCCGGGAATCGCTGGACGTCGCGCGCGGCACGGGCAATCGCGACCTCATCGCCACCGCCGTGGAGACCTTGGGCCTGGCCTTCCTCGGATCAGATGATCGCGAACGCGCCGGCGTGCTGCTGCGCGAGAACCTGGAGTTCGCGGAGGGTATCGGCATCGGTCGCCGGGTGGCTGTGGCGAAGATGCACTTGGCCAAGTGCTGCGCGCCGGACGAGGCGATCGAGTTGCTCAGTGCGGCACGCGCGGAGTTCGGTGCGGAGACGATGAACGTCGCCAAGTGCGACCTGCTCCTGGGCACCGCGCTGTTCCAGGCCGGGCGGTACGAGGACGCCGTGTCCCGGTGCTCAGACGCGTTGACCGCCATGCGGATGCTGGGCAGGCCGTTCGACGAGGCCCAGATCCTGACCCTGCTCGGACGCGTCGCCGCGGCGCAGGGGAACGACGATACCGCTGCCGACGGCTACCGGCAGGCGCTGCAGATTGCTGAGACCTTTGGGTATGAGCCGCTTATCCGCGAGCTGCGGAACTTGTTGGCGTCTTGAACTCGGCCGTCACGAGGCGGTTTCCGTGTCTTACCGACAACCGGCACGGTAGGTCGACGAGGCTACCGTGCGCGGTTAGCCAGGCGTGGACGACGGAAGCGCTTGCGTCGTCGAGGCCGGTTACGTAGACCTCGTTGCCATCGCGGGTGACGACCAGCCACTCGTGTTCGGACACCGGTCCTGCGGCCAGCGCGCAGCCGGGGAGTCCGCGGAGCACTTCAGTGGCGTCTGCGGCGTCGGGTACGAGGATGATTTCGGCCAGTTCGAGGTAGCGGCGCAGTGGTTCGCGGGTGCTGACTACGAGATGGGTGTTCGGCGGCAGGCCCTTGTGCGCATCCAGCAACGCAGGAAATCGGGTTACCGCAACGGTTAGGCCGGTCAGTTCCGTCTGGACCAGTTGTGCCTCGACGTCACGGGTGAGTCTGTCCGGGCACGACACGGCGCGGACTTCTGCGGGGTAAGGAGGCTCGGATAGGTCCATCAGGTTGTAGAAGCACGACCGCAGTAGAGCGGCGGACTCGTCGGGTGCTGAGGTCGCCAGCGCGGTGAGGTCGGCCAGATCGGTGGGGTCGTAGGTGGTGATTACGTCGTCCAACTGCTTGGCGAGGTCCTTGGCGTCGTCGAGTAGAGGAGCGCGTCGTAGGAAACGGCCGATGGGGGACGCGGGCGTCACGGTGTGAAGGGGTGCTACGGCAAGCAGGACTGGACGGTCCAGTGCGGCGCTGTAGAACGTGACCGAACCTTGGTCGCCGACTACGACATCCGCGGCGACCACAGCGGCTTGCCAGTCGTCTGGCTGCGGTAGCAAGGTGATCCCGGCGCGGGAGCACTCACGCAGCCAGTTCCGCAACTGCCACTCGCCGTGCCAGGCCGCGATGTTGGGGTGCAGGGCGGTCACGACCCGGTACTCGTCCAGCGGCAGCCGCGCGAACCGGCGGACCAGGTCGATCCCGGTGCCGAGCAGTGAGGCAGATCCCCAGGTCGACGACAGCACAACCAACCGTTGCCCGTCCTCCACGCCCAGCGCGCGCCGGTACACCGGACGCAGCGGGACGCTCGCGCGCAGCCGGTCCAGGACCGGGTCGCCGCCCACCACGCTGACCCCGACCGCCTCCGGGCACGCCGCCGCCAGCCGGGTCCGCTGCTCCACGTGGGACAGCACCAGGGCGTGCGGGATCAGCTCGCCGCCCGCCACCAGCCAGCGCGGCTCGAACCCGAACTCCGCCCCTGTTTCCCTGTTTCCCTGTTTCCCTGTTTCCCTGTTTCCCTGTTTCCCTGTTTCCCTGTTTCCCTGTTTCCCTGTTTCCCTGGGAAGGTACTTATTATATCCCATTCCATGGGGCAAAATCAGCCGATTGGCGGAAATGGTGCCCAGATCACCGCCGAGGCTCGCGATGATCGCCAGGTGGTAACCGTCCGACCGTGCCGACGTCCACGGGCGGACCCGGATTCCGCGGGTGGCGAGAAACGCCTCGGTCCCCTCGGTGAACGCCGACGACCCCGGCACGGTGAACTCGACCAGCACCCGGGCATCCCCCGCGACCAGGCCGATCACGTCCAACAACCGGGTCGCGGCGGTGATGTTGTGCACGACCCCCAGCACGCGCCGCTCCGCCCGCACCGTGGCCCAACCACCCACTTCCCATCCCCTTCCCGGTGCGGGGATTCCCGCTGATCAGGGGCCAATCGTGCCTTATCCCCGGGCGGGTGGCGAAACCGGCGGCGCATTCCTGTGGCCAGGGCCACGCCCATTTCAGGGGGTCAGGTAGCCGCGCGAGAAGGCGGTGGCGACGGCGGAGGCGCGGTCGGTGACGCCGAGTTTCGCGTACACGTGCAGCAGGTGCGTTTTGACCGTGGCTTCGCTGATGAACAACTGCCGGGCGGCCTCGCGGTTGGTGGAGCCCTTGGCGATCAGCGCCAAGACCTCCAGCTCGCGCTGGGACAGCGGTTCGGACGCCGGTTGCCGGATCTGGTGCATCAACCGGCTCGCCACGGCGGGGGAGAGGACCGCCTGCCCCTGGGCCGCCGCCTCCACCGCGCGGAACAGCTCCTCCCGGGGCGCGTCCTTGAGCAGGTACCCCGTCGCGCCGGCCTCGATGGCGGGCAGGACGTCGCTGTCGGTGTCGTAGGTGGTCAGCACCAGCACCCGGGACCGCACGCCGCGCCTGGTCAGCTCCTTGATCGCGGTGACCCCGTCGGTGCGCGGCATCCGCAAGTCCATCAGGATCACGTCCGGGCGCAGTCGTTCGCCCGCCGCGATGGCCTCCGCGCCGTCGCCCGCCTCGCCGAGCACCTCGAACCTCGGGTCGGCGGTGAACATGCCGCGCAGGCCGTCGCGCACCACCGGGTGGTCGTCGACGATGAGCAGCGAGATCACTGGGCGCCTCCGGCGGGGATGGCGGGGACGGCGGCCGAGATCGCGGTGCCACCGCCCGGTTCGGACTCGATCTCCAGCCTGCCCGCCAGCCGCTGCACCCGCTGCCGCATGCCGGTCAGGCCGAAGCCGCCCTGGGTGGACCCGTTGGCGCGCTTGGCGTTCGGGTCGAACCCCACCCCGTCGTCGCGGACGTCCAGGGTCACCAGGTCCTCCATGTAGGACAGGGTCAGGCCGACCCGGCCCGCTCGGGCGTGCTTGGCGACGTTGGCCAGCGCCTCCTGGGCGGTCCGCAGCAGGGCGACCTCCACGTCGGCGTGCATCGGGCGGGCGTCGCCGGTCGTGGTCAGGATGGCGGTGACCTGGTTGACCTCCGACCACCGCCGCGCCACGTCGCCGATCGCCTCCGGCAGTCTGGCCTCGGCGAGCGCGGCCGGTTCCACCGCGTGCACGGTGCGCCGGGCCTCGGTGAGGCTTTCCCTGGCCAGGTTCATCGCGTTCGCCACGTGCCTGCTGGACGTGGCCGGGTCGTCGAGGTGCTGTTCGGCGGCCTGCAACTGGGTGAGGATGCCCGCCAGGCCCTGGGCGAGGGTGTCGTGGATCTCCCGGGCCATCCGCTGCCGCTCGTCGAGCACCCCCGCCTCGCGGGCCTGCACCAGCAGTTGGGCGTGCAGGCCCGCGTTCTCCTCCAGCGCCGCCTCCAGCTTGGCGTTCGCCTCGTGCAGCTCGTCGAGCGACTGCCGCTGCCGGTCGTTGCGCACGTCGGCCATGTCGGCGAAGTACGAGATCGACCCGGCCAGCACCGCGGTGATCGCGCCGAGCGCCAACCACGCCCACCAGTTGTCCGCGTTGATCTTCCCGCCCAGGTATGACTCCGCCGCGACCAGCGCCGTGGCCGTGACCCCCACGTACCGCCAGCGGCCGCGCAGGCACTGGAACGCCTTGCCGTAGCCGACGATGGTGAAGAAGCCGTACCAAGGCGCGACCGCGACGAGGGCCGCGGCCAGCACAATCAGGCCCGCGTAGTACACGGCCATGAGCGGTGCGTTGTCGAGCCACCGCGGCGGCGCCCTGTGGTAAGAGAACACCCAGGCCACGGTGACCGCGGTGAGCCCGAGCACAGCCGGGAGGTTGGCCGACACGTCCCACAGCGGCTGTAGCAGCGTTACCGCGAGGCTGACCGCGAGCAGGAAGTAGGGCAGGACCTTGAAGGCCAGCGTCTCCCGCCGCTCCAACCGGTCGAACTCCGCGTGTGGTCCCACCATCGTGCTTACTCCCAGCGGAAGTACCGCGCGGCAAGTCCACCTGCCACGACTACCCACCCCAGCATGACGGCCACGTGCAGCAACTGCGGCCAGTGCCCACCTGCGGCGTCTTGCAATGATTGCACGCCCGCGCCCAACGGCGTGAAGTCGCTGATCCGACGCAGGACGTCGGGCATAGAGGCGCGAGGCACCCACAGGCCCGCGAAGAACATGGTGGGGAAGAACAGCACGGTGCCGATGGCGCCCGCGGCCTTGCCACTAGAAGCGACCGAGGCCACCAGTAGCCCGATCGCGAACATGGCCAGCGCGGCCAGCACGTACGCGATGACGTAACCGGCTAGTTGCGACGGTAGATGTACCTGGAACGCGAGCCTGCCGATGGCAAGGATCACGACCATGGTGGAGACGGAAAGTGCCGTGGCCATCAACAACTGCGCGGCGAGCACCAAGCCCGGTTTAACCGGAGTTGTCCGCATGCGACGGAGGATTCCCTTTTCGCGGTAAGTGCCCAGTAACTGCGGCAGCCCGTTGACCGCGAACATCGCGATGGCCATCACGACCACGATCGGCGCGTACAGGTCGATCACCCGCAGCCCACCCAACGCCGGGTCGGCGTGGCGCATCGACGGGACCGAACCCAGGATGACGAGCAGGATCGGCGGGAACGCGAGCGCGAAGAACACGCCCATCGGCTCGCGGAAGAACAGCTTGGTCTCGGTGACGGTGAGCCGGAACAGTGCGGACATTCGTGGTTCTCCTTCAGGATTCGATGCGACGGCCGGTCAGGGCGACGAACGCGTCGTCGAGGGTGGTCTGCTCGACCCGCAGGTCGGCCGCGGTGACCCGCTCCCTGGCCAACACGGTGGTCACGGCGAGCAACAGGTCACCGGTGCCGGTCACCACCAACTGGCTACCCGCCCGCTCCACCGAGTCGACCTCGGGCAACGCGGTCAACACGGCGTGGTCAAGCGGCCCGGACGGCCGGAACCGGATCCGCTGCCGGTCGTCGACCCGCGACACCAACCCCGCCGGGGTGTCGATCGCCACCACCTTCCCGGCGTCGATGACGGCCAACCGGTCACACAGCCGTTCTGCTTCCGCCATGAAGTGGGTGACCAGCAAAATGGTCACGCCCCGGTCACGGATCTGCTCGATCAACTCCCACACATCCCGCCGGGCCTGCGGGTCCAACCCGGTGGTCAACTCATCGAGCACCGCAACCCGCGGCGACCCGATCAACGCCAACGCGATCGACAGGCGCTGCTTCTGCCCACCGGAGAGCGCCTTGAACCTGGTGCGCACCTTGTCACCCAGGCTCAACACCTCGACCAGCTCGCGCCAGTCAGCGGGCTGCCGGTAGAAGGAGCTGTACAACTCCAACGCCTCGCCAACCCGCAACTTGTCCGGCAACTCGCTCTCCTGCAGTTGGGCGCCGAGCACCTGCCGCAGCTCGCCATCCCCGCTCTGCGGGTCAATCCCACACACCCGAATGCGACCACTGTTCGGCGAGCGCAACCCCTCAACACACTCGACGGTCGTGGTCTTCCCGGCCCCATTGGGCCCCAAAATCCCGAAGATCTCCCCCGGCTCAACAGCGAACCCCACCCCGTCAACCGCGGTGTGCCCGCCGTACTTTTTGACGAGGTTCTCCACCTCGATGATTGCCATGCCCCAAGCCTGCCGCCCCACCCCCCCCCCCCGGATCGACCGCCCAGCCCCCTCGCCCCCCGACCTCGACCGACCCCCCAATCAACCGATCGGTTGATCCCCACTCCACCCTCGCCAACCCCGGCGGTGGTGATGACGCGGTTGGCAAGGGTGGAGCGGGAGCTCGGTCCCCTGCACAGATCAACGCACGCACCCTGTGCCCGTTGGTCCTTGGTCGCTGAGTTGTCCACAATGTTGGGTGCTGTCCACAGGGGTAGTCGCCTTCCTCTTGACAGGTCGGCTTTCGCGGTATGTTCAGGAATGGGCCCCCGGCCCCCGGGTGGGCGGGCCCCTGCGTAGCCGCCGGGTGGGGAACAGTCAAGAGCGAAGAACCAAGCCGACACCTTGATGCGATGCTCGCACCTGTACGAACCGTGGGGTGCCGCGAAGACTGCTCTGCCAACCCCGACTACTGCGTCCATCAGTCGGAGGCTCAGGAACTTGCCCTGCCAACCTGAGTGCAACAACACCGTGTGCCAGTGCGCCACGCTCCAGGTTGCACCGCGCCCCTCGAACCCCGCCCGTCATCGACAAGGCGCACACACATGCACCGCGTCCTTGAAACCCGCTAGAGGTCGCCCCCTCACCCCGGGCGCTCAAAACCTGCTGAGAGGCGGCCTCCCCACGCCGCGCGCCTCGACTCCCCTCTCATGTGCAGAGTCGCCACCCGCCCAGCACCCCTTGAAACCTGCCCCTCATCAGTAAGGATGGCCACCTCGCACCACGCCTCGGACGTCCCTCGCATCAGTGGAGGCGCCAACCCACCCGGCGGTTCCTTTGAACCACCCCTCATCAGTAAGGTGGCCACCTCGCGCCGCGTGCCTCAAACTTCCCCTCACATCAGTAGAGATCGCCAACCCGCCCCGCGCCCCTTGAACCACCCTTCATCAGTAAACATGGCCTCCCACACCGCGCCTCGGACTTCCCCTTCACATCGGCAGGGCCTGCCGACTCTCCCGGCGCCTCTTGACCCTGCCCCTCATCAGTAAGGACGGCCACCTTGCACCGTGCGCCTCGAACTCCCCACATCGACAATGCGCCACCCCCGCACCTCGCGCCTGGGAAGCCACCCCGCATCGACGAAGCGCCACCTTCGGCACCGCGCCCCTCAGAGCCCGCCTCCCATCGACGAAGCGCCACCCCCGCCCCGCGCGCCTCGAAACCCGCCGATCCCAACCGCCCGCTGGGGTGAAGTTGTTTTGTTTGGGGGAGGCGGTGGCCTAAGCCGGCCGGCGGGTAAGGCCACGTCTTTCCAGTGGCCCCGCCTTTTAGCCTTACCCAGGCCACCGCACAGGGGCCCCGAACAAAACAACTTCACCCCAGCGGGCACAGCCCGAAAAATCCGGCGCCCGAGGCCGGCGTCGCCGAAGGCGACCAGGCCGAACCCCGAGCGCAGCGAGGCCCAGAGACCCCTCACATCAAGATCAACCGAGAACGAAGCCCCCGAATACACACCCTAGCCCGCACCCCCGACAAGATCACCCAACAAGATCACCCCAACAAGATCACTACCAGGCGTTCAAGCGGTTCGACGTCGACCAGGACAGCGTGCTCCAGCAGAACGACATCGCCGCCATGACCAGGCAGGATTACCCCAGTAAGGTCGCCACCAATGAGGTCATCCGCTCGATCGGGGCGATCTTCTCCGAGCGGTACAACGGCACAAAAGGCAGACCCAACGTCCGGGCGAAGTGCGCCCCAGACACGGCGGTCGGCTTGGGCAAAAACGCTCAAGCCTCACCCCGAAGCGGTGACCAGCACCCGCTCCCAAGCTCCAAGTAAAGCAACCACAGCCGCCTCCGGCAGATACGCCGTATCGGCCCACAACGACACCTCAAACACACTATCCATCCGATACACCGTCGCATACGCGCTGACGAACATGAACTCGCTCGGTTCCACCGCAACTGTCGTCGTCCCCGTGCCAGGCGCGATTGGCGTGACCGGCTGGCCAAAGATGCTCGGCGAGCTCACATCATTGTAGACAACATCCCGAGCAAATAGCGCACCCCGTTCAGTGTCGACCTTCTCGCGAACCAGTTGCTGTTCGTCGGGGTCCACTGTGCTGTGGGTATACGCAGACGTCGCTGATTCCCAGATTTGGGTGGCGAGGTCGTCGAATGGGCGTGCGGTGTCGACGACGATGAGGGCGTCTTGGGAGAGGGTGCCCATCATTCGCAGTGTCTGGGCGCTGGATCGGTTGGCGGACAGGGAACTTACCGCGATTCGGTCTTGACCGGAGTGCTCACCAAGAATAGCGCACAAGCCTGCGAGGGCGAGCATGGAAGGGCTTACCCGGGTGCGCCGGGAGAGTGCCTGCAGTGCGGCGGCGGCGGCGAAAGACGTCATTCGGCCGTCGATATAGCGGGGGTCGCTGGGGGAGCCGACCGGGGAGGGGAGGGCGGCGGCGGGGGCGGATCGGTATTTCGCTTCCCACCAGGAGAGTGTGCGGGCGTTGCGGGCCAGGCCCTCGGGGCTTCGCTGGGCCTGGGCGAGTTGACGCGGTTGCCATGCCTGCCAGGGGGCTACCTCCCCGGCGAGGGCGTCCGCGACGCGAGAGGTGAAGAACTCCAACGCGATACCGTCCACGGACATGTGCGTCAAAACAGCCACGATCAGGTCGGGTTCGCCGTCACGCAGGGTCAAGGCCAGGCGTACGGGCAGGTCGGTGGGGCGAAAACGAGACGTCATCATGGTGGCGTGCACGGATTCCGCGGTCCCGCCTTCTATCAGTTCCAGCAGATAGCCCGGCGAACCGAGTACCCGTTGTACGTCGGCGCTCGGGTAGATCGTGCGCAGGGACTCGGATTCGGTCAGGACCAACGAGAGTGCGGAGACCACACCGTCTACAGTGGAGTCGCGAGCGGGGATGGTCACCGGGAGGAATGCCAGGTAGAGGTCGTCGGGGTAGGCGACCAGTTCACGTTGGATCTTGCGTTGGCCCCAGGTGAGCGGGGCCTCGACGTCCTCGCCCGTGGACACCGGGATGGGCACACTGGTCACTTCGTGCTCCTTCGGTCGGTGCGGCGCAGGCGGCACGTCAGGCGGGCGGTGGCGATCCGGCGGCCGGGGCGGTCCAGGACGGCGATCTCGAAGGTGGCGACGTCGATCCCGGTGAACAGCGGCACGCACACACCGGTCACCCGGCCGCCGGTGGCGACCCGGTGATGGGTGACGGACAGTTCCTGGCCGAGGATCTGGTCGGCGAGCAGGCAGGCGGCGACGGACCCCAGGGTCTCGGCGAACGCGGCGGTGGCGCCACCCGCGAGGAATCCGGCGTCCTGGCGGTTCCCGGCGACCGGCATGGTGCCGACGACCCGGTCCGGGCGTCGCTCGACGATCCTGATGCCCAGGCGGTCGGTGAGCAGGCCGTCGTGCTCTTCGTCGACGGCATCAACGGCGGCGGCCAGACCTTCGAGCCAGCCCAACGGACCGGTGACGGTGTCGAAAGGAGCCACGTCGACCACACTGGATCCACGCTGTAGCAACAAACCCGCTGCGACATCACCGTGGGGGACGCCCGGAAGCCCCAGCGTCGAGGCGATCGCGGTAGCCCGTGCGTTGGGCGCCAGGTCGGCGCCGATCAGCAACACCGTGTCGGCGGCGTCGGTGTCCAGCAGCAGTTGGGCCGACCGCAGCGCTTCGACCGCCAGATCCGCGATGCCGGACACGCAGACCATCGGCCCGGTGATCCCGTACCGGCGGCTGATGTGGCCGAGGATGGAACTGTTGGCGGACTGGAAGAAGAACACCGGGTTGGGAGTTCCACCGTTGGCCAACCCCCTGGTTGCCTCGTCGGCGGTGACCGTGTCACCGAACAGGGTCGCCAGCACGATCCCCGTCCGAGGACCGTCCACAGTGGCACTCAGGCAGCGCCGGGCGATGTCGAACACCAGCGGGCCGAAGCGGGACCGGGCATACCCGCGCACCGGTTCGAGCTCGACCGGGGCCATACCGGGCAGGCCCGCGGCCGCGTCGCCCCAGGGGGTCAGCGCTGCTCCGACGGTCATGATGCGCGCTCCAGTACCAGTGCGGCATTGGCTCCGCCGAAGGCGGCGTTCAGTGATACCGCCACCTCGATGTCCGCCTGCCGGGCCGCGTTCGGGACGCAGTCCACTTCGCACTTCGGGTCTGGGGCCAGGTAGCCCATCGTCGGCGGTAGTGCTCCGTCGGTCAGTGCCAGCAAGGTGATCACGGCCTCGACCGCTCCTGTCGCCTCAAGCAGGTGTCCGGTCGTGCTCTTGGTTGAACTCACCGGGACTCCGGGGCCGAACACCTCCCGTAACCCTCGGGTCTCTGCCGCGTCGTTGAGGGGGGTGCCGGTTCCGTGTGCGTTCACGTAGCCGACTGAGTTGGGGTCGCGCCCGGCCATCAGCAGTGCGGCCCGTGCCGCCGTGGCGAGTCCGGCGCCGTCCGGGTGTGGTTGGACCACGTGGTGTGCGTCGGCTGCCATTCCCCAGCCGGTCAAGCGTCCCAACACCGTCGCGCCTCGGTCGGCGGCGGACGCGGCTGATTCGAGGAGCAGGGCGGCGGCGCCGTCTCCGTGGAGGAGGCCGGTGCGGCCCAGTGAGAACGGGCGGACGGTGCCATCGGTGCTCATTGCCTGGCCGGAGTCGAACTTGGCGAAGATGTCCTCGCTGACCAGGTGTACCCCGGCGCACACCGCTGCCCGGGTGTGACCGCCGCGTATCAGTTGTGCGGCGGTGATGATCGCCGTGGTTGATGCGACGCAGGCGTTGACGAATGCCAGTCGCGGGGTGTCCAGCCCCAGGTCTGCGCCGACCCGGTGCGCCAGGTGGCCGGGCAGGCTGTCCAGGGGTGGCTCGGCGCCCGGTGTTCGCCAGAAACCCGGGTCCGCGCGCCGATCGCCTGCGCTGCCGAGCAACAGTGGCGCTCCTGCGCCGTTGTGGCCCGCCATCTCCAACGCGGCCACCACGCAGGCGCGTAGTACTGGCGCCTGTGCGGGTGTCTCTTGTGGACTTACCTTCATCCCGGGTATGCCGTCGCCGGAGAACACGGCGGCGCGGTCGGTGCGGTACCGCGCCGGGTTGAACCGTTCGACGGGGTGAAACCGGTTGCCGCCGCCGAACACGCCGGTGCGGACCGCGTCCGCGCCGAAACCGAACGCGGTCAGCACGCCGTAGCCGGTGATCACGACATCGTTGGTCATCTAGTGCCCCATCCCGAGGCCGCCGTCTACCGGGATCACCGCGCCGGTCACGTATCCGGCGCGCGGGGAGGCGACCCACAGCACGGCGTCGGCCACCTCTTCGGCGGTTGCCGTTCGGCCCAGCGGCACCTCGGCGACGATCCGCTCGACGGTCGCCGCGGGCAACGTGTCGGTCATGCCCGCGTCGACCAGCCCCGGTGCCACCACGTTCACCGTGATGCCCCACGGCGCGAACTCCCTGGCCAGCGACCGGGCCATCCCCACCAGGCCGGCCTTGCTGGCCGCGTAGTTGGCCTGACCGGCGAACCCGCGGAACGCCGCGACCGACGACATCAGCACGATCCGGCCGCCCCGGGCCCGGATCATGTCCGGCGCCACCCGCCGGACCGCTTCGTACGCGTTGCCCAGGTTGATCTCCACGACCGACATGAACTGCTCGCGGCCCATCCCCAGCAGCAGCCCGTCGTCGGCCACCCCCGCGTTGGCCACCAGCACCTCGACCGGGCCGTGCTGCCGCTTGACCTCGGCGAACGCCTCCCCGGTCTGACCCGAATCGCGCAGGTCGCAGACGACGCCGAACAACCCGTCCGGGGCGCCGCTGCCCCGGTGGGTCACCGCGACCTTGTCCCCGGCCGCCGCGAAGACCCGCGCGCAGGCCAACCCGAGTCCCCGGTTGCCGCCGGTCACCACGACCGATCGTCCGCTCATCGCCGCGCCTCCCGAACGATGCTGTCAAGCGCCCCCGACAGGCCCGGTCGAGCGCACCGCACCGCGTAGACGTCGTTGTGCCGCTTGGTGGGGGAGTCGAACCGCAGCGGGGTGCCGTCCAAGTTGGTGCACTCCCCGCCCGCCTCGGTGACCAGGACGGCGATCGGCGCGATGTCCCAGATGCGCATGCCCCGGTGCAGCAATGCCCCGTAGGCCCCGCGAGCCACCATGACGGCGTCGAAAACGCTGTTGCTGGAACGGATTCCCCGGCATGAACCGGCCAAACCGGTGAACAGGGCCAGATCCGGCGCGATGCTCTCCGGGCTGCCGACATCGATACCGTAGGCGACCAGTTCGTCCACAAGGGACTCACCCGGCGTCAACCGCAGCCGCTCGTCGCCGAGGAAGGCGCCTTCGCCGACGGCGGCCGTGTAGAGCTCGTCGAACGCGGGCAGCACGATCCCACCCGCGACCACCACGCCGTCGCGCACAGCTGCCAGCATCGACCCGTACAGCGGGCTGCCCGCGGCGAAGTTGCTGGTCCCGTCGATCGGGTCGACGATCCAGGTCAGCCCGTCGCCCTCGACCGGCTCGGCTTCCTCGCTGACGATCGCGGAACCCGGGAACTCGGCCCGGATCAGCCCGGTCAGCGCGGCGTCGACCTGCAGATCAGCCGCGGTGACCACCTGGTTGCGGTCGCCGGGGTGCGTCCCGACCACACCCCGCGGCAGGTCCGCGACACCGCGGGTGGCCTCCCGCAGCGCGTGCCCGATGAACCCGCGAAGATCACCCACCGACCTGCTCCCGGTACCGCTCGATGATCGGGACCTCCGGCGGCAGGATCGCCGCGGGCAGCTCGTCCAGCGCGAAGAACCGGGCGCTGAACGCCTCTTCGAGGTCCGCGCTGACCGCCACCCCGTCCGGCACCCGGGCGATGTAGCCCGCGGTGACGTTGTGGATCTCGTCGCCGTTGGGGCACTTGTAGTAGAACTCCGGACCGGAGAACACGCCGAGCAGCTCCAGCTCGTCGACCTTGACCCCGGTCTCCTCGAACACCTCGCGCCGCGCGCAGTCCTCCAGCGACTCGCCCGGGTCCATCAGCCCGCCGGGCAGGCCCCAGTCGTTCGTGTCGGCGCGCTCGATCAGCAGCACCCGCCCGGTCTCGTCGACGACGACGACGTTCGCGCCGGTCAGGATGAGCGGCGCGGTGCCGACCGCCGCACGCAGTTGCCGCAGGTAGTCGTTCATTCGGTCCTCCGCAGGGTCTGGGCGATCTCGGTGCCGTGCTCGTGGACGCGGGTGATCGCGTCGCAGACCCGGTCGACCGCGGCGGCCGCCAGGCGGGTGGACAACGGCAGGGTGATCATGGTCCGGGCCAGCTCCTCGGTACCCGGCAGGGGCCCGGCGGGCACATCGGCGTACACGGTCTGCCGGTGCAGCGGCGGGTCGAAGTAGGCCCGGGTCGAGATCCGTTCCGCGCGCAGACAATCCGCCAGTTCGTCCCGGGTCAGGCCGAAGTCGGCGCCGACCCGGACGGTGAAGTCCTTGTACGAGCTGACCGCGCCCGCCGGGATCTCCTGGAAGGACAGCCCCGGCACGCCCGCCAGCGACTTCACGTACCGCTCGACGAGGTGGTGCCGCTGCTCCAGCCACCCGGGGAACCGCGGCAGCGCGGCGGTCCCGAGCAGCGCGGCGATCTCGGTCATCCGGCCGTTGAGCCCGAGCAGCACGGAGTCGTAGTTGCCGGGGTTGCCGTAGTCGCGGGCCACCCGGAGCTGACGGGCGAGTTCGTCGTCGCCGGTGGTGACCAGGCCGCCCTCGCCGGTGGTCAGCGTCTTGGTCGGGCTCAGGCTGAACACCTCGGCGAGCCCCTTCGACCCCACCATCGACCCGTCCGGGTAGCGGGCGCCGAACCCGTGGGCCGCGTCGAACAGCAGCACCGCCCCCGCCTGCTCTGCCCGCGCCGACAATTCGTCCACCGCGCACGGCGAGCCGTAGGTGTGGGTCGCCAGGATCGCCGAGAAACCGCCGTCCGGCACCGAAGCAGGGTCGATGGTGGCGGTGCGCGGGTCGCTGTCGGCGAAGACCACCGGCAACCCGTTCCACCGCACCGCGTGCCCGCTGGCGATGAACGTGAAGCTCGGCACCACCACCGGTCCGCCCACGTCCAGACAGCGCAGCAGCAGCATGAGCCCGGTGGTGCAGTTGCTGACCGCGACCACGTTCGGCACGCCCAGGTACTCGGCGGTCACCTGCTCGAACCGGCGCACCTCGACCGCGTTGGTGATCATCCCGGAGTCGAGGACCGCGCCGATCCTGGCAGGCAGGTCGGCGTCATCGGGCAGGGCGGGCCGGATCAGCGGCAGCGGTTCGTCGAACGCGGGGGTGCCGCCCAGCACCGCGGGCCTCACCGGGCCACCGGCTGGCGCGCGGTCCGCTCGACCATGAGCAGGTAGTTGTTGTACCGGGCGGTCGCGTGGTCGGCGTACCGGCCGGACCGCACCGCCGCGGCGATGTCCCGGATCGTGTCGACCACCCGCAGCCGGGGCGCGAAACCGAGGTCGGTCGCGATCGGGTCGAAGTCGACCCGGTAGTTGCGCGGGTCCCTGGCCGCTTCCACCACGTCCACCTCCGCCTCGGGGACCTCGGCGTGGATCAGCTCGCCCAGGGTCGCGATCCGGTAGTTCTCCGCGTTGGAACCGCAGTTGTAGACCAGCGACGGCACTTGGGCTCCGAGCACCGCGCGCACCGCGTCCGCCGCGGCCCGTACGTGTAAGAACGGCCGCCACTGGTCGCCGCCGTGCACCATGAACCGGCCGTCGGCAGCGGCCCGCGCGGTCATCGTGTTCACCGCGAGGTCGAACCGCATCCGCGGCGACAACCCGTGCAGGGTTGCGAACCGCAGGATCGACGGGCGTGGGCCGTCACCCGCGTGACTGAGCAGGTAGTGCTCGGCGAAGACCTTCGTCTCCGCGTACAGCGAGCGCGGCTCGACCGGCGAGTCCACCCCGACCGGGGCGTCCCCGGCCGCGCCGTAGGTGCTGCAGGTGGAGGCGAACACGAACTGCCCGACCCCGGCCCGCTTGCTGGCCTCCGCCAGCCGGATCGTGCCCAGGTAGTTCGTGTCCCGGGCCAGGTCCCCGGCCAGGTCGCAGGCCGGGTCGCCGACGATCGCGGCCAGGTGCACGACCGCGTCGATCCCGGTCAACTGGGACGCCCAGTCCCGTGGCTCGCGGATGTCCCCGGTGATGTAGGTGATGCCGGGCCGCTCCTGGCGCTCCCGGGTGATCGACTCGTCGTCGACGACGATGACGCTGGCGCCGTGTTCGGCCAGCAGCGGAGCCAGCACCGAGCCCAGGTAACCCAGGCCGCCGGTGACCAGCACGGTGGGAGGTCGCATCAAAGCCTCATTTCTCAGGGACGAGGGGTCAGCTCGAGCAACTGGTAGGTGACGTCCTGATCGGGGGGACTGGTGGCGAACCCGGTCGCGGTCAGCCCGGCCTCGGCGGCCAGCCCGTCCAGGCGGTCCCGGTTGCCCAGCGAGCCGAAGCCGAGCAGCACCCGACCGGCAGGCGCGGTGTACCGGCGGGCCTGGTCGAGGAACCGGCGGTGCGCGGCGTACCCGGGGTCGAAGATCGCCAGGTCCAGGTCGGACCCGGGCGCGTGGTCCGCGGGGGACTCGATGAACGGCGAGTTCCAGAACACGAGGTCGAAGCGGACGTCGGCGGGGACCGGGTCGAACAGGTCGCCCAGCCGCGCGTCGAGCCGGTCGGCCACCCCGTGCCGCTCGGCGTTGCGCCGCGTGTTGTCGACGGCGGCCGCGCTGATGTCGGTCGCGGTGACCCGCGCGCACACCCGGGCCGCGGTGACGGCGGTGATCCCGGCGCCGCAGCCGATCTCCAGCATCGTCCCGCCCGGCGGGTACGGCAGGTGGGTGGTGAAGAACCGGGTCGACGCGTCGTAGACCGGGGAGAAGACCCCGGGCAGCAGGTCCCACGTGTCGCCGAGCAGGGTGAACGTGTCCGGTCGGCGGGCCTGGTTGAAGGCGAGCAGCCGGAGGCCGCGGTCGTAGCTCATCGGGCGCTCCGGGCGGGCTCGGTGGCCGGGTCCCGCTCGGGGAACTCCTGACCGGTCAACCCGAGCAGCACGGCCGCCTTGACCGCCGTCTCCTCGAACTCGACCGCGGGATCGGACAGGGCGATGATCGCACCGCCCACCCCGAACTCCACCCGGTCCGGCGTGGCCACCACGGTGCGGATCACGATGCTCAGGTCCGCCGCGCCGGTCAGCGAGAAGTAGCCGATGGCCCCCGAGTACACCCCACGCGCCCCCTGCTCCAGCCGGTCGACGATCTGCATCGTGCGGACCTTGGGTGCCCCGGTCATCGACCCGCCGGGGAACGCCGCCCGCACGCACCGCACGGCGGACACGTCCGGGCGCAGTTCCGCGCTGACCGTGCTGACCAGTTGGTGCACCGTGCTGAAGGTCTCCACGGCGAAGATCGGGTCGACGGTCACCGTGCCCGGCACCGCGGACCGGCCGAGGTCGTTGCGGACCAGGTCGACGATCATCAGGTTCTCCGCCCGGTCCTTCTTGCTGTGCCGCAGGTCCAGCCGCAGCCGCTCGTCCTCGTCCTGGGTGCGGCCGCGCGGCCGGGTGCCCTTGATCGGCTTGCTCTCCACCCGGCGGTCGCGGCCGACGCGGAGGAACCGCTCGGGTGAGCAACTGAGCACGGACAGGTCGCCGAACCGGAGGAAAGCGCCGAACGGAACCGGGTTCCGCTCGCGCAGCGCCCGGTACGCGGGCCACGGGTCGAGGCGGCCGTCGGCGGTGATCATGTTGGTCAGGCAGATCTCGTAGCTCTCACCGGCGGTGATCTGGCGGAGGCAGTCGTCGATGAGGTCGAGGTAGCGGCCACGGTCGTGCCGCAGTGTGAGTGGCCCGATCGGCTCGGACCTGTCCGGCGCGGGGGTCACGGGCTCGGTGAGCCGTCGCTCGGTCTGGTCGAGCCAGGTGTTGGCCGCGGTCGGGTCGCCCGCCTCGGCGAGGGCCATCAGGTGGATGTCACCGGTCTCGTGGTCGACGGCGACGGCCCGGTCGGCGAAGATCATGGCGGCGTCGGGGTGCGGGGAGGTGTGCGCGGCGTCGCCGCCGGTCTCGGCCTTCAGCTCGTAACCGAGGTAGCCGACCCAGCCGAGGGCGAAGTCGAACGGGAGCGGCGGCACGGTTGTGTTGCGTGCGGCCAAATCCCGGTCGAGCCAATCGAAGAATCCACTGTGGACTGTCTGGGTGCCGGTGGCCGAGCTGACCGTGATCGTTCCCGTTGAGACATCCGCGGTGGCCACCCGGGCGGCAGGCCCACTGGCGTCGACCAGGAACGAGAACCGGTCCGGGCCGAGACCCGCGGAGCTGCTGTCCAGCCACACCGCGTGCTCGGAGTCGGCGAAACAGCGCTCGAACACCTGCTCCGCGGTCACCGGGACACTCAGCTTGCGGACGACGACCCTGTCCGGCCGGTCCGGCCCCTTGACCGAGACCGGCGACCGGCGCGGCGCGACCCCCAGGAAGTTGCGCATGATCTGCGGGCCGTCGCGGGTCCCGATGGACTCCGGGTGGAACTGCACGCCCCAGAACGGGCGGTCCCGGTGCCGCAACCCCATCAGCACCCCGTCGTCGGTCCACGCGATCGGCAGCAGTTCCGCGGGCAGGCCGGTGACCGCCAGCGAGTGGTACCGGATGGCCCGGAACGACTCCGGCACGTGCGCGAACAGCTCGTCGCCGCCGTGTCGGACCACCGACTCCTCACCGTGGCGCGGCACCGGCGCCGGGACCACGTTCGCGCCGAAGACGTGCGCGATTCCCTGGTGCCCCAGGCAAACCCCGAGCAGCGGCAGGTCGGCGGTGGCGATGACCTCGGCGCAGATGCCGAAGTCGGCGGCCCGCTCCGGTGTCCCCGGGCCGGGCGAGACGATCACGTGGTCGAAGCGGTCCAGCTCGGCCGGGCGCCAGTCCGGGTCGTCGTTGCGGACCACGGTCGGCCAACGGCCGGTTGCCCTGGCCACGTCGTGCGCGAGGTTGTAGGTGAACGAGTCATAATTGTCGATCAGCAGCGTTCGCATGCGGGTCCCCCTTTCCGCGGTGGGCGTGCAGCAGCTCGTGGCTGCGGATGAGCTTGCCGGTGGGGTTGCGCGGGACCGCCCGGTCGACCGCGAACCGCTTCGGCACCTTGAAGTCGCTGAGCCGCTCCCGGCACCACCGCAGCAACTCCGCCGCGGTGACGTCCTCCGGAGCGCCGACGTACGCCTCGACGGCCGAACCGCTGTGCACGACGACGGCCTCGGTCACCCCCGGGTGCGCGCGCAGGACGGACTCGACCTCCATCAGGTCGATCTTGAGGCCGGCCACGGTGACCACGGAGTCGGCGCGGCCCAGGATGCTGATGGTCGTGCCGTCGTCGTCGAGTTCGGCGCGGTCGAAGGTGCGCAACCAGCCGTCGTCGAACCGGTCGACCCCGTCCGCGCGCAGGTACGGCGACCGGTCCAGGCGGACGTACAGCTCGCCGTCGGTCACCCGGACGGTCGTGTTCGACACCGGACGACCAACCCGCGGCGGCGGACACGGTTTCGTCAGCTCCGCGGTGAGAATCCCGGTTTCCGTGGTGCCGTAGACCGGGTTGACCGGCACGCCGAACCTGGCTTCGAACGCCGAGTTCACCGCGGGCGGCAGCATTTCCCCGGCCGACACGGCCAGCCGGAGGTCCGGCAGCGGCGGCGGGGACGTCCGGGACAGCAGCTCGAAATGCAGTGGCACACCGAGGATCGCGGCGACCCGGTGCTCGGCGGCCTGCTCGACCCAACCCGCCGCGCGCGTCCCGATGGGCAGGATGAGCCCGGTGCCGCTGGCCAGACCGTGCAGGACACCACCGACCAAGCCCATGGTGTGGATCAGCGAGTTGAGCAGCAAGATCCGCTCGCCGTGCCGCGGCATTCCGTCGAGCACCGCGTACCGCTCGATCTCGGTGCGCAGGTCGGCCGCGGTGCGGCCGATGACCTTGGGGCGGCCGGTCGAGCCGGAACTGAACTGCACCAGGCGGATGTCGCCCGGGTCGGCTCCCGTGCCGAGGTGGTCCAGACCGGTGTCGGTGATCTCGTGGGTGGGCGGGTGCAGGCCGTAGAGGCGGTCGACCTCCGGTTGTGGGAGGCGGATGTCGACGAGCACGACCTGGGCGTCGAGCCGCCAGAGCGCGAACAACGTGTGCAGCGCGGCAGGCCCGGGTGGCAGTCGCACTGCGACAACCGAGCCCGTTCCGATGCCTGTCAACGATTCTTGCTGTGCAGTGACGTTGCGGCGCAGATCAGCCCGGGTCTCCGCGCGGTCTGCGACCAGCCACGGGTCGGCGTCCGCGCCCCGCGCGAGCAGTTCGTCGATCCAGGTCACCGGGCACCTCCCGTGCTCTGCAAAGCCGGGGCGGACAACAACTTCCGGGCACCGACCAGCGCCACCGCGAACGCGACCAGGCCCGCGACCACCGGCACCCGGTACCCGGCGGCCGCGCCCACGTGCTGCACCACCCAGCCACCGCTCGCCGCGCCGATCGAGATGCCGACGATCAGCGCGGACTCGGTCAGTGTGACGCCCTCGTTGATCTGCTTCGCGGGCACGACCTCCTGCAGCAGCGTCATGCTGGTCACCATCGTCGGCGACACTACGACCCCGGTCACCGCGAGCCACGCGCCGAGCAGCACCAGGTTGTCGACCAGCAGCAGCGGCACCATCGCCAGACCCAGCACCGCGACCCCCGCGAGGTAGCGGACCGCGGCGCCCCGGTTCGGCCGCAGCAGACCGAAAACGACCCCGGACACCGCGGAACCGGCGGCCAGCAGGGCGAGCGCGAACCCGGCGGAACTCTTGTGCCCCAACGAATCCGCGAACCCGATGGTCACGACCTCCAGCGACCCGAGGATCACCCCGATCGCCAGGAACGTCACCAGGATCACCTGGACCCCCGGCACCCGCACCGGCGGCTTCGGCTTCGCGCCGGACTCGTGCCGCTCGACCGGGGGCTCGGTGCGCTTCTGGGCGGCGAACAACACCGTTCCCACGACCATCAGCACCGTCGCCGCCAGCAGGCCTGCCTCCGGGAACACCAGCGTGGACAGCAGGGTCGCCAAGATCGGGCCGCCGACCAGGCACACCTCGTCCACCACGCGCTCGAACGAGTTCGCCACGTGCAGCCCGTCCGGGTCGTCGGCGAGCACGTGCGCCCACCGCGCGCGGGCCATCGCGCTCACGAACGGCACCCCGGCGGAGACCACGTAGGTCACGAAGATCGTCCACACGGGGGCCGTGTTGTGCGCGCAGATGATGGTGACCGTCGACGACGCCGCCGAGATCAACGTCGCGGGCAACGCCACCCTGGCCTGCCCCAACCGGTCCACCAGCCTGCCGATGAACGGCGAACCCGCCGCCACCGCGACGAGACCGGCCGCCGACACCGCGCCCGCCAGGGCGAACGAGTGGTACCGGGTGGCCACCATGATCACGGTGCTCACGCTGAACATCGCCATCGGCAGCCGGGCGACGAACCCGGCGGCGGTGAACGCCACCGCCCCCGGCGTCGCGAAGATGCGGCGGTACGGGCTGAGCATGCCCCAGGTCCTCCCTCAGTCGGCGTACAGCTCGCGCAGCATCTTCACCAGGATCGGCGAGTACCGGGCCGCCGCCAGGATCTCCGCAGGCGGCACCTTGACCGGGTGGATCTCGTCGGCGAACCGGGCGAACTCGATGCGCAGGCTGTGCTCGATCGTGCGCGGCCAGTCGACCGGCAGGTGCCAGTCATACTCGTAGCCGGTCGCCAGCAGGTGGGCCACCGCCGTCGCGATCACCTCGTGCCGCGGGTACGGCTGGATCGCCTGCCGCACCGGGTGGAAGCCGGACAGGTCCACCCCGGTCTCGCCGCCGGTGATCCGCGCCGCCAACTCCTGGGCCAGCAACGGGGACAGGTGCAGGCCGTCGCGGTAGGTGCCGGTGAGCAGCCACAGGCCGTCCAGCTCGGTCGGGCCGATCAGCGGGAACCCGTCCAGCGACACCGGACGGTTGCCCACCTGCGCGGCGCGGATGCCCGACGTCCACAGGTCGCGGTGCAGTTGGCGGGTCGCGCAGTCCAGCAGGAAGTGCAGGTCGCGGACCACCGGTTTCTCCACCACGGTGGGGGAGATGATGTTCGTGGCGCCGACGTAGACCTGACCGCCCGAACGCGGCACCAGGTGCAGACCGCAGGCGAACGCCCGGTTCGGGGTGCGCAATACGGACCGCGGTCCGTCAGTACCGTCGGTGTCCAACAGCGCGGACACGCCGAAACCGGCCACCAGCCGCGGAATCCGACCCGCCGCGCCGCCCGCGGTGTCCAGGACGTCCTGGGTGCGGGTGCCCGCGGCGAGCACGACCTGACCGGCCTCGATGCGGGTGCCCGAGGTCAGCACGACCCCGGTGACCGCGCCGTTCGAGTACTCAAGGCTCGCGGCCTGCTCACCGGCGAGAACACCGCCCCTGGCCACGAAAGCCTGCTCCAGGCGGGTGAGCAGCCGGTGCGCGTCGACCGCGTGCTCGTCGGGCAGGTGCACCGCGCGGAACGGCCTGCCCGCGTTGTCCGGGTTGATCCACTCGATCTCGGTGACGTCGACGTCGTGGCACGGCTGCGCGTACTCGGCGGCGGCCCGGCGGATCGCGGCGAAGTTCGCGTCGTCGATCGCGGCCACGCCAACCCCGTTGAGCAGCACGACCGTGCCGTCGGCGGACAGGACGTCGTTGTCGGTGCCCGCGTCCTCGGCGAGCCCGGCCAGCCAGTCGTCCCAGGTGCCCAGGGCGCGGATGCCCAGTTCCAGCTTCGACCGGCCGTGCGCGCTGCCCAGCAGGACATCGGTGACCTCGCCGATCGCGCCGAGCATCGCGCCCGCCGCCACCGACGCCGCCCCCGGCCGGTGCGGCTCGCCGAGCACGGTCACCCGCAGCCCCTGCCGGGCCAGCACCAGCCCGAGGGACAATCCCAGCACGCCGTTCCCGGCGACCACCACATCGGCGCCGCTCATCGCTGCCCGCTCTCCGCCGCCGCGGCGACCTGCTCGGGGTGGGTCCTGGCCAGGTACTCGTGGATGGCCCGCGCCGAGGTGAAGTCCAGGACGTCGTCGCGCCCCGGCTCCACCACCAACCCGTGCCGCTCCTCCAACAGGTGTCGCAACCACACCAGCGCGAACGAATCCACCATGATCGGCGTGTCGTAGTCCAACGCCACGTCCGACTGCATGTTCATGCACTCGTTGACCACGCCGAGGACGTCATTCCGGTCGATCATCATTCCCCTTTCCCGCACCCGGACAGCCGGAATCCTCCGCTGTCGATGCCGACAGCGGACATGGACGAAACACACGGACTGCGTCAGATGTCGAATAAGAACCGGCCCACCCGCGTCGGCGAGTGGTCGCACGGCGGTCGCTTCAGTGGACAGTGCTCCGCAACGGACCCCCCTGTGACTGTACCCACCAGGCACTTAACCAGAGGTTAGTGCGTCAGGCAAGGATCTCTCACAAAAGGAGGAACGGGGTGCTCCATCCGTCACAACCCCAGGTCACCCCCTGCTCGAATGGCGGATATCCGCGCCCGGCGAACAGGTCGACGGTCGAAATATTCAACGATCACATTCGCGGGTCGGGGTTTTCGGCGGCGGGTGCTCTTTTGGTGACGAAATGAATGGCGACTTGTCCCTGTCCGTTTCAGGGGGTACTAGGGGTCGATCGCTCGCGTGTGGACTGTCGGCGTTGCGGTAGCCTGTGCGGTGCGCACCGTCGCCATGCCACCGTCGCAATGGGAATAACCCGAGCTGTGCGCGGTTCCCAGGTCGGGCGGGCCGCCGGCAACGGCGCGAACCCGCAGCTCCGGCCGGGTGGTCTAGTCCATCGAGATTTCTTGCGCCGCAACGGTTCCACCGTGTGAACGAGATCGTCTCGTGGGCGTGTCTGCTAGCTTCCCGGGAATGCGCCCAGATTCGAGGTTCCGTCGTGCTCTGGTCACCAAGACGCTGGCTGTGGCCGCGGGTGTGGTGGCGTTGTCCTCAGTCGTCCCCGGTGTGGCGGCCGATGCCGCGGTGGGCGGTTCGTCCCCGTTCAGTTGGACCTGTCCGAACGCGTCGATCGACGGCTACCAGCAGTGGATCGCCTCCGGTGAGGGCACGACCATCCCCGCCAACGGCACCATGCTGGTGCGCAGGGGCCGCGGCTACGAAGCCAAGATCACCTTCGTCAACGCCGAATGGCACGTCGCGGTGGTCTGGCTGGGCAACCAGTTCGAGGCCCAGGCCAACCTCTCCACCTCCGGCGGCTTCTGGCTCACCTACAGCGCGACCGACGACCTCTACGTCCAGCTCCGCCCCGCCTCCCACTGGAGCGGCGGCGACAAGTGGCTCACCAAGATCCCCTCGACCGGCGGGGCGGTGGAGCAGCACTACTTCAGCTTCGCCCCGGACCAGTGGACCTGGCTGCCCGAACTCGGCCAACCGTCCTACACCTTCCCCTCCGCCCTCGCCGAAGCCCGCGGCCTCGTGTTCGTCGGCAAAACCCCGAACACCCTCGACTTCCGCCAACTCCAAATCGACGGCTACCGCCCACCCTGCAAGTAGCGGAACACCCCGGGGCGTGGGAGTTCCCCACGCCCCGGTGCGCCCTCGGCCCGCCCCGCCGTCTCCCCGTCGACTTCGCGGTGTCCCTGTCCGCTTCACCGTTCCCCGCCGACTTGGCCGTTCCCCGCCCACCCCGCGGTGTCTGCCCACCCCGCGGTGTCTGCCTGCCTCGCCGTTCCCGCCTGCCTCGCCGTTCCCGCCTGCCTCGCGGTTTCTGCCTGCCTCGCGGTTTCTGCCCGCCTTGCGGTCTGCCTGCCCGCCTTGCGGCCTCTCTGCCCGGCTCGCCGCCCCCCGTCAGCCTCGCTGGTCCCCTCGACCGCCTCGGCGCCCCTGTCAGCCTTGCGGCCCCTTGCCCGCGCCCTCCTGTCGGCCTCTCGGTCCCTGTCACCTGACCACCACCACCTGCCGTCGAGTTGTCCACAACCCTCGCGGCCATCCCCTGCTCCGCCGGGCACCTATGCCCCGTCGGGTGGTGCCGGTAGACTGGACCAGGGACGCCCCCCGGGACGGGTGGGGGCTGCGGTCCTGGTGGTTGTGGCGGATGCCGCCGTGCCCGTTCGGGGTCGCCATCGCCGGTTCGCGGACTGGGCCGAGGTCAACTTCTGGACCCGGGGTTCTGCCGGCTGCCCCCGAACGATGCTGGTCGATGCCGCGATTCGGGCGGCAAAAGGGGCTCGTAACCGGGCCTACGCTAGCGCTGCAGTGTCAGCGGCCAGCCCCAGCGGACATCGCGTCCCGTCGTCCGTGCGGCCCAGCGGACCGCCAACCAGGCCCGATAACGTGCGCGAACCACGCGAGCGGGCCGATCGACCGCCATGACGTCGACACTCCCGAACGCCTGGGCCGACACCGCAAGGTCGTCGAGCGCACTCCGGTCATCCGCCGACTCCAGAAAACCACCCTTCGGACCCTGCATGTCCCCAGGTCACCCCAACCTCGTCGCCAAGTTGTCCACACCCGACGTAGCCATCCACAACTCCACCAGGCTCCTATGCCCCGTCGGGTGGTGCCGGTAGACTGGACCAGGGACGCCCCCCGGGATGGGTGGGGGCCGCCTGGACCCGTGTCGGGGGCAGTGTCAAGAGGTTGTGGGGTGTTGGCCTTGGTCGCGGGGGGTGAGACGGGGCTGGTGGCGTCGAGGGTCTGTGGAGTTGAGTCCGCAGCCTCCGTCAGGGGTTGACGGAGGCTGCGAGTGCTGGTGCGGACCGGCAAGGTCAGGCGAACAACATGACGGGTCGTGCCGGCGTCGCTTACTCCGTGGGCGTCGGCTTGTTCAGCATCGTGCAGACTGCGGTGTCCACAAGGGACTGGGTGGCGGCCTGCGCCTTGGGGTTGGCGAGGCCGAAGACGGTGGAGGCGAAGATGGTGACGGTGCGGCGGCCGGTGGGGTCGGTGTAGGCCTGGGTGGAGTAGCCGGGGACGCTGCCGGTGTGGCCCCACACGGTGCCGCACGGGGTGGTGACCTGTTCCAGGCCCAGTCCGTAGCGGTTCGGGGAGCCGGGCGTTTCTTCGACGGTGGTGCGCATTTCGGCGAGTTGGGCGGGCGGCAGGAGTTTGCCGCTCAGCAGTGCGCTCTGGAAACGGGCCCATTCCTCGGCGGTGGACACGATGCCGCCTGCGGCCCATTCGGTGCTGTTGTTGACCCAGGTTGTGTCGACGTGTTCGTTGTGCTCGGGGCCCGCGAAACCGGTGCCTGCTGGGACTCCTGGCGGCAGCAGGGGGGCGAGGTGGGCCGCGTCCGGCTCGTATCCGTGCGCCATGCCGCCCTTTTTGTTTGCTGTGGTCAGATATGTGTTCGTCAATCGCAGTGGGCGTGCGATGCGGTCTTGGATGAGGTCTGCCAGGCTTCGGCCCGTCGCCTTTTCCAATACCAGGCCAAGCGCGATGTAATTGGTGTTGCTGTACGAGAAATGTGCGCCGGGGGTGAACAACGGACCCAGTGCGACGCCTGCGGCCACCAGCTCCTGCGGCGTCCACTGCTTGGGGTCCTGCCCGAGTACGGCGGGCAGCACCGCCGGGTTGTTCAGGTAGTCGGCCAGTCCGCTGGTGTGGTTCAGCAGCATCCGCAGCGTGATGTTGTCGCCGCCCGGCACGGCCCCCGGCAGCCACTTCGACACCGGGTCGGTCAGCGCCAGCTTGCCCTCCGCCACCTGCTGCAGGACGAGCGTCGCCACCACCGTCTTGGTGTTCGACCCCATCCGGACCCGGTCCTGCACCGACAGCTCGTGGTCCCGCCGCGTCCACCCCGCCTGCCGGGCGATCTCGACCGCGCGGCCACGTCCGTCGTCGACCCGCACGAACGCCGCGGGCACACCGGCCGCCACGTCTTGCTGGACCAGGTCGGCAAGTCCGTGGTCCCCGTGCTGCGCCGACGCGGGTCCGGCGGTGACCAGGCAGGCCGCGACGGTGCCGCTCAGCACTCCCGCCACCACCCGGGGCGAGGTGATCCGACGACGGCGGGTGGTCTGGTTGTGACCGGACATCAGGGTGTCTCCCAGCTCTTGTCTGCTGCTCTGTTGCGGTGAACTCTGCCGGTTCCCGCCCCGCGCGACACTGGTGTCAACACCCAACTCGACGGTAGGGCTAGCCCTAGTGGTCTCTTGTGGCCGGATCCCGCGGGGTCGCCAGGTGCGAACCGGTTTCCGTCCACTGTGTCCGAATCCCCGACACGGTGGCGCTGATGGGGGCGGTGCGCACGGTTCCGTCGTGGCAGGCGCTGATGAGGTGGTCTGGTCCAGTGAATGCGACAGCGCGGGACCAGGTGCCGTGGGTGGTGCGGGTGAGTTCGGTGCCGTCGGTGACGCGCCAGGCGCGGGCGGTGAAGTCGTCGCTTGCGGTGCCCAGGAAAGCAGCGCCGTAGGTGAGGGTGACGGCGCGGACCGGGCCGTCGTGGCGGAGGGTTTGCTGCCGTTGTCCAGTATGGACATTCCAGACGGCGGCGGTGCCGTCGGTGCTGCCGGTCGCCAGGAAGGTGGCGTTGAGCGCGACGGCGACGACCGGGCTGCCGTGGCTGAGTTCGGCGATCTTGGTGCCGGTTGACACCCGCCACACCTGCGCGGCGTCGGGGCCGCCCACAGCGAGCAGGTCGCCCGCGAGCGACACCGGGGCCGGGCCGGTCAACTGGACGGACAGGCGTTCCGTGGTGCCGTCGTACACGCGGGCCACACCGTCGGCGGTGACGGTGGCCATCGCCATCCCGGTGTCGCCCAGGGTCGCGTTGAACACCCAGTCGTCGTACCGCAGTTGGCGCATGTGCAGGCCGTCCACCACCCGGTACACGCGGACGGTCCAGTCGTAACCGGAGGCGACCAGCCGGGTGCCGTCGGTGCTGAAGGCGAGGTTCGTGATGTACGGCGACCACCGGCTGGGGGTGCGTTCCCACAGGAACTGCCACGGGTCGCAGGCGTACATCCGCACGAACCCGCGGCCACCGACCGCGAGCCGGGTGCCGTTCCGGTTCAACGCGACCGCGAAAGCGCCGGGTGTACCAAGTGGAGCACGCGACATCCGCCGCATGCGTGGTGCTCGGATTGTGTTGGCAGTCCAAGGTTTCTCCCGTGCCGCCGTCTTGCGCTGGGCGAGCAGGGTGGCGCCGCGCACCACGGCGAGTTCGGGTGAGTCGCCGCGGACGACTGGCAACCCCGTGTACTGGCCGAGAAGTTCACCGACGAACGGCAATCTGCTTGACCCACCGACCGCGACCACTCGGTCGATCTGGTTCCACGTCAGCTCCGCGCGTTCGAGCGTTGCGGTGCATGTGGTGAATGTGTCTTCCAGCAGCGGCTTGAGCATGCCCGCCAATTCTGCGCGGGTCAGCGTGAACTGGACATTCGGGCCGAGCGGGGTCAGCGTCTCGGTGCGGGACTTGACCCGGGACAGCCGGATCTTCAGCTTCTCGGCCTGCTCGCGCAACGACAGCCTGCGACCGAGCAGTGTGATGTCGTCGTTCGCCGTCGCCGTGTACAGCGGCTTCGATTGTTCCGGGAATTCAGCGCGAATGCGTTCGAGGATTTCCCGGTCGAAGTCGCGGCCGCCCAGTTTGGGCAGGTAACCGGGGATGCCTGCGGTGCTGAACGACCCGTTGCCGTCCGTTCTCGCCAGCGCGCAGTCGAACGTCCCACCGCCGAGGTCGTAGACCAGCGCGGTGAGCGGTAGCCGTTCGGTGTCCAGGAAGTCGGTGGCCGCCGCGACCGGCTCCGGAACCAGCCAGAGCCGGTCGAGGTCGAACCCGGCCAGTTCAGCGGCCTTCACCACCAGGCGCTGCTCGTCCACCTCCCACGCGGCGGGCACGGTGAGCACGACGCCGTCCGGCTCTCCGGGCGCTGTGGAGCGGGCGAGGTCCCGCAGAAACCCCAGGACAGCGGCGGCCAGCTCGTGTGACCACAGTGGAGTGTCGCCGAGGTAGGTTGGTGTCGGCCCGCCGAAGTCGCGTTTGAAGCCGGACGTGTACAGGTCCGGCCGCAGTAGCCGGGCGCGTTCGGCCGCCGCGCCGACCAGCACCCGTCCCGTCGCGTCGAGGCACACCGAGGTCGGGACGGAAGACTCGCCGGGTGCGATGGGATCGCGGACCACCACCGGTGTCCCACCCGTACTGATCATCAGCGCGGACTGCGAGGTGCCGAAGTCGATGCCGTAGACGAGTGTCATGGCCGGTTTCCGGACAGGGCCTCGGCGCGGGTGCGCAGCCGGTCGACCTCCTCGTGCCGCACGGCGAACGCCTCCAGCGCGGCGGCCGTTCTGGCCCGTTCCTCCGCGAGCCGGTCAGCAGCCGCGTTGAGCGTGTCGCGCAGCTTCTGCTCGGTCTTGGCCAAGGTCTCCTGGTGGGCCTTGGCCTGGTCGTCGAAGGCCCGCAACAGGGAGTCTTTGGCGTCCTGAGCCTGGTAGCGCAACCCCTGCTCGGCGCGTCTACGAGCGGAGTCGATCCGCTTGTTGACGTGTTCGCCGATCCGGGCCATCTGCTGGCGGCGCAACTTCTCGGCGTTGCGCTCGATGCCTTCCTGGTGACCGAGGAACAGGCCGGTCACCTGGCCGACCAGCGCGCCGAACGCCGCGCCGACCGCGGTACCGATGATCGGGACCACGGAACCGACGACGCCGCCCGCGACAGCTCCCGCCGCGCCGTAAGCGTTTGCGCCCGCCAGCCTGGTGCGGAACCGGGTGAAGTTGGAGACCTCGGTGGCGTAGACCTGGTCGGGGAGATCAATCTGTCCCAGTTGGATTGTTTCGCCCGGCTTCCCGGTAGTCTGCGGAGTGCGCAGGTGTTTGTCGGCGATCTTGTCGAGCGCGGTCGTCAGGTCCTTCGTGGACTGCTCTGTGACCGCGACGGCGGCTGTGGAAACCTTCTGCACCAGACCATCCGGGTCGAACGCGGTGGCGTTCAGGCCGTTGTTGAAGTCCCCGCTGATCCGCTCGAACTCGTCGGCCAGTGCCTTCTGCACGTCCCGGTCCGCCTGGGTGATCGCGTCCTTGAGCGCGCGCCGGGCCGTCTCGGTGTTCTTCGCCGCGGCGATGTCCGCCTTCACCTTGTTGATCTGGCGCTTGAGTTCGGCGAGCGGGTCGCTGTGGTGGACCGCGTCGTACGCGGTGGCGTGCCGCAGCCGGGCCACCCGCACCATGTCCTCCATCACGTCGAGTGCGGCGATCCCCTGCTCCACCCCGCAGGTGATGGACAGGTTGTGCCACAGGTAATCGCCCAGCGCGGGGAATCCGGACTCCGCGCGCCGCTTGTCGTCACCGCGGGCGACGGCCATCTCCAGCCGCAGCGCCGAGACCGGCTGCACGAACAGCGACGCCGCGGCCACCCCGGTCGCCTTGGTGATCCGGGCTCGCACCTCGGCGACCATCGCGTCGATGTCGATCGCTTGGTCCGATTTGGTCACCGCCACCGCGACGGTCCGGCAGCGCGCCGCCGCACGGGCGAAGAACCTCAGCTCGTACTCGCTGAGCGGTTCGGTCGCGGACGCCACGAACACCAGCGCGTCGGCGAGGTCGAGGTGCGCGTTGGTGGCGGCGGTGTGCGCGGCGTTGACGCTCCCGATACCAGGTGTGTCGACGAGGACCAGTCCACCGCGCAACTCCTCGATCGGCATCCCCACCTCGACCAGCACGACCTCCTTGCCGTTGCCCGGATTGCCCTGTTCTGTGACGTAGTCCCTGATCTCGCCGACCGACTTGGCCTCGACCCGCCGGGTCCCGCTGGGCTGGGACTCGTCTACCAAGTGGACGGTGACCCGTTCGGTCGCGGACCAGCTCAACGTCATCACGGCGGCGGTGGTGATGTTGAGTTCGACCGGGAAAAGCCTGGGGCGCTGGACAAGCGCGTTGAGCAGGCTGGACTTGCCGCGGCGGAACTCCCCGCAGACGATCACCCGGTACTGGCCCGCGGTGAGCCGGTCCCGCGCCGCGCGAGCACTGGCGAGCAGCGTCGCGGACAGCTCATTGGTGAAGTCGGCCAGCAGCCGGTCGAAGCAGTCCAGCGTGTCGGCGCGCAACTGGTCGAGGTCGCGGCGGGCGTCCTGGTGGTTGGGGCTCGGCACAGGTCACGCTCCCTGGTCGTCGGCGGTGTCCGCGTAGGCGATGACTTCCTGGGGCCGGACGAGCAGCCCGCGCCAGGTGTAGCCGACCCGCACGGTCGCCGCGATCGCGTCGGTCCGTCCTGGGCCGGGGGAGGGCCGGGTGCCCACGACCATGTGCCGGGCGAGGTCCACTGCGCCGTCGTCGTCGAACGCCTCCGCCTCGCACAGTTCCAGTACCTCGGTCACCCGCTCGGCGAGGAACCGGACCGTGTCGGCGGTGATCGAGTCGGGATCGGCGGCCAGGTGGGTGAGGTGGTCGGCGAGCTCGATCAATTCCGGCACGGCGTCGGGCGGATTTGATTGTTCGACCTGGGGAGGGGAGGGTTCGGGTTGCTCCGCGATCGGTGTCTTTTCGCCCGCTGGTTCGGGCGCGACTTGCTCAGCAGAGCGCAGTTCGAGCAATTCGCGGTATACGGACGGAAAGAGGATGCGAAGCAATCGGGGTGTTCTGGACTCGCTCATCCGAGCCGCCTTTCCATCGACAAGTCGTCTATGGACTCCACCAAGCGCGCGGCGCTGCCCGCTCGGTACCGGATGCGTTCGTAGAGCTTGCGCATGCCGCTCGCCACCTCGACCGTGGTGCGGTCGAGCAGCGGGTCTTGCTCGTGCACAGCCCATCGGATTGCCTTGGCGCGCGCCGCTTCCTCGATGGCCCTGGGAGCGGCGTCCGCCGGGACGCCGACCCGGGCCGCGAGCGATCGGCCGTTCTCGCCGGTCAACCGCAGCAATTCCGCCGCGTCCCGCTCACCCAGGTCCAATTCGCCGTTGTAATGGGGCGCCAGGAGTTCCAGTTCGAGCAGACCCGGCACGGATCGGCGTAGACCGCGAACCTGGGCCGCCACCTCGTTCACCTCGGCGGCCCCGTGCGCCGGGTTGGCGCGCAACCGGGCGATTTCGCGCTCGACTTCGTTGATGCCCTGGTGCAGTTTCAACACGGCGGACCGGGCGCCGAAATGGCGGATCACGATCTCGCGCAGTTCCGGGACCCCGCTGTGGCCGAGCAGCCGGGACCGCACCTGGTTCGGGGATTCCCCGTCCCGCAGGTACCGGACGGCCAAGGCCAGTCCCCACTGGCCGAGGAGCGCGACGAGTTCCCGGCAGTGGTCATTCGGGAGACCGACCACGCTCTCGTCGAACGGCAGACCCCACACGATCGCGTCCACGACCTCCGCCAAGTCGCGCCGGGCCATGTCGGCCAGCCAGGTGAAGTGTTGTTCGGTCAGGCAGACGCTGCCCACGGCGAGCTGCGCCGCGACCGGGATGATGGTGTAGAACAGTGGGCGCAGTCGCGGGTCCCGCAGGAACTCGGCGCTCAACGCGCGCCCGTCGGCCATCGGGTCGTGTTCCAGATAGTCCTTTCGGACCTCCCTGGCCCAGAACCGGTCGCACTGGCTGACCACGCCGAAGGTCTTGAACGGCGACAGCACACCGTCGAGGAAGCCCGTCACGATGCTCTGGTCGTGTGTATTCACCGCTCGGCTGAACACGTACAACACCGCGTCAGCGCGCTCGACCGCGGAACTGCTGTCCTCGTGCACGTCGACGGCCGATCGCCCGACCGCGGCGAGGGCGTCCGCCACGACCTGACGTTCGCGTGGATCGTCGATCCCCAACAGGTCCATGGTGTTCGCCGAGTCGGTGCCGTGCCTGCTGCCGAGACCGGGCGTGTCCAGGAGGTGGAAGTCGTTGAGCAGCGGTATGGGCAGCCCCAGTTCCACCAGGCGCACCTGGGACAGGAGGTCGACGCGGCTGTCGTCCCGCGCCGTCCACGCGGCGAGGTCGGCGGGTGGGACGCTGTGCGACGGCCTGCCGTCCTTGTAGTGGATGCGTGCCACGGGTTCCGCCGCGTAGCGGAGTTCGTTGACGGTGAAGGTCAACTCCAGGCCGCCGGTGAGGACCACTCGCTCGCCGATCAAGGCGTTGACCAAGGTGGACTTGCCCCGTTTGATCTGGCCCGCCACCGCGAGCCGCAGCGGTTCCCGTAACCGGGTGGACACCGACTGGAGCAACCGGCGCAGCGCAGTGAGCTGGTCGTCGCGTGGGTCTAGGCAATCCACGCACGCGTCGAACACATCGGACAGCGACAGAACGCCGTCGTCGGGCACCCTCACCGCGCATCTCCGATCCGGCCACCAGCGGCTACAAGATCGCGAACGGACCCGGCCGCGTTAACGCCACACCGGTCACGATCGAGTAAACGCCGGATGGCATTCGCGGGGCGTTGGCGGTCGAGCAACCCCGTGCCATCATGGCGAAATGGGTGGTTTCGTGGATCGAAGACGCCGTCTCATGATGGTCGTCGACATCGAGGGGTACACCAAACGCGTACGGTATTCCGATCACCTCGACGCGCAACGGCGGTTGTTGGCCGTCATGCAATACGCGTTCGACCGAGCCCGAGTCCGGCGGGCCACCGTGCTGCGGCGCCAGAATCTGGGCGACGGCGCGCTGTTCGTACTGCCGGAAGGGCTACCGGAGGCCAAGGTGCTGCCCGCGCTGGTGCTGGGACTGCGGCACGCGCTCCACCGGAACAACGAGGCACCAGGTCCATTCGGCCGAATGCGGATCCGGGTCGCGGTGAATCAGGGCCTGCACTCAAGCGGACCACTGGGGCACGTCAGCCGCGCGATTGTCACGGTCACCGACATGGTGGATTCGCCCGATTTCAAGGCATACGTCAAGAACGCGACAAGCAGCGACCTCGGCCTGGCCGTCCCGGACAACCTGTACCGCGACGTCTTCCTCGACGACTACCCCGGAATCGCGGCCACCGATTTCGTCAAACTCACCCTGAACCCCCGCTACGGCGATCCACTGTGCTGGGTCCACACCCCCATCTCCGGCCCCGCCCTCGACCCACACGCCGCCCCCGCCGACTGGCACGGCACCGCGACACCGGCAACCGTAGCCGGAATGGGCGCCCTGCTCCTGGTGCACCACAAACACAAACGGGACAAACTCGCCGCCGAAGCCGCCCTAACCCTCGGCGGTGCCCACCTCCCCGACCCCCACCACCACGACGACCCAAACCACGACTGGGCCGAACCCACCCACCCCGAGTCGCACCTCTCCGACAAACCCAACCACCCCAACACATCCACCCCACACCACCACCCCGACGACCACCCCACCACCGAAGACCACGACTACGACGATCACGACCACGATGACCACGACGACCATCACAACGATCACGATGACCATCACGACTACGACGATCATGATGGTGATCACCAGGGCTAGTCCGACTACTCGGCTCCAGAGCCGTGCGCCCTCTGCATCGGCCGCCCACCGACTATCCGTCCTACCGCGACGTGAGGGTCAACGGCGGTTGACGAAACCGTCGAGGGCGAAGTGCAGGGGTTGGCGCCAGGCGCCTTCGCCCGTGGTTTCGCCGAGGAGGGAGAGGGCCCAGAGCAGGTTGACGACGTCCTGGTCGGTGGCGTCGGGGCGGATGGCGCCTGCCTGGCGGGCGCGGGTGAGGACGGTGGACAGGTGGGACATCCCGTGGCGGCACGCGTCGGCGAGGGCGGCGGCCGCCGGGTGGTCGCCGGTGAACGCCTCAAGCAGGGCGCGGTCCTTGGTGAGCTGGGACAACAGGTTCGTGGCGAATCCGGTGAAAGCCAGCCACGGGTCGGGCTCGGCCGCGGCCTCGGCGGCGAACCCGTCGACGGCGGCCAGGCGCGGGGGCAGCAGGGCGTCGATGAGGGTGTCGCGGGTGGGGAAGTGGTTGTACAGCGTGCCGATGCTGACGCCCGCACGGCGCGCGACCTCCTCCAGGGACCCGGCCAGGCCCTGTTCGGTGAAGACGGCCGCGGCCGCGCGCAGCAGGTGGTCGCGGTTGCGGGCCGCGTCGCGGCGCAGCGGTCTGGTCATGGCGCACATCGTACTTGAGGGGTGCCTCGGGTACGGGGTAATGTTGAGGGGTGCCTCAAGATAAGCGGGTTGCCGCGATCATCGGAGTGGGACCGGGCCTGGGGATGTCCCTGGCGCGGCGGTTCGGGCGGGAAGGGTTCCGGGTCGCGCTCGTGTCGCGCGGCGGTGCGCGACACGGCGGATACCTGGCTGACCTGGCGAAAAACGGCGTCGAAGCGACTGCGCACACTGCGGACGTCACCGACGCGGAGCGGTTGGCGGACGTGCTGGCGGAGATCGGGGACATCGAGGTCGCCTACTACGGCCCCACCCCGGTCCAACCCATCGTGCCGATCACCGAGGTCGACGTCCCCATCGCGCGATCGGCGTTCGACTGGGTGTGGCCCGCGGTGCAGGTCGTGCACACCGTGCTGCCGGGCATGCTGGCCCGCGGGACGGGCGGGCTGATCTTCGCAGGCGGTCTTTCCGCTGTCCGCCCGATGCCCGCGCTCGGCCAACTCGTGCTCCCCACCGCCGCCTTGCGCAACTACGCCCTGACCCTCAACGCCGCGCTGACCGACCGCGGAATTTACGCCGGAGCGCTGACGATCGGCGGTCTCATCGAACGCGGCGACATCCACGCCATGATTACCGCCGACCCCGCCAAATACGGCACGATTGCCGGGCACACCCTCAACCCGGACCATGTGGCGGACGCCGCTTGGAACATGTACCAAATCCGCGACCGCGCGGAGCAGGTGTTCGACGCATTCTGACAGTGGTGGTGCCCGCGGCGGTGTGCCGCGGGCACCGGGTCGATCACGGGAAAACGACGTGCCAGGACTGCGACTGGCTCCCGTTGCACTGGAAGAGTTCCAGTTGCTCGCCGTACGGCGCCGTCGCCCCTCCGGGCACGTCGACGCAGAAGCCGGTGTTGGTGAAACCGGTCCTGGACTCCAGGCTCACGAAACCGGTCGACGAGGTGTGCGTGTTGAACTCCTCATTGCTGACCGTCCGGCAGTTGTTCAAGCCCATCGGGGCACCGTTGCGCGGCGGCGGCGAGAACGCGAACAGGCAGAAGCCGGTGCCGTTCTTGTTGAGGAACTGCCAGATGTTGGTCCCGAACGACTTCACCTCCCAGCTCTGCGCGTCGCTGCCGTCGCACCTCGCCTCGATGACCGCGGTGTTCACGGCCGGGGTCGGTGCCGACATGCACTTGGTGCGGTCGCCGAAGTTGACGATGGGGTTGAAGACGGTGGCGAACGGCGTGACCTGGCTGGTCGGGCTCGGCGCCGCCTGGGCGACCGCCACCCCCGATCCGGCGATGGCGGTGGTCAACGCCGCCGCCCCCAGCAACACCCCGGTGATCTTCCTGCGGAATTCCACGGTTGAACTCCCCTTTCACTCCGGATTTCCCAACGATGACCGGTCGGTTTCCCGTTGCGGTCCGGGTGACGACGCTACGCAGCGGGCGTGCCGCGCGTATCGGGAGCGGTTCCCCATGTTTCGTGTTCGGTTCCCCATCTTCGCTCAGGCCAGGGCACGTCGGGCCACCCGGCCTGCGGACGCCCGGTCCGGGACGCCGAGTTTCGCCAGGATGGCCGAAACGTGGTGGTCGACGGTTTTGGCCGAAATGCACAGATGGCCGCCGATCTGGGCATTCGTGTGCCCTTCCGCGAGCAAGCCGAGCACCTCGTGCTCACGGCGGGTCAGCCCGAGTGGATGAGCCCGTGTGGCCGTTCTCGGTCCGGCGGGAATGGCCCGCGCGCCCAACCTGCGCAATGCGCGACGCGTCAACATGACCGCGGCCGAAGCGCCAAGTTCGGTGAAGATGGTGAACGCCTGACGGAGGAATGCGTCTTGGTCGGAGTCCAACAGGGCCATGCCCGCCTCATACGGGCAGCCAAGGCGGTTCCAGGCGTCCACCGCCCGATTTGTGTCCCCGTTGAGCAGATCGCGGTGGGGTTCGGCAACATCGCCACAGGTCGATCGTTCGGAGCCGGTCCGACGCAGCCACACCGCGACGGCCCCACGGTGCCAGTCGACGCGGGTTCCCGCCGTCTGCTCGGCCGACTCCGCCTCCCGACGAGCCGCCAGGCCATCGCCCGCGAGCCAGTGCGCCTCGGCACGGGCCAGTCGCGTGAATACCCGGAACGGCGGCTCATCCTGGCCATCCGCGATCGCGGACGCCTCGTCCAGGCATTCCCAGACACCCGGTTCGCCACGCCGGGCGCGGATCACCCCCAGCCTCACCAATCCACACAACCGATTGACCGGCGATTGGTCGACACCGCGGAAAAGCTCGTTGGTCACGGCCAACGCCTCCCCCCACCGCCCAGTGCGTTCGTACAGGTTCGCCAACTCACCACGCAGGCGGATGGCGTAGGTGGCGAGACCATGGTCGTCGCAGTACTCAATCCCCTCGGCGAGATATTGTTCCGCCTCAACGAATTGCCACCGCTCGACCGCGATCACGGACAGGTTGACGTGCGCCCGCGCGGCTTGTTGCTGGTGTCGACCGGCCAACGCGATGTCCAGCGCTCGGCGCATCAGCGCTGTCCATTCCAGACCCTGGCACGAGCGGCTTGCGGCTTCCGTGTTCAACGCGTCGCTGAGCACATCGGTGACGCCGAACTGTGCGGCCAGTTTCTGCGCCCGCCTGGCCAAGGCGGTCGCGGTGTCGTAGTCGGCGTGCAACATCCGCTGATTCGCCAGCGTCGCATACGCTTCAGCGAGTTCGACGCTGGATCCAACCCGCTCCAGGACGGACACGCTCGCCCGCGCCGCCACGACCGCGTCCCGACCGCGACACAAGGCCCACCTGATACGGGACAGCCGCGCCAACGCCGCCCCCTCGCGTAACCGATCGCCCGCCTCACGCCATGAAGCCAATGCTTTTTCCGCGGCTTCTTCGGCCACCGGCAACCGCCCCAACAACGCCGATTCGTCCGCCAACCCTTCGTACAACTCCGCGCGCACAACCAAACCAGCCCGATCGGCGAACCGCAGCGCGCGCTCGAACTGTGCAGCCGCCTCATGGTGTGACCCGAGCCGTGCGGCGCGCCTCGCGGCCGCCGGGGCGTAGCGCAGCACAGCCTCCCCATCCCCGCATTCCTCGGCGTGAAAAGCCATCCGGGCCTCATCAGCGCAGCCGCGCGCACACAGTGCGGTCAACAACCTCTGGTGAATCGAGTGAGCACGGTGCGCGGGAATGGCTTGAGCGACCGCAAGCCGCGCGATCTCGTGCCGAAATCGGAACCACCGACCATCCACAACCAGCAGACCAGACGCGGGCAATTCGTCCAACGCCACCAGATCCGGACACACCTCCGCCAACAACGACACCTCAACTTTGGCGCCGATCATCGCGGCGACGTCCAGGTATCCCCGAGCCGCCCCACCCAGGCGCGCCGCCCGCGCGAGAACCACATCCCGCGCCGACACCGGCACCTCGGTCACCCCGGCGTGGAGCATTTCGGCCACGTAGAAGGGATTTCCGCCGGTCAGCTCGAACGCCCGGTCCGCGCTGAACCCGCTGCCCTCCACCAACACCCGCACCGATTCAAGCGACAACGGCGCCAACCGAACCCGCCGGGTCGACGGCTGCGCGGCCAGGTCGCCAAGCGCAACCCGCAACGCCCCACTCACCCCTTCATCGTCGCGATAGGTGGCGATCACCACCACCGCCGCGTCCCGCAACCGCCGACTCAAAAACCGCAACAGGTCCAACGTCGCTTCATCAGCCCAGTGAATGTCCTCAACCACCACCACATCCACCACCCCGGGCGCGGCCACCTCCCGCACCAACGCTCGAAACAATTCCTCACGATCACCCCCCGCCACGCAACGCCGCCACAAATCCCCCCCGAGTTGATCAGCCAAATCAAACAACGGCCCCAGCGGTCGCGGCACGAACAACCCATCACAAGCACTCCAAGACCACCGAACTCCCCCCAGCTCCCCCCGCAACACCCCCACCAACGTCGACTTCCCCACCCCCGCTTCCCCTGCGAGCAACACCAGCCGCCCATCCCCCCGCCCAGCCTCAACCACGCACTTCCGAACCGCCCCCAGCGCTCCCTCCCTCTCCAACACCGCCGCAGCGCCCCCACGCAACGAACTCACCACCAACCCCTCGTCCACCCCAACCCCTCCCCACCCAGCGATTTATCCAAGCTACCAAGCACCTCAACCCCACCCATCCCAACAAATACCCCACCGGGTTACACATCGCCCTGGATTCGTGCCGAGCCCACCAACCCGAGGCTCAACAACGCACCCAGCAGGAAGTCAACGACATACGGGTCAAGGGCTTCGACCTGATTGTCCGAAGCGTGGCCGGTGATGTTGGGGGCCAAGTCCGGGGCGGCGTGGAAGGTAAGGGCGGCAGTGAGAAAGACGAGCAGCAGCACTGCGGTCGTCGCGGTCAGCCCGCTGATCACACCACGAACCCCAGGCCGTGCCGCGATTCCCGCCGGTACAACCGCGAAGGCGGCGGCGATGGCCAGCGGTGGCATGGACCGCACGGTGTCGGACAGGAGCATGGGGATCCACCACAGCGCGAGCCCAGCCGGGACGAGTTGGGCGACCAGCCGGGAATCAATCAGTGTCGACGTGGTGATCTGGATAAACCCGGCGAGATAGGCGACGACGGCCAGGGCGGCGAGCCACCAGCCTCCCGGGTCGTTGGTGCCGGTGGTCAGCAGTTCCAACACTGTGATTGTGGCCAGCACATACCCGCCCAGCCGCAGCGCCCGGGAATGGGCATCGACGGGGGAGCGTTGACGCCCCCACCAGATCAACCCGATCACGACAACCAGCAGTCCGATCGCCTCGCCACCGATAGGCAAGCCAACCGCTCGCACGACGACAACCGTCCCAAAAGCCAGTAGCCCCAAGTAATAGGTGAGAGTCGGACCGGAAAACACAACCGCTCGCAGGCAACCACGGGCAAACCTGCGGCGTTCGGCTTGGTCCGAGATCGCGGCCGATTCAGCAAGCATGGCCCGCCCCCACTCACGTCGGTGCCCCGGCAGCAGCGCGAACGCGATCTTGAGCAGTCGGATCACCACGCACCCCCCAACGCCCGCCGCCCCGTCGCCGGAAAACCCCGCCGAGCCTCGTCGACCAGCCGAACCCCGTCGCCGAGAATCCGGTAGAGGTGCCGGGCCGGCCTCCCCGCAGGCGGATCGGCCTCCCAGAACGCTTCGAGGAAGCCACGTTCACACAGCCGGATCAAGATCGGGTACAGCGTCCCCGCCTTCAACCCGAGCTCCTTGCCCAACTCATACCCATAACGCGGCGTATCCGGCTCCCGCGCCAACACCTCAAGCACGGCAAGCGTCTGCACAGACAGTCGACGAGGCACGCCACAAAGTCTACCTATATAGACTTCCGCGCGTCCAGAGCCACGACACCACCTAGCGGCAGCGCCGGGTTGGCGCCTCACCGCGAAGCACGCCGACCGTGGTCACGCCAAGTGATGGGGCATTCGCCCTGAGATGGAGTCTTCAATTTCACCCATGTGCTCGGGCATTGTGGACCAGGGGTCCACACATCGCGCCATGGGATCGCTGCGATGCCCGCCCGCCCGGGATAGCCTCGATGTTCAATCGTTCAGGGGGTGACAGGACCGTGCGCCTTGCGCCCGAGCGTGTCCAGAACCAGGTGACCATGAACGCGTCCAGCCACATCGTCCAATCCGGTGTCATCAGCGGCGACGTTCACCTGCACTCGTCGCCGCTACCTGTGGTCGTCCCTCGGCAGTTGCCCCTGGCCAACCACTGGTTCTCCGGCAGGGACACGGAACTGCACGCCCTGAGCGCCGCAGTCAGCGCCGGAGACCACGTCGCCGTCATCGGCACGGGTGGGGTGGGCAAGACGAGCTTGGTGCTGCATTGGGCGCGGCACAACGTCGACCTCTACCCCGACGGTCAACTCTATGTGGACCTGCGGGGAAAACGAGCTGCTGACGCCGTGCGCGCCTTGCTCGACGGCTTGGACCCAGACACTCGAACCCCGATCACCAGCCTCGACGCACAGGTCGGCCGGTATCGCAGTCTGCTTGCCGGACGCCGGATGTTGGTGGTGCTGGACAATGTGCCCGACGAGGCGCAGATGGGGCATCTGTTGCCCGGTCCTGGTGACAACACCGCGCTGTTGACCAGCCGGGACCGGTTGGACGGTCTGTCCGCGAGCGCAGGACTGGAGCGCGTCAAGCTGTACCCGCTCACCCAGCCCGAGGCTGTGCGCTTGGTGGCCCGACGGATCGGGGCGGACCGGGCCAGCCGTGAGCCTACCGCGCTGACCGAGCTGGTGCACTACTGCGGGGGGCTTCCCCTGGCACTCAGCGTCGCGGCCGGGCGCCTGGTCACACACCCGTCGTTCTCCATTGCTGCAGTGGCGGAGGAGCTGCGGGAGGCCTCCACGAGGATCGATGTGTTGGCCACCGGTGAGCCCGCGACAACACTGGCTGACGTGCTGTCGTCGTCCTTCGACTCGCTTAGCTCCAAGAGCAGGAACCTGCTCCTGCTCATCGGGGGGGCGCCACTGCCCGACTTCAGTGTGCACAGTTTGGCGGCGCTGGCGGGAACACGGCCCGAGCAGGTGCTGGGCCGGATCCGCGAGTTGGAACGCGCGTCCTTGGTCGACGAGCACTTGCCGGGCCGTTGGCAGGTGCACGACCTCGTCCGGCTGCACGCGGCCCAGCATGCGCGCAACACACATTCAGCGACGACGCGGCTGGTCGACCACTACCTGCACTCAGCCATCGCCGCCGACCGGCACCTTGACCGCAACCGGGAGCCACTGACGGTTGACCCACCGGTGCGGGGGAGTCTCCCGCGCACGTTCGACGACTACGCGGGCGCCCTGGCCTGGTTCGACACCGAGCACCCGGCGGTCGTCGCCGCCCAGCGATTGGCAGTCGAGCTGGGCAGGCATCGCCAGGTGTGGCAGATGAGCTGGGCAACGCACTCCTACTGGTGGCGCATGGCCAGGACACAGGACCAGGTGGACGGGTGGCGGCTGGCGTTGTCCGCCGCCCAACAGCTCGGGGACCCGTCGTGCACGGCTGTCGCGCACCGGCTGCTCGGCTCGGCAAGCGCCCGATCCGGTGACGTGGACAGCACCTTCGACCACCTTGAGCGCGCGCTCTCCCTGTTTGTCGACCTCGGCGACGTCGCGGGCCAAGGCGACGTGCACCGCACCCTGGCCAGGACACACGAGCGGGCGGGCCACCTCTCCCAAGCGTTGACGCGTGCTGAGGCCGCCTTGGACCGGTACCGGGAGTTCGGCGAGCCACACCGAGTCGCCGACGCGCTCGACCTGACCGCCTGGTGCGAGGCGAAGCTGGGGCGGTTCGCCGACGCCGGCACGCACGGGACCGAGGCACTCGACCTCTACGAACGACTCGAGGATCACGACGGGGTGGCGACCGCCCTGGACAGCCTCGGGCACTTGGCCCAGCTCACCGGCAAGCACGTCGAGGCCACCGAGTACTACGAGCGCGCGCTGCACCTGTTGCGAGGCCGCAACACCTTCCACGAGGCAGGTACGCTCGACCGTCTCGGCGCGCTGTACTCCGGGCTGGGAAACGTCGTGCGAGCCCGTGCGGCATGGCAGCGGGCGCTCGATCTCTTCGGCGCCCAGTCCCGCCACGAGGACGGGGCGCGGGTGCGCCAGCGGCTTGCCGCCCTGGGCGATGCGTGACCAATGTGGCCAACTTCCCCACTCTCACCTGGCACTGCGCACCAAGGACGCGCTGGAACGAGCCACTGGGGCTGGCCAGGGTGCGAGAGTTCGCCGAGCACCCTGCGCGATCCGCACGGCGGTATCCCTCTGGACGCCGAGCGGTTTCGAGCCGCCACCGATGAGTACGGTCCGAATTCGACAGCATCGGCCACATCGGACAGTTGCGAGTAGACCTGGCGTGGGACGAACGTTCCAAGACGTTCGGAGGTGATCGCGCACGAACCGGCTGGCGTAGGCCGAGTTCAACTGCGTGAAGATTTCGTGCGCCTCCACGAAACGCTCACGGTCGGTGCGGCCGGAACGCCGCTCGAGGGTGGACGCCGATCGTGTCGGGAGTGACGGCCAGTTGGCCGAGGTGGGTGTCCAGTCGCCTGGGTTCGGTGTGGACGGAACGTCCTGTGCGAGGTTCGCCCCGAGGATCCACTGTGGCCATCGAACGTCGTCTTGTCGCCAGCGGTCGAACCAGTGCAGCGCGATGCTGATCGCGTCCCGTTGCCCTGTGGACGCCATGGACGCGGATGCCCGGTTAGCGCGAGCGCGCTAACCGGGCATGTCGCTACTTGGCCGCCCGCACCCCAACTGGGCATGGCTGCGCCCCACGGCCCGATCCCTCACCGGCGGGCGCGGCAGGTGGTCAGGCTAGGTGCGCACTCGGCTCACCCGGGTGCAGTGCCGCGGCGAGCGACGGTCCCAGCGCCACGACGTCCGGATGCTTCGGCGACCGGCGCAACGTCGCGGCGAGCCTGTTCAGGTCGGTGCGGATCGTCGCGGAGTTGACCAGCGCGGCATGGCCGAGCATCTCCCCGGCCAACGCACACGCCCGCTCGATGTCACCCGCCGCCGCGTGCGCGAGTGCTTGACGGACGCCGAAGCGCGCCCGTGCTCGCGCCGATCCAGGGGCGATCCGGACCAACTCCCGGTCGAGGACGGCCGCGGCCGCAGCGGGCCTGCCCAGGTCGTAGAGGCACCAGCCGGTAGCGGCGGCGACCGGGTCGGGAACGTGGCTGGTGCCGATCACCGGCCCGTCACCGCTGTCCCCGGCGGCCTCCAGGTTCGCCCTGGCCCGGTCAAGCGCACGCATGCACTCGGTGTGGTCCCCGGCGAGCGCGTGCCCCTGCGCCTCCCGTTGAGCGGCCAAGCCCAGGATCCGGCTCGGTGTCCCCGGCACCGACTGGGCCTGCTTGGCCAGGGCGATGGTCCGCTGGTGGTCACCGTTGTACATCGTGATCAAGGCTTGGCGAACCAACGCGTACGTGGCGGTGTGGGTGTCCCCCGCCGCCTCGGCCGCACGCACCGCGCGCTGGGTCCACCACATGGCCATCCGCTCGTCGCCCGCCTCCTGCGCCATCCAGCCTGCGAACTCCGCGGTGCGCGAGGACAAGGCGGCCACCGCCCTGGCGTCAGCACCTCGGCTGTGCTCAGCGAGCAGGCGCAACGACTGCGCCTGGCCGACCACGATCGGGAGCACCGCTTGCGGGTGCGCGGTCTGCCCGATCTCCCGCGCTCCCGCCAGCATCGCGGTGTGGTGCCCGAGGTGGACCTCGCCCGCCGGGGCCACCGGCCGCGTGACCGCCAGCCCCGACACCAGCAGCGCGCCGCCCACCAACAGTTCGCGTCGTCCCAATGGGACGAACGAACTCCCGTCCGGCGACATCGTCATGATCCACATCCCGTCGTCGTTGTCGTCCTCGGCCACCGCCGCCGGACTGGCCGTGGTGGTGCGCACGAGCGCGGCGAGCGCCCCATCCGCGGCCAACTCCGCGTCACACCGCTGGGCGAACTCCACCGACGGGCGCGCCACCCCGGTCTCGATCCGGCTGACGTGGCCCTTGCTGTAGAAGGTCCTGCGGGCGAACTCGCTGAGCGAGAGCCCTCGCGCCACTCGCATGGCACGCAGCCTCGGTCCGAACGGCTCCGGGATGGCCACGATCGGTCCACCTTCCTCGTCCGCGACGTCGAGCCGCGCCCGACGTCCATTGTGTAGCTATCACGCGCCCCTGAGGACGATTGCGCGTTACCCGCCGGAATGGGAAACGGGAAACGTCCCGCGGTGCCTGCCGGTCCCACACTATTGGACCGTTCACCAGGAAGACGGGCAGGGTCGATGTCCAGAAAACACGCCACTGGACATTCCAGTGGACATCGGTTGGCTAAATTCAACAGGAAACAGGAAACGGTCCGCAGGCGCTTGCGCTGAAGCCGACGTGCCCATGAAGATGACGCATCGTCACGCCGTTCGCGCATCCGTGCCGCGCGCGCTACCCATTCGTCGCATACCTAGGTGGACCTGGTGACGCAGTCGCAGAACAAGGTGTTCATCAACTACCGAGCCGCCGATGAGCCGTTCGGCGTCGCGCTGATCGACCAGGGGCTCTCCGCCCGGTTCGGTTCCGAGGCGGTGTTCCTGGCCTCGAAGTCCATTCCACCGGGAACGCGCTGGGAAGAGGCGATGTTCGAAGCGGTCGCCTCCTCGACCGCAGTCCTGGTGGTGATGGGGCGCAACTGGCTCGGAGACCGCTCCGAATCGGGCGGGCGCCGGATCGACGATCCGGGCGACTTCGTTCGCCGCGAGATCACGATGGCGCTGCGGTTGGACAAGCAGGTGATCCCGGTCCGGCTCGGCGTGCCGAGGATGAACCCAGCCGCCCTGCCGGAGCCGGTGCGGCCGCTGTGGGACCGACAGGACGTCTTCCTGCAGTTCCGCACCGCCGCCAGCGACCTCGACCTGCTCGCGGCCAAGCTGCGCAGGCTCGTACCCGGACTCGCCGCGATCCCCGCCCCCGTCACCCCGTCGGCGGCCTCCGCGAGGTACGCGTCCTACCACGACCAGTCGAGCCACTACGAGATGAACGGCATCCACGTCGAGACCTTCCACGCGGGCCCCAGCTTCGGCAGCGTGCCCGGGGGTGACCGATGAGCGAGCAGGAACCGGAACCGGCCGCACAACCCGCCGAGCCGTCGCAAGCGAACCCGGGCACGCCGCCCACTCCGGAGTCGAACACGCCGCCGACGCGCGATGAGGCGCTCAACCGGCTGCGCGCCAGCACCGCAGACCTGCGCAGCGCCCGCAACGAGGAGATCGTCGCCGAGGCGTTCTCCAGGGCTGGTTCCGCGGCGAACGTCAACCTCTACCACTTCTCCGGAGACTTCTCGGTGGAGGAGTTCGCCATGGGCGGTGGCACCAAGTCGCGCCGCGGCACGGGCAAGCGCTCGGCCAAGGTGTGGTTGGACGCCGAGGTCCTGCACGGGGAGCACGAGCGCTACGCCAAGCCCGCGGACTTCGACCGCGGCGTCGATGTCGTCGACCTGCGCAACATCGTCGTGTACTCGGGTCCGGCCCGCTCAGGGCGGACCGCCAGGGCGAAGGCGACCATGGTGGAGGTACTGCGCCGCAGCGGTTGGCAGGCGGCCTACTGCGAACTCGGCGCCTCGGTACTCGGCAACATGGCGTGGCAACCACCGCACCGCGAGTGCGCCTACCTGGTCCGGGACCTGCCGAACGCGTCGAGCAACTGCGCGGCGGAGTCGATCGGCGACGCGTGGCTGGCGCACGCGTCCGCCCGTGCCAAGGAGCATGACGCCTACCTGGTCGTGGTGACCGGCCCGGTGCGCGGCGCGCTGGCCACCGCGACCACCCGGCAGGACTACGTGCTGACCGACCTCGACGTGCCCGACTCGCGCGAGATCGTGCGCAAACGGATCGGCGTCGACGTCGACTGGCTCACCGAGTCCGAGGTGGAGGAGCAGCTCGCCGCGACCGACCTCGACGACATCCTCGACGAGCGCGACGACCCCAAGTTCGCCACACGCGCGGCCCACGTGGTGATCGAGGCGTTGCGCGCCTGTGCTGACCTCGCCGAGGTGGTGTCCCGGCTGCGCAACGCCCCCGAGCAGGTGCGCGAGTGGCTCGGTGCCGACCCCGACGCCGCCGATGTCGCGCTGGTCTTGGCTACCGCAGCTCTGGAGGGGTGCGGGTACCTCTCGGTCGCTGACGCCGCGGTCTCCCTGTACCGCAAGCTGGGCAACAACAACGCCGCCATGACACCGCGCTACCTGCGTGGGTTGTTGGCCGAGCGGTCCTGGATCGAGTTGGTTGAGACCGACAGCGGCAACAGGGTGGCCCGCTTCCGGCACGCCGCGCTGCGGGCGCCGGTGCTGGAACTGGTGTGGGTGGAACTCGACGGCGCCCGCGACGTCATCCTCAAGTGGCTCGCTGAGCTGGCCGCGCACCGCGACGTCGAGGTCCGCGCGCGAGCCGCCTACACCGCGGGGCTGCTCGCGGCTTGCGACCTCGAACACGGTCTGCACCGGTACTTCCTGCCGTGGGCGCAGCACGAGTCACCGGTCCTGCGGCAGAGCGCCGCCACCGGTCTCGACGTGGCGGGCACGGTCAGCGGCAGGCCCGAAGTGTTCTGGACCCACGTCGAGCAATGGGCGAACCTCATCCGCTATGACGACGACGCCCGTGAGCTCGCCGCGACCGCCGCGTTGGCCGCGGGCCGTTCACTCGGCATCGCTGACCCGAAGCGGGCGCTGCGGGTGTTGCGCACGCTGATCGACGAGGGTGACTGGGACCTGTTGGGACCGGTCGCGATCAGCACGCAGATGCTGCTCGCCGCCGACCAGCAGGGGCCGGTGATCGAGGCGCTGCGCGAGTGGACCGACGCGCCGGTCGTCGACGAGCGGGTGATCAAGGCGCTGAGCATGTTCGCCTTCGCCGCCAGTGAGAAGGGAACCGGCGACCGACCGGTGCTGATGGCCTCGGCGTGGCAGTTGCGCGAAGACCTGCCCGAGCTGTGGGGCCGGGCGTTGGCGTGCGAACCGGTGCGGCGCAACGCCGCGGACGCGCTGTGGGTGTGGGTGCACATGGCCGACACCGACCCCACATGCCGTCCCGAGGTGCTCGACCTGCTCGCGGGCATCGCCGACCGGGGGGACCAAGACTATGGCCGCCTGCGCCACCTGCTCGAGCAGTGGGCGGACGACCGCTTGGCCCCGTCCGCCGCGGCTGACTACTTCCTGACCCAACTCCTCGAGGAAGGCGAACTGAGCGCATGAACCAGACCTACGACCCGGTTGTGGAGTCCATCCCGCTCAAGCGGTTGCGGGCGGGCGGGGTCCGTGGCCCGGCCATGGGCACCGCGCTGGTGCTCGAACGCGCTGTCGGCGACCCGGTGGTGGTGCGCGCCGGTGAGCGCGTGCCCGATGCCAGGACCGGCAACTACCGGGTCGCGCACCGGGTCGACGTCGCCAACCGGGCCGTCGGCACCACCTTCTCCTCGCCGAGTGCGGACTCGTCGTTCCCCTTCCAGGTCACCGTGTCCTGCGGCTGCGAGATCGTCGACCCGGTACGGGTGGTCCGCGACGGGGTCCGGGACATGGCCGCCGCGCTGCAGGCGTGGCTGACCGGTCAGGTGCGCGCGGTCACCATGCGGTTCGAGCCGCTGCGCCCCGCCAACGCGGAGGCCGCAGTGGTCGAGGCCCTCTTGCGGGCCTACGTCCCCGACGGTGTGCGGTTGACCGGGTTCAGCGTGCAGGTGGAGACCAGCGACGTCGCCGAGTTCCTCTCCACCCAGCGCGAGTTGCGGGTGCTGGAGATGCGCCGCGACGCGATGCGCCCGGTCGCCGACGGGGGTCGTGGGGAGATGCTGGCCCACGTGATGGCGATGACAGGGGGCGACCCCACGCCGATGCTCGACCGCGAGCAGGACGCCAAGGAGCACAGCACCAACGCCAGCCTGCAGGCGCTCCGGGCGCTGATGGGTTCGGAGAAGATGGAGGAGTTCAACACCTCGCGCATCAGCGACACCGTGATGAGTGAGTTCTTCCCCGGCGGCAATCCGCTGCTGGGCGGCAAGCGAAGCGGTATACGCGATCGGCTCGAACGCAAGCGCAAGACGATCGACGGCGCGGGAGCCGTGGTCGAGGGGGAGAGCAAGCCCACCGCAGAGACGCCACCGCCCACGCCCGCTGCCCCGCCGAAGGGCGACAAGCCCGTCGCGGAACGGCTCGCCGAACCCGCGCCCCCGGAGGCCAAGCCGAGCCGGGTGCGCGGCGTGCTGCGCAGTGAGGACGGTTAGGCGTGGACGTCGAGCCGAGCAGGACCGTTCAGGGCGCCCGGGTCTGGGACCACACCGCGCCCGGGTTCGTGGCGTTGTCGGTGTGGACGGAGCGCATCGCCGGGCGTGGTGAGGACGCCGATCCGCTCATCGTGGTGCACTGGCCGACGGCGCGCGGCCTGATCGCGGTCTTCGACGGCGTCGGGGGTGCGGGCCGGGCGAGCGCGGGCAGCACCCCGGTCGGGCAGGAGCGGACCCAGGCGTGGGTCGCCGCCCGCCGGTTGCGGGGGTTGGTCGAGGAGTGGTTCGTCGACGGCCCGTCGGTGGACGCGCTGCACGACAAGGTCGTCACCCGGCTGGCCGCCGACATCACGGTGCGAAGCAGGATGCGCGGGAGGATTCACCGTGAGTTCCCGTCCACCCTGGCCGCGCTCGCCTTCACCATGCGCCCGGACGGGGTGCGCTGGGACGTGGTGTGGGCCGGGGACTCCCGGTGCTATGTGGTCGAGCCCGACCGCGGCCTGCAGCAGCTCAGCCTGGACGACGTGGACGGCAGCGACGCCCTGGACCTGCTGCTGCAGGACCCGCCGATGACCAACATGGTGTCGGTCGACCGGGAGTTCGCGCTCAACCGGTGGCGTGGCCAAGCGCCCGCGCCGTGCGTCCTGGTCACCGCGACCGACGGCTTCTTCGGCTATGTCAGCACACCCGCGCAGTTCGAGCACGTGCTGCTGGACACGCTCTGGTTCGCGCGCGACCCGGCCCACTGGGGCGAACTGCTGGCTGAGCGGGTCGCCGCGTACACCGGTGACGACGCCTCACTCGCCGTCGTGGCGTTGGGGTTCAAGGGCTTCGGGAACCTGCGCGCGTCGTTCGGCGAGCGGAGGAACCTGCTGCGGCACGAACACGACGAGCCGCTGCGCGCTGCGGCGGATCGCGGTGAAGACGCCGTGCGCACCGCCAGAAGCGACTCGTGGCGGAAATACCGCGGCGGGTACGAGCAGCGCTTGGCCATGGTGGTGGGGGAGGACGACCGGTGAAGCTGAACCAGGTGCTCAACGGCTACCGAGTGGTGACCAGGCCGACCAACGCCGACGCGGGCAAGTGCCTGTGGGCGTTCGCGGAGAAGGGCGGCGGGGAGTTCTTCATCAAGGAGTTCCTCGACCCGAAGATCCCCAAGGCCGACTCGATGGGCACGGTCGAGGACAAGGAGCGCCGCTTCGCCGAGTGCGAGCGGTTCGCCAAGCGGCACACCGACATCATGGCCGCGTTGCGGGCCGACGACGTGCACGCCGGGAACCTCGTCCTCGCGGTGGACTTCTTCGCGGTGGGTACCCGCTACTACAAGGTCACGCCGCGAGTGCGCCCCGCCGACGCCGCCGCGCGCGACCTCGACACCCGCGGTCAACTCGTCCTGCTCAAGACGCTGGTGGACAGCCTGGTGCTGCTGCACGCCAAGGGCATCGTCCACGGTGACCTCAAGCCGGAGAACATCCTGCTGACACCGGCGAGGAAGGGGTCGCTGCTGGTTGCGAAGTTGATCGACTTTGACGACGCCTACCAGGCGGGCGCACCGCCGATGGCTGAGGTGATCGGCGGCAACCCGTTGTACGGGGCACCGGAGTGGCTGCGCTACCTGCGCGGCGACCAAGGCGCCCATGCTCGATCGCTGACCCAGGCGGCGGACGTCTTCGCGGTCGGCCTGCTGATCCACACGTACCTCTTCGGGGTCCCGCCGGGCTACGGCGAAGGCCACGAATCGCCCGCCGCGGCTGTGCTGGCAGGCGCACCCTTGGCGTGGGACTCGAGGCTGGGCGGTCGGATTCGGCGCCTGCTGGAGTCGCTGACCGCCGCGGATCACCGGGCCCGCCCGGTGATCGCCGACGTCGCAGCGGCCCTCGACGAGCCCGACGTGCTCGTCAGTGCGGCCGTTTCCCCGTCCCCACCGCCCGTCCCGCCGCCGAGTACTCCGCCGCCGGGTGGCGGCGCCAGGACCAGTCGGGTGCTGGTCAACACGACGAAGACCGCGGCGAGGACGTCGTCGGCCCGGCTGCGCATCAACCTCACCGACAAGAACTGAACGGGATTACCTGGATGAGCCAGAACCAGAACAGGTCCGGCGACAACAACCTCAAGTACGCGGTGGACATCGTGCTGTGTGTCGACACGACCGCGAGCATGGCGCGGATGTTGGCGAACGTGAAGCAGAGCGCGATGTCGTTCCCCAACCGGCTCGCACAGGAGATGGCGGCCAAGGGGCGGGGGATCAGCAGCCTGCGGCTCAAGGTGATCGGGTTCCGCGACTACGCCGACTGCGCGGAGGACGCGATGGTGGTGAGTCCGTTCCTCCGTGTTCCCGACGACCTCGACAGTTTCGAGAAGACGGTCAACGCGCTGCACGCAGGCGGCGGCGGTGACGAGCCGGAGTCCGCGCTCGAGGCACTGGCCCTGGCCATCGGCTCCGACTGGGAGACCGGGTTGGACCGGCGCAGGCACGTCATCGTCATGTTCACCGACGCCTCGGCGCACCGCCTCGGCGACCCGAGGCACACCAGTGCCGCGACCTACCCGCAGTCGGTCCCCGGCTCGCTTGAGGAGCTGTACGCCCAGTGGGGGTCGGGGCAGAGCCACAGCGCCCGGATGGAGAACCCGGCCAAGCGCCTGCTGATGTTCGCCCCGGAAAGCTACCCGTGGACCGATATCGCCGACGACTGGAACAACACCATCTACTTCCCCTCCGTGGCGGGGGAGGGGCTGGAGGAGTGGGAGATGGACCAGATCATCGCGACCATCGCCAACAGCCTCTGAGCACGGCGATGGTGAACAGACGTGGCTTGCGGTGGCGCCGGGAAGACGGCGCCGGGTACGACGTGCGCGAGTACAACGGCGGTGAGCCCACCGGCCTGCACGCGATCTCCTGGTGGCACGCCGACGCGTTCACCCGCGTCCGGGGCTCGAACTTCTGGCTGCTGGGTCTCCCCGACCGCATCGTGATCGCCGACCGGGCCGACGCGTACGGCGCGCGCACCCAACTCCCCAGGGCCGCCTGGGTCGACGCCCGCCTCATCGACGACCCAGGCCAACCGCGAGTCCGGCTCGACCTTACGGTGACCCTGGCGGGCGTGCCCATCACCCTGCCGCTGTGGTTCAACGCCGAGCACCGGGCCGACTTGCTCCTGCTCGTTGACGAGGTGGGGCTCGTCGCGGACAACCCGGGCGGCAGGCCGCGTCACGCCCTGCCCGAGCAGGCCGCCCCGCTACCGGTCGACACCGCCGAGCCGAAAGCGGCCAAGGTGGTCGCCGCGCACACCGAACCGGGCGAGGTACCACTACTCGCGGTGCGGGTCGCCCCGTGCACGGACGACTGGGTGGTGTTCCGACCGGGTGAGTGCAGTGACGAGGTGCTCCACCCGGTCCGCGCACAGCCCCCCGCCGCACCGTTGACAGGTGCGCGGTGAGTCCCCCGGCGGCCTGGGCGTGCTCGGAGTGCGACGCGAACAACGGGGCAGTCGCCACGGTCTGCCGCCTCTGCCACGCCCCGAAGGCGACAGCGGCGAGCGCGGTGCCGGAACCCACCGCCGTCGTGCCCAAGGTGACCTCGACCGGTGAGCGCCCGGACTTCGTGGAGTCCAAGCACGCGGCCAGGGACCCGGCGCCGCAGTCAGTCGGGAACCGGATCCGCCTGACCAGCACGCCGCGTCCCCGCGTTGATCCCGTTGTGCACCCGCCCGCACCGGCCTACCCGCCCGCACCGGAGCATCTGAGGAGGCCGAGTGGTCGCTCCACTTCGGACTCCCGGCCACGCGGGCCGCTGTCCGAGCCGCCTCGCCGTACGGGCTATGCCGCGGCGAGCATCGACCCGCCCGCACCCCACCTGACCAAGCGGGGGCTCCGGCGGATGGGTCGCTTGGCGCGCCGCGTGCTGCTCGCCATGGTCGCGCTCGGCTTGTGGTCCAATTGGGGCTCGATCCTCCACGCGCTTTCTCACGCCGGTCGGGGGTCGGGCAACAACCAGGCGGTCGCCGCCCCGCCGTCGGGCACGCCGTGCCCGATCGAAGCGGCCCAGTGGATCTCCGGCGCGTCGGTGCTCGAAGCCTCGTACACCACGCCGCGGCACGTGATCACCCTGTGCCGCGACGCCACGGGGCAACTGCATTACGACGGCCAGCTCATCGGGCGGACGCCCAGCGCCGATTCGCACATCTCCATCCCGGCGGAGAGCACCGCGACCGGGTACACGGCCAGGAACAAGACCTTTCTCTACGTGATCACGGGTGGGGAGGTCATCGTCTTCAACAACGGCACCGAGCTGTCCCGCCAGGCCCTGACCCGCACCGGCCCCTGAGGTCGCCCTCGCAGGCGCACCGCTCGCGCGGGCTCGGTCGCGAGCGGTCCGGTCCCTGGCAACCTCGGTCAGAACCGCCAGCGCAGGCCGGAGGCCCGGCCGAGTGCAAGGTCGGTGAAGCAGGTGCGGACCTCGCCCGCCGGATCCAGCCGCACCGCTTCCGCCGCCGTCGCGGGGTCATCGACATCGCGCTGGTACACGTCCACCAGCCTGGTGACGGTCGTCGGCGGATCAGTCGGCGAGAAGCGCACCCGCAGGTCGAACCGCTTGCACGGGTACTTGGGGACGCAGACGTAGTGCGCGCGCAACTCATGATCGGCGGGCAGTCGCACGCGCACCGTGTACTCGTGCGCCGAACCTCGCGCCAAGGGGCGGGGTGGGGTCAGCACCAACCGCACGCGGTCGGAGGACTCCATGGCCACCACGTGCAGCGCCCCGCCGTAGATGACGTCGAAGGTCACTCTGTTCAGCACGGTGTCCGCGTCCGCCTCCGTGATGGTCATCGCCAGGTCCAACTCCGCGAGGCCGTCCCGCGCGGCAACCACCCGACGGGTCTCCAGCGCTTCCGGTGTCGGACCGTCGAGCACCAGGGCGACCTTCAGCTCTTCGGTCCACCACCCCGGTTCCCGCGTTGTCCGTGCCGCGCCCGCCAGCAGGGCCTCAGCCACGGCCGCCAAGCCCGAGTCCGCCCACCTGCGCATCGTGCGCGACGTCCGGCCGCGCTGTTGGGCGAGAACGTCGAGTCGTTCCATGTACCTTTTGCCACGATAAGGACCTGTTTGACTGAAAGCGGCGTCGACAGCCAGTCGCTGGTCCTCAGGCAACTGCGCGATGGCAGCCGCAATTCGGCTGGTCACCTTGGCGCGCGCGATCTCGACCCCATCGGACTCTTGGAGGTCGAACACCACGCGCAGTGGCCCGAGGCGATCCGCGAACTTGGGATCGGCGATGCCAAGGCCCGACCGCAGCCTCGTCAACGCGGTGAGCACCTCACCCAAGCTGATCTGCGATTTCTGCGCACCGTGCGTGCTGGCGTGCGGACATGTCGAAAGTTTCGCCGGCGGCGGCTGGTCACGCCAGCCGCCGATCGGGTAGCCGAAAATCACCCAGATGCGACTCCTGCGTCTACCTTGAGTGCGGACCGCGGCTCACCAGCGGAGAAGGCCTCACGCAAGCAGGCAATGGCAAGCAACGTCGATTCAGCCAATTTGCCGATAGCTGCCGCTTGCACAAGAACATCGAGGTGAGGAATTCTCGTCGACCACTCTCGCGAAAGTATTCGATCGTGTGCCTACGTCCGAAATCCGTCTTAGGCCACCGTCGCGGCGGCGTGGTGGAGGGTGACGCGAAAAGTCTGGACGACGGGTGACCCTGTTCGACGAGCTGGTGGCGCAGGTCGACGGTATCGAAGCCCACACGGGAATCCGATTTCTCATCCGCAACCGCCACGCCAAGTACTCCCGCCGATTGACCGGATCTTCCATCACGTCGGAATCGGCGCCGTGCTGACCGTCGAGCTACTGGGCCACACGCTGATCTGGGATGGGAACGACGAGCGGTCGATCCGAACCGGCGTGGCGTTCGGATCGACCGCTCGGCGGTCAGACCGGTTGGGGCAGGTTCGCCTCGAGATCGTTGAGCAGGGCGTGGATCGGCGCCCAGCACAACGCCACGGTGTCCTGGTCTGGCGAGAACGACTTCTCGAGCTGCTGGCGAGGGTGGATGTAGTTGCGGAAGTCGCGCACCGGGTGCATGAAGTTCTTGGCGTCGAGCTGGATCAGCTCGCGGTCGTGCGCGGTGTCGATGAGCAGCTCCAGCCCCGCCCTCCTCGATGGGACCTTCTTGCCGTCGCGCCCGGTGAAGCCCGACTCCAGTTCCGGGTACCGCTCCAGCAGCACGGTGAACAGCAGCCCCTCGATGAAGCTACCGATCCCGAAGATCGCCAGCAGGTACGCGCCCGACTCCTGCGCTGCCCGGCTCTGCGCCACCCGGTCCACCAGCAACGCGGTCGCCTTCTCGTCGGAGATGAGTCCCTCGAGCCGCGATCGCAGGTCGTCGGGTGCGCCGAAGGCAGGCCGCTCACCGGAGGCCGTCAACTCGGCGAGCACCGGCCGACCACCGAGGTAGGTGATCGCCAGGCACTCCGGTTCCAAGATCCGGTTCAGCTCGTTCTGCATCACGCCCGCCGCGGCCATACCCGCCTCGTACTCGACCGGGTCGCATACCCGGCACAGCAGGCGCTCGATGTCCGCGCGGGAAGTCGCGCGCTCCTGGATGGCTTCGACCAACCACGCCGTCCTCGGCGTGCCATCGTAGTCGGGTGAGTCCTGCCACCCCGCGCCGCGCAGCAGTTGTTCGAGTTCGTAGCCGCGCCGCTCGTTGGGGCCACCCAGGTCGCAGACGAGGCGGGCGACGCGCTCGACGGTCTTGTGGTCAAGCGGGAACATCAGCGGGTCTCCTGATCGGTGTGTTGCTGGGCGAGATCCATGGCGGCACTGACGCGTTCCACGATCTTGCGGCCGCGCCGGGTGAACCCGAGTTCGCGGATGGCCTGGTCGAGCCGCGCTTCGCGGTCGAGCAGCAGGTTGTCCGACAGCAGCCAACCGCACACGGCGACCAACTCCCGTTCGTCGTAATCGTCGATCTTCCCGCGCCGGGGCACCGGTGGCCTGCGCCCGCGGACCACTGTGGGCGTCCGCGTTTCCGGTGCCCGGACTGGTTCATCGGCGATGTGGGGGTCCGGTACGCGTTCGCTTTCCACGACGGCCACCTTCCAGTGGTGGAGGACCTCCGCGATCTGCGCTTCCCGCTTGCTGAACCACTCGCTGGCCCAGACGCGGTGAAACCGCCAGCCGAGGCGTTCAAGGTGGTCTTGGCGGAGGCGGTCTCGATCACGGGCGCTTTCCGACCGGTGATAGGTGTCCCCATCGGCCTCCAGTGCCAGCACCATCCGCCCCGGTTCCTGCGGATGGCCCAGTGCGAAGTCGATGCGGTACCCGGACACTCCCCACTGCGCCACGTAGGGAACACCAGCCTCTGCCAGCGCCGCGGCCACACTGCGTTCGAACCCGTTGAGCTCCTGGGGTCGTGCCCGTCCGAGATCCTGTGGCCTGCCGCCGTTCGCCGCGAACTCCAGGAAGCGCCGGAGCAACTGTGGACCCAGCGTCGGGGCAACGGCCTGCATGTCGTTGTGGGTGAACGAACTCACGACCGTCATCCGGCGCTTGGCCCTGGTCACCGCGACGTTGAGCCGCCGTTCACCGCCTTCCTGGTTGAGCGGTCCGAACCGCATCGGTAGGCGCCCGTCGGCCCCCTTCGAGTACCCGATGCTCAGGATGATGGCGTCTCGCTCATCACCCTGCACCCGTTCCAGGCTCTTGACGAACAGCCGCTTGCCCGGCCCCTGCATCCGACTCGTGTACTGCTCCAACTCGGGGTGTTGCCGCGCGGCCTGGCGAACGGCACCCTCGATCCGGTTGGCGTGGGTGAGGCCCATGGTGATCACGCCCAGGGTCTCGTCCGGTTTGTCGCGGACGTGGTCGAGGATGAGGTCGATCACCCGCACCACCTCGGCTTCGACCACCCCACCCGCGCCCGGTGCCGCCACCCCGTCGACGTGTTCGAGCCGCAGTGGGCTGTCCGCGTCGCGGCCGGGGAAGGTGACCAGCGCGTCCTCGTAGATCTCGTGGTTGGAGAAGGCGATGAGTCGCTCGTCGGCGCTGCGGTAGTGCCAGGTGAGGGTGTGGGACTGCGGGATGAACGCGGCCAGGCACTTCAGGATCGACTCGAAGTCGCCCAGTTGAGGGGTGAAGTCGGTGTCCTCCTCCGCGTCCTCGTCCTCCGCCCCGCCGCCGAGCAGGGCGGACCGGAAGAACGTCGTCGGAGGCAGTTGGCGCTCGTCCCCCGCCACCACCAGTTGTCTGCCGCGCATGATCGACGCCATCGCGTCGTAGGGCTCGACCTGGCTGGCCTCGTCGAAGATGACGAGGTCGAACAGTTGCTCCGCGGGCAGGAGCCTGCTCACCACGATGGGCGACATCGCCCAGCACGGGCGGGCCGCGAGCAGGACGTCGGGAGCCCGCGAGACGAGTTTGCGAATCGGCAGGTGACCGCGCTTGCGCTTGGCCTCGTTGAGCACAACCGTGTTCTGCTGCGGATTGGCGTCGCGGGCCGCACGCAGGTGCTCGGCGACCCGCCTGCGGACCCGTTGGGCGTTGAGTTCGAGGTGGTTGGCATCGGCCTGCCTGAACTCGTCCACGACCCTCGCGTGCTGCGCGCCGGTGAACTGCGCCAAGTGCGGCACCCGCATCCGGAACTCGTCGAGCAGCGAGCTGTACCAGGAGAACCGCAGCGCCGCGACAGCCTCGTCGGCACCCGCGCGCCGCCCGGCGAGCTCCGCGACGAACCGGTCCAGCCCGAGGCCGGTGAACCGGTCCATGATGGTGTTCAACTCGGGCATCCGGAACAGGGTGTCGCGGTCGCGGTTGAGCTCGTCGAGCGTCGTGGTGACCTTCTCCTCCGGCCACCGGTCCGGTTCTTCGAGACGCGCGCACATCGCGACGGCGGCCAACTGGTCGCGCAACTGCGTGAACCGTTCCATCGCCGAGCCGAGACCCAGCATGGAGGCGGGTCCGGTGTTGGCGTAGGACAACTGCTGCCAACGCCGTGTCTGGCCCTGGGCGGCCAGCAGTTCCCGGTGCAGGGTGGGCAGGTCGCACTTTCCGGTGCGCCGCATGGCGAACGCCTGCTTGCGCAAGGTCCTGCGTTGCCACCACCCGATCGGAGCCGGTGCGGCCTTGCGCCAAGCTTTGTCCCCGGTCGCGAACAGGAGGGCGGGCAGGTCCGGCCCGAACGCACTGTCCCCGAAGGTCGTGACCGTCCGGTCGACCGCGCTCAGCAGGGAGAGCACCTCCTGCCACCCCGCCAGGTCGAAGGGACGAGCGAGGCCCGCCCGGCCGACGAGGTCTCGTAGCTGTGTCTGCGTGGACTGCCAGGTCTGACCCGCGAGTGAATCCAACTTGGCCAAGACCTCGCCGACCGCTCGCTGGTCGCGCACCTCTGAGCGCGACCACGCTGACTCGCCCCGGCGTACCGCGAGACCGCCCATGTCGATGAACCGGGTCAGGTCACTCTCGACGTGCCTGAGGGTGTTCCAGTTCAGATCCCACAACTGCTTACCGCGGAAGCGGATGGGGTTACCGCTGTTCGCCGGTAGCTCCAGCAGGGCGTTGTAAACGTGGTAGGCCGACACTTCCCATGGATCTCGCCGAGTGTGCAGTTCGGTGACGTGCTCGATGACCTGGCTCCGTCGCCGGGAGAGATGGCCGTGCAGGTCGTCGACCTGTGCGGGGAGTTGCTGAGACGCCAACTCCAGCGACTGCGCCACCTGCTCGGCGACCTGTCGCCGGTTGAGCTTCTGCTCGTGCAGGTCGAACACCAGGTGGTGCAGGTTGACCCTGGCCAGGCGGTCGGTCACCGCCTCGATGGCCGCCCGCTTCTCCGTGACGAACAGGACCCGTTTCCCCTCGGCGGCGCACCAGGCGATGATGTTGGCGATCGTCTGGCTCTTGCCGGTGCCGGGAGGCCCCTGGATGACCGTGTGCTGCCCGCTGAGTACCGCGTGGATGGCGTGCTGCTGGGACGAGTCCGCGTCCAGCACCAGGTACTCGTCTCGCGGCGATACCACATCCGGTGAGACTCGCCGATGGCCCGCGGAAGATCCTTGGAGTGCGTCGATCGCCGGTGCGAACCCCGCCGCCGCGGCGATCACGTCGTGGTTCGCGAGCAGGTCTCCGGCATTGCGCAGATCCCGCACCATGGGCAGCTTCTCGTAGCTGAACAGCCCGGCCAGTACCCGGTCCTCCAGTTCGGGCGCCAGGTTCTGCGCGCCGAGGAGACCGGTGAGGACCTTGTGCACCTCAGCCGCCTGCACCGCGGGATCGGCGGTGTCCTCAAGCAGCGAGTTGAGCTGCTCGATGAGCGGGTCCACGTCCAGGTCCACGCCGAACTGCCGGTTGAGCGCGTAGAACAGCACCGGGTTGACCTCGACCACGTCGTCCAGTTCGATCGCGTAGTCGGTCTCCGCCGCCGTCCGCGGCTCCAAGGTGAGGGACTGCAAGAGCAGTGGGGCGCGCAGCGGGAGAACCGGCGACGTCCCCCTCGTCGTCGGTGCCGCGACCCGGAGCAGGCCACGGGCGAGTCGCCCCGCCTCGACTCCCTGCTCCTCCTCCATCGCCACCATGGTGCGGCTGAGGCTGCGCGCACGCGCGCACGCAGCGGCGTGGTCCGCCTTTGCAGGCAGCAACGCCGATAGGCGCGTCCGCCTGCCCGTGAGCAACTGGGTCAACGCCTCCGGGTTGGCGGCGGTGAGGTCCAGCGTCATGGTCTTGGTGTCTTTGTAGTGCAGCAGCGTGTTCCGGTGCCCGAAATCGATCAGTCCGTCCGCCCACTGCGCGGCCTTGCGACGGACGACGTCCAAGCGATTGCCACCGCTCGTGGTCACGTGCGGTTCCCTCCCAGAGGCGTTCCCACCGACCGAGGTCCCCGAACTCTCGGTGCCTACCGCTCCACCGGGCAAGCCCAACAGTTTTGCCTACTCTGGCGCAGGAGTACTTCCGCCATTCGGCTGAACCTGGGTGCCGCGGATGGGCATTGGTCATCCCTGCTGTCCGAGCCGCTCCAGAGCGTCCTCGATAGGGCGGACATGCCGGTGGCCGCGACCGTAGGCCTTTGTCGCCTTGACGCGGAGTTCGGTGAGGATCGTGGTCGCGGCCGCCGCGTCGCCCGACCTCTCCTGGGTCACAGCCGCCCTGATTCCCTCCTCGATGTCATCAGGGGTGAGGAAAGCTCTGGTTGGACCTGCGACGAATGGGCGGGCGGCCTTGGTCTGCCGCGGCGCTTCCGCTTCCGCCGGGCGGCCGCTCGTGGGGTCTCGAAATGGGAGGGTGACGTCAGGGTCCAATCGCGGGCTGGGTTCGGGCGAACCGACGGCGGGCAGGTGCGGTTCCAGCGCGGCGAGTACCGCCCCGATATCCGGCCGGTCGCGTGCGTCTTTCGCCAACAAGGCCAGCACGGTCTCCTCGACTGCCCGGGGCACCCGCGCGCCGCGCTGGGACGGCGGGATCGGCGTGTCCTCGGTGTGCTGGGTCTGGACGGTCCTCGTCGATTCCGGGAGTTGGACGAAAGGTGGCCTCCCGGTGAGCAGGAAGTAGAGGACACAGCCCAGGCTGTAGAGATCGGACTCTTCCTTGGCGTCGCGCTGGTAGCACTCCGGTGCCGTGTACTCGTCGGTACCCACAAAGGACCTGGTGTACCTGGTCGGATCACCGACGAGCGGCAGCGCGATTCCGAAGTCGATGACGTAGACCTGGCCGGAGTTGCTGATCATGATGTTTACCGGCTTCAGGTCGCGGTGCAGCACGTCTTTCGCGTGGACAGCCCGCAACGTCCTGCTGATGGACGTGCCGACCGCGGCCAGTTCAGCGAGCTGCGGAGTGAGGTAGCGCCACTTCTCCACCGTGCTGCCGTTGATGTAGGACATCGCGATGTAGGGAATGGAACCGTGCCATCCCCGGCGGACGACCTTGGGGATGGTCGGGTGGTCGGTCATCATCGCCAGAACACCCGCCTCGCGGTTGAACCTGCCGATTACCCTGCCGCGCACGTGTTCATCGAGGCTGTCGGTGCCTGGCAACTGTGGGACCTTGATCACGACCGTGCCCGCCGTCTCGGTGTCGGTGGCCACAAAGGTGACTCCCATCCCGCCCGCGCCCGCTTCTCGGAGCAGGTGGAATCGGTGGTCGATGGTGTCGCCGGGTCTCAGCAAGTCATCCTCCTGCATTTGTGTTGAGCCGCCACAGCGAACACACCATAGTGGAAGTTCGAATTCCGGCCGTAGCGTCCCGGCCGCCGCGCACGATGATCACGCGGGGAAGGACAAGGGGGAGCAATGTCGACAGGAGCCAGTGGTATCACCGCGGGCGGTGGGCTGATCAGGGTGAGCGTGAGTGATCTTGGCTCCACCGGCTGCCCGCACGCCTTGGCCGTCAAGGTCCGCCCCAGGGCGCCCCGGGTAGGACCGCGCCACCACGTAGAGGACGCCGTCCGGGAAGTGTTCCGCGTTGCCGTGCCCCCAGTTGACGGCCAGGACTGTCTTCCCAGCACCGCCAAGGCCGGTGATCACCGCGACTCGGACACCGGACCGCTCGTCGGTCAGCGCGTCGAGATCGTCGAACTCCCGATCACGTCCCCTCGGCTCGACCGTTCGGGGAGGAAGCCAGTTCGGTGGGGATGAGGACATGGGCTTCACCCTGCCCGCCTCGGCTATCGCGATACGGGCCTGCGCCCACACGGCTTCCGGTAGGTCGATGCCTGACGCGGCCGCGGTCTCCACCCGTCGCGCGAGGTCGTCACGGATCTCTCGTGACCGCCCGGTGCGCTCCCATGCCTGCCACAGTCGTTGTCGCACCTCGTTGTCATCACCGAACGCGCTCGCCGCCTGTTCGGCTACCGCGACCGCTGCCTCCAGTTCGTCGGCGGCCAGTTCGGCGTCGAAAAGGTCGAGCAGCAACCCGCGGTACCGCCAGGTGAGTTCGCCGATCTCCGAACCGACTAGGTCGCCAGGCAAGTCACTCAGCGGCTCGCCCGATCTCCACAGGCCCTTCGCCTCGCGCAGCAAGGGTGCCTTCGCACCGGGCTCCAGACCTCGGGCTCGGGCGACGAGTTCATGAAAACGCCAGTAGTCCACCTGCGCCTTGGCGAGTGCCAGGCTGATCACCTTGATCTGGTTCTTGCGCACGATCTCCCGACCGGATCTGCGACGCAGTTCCTTCGCGTAGCCGCGAATGGTTGCCTCGGCAGGATCTCCCAACCGCCGCCGCAGTGACTCGAAGGTCACGGTCAACTCATGTGACATCGCCGCCAGGGCCAACACGGTCCGTAGCCGGGGCTCCAGGGGGACGGGAGCGCCGTCGACCAGCAGTCGGACCGGACCAAGCACCTCTACCCGGACGCCGGACAAATCCATGTCGGCCAGTGAACCAGAGGTCAACTCCGCGATTCGCGCACCGTGCCGCTGTGGGGACGCCTGCCGGACCACCCCCACAATCTCCCCACGTTTCCCCCACATCGCCGCGCGAGACTTTGGTCCTGCGACCGAACGATCGGAGGAGACCGAGATGCAGCAGCGCGTGGTGCCGTTGTGGGCCGCTGCCGGGGCGAGCCAGACCCGCCCGGTCCGGAGGGTGGTCTTGGCGGTGGTGCACAGCGTCGCGTCGGGAATGCGCGTGGTCGACGCCGTCGCGGCCATCGAGGGCACGGCAGGTGTCCAGGTCGTCTTCACTCGGCCACCCGGTCCCGACGACAACGGGGTCGACCGGTTCCTCGACGGCCTGGACGCGATCACCACGCCGTGGGAGCGCGCGGTCCGGGAACGATTCGACCTGGTGGTCGCGGCCGACCCTACCGGTACGGGTGTCCTCCGAGGTGCCCTGTTGCTGGTGCCCGCCATCTCGTCGGCCGGGGTCCTGGTCGACCACCGCGGGTGCGACTGCGTCCCCGCTCTGCGCCGCGCTGTGCGTAAGTTGCGCGCGACCCAGCGACCCGACCCGCTCGTGATCGGCCTGCCGCACACCGATGACATCGACGAACTGCTCTTCGCGGCACCCGACGTCGCACAGCACGCGGCCGTCGTCGGGGATACCGGTTACGACACGCTGCTCGCCGCGGTGCGACACCGGGAGGCATACCGGGTACGCCTGGGTGTCCGGCCCCATCAGCGCCTCGGGCTGGTCGTGTCGGCGGAAGGTCCGGAGTCGGTGCTCGGTGCGTCGCCCGCATTGATCGACCGTGTCGCGACCGACTTCCCACTCCAGGGTGACCGGGTGCTCTGCTACCTGCACCCGGACGTGTGGGTTGGTCATGGTCGTCGCCAGGTCCTGTCCTGGATGAGCGAGGCCACGCGCTGTCGCGTGCAGTTCTTACGCCCGGAGTTCGACTGGCGTGTGGCCGTGGTCGCTGCCGACTACATCATCGGTGATGGTGGATCGCTCACCGCCTACGCAGCAGCCGTGGGGAAGCCGGTGTACCTGGCCAACCCCCTGCGGGCGCCCGAGCACGGATCCGTTGGCTCACTGCTCGCCAGGTACAGCACCGTCCTAAGCCCCGACCGACCCCTGCGCCCCCAGATCGACCTGCGCCAAGTCGACCCGTCTGCTCTCGCCCGACGGATCACCTCCGCGCCCGGCGGATCGGCGGACGCACTGCGCGCGGCGAGCCTGCGACTGCTCCGCCTCACAGACCCGGCTGCCTGAGCCGTTCAGATCACCACACGAAGGAAAGGTGCACAGATGAAGTCCGGTTCGACCAACAACTGCGATGGCGGCGGCAACGGCGGAGGCGGAACAGGAGACCGCGTCGGTCGCAACGGCGCCCGCTGATACCAACTCAACCAGAGCTTCCGAGCCCGCGACTGCCCACGTTCCGGCAGCGCGGATCGCGGGACGGCCGGTGGTCGTCTGGACGGGCCACCGGCCGTCCCGCCTGCCCGAAGCGTCATCCGCCGGCCAAGGTGCGCCTGTTCCGGATTGACCACGACGAAGTGAGATCGACGACCCACAGCCACGTCACGGATCCACGGTCAAACGCATGTTGATCAGCCTGCAACACCGCCGAGAGCGGGATGCGACCTGGCCATGGCCCGAAAACGACGCTGTACCAACGAAAGCGGCCGACCCCGTCGACATGGCGACTGGGGTCAGATCGCGGTGCTCCCCAGATGTTCCCCGAAACGATCAATGTCCCACCAACGTGATCCGTTGGCAGGGCGCTGACCTGCAAATATAACTAGTGGGCGATACTGGGATCGAACCAGTGACCCCTTCGGGGTGAATTCCGGGTAGGCGGGTCGCTGGAGGTCAGTCGAGGCTCTGACCAGCCAGCCACGGTTCATCGGATCTACCGACGGCCAGGCTCATTGCTGCACTCCGCTGTTGTACAGCAGCCCACAAAAAACCCTGATACTGCCAGCACGGACCAATCATGCCGCTGACCTGCGGATATGAAAATATCTGATCAGGTGGTGCGGTTGATCGCAGCTGAGTGCGATCTGGGCCCTTGGGTGGTCTTCGTCGCGGGACTTGCTCCACATCTGCTCCAGTTGGCATTCTGTTGCGCTGCGTGTACCGCACCTTGGTCGCTGGCGTGACGGATGCACGCGCTGCTGTCGTCGGAGCCGAGTTCGTGTTTCGGTGCGTCGGCTCGACCTCATTCCACGTACTGATGGCTTGCCGGACCATTAGACGCCAGGGCCGCGCGGCGGCCGTACACCTAGGTTGAGGTTGAAATTTTCTTCCGGTCGCATGACTCGGGTCCGAGTGGGCCAAACTGCTGGTTCGAGTGACAGGCGGCTGCTAGCGTCGATCTCAGCCGTCGCGCACTGGGGAATCAACTGGGAGGCTTCGTTCGCGTGCGGCCGGGATCTGCGTTCAGGCGCGCCGAGTGATCTCGCGGGCCTGGATCTCCTGTGCACATCCGAGGAGGGTTTGTGAAAGCACTTCGTTTTTCCACCCTGATCGCCGTCGTGGCGCTGGTTGCCGCCGCGCCCGCGGCGGGTGCCGACGCGTCCGCCGCCGCGCCTGCGGCAGGTTCTGACGCGTCTGCAGGCTCGCCGCAAGCGCCGACGATGCGGTGGGTTTCCGAGCAGGAGTACGTCGCTCTAGTGGGGGCGCAAGAGGCGGCCAACCCGCACTTCTCCACTGCGCCCGCAGGTGCCCGCATGGAGAGCGCGCCGCTCGACCCGCCGCAGCACTGGTACGACATCGATCAGATCGACACCGACTCCCGCGGCATCCAGATCCCCACCAGGCACGGCACCACCGACTGGGGCTACGAGCACTATGCCACTCCCCACAACCTGTACTCGTTTAGGGCCCTCACGGCCGCGTACCGCAGCAGGCCCGCTGTCGACCAAGGCGCACACGCGGAGTACAACGGCTACCTTGTCTCGGGAACCGTCACGATTGCCCAGATCCACACCGTCGCGCAATTAGCGTACAGCACGGACAACGGTTCGCACGTCACGTTCGACGGCCGCTACATCGGCACGATCACAGCGTACTGCGTGGGTGTGAGCCGCTGTCCTGACGCCGTCAACGCGAACGGTTAAATGATATACTCGTTTACATGTCGGCCAATGATCCACACCGAGGCGAAGGGACCGGGCCGGTCCCTTCGCCTCTGGCGGATACTCTCTATTGGACGTTTGTCAAGCGGTTGACCGAGTTCGTCTCCACGCCGCTCGCTGGTTCCGCATATACGGTATGCGGAGTGGTGCGTCCCCAACCGACAATTGCGCGCGTCTTCGTCTTCGACGGCGACGACTTGACGACGGCGATCGGGGTCGACTGCTCATTGCTGGACGGCGGTGGACAGCAGGTCAACCACTTCCGTCACGTCTCCACGATCAGGCTCGTCCTGGGGGCGGTCGCCAGCGGTGCGGACGTCAACTGGAGCATCGATGACCGCGGGGTTCGAGTGGTCGACGCCCGGATGTTCTCTGGCAGCGGCGAGGATCCTGCGGCCGGGCTGGGCGAGGCGATCTATGGGGCCATCGGCGGAACGTTTACCCGGTTCGACGACCAGCCGCCCCAGATCGGGGCGCAAGCCGCCTATCCGGTCGGATTCCTGGCGCAGAGCCCCGAGGTCGTCCGGGTCTATTTTCGCGACCCCGGCACGAGCGAGGTCTGCGGCTACGATGTTCCCATCGCCGCCGAGGGTGGGCTCGTGGTGACTGCGGGTGGTTTCCTTGCCGCGCGGATTCGCGAGCTTGCCGGGACCGGATCGCTCGCGTCTCGGGAGGTCGCGTCCGATCCCTACTGTGCGCGCGCTTATTCAGTGCGCTGAGAGAGCGGCGGGCCTGCCGCATCAGCCTAGGCTCAGCTCGACGTGCATCTCCCCAACCAGGATCTCCGCGCCTGCGGTGACGCGCTGACCGCCCGTCGCGGCGAGGCGGACAGCGTCGCCTGCGCCGTCACCAGGTGATCCGAGTTGATCCGCTCTGAAGGGGGTGACTACTGTTACTTGCAGTATCTCAAGTCGTGACACTCCATAGTGTTCTACCCAGTGATCGCGACTGGCGGCCTTGCTCAACCATTCCGCTCCACTCTTCCCGGCAAGCAGCGCCGCGCCCGAGCATTGATTGCGATCGAAATGTCTATTTGGCGCGGCTTGATCTCAACTGGTGATCGCGCCACCGTGTTTGACCAGGAGTTCGTTGATCTTTTCGATGGGTTTGTACCAGTCGAGGGTCTGGCGGGGGCGTCCGTTGAGTTCGCGGGCCACCTCGTCGAGGTAGGCCTGGGAGTGGACCGAGAGACCGGTTCCTTTGGGGAAATACTGGCGCAGCAGCCGGTTGGTGTTCTCGTTGGTTCCGCGTTGCCAGGGGCTGTGCGGGTCGCAGAAGTACACGGGTATGCCCGTGGCCATGGTGAACACCGCGTGGTCGGCCATTTCGCTGCCCTGGTCCCAGGTCAATGATTTCCGCAGGAACTCCGGTAAGGTTTTCATCTTGTTCGCCAGCAGCAGGGCGACGCGGTCGGCGGAGCGGTCGTGGGGGACCTGGATGAGCATCACGAACCGCGTTTGGCGTTCCACCAGGGTCAGGATCTGGGAAGTGCAGATGGTGCCGAGGATGAGGTCGCCCTCCCAGAAGCCGGGCACGGCCCGGTCGTCGGCCTCTTTCGGGCGTTCGCTGATGTTGACCATGCCCACGATCAGGTCGTGCCGGGGCCGCTTCGCCGACGGGGACACGCGTTTCGCCCGCCCCGAGCGCAACGCCCTGTACATCACCGCGCGCAACTCGCCTTTGCCCTGGACGAACAGGGTCTGGTAGATCGTCTTGTGGGACACACGCATCTCCGGGTCGGTCGGGTGTTCCATCCGTATCCTGGTCGCGATCTGCTGCGGAGACCAACGCTCGTTCAACCCGGCCACCACATAGCCCCGCAGACGACCGGCTTGTTCCAGCTTCCGCGGTTTCGGCCTGGCCCGCATCGCCCTCGCGCGCTTACGCGCCACCCACGCCCGATAAACGACACGACCACCATTACGGGCCACCTCGTGAGCGACCACGGAATGATGCCGACCCAACACTCTCCCGATGAACCGGAAAGACCGCCCGGCCCGCAACTCCCGCGAGATCGTCTCCCGCTCGTCAAACCCCAACACCACACGACACGCCACAGACACGATCTCCGATCACTCGACCACGAAGATCATCCCACACCCGGCGCATCGACCCCTTGGGGCAATACCACTAAGTTAAGTATGTGCTGTAGAGCCGTGTTGTGGCGGGGCCGTGGTGGCGTTCCCCGTGATGGTGAGTTCTCTTGACGGCGTAGGAATTGTGGCGTGCCCGTTTGACGACGCGTGGATTTGTTCGGTGACGACGACCTCTGGTGCGCCGTTCGATGATTTCGTGAAGAGTTTCGGTCCAGGCTTTGGTGCGGTGTTCAGGGGGAAAAGTCCGCTGTGCGGTGACATGACGGCGGATGACACGCAAGGATCGCATGAAGGACAGTCGATCGGGATCTTCGCCGATCTCGTCGGCGGCTCGGCACATCAGGCTCCGGATTCCGTAGTGGGCGAGCAAGAAGGCCCAGATCTCTTGGCGCACCATGTCGGGTGACTTCGATCGCAGCACTCGCGCCGGTCCTCGCTGATGGGTCTTCATCTCGTCGATGATTCCTTCGCGCTCCCATCGTTCGTGGTACGCGGCGGCCAGTTCCTCCGCGGTCGCCTCGATCGGGTCAAGAATGGACGTCATCACACAGACGACCTCTCCCGGTCCGTTACCCGGCCGGTCCGGGATGTCGTATTCGACGACTCTGATCAGGTGCCCTTCGTGGGGTCCGATATTGCCGTTACTCGCGGAGAGTTCGATCAGATCCGCCCGTCGTCGGCCGCGGATCTTCGGATTGAACGCCATGGACAGGTAGGAACCGTCCGGCAGCCATCTCAACACAGGCAGTTCAACGTTCGCGTTGACCCTCCACAGCAGGTCGGCGCCGGTGCTACGGAACTGTCCCCAGAGGGCAATACCACTAACTTAAGGTGCGTTTCTGCAGGTCAGGGGCGGTTTGGGGTGGCAGTCGGCAACCCCTTCGGGATCTTTGCACCACCGTGCGCACCAAGGGTTCCCTTCAAGCAAGGGGGTAACAGTCCCTAGTGGACAGACGCTCAGACCTTTGGCACGTGGCCAAGCTGACATCAAGATAGGCCCTGACCAGGGAAAATGGCTTAAGTTAGTGGTATTGCCCCAGAGGGCGAAGCTGTAGAAGTTGCGATCGGCCATGACCAGCATGTCCGACTCCAAGCGGGGAATGATCTGTTCGGCCAAAGCTGGCTCATCCCCATTGCACGCACCCACGGCGGCCCCGACGATCGCATGGGAACCACACTCGCCCAATGCCACCGTCAGCACCTGGGGAAAAGCGCCGGTTTTCGCCTTGTTGCCCTTGCTGTCGAACTCCGAGGCGTTCCTCTCGGTATCCGGGACATCCAGCAGAAATCCATCGACAGCCATCAACCGCCGACCTCCGAGCCACGCGCCTTTGGTGCCGCGACAGGCGACCGGGACCGCCGTCCTTTCGAACAGCACGCGCAGCGGCTCGGCCCCCAACCGCTGCCGGGCCTGTGTGATCGCCGACGTTGACGGAATCCTCCAGTCATCCCGCCATGAACCCATCGACTTCAACGACCCGACAAGCTTACGCAATACCTCTTCATAATCATCGTCGAAAAACAAGCACATCGCCTGACAAAACCGCACCATCACATGCGCCGGAAGCAAACGCGTCCGCCGCTCACGCCGCCCTGTCTCAGCCAAGACATCCTCAATGACATCACGAGGAAAAACCTCGGCCAACACACCCGACGAAATACGATCCGTCAACCGCACGGCCAACACATCGCCGACCGACGCACCCACTTGCCCAACCCTGGCCACTCAACGATCTTACGCTTAAGTTAGTGGTATTGCCCCTTGGGGTCAAGCGGCTCTAACTTCTTAGTTGTAAACTGCCACCAATCCAGATAAGCGCACGATTTGTACGCCACTGAGAGCATCCGGATATCTATCTTGCAACTCGCAAAAATTGGCCCAATATAGCGTCAAGAATTGCGCAAGGTGGAACTGGGTGCCTGCTCGGTCCTACTCGGCGCCCTGTGCGCACGAGCACGCCTGTGTTCGGTTTCCCATGCTGCGGGTGTCGCCAACGCAACGACCGCGGCTAACGACCTCGTGCATGGTTGGGTCGGGCAGTCGGTGGTGTGGTAGGGCGGGCGGGGTCACTGTGTTGTTGGCTCGGTGCGGTCTCGGTGTTGGTGGTCGGAAAGCAGTCCGGCCACTGCTTGGACGGTGTGGTCGAAGGTCGCCCGCCGGACGAGGTGACGGGCCAGGGATCGCCAGTTCTTCAGGTGGGCGATGCCGTGTTCGATGCGGATCCTTCGGGTCGAGTGGGCTTTGCCTGGTGCGACGTGGTGTTGCTCGTAGCGGGCTGGCGGGTTCTTGCGGAACTTGCGGTGCGGCGGCGTCACCACCGCGCCACCGGTCTCGGCTGCCAGGCCCTGATAGCCGGCATCGGCAAGGATCTCGACGCCGTCCGCGGCCGCGAGCAGACCGGCCAGACCGCTGTCGCGGGCCTGTGTGATGTCGGCGACGAAGCCGGGCACGGTGGCGCCGCAGAACAACACCCTGCCCTGCGGGTCGATGACGACCATGGTCTTGATCGCGTTCTGCCTGCTTTTGCCCGAGACATACCGGTCCCGGTCGGCAGCGTCGGCCGAGGTTCGGCGGACACGGACCTCAGTGGCGTCGAGAATCGCGTTCCTGCCGCCGGCGCTGAGATGGTCTACGACCTCGGCCAGCGTCCGCGGCCGTCTGCCGTCATCGACCCCGGCACCCCCCGTTCGGCCGGCAGTGGTCGGATCTCGTTGATCCCCCGCGTGATGGTCGAGCGGTCCACCCCCGAACCAGGCGCCCAGTACGTCATGGGTGACACCGAGACGGAGATGCACCAGCGTCGCCAGTAGCCGGTGATGAACACCAACCGGTACCTCGCGCCCGCACCCGGGCGCGCGCCGTCGAGGCCGGGCCGCTCGCAGCGCATCCTGACGCGCCTGCCACACACCGGGCCGACCTCCGCCACCAAAGCGGCGATAACCCCAGCAGACAGACCGGTCACCCGTCGGTTCGACAGCACAGCCATACGCCCCACACCAAGATCATCTCAGCCGCCCGACCCAACCATGCACGAGGTCGTTAGGCCCGTCCTGCGGGAACGTCGCATCATCTCACCTGACACCGACACCAAGACTAAAGTGTCGACTTGCGATCCGAGTCACCGAAGATCACAATGAGTGACCAAGGGGGTCGAGTCGATGGCCGCTGTCATGATGAGTGCGATCCCGTCGGGGCTGATCAACACCCGTGCCCCCGCCTGGCCAGCTCATCCACGGCCGCCGTCGCGACACCGACGACGGCTACTCCCACGTCACAGACGCCATGGTCGAACGCATGTTGATCACTTTGGATCACCGCTGGGAGCAGGATGCGACCTGGGAATGGCCCGAAAACGACGCTGTACCAACGAAAGCGGCCTGACCTCTTCGGTATGGCGATTGGGGTCAGATCACGTTGCTCCCCACGTGCTCCCCGAAACGATCAACGCCCCACCAACGTGATCCGTTGGCAGGGCGCTGACCTGCAAATATAACCAGTGGGCGATACTGGGATCGAACCAGTGACCCCTTCGGTGTGAACCAAGGACGGCATAATGCGGTGACCTGCGCAAATACGACTTCCGCAGGTCACCGCAGGTCTGATGAGAGCTGTTATGTGCAGTTCAGGACCGTTCGGCGTGCATGTTTGCTCCCCATCTGCTCCCGGTAGTGCTCCCACGAACGTTCCACCCGCCGCTTGACCGACGGCCTCGTCCGCGCGATCAGCGGCATGACGACGCGTCGGGCCGTCCTACCGGTATTGGTGCTGTTGAGCGGCGCGGACTGCGGTTGAAGGTCAACGGGTAGCCCGACCCCAGCGACATCGATGGCGAAGGTGCTGGTCGGTAATCTGGCCGACGGAAGTAGGGAGGGACCGATCCAGCAGGATGGCCATCGCGGCCGTGGTCGAGGTGCACGAGCTGTCGATGCGCGAACTGGCCGACACCAGGTCGTTCCAGCGGAGTGGGAAGTGCCTTCGGAGCTCAATTCGGACAAGCTTCTGGAGGGGTCGGGTCGAGGTACTCTTCGGCGAGTTTCGCCATGTGCATCGGCAGCGGCCGGACCAACGGGACGTAGTCGTCGTGGAAGCGGAGCTGATGGGTCAGCGCGGCCCAACTGGTCGGCCTGTCTGGCTCTGCGGGCGTCGACCCGGATTCGGCCAGGGCTTGCTGGGACCGGCAGCCCAGAACAACCAGCTCGAGGTACTGCGGGTTCCAGGCGGCCACGGTGGGAGCCGAGGTCCGGCCTTCTTCCCTGCCGATCTTGCGCAGGCCGCGGCGGATCTTGGGGAAGTTCTTCGGCAGGTCGGCGGTGCTGGCGAATACGCGGTTGTCGTGGTCGGCGCCCTCGGGGATCCACAACCCGATGCCGAAGCCAGGTGTGTCGTTGTCCCCCCCGGGGGCGTACCACTGCGGCACTTCCTCGCGGTTATTCCGGTCGCGCAGGAGGACGACTCTGAGCTGAGAACCGAACGCAGTGACCCACTGGCTGGGCTCGTCGGTGAAGCCGAGCTTGTCTTTGACCAGGTTGCCGTTGCTGAGCCACCGCCAGGAGTCGCGTGTGTTGCCCGCGTTCACCAGAAGCAGGGTCGGTCGATCCCGAATCTGGAACAGGACCGTCCGGATGCGGCGCTCGACGTCGGCTCGTTCGTCCGAGGCCACCATGCGCTGCCGTTTGGCCCCACCCGATAGCGTGTCGCCCTCTCGAACGATGTTCGATGCAAGTGAGATCAGCAGCTCGGCGTAGGGAACCCATTCCTTGCGGTCGTCATCCCATCCTTGAACGGGGTGAGCATCGTCCAAGGGTCGGATTCGCACCGCCACGAGGTGACGGCTCGGCCGCTTGGCTGCAGTGGTGGCCTGCTTGCGAATCACCCAAAGCGCCACGTACTGCAGGTCGGCGGGGACGTCGACACCGACCTGGTGGGCGGGTATGCCGCACGCCCCGAGTTGGCGGAAACCGTCCAGCCAGGCGGCTGACGCCCTCATGACGAGGTCGGCAGTCCCGCTGCCCGCGGTCTCGATGAACTGGGAGAGCCTGCCGGTGTCGGCAAACCCCAGGCGCAAGGCGAACTTCGGGTCGGTGCCCGCCACCTTGAAGCGGTCGGCACCGGGGAGTTCGACCAGGGCCAGGCCTGGTTGCCCGGTTCGCGATGGGAACCGGGACGCCACTACCGCCCGACGGGCGCGCACGGCATCCGCAGCGGTGCCTGCCCCGGATCCCGAAGAGCTTGTCAACGCGTTGCCGAGCGACTCGATTTCGGACAGGTGGACGTGGATCTCCAAGCCGTCCACTGACCAGTGCTGTGACGGGGCGCCATCGATCCCAGCGGGGGCTACGCCGAGCAGGACCCCCAGTTGCCGCATTAGGTGTTCCTTGGTTTCCGGGTAGGCGGTGACCACATCGATGTGCAGCGGTTCTCCCGCGAGGGCCGCCCGCAGGGCCGCCCTGCGGGCGGAGACCGCCCGCAGTTCCACTGCGGTTCGGCGCTCCACGTCCTTCTTCGGTACCTTGGGCAGCAGTACGGGCTTGTTAACCCGGAACGCCCGGGTCATGTCAGACACCCTGCGGAAGTAGGGGCGCAACCCCTCCGCGACCCAGTCGTCGAGCAGTGCCCGTTCCCCGGGCATCAGGCCCGCTCCGACCTTGTGGGTACCCATTGCCGTGCCGTGTACGACGCCTGCGGCGATGTCGCCCTGTCCGTCCAGCCAGTCGCGGGGTGCGGCGATGACGTCCTCGGGCTTGGGATACCTCCGGATGATGTCGAGATCGGCGAGGATCTCCACCGAGCTGTGCCCCCGCCATGCGACTCGCCCGATCCGAGGGTCGAACTCCATGGTGTTCCCGACCAGGCGGGCGGGTTGGACGCCAGCCTGGTCCTCCCAAGGCAGGGGGGTGTCGAACAGGACTGTGGCGCCGCGCTGTTCCGGAAGCCAGATCGGTGTCCTGGTCGACCAGCGCCGGATGCCGCTGGAGACGTGGACCCGGAACCCGGGGGTGAAGGGCACGCTCTGCAGGGTGATCGTGAGCAACGCAGAGTAGAAGTGGTCCACGCCGCCTTCACGGTAGGCCTGCGGTGGCCATGCCACCAGTTCGGCGCCCTGGTCCCGGCTGACGACGCGGAACAGGGTGTCGGTCACCGCCCCCGCTGCGCGAAACGGGCGCGCTGCCAGGCGCAGGGCTAGGAGCTCGGGCAGAAGAGCATAGAGTCTCCTGTGGGGTTCACCAGTTCCGCCCGGGGACATCTCCGCACCGGACAGCTCGACCGCGCACGTCGTCCACTCGGCTTGGGTCCGCCCGATGGAATCGAGTACGCGGGCGACGGTCTCCCGGTGGCCGCTCTCGGGTCGCAGCGTGGACACCCAAGTCAGGAACGCGGGCAGGATGACATCCGCAGGAATCCGCTTCTGCGCGTAGATCCACGGTGCGGAACTGTCCGCAGCTGTTCCGCGCCCCGTCGCCAGGACACCTGGTGCCACCGCCCGCAGTAGGCTGTTCAGCTTCCGCACCGGTAGGCCGACGAAGGGTTCGCGACTGCGCCAACCGAGTGCGTAGAGGCCGGTGAGTTCAGCGCGCCACTGCTCCGCGAAGGTCATCAACTGAAGATCCTCGACCCAGGGGCCGGTGTCGGGATCGGGTTCATAAGCGCATGGTCTGATCAAGGAGTACATTTCGGTCCCTCGTCCTTCAGGCAGCGGCCCAGCGCAGCCCAGAGCGGTCGGTAGAGCGCGTCAACGATGTAGCGGTCGTGGATGGGCGCGCCGGATCGCGGGGTGAAGTAGGGGCGCAGAACGGCTCGGATGTTGTGCAGCAGGCTTGTCTCGTGCGTCTCCTCGGAAGGCTTGCCCTCGGCGCGCTTCGGTGCGAACGCTGAGTCGACGAACACCACGCGCGCATGCACCCCGCCGCGCACCAGCCTGCCGATCACCTGCCACATCAGGACCAGCAGGTCCCAAGTTACAGTGTCCCGGTCGGCGCCGAGGGCAGTCCATCCCAGTGATCTGGCCAGGGCCCGGAACCACCGGGTCCTCGCTTCCTCACGGATCGCGGTGGCACCTTCGTCGATCCCCGCTGCAGAGCGCATCCGGGCGTCGAACCCGCCGCTATCGATGTACCGCACGATCCAATCGTTGAGCGTGTGCACGGCGAGTCCCAGATCGTCCGGCCGTGGGTTCGGCCTGGCTAGGAAGTACACCGTCCCGATCGCGGCGACCTTGCTGTCGTTCAGGATGTTGTGACCGCGCTCGACCGCGAGCAGCGGTGCGACCAGGACGTCGGCACTGGTCCGGGCGAGGTTGTCGACGTCACCGCGGCGCAGCACCGGCGCATTCCGCTCCGCGTCCGACGTGCTCGCGTCGTCCACCTCGTCGTCGTCGGACACCAGCCGCAGGACGCGGCCCTTCCAGCGGTCCCGCAGCGTGTGCAGGGTGTCAGCGACCAGGGCGGCTTCCTCGTAGCTGCCCACCAGCAAGAGGATGCGCCGCCTGCTGTCGGGCAGAGTGCGCAGCTCGCGCTCCAAGATGCTGCCGTCGTGGTCCTTCTCCCCCAGTAGGACCGCCATCCGGCGAAGGATCTCCGGTCGTTCGTCGAGCGCGGCGCCCGACAGCTGCAGCGGGTCGCGGTTGCTCGCGGTCCTGAGGAACTCGAACCGCATCTCGGTCTCGGTTGCGATCGTCTTGATATGCGCAGGATCGGGCAGCAAAATGACACCGACGGGAACGGGTATGTGGTAGCGGCTCGAACTGCCCGCCCAACTGCTTCCTGACATCAGCAGCACATTCGTGTTCGGGTGGCCGTCGACTTCAGGGATCGCGGGCATACCGCGGAGCAGCTCCCGGCCGATGCCGCTGCACCTGAAGTACCGCAGTTCACCGCTTTGCACCCCCTTCCTGGGCTTGCCGTCGAGGATGAACTGGAAGCCCAAGACGTTTCCCATGGGCGCCTCGGGAACCATCGGGCCGTAGTCCGGCGGTCGTTGGTACATGTCGTTGAACGCGAGCTTGAGCACAGATTCCACGCGGGGCCACATCGCGTTCATCAGGGCCAGTTTGGGTTCCAGTGCGGACAGCAGGAGGGTGAATTCAAACTGGCGACACTTCTCGTCCAGCCATACATCGGGGTGCGGGACGGGTTTATGTCCCTTCTTGGTGAATGATTCTTCCTGATCCTCCTCGTAAGTCTTGCTCTTGTCTGCAAGCACTGGTTCCAGGTGGAAGATGCTCACCATCGAGTTGCGTAGTTTCCGGCGCGTTTCCGCTTGATAGTTAGTGGTCAGCAGTTCGTTCACCACTGCGGTCAGCGCAGGGACCGCTGGTCGCGTCCTATCCCCGAACGGGTTGTCGCGGAACTCGTCCAGCAGAGTGGTGAGCTCTTCGCGAGGTACTCGCCCGGACGGGTCCGCGTCCGGGTACCGCTCCTCGATGAGCCGCAGCTGGAGGGTCCAAGCGCTGAAGTAACCGATGCGCACCCAATCGCGGAGCTCACGTCGGGCGACCAACATCGCGTAGAGGCGGTCGGTGGCGGTGGTGATCGTGTTGACGGCGGCTGTCCAGTCCTCGACGTCCCGATCGGACAACTGGGTCCTGGCGCCCTCCGATAGCTCGCGGATCTTGTGGGTGTTCAACTCGTCCAGCAGCGACCGGTTGCCGGACGCGCCAATGAGTGGGACTGCTGGTGCGAACATCCGGTCCAGGTGCATCTGCACCCGATCCGCCTCGTCCACGATGACCAGGTCGCTGCGCCTACAGGCCAATTCGAGGTAGCGGACCCGTTCGGCGTTCTGCGGCCATGGCGCCGCCGAGTCCACGAGGCTGGCGGGTGTCGCCACCCAGATCCCTGCCCCGACAAGCTCGTGCGCTCCCCTGTGGCGTGGGCACCCCGCCCAGTACGGGCAGGCCAGCGGGACGGTCGACCACTCCCGCTTGGTCTGCGGTCTCATCCGGGTGACCCGGCGTTGAAGGCGGGTGCACGGCGCCTGATTAAAAGCCAGCACTTCGTCGAGATCGTCGGAGAGAGCGTTGATCGCGCACGACGTGCTCAGGTAGGTGAACCCAGGGTCGTCGTGGGCGAGCAGGTTGCGATTGCCGCGTCCGGCAAGCCGCCGGTGCATCCGCTGGGCGTGCCGCTGCTTGCCAGAGGCCCCGAGAATCGGGGCCGCCTTGCCCGCTGTGTACTCATTGTAAAGCCTAACCAGCGCCAATGTCTCGGCGACGTCGCCGACTACCACGGTGACACGGAGTCCCTGGTTGGCCAAGTGCACGGTCAGCACGTCCCGCAATGTGCTCTTCCCCGCACCTACGATTCCCAGCAAGTGCTGGATCCGCGTAATGGCGAACCCGTTCGATCGGTTGAAGGTGCGCGTACCACGCGTTCGGAGCCTGATGGAGCGCATGCGACTTTCCCAGTCGTGGAATTCAATACGATCCATTTCTGCGGCTGTGCGCAACAGTGCCGCCCAATCGATCCATATCGGCTTCCCGCCGTTCGTCGGTGCGAGATTAACGTTGTGGCCGACTGGAACCGGTAGGGATGAGGTGTCGGGTAGGTCGACCCGTGCTGTCCCCCGGCCTACCTGGAACCGGTGTGGTCCTCGCTTAGCGAAGGAGGCCGCTCCGCCGATGAAAGGGGGGGCTGAGCGCAGGAGTTGGTCGTAGTAGTCCCACCGGTCGTCGGCGATGCCCTCAGTCGGTAGCCGGGTCGGGGGAAGCGACAGGCTGGGCACGTCGTATCCCCGCACGGCGCGGTCGAGCTTCTGGTACGCGTCCAGCGCGTCGTGCCAGGCGGTCTTCCTGCGCAGCGTCCACAGCGAGAACCTGGCCGATCGCAGGGCACCGATGATCACCGTGTCACTCACCAAACCACGTGCACGCGCATACGGGAACCCGCTGAATAGGGTCCACGCGCTTCCCGCTCCCTCGGTCGGGTTCACCTGGTCGTGCAGGTAGAGACCGAGTTCGACCTCGCACAACAGCGTGGCTTGATCGTGACGCAACTCCTCGGCCTTGCGGATTTCCTGCAGGACGGGGCCCAGAACCAGTTCTGAACCACGCATCATCGATCCTTCTGGTCGTTGGTCAAGTAAGTCGTCAAGACGTCATCGGTGACGAGGTCCACTTGCGTGCCGTCCGGAAGGGCGTCTGCGAACGCTTCCCGGAAGCCCGGCTGCACCGCTCGGGAACCTGAAGGCACAACGGCCACCTCGACTTGGTCGGCGACAGCGTCACGGGCGAGCAGGGTGGGTTCCACCCGGTCGTAGACGCGGAAGATCCGCTCTTCCCCGCCGGGCATGTCCACCCGATAGCGGCTTCCCGTGTGCTCCACCGGTCGCATTCCAAGCTTTGTCAACACCGGTTCACGGGACAGTCGCTCCTCCGACCTGGCAGGCAGCGAGTGGAACAGCCGCAGGGCCGGGTGGAGCACCAGGCTGGTGGCCGATGGGTAGCTGCGGTCGATTCGGAGGCCCGGTGGGCAAACCTCGCTCTCGCACCATGCCATGCGCCGGTCGTCCGGGAACCCCGGCAACGCCAACAAGCCGCACGACGGGCACAACGCGGTCATGCCGCGTACGACCCATTCCTCGGGGACCGAGAGGTACAGGTCCCTCACCGACTTGAGAACGAGCACCAACCTGGGAGCTCTCATCAGGAGAGCCCTGTGCGTCTCCGGCCCGATCAGGACCTGCGACTCGACGAAACGCCTCCGTTCGTTTGCCTCCTTGGGTGAGACGTCAACTGATATCCCCTTCAGCAGGTCGTCGGCGACTTGAGCGAGCCCGGCCAGCTCAGCGCACGTCCGCGTTTGCGTTCGGTGCTCGGGGTGCACCAACCGGGGAACAGCCAGTGAGGGCTCGGCCATGGCTAGGAACGACCATGCGCGTGACGTCAGATCCGTGCACCACCGGATCAGCTCCGGTACGCCTGCTGGCGGCGTGGTGCCCCCCTCGTGCAGGCACGCGAGGACGACCATGTCCAAGGCGTACTGGGTCTCGTCCGGGTAGGGCGGGATGGTGGATGATGAGCCGTTGCGGAGGGACAGTGCGAGAACTCCGCGGGCGATGATGTCAATCAACCCGCCCACCTCAGTCCTGAGCGCTGCCATGGCGCGCGTCCTCGATCCGACTGGCCGAGCACCACCGGGCCACCTCGCAGTCGGTGCACTGCGGGCCAGGGCTCGGGGAGAACCAGTCGTCAAGGTGCCAACGCTGGAAGGACTCATGGATGGCTTCCTCCGCCATCCGACGCACCTCGACCGTCTGCGGGTCGAATGTGAACAGATCTGCCCCCGTGGGCCGCAGGACCTCCAGTTCCACCCGGCCGGAGCCGGGCCCGAGTTCGCCCCGCGACGCCAGCACGGTAGCGAGCGCCAGCTGGGGGTACTGCTGGAACCAGGGCCGGGCGCCGCGCGCTCCGGCAACCGACGTCTTCACCTCTCGCCACACCCAGCTCTCTCCGTCGTGGTAGATCAGGTCGGGTTTAGCCAGCACCACGGTGTCGGCGTCTGGGTCCTGGTAGACCAGGTCTGGCTCCACCCGAATGGCTGCGGCCGTCCGGGCGTAGCGCAACGGGCAGACTGCGGCGTGGTGCTGGAGGAGGGCAACGCCGAGATCGCGGTCCTCCGGAAGCAGGTCGAAGCCCGTGGGCACCCAGTTGGCGGGGACTCTCGGTCCGCAAGGAGCGCCTGGTTCGGCATGTCGGCACTCCAGGTACCGGTGAATCGCCCGACCGCGCTCGGCCGCTTGGCTGCGTTCAACGGACTGGTCGACGGGCAGGCGCTGCCTCCGCGCGTAGTCCAGCGCCGGGCACTTGGCGTAGTTGCGCGCCGATGTCGCCGACCAGCTGCGCCGCGGGCGCCGTCGGTCTCGGGAGCCCAGCAGGCCCGGTGTGCGCGGGAGCGCGGGACAGATCGCGGAGAAGGGGCAGTCGGCGCAGACCGCGCCCGGCCGGTAGTGCACCGGGTCGCCAGCATCGACGATCTGGGCCAGCGCCCGCTTGCCCGCCACGGCGTACAGGTCGAGGGCAGCTTGCCGTGAACCGTCGAACAGCGCGGCGGACTTCCCCTCAAGAATCCCGAACTGCCGGATCCGGACGCGCTCAGGGGGGAGCGTCGGACCGCCTGCGGCCAGCACGAGGGCGGCGACCGCGATCTCCGCGTCGGTCCTCGCCCGGCTGTCCAACCGGTTCACCAACAGCCGCACTTCGCGCACCTTGCCATCGGCTGTGCTGTAGCGCCGCCCCCAGACCGTGATGCGGTAGTGCTTGGACCCGCGCTGGTCGGGTTGGGGCAGCACGCTCTCATAGACCCACTGCCCGCGGTGCGGAACCAGATCTTCGTCGGTTCCAGGAGGGAATGCCTTCCGGTAGCTGGCCACCGCATGTGCGGTCCACTGCTGGACCGAGTCGTGGACCCCGGTGTCCTCAACCGGACCGGTGATCTCCCGCATGGCGTCCTCCGCAGTGGAACCCCGGTGCTCGATGAGATCCATGACCTTCATGAACGGACCGTTGGTAAACGGTTCCAGGACTTCCGGCTTGCGCGGGACGGGAGTGGTGGGTCGGTACCGAGGTCGAGCGCTCAACGCGTCCCGAGCCGGGCACCGGTACTTCGCTGGGCCGAGCATGCCGACCGACACCTTTATCAAGCTTGAGTCGCCGGATACCCCGGGCGGGGGTCCCCATTGTGTCATCATTGGCTTCTTCCGTAGGAGGATCGGCCGCACCCTGAGAGGGTCCGGCCGCGGCTTGGCGAGGTGGATAATGTTCTACCCCGGTGAAATCATCGATGATCGCTATGTTGTGCGGGACCTGCTCGGCTCGGGAAACTCGGGCGAGGTGTATGCGGTTTATGACGAGGGCGTCGAACAGGAATTGGCCCTCAAGATTCAGCCTGCCAGAGTCTTGGAGTCCACCCGCTCTTACAGGGAGTGGGGGGATTCTCTTGGAGAGGAGGTGGTGGCGAGCCAGTGCTTGCGCGAAGTCACCGGACTCGTTCGGGCTTTGGGAAGTGGTACTCATCAAGGCCGGGAGTACTACGTCATGGACAACGTCGGCGGCCGCGACCTCGTCGATTTTGCCGATCGCGAGGGAGCGGTCTCGTCCGATCGAACGGCAGCGGTGGTTACGCAGCTGTGCGACATCATCGGTGGGTTGCACTCCCATGGCTGGGTACACCGAGACATCAAGCTCGAAAATGCGCTGATCGACGATGGCGGCCGCGTTTGGTTGATCGATCTAGGCAGCGCGGTGGAGGGCGACGCCGATGTCGACCCGGCGGGAACTCCGGGGTACATCGCGCCCGAGATCGTCGCCGGGGATCCGGCAACACCACGCTCGGACATCTTCTCACTGGGGTGCCTGCTCTTCAGGATGTCAATCATGCGGTTCCCCTACGTCAACAAGACCGGATGGAGGCCAGAGGTGGCGCCGCCGTTTCCGGACGACCTGGGCCGTGCTCTCGACGCGTTGAACCCCGTGGTTCGAGAGGTGGGACTGCGGATGATTGCTTGGAACCCGAACGACCGGCCGCAGAGCACCCGGGAAGTCGCGGATGCGCTGCGATCGGTGTTGCCCGGTCCGGTCGACCTCCCTCAGCTCGGCCGCAAGCCCGACCCGGTGCGCTGGTATTGGCTGTCGACCTACGCGGGGGAGGCATAGTCCCCAGCGCCCTCCACCATCTTCTTGACCCGTGCGAGCCCAGACCTGTCCTCAAGGTTCTTGTATAGAGCCCGGGCCCTGGCCAACGCCGTCCGACTCTCTGCCGCCCGGCCGTCCCGGCGCAGCACGTCGGCAAGCAGCACAAGCGTGCGCGCTTCGTGGCTGTCGCGGGTCATGTTCCGGTAGAGGGACACTGCAATGTCATAGGTGGCTGCCGCTCGGGACAGCTCACCTCGCAGGTCGTGAACCCTGCCGAGGGTTGCCAGAGACCCGGCTTGCCCGTTCACGTCATTGGTCTGCTCATACAAGCCGTGTGCCTCCGAGCAATATCGGAACGCCCGATCGAAGTCGTGGAGCGCCAAAGCCACTTGGCCGAGCCCTCTCAGCGCGTCCGCTTCACCCAACGGGTCACTCAGTTCCCGGAACAACAGGCGGGCCTTGCCATATTCGATGTCGGCGGCGTAGTGCTCATCCTCGTCGAGGTGCAGGGCTGCCATCCCGATGTGTCCGTATGCGACTCCTCGGCGGTCTCCAGCCTGGCTGCTCAACGACACCGCGCGTAACTGGGCCCCCTTGGCCTTGGGGTACTGCTTCAGGCTCCACCGAGAGCCCGCGAGCATCCGATAAACCATGGCTTGGTCGGGCAGGTCCGCAACCCGCTCGGCGGCCTCGGTCGCCGGGACCAGATAGCGGTCGGCATCGGCGAACCGGCTCCGACGCCACTGGTATGTCGACAACGCCATCGCCAACAACCAGGTGTACCGATCGGCCCCCTGTTCGGCGGCCATGCGGAGCACCGCAGTGATCGTCGGGTACTCCACATCCAGCCAGGCCATCGCGTCCTCCGGCGTCTGCGGGAGCACAACCCGCATCCCGGGGGTGGTCGAGATGGGCAACTCGCGTCCGGGAACAAGTGCCTGGTCGCATGCCCAGGTGTTCTGGAGGAGGAACTCGTACACTCGTCCGGTCGCCTCGGAGGCCGTGTCGGTGGGGAACTCCGCGACGAGCTCACCAGCGTAGACTCGGACGAGGTCGTGCATGGTGAAACGCTCGAACACCGGCTCGTTGAGCAGATGTGCCGTGACCAGTTCATCGACCTCGTCCTCGCAGTTCCGCCCGGCCAGCACCGTCAGCGCGGACAAGCTGATGGTCGGACCGGGGTGCAAGGCGAGCAAGCCAAGCAGATCCGCTGCCGCGCTGGTGAGGCCGCTGTGCGAGTACGACAGCGCGAGCCGGACGTTCAGGTCCGTGTCATGCTTGCAGGCCAACGCATCCAGGCGGTTCTTGGTTGCTCGGAGCTCGTTCCGGATCGCTCGGATGGCCTCTGCCGGGCGGGTCGCCACTCGTGCAGCGACCACGGCCAGCGCGAGTGGCAGCCCCCCGACGAGGTCTGCGATCTCTTCGACGAGGTGCCTCGCTTGGCGCATCCTGGACTCGCCCAGGGCTCGGGCCAGCAGGGCGACCGCGTCGGTATCGCCAAGGGGTTCGAGTATGAACGGATGGGCGCCTTCCCTGGCGATCAGGCTGTCCAATCGGATCCGACTGGTGACGACCGCGGCCGAACCCGCTCCCGGCAGCAGTGGGCGCACCTGGGCCGAATTGCGCGCGTTGTCCAGAACGACCAGGACCGACCGACCGGTGGTGGCCGAGCGGAAGGCCGTGATCATCCCGTCGAGCGTCTTGGTCGGAGGCGTGACGCCTAGGTCCAACAACATCCTGCCCAGGATCTGCGCAGGCTCCTCGGGCGGCAGCGGCCCGTACCCGTTGAGGTCGGCGTAGAGCGTCCCGCCTGGGAACCTCTCCTCGAGCTCGGCTGCACAAGCGCAAGCCAAACGCGTCTTGCCGACACCGGGCATGCCGGTTACCACCACGACCTGCGCTGCGGCGCGCTGGGGATCGGTGAGCAGCCGGGTCAGCGTGCGCCGTTCAGCGGCGCGCCCGACCAGGGCACTACCGGGGGCAGGGAGCTGCCGGTGCACGGTGGAAGTCGTCTGCGGTCCCGCGTTGGTGGACCTGAATCTGGCTTGGACCTCCGTCAAGTCCCCGTCCGGGTCGCCGTGCTCGGCGATGTGGCCAGCCACGAACGACCAGGCACGGTTCTCCGAGTCGGTGTCGGCCAACACCTCCGCCATGAGCGAGACCAACCTGGAGTCGTGCGGCCACCGCTTCACGGCGCTGCGCGCGGGTACCCGAAACTCCACCTGCTCGCCGCAATCCAGTATCGCGGTCAGGTAGTCGACCGTGGCATCCCGGCGGTGACGGTCCAGTAGCTCTTGTTCCCAGCACAGGTCGAACTTCTCCAGGTCAGAATCCAGAAGAGGGTCGCCCTCCCATTCCTGGAGAGCTTGCCGCAGCTTGTCCATCCGATCCCTACCGGTCCATCGCTTCGCTTCCACTACGCCGTCCACGAACCGGAAGTAGTCGACTTGGTGTCGTTCCAGCTGGATCTCGCAGTAAAGACGCTGGTTGCTCAAAGCGAGCCCCGGCAGCATCTCCCGGAGCACTCGACTCACATCCCGCACCCGGTTCCGGTTGACGCGTTGGCCCGGCCAGAGCCGTTTCTCAATCTCTAGATGGGAGATTCGTTGATTCGGCGCGAGGATGACGACCGCGAGCAGCGCCCAGGCCAGGGGCGACCTGGTGGGGACGTCACGGCCGTTCACCCGAACGGTGAGAGCGCCCAAGAGGCGTATGTCCATGGATTCCTCTTGCATTTCAACTGTTGAATCGCTGCGAGCGTATCGCTCGACGTCAGGATCATCTCATGGTTGCCCAACCGTGCGTGGGCAGTCGACCCACGCTCAACCCACAGCAAACCCACGGATGGGCTGAGACCCGCCTCGACGGGTCTGTCAGACTGCTTGCGCCCCTTCAATGCGAGTTCCGACGATGGACCTCGCTAGGGTGCTACCTGATACGAAGTAGTGGAGAGATAATGCACGTGTTCCACAATTCCCCGCCCACTCCCGCGCGCATGCGCAGGCCGTCCTGGCCCCCGCGGGGCGTTCCGCGCCGAGGTCGGGGAACCCGCCGTCCGACGACGGCTCCTGTCCAGCCGCAGCCGCAGCCGCAGCCGTCGTCGGCCTTGCGGGTGAAGCGCGTTGTGCCGGTGCGCCGCCAGATGAGGAGGTTCCGCTAAGCGGTGCTGCGGGCGGTCGCCGACCCGAGCGACCGCCCGCGACCAACCGGCGGGAGAGTGACAAGGAGAGTTGGCCAGGATAGCGCAGGCCGATCGGGCGTCCAGCACAAACCGCGCGGTACGGCTCGCGACGGCACGATCAGCGGCAAGAACGGATGTTCGACGTCTCGTGAGCCCTCGACCACCTGATCTTGGTGGACCACCTGCCCCTGCCTGCGCGTCATCGAACGAACGTGGCCACCGAGGCCGCGTTTGCGAGGATGCCCTGAGTGGCGGCGGACAGACCGAGTCGGTTCCAGTGAAAGATCACGATGTGTGCAAGTACCGCGCGAAGGCCACGAGGAAGGGTTCCTTGCGTAGCCGCGCCGTGGAGCTGTTGCCCCGTGTTTTGGAAGCGGGTGAACCAGGGTGTCGCCTGGACCATGAACGTCCTGGGCTGGACGAGGTCGCTGTCGAGGGGGTTGGCGATGGCGAGTAGTGGGTGCAGGTTCTCTGCGAGTTGGGCGATCTTTGCAGGCTCGGCGGCGGCCGGGCGGAGTTGGACGACGCGGGAAAAGACGTCGCCGCGCTCGAAGGTGTCGAGGTGGGCAGCGTTCAGCAGGGTCGAGAGCAGAAGTAAGGAGAGTTCTCGGCGGCCGATGCCTGGGGTGTCGTGGGTGAGGTAGTCGAGGACGCCGCGGCTGTCGGCGTGGAAGAGGTCGTGGACTAGGTCCATGTTGGTGGGGCCGCCGAAGGCTGCGGTTTCGGGTTCGTAGATGGTGGGCCACCAGCGTTGGATGACACCGTTGGCAACGAGGGTGTTGAGGGCGTGGTCGACGGCGGGTTTGTTGGCGTGGTGGAGGCGGAGGCGCCAGCAGGGGTGTTTGCGGAGGAACCACCAGATGGTGATGGCTCCGCTGTGCTGTAGGTCGTCAAGGATGGGACGGAGGTGGGTGACGGCGATGGGCTCGGCGTTGGCCCAGTCGGTGAACTCGATGCGGAGGTCGTACCAGGTGGCTTCGGCTTGCTGGTCGAGGGCTGCCAGGCCGGCGGCGTGGTAGGTGCGGATGGCGTCGTCGAGGTCGGTGGCGGTGAGGTCGTTGTTGTGGGCCGTCGTGGTGAGGTCGGCGCCTGCGAGGACGGCGAGGATGCTGCTGGTCAGGTGATCAGGAGGCATGTGTCCCATCCGGGCGTGGGGTGCTGGGTGGTGAGTTGGGCGAGGGTGACGCCAGGGCTTCCTGTGAGCAGGCCGCCGAGCGCGGTGCCAGGGTGTTCGGCCAGCAGGGTGCGTACGCGGGCGAGCTGTTCAGCGAGAAGCGGGGTGCGTGCGTCTTGGGCAGCCCGGAGGGCGGTTTGGTAGACCCCGGCGATGCCATGGCAGAGGCCCGGGTCGGTGAGGCGGGCCAGGTTGGCGTCGGTGAGGCTGTCGAGCAGGGTGCTCTCGGCTGCCTGCTGGCGGTGCTGCTCGGCAATGGCGATGGCTGCGAGTTGCAGGGCGCGGGCGATTCCTACGTTCCCGTAGCACCAGGACGGTCGCGCAGGCTCGGCATGATTAGGGCGTCCCGAGCGGAGTTCGCCGCGGGTAATCCACTGTGGCCACCGAGCGTCGTCTTGTCGCCAGCCGTCGAACCAGTTCAACAGGCCATGGATCGCCTCGTGTTGGCCATGGACTTCATGGCCGTGGATGGTGGCGAGTGCCAGGAACGCGAGTAGACCGGCAGCACCGTGTGCCATGCCGAAGTTGGCGTGGCCACCGGGGGTGGGGATGATCTGGTCAGGATCGTGGTTCACCCACCAACCGGGGACTTCGCCGCCGCCTTGGTGTCTTGGTTGGGTCAAGCGCACTACGTAGTGAAGGACGTCCGCGAGTAGTCGTTCGTCGATCGAGTAGTGCAGTAGCAAGGCGCCGATGCCAGTGAGGCCGTAGAAGAGGTCGTACTCGGTGAACGTGGCGGGGTCGCCCCGGTCGATGCGGGCGTGCGCGGCGGCCAAGCGCCGTTGGGTGAGCTTGATGACGGGGTCGTTCAGCTTCTCGGCGGCTGCACGAAAGCCTGGGTGGTGGGTAGCTGCCCTGTGTAGAAGGAACGCGATGGCTGGGGCGCCGTAGTAGAGGCCCGCTTGGTCGGAGGCATCGATCGGGCCGGTGGTGACGTGCCGAAGGCAGGTGCGGACGGTATCCCAGGTCCCGGTGCCGCTTCGTGCTCGTTCGATGTGTACTAGAGCTTCGGCCGCGGCACCCCGCGCGAGGGACTGGTTCAGCGCCGTGTCTGCGGTCACAGTCACCGGGTGTCTGCCAGGGCGAGGTGTCGACGGGCAACGGCACGTGCGAGGCGGAACGTTTCCTTCTCGAAGGTGGGGTCGACGCCAACGGCACGAACGTGGTGGTCGTGCAGCAGGGCCCGTAATACGGTCGGTTGGCGCTGTTGGTCGAGCGTAGCGGCGTAGGCAGTCAGCTCTTGCGCGCGCATGGCCCATGCGCTCAGCAGGGTAGGGCCATGTGCAATGGCCGCGATGGCGGGACGATGGACCAAGGCGAGAGTGTGGTCGCGCAGGGTCTGGTCGAGCGGGCGGGTCTGCTGCACGAGTAGGTGACATCTGAGTTGGCTTGCCGTGATGGTGAGCTGGGAGGATGTCGTTGTGCCCAAGCCCTACCCCCAGGAGTTCCGCGACGATGTAGTGCGGGTCGCCCGTGACCGTGAGCCCGGTGTGACCGTCGAGCAGATCGCGAAGGACTTCGGGGTCCACCCGATGACCTTGTTCAAGTGGCTGCGCCAGGCCGACACCGACGAGGGCGTCAAACCAGGTGTGAGTCGCAGCGACTCGGCCGAGCTGCGTGAGGCCCGCAAGCGGATCACGCTGCTGGAGCAGGAGAACGAGGTCCTGCGGCGGG
>NZ_AXWW01000013.1 GCF_000482865.1 Actinokineospora inagensis DSM 44258 | reverse complement strand
GGTTGGTGTCGGCGGGTCCCGAGGCGCGCGGCGCAGGTTGGTGGACTTCGTCGATCAGGCGTGGGTTTTTGGGCGCGCGGTGTTGGGTGTGGCGCTTCGCCGATTTGCGTGGGTTTTCTTGGTGTGCGGTGCGAGAGTGGAGCTTCGTCGATGAGGTGTGGGGTTTTGGTGTGCGGTGCGAGAGTGGAGCTTCGTCGATGGGAGGTGGGTTTCGAGGGGCGCGGTGCGAGTGCCGGGTGTCGGGTGGGGCGTTCTCACACGGGTGGTTGGTGCGGGTGCGCGGCAGAGAGTGGGGGGTGGGGCGGGAGGCGGGGCGGTGGGGGTTAGCGGCGGTGGCGGCCGTTGGCGAGGCGGGTGCGTTCTTCGGCGGTGCCGAAGCGGGCGATGTCGCGGTCGCGGATGAAGCCGAGGCGGTCGGGGGCGTGCATGCGGAGGCGGATTCGGTTGGTGTCGGGGGGGATGCGGCTTTGGGTGGCTTTGCTGGTGAGCATGACCACCAGGAACGAGATGGGGACGGTGGCGAGGGCGGGTTGCTGCAGGAAGGTGGGTGCCCAGCCGCCGGTGTAGCCGCTGACTGTCACCAGGACGATCGAGGTGAGGACCAGGCCGCCGCCGATGACCATGCCTGCGGCGGCGCCGACCCAGGTGATTTTGCGCCACCAGATGCCGAGGAGGAGGACGGGGCAGAAGGTGGAGGCGGCGAGGGCGAAGGTCATGCCGACGCTCAGCGAGATGTCGCTGGGGCGCAGGACCAGGGCCAAGGCCAACGGGACGCTTCCGGCGACGGCGGTGCCGAAGCGGAAGTCGCGGATGCGGCCCTTGAGCACGTCGGTGGACAGGACACCGGCGACGCTGACGACCAGGCCCGATGAGGTCGACAGGAAGGCGGCGAAAGCGCCGGCGGCGGTGATGGCGCCGAGGATCTCGCCGAGGGTGTTGGGGGCGATCTTCATCGGGAGGGCCAGGACGGCGGCGTCGGTGCGGCCGGTGGCCAGGAGCTCCGGGGCGTAGATGCGGGAAAGGGCGCCGATGAGGATGGGGAAGACGTAGAACAGGCCCAGCAGCAGCAGGACGTGCAGGGTGGTGCGGCGGGCGGCCTTGCCGTCCGGGTTGGTGTAGAAGCGGACCAGCACGTGCGGCAGGCCCATGGTGCCCAGGAACAGGGCGATGATCAGCGAGTACGTGGTGAACAGGTCGCCGGTGCCGCTGACCGGTCGGAGCCAGGAGGCGTTGTCCAACTTGGCGGGGCGCACCACCGGGGTGCCGGTGCCCGCGGTGAACCGCAACTCGGTGCCCTCGTCGACGGTGTGGTCACCCGGGCCCCAGTAGACCGGCCCCTCCGCGGGCGCGCCGTCGACGCGGCCGCTGACCCAGAGGATCTCGCCGTCCTTGACCTGGAGGGTGACGTCGGTGTCGGCGTTGATCACGGTGTCCTGGGTGAAGCGCGGCGGTAATGGCTCCGACAGGCCGGTCGCGCCCAGGCCCGCGACACCGCCGTCGGAGAAGAACAGGACGCACAACACGAAGGTGGGTGCGGCGATGGCGAACAGCTTCAACCAGTACTGGAACGCCTGGACCACGGTGACCGCGCGCATCCCGCCGCCGAACACGTTGACGATCACCAGGATCGCGACCACCGCCGCGCCGACCCAACTGGGCACCGACGGCAGGATCTGCCGCACCGTCAACCCGGCGCCCTGGAACTGCGGCACCAGGTACAGGATGCCGATGAACACGACGAACGCGGTCGACAGGCGGCGCAGCCCCGTCGAACCGAGCCGGGCCTCGCAGAAATCGGGCAGCGTGTAGGCGCCCGAGCGGCGCAGGGGCGCGGCGACGAACAGCATCAACGCCAAGTAGCCCGCGGTGAAACCGATCGGGTACCACAGCGCGTCGGCGCCGTCCTTGAGCACCAGACCGGCGACACCGAGGAACGACGCCGCCGACAGGTACTCCCCCGACACGGCGGCCGCGTTGCGGCGGGACCGCACGGTGCGGCGCGCGACCAGGAAGTCCTGGGTCGTGCTGGCCAACCGGGAGCTGCGAAACCCCAGGTAGAACGTGGCGAGACCGACCAGCCCGATCGCGACCACGGCCCACAGGTTCAGTTCCAACTCATCCCACCCGCGACAGCGCTACTTCTCGACCATGTCCACGAAGTCGCGTTCATTGCTCTCGGCCACCACGTTGTACCAGTACCCGATGCCGAACAACAGGGGGAACGGCAACACCCCGAGCAGCAGCCACGGCAGCGACACCCCGGCCAACTCGATGTCGCTCAACTCCGGGAACAGGTAGAACGCCAACGGCAGCGCCCCGAACACGCCGACCGCGAACAACGCCAACCGCAGCGACGCGCGGAACTGGGTGCGGATGAACGCGCGCACGACCTCCTCGGCCCAGCTCGTCTGCTCCTCCAACTCGACCACGGTGCGCAGCACGGTGACCGGGGCCCGCGAATCGGCCAGGATCACCTTCTTGCGGCGCGGCCGGTGCGGTGGCGGCTCGCCGGGACCGTACGGCCGGTTCACGCGCCGCCGCCGCGGACCAAGCGGTCCTTCAGCTCCCGGGTGTGCCTGCGGCTGACCGGCAGCACCTTCTCCTCGTGGCCGATCACCACCGAATACCCCGAGCCGCCCATCCGCAGCTCGGTGATCAGCGAGATCGGCACCAGGTACGAGCGGTGGATGCGCACGAACCCGGCCTTCTCCCAGCGCTCCTCCAACTGGGCGAGCGGGATCCGGACCAGGTGCGACCCGTCCGAGGTGTACAGCCGGGCGTAGTCGCCCTGCGCCTCCACCCACCGCACCGACGCCCGCGACACGAGCTTGGTGGTCCCCGCCAACTCGACCGGGATGACCTCGTCGTCGCGCTGCTCGGGCACCGCCGCCTGCGGACCGCCGCCGTTCTGGTGGATCTTGGCCAGCACCCGCTCCATCGCCTTGTCCAGCCGCGGCTGCTCGGCGGGCTTCAACAGGTAGTCGACCGCGCCCAACTCGAACGCCGCCACCGCCTCGTGGCTGTGCGCGGTGACGAACACCAGCACCGGCGCCGGTTTGAACCCGGCCAGCACCTTCGCCAACTCCATCCCGGTGAGCCCCGGCATGTCCAGGTCGGCGAACACCGCGTCCACCACCGACAGCCCCTGCTCCTTGCGGGACGCCAACTCCGGGTCGTCCCCCGCCAACTGCAGCAACGCCTCCGTCGCGTCGAAGGCCGTGATGACCCGCCGGACATGCCGGTTGCCGTTGAGCCGCTCGACCAGCACGTCCATGCCGGCCTTCTCGTCGTCAACGGCGAGGACGACGAGGCCAGGGCTGTTGTTCGCTGTACTCACGGTGAACGCAATCTTGCCGATCGATCAGGGCAGATGTCTACGGGCGGTCGACCCGGACACCGGTGAAGCAGTCCGCACGATTGTGACAGGGCGTCAAACTAACACTCCCCCCAGCGACATCGCCCCCGGGCGCGACCCTTCCCACCAGAGCCGATCCGCGCAGGTCAGATCGCGCCGCCGAGCGGAACGGCTGTTTGCGGTTTCGAGCCACGTGTCGCACTCCTACGGCACGTCCGGCGGCACCGAGTGCGGAAATCCCCAGCTCACGCCTGCCAGCCCGACCCCACCGACCGCGCCCCAGCCCCCACCCTGTCCCGGGGGGCGTCCCCGAGGCCAGTCTACCGGGGGTGGTGGTGGCGGGAAAGGCGTGCTTGTTGGCTGTTGATGGTGGGGGTGGATGTGGATAACTCCGGGGTCGGGCGGTGTGGGTCCCGGCACGGTGGGGAGATGCGGTTGAGCGAAACGGGTCTGGGCCAGGTGGTTGGGGCGCGTACAAGGTCGGGCCGGGGACGCTGGGGCGAAACCTGGGCAGGCGGCCCAGCACACACAAGTTGGACAGGGAACGCTCAGGCGAGACCTAGCCAGGTGGTCCGGCGCGCGAAAGGCTGAGCAAGGAACGCTCGGGCGAGACCCAGCCAGGCGGTCGGGCACGCACAACGTTGAGCAGCGAACGCTCAGGCGAGACCCAGCCAGGCGGCCCGGCGCACGAGGTTGGACAGGAAACGCTCGGGCAAGACCCGGCCAGGCGGCCCGGCGCACACAAGTTGGGCAGAGGACGCTCAGGCGAGACCCGGGCAGGCGGGGTCCGGCGCGCGAAAGGCTGGGCAAGGGACGCTCGGGCGAGACCCAAGCCAGGTGACCCGGCGCGCACAACGTTGAACGGGTGACGCTTGAGCGAGACCTGGGCCAGACAGGTCTGGGGGGTGGGACACAGGCTGGACCTGGAGCACGCGGCCGGCCCGCGGAGCCTCAGCAGAAGACGTCCAGGAGGCGGGGACCGACTCGAACCCTGGACGGGAGACGGGCGAGGTGCGGGGCCCAAGAGCGCGGCGCAGCTACCAGCCGAACCAGGACCCCGCGACCCGAACCGAACACCGAAGAAGCGGGCCAGTGGTTAGAGGCCGAACCTGGACCAGGTGGCGCGGTTCTCCAACGCCTGTACGGCGGCCAGCACGCGGTCCGATGTGGACAGACCGGGGCCGCCCGCGAGACCGAGCCTGGCCAGCAGCGGCCGCTTGGGTTCGGCGACGGCGATCTCGGCCTGGGGGAAGCGGTCGGCGATGACCGAGCGGAGGGTGCCGAGGCCGTCGACCAGGCCGAGGTCGAGCGCGCGGGCGCCGGTCCAGACCTCGCCGGAGAACAGGTCGGTGTCCTCGCCGCGGAGGCGGTCGCCGCGGCGGTCGCGGACCCAGCCTGCGAACTGCTCGTGCAGTTCACCGAGGTGGTCGGTGAGCCAGTCGACGTCTTCGGGCTTCTCCGGCTGGAACGGGTCGAGTCGCGCCTTGCGGGTGCCGGCCGTGTGCAGCCGCCGTTCGACGCCGAAGCGTTCCATCAGGCCGACCAGGCCGAAACCGGAGGACACGACGCCGATCGAGCCGATCATCGACGACGAGTGCGCGTAGATCTCGTCGCCCGCGCACGCCAGCAGGTAGCCACCGGAGGCGGCGACGTCCTCGCAGAACGCCAGGACCGGCACGCCCTTCTTCGCCGCCAGCTCGCGGATCCGCTCGGTGACCAGGGCCGACTGGGTCGGCGCGCCACCGGGCGAGTTCACCGCCAGCGCGACGGCCACCAGCCGGTCGTGGTCGAAGGCGCGGGTCAGCGCCGACTCGACGGTGCTGATGTTGATCGCGCCGCGGGTGATCGGGGTCGGCGTCGGGGTGATCACCCCGTGCAGCCGGACCACCGCGACCACCGGTGCCCGGTCGCCGCGGTCGCCGATCCGGGGCAGCTTGGCCAGCTTCTCGGTGACGCTCATACCGCGCAACCCTACGTCCGAACAGCTGAGAACGGCGTTCGACGGGCGGTCACGGCGGCGGGAGGTGCCCGTTCGGGCTCTCCGCCTCCTCGCGGTCGTCCGCGTCGTTGCCGTAGTTGGGCAGGTCGGGGCGGACGCCGGGGAAGTACTTCGGCACCCGCAGGGTGATCTTCATGCCCGCCCCCGGCGCGGTCTCCACCATCAGCGCGTACTCCTCGCCGAAGGTCTGCCGCATCCGGTGGTTGATGTTGCCGACCCCCACGTGCGAGCCGGACTTGTGCGCGTCGCGCAGGTCCTCGAACAGCCGGTCGGCGTCCATGCCGACGCCGTCGTCCTCGACGATGATCAGCGCCTCGTGCCCGTTGTCGTGGGCGAACACGCTGACCGTGCCGCCACCGGGCTTCTTCGCGATGCCGTGCCGCACCGCGTTCTCCACCAGCGGCTGCAGCACCAGGAACGGCACGACCACGCCCTGGACCTCGGGGGCGATCCGCAGCCGGACGCTGAGCCGGTCGCCGTAGCGGGCGCACTCGATGGTCAGGTACCGGTCGATGTTGCCCAGCTCGTCGGCCAGCGTCGCGTACATCCCGTTGGACCGGAAGGAGTACCGGGTGAACGCCGCGAAGTCCTGCAGCAGCTCCCGGGACTGCTCGGGGTCGGTGCGGATCAGCGACGAGATCGTGTTCAGCGTGTTGTAGATGAAGTGCGGCGAGATCTGCGCCCGCAGCGCCCGCAGCTCCGCCTGCGCCAACTGCTGCTTCGACTCGTCGAGCTTCGCCAGCTCCAACTGGATGGTCAGGAACCGGGCCACCTCGTCGGCGGCGCGGATCATCCGCTTGCTGTCCACCCCGCCGACGACCACCAGCGCGCCCTCGACCTGCCCGTCGACCAGCAGCGGCACGATCACCGCGGTGCGCATCGGGCAACTGCCCCGCCTGCGGCACTGCAGGTTCTCGTGCTGCACGTGCGCCCGGTGCCCCTCGCGGACCGTCTCGAAGATCAGCTCCTCGAGGTCGGCGTAGTGCTCGTTGGCCGACCCGTCCCAGGACAGCAGCCTGCCCTCCCGGTCGGACAGGCCGACCGCGACGCACTTGAGCATCTCCCGCAGGTGCGTGGTCGCCTGGTCGGCGGCGTGCTCGGTCAGCCCGTTGCGCAGCTCCGGCGCCGCCTTCGACAACCGCTGCACCGTGTCCAACACCGCGTCGTGCACGGTCCCGGACTTGCGTGGCCTGCACAGGAACACGAACAGGCCGAGCACGATCAGCGTGGCGACGACACCGACGAACGCCCGCTCGGTCAGGAACTGGCCCACCCGCACATGCTCCCGTTCCCCCGACTGGCGTGACAAGGACGCCCCCAAGGTACTCGGCTGATCATTTGAGCAGCCGGGACATCCGCCGGTCGGCCAGCGGCTTGCCGCCGGTCTGGCAGGTCGGGCAGTACTGGAACGACTTGTCGTGGAACGCCACCTCGCGCACCGTGTCCCCGCACACCGGGCACGGCAGGCCGGTACGCGCGTGTACCCGCAGACCAGAGCGCTTCTCGCCCTTCAACCGGGCCGCGTCCTGGCCGACCGACCGGGCCACCGCGTCGGTCAGCACGGTGCGGGTCGCCTCGTAGAGCCGGTCCACCGACTCCCCCGGCAGCCGCGCAGGTGTGGCGTAGGGGGAGAGCTTCGCCACGTGCATGATCTCGTCGGAGTAGGCGTTGCCGATGCCCGCGATGACCTTCTGGCTGGTCAGGATCGTTTTCAGCCGCTCGGTCCGCGCGCCGAGCAGGGCGCCGAACTCGTCGCGGGTCAGGTCGAGGGCGTCCGGGCCGAGGGTGGCGATCTGCTCGATCTGGGCCGGGTCCTCGACGATCCACACGGCCAGGCCCTTCTTGGTGCCCGCCTCGGTCAGGTCGAACCCTGGGCCCTGACCCGGCGGACCCAGGTGCACGCGCAGCGCCAGCGGGCCCTTGCCCGGCTTGGGCGGCGTGGCCGACATCGTGTCCGCCCAGCGCAGCCAGCCCGCCCGCGCCAGGTGCGTGACCAGGTGCAGGCCGTCGGCGTCCAGGTCCAGGTACTTGCCGTACCGGGACGCGCCCGTCACCGGCCGACCGTGCAGCGCCGTCCACGGCGGGCTGGCGGTCTTGAGCACGCTCAGCGAGGCGACGTCGACCCGCGCCACGGTGCGCCCGACGGCGTGTTCGCGCAGGTGGTGGGCCAGGGCCTCGACCTCGGGGAGTTCCGGCACGCGACCAGTCTCGCCGAGCCGGGCCGCGCTGTCATGCCCCGCGACCCGGCGTCACCGGTTGTGCGCGCTCAGGTGACCGGTTTGAGGATGCCCTCGTAGCTCGGCTGGGTGTCCTGGCTGATCTCCTTGGCGACCCGGGCCAGCTCGTTGCGCGCGCTGAAGTAGCCCCGGATCGTGCCGACCCACCGCTCGGTGGGCTCGCCCTCGCCGTCGTCGCCGGTCTCCGCGAGCAGCCGCCACGGCCTGCGCACGATCCACCGGGCCGGGAAGAACAACATCGCCAGGATGAGCAGCAGGAGTAACCAGATGGGGACGTACACGTCGGCGGGCATCCACGCCACCAGGGCGATCACCAACACCACGACCAGCGACAGCATCACCACGCCGGGCACATAGCCCGCCGCCACGTCGTGCTCGAAATCGTCCTCGGTGGCCGGGGTACGCCACTCGAGGCTGCCGTGCACGGTCCAGAGCCGACCGTTCACGTCGCGGACCTGACGCGTCATCTCCCGCCCTCCGGCCGCTGGCGCGGCCCCGCAGGGCACACACCGTGGGTCTGACAGCACCAGGAGACAACGTTACCGCCTCCCCGCTGCGACCAACGGGTGAAATGCCCGACCAGCAGTGCGGGCCGATTGTGGCACCGCCGAGCCGAGTTGATCAACTATCGGGGGTGGCGACCACTCGTCACGGTGAGCGTCGACACGGAGCCACCCCAGGCCCCGCCCCGCCACGACCCCGGCCTGCGCGGCCGGGTGTACTCGGCCTGCTTGGTCACCGCCGTCGTCTGCCCGGCCGAGTTGACCTTGGTGGTGACCGTGGTCTCGGTGATCACCTCGTACCCGTCGTACGACGACCAACTGTGCTGGTAGGTGGTGGTGGTCGAGGTGTAGACGATCGGCAGCGACTCGTCGAACGTGGGCACCCGCTGCGGCGCCAGGCTGTTCGACCGCTGCTGCCCGACCGGGCGGTGCTGCTGCTGCGGCTGCTCCGCCTGCTGGTTCGCGGGCGGCTGCTGCCGCTGCTGCTGCACCGGCACCCGCACCACCTCGCTGGCCGCCCGCGTCGTCTGCTGGGCCGCGGGGGCCTGCGGCGTGGTCCGGACCTCCGGCTGCTTCGGCGCGCTCGGCTGGGACGTCGGCGCCGACGTGCGCCGCGGCACCGACGGCGGCGTCACCGAACCCGACGGCGCCGGATCCACCACGGCCGCGTCGGACGGCTGCGGGACGACCAGCAACTCCGTGGGACCCGCGCCGTCGAACTCGGCGAACGCGTGCTGGTCACCACTGGCCCCCCACGGCACCAGGGCCAACCCGAACACCCCGACCGCGGCCGCCGAGGTCGCCGCCAACGTCACCTGGATCTTCGCGCTGGACAACAAGCCCTTCAGGACAACGGCGCCCGTCGAAACCGAAGAGGACGCGAGCCCCACCTGCTGCCACAACGCGAACCCCGCCAACGGCGCCGCGATGAACGCGGCGTGCGCGCGAAGACCGGAACAAACATCCTGCAACTCGGCCTGCATGGCGGTACACGAAGAACACGTGGCCAAGTGCGCGCGCACCTTACGCCGCTCCGTGCCCTTGATGCTCCCAGCCGTGTACGCGCCAAGCTTCTCGAGAACCGAACGACACCCGGTGGAACCGCGGTCCACAGTCAAATGCGCCTGCAAGTACGCCGCACGCAAACCCTGCCGCGCCCGCCGCGCCAACGCCGCCGTCGCATTCGGACTCAAGCCGAAATTGCCCGCGACAACAGCGGGCCGCTCCCCCTCGACCTCCACCTTCCACAACACACTCCGCCAACGCTCCGGCAAACTCGTGAACGCCCGCGTGATCAACGTCCGTTCGGTCGACACACCCGTGTCGTCCGGACCGGCCCCCACCCGGTGGCTGAGCTCCTCATCGCTGACCGGCACGTCCCGCCTGCGCGCGCTCCACTCCCAAGCCACCCGCCGCGTCACGATCAACAGGTACCCGCGCACGTTGTCCACCGGCCCGGAACCCCGGCGAACCGCCTGCAAAACCCGGAAAAACGCCTCGGCGGCCAAATCCTCGGCCTCGGCCCGATCGGCCACCAACCCCAGGGCCAACCGGCGCACCGCATCCGAATGCCGCGCGAACAACTCCCCGAACGCGGCGTCATCCCCAGCACGCAACCGCCGCAGCAGAACCAAATCCTCGTCCGCGTCGTCGCCAACCCGACGCCCGCCCGCAGGCCGGTGAATCCCGGTCATCCGGCCCGGTACCTCCTCCTGGCCGACGAGACAGTGGAGAACAAGATGCCACACCCGAATGACCGGCGGTCGATAAACGTGAATAACGTTAAGAGGACCCCATCATCCGTACTAGCCCGCCCAGAGCGACCCGACCGGCCCAACGGCACCCCTCTCACGTAGGGAGGCGGGAGTCAGACCCCCACCCGCACAGCGCTGGGCGAGCCTAAGCTATAGTTCCCCCACATCGGCAAGAGCCGGTAAGCGGATGTAGCGCAGTTGGTAGCGCATCACCTTGCCAAGGTGAGGGTCGCGAGTTCGAGTCTCGTCATCCGCTCGCAAGTGGCAGGCGAATGCTCATGGGGAGCATTCGCCTTTTCTTGCTCGGCCACGCTTGTGTGGGGGCGGAGCCCCCACACCCCGCCCCGGGAGGCAGGCCCCCGGACCCCCGCCGTGGGTGGGCTGGAGTGGGACAGTAGACCCAGCGGGTGCGGGGGTCGGGGTAGGTCACAGGGGTGGAGGTTTCGCGGTCAACGACCGCGAAGAGGTCGTGATCACGCGCGGCGGCTGATCACGGCGATCGAGCGCCTGGAGTCTGTCGAGACCCGGAACTGCGAGACAAGCTGAGCGGGGCGCTCAGCGACGAGGTCAGTTACCGGGGACGCCGAGGCCGATGGGGCAGGTGATGCCGGTGCCGCCCATGCCGCAGTAGCCGTTGGGGTTTTTGGCGGGGCTGAGGTACTGCTGGTGGTAGGGCTCGGCGTAGTAGAAGGGCGTGGTGGGGGCCACCTCGGTGGTGATGTGGCCGTGGCCGGAGGCGGTGAGGGCGGCCTGGTACGCGGCCAGCGACGAGGTGATGGCGGTGTGCTGGGCCTCGTCGGCGTAGTACAGGGCGGAGCGGTACTGGCTGCCGAGGTCGTTGCCCTGGCGGAGGCCCTGGGTGGGGTCGTGGCCTTCCCAGAAGACCTTGAGGAGGGCCTCGTAGGTGGTCTTGGTGGGGTCGAAGACGATGAGGACGGCCTCGGTGTGGGCGGTCTGGCCTGAGCAGACCTCTTCGTACGTCGGGTTGGGGGTGTGGCCGCCCGTGTAGCCGACGGCGGTGGTGTAGACGCCGGGGAGTTGCCAGAAGACCCGTTCGGGGCCCCAGAAGCAACCCATGGCGAAGACCGCGGTCCGCAGGCCCGGCGGGAAGGGGGGTGCGATGGGGCGGTCGGGGTACACGGCGTGCGCCGCGGGGACCACCATGGGCTCTTGGCGGCCCGGCAGCGCCTCGTCGGCTGCGACAATGCGAGTCTTGTCCCGCCTGAACAGCGTCATGACCCCACTGTAGAGACCGGGCCGGGCAGGATCGAGCCGAGTGGAAGACCAACGCATGCAGTGGCAGGACAACATCCGCGACCTGGACGAACAGCTCGCGGCGGGCGACATCGACATCGCCGAGCACCGGCGGTTGCGGGACGAGGCGCTGGCCGAGGCGGCGTCCGGGACGAACCGGCGGACCACGTCATCGGCGTTCCTGCCGCAGCGCACGGCGGGGCAGCAGCGGCGAACGCAGGTGGACCAGCCGCAGACGGACGGCGAGGCGGTGTTCACCGAACAACCCAAACGGCGGATCGGCGTGATCGCGGTGGGGGTTGTGGTGGTCGCGGCCGCGGTGGGCGCGGGAGTCTGGTTGTTCAGCGGTGACAAGGCCGAGGAGAAGCCGCAGGCAGAGGCCACCGCGGCGGAGAAGTTGGCGAAGCAGTTCCCGGCGTTACCGGGCACGGTGTGGTCACCGCCGACGGTTTTACCGGTGACGGTGGGCGTGCAGCTCGACCTCTACGGCTCGGATCTCTCCGCCAAAGGCAGCACCGGGCTGGTGAACGCGGCCTCGACGGACGGGCCGCGGTCACTCACCGTCAACGCCCTGGACAACGGCGGCGGACCCGACCGGGCGGTGGACGCGCTGCGGTACGCGATCGACGAGGGCTGGCTGACCGAGAGCGCGCCGAACGACGTGCAACTGGTCCGCACCGGCCGGGGCGGCGTGCAGTACCTGCGGGCGATCTACCAGTCGGGCAACTGGACGGTCCTGGTCACCGTCGAGTCGACGAAGGTGGACAAGGACTTGCGGGCCTACCTCGACACCGTGCTGGCCAAGACCGAGGCGGCGCTGCCTGCCGGCTGAACCCCCCAAGTCACATTGGGTAGGGTACGTGGGCAGGCGCGGTCTTCCTTACCGCGCACACTTGTGCGCGACCTGTGATTGGGGTGAGGGGCTCGGCGATGACGTGGCAAGAAGAGTTAAGGCAGTTGGACGCCGACCTGGCCGCGGGGCGCCTGTCCTCCGACGACTACCGCGTGCGGCGCGACGCCGTTCTCGCCAAGGCCGCATCCGGTGACACCGGGCTGCCCAGCCTGCCGGTCGTACCCACCCCACCCGCCGCCGAACCGATCACCCAGCTCCCACTGCCGCCCGCGCCGACCACCCCGCCACCCGCCCCCGCGCAGCCGATCTCCTCGGCGCCGGTGACCCCGGGCACGCCGGAGTCCGTCGACGGCCCGTTCCCGCCCGCGTTCAAATGGCAGGACGACACCCCCGCGGTCGAGCAGACCAACATCATCCCGCCGATCACCGACGACACCCCACCCCCGCCCGGACTGCCCAACAGCGACCGGACGCAGACGGTGCGGCGGGAAGAGGCGCAGCCGGACCGCACGCAGGTCGTGCGCAACCCGGAGCAACAGGCCGACCGCACCCAGGTCGTGTCGAGCAGCGAGATGCGCACCGTCACCACGAACATCCCGCCGCCGCTGCCCCAGCAGCAGGTCGCACAGCCACAGCCGGTACCGCTGCAACAGCAGCAGCCGCAACCGCAGTGGACCCAGCGACAGCGACCCGTGGAGAGCTCGCCGCCGTGGTGGGCCGGTGACGAGGTCCCGGACCTGAGCCACGCGTGGCACCAGGGCCAGGACGTGTTCGCGGCCAACAACAAGAGCGGTCGGGGCAAGACCGTCCTGGTGATCATCCTGGCCATCGTGGTGCTGGCCGGAGTCGCGCTGACAGCCTTCCTCATCGGCAAGAGCGTCGGCGAAAAGCACTCCAGCCTCGCCGCACCACACTCCCACTCCCAGGCGTGGTAAACCCAGCCCCCACCCCTCCCTCACACGATCCGGCGAACCCACCCCAAACCGCTTGCCAGCCACCCCCACCACCCCCAGGGCGGCCCCCACCCTTCCCGGGGGCAGCCCTCGATGCCAGTCTACCCGTGGGGTCGGACGAAAGATCTTGAAACAGGGTGTGGAGGGGTTCTCCTGTGGATAACTTTTGTCGCTGGGATGGGTGAACAGAGAAGGGGGCTGGAGCGGTCGTCACTGTCCCCACCTGTGGATAACTGCGGGGAGTCATGAGGGGTCACGGGCACCACCCGAACAGGGTGAATCCCCAGCTCAGAGCCGATTTCTCGGGTGGTGGGCGCCGAGTTGCGCGCAAAGTTATCCACAGGAGTTATCCACAGTGTGCACAAGTGTTCGAATGCCCCGGCGGTAGGTTGATCGCATGTTCACCACGAGGCCTGAGTTGGTCGGCACGTTCGGCATGGTCGCGTCCACCCACTGGCTCGCCTCGGCGGCTGGGATGGCGGTGTTGGAGGACGGCGGCAACGCGTTTGACGCGGTGGTGGCGGCCGGGTTTGTCCTGCAGGTGGTCGAGCCGCACCTGAACGGGCCGGGCGGCGAGGTACCGGCGGTGTTCACCACGGCGGGTGATCCCACGCCAAGGGTCTTGTGCGGGCAGGGTGTCGCGCCACGCGCGGCGACCCCGGCGCGCTACCGCGACCTCGGCTTGGACCTGGTTCCGGGAAGTGGCCTGCTCGCCGCCACGGTGCCGGGGGCGTGGGACGGCTGGTTGACCCTGCTCCGCGACCACGGCACGAAGCGGTTGGCCGACGTGCTGTCCTACGCCATCGGGTACGCGCGGAACGGGTTCCCGCTGCTGGAGCGGGTGACGGCGGTGGTGAACACGGTGCGTGAGCTGTTCACCGAGCACTGGCCGAGCTCGGGTGAACTGTGGTTCGGCGCCACCGGGGCCCGGTTCGCGAACCCGCGGCTGGCCGACACGTGGGAGCGGCTGCTGGCCGCTGCGGTCGGCCCCAGCCGGGAGGCCGAGATCGACGCGGCCCGGCGGGCGTGGTCACAGGGTTTCGTGGCGGAGGAGATCGATCGGTTCTGCCGGTTGGCGTTCCGGGACGACTCCGGTCGAGACCACGCGGGGGTGTTGACCGGCCAAGACGTGGCCGACTGGTCCGCGGGCTACGAGCGGGCCGTCACCGCCGACTTCGGCGAGTGGACGCTGGCCAAGTGCGGCGGCTGGACCCAGGGCCCGGTGCTGCTGCAGCAACTGCGGCTGCTGGAACGACTCGACCTGTCCTATGTGGACGGAGTGGCGACGGCCGACACGGTGCACCTGGCGCTGGAGGCGACCAAGCTGGCGTTCGCCGACCGCGAAGCCTGGTACGGGGACACCGACGTCCCGCTGGAGGCCCTGCTCTCGCGCGGCTACGCCGCCGACCGCGCGGCCCTGATCACCGACACCGCCTCCTTCGACCTGCGCCCCGGCTCCCCCGACGGTCGAACCCCGCGCCTGCCCGCCTTCCTCAGCGCGGCGCCGCTGGACGCCCCGGTGTCGGGCGCGATCGGCGAGCCCACGGTGCGCCCGGACGGGACCACCCGGGGCGACACAGTGCACATCGACGTCGTCGACCGCTGGGGGAACCTGGTCTCGGCGACCCCGTCCGGTGGCTGGTTGCAGTCGTCGCCGACCATCCCCGGTCTCGGGTTCTGCTTGGGCACCCGCGCGCAGATGTTCTGGTTGGAGGAAGGGTTGCCGAACACGGTGGCACCGGGGAAACGGCCGCGGATCACGCTCAGCCCCAGCCTCGCCCTGCGCGACGGCGTCCCCGCGCTGGCTTTCGGGACCCCCGGCGGCGACGGGCAGGACCAGTGGCAACTGTGCTTCTGGCTGGCGCACACGGTGGGCGGCCTGAACCTGCAGGCCGCCATCGACTCCCCCGCGTGGCACTCCGACGCGGTGCCCAGTTCCTTCTACCCGCGCGGGTCGATCCCGGGGCGGGCTCAGGTGGAGTCCCGGCTCGGTGTGTCCGACGAGTTGCGGGCCAGGGGACACCAGGTGGTCGACGCCGAGCCGTGGTCGCTGGGCAGGTTGTCCGCGGTGTCGCGTGATCAAGAGGGCCTGCTGCGGGCGGCGGCCAACCCGCGCGGGATGCAGGGGTACGCGGCAGGCCGTTAGGCCATGGCGGCGAGTTTGGTGACGGTGTTCCAGTTCCGCCCGGTCAGGACGACCTTCCACTTGCGCTCGACGAACACCCCCACGGTCGGGGCGTTGCTGATGCCGTCCGGGCACCACTGGTAGACGACCCGGTCGCCGACGCGGACGTTGTCCGGGTCCAGGGCGACCGGGTCGAACGCGGCGGCGGCCTCGGCGCCCGGCATCTCGGAGAGGAAACCGGCGACCATCTTCGAGCCGTCGTCGTTCAGCCCGGCCAGCGGGTTCGCCTCGATCACGGCCCGGACCTGGGCGCCGGTGCGGATCAGGCAGCGGGTGGTCAGCCCGAGCTCACCGGCGAGGGCCGCCTCGACCGCCTGCTCCACCTCGGCCTCGTCGCCGGTCGCGTCGAACACCGCGTTGCCGCTCTGCAGGAGGGTCCGCACATCGGTGTAGCCGAGGTTGGTCAGCACCGCCCGCAGGTCGGCCATCGCGATCTTCGCCCGGCCACCGACGTTCACCCCGCGCAGCAGTGCGATGTAGGCGGTCACCGCGCGGCCAGCCCGAAGTCCAGGCCGGTCAGCTCCTCGCTGGTGTCCCACAGCCGCTTCGCCAGTTCGCGATCCCGGGCGGCCTCCAGCGGCTGGACCACGGTCGGGTAGCCCTTCTGCTCCTTGCGCCCGTTCGGCCCGATCAACTGGCCACCCTCCACGTCCTGCGACACGGCGGCGTAGAGCTGCGGCAGCGCGCCCATCGCGGCGTCCTGCGCGGCGAACCGGGTGGTCACCTTGAGCGCCAGCTTCATCACACCGCTCGGGCCGGACGACTGCAGGTTGGTGGCCGAGTACCCGGGGTGCGCCAGCACGCTGGTCAGCTCGGTGCCCGCGAGCCGCAGCCGCCGGTGCAGCTCCAGGCCGAACACGACGTTGGCCAACTTGGACTGGGTGTAGTAGCCGCTGCGCGAGTACTTGTGCTCGCCGTGCAGGTCGTCGAAGTGGATGCGGCCGCGGTGGTGCAGGAACGACGTCACCGTCACCACCCGCGGGTCGGCCCCGGCGACCAGCACGTCCAGCAGCCGGGCGGTCAACGCGAAGTGCCCGAGGTGGTTGACGGCGAACTGCAGCTCGTACCCCTGTGCGCTGGTCGTGCGCGGCGGCATCATCACGCCCGCGTTGTTGATCAGGACGTCCACCTGCTGGATGCCCGCGGCGAACACCTCGACGCTGTCCAGGTCGGCCAGGTCCAGCACCCGGGCCTCCACCAGGGCGTCCGGGTGCTCGGCCTGGATGCGCTCGACGGCGGCGCGCCCCTTCTCCGGGTCGCGGGCCGCCAGGACGACGCGGGCGCCCCGGCCCGCCAGCGCGCGGCAGGTCTCGAAGCCGAGACCGCTGTTGCCGCCGGTCACGATGAAGGTCCGGCCGCCGAGGTCGGGGATGTCGGCGCCGGTCCAACCGGGGGACGGGACCCCCGGGTCACCAGCAGGTGTCGTGCTCATGGGCATAGCCTGCCCTACCGCGTTCACCCACACAGGGCTTGGCCCGGGTTGCGTCCGATGTCTGGCTCAGCCTGCTTCCCCCGCCTTATGGTCAGCGGGTGGAGTTGCGTCACCTCGGCGAGTCCGGACTGGTGGTCAGCGCCGTCGGGCTGGGTTGCAACAACCTGGGCCGACCGGGCACGGCCGCCGAGTCGCTGGCGGGCTCCCGCGACCTGGTGTCCGCCGCGCTGGACGCGGGCGTGACCCTGTTCGACGTCGCCGACGTGTACGGGGCGCCGCGCGGCCGCAGCGAGGAACTGCTCGGCCAGGCCCTGGTCGGACGGCGGGACAAGGCCGTCGTCGCCACCAAGTTCGGCCTGGACATGCAGGGCGTCAACGGTCCCGACTTCGGTGCCCGCGGCTCCCGCCGGTACGTCCGGCGGGCCGCCGAGACCTCGCTGCGCAGGCTGGGCACCGACTGGATCGACCTGTACCAACTGCACCGGCCCGACCCGGGCACCCCGATCGAGGAAACCCTCTCCGCGCTCGACGACCTGGTCCGCGACGGGCTGATCCGGTACGCCGGGGTGTGCAACCTGGCCGCCTGGCAGATCGCCGACGTCTGCTGGACCGCCCGCACCGAGCACGTCGGCCCGGTCGTGTCCGCGCAGAACCAGTACTCGCTGCTGGAGCGGGACGCCGAACGCGAGTTCATCCCCGCCTGCACCCGGTTCTCGGTGCACCTGCTGCCGTACTTCCCGCTGGCCAACGGCCTGCTGACCGGCAAGTACGCCCGCGGCGAGGCGCCGCCGGACGGCAGCCGCCTCGCGGGTCGCCAACGCCTGCTCGCCGACGCGCCGTGGGACCGGATCGAGAAACTCCGCGCGTTCGCCGGGGAACGCGACATCAGCATGACCACGCTGGCCATCGGCTGGCTGGCCGCCCAACCGGTGGTCGGCTCGGTCATCGCGGGCGCCACGAGCGCCGACCAGGTCACCGCGAACGCCGCCGCCGCGAACTGGCGGCCCACCGCCGACGACCTGGTCGCCATCGACGGGATCTGCCGGGTCCGGCCCAGCGCGGTCGGACCCGGTGCTGCCGGAACCAGTGCGACCGGGCACAGTGCTGCCGGGCCGAGTGCTGCCGGACACAGCGCTGCCGTCGGAGTGGGGCCGCCGCTGAACGGGCGTTAACCTCTGCCGCGGGACACCGCAGTCGGCGAGAGGAACGCAGATGCAGATCGACGGCACCGCCGCCATCGTCACCGGAGGCGCCTCCGGTCTGGGCGCCGCCACGGCCAAGGCCATCGCCGGGTCCGGCGCCGCGGTCTTCGCCATCGACCTGCCCGCGGCCATCGAGAACGCCCCGGCCGTCCCCGGCGTCAGCTACCTCGCCGCCGACGTCACCGAGCCCGACCAGGTCGCGGCCGCCGTCTCCACCGCCGCCGCCGGGCCCAACCCGCTGCGGATCGTGGTGAACTGCGCGGGCATCGGGCCCTCGGCGCGGATCTTGTCCAAGCGCGGCCCGCACGACCTGGGGTTGTTCCGCAAGGTCGTCGAGATCAACCTGATCGGAACGTTCAACGTGGTCACGCTGGCCGCGGCGGAGATCGCCAAGACCTCGCCGGTGGACGACGAGGGGCAGCGCGGCGTGATCATCAACACCGCGTCCATCGCCGCCTTCGACGGCCAGATCGGGCAGGCGGCCTACTCGGCGTCCAAGGGCGGCATCGTCGGCCTGACCCTCCCGGCCGCCCGCGACCTGGCCGGTTCCGGCATCCGGGTGGTGACCATCGCGCCCGGGATCGTCGACACCCCGATGCTGGCGACGGTCAGCGAGGAGTTCCGGACCGCGCTGGCCGAGGGCGTCCCGTTCCCGAAGCGGCTGGGCACGCCGGAGGACTACGCGTCGCTGGCGCTCACCCTGATCGACCACGACTACCTCAACGGCGAGGTCATCCGGATGGACGGCGCGCTGCGGATGGCGCCCCGCTAGACCAATCGGCCCCGCCCGCGGTCAGTGCCCCCGGGCCAGCCACTCGTCCAGGTGCGGGGCCTCGGCGCCGATCGTGGTCGAGTCGCCGTGGCCGGTGTGCACCTTGGTCGACGCGGGCAGGGTCAGCAGCCGCTCCGAGATCGAGTCGATGATCGTCGGGAAGTCGCTGAACGACCGACCGGTGGCGCCGGGACCACCCGCGAACAGCGTGTCGCCGCTGAACACCGCGTCGAGTTGGGGCGCGTACAGGCAGACCGCGCCGGGCGCGTGGCCCGGCGTGTGCAGGACCTGCAGGAAGACGCCGCCGACCTCGAATTGCTGGCCGTCGTGCAGCGGTTCGAAGTCGGCGTCCGGGTAGGTCATCCGCCACAGCGCGTCGTCGGCGGGGTGCAGGTACACCAGGGCGTCGGTGGCCGTCGCGAGGTCGGCCGCGGCGTTGATGTGGTCGTCGTGCGCGTGGGTGCAGATGATCGCGACGACCCGCCGGTCGGCCACGGCGGCCAGGATCTCGTCCGGGTCGTGCGCGGCGTCGATGACCACGACCTCGCTGTCGTCCCCGACGATCCACACGTTGTTGTCGACGTCCCAGGTGCCGCCGTCCAGGCTGAACGTCCCGGACGTCACCACGTGGTCGACCCGGTGCGACATCAGAAGACCACCACCGAACGCAGCACGTCACCGCGGTGCATCCGCTCGAACGCTTCCTCCACCTGGTCCAGCGCGATCCGCTCGGACACGAAGGCGTCCAGGTCGAGCCTGCCCTGCTGGTAGAGGTCCACCAGGTACGGGAAGTCGCGGGAGGGCAGGCAGTCGCCGTACCAACTGGACTTCAGCGCGCCGCCCCGGGCGAAGAAGTCGATCAGCGGCATCTCGATGCGCATGTCCGGGGTCGGCACGCCGACCAGCACCACGGTCCCGGCCAGGTCGCGCGCGTAGAACGCCTGCTTCCAGGTCTCCGGGCGGCCGACCGCGTCGATCACCACGTCCGCGCCGAAGCCGCCGGTCAGGTCCTGGATGGCCGTGACCGGGTCGCCGGACTTGGCGTTGACGGTGTGCGTGGCGCCGATCCCCTTGGCCCACTGCAGTTTCCGGTCGTCCACGTCGACCGCGATGATCGTCGTCGCGCCCGCCAGCTTCGCGCCCGCGATCGCCGCGTCACCGACCCCGCCGCAGCCGATCACCGCGACGCTGTCGCCCCGGGTCACCGCGCCGGTGTTCACCGCGGCGCCGATGCCGGCCATGACACCGCAGCCGAGCAGGCCCGCGGCCGCGGGCGAGACCGAGGGGTCGACCTTCGTACACTGTCCACTGTGGACCAGGGTCTTCTCGGCGAAGGCGCCGATCCCCAGTGCGGGCGACAGCTTCGTGCCGTCCTCCAGCGTCATCGGCTGGGTGGCGTTGTGGGTGCTGAAGCAGTACCACGGCTTGCCCTTCAGGCAGGCCCGGCACTTCCCGCACACCGCGCGCCAGTTGAGGATCACGAAATCCCCCGGCGCCACATCGGTCACCCCCTCGCCGACCGACTCGACGACGCCGGCCGCCTCGTGCCCGAGCAGGAACGGGAACTCGTCGTTGATCCCGCCCTCGCGGTAGTGCAGGTCGGTGTGGCACACCCCGCACGTCTGGATCTTGACGACAGCCTCACCGGGACCCGGATCGGGCACCACGATCGTCTCGACACCGACGGGCCTGCCCTTGCCACGGGCGACAACACCCCGAACCTGCTGCGGCATGCGCGACTCCTCATCCACTCGGGTACGGATGCCACCGTAGGCGAGTCGCCGGGGCGGTGCGAGTGATCAGATGTCGCCGACGTACGGGATGTCGTGCACCGCGGGCGAGGTCATCCACGCCCGCAACGCCGCCGTGGCGCGCACGTCGTCCTCGTTGTACTCCAGCAACCGGGTCCGCTGCGGCAACACCGGCTCGTCCCCGTCGAGGCCGACCGCGTCCCGGTACCAGCGCATCGAGTTCTCGCCGCCCGCCTCCGGGTCCCGCCAGGCGAACCCGGCCACCGGGGCGATCGTCTTGAGGCCCTTGCCCTGCGAGCAGAGGAAGTGCTCGCGGACGCTGCCGAACAGGTCGAACCACTCGTCCGACTCGATGAACTGGGTGATCTCCCGCTTGCGCGGAACCCCGGGGAACCCGGCGAACCGCTTCGCCGACGCCAACAACCACCGGTTCTCGGCCAGCTCGTTGTAGCAGTAGGCGCGGAAGGTCAGACCGCGATCGGCGGCGGCCTTACGGGCACCGGTCAACCACCGCCAGAACTCCGCGAACGAACGGGCCTCGTCGTCGGTGGGCAACGGCTCCCAACTGACGAACGCGCGGTAACCCCGGGGCTCGCCGATGTCGGCACCGGAGAGGAGGACGCCCCACAGGTAGGCACCGGCGTCGCCGAAGCTCTCCATGTCCACATCAACCTCGACGTCGGCGCGCGGCACATCGATGGTCTGCGTGCGGCGGACCACTGTGAGATCGGCGAGCCACGCACGAGCAAGGCCGACGGCGTCCGCGACCGGCATGCCGACCAAGGGGACGTCGGTGTCGTACGGGTCGATGCCCGCGAGCGCGTCGACCGAGGTGACCCCGGCGGAGCGCAACATCCCCGCGTCCTCACCGCGCACGACCAAGCTCACGTCACGCGTCTTGACCAAGGCGTCCTCGCACACCGGCCACCACGGGCAACTACGGCACTCGACGATGCGGGACGGCTCGGCCAACGCGGGCGTCCCCGTCGCGGCGGCGGTGGCCACCGCGATCCGGTCGGCGAAGCGGGAGTCGTACTCGGCCAGCGCCGTGCGGCCACCGGGCCAGGTCGGGGCCTGCAGGTCGTGCCACACCACGGCGTCGCCGTCCATGCCGATGACCCCGGCGAAGGCGGAGCGCTCGTCGGCGAACCCGGCGGCCTGCAGCAGGCGGCGGGTGTGCGCCAGCCGGAGCTGATCCCGGGGCTGCGGCCGGACCTTGCGGGCCGAGTCGGGGCGACCACCCACGTGATCCAGCTCCGCCAGCGGGGAAGTGCGCGCGCCGGTGCCCGGGTCGGTGACCTTGTGCCGGACGACCAACACCGGGACGTAACCGGCGCCGCTGCGGACCAACAGGTCAATAGTGCCGCGGCGACCCGAACGGGGGTCACGCGGAAGAGTGGCACCCCAGATGAAGTCGTGGCCCTCGGTCAACGCGGCCGCGGTCGCCGCCTCCCGGTCCGACGCCCGCGACTCCGGACCGCCGGACACCTCAACCCACCGACCGCCGAACCGGGCCGCCAACCCGTCCGCGGTCACCCGCCGATGCCTGGTCGCATCGGCCTTCCGCAGCTCGGCCGTCGGATCGGGTGCCGACCGCTGCGCGTCACGCATCGCCGGGTCGTGCTCGAGGTGCACACGACGCCTGCAGCGGCTCACCACGCCGGCGTCGAGGAGCACCGTAGTAGTCACACACCGCAGCTTAGTTGCCCCAACCCGGCGCTGATCCGGTGCCGGCGTGCCCCCGGCGATCACGCCAAGTAGGTTCAGCACATGGCACCGAAGAACCCGGGACCGCGGCTCACCCCCGCCAAGGCCAAAAACGCGATCGCCGTCGCCAAGGTCATCGCCCCCGCGGTCCTCCCGGTCGTCACCCCCTACGTCCTGCACACCGCCGCCGCCCTCCGCGAACGCTGGGACCGGCACAAAGCCCGCAAACTCGGCGTCTCCCCCGACGACCTCGGCACCTACACCGGCCGCGGCGGCGCCCTGCACGCCCGCATCGCCGGAGCGGCCACCGGCATCACCGAACTCCGCACCAAAACAGGCGCCACCGCGGACGACCACGCCTTCGCGGAAGAAGCCGACCACAAACTCCGCCAACTGGCCGCTGCGGTCCGCGCGGCCGAACGGATGCCCACAGCCCGACGTCGGGCCGCGCATCGGGCCATTGGGTCTGAGCTGGACCGCGTTGAGGACCGGCTGCTGAGCGCGTTGGGGCTGTGAATCCGGGGCCTGTGGGTCTGGTTAGCCTGCGCTGACGATTCCGCACTTGGCGCGGTGGGACGCATCGGGATCGCCTGAGAGGGCCGTTTCTCCCTGCTTGGGGTCACGATCTGACCGGCACCGGCCTTGTGGTTTCGAGCCTGCTTTGCCGGACCGGGCGCTGACCGCTCCTGGCCTTTCTCGGGCGTCCGTTCAGGTTGGTCTGTTCGGGTTGGTTGTCCACAGCGTGCTGGCTTGTCCACAGGTGAGCGGGCTTGCCGCTCTTGACCTTGCCAAGCCGGTAGACTGGCACCGGGGTCGCCCCCCGGAGAGGGCGGGGGCCGGGTTGGAGGGTGTGCCCCAGGCCTGCGGTTGTCAATCGCTGAATGGGGTACTGGTCGTAGTGGCTTGTGATTCCAGGGGCCGTTCCGGCAGGTCTGTTCGGGTTGGTTATCCACAGCATGGCGACTTGTCCACAGGCGAGCAGGCTCGCAGTTCTTGACCTTGCCAAGCCGGTAGACTGGCACCGGGGTCGCCCCCCGGAGAGGGCGGGGGCCGGGTTGGAGGGTGTGCCCCAGGCCTGCGGTTGTCAATAGCTGGATGGGGTACTGGTCGTACTGGATTTGATTCCGGGGTCCGTTTGGACGGGTCTACTCGCACCAGTTGTCCACAATGAGCCAGCTTGTCCACAGGCGAGCTGGTTCGTGGTCGCTCGCTGCTCCAGGCCGGTAGACTGGCATCGGGGACGCCCCCCGGAGAGGGTGGGGGCCGGGTTGGGGGGTGTGCCCTGGGCCGGTGGGTGTCAATAGCTGGATGGGGTGATTGGGAGGGTGGGGGTGTGGGCTTGGTGGGGGTCGTGGGTGGGAGGTTGTTCGGTAGTGGTTGCAGCGATCTGATTGGGGGCTGCGCGCGGGTGGGGATGTTTGGTGGGCAACGGGGGCTTGGGGATGTGGCGGAGAGGCGAGTGGGTGGGGTGACTGCCGGGCCGGGGTGATGGGTGGGGGGAAAGTGCCACGTAGAGGGTGCTGGACAGGGGCGAATACGCTGTGGGGTTGTGCCCCCCGGTCGAGTGAGCCAGCCACGCGTGTCGCGTGTGGTGCGTGGTGTGCTCCTGGGTGGGGCGAGTGGGGCGTTGGCGATCTCGGCGCACGGGATGGCTGGGGGTGGGCTGCCGGATACGGCGGTCACGGTGGTGCTGGTCGGGTTGGTGGCGTGGGCTGGGACGGCCTTGGCGGACCGGCGGGGTGGGTTGGTCGCGACGTTGGGGTTGTTGGGGGTCAGCCAGGTCGGGTTGCACGTGTTGCTGACCGATGTCGCGGCACCACACCTCGGGCACGAACACAGTCATGCCGTTGACGGTGGGCTGATGTTGGCGACGCACGCCGCGGCCACTGTTGTCACGGCGTTCCTGTTGACCGCGGCGACTACGGCGTTGACCGTGATCGCGGGTGCGGTGGCGGGGCTGGTACGCGCGTTGACGGTGAGTCTCGCGCCGAGCAGCGCCGAGGCCGCGACAGGGTCGATCAGCACACCGGCGAACCACCTGCTCGCGATCGTCTTACGAGTGGTGTGCGGTAGGCGCGGGCCGCCGGTTTTCTCCTGAAGTTCCCCGCACCCACTACGAGCCGGTTCCAAGCGGCTCGTCCATCAAATCTTCAGGAGATACATCGCTATGTCGACTTATCGTTTTGCCGCGCGGGCGGGGGTTCTCCTCGCCACGGCCGGGACCGTCGTGCTGCTCGGGTCGGGAATCGCCTCGGCGCACGTGACGGCGAAGGTGATCGGCGAGACGGCCGCGCAGGGCGGCTACACCAAGATCACCTTCCGGGTGCCGAACGAGGACAACACGGCGGGCACCGTCAAGCTCGAGGTGCACTTCCCGCAGGACACCCCCATCCCGTCGCTGCGGACCAAGCCGATGGCCGGGTGGACCGCGGTCGTCACCAAGGCGAAGCTGGCGAAACCGGTCAGCGCCAACGGCACCCAGGTCACCGAGGCGGTCAGCACCGTCACCTGGACCGCGGCCGCGGGCACCCGGATCGCGCCGAACGAGTTCGCCGAGTTCGAGGTGTCCGGGGGGGCGCTGCCCGACGCCGACCAACTGGTGATGCCCGCGATCCAGACTTACGACAACGGCAAGGTGGTCAACTGGGACGCGCCGCCGCCCGCGGCGGGGGCCGAGGAGCCGGAGCACCCGGCGCCAGTGATCCAACTGACCAAGGGCGGGTCGGGCGACGACCACGGGTCGATGGCGCCCGCCAACACCGCGAACACGACCGACACGCACACCGAGGCCGCCGAGACCAAGTCGAGTGACACGACGGCCCGGTGGCTCGGCGCCGCGGGCCTGGTGGTCGGCGCGTTGGGGCTGGGCTTCGGTGTCGGCGCCACGCTGCGGGCGCGGCGGGCGGTCGCGAAGGCCGGGCAGTAGCCGATGCGCGCACTCGGCCGTGCCACCGCGGCGCTCGTGGTCACCCTGTTCGCCCTGGTCGGATTGGCCGGACCGGCGCTGGCGCACAACCAACTCGTGTCCAGCACGCCCGCCGACAAGGCGTCGCTGGGCGCCGGTCCGGCCACCGTGGAACTGACCTTCGACCAGCCGGTGCAGATCGGGGAGAACCTCAACTCGATCGTCGTCGTCGGGCCGGACGGCAAGGGGCAGTGGCAGAACGGGAAGACCTCGGTCAACGGCAACATCGTGTCCGTCGCCGTCCGCCCGCTCGGCCCGGTCGGTGACTACACCGTCGGCTACCGCATCCTCTCCGCCGACGGGCACCCGGTGTCCGGCGAGCTGAAGTTCACCCTCACCACCGCGGGCACCGGCACCCCGGCACCCGCGGACCAGGTGGCCGCGACCACGCCGTCCTCGGGCGACGACGGTGGCGGTGCCCCGGTGTGGGTGTGGATCGTGGGCGCCGTCGTGCTCGTCGGGGTCGGGATGTTCCTGGCCCTGCGCGTCGGGGGCAGCTCGCCGTGACCCGGGCCCGGACCACCACCAAGACCCACCCCCGGCTGCTGGTCGCGCTGGTGGTGTCCGCGATCGCCGGTGTGCTCGTCGGCCTCGCGGTCACCGCGGTGGCGCCGGTGCCGGGGCTGCCGGAACCGGCGGTGGTGGTCCGGGTCGGTCTCCCGGTCGTGCGCGCGGTGCTGGACATGGCGGCCGTGGTGACGGTCGGGCTCGGCCTGGTGCCCCTGCTCATCGGGTTCGACCGGCCGAAGCTGGCCGAACCCGTGCTGGCGGGGGCCCGCCGGGCCGCCATGCTCAGCGCCCTGGTGTGGGCGGTCGCGGCGCTGGTCGCGCTGGTGCTGCAGACGGCGGAGCTGCGGGCCGGGTCGACGGTGTCGGTCGCGGACGTGTGGGAGTACGTGCGGACGATCGGCGCGGGCAAGGCGCTGGTGTTCGTCGCCGGGTTCGCGCTGCTCAGCTTCGGGCTGGCGCTGTGGTCGGTGCGGGTCGGCGAGTCGGTGCCCGCCGAGCTGCGGGCGGCCGTGGCGCTGTTCGCGCTGCTGCCGCTGCCGGTGACCGGGCACGCCACCAACTGGCGCTGGCACGACATCACCATGATCTCGATGGAGCTGCACGTCATGTCCGCCGCGGCGTGGACCGGTGGGCTCGGCGCGGTCGTCGTGCTGCTGGCCGCCAACCGGACGCTGCTCGCGCACGCGCTCCCCCGGTTCTCCAGGCTGGCCACCATCTGCCTGGCGGTCGTCACGGTGACGGGTTTCTTCAACGGGGCGGTCGAACTGCTGGTCAACCCCAACCGCACGCTGGTCCAGGCCCTGTTCGGCACCGGCTACGGGATCCTCGTGCTGATGAAGATCGGCTGCCTGGCCGGGCTCGCCGCCCTGGGCGCGAACATCCGCTGGCGGCTGCTGCCCGGCATCATCGCGCACCGGACCACGCCGCTGGTCGCGCTGGCCGCTTGCGAGCTCTCGATCATGGGTTTGGCCTTCGGGTTCGCCGTGGTGCTCACCCGCGCGCCGCTCGGCTGACCCGGGATCGGCGACACCCCACCGCCTGTGGACAGGTCTTGTGGGTCACTCGTGCGCCCTGACCTGCGGATCTTCTCGCACATCCCCAGGTAATCGGAGTTGTCCACAGGTAGTTGTGCACAGTTGTGGATGAAATGGCCGAGTTGTCCACAGGCTGTGGATCGCGTTCGGCGCGGCGCAGCCGCCGCTCACCGCCCGCCTGCCGATCCCGGCAACCGACGCCGTGGGACGAAGTAGGCCGAACGGGGGAACGGTGAGTGGTCAGTCCTGCTCGGTGAGGTGCGCGGGCGCGGGCCGCGGCGAGCGCAGGTGCGCCAGCCGCGCGGTGGCCGACCGGCCCCGGTTCGCCAGCTCCCGGTGCGAGATCCAGCCCCGCGCGTAGTGCCGGTAGGCCTGGGCCAGCAGCACCAGCTCGGCCAGGTGGTCGGCCGAGCGGCGGCGCGCGTCCTCGGGCAGCTTCGCGACCGCGGCGAGTTGGCTGTCGACGGCCTGGTCCAGGGCGCGGGCCGAGGCGAGGGCACGGCGGCGGTTCCGGAACATGGGCAACCTCGCGGGACGGCCAACACGGACGGTGAGCAGGGCAGGCGCCGATGCGGATGATCGGGCGCGCTGACCCTGGCGTCGTTCACAATGCGCAGCGCGTTACCCGCGCGAATACCGCCATCCGGGCGGGAAACCACCGTCAGCGGTAACGCGACCACCGGGCCGAGGTATCCCCGGTGCGGAAGTCCCGGAGCCGTCTCAGCAGCTCAGGCCGCACCTGCGGGCTGCTGTTCATGATCGGCAGAACACTGGTGATGAGCTTGAGCTCACGCACCTCGCGCAGCACCGCGAAGCCACTCCAGCGAGTGACATCGAAGCCGTAGCCGTCGGCCAACTCCCGGTACCGCGCGGTCGGCTCGCCGAACCGGCTCACCCCCACCGCCAGTGGCGTCAGGTCCCACTCCGGCGGACCGAGGCAACTGGAGTCGAAGTCGCAGAGCACCGGGCCCGCGCTGCTCGGGATGAGGTTGCCCAGGTGGGCGTCGCCGTGCACCAGCCCCCGCGGCAGCGGGAAGTCCAGGTCGAGCAGCCGGGCCGCCACCTCGTCGCACCGCGACCGCAGGAACAACACGTCGTCGACGGCCAACCCCTCCGCCTCGCCCAACCGCCGCCGGACGTCGTCGAGCGGGTCCCACGAGGGCAGATCCGGCAACGGCAGGGCGTGCACCCGGCGCAACAACGCGGCGAGATCAGCGGCCCGCGGCGCGGTACCACCGCTGGTGACGACCGTGTCCCACACCGTGGCCGCGTAGGCGCCGACGAACACCGGCTGCTCGATCCCCACGGTCAACCTGACCGCGGGCACCCCGTGATCGGCGAACCAGCGGGCCACCCGTACCACCTTGCGCACCCGGTGCCGCAACGCCACCGACCCGACGATCCGCACCACAACCGGCGCCGCCGCGAGCTGGAACACCGCGTTGTTGGTGAACCGCAGGAGCCGGGCGCCGCCGGGGTCGACCCCGACCCTGGCGCACACCCGGTCCAACACGGCGTCCAGGTTCTCCCTGGTGAACAACCCCGCCGCGGCCATCGGTCCCCCCGACCCCAATGACCTCCGCGCCGCCGCGCTCAGGCCACGCTGAGATTGATTATCTGCTCGGCGAGGTCACGCGCGTCGGCGTTGTTGCGCCGCTTGCTCGCCTCGTCGAGCAGCGGCTTCAACCGGTCCCGGACCCGCGACGACTTCAACGTCTCGGCCAGTTCCACCGCCGTGCGGCCCACCTTGGCGCCGTGGTCGATGTCGCCCTCCAACATGTGGTTGGTGGCCAACGCGCTGAGGTTGAACGCCCGGCTGCGGGCGTAGTCGTCGCCGTAGGAGTCGATCGCCTTGGTCAGCGCCGGGATGGCGAACTTCGTGTGCGTCGGGTCGCTGGTCTGCGCCAACACCGTGTGCACGGTGCCGATCATGGCGTACACGTCGGTCTCGTTGAAGAACCGCACCCAGTCCTCGGCCTTGGAGTGGTCGGCGCGGGCGAACTCGTCGCGGGTCCGGCCGATCAGCTTCATGGTCTGGTCCTTGTGCCCCATCAGCGCGTACGCCCAGGCCTGGTTGGCGCAGATCACCGCGACCGCCAACTCCGAACCCGATTCCTGGGCGGCGATCTGACCGAGCTGGAACATCTTCAGCGCGTCGTCCGGGGACTCCTTGTGCAGGTAGACCCGGCCCATCCGGTACAGGATGTTGGCCACCAGCGGCTCGCTCTTGCCCGCCTTCGCCAACTCCAGCGCCTTGCCGAAGTGGTTGCGGGCCGAGTCGGTCAGACCGATGTCGAACGAGGTCCACCCGGCCAGGTTGTGCAGGTCGGCGAGCGCCACGTGCAGGCGCTGCTTGACGTGTTCGGGCCCGGACGCGCCGAGCATCTGTTGACCCCAGGACAGTTGCGCGACCACTGCGTCGCGGCAGAAACCCCCGCCGTACTGGTAGTCCAGCGACCGCAACGCCCTGGTCGCCGCCTCAACCTGGCGCACGTCGGTGATGCCGATCCGACCTGGCGCGGGGGTTTGGACGGGGTTGGCGACCCACGACCCGGAGTTGTTGCCCAGCACGTTCGCGCCCACCGTGACGGCGGCCGCGTGTGCCAGGAACTCCCGACGCTTCACCTCTTCGCTCTCCTCAGGCTGTGACGCCTCACGCGTCACCGCCACCCGAACCGCGGTGACCTCGTCGTAGGCGAGACCCATGTATCCCCTAGGGACACCCAGCCCGTCGGCGATCCTGGCGAGGACGTCGTAGGCCATGACCTGACGTCCCTTGAGGATCTCCGACACCTCGGACTGCGACTGGCCGGTCATCGCCGCGATCTGGCGCTGCGACACGCCAGTGCGGCGGAGCAGCCGGTACACGGAACTGACCTCCCGCGCGGCGAGCGCGGCCCGCATCTCGGGTTCCTCCCACGTGTCCGAAGAAATGGGAGAACCCGAAGATCCGATCGAGTTCATTCCGCCCCCTCACTCCTCAACCGGGCGTCAACCGCAGAGTAAGCGCACTTCACAGGCAGCGAGAAGGGTGGATCGGCGAACCTGATCGGCTCGACCGAACTTCCGTGACCGCTCACCGTGAAACCACCGCCGATCGGCGCTGTGACGCTCCAATCTCGTTCCGCACGCCTCAATGTAGTTCGTGGTAAGCGTACGAGCACGGAGGGAAACCGAGAAACGTGGAACTTCTCCGGTCGGTCTTGAGCCCGGTGGCGGTCCCCGCCCGGCGGGCGGACGAGCGCGCCGAGACGACCCACGTTGACCTCGCCTCCCCACCGGCCCTGCCCGTCGACCCGCACCGAGAACTGTTCCGCGGCGGGTTGCCCGGTTCGGTGGGCGAGCGCCGGGTGTGGCGGGTGGCCTGTGGTGACGTGATCAACCGCGACCGGTGCCTCACCGTGCTCGTGGAGAAGAACAAGGTGGTCCTGGTCGGGCCACCCGGTGAGACGGCGGTGCTCTCCAGCGGCCAACTCGGCCAACTGCGCACCGCCCTCCGCGAAGCCGCCGAACAGGCGGAAAGGTAACGGTGACGTTGAGGTGGACGAGATACTCGGCCAGGTCCTGCGCAGCGCCGTCTGGGAGCGGTTGGACATGCTCACCGAACTGGCCAAGCGGGCGGACGCCCCTTCGCTGCTGTCGGTGGCCCGCTCCGAGCTGCCGCGGTTGACCGAGGGTTGGCGGTCCATGCTCTCCGCGCACGAGCCGGACGAGAAGGGCAACTGCCCGGTGTGCTCGAGCCGGTGGCGGCAGCAGAAGGCGCCGTGCTCGGTGTGGCGGGCCGCCTACGAGCACTTGGTCGCCGGTGGCCTCGCGCCGCAGCACACGCCGCGCCGCGGCAAGAGCGAGCCGGGTTCGCGCCGCTCGCGCAGGCTGGCAGGCGCCCGTTGAGCGGGCGGCCCGGGTTCCGCCGTTCCCCCGGACGGAGCGGAACCCGGGTCGCCGACCCGACCCCCGTACTCCGCGGACCGGTGCTGCTGTTGCTTTCCGCGTCCCCTACCGGTATCGGTCCGCGGCTCCAACCCCTTACTACTCGCGGGTAGTTCGCGAAACTCGTTCCCGGAAGTGGTGCACAGGCCATTTCGCGCGTCTCCCTCAGTCGTTGGACGGGCAAGATGTACGTCAGCGATCAGGAGGAGACGCTGTGGCCAGCCCTACCCCACTCCGCCGCCAGCCGGTGCAGCAGCGCAGCGCCAAGCGGGTGCAGAGGATGCTCGAGGCCTGTGCGGAGTTGGTCGACGAACTCGGCTACGACGGGGTGACCACCACACTCATCGCCGAACGGGCAGGCGTGGCGGTCGGGTCGCTCTACCAGTTCTTCCCGGACAAGCGGGCGGTCGTGCAGGCGTTGACCCAGCGCAACCTGGACCACTTCATGACCGAGATCGCGGGCAGGCTGGACGAGGCGCACCTCGAGCACTGGTGGGACGGCGCCGACCTGATCTTCGACAGCTACGTGCGGATGTACCGCGAGGTGCCCGGGTTCAGCCGGATCCGGTTCGGTGACGTGGTGGACCTGCGGCTGATCGACGGCGAGCGGGACAACAACACGGTGATCGCGGAGAACCTGGCCTCGTTCCTGGCCGACCGGTTCGGCATCCCGTTCGAGGACATCCGGTTGCCGGTCGCGGTGGCCAACGAGATCGCCGACGGCATCCTGAACCTGGCGTTCCGGCGCAAGCTGTTCCCGGAGGAGACGGTGATCGCCGAGGCGAAGACGGTGGTGCGCAGCTACCTGTCCGGCCAGATGAAAGCCGTGGGGCAGGTAGCCGAACGGGCCTGACGGGGAGAGGTACCGCGCGGTCTACCCGAAGCTGTGTCCCTCACCGCGATAGGTGGGGACCGCGCGACCCTCGACACCACCACCGATCAGGTGGTACTCGGTGAAGCGCTCGGCCAACTCGCCCGCCTTGGCGTGCCGCAGCCACACCCGGTCGCCGACGCGCAGCCCGGCCGCCGCCGCACCGGTCACCGGGGTCTGCACCTCGCCTGCGCCTTCCACGGTGAGCAGCCGCAACCCTTGGGGGAACTGGGGAATCGGGAGCCGGTCGCGGTTGGCCGGTCCGGACGCGACGTAGCCGCCGCTGAACAGCGTGGCGATTCCCGGTGTGGGGCGGCGAACCACGGGGAGGGCGAACAGCACGGCCGGTTCGGGGGTGAACCGGCGGTAGCCGTCGAACAGGCCGGGACCGATCAGCCCGGAGCCCGCCGCGATCTCGGTGACCGACGGGTCGGCCCGGGTCACCTCGATGCTGCCGGTGCCGCCGCCGTTGACGAACTCCAAGGGGCACACGGCTTTCACCGCGCGAACCGCGGCCGCGCGCCGTCGCACCAACTCCTTCGCGGAGCCCCGCTGCATCCACTGGAGAGCCGCGCCCAGCACGGGTTTGCCCGCGGGCGCGTCACCCATGCCCGCGATCTGGCCCTCGTAACCCATGACGCCCACCAGTCGGAACCCCGGTCGGGCGGTGATCGCGGCCGCGAGGGTCGCCGCTTGTCCCGGGGTGAAGACCGGTGACCGGCGGGCGCCGATGTGCAGTCGGCCGAGCGGGCGCCAGGAGACGTCGAGTTCCAGGCACACCCGCAGTTCCGGGTGGTCGGCGCCGAGGGCGGCGTCGACCAGGTCGAGGTGCGCCACCGAGTCGACCATGATGGCGATCCGGGCGCGGGCCGCGTCGTCGGCGGCCAGGGCGCGCAGCGCCGAGTGGTCGACGGTCGGGTAGGCGACCAGGATGTCGGTGTCGGCGAGGTCGGTCCCGGTCCAGGCGCGGGTCAACCACAGCGCTTCCGGCAACGCGTAGCTCATCACGCCCGCGAAGCCGGGTCGGCGCAGGACCCGTTCCAGCAGGTACCGGCAGCGCACCGACTTGCTCGCCACCCGGATCGGGCGGCCGTCGGCGCGGCGGAGCAGGTCGGCGGCGTTGTGGTCGAAGGCGTCGAGGTCGACCACGGCGACCGGTGGGTCGAGGTGTTCGGTCGCCGCGTCGAGGCGGTCGCGGGTGCTGGACACGGGTCAACCGTACGCGATCCGGTCTTGAAATGTGAAGCAGATTCACCTAGCGTTCCGGTATGGAGGCAGCGATGGCAGGGACAGCCGCACCCGCCTGGCGCAACTGGGCCGGGACCGAGACCGCGACCGCCACCGAGGTACGCGCGCCCCGCGACGTCGACGAGATCAGCGCGGCGATCACCGACGCGGCCGACCGGGGGCAGACCGTGCGCGCCCGGGGCAGCGGCCACTCGTTCACCGCCGTCGGCGCCGCGCACGACATCGCGCTCGACCTGTCCCACTGGACCGGGATCGTCGCCGCCGACGAGACCACCGGCGAGGTCACCGTCCGCTCCGGCACCGGACTCGCCGCGGTGAACACCGCACTCGACGGCATCGGCCGGGCGCTGGCCAACCTCGGCGACATCGACGCGCAGACCGTCTCCGGCGCGATCTCCACCGGAACGCACGGCACCGGCGCCCGGCTCGGCGGCATCGCCACCCAGGTCAGCGCCCTGGAACTGGTGCTGGCCGACGGCACGGTCGCGCACTGCTCGGCCACCGAGCGACCTGACCTGTTCGCCGCCGCCCGGATCGGCCTCGGCGCGCTCGGCGTGATCAGCACCATCACCCTGCGCACCGAACCCGCGTTCGCGCTCGCCGCCGAGGAACGCCCCGAACCGCTCGACGACGTGCTGGCCAACCTGGACACCAACTGCGCCGAGAACGACCACTTCGAGTTCTACTGGTTCCCCTACGGGCACAATGCGCTGACCAAGCGCAACAACCGCCTACCGGTCGGGGCACAGCCGAAACCACTCGGCCGCGCGCGCCGATTCTTCGAGTACGAGGTCGTGGAGAACGCCGCGTTCGGCGCGCTGTGCAAGATCGGCAGGGCAATTCCGGCATTGGTTCGACCACTGAACAAGCTCTCGGCTGCCGTGCTGTCACCGCGCACGTACAGCGATGTGTCGCACAAGGTATTCGTGACCAGCAGACGAGTTCGTTTTGTCGAGTCCGAGTACGCGATCCCGCGCGATTCCCTCGGCGATGTGCTCACCGAACTCCGCGCCCAGGTCCCCCGCTTGGCCGAACCGGTGATGTTCCCGGTCGAAGTGCGCGTCGCCGCCCGCGACGACATCTGGCTCTCCACCGCATACGACCGGGACTCCGCATACCTCGCCATCCACCAGTACCTGGGCATGCCGTACCGCGCGTACTTCGACCTGTTCGAGTCGATCGTCGGCGCGGTCGGCGGTCGCCCGCACTGGGGCAAGATGCACACCCTCGACGCGGACGCGTTGCGCGAGCGGTACCCGAGGTTCGACGACTTCCGCCGCGTCCGGTCCGAAGTGGACCCGGGTGGCCGGTTCCGGAACCCTTACTGCGACCGGGTTCTGGGTCAGATCGCCTGAACCGCGGCCGCCACCGGGACATCACCGCCGACGAGTTCCAGGGTTTTGCCGACACTGCCCGGCTCATCGAGGAGCGCGAGGACCACGGCGGCGACATCGGCGCGGGCAACCTCGCCGCGCGCCACGGACGGCGCGAGGGTCACCCGTCCGGTGGCCGGATCGTCGGTCAACCGGCCCGGCCGCAGGATCGTCCAGTCGAGATCGCGCGCCCGCAGGTCACGCTCCGCCGCGTCCTTGGCCCGCAGGTAGGCGTTGAACACCTCGTCCTCGACCACCCGGTCCAAGCCCATCGCGCTGATCTGCAGGTAGCGCGGGACTTCCGCGAGCTGCGCCGCCTCCGCCGTGCGCACGGCCGCCGCCCGGTCCACGGTGTCCTTGCGCTGCAAGCCACTGCCCGGACCGGCGCCCGCGGCGAACACGACAGCATCCGCGCCTGCGAACACGGCCGCGATCTGTTCCGGCGTCGAGGTTTCCAGGTCCAGCAGCACGCCATCACCGCCGTGCGACCGGATGTCCGGCACGTGATCGGGATTGCGCACCACACCGATCACGGTGTCACCGCGGGCGGCGGCAAGCCCGGTCACCAGCAGAGCGATCTTGCCGTGCCCCCCGGCGATGACCAGGCGCATGCTCAGGAGACGCCTGCCGCGTCGAGGATCTGGTCATATGCGAGCTCGCTCACCCAGCGGTACAGGGCGTCCACCTCCGGGTAGGCCCGCTCCTGGCGGCCCGGCAGGTCGACCTCCACCCGCGCGTCCGGCTCCGCGCTGACGATCCCCACGCCGTACGCGCGGGAGCGGGGCAGGCAGTTCGCCAGGTAGTCGTGCGTCAACACGGCCGACGTCGGCAACACCATCGCCGCGTCGCCGTAGCGCAGGAACGGGACCGCGTTCGCCAAACCGGTGCGCCAGTGCCTGGCCACCGCGATCGCCCCCACGATCCGCACCGCGGGCTCCGGCACCCGACCGTGCAGCTCCGGCCAGGCCCAGGTGGACACACTCGCCCGGTCGGTCACCGGCTCCTGGCCCAGGCAGATCCGCTCGGCGTGCACATCGGCCTTCAGGTCCACCACCAGGCACACCCGGCGACCGTGCAGGGTCATCTCCGGCAACACCGTGCCCGACCACCCCAGCGCACCGGCCGCGGCCACCGCCAGCTCGTGCACCCCGGCGGGAAGCTCGACCGGCGGGGTGAGCTGCGCGGGCAGTGCCTTGAGGCTCTCGGTTACCGCTGTGCGCCCAGGAATGCCGGTCACGAACTTCCGCCCTTCGCTACCACCGCGCGCCGGCCGCTCCTTCTCCGCGTGCCGATCCCCGCCGTGTTCGATTTGGTACTTCAATTGAGTACCAGCAAGGCAGGGATGTTTAAGACCCCAAAACCGCTCCGCTGCGACCGGCGGCGCCGAGCGGTCGGTAACCGGTCGACGACCGACATCCCGACTTCACCCCGACTGTGCGGCCGTCCGGGTGACCCCCACCCCCCACGGCACGCCGCGCACCCTCACCCACAGTCCCCAACGCACCACGGGCACCACCAGTTCCCGAGCCGCTCACCTGATCAATTTCCCCGTCTTCCTGCCCCCCGCGAACAACCCACCAACTACCCCCGAACCTCGTCGTGGGAAATGGGCCATTCGCCACCCCGGGAATCAGCCGACCCACCACCGTCAGGCGGTACCGCTCGTCGCCACGACCGGGTGGGACGGCCGCCCCCGCCGCGCGGCGCGGCCGGTGGCCCCGGCGTCGACCGGGGCCACGGCGACCGGCTCGGCAGTTGACGGCTCAGCAGTTGACGGTGCCCCGCCGCAACGCGTGCCCGCTGTCGTTGCTGTCGTCCGCCCAGTACACCGGTTTCGACCCCGCCGCACACGCGCCGAGGGCGAACCCCTCGTTGTTCAGATTGGCCATCCCACTAGGACGGTTGTAGACAGCGGTCGTCGCGAAGACGCCCAGCGCGTTCACCTGCAACGTCCGGTGCTGCCCGTCGCACGTGTCGTCGCAGACGACCCACAACCGCGATGCCTGCGGCTCCCACTGCAGCTCCATCACGCCCGCCATCCCGCTGCTGATCGACGCCACCCGCGTGAACGCCCCCGAGTCCTGCAACACGAACCCGTAGACCATCGCCGTGCCCTCGACACCCACGAAGAACACCCCACCGGTGTGCGCCCCGTAGTTCGCCGGGTTGTACGACGCCCCGGACTCGTCGCGGAACCCCGCCGCCGTCAGGCTCGCGTCCGGCACCCAGGTGATCCCCTCCAGCCCCAGGTTCGACCCCACCGCGGGCAACGCCGACGTCAGGTTCCACTCCTTCGCGGCCGTCAACGTCGTCGCCGACCCGCTGACGTCGTACCGCAGCACCGACAACCGACTCGTCCCCGACGAATCCGCGTTCCGCTCACTCGACACGTACACGCCGCCCGAGGCCCCCGCCGCCGTCACGGTGACACCTTCATCGTCCGGCGTCCCCGACCCGCTCGGGAACCGCAACGCCTTCCCCGACCCCCACCCGTTGGCCGTGTCCGGCTTCCACCCCCCACTCCCGTTCGACACCAGCCGCCACAACTTCCCGGAGTTCTGCGCCCCCCACAGCACACTCCCGTCCACCACCAACCCACTCAAATCCGACCCGAACACATTCGCCGCATCCGCCGTCGCCACCGCCCCTCCCCCCGGCCAAGCCGACGCCGCCACACAGTCGTTCTGCCCACCCAACGTCACGGTGTCGACCTGCCGAAACGCCCCCACCCCATCCGCACACCTCGACCACGACGCGTCCGAGTGCGCCGACCACCCGAAGCTGTCCACCAGCGTCACCCCATCCGCCAGGAACAACCGCGCCTCGTCCGCCGCCCCCAACCCGAACGCCCCGTGCACGTCAAACGCCCGGTACGCCCCCGGCGCCAACACCGTCCCCGCCGCGATCTTGTACTTCGACGAGTCCTGGTCATCCCGCAACACCCACCCCGACACATCCACCCCCGAGGTCCCCGCGTTGTACAACTCAACGGAGTCATTCACATCCCCCGTCGTCACCACCTCGTTGATCCGCACACCCCCCGCCCCAACTCCCGCCGCCGCCCCCGCCGCAGGCACCCCCACCGCACCCCCGAGCACCAGCAACACCCCAACCCCACCCGCAACCACACCCCGCCACTCACGCACAGTCCCCACCCCTTCTCTCTCCGACACCATCCCCTCGACCAAACCCCTCCCACGCCAACAACCCAGGGTTCAGCACACAAAGAAGACGAGAAGAAGAGAAGAACCACCCGTGGCGGACCTGCACGCCACCGCACCCAACGCGCCCCCCCCCCCCCCCGCACCGTGGGGGTTTGGGGGGTCGCCCCCCAATACAAAGACGACCGACCCCGTCCGCGCTTTTCGCGGACACAGATCGGCCATCGGTCGTGGGCGAGGAGGGAGTTGAACCCTCACGTCCTTTCGGACACACGGACCTGAACCGTGCGCGTCTGCCATTCCGCCACTCGCCCGAGTGGGGGTGTCCGCTGCGGGACGTGGAGAACAGTAGCACGGTGGAAAACCTGGTTCGCACATACCCGTGTCCTGCATGGCGCGCCCGGATACGATCGGTCCAGGAGCACGTGCGGGAAGGAGGTCCCTTGGGCATCGGCCAGCGGTTGAACCGCAAGTTGGAGAACGTCGTGGGGGACACCTTCGCGCGCGTGTTCGGTGGCAACGTGGTGCCGCAGGAGGTGGCGCAGGCGCTGCAGCGCGAGAGCGAGGACAACGTCCGCGAGTTGGCGGGCGGTCGGTTGTTGGTGCCCAACCACTATGTGGTGCAGTTGGGTCCGGCCGACCACCAGAACTTCGCGGGTGATGAGGACCGCATGAGGGCGCTGTTGGCGGACTGCGTGGCCGAGCATCTCACTGAGCACGGGTGGGACACCTATGGCGAGGTCGTAGTCTCCTTGGAGCGCTCCGACGCGCTGCACACCGGACAGTTCCGAACCCGCTCGTCCGTCGACCCCGACGTGAAGGTGTCACCTTCCGGCGGTGGTGCAGGCCACCAGGCAGGCAGACGGCAGGCACAACCCCGCAACGCAGGAGACCGATCCATGAGCCAGCCTCCCGGCTACGGCCAGGCGCCTGATGGCGACCCGTACGGACAGCAGCAGTACGGGTACGGCCAGGGCCAGTACGGCAATGATCCCAACTACGGTCACGGCTACGGCCAGCCACAGCAGCAGCAGGGCGGCGGTGGCTACGACCAGGGTTACGGCCAGCACCAGCGACAGCAGCACCAGGGCGACGGTGGCTACGACCAGGGTTACGGCCAGCAGCAGGGTGGCTATGACCAGGGTTACGGCGGCCAGCAGCAGGGCTACGGCCAGCAGCAGGGTGGTTACGACCAGGGTTACGGCCAGCAGCAGGGCTACGGCCAGCAGGGCTACGACCAGGGTTATGGCCAGCAGCAGGGTGGCTATGACCAGGGTTACGGCCAGCAGCAGGGCTACGGCCAGCAGGGCTACGACCAGGGCTATGGCCAGCAGCAGGGTGGCTATGACCAGGGTTACGGCCAGCAGGGTTACGGCCAGCAGCAGGGTGGTTACGACCAGGGTTACGGCGGCCAGCAGCAGGGTGGTTACGGCCAGCAGGACCCGTACGGACAGCAGGGCGGGTACGCGCCGCCCGCGGTGCAGACCGGGCCGCGGCAGTTGTCGGCGAGCCTGCAGTTGGACGACGGGTCGAACCGGAACTACTCGCTCAAGCAGGGCGGGAACGTGGTCGGCCGGGGTCAGGACGCGGACTTCCGGCTGCCGGACACCGGCGTGTCGCGCCGCCACCTGGAGATCACCTGGGACGGGCAGAGCGCGACGTTGGCCGACCTGGGGTCGACCAACGGGACGACGGTCAACGGCACACCGGTGCAGACGTGGCAGTTGGCCGACGGCGACGTGGTGCGGATCGGCCACTCGTCGTTGGTGTTCCGCACGCAGGGCTGAGCGGTTCCGTCCTGCCGGGTCCCCCCGGGTCGGGGAAGCTCGATGGGGCGCGGTGCGCGGCGGTGGCCACGCAACGGACGAGGTCGGCCAGACGTCCTGAGGGCTGTCCGGGAGACTCCCGGGCAGTCCTCATGTCGAGTTGGGGACACTTGTGGCATGTCCATGCCACCGAGAAGCGGGAGCGGTCACAGCGGTGCCTGAGTTGGTGATGCAGCTGACCAGAGCGGGTTTCCTGGCCCTGCTCTGGCTGTTCGTGCTGGCCGCGCTGCGGGTGGTCCGCTCGGACCTGTACGCCGCTTCCGGGTTGCGGGTGGCGATGCCGGGGTTCCGCCGGTCGGCGGCGGGGAAGGTGCGCGGGAAGGTGCCGCGGCAACTGGTGGTGACGCACGGCGCGCTGGCCGGGACGCGGATCACGTTGGACGGGCGGCCGATCCTGATGGGTCGGGCGGACGACTCGACGCTGGTGCTCGACGACGACTACGCCTCGACCCGGCACGCCCGGTTGTCGTTGCGCGGGACGGACTGGTACGTGGAAGACCTGGGCTCGACGAACGGGACCTACCTGGACCGGGCTAAGGTCACCCAACCCCTCCGGGTGCCTCTTGGCGTCCCGATCCGTATCGGCAAGACGGTGATCGAGCTGCGCTCATGACCCTTGTTCTTCGTTACGCGGCCCGCAGTGACCGGGGCCTGGTGCGTTCCAACAACCAGGACTCCGTGTACGCGGGTCCGCGCCTGCTGTCGCTGGCCGACGGGATGGGCGGGCACGTCGCCGGTGAGGTCGCCAGCAAGGTGGTGATCGCGGCGCTCGCCCCGCTCGACGACGACGAGCCGGGTGAGGACCTGCTCGGGCAGTTGCGCGAGGCGACGCTGGCGGGCAACGGCGCGATCGCCGAGCTGGTGGCCGGGGACCCGGACCTGGACGGGATGGGCACCACCCTGTCCGCGATCCTGTTCGCCGGGAACCGGATCGGGTTGGTGCACGTCGGCGACTCGCGGGTGTACCTGCTGCGCAACGGCCAGTTCTCGCAGATCACGCACGACGACACGTTCGTCCAGTCGCTGATCGACGAGGGCCGGATCACCGAGGAGGAGGCGGCGACGCACCCGCAGCGGTCGTTGCTGCTCAAGGCGTTGACCGGGCACGAGGTGGAGCCGAGCCTGACGGTGCGCGAGGCGCGCTCGGGTGACCGGTACCTGTTGTGCTCGGACGGCCTGTCGGGTCCGGTGAGCCACGAGACGCTGTCGGAGGCGATCCGGATCCCGGATCCGCAGGAGTGCGCCGACCGGATGATCGAGCTGGCGTTGCGCGGCGGTGGTCCGGACAACGTGACGGTGATCATCGCGGACGTGGTGGACATCGACTACGGCGACAACCACCCGATCGTCGGTGGCGCGGCGGGCAACGGCCAGGACGAGACGCCGCCGCCGGACTCGCCCGCGGCCAGGGCGAGCGCGATGACCACGCCGCGGCCGGAGCCGCGCAAGGTGGAGCAGCCCCCGCCGCCGGACCCCAGGGTGAAGCGGCGCAAGCGGGTCCGGTTGATCGTCGGCCTGGCGCTGCTGCTGGTGCTGCTCGGCGCGGGCGCGGTGGCGGCCAGGATCTGGGTGAACAACCAGTACTTCGTCGGTGAGGGCGACGCGGGCGAGATCGCGATCTTCCAGGGGGTCCGCGGCAGCGTGCTCGGCCTGTCGCTCAACAGCCAGTTGCAGGGTTCCTGCGACCCGAACGCGGCCACCTGCGACAAGTTCTACGTCGACGACCTGGAGCAGGTCGGCAAGGACGAGGTGCGGTCGGGCACGAACACGTTCGGCAACGTGGTGGACGCGCGCGAGTTCGTCCGCGAGCTGCGCAGCAAGTTCGGCCTGCCCGACTGCGCCGACCTGGCCGCCCGGCAGACCACGACGACCCCGGCACCGACCCCCGGTCAGCAACCGGGCATCCCGGTGCAGCCGACCACCACCGTCACCACCCAGGCCCCGGTGCCGACGACCGAGGTGGTCACGACGGCCGAAACGACCGCGACCGCGTCGTCGGGGCGGCCCGAGCCCGGGGTGAACTGCCGCAACCCGCGCGGCGATGGCAAGGGCGGCGGCTGATGGGATCTCCGGTCCAGGGCGCGGTTGGTCCGGTGGCCGGGCAGAGCGCGGGCGTCGACAAGGCGGCGCCCACCCGCCGCGGTACCGAGCTGCTGCTGCTCGGGTTCGCGGCCTTCGTGGTGACCATCGCGCTGATGCTCGTCGAGGCCAACCAGGAGCAGCAGTTGTCGCTGCGCATCGTCTGGTACGGCCTGGCGTTCCTCGGCCTGTTCGGCGTCGCGCACGTGGCGGTGCGCCGGTTCGCCCCCTACGCGGACCCGCTGATCCTGCCGTGCGTCGCGCTGCTCAACGGCCTGGGCCTGGTGATGATCTACCGGATCGACCTGGCCATGACGGAGAAGGCGATCCGGCTGGGCCGGGAGATCAACAACGACGTGCCCAAGCAGATCCTGTGGACCACGGTCGCGCTGGCGCTGTTCCTCGGCGTGCTGATCGTGATCAAGGACCACCGGATGCTGACCCGGTACAGCTACACCTTCGGCCTGGTCGGGCTGGTGCTGCTGGCGCTGCCCGCGTTCCTGCCCAGCGTGATCGCGCCGACCATCAACGGCGCGAAGATCTGGCTGAAGCTGGGCCCGTTCTCGGTGCAGCCGGGCGAGTTCTCCAAGGTCCTGCTGCTGGTGTTCTTCGCGGGCTTCCTGGTGTCCAAACGCGACCTGTTCATGGCGGCGGGCCGCCGGGTGCTCGGTGTCGACCTGCCGCGCGCCCGCGACCTGGGGCCGGTCGTGTTCGCCTGGGCCGTGTCGCTGGGCGTGCTGGTGTTCCAGAAGGACCTCGGCACCTCGCTGCTGTTCTACGGCACGATCCTGGTGATGCTGTACGTGGCGACCGAGCGCGCCGTGTGGGTCGCGGTCGGGCTGCTGCTGTTCGTCGGCGGCGCCATCGTCGCGTACAACCTGTTCACCCACGTGCAGCAGCGGGTCGCGAACTGGGTCGACCCGCTGGCCACCTACGCCGACGCGGGCGGCGGCTACCAGATCGCGCAGGCCCTGTTCGGCCTCGGCACCGGCGGTGTCGGCGGCACCGGCCTCGGCGCGGGCCGCCCGGACCTGGTGCCGCTGGCCAACACCGACTTCATCACCGCGGCCATCGGCGAGGAGCTCGGCTTCATCGGCATGGCCGCCCTGCTGCTGGTCTACACCGTGCTCGCGCTGCGCGGCATGCGCAGCGCGCTGGCCGTCCGCGACACCTTCGGCAAGCTGCTCGGCGGCGGCCTGTCGTTCCTGCTGGTGATGCAGGTGTTCGTGGTCGTCGGCGGTGTCACCAAGCTGATCCCGATGACCGGCATCACCGCGCCGTTCCTGTCCTACGGGGGTTCCTCGCTGCTGGCCAACTACGTGCTGGTCGCCGTGCTGCTGCGGATCTCCGACGCCGCGCGCCGACCGCAGACGGGCTCGCGGCCGCGGCCGGTCCCGCAGGCGCCGATCGCCGAGGCGCACACCGTCATGGTGGAGCGGCCGACATGAACACCCCGCTGCGCCGGGTCGGGCTCGCCATGATCGGCATGATCATCCTGCTGCTGGCCAACGCGACCTACATCCAGATCATCAAGGCCGACGCCTACCGGGAGGACCCGCGCAACCAGCGGGTCCTGCTCGAGGAGTACGCCCGCCAGCGCGGCAAGATCCTCGCCCAGGACGGCAACGGCCAGGTCCAGGTGCTGGCCACCGTGCAGCCGACCAACGACCGGCTGCGCTACCTGCGCCAGTACACCAACGGCCCGATGTACGCGCCGGTCACCGGGTTCTACTCGGTGCGCTACGGCGCGGGCGGCCTGGAGCGGGCCGAGGACGAGATCCTCAACGGCTCCGACGACCGGCTGTTCGTCCGCCGCCTGTCCGACCTGATCACCGGCCGGGACCCGCGCGGCGGCAACATCGAGCTGACCATCAACCCGGCCGCGCAGGCCGCCGCCTACAACGCGATGACCCAGGCCGGTTTCGCCGGGTCGGTGGTGGCGCTGAACCCGAAGACCGGGGAGATCCTGGCCATGGTCAGCACCCCGTCCTACGACCCGAACCCGCTCTCCGCGCACGACGGCGCCGCCCAGGAGGCGGCCTGGAAGCAGTACAACAACGACAAGGCCAAGCCGATGCTGAACCGGGCGATCTCGGAGACCTACGCGCCCGGCTCGACGTTCAAGCTGATCGTGGCCTCGGCGGCGCTCGAGGACGGCAAGACCAAGGACGACAAGCTGACCTCGACCGACAAGCTGCAGGTCGGCGGCTCCGAGCTGCGCAACTACAACCGCGGCTTCTGCAACGGCACCCCGGACGGGGTGACGATGGAGGTCGCGCTTTCGTTGTCCTGCAACACGTCCTTCGCGCAACTGGCCGCCGACGAGGGCACCGACAAGATCACCGCGCAGGCCGCCAAGTACGGCGTCGGCGACGACGGCCTGTCCATCCCGATGTCGGTGCAGCAGTCCTGCCTCGGCGCGGCGGCCAACTGCATGTCCATCGCCGACAAGGCCGCGCTGATGCAGACCGGCATCGGGCAGCGCGACGTGCGGTTCACCCCGCTGCAGAACGCCGAGATCGTGGCGACCATCGCCAACGGCGGCGAGCGGATGCGACCGCAACTGGTCAAGTCGATCCTGGCGCCGGACCTGTCGGAGATCTCCCGGCTGAGCACCGACAGCATGGGCCGGGCCATCTCCAGGGACTCGGCCACCCAACTGCGCGACATGATGATCGCCTCGGAGGGCAAGACCGGCGGCGACGGCAAGCGGCCCGGCCTCAACATCGCGTCCAAGACCGGCACCGCCGAGACCGGCAACGACCCGAAGAACACGCCGCCGTTCGCCTGGTACGTGGCGTTCGCGCCCGCCGACGACCCGAAGATCGCCGTCGCCGTGGTGGTGGAGAGCCAGGACGTGGCCGCCACCGGCAGCAAGCTGTCCGCCGGGATCGGCCGGGCCACCATGGCCGCCGTCGTGGGCGGGGGCTGAGCCGTGCTCACCTCGGGTCAACTGCTCGCCGACCGCTACCGGCTCGCCCGCCGGTTGGCGGTCGGTGGCATGGGCGAGGTGTGGGAGGCCGCCGACACCAGGCTGGACCGGCCGGTCGCGGTGAAGGTGCTCAAGCCGGAACTGTGCGGGGACGCGGAGTTCCTGCACCGCTTCCGCACCGAGGCGCGCACCACCGCGTCGATCAACCACCCCGGCATCGCCTCGGTGCACGACTACGGCGAGACCGCGGCCATCGTGGACGGCCCCGAGGACACCGCCTACCTGGTGATGGAACTGGTCGAGGGCGAGCCGCTGGCGGCGATCCTGGCCAAGGAGGGCCGGATCGGCGCCGACCGCACCCTCGACATCCTGGAGCAGGCCGGGCACGCGCTGCAGGCCGCGCACGAACGCGGCTACGTGCACCGCGACGTCAAGCCGGGCAACATCCTGATCACCCCGGCGGGTGTGGTGAAGCTGACCGACTTCGGCATCGCCAAGGCCGCCGACGCCGCCCCGGTCACCCGGTCCGGCATGGTGATGGGCACCGCGCACTACATCGCCCCGGAGCAGGCGCTCGGGCACGAGGCCGAACCGGCCAGCGATGTGTACTCGCTCGCCGTGGTCGGCTACGAGTGCCTCAGCGGGCGCAGGCCGTTCCTGTCGGAGAACGCGGTGACGGTCGCGATGATGCACATCCGCGACATCCCGCCGCCGCTGCCGCCGGACGTGCCGCCGGGCGCGCGCGCAGTGGTCGAGGCGACCCTGGTGAAGGACCCGCGACAGCGCTACGGCAGCGGCGGCGAGTTCGCGGCCGCGGTCGCCGCCATCCGCGCCGGGCTGCCCCTGCCGACCCCGTCCGGACTGGCGATGGCGGCCGCGCACCGCGGTGGTCCCGCCACCGGCACCCACCCGGGGCTGCCCGTGGTCCCCCCACACCCCGGTGCTCCTGGTGCCCCCGGCTACCCGCTGCCGCAACACCCGCAGCGGCACGGCAGGACCGGCTTATGGGTGGCCATCGGCATCCTCGCCGTCGCCCTGGTCCTGGCCCTGGCGTTCGGACTGCCCGCGATCTTCGGCAAGGGCGGCGGCCCGGACAACGAGGTCCCCGGCACGCCGCGCACGACGAGCGCCGTGTCCCCGGGCGAGACCGTGGAACCCGGCGGGCCCCCCGCGGGCCAGCCGACCACGCGCACCAAACCGGAGGACACCGACGACGGCAAGGTCGCGGTGATGCCCACCCGGTACGCGAAAAGACCGGCGGGCGAGGTGGCCGACGAACTCGCCCGACTCGGCGTGTCGCCCAGGGTCCTCACCGAGACCGGGGTCGTCCCGGAGGACCCTGGCACCTGCCTGGTCTACGAGATCTCGCCGATGGGACGGGTCCCGCTGGGCACGCCGGTCACCATCAGGTGCAAGCAAACCGGGCCGACCGGATGAACCGCGACCGGCCACCACAGGTCGCACGAGCAGGCAAGATGAGACAGGACATGACTAGGAGCGGGGCAACGCACCGATGACCACACCGCGACTGCTCTCCAACCGCTACGAGATCGGCGAGACGATCGGCTACGGCGGCATGTCCGAGGTCCACCGCGGCCGCGACGTCCGGCTCGGACGCGAGGTCGCGGTGAAGGTGCTGCGTCAGGACCTGGCCCGCGACCCGCAGTTCCAGGAGCGGTTCCGCCGCGAGGCGCAGAACGCCGCCGCGCTCAACCACCCGGCGATCGTGGCCGTGTACGACACCGGCGAGACCCGCATCGAGTCCGGCCCGCTGCCCTACATCGTCATGGAGTACGTGGACGGGCGGACGCTGCGCGACATCGTGAAGTCCGAGGGTCCGCTGCCCGGCCAGCGCGCCATGGAGATCATGGCCGACGTGTGCGCTGCGCTGGACTTCAGCCACCGGCACGGCATCGTGCACCGCGACGTCAAGCCCGCGAACGTGATGATCACCCGGTCCGGCGCGGTGAAGGTGATGGACTTCGGCATCGCCCGCGCGGTGGCCGACGGGCAGGTCGCGGTCACCCAGACCGCCGCGGTGATAGGGACCGCCCAGTACCTGTCGCCGGAACAGGCGCGCGGCGAGTCGGTCGACGCCCGCAGCGACGTGTACGCCACCGGCTGCGTGCTGTTCGAACTGCTCACCGGGGAGCCGCCGTTCACCGGTGACTCGCCGGTCGCGGTGGCCTACCAGCACGTGCGGGAGGACCCGCGGCCGCCGTCGGCGCTGAACCCGCGGGTGAGCCCGCAGTTGGACGCGATCGTGCTCAAGGCGATGTCCAAGGGCGCGGCGAACCGGTACCAGTCGGCGGCGGAGATGCGCACCGACATCGTGCGGGTGCTCTCCGGGCAGCGCCCCGCGGCACCGATGGTGATGACCGACGAGGACCGCACCGCCGTACTCGGGCAGGGACGCCCGGCCGAGGCCCGCGGCCGCCACCGGCCCGAGGCCGTCGCGGACGACTACGACAGCTACAACGCGTACGACGCCGAGGACGAACGCAGGCGCAAGCGGCGCAAGACGTGGCTGATCGTGCTGGTGGCGCTGATCGTCGCCGCGCTGATCGCGTTGCTGTTCATCCTGATGAGCCAGGAACGCACGCCCACCACGTCGGACACGTTCTCGCTGCCGGACGTGCGCCACCAGGTGGAGGCGCAGGCGAACTCGACGCTGGCGGGCCAGGGCCTGCAGGTGGTGCGGGAAGCGGTGGCCTGCGGCGACACCGGCGACGGGCAGCCCGCGGCGTGCACCGCCGACGACATCGGCAAGGTCGTCGACTCGAACCCGGCGGCGGGCAGCACGGTCCGCAAGGGCGACCGGATCACCCTCAAGATCGGCACCGCGCCGGGCAAGGTCGCCGTCCCGGACCTCACCGGCAAGACACCGGACGAGGCCAAGCAGATCCTGCAGCAGGCCAAGCTGCAGGTGGCCAGCACGACCGACGAGTCTGCGGTGAAGGACGGCGAGGACAACCTGATCGGCAAGGTCGTGGACTCGACGCCCCCCGCGGGCCAGCAGGTCAACCCGGGCACCCAGGTGAAACTGGTGATCGGCAAGGGCCCGGACACGGTCGACATCACCAGCTTCATCGGCCAGGACTACGCCACGGCCGCGCAGAACCTCACCGCCGCCGGGTTCACCCCGCAGCGCAAGGACGTGTCCTCGGACCAGCCCGCGGGCCAGGTGGTCGACCAGGCGCCGAAGTCCGGCAAGGCGCGCAAGGGCACCACGGTGACGCTGAGCGTCTCCAAGGGCGACAAGGTCAACATCGACATGCCCGACCTGCGCGGCAAGTCCCTCGCCGAGGCGAGCCAACTGCTGCGCGGCATGGGCTGGACCGGCCAGTTCAACACGACCGACGACCCCACCAGTGACCCGGACGAGTTCGGCAAGATCACCGACCAGCAGCAGCAGCCCGGCGACAAGATCAACAAAACCGACACCATCGGCGTGGCGGTCGGCAAGGGCCACGGCAACTTCCCGACCATCACCATCCCGACCAGGTAGCCCGAGCACACAGCCAGGTCCCCATCCCGATCGCGGGTGGGGGCCTGCTCGTTCGTCTGGGCTCTGACGGCCCGCGTCGCCTACAGCTAGGCCAGGGCCTTGGTCAGCTCGCGCATACCGCGCTCCAGATCGGCGATCCGCGCCTCCGGCACCACGTGCCCGGCGGTCGCCAACCAGTTCGCCAACATCCGGTGCCCGCCGTCGGTCAGCACCGACTCGGGGTGGAACTGGACACCCTGCACCGGCAGTTCCCGGTGCCGCATCGCCATCACGATCCCGCTCTCGGTGCGGCCGACCACCTCGAACTGGTCCTCGGGGATCGTCTCCGGCACCACGGACAAGGAGTGGTACCGGGTCGCCGTGAACGGGTCCGGCAGCCCGGCGAGCACCCCGGCCCCACTGTGGTGCACCAGGCTCGTCTTCCCGTGCAACAACTCCGGCGCCTGCGCCACAGTGGCCCCCCACGCCACCCCGATCGCCTGGTGCCCGAGACACACCCCGAGCACCGGCAGCGCCCGCTCAGCGCACCGCCGAACAACCTCAACGCTGTACCCGGCCCGCTCCGGCGTGCTCGGCCCCGGACTCACCAACACGGCGTCGAACCCGTCCAACGCGTCCGCCGCCACCAACCGCTCAGCGTCGTTGCGCCACACCTCGCACTCAGCGCCCAACTGAGCCAGGTACTGCACGAGGTTGTAGACAAAGCTGTCGTAATTGTCGACGACGAGGACCCGCATGGCGGTCAACTTACCCCGCCCGCCCCCGCACCGGCCCCCGAGTTCTTACCACCCGTCACCGGAAAAGCCGACCGGCTGATTCCACCCGGACCATGACCACAGCCCGGCTCCGCTCGAACCCCACTCAAGGAGCCGCTTCGGCGGTCACCAACCGCGCGGCTTGTCCGCGGGTTGGTCCTCGACCCGGAGCCGGTCTGGCCCGAAAGATCAAGGTTCACTCGGTCCAGTCCACCCGGTCCAGCGGTTGACGATCATCCGACCCGTGGTCCAGACAGGGCCCCACCCACCCGGGGGCCGGGGGCCCATTCCTGACCGTAGCGCGACCGGCGATGTGTCAAGGGGGTGCGACCGCGGTCTGTGGACAACCCGTCTCGATGTGGACAACTCGGCCGGCCGCTCCGCGTGGACCGGTGGGCCGAACTCGAAGACCCGCCGATCACCGCCCGGCCGCGGAGCTCACTGGGTGGTGGTGACCTGGTTGAACGGCAGCTTCGGCTCCACCCACGGGAAGATCACGAACATCAGCAGCGCCACCACCGCGAGCACCAGCACGACAGCGGTGGTCGCCCGGACCGCGACCGGGCCAGGCAGGTGCCGCCACAGCCACCCGTACATCAGTTGGTCTCCTTCAGCTCGGGGGGCGTCTCGCCGGGCTTGGTCGGGTCCTTGGCCCACTGCTTGACCATGACGGCGTGCACGATGAGCCGCTGGCGGTCGGAGAAGCGGGGGTGGCAGGTGGTCAGCGTCATCAGGGTGGCCCGCTCGCCGACGCTGGGGGCGTCGTCGGGGTGGCCGGGGATGGGAGCGATCACCGAGCCCTGGCTGGGGTTGACGATCTCCTGGCCGACCAGGCCGGTGTACGGGCCGCCGAGCGGGGCGACGCCCTGGCAGCGCGGGTCGGTGCCCTTGCCGGTGGCCCAGCCGCTGACCTCGTCCTTCTTGGGCAGCACCCGGTAGACGAACCAACTGAACCGGGTTTCCACCACGATCGCGTCGCAGGAGTCCAGCAGGTCGACGTCGTTGAACGGGGCGCCCTTGCCGACCCGGTGGCCCGCGACGGCGAAGTTGCCGGGTTCGCCGGGGTACGCGGTGCCCTTGTAGTGGCCGGGGCCGATCTCCAGGGACCGCTCGGTGGTGCCCTCGATGATGGTGAACGCGTAGTCCGCGCCGAAGGCCGGGATGTGCATCTTGGCGAAGCCGGTGCCCTCGTCCAGGCCGTCGAACCGCTCGACCCGCTGCTGCTCGGGGGCGGCGGGCGCCTGGTCCTCCTTCTTCCACTGGTTGTCCAGCGCCTGGGTGGCGTCGCGCTGCTTGCCCGCGGACACCCAGTCGGTCACGTAGACCTCGTAGACGACGAACAGCAGGACGACCAGGCCCGCCGTGATCAGCACCTCGCCGATCCCGCGCACCACCGCGCGGATCCGGTCACCGCGGCCGGGCGGCGGGGGCGGTTGGCCCCCGGGCTCGTCGAGCGCGGTGGGCGGCGGACCCCCGGTGTCCAGCGTTGTCACGCGAGGCTCCTCTCAGCCTGCGATCCGGCATCGTTGGCGACTGGTGATTCGCCGACCTGCTCAGCTACGTTAACGTGTTGCACGGCGGGAGTCGCGCCCAACACGAGCGCGCCCGCACCCGACCGCACCACGTCAGGCGAGGACAGCATGCCGAAGTCCAAGGTCCGCAAGAAGGCCGTGTACACCGCGCCGGCCGACCGCCGCACGCCTGTGAAGGTGAAGCAGGCCGGGCCGTCCCACCCGATCTACATCACCGTGATGCTCGGCATCATGGTGCTTGGCCTCGCCTGGTTGGTCGTGAACTACATCGCCGGTCAGAAGATCCCATTCATGGCGAGCCTCGACAACTGGAACTTCGCCATCGGGTTTTCCCTGATGATCGCGGGTCTGCTGATGACCATGCGGTGGCGTTGACCCGGTCGAGGTCACCACACGGGGTGTCGACCGCTGCTCCGTTCGGCGGACGGTCACTGAACCACACGGATGTAAGTAGTCCCCATTGTGGATAACTACTGTGGATGAATGCCCGTGACACCCGAGGACACCGCGCGGCAGTGGGCGCCAGAGCCCAAGGTCGTGGCCGTCGGCTGGCTGCTGGCGGCCGCGTCCGCCCTGGTCGCGGCCGTGATGCGGGACGCGGGGGGCACACTGCTGCTGATCATCGCCGCAGTGCTGCTCGCCGCGCTCGCGCTGCACGGCACGCTGGCCCGACCCCGGCTGGCCGCCGATTCCACCGGACTCACCGTTCGGGGGATGTTCGGCAGCAGGCAGTGGAGTTGGGGTGAGGTGAACGTCCGGCTGACCGAGACCCGCAGGCTCGGCCGCACGTCCAGCGCCGTGGAACTCGACGCGGACAACGCGGCCGAACCCGCGCTCGTCCTGCTGGGCAGGCTCGACCTCGGCGCCGACCCCCAGGACGTGGTCGCCGAGCTGCTCCGGCTGCGGACCTAACGGCTCACTGGCGACTCACTGGATGCCGAGCTGCTCGCGCAACTGGACCGTGCGGATCACGAAGATCCCGGCCAGCGCGACCGCCACCAGCACGACGGTGGTCACCTGCCAGGCACGGCGCTGCGTCGGCGGCGCGTAGACCATCCCGAAGGTCACCGCCACGCCCACCAGCAGGCCACCCACGTGCGCCACCAGGGAGATCCCCGGCACCGCCACGCTGATGGCCAGGTTGACCGCCAGCAGCCCGACCACGTTCATCAGGGCGTGCTTGTCCAGCTTGAGCCGGATGACCGCGACCAGCAGGCCGCCGAACACGCCGTAGATCGCGCCGGACGCGCCGACCGTCGGCGTGTCCACCGCCCCGAAGGCGTACGCCGCCGCGCTGCCGCCCAGCAACGACAGCCCGTAGAGCGCCGCGAACCGCAACCTGCCCAGCAGCAGCTCCATGTCACGCAGGAACCACAGCGACAGCATGTTCGACGCGATGTGCAGCAGCCCGTAGTGCAGGAAACCGCCGGTCACCACCCGCCACCAGTCGCCGTCGGCGATCGACGGCGAGTAGGTGGCCAGGTCGGCGAACAGGTCCGAGTCCTGGTTGTCCACCGGGTTGTGGGCCAGCAGCGCGGTGATCGCGTACAACACCACGTTGACCGCGATCAGCGCCGGGACGAGCGACGGCTTCGCGCGCAGCGGCGCCCCGGCGACCGTCGTCGGCCGCGCCACCGGGCCAGCCCCGACGCAGTCGACGCACTGGAACCCCACCGAGGCCTCGACCAGGCATTCCGGGCACGCGGGGCGCCCGCAGCGGGTGCAACTGAGCCCGGTCGGCCGGTCGGGATGGCGGACGCAGGCGGGCAACCCCGCCTGCGTCCCCGGGTCGGGCTGGTACGGCGGTGTGGTCACCTAGCGCTCGATGGAGACCTTGGTGATCACGACATCGGTGACAGGCTTGTCGCCCGGGTTGGTCGCGGTCGAGCCGATCGCGTCCACCACGGTGCGCGACGCCTGGTCGGCGACCTCACCGAAGATCGTGTGCTTGAAGTTCAGCCAGGTGGTCGGCGCCACCGTGATGAAGAACTGGGAGCCATTGGTGTTCGGGCCCGCGTTCGCCATCGCCAGCAGGTACGGCTTGTTGAACTGCAGTTCCGGGTGGAACTCGTCGGCGAACTGGTAACCGGGGCCGCCGCGGCCGGTGCCGGTCGGGTCGCCGCCCTGCAGCATGAACCCGTCGATCACCCGGTGGAAGATCGAGCCGTCGTAGAACGGCCCCTGTTCCGCACCCTGGGCGTTCGACTCGGAGTAGTCCTTGGTGCCCTCCGCCAGGCCGACGAAGTTCGCGACCGTCTTCGGCGCGTGGTCGGGGAACAGGGTGATCCGGATGTCGCCCTGCGAGGTGTGCAGGGTCGCGGTCACCGTCGACCCGACTGGGGAGTCTTTGCTTTCAGCCACCGCCCCATCGTGCCATCTTCGGCGAGATCCGTCCGGAAGGGGCAGGATTGATGGGGTCGGGAAGGTCCCCGGAACAGAAGATGGACGAGGTGAAGCCATGACCCGGGCCGGAGAGACGGTGGGCAAGGCCGTCGGCACCGGCTGGCGCGCGGCACGCCACGCTGCGGTGCGCGCCTCGGCGGCCGGGGCGGAAGCAGCCCACGTCGCCGAGCAGAAGCTCGCCGCCAAGGGCGTCGCCCCCCAGCAGGTCGCGGAGGCGCTGGCCGAGTCGGCGCAGGTGGCCAGGGACGAGGTCCTGCAGACCACCCGCCGCACCCGCAAGCGGCTGGCCAAGACGGCCAAGCAGGCCCGCAAGGACCTGGGCAAGGCCGCCAAGCAGGCCCGCAAGGAGGCCGCCAGGTCCGGCGCGGTGCGGCAGGCGAACAAGGCGGCCGGGCCGGTGCGCGGCCAGGTGCGGCAGTTGAAGAAGAACCTGAAGCCGCAGGTCAAGCAGTACCGCAAGGAGCTGGAGACGCAGTTGCGGGCGGCGAAGTCGGCGGCTCGGGATGCCGCCAAGGACCCGTCGACCAAGCGTCGCCGCTGGCCGTGGCTGCTGGCGCTGCTCGGCGTCAGCGCGGGCGCGGTCGCCGTGCTGCGCGGCCGGTCGACGCCGACCCCACCCCCTCCGGCACCGGCACCGAAACCGCCGGTCGCGGAGGCGAACGGGACCGGGGCCGAGCGCAACGGGCAGGCCCAGCCGAGCAAGCCGATCAGCTCGGAGAAGAACTAGCGGTTCGCGTCGGTGGCGGCCACCCTGTCCGGGGTGGCCGCCATCGGCGTGTCTAGAGCCCCAGGTTGGTGATGACCGTCTCGGTGAGCCTGCGGGCCTTGATGGTCTGCTCCTGGTTGGTGGTCACCACCACGGCCGAACCGGCCTTCGAGACGGCGTAGACCGCGCCCTTGTCCGTCGACATCGAGCCGCCGGTCCAGCCCGCCGGGGACGACGCCGGGTTCGACGACGTGATCGGCGCGGCCTGGTCCACGATCAGCTTCGCCACCGCGGGCTCACCGGAGTAGACCCGCACGGTCAACTGCACGCTGCCGTCCGGCCGGTAGAAGAAGCACGCGGGCTCGGGCTTGTCGGCCGACGTCCGCACCTTCGTCACGTGCTGACCGTTGGCGTCGGCCACCACCGCGCTCTCCAGGTACGGGCACGGGCCGTCGGCGGCGGGCTCGGGCGCGGGCGGCACGTTCGGCGCGGCCGCCGTCGACCTGGTGGCGGTCGGCGGGGCGGGGGCCGCGGCGGTGGTCTGCGACGCGGGTGGGCTGCTGGTGCAGGCCGCGACGGCGAGCAGGGGCGCGGCGATGATCACGGCTCGTCTCATAGCGGGGCAAGTCAACCAGATCACGCAAAGTGTGGTCCCGGCCACTCATTGAACCGGATCAGGCCCTCGGGGACTACTGAGTGTGTGGCTTCGGCCACGGATGGATGACACCCCTGTTGTTCCGAATGAAAGAGAGCCAGGCATGGACCTGTTCGACAGAACAAAGGCCCACGTACTAGCCCTGTTCCGGATCGTCATCGGCTTCCTGTTCGCCCTGCACGGCGCCGCCACCCTGTTCAACGTCCTCGGCGGTCCCAAGGGCGGCGGCGTACCCGCGTTCGGCGAGTGGCCCGGCTGGTGGGCCGCCGCCATCCAGTTGGTCGGCGGCGCCCTGGTGCTGCTCGGCCTCGGCACCCGCTGGGCAGCGCTGGTCTGTTCCGGTTCCATGGCTTACGCGTACTTCTCCGTACACCAGTCCATCGCCCTGCTGCCCATCCAGAACGGCGGCGAGCCCGCGGCGGTGTACTGCTGGGCGTTCCTGCTGATCGCGTTCGTCGGCCCCGGCACGTGGGCGGTTGACGAGATCTTCAGCCGCGCCCGGTCCACCGAGCGCGAACCCGCGGGCGTCACGGGCTGAGCGACCCCCTCCGCGCATCCTCCGGACCGGACACCGGGGCTGACGCGCACCTCCGGCGTGGCGGGGTTGGCTGTGACCCCGCCACGCCACACTTCCCGCCCCCTCGAGATGCCCGCCGCCGCTCCCCCGGGTAGGACTTGTGGTGCCCCACCCCACACCTCGAGGAGCGCAACACATGACCGACCGCAAGGCCACCACCGTCTGGACCGGCGACATCGCCCGCGGCAAGGGCCAGGTCACCCTCGACACCTCCGGCGCCGCCGAGTTCACGGTGTCCTTCCCGTCCCGCGCCCAAGAGGCCAACGGCCAAACCAGCCCAGAAGAACTCATCGCCGCCGCGCACTCCGCCTGCTACTCGATGCAACTCTCCGGCCTGCTCGGCAAGAACGGCACCCCACCCGAGTCCATCGAGACCAACGCCGTCGTCACCTTCGGCCCTCAAGGCGAGGGTTTCGCCATCCTCGGCATCGCCCTCACCACCCGAGCCACCGTCCCCGGCCTCGACGCCGACACCTTCACCACCCTCGCCACCACCGCCAAACAAATCTGCCCCGTCTCAGCCGCCCTCACCGGCACCACCATCACCCTGGACGCGGCGCTGAACTAGCCCGACACCCAATTCCGCACAAAGCCCAGGTCGACCGAAGCATCCGGCTGACCTGGGCTTTCGCGCCCGTATTCAGTTGGTGGAGACGAGGGGAATCGAACCCCTAACCCCTGCCTTGCAAAGGTGCCCACGGATACCGCGCGTTACCTGGGCGCCCATTTCTGACGACGCTACGTCATAAACTCAGGGTCTCCAGCCGCTGTTCCCCGTGGTTCCCCACCCATCCGGGCACGTTGGGGGCATGACCGGGGCACACGAAGCCACCGCATATGCTCCCCCGGCACCGACTCGACCCAGTCGGTCAGCCTGCTCATTGCGCCACCTACGCACAACCACTCCGGCAAGCGGACGGTGACTGACCAGGCACTCAAGGTAGCTCTCTCGGGTCGACAATTTGCGCCCTTTGTGGACGCATATCCAGAGAGGGTGGTGAGTGGCCGCGTGAAGACCACGGCAGCCATCACACCCACCGTCATGTGGGACCGGATCGCCCTGCTGACCGATTCCGTCCGCCAGCACATCGTTGAGCACGGCCTGTGGGTAAGCAGCGTCAGCCTGTTCACCACGCGTGCCCCGTCCGGTCGGGTGGAGGTCCACGTCTCCGGCACGCTGGGTGAGTCGTGCACCCGCATGCTGGACTGGGCTCGACTCCATCCTCGGCCCGTCGCTCTACCTCCAGGTGGGTACGCAGCCGGGCGAGTCCGAGGTCAGCATCTTCAGACGTCTCCCCGACGACACCGCCGTGACCGCACCGCTCAGCGAAGAGGACGTCGCCGGACTCAGCGGCAACCAGTTGGGTGACTGGGTACATCGCTGGCTCCAAGACCACACGTTCTAGAAGCGCTGCACAGCTTCCGCTAGAAGTCTCATCGACGTCGCCATGGCGGCGCCAAGCCCGTCGATCTTCTCTGGCTTGTTCGCGAATCCGATGAACGGCACATGTGCTGCTTGCGCAGCCTGTTGGTCCGTGGCCGAGTCGCCAACAAACACAGCCGCATCTCGCGCCCGACCGGCCAGCGCCTGGTCAACCAAGTATGGGTTCGGCTTTAGGCGGTCGACTCGGGCATCTTCACGAGCTGAGACACCGGCGACCAAACTCCGGAGCCCGTGGAGATCTATGTAAGCGTCGATCGCCGTGCGGCTGTTGTTGCTGACGATGAACAACGGTCGGTTGCTCCCACACCAAGCGCTCATCAACTCGTGCGCGCCTGGTGTGGGAGCAGCGCCGGTTATGGCCTCGGCCTCGTGGGCGGCGAAAGCTGCTTCCGCATAGCGAGCCTCGTCGGGGCCGAGGGTGGCGGCGTAGTGGAGCACGTCAAAGGGATCAAGAGACGCTTTGACCTGGGCGGGAACGACATGACCACCTTCGACGAGGATGTCACGAAGTTGGTCGGCGACCACAGGGGCCGGGGAGCCCGCGAAGACGGAGCAGACTGGACCGTCGAAATCGAGGAGAAGCGTGTCGGCTGCTGCCAGCAGTCGGTGGAGGGTGGTGGGGTCGTCAACCGAGGTCATGGGGTGAACTCGGCGCTGACGGTGTTCCACATGCTGTCGAACCAGGTGCGGGCCTGCTCGACGTACTGGCTGCCGGTGCTGGTGTCGTCCTCGGTGGTGGAGTGGTGGAAGAGGATGGCGTCCTTGCCCATCAGGTCGTAGATCGGCGTGGGGGTCTCGCCGAAGGTCAGGACGTGTTCGCGGACGGGGTAGAAGCCGAAGAAGGTCTCTTCGTTGTTGATGATGTAAAGCTTGAACAGCGGCGCGGCGTGGTGGACGCGGACCGTGGCGCGGGCTTCCTTGATCAGGCCGAGTGAGCCCAGCTCGTTGACGGTGTCGACGATGGCACCAACGTGGCGGTGCATGATCGCGGTGGCGCGGGCTCGGAACTCCGGGCTGTCGGTGAGGTCGTCTGCCCGGCACGGAATGGCTAGTGGGGCCGTGGTGTCCGGGATGAGGATGCGCACGTGGATTGACTCAGGCCGCAGGCGTCCGGCACGGATCTTGTCCAGCGGCTCCTGCATGGCGCCGTGCAAGGTCTCTCCCCGGGGACACAATCAAGCCTTCTTCACGCAGCTCACGTAGGGCGTTCTGCACGGTCATGGGGGCGACGTTGTACGCCTTGGCCAGCTCAGCGCGGGATGGGAGCTTGTCCCCAGCGGCGAACTTCTTGGTCAGGATCGCCGCGCGCAGAGCGTTCGCCACCTGCACATACGGCGGACGCGGATCGTCCGGATCGAGTGCCATGACCGCCCCTCGGTCGTTCCGTGCGTGCACGGACAAGTGCGCTCACGCATGCAAATCTGTAGGTCTACCCGCAGACCTGTCTAGCCGACCTAGAGAGCTCGCTCGGGTAGGTCGCCTTCTTGGACAGCTCGAACTACGGCATGATGGCCGGGCGGGCTTCACGTGAGGTGGTGGCCGCTGGAACAGGGCTTACACCGAACAAGCCGCCGCGCTGTTCGCAGCAGCCAGTGTCGGGAAGACCTCGCACATCGGCCCGTCGACATCGAGCAGGAGGACCTCCGCCGCAGCCAACACCGCCGCCGACCTGCCTCTACCGCTCTCGCTCACATCGTGGAGACGAGGGGAATCGAACCCCTAACCCCTGCCTTGCAAAGGCAGTGCTCTGCCAATTGAGCTACGTCCCCATTTCGGCACGGCCCAAAACCGTTGGCCATGCCTACTGCACAAAGCCCTTTTCAGGCCTTCTTCGCCCCATTGTTCGCGGGCGCAGTCGCCTCGCGCCACAACGCGGCCTCGGCCTTGGCCGAGTTCTTCCGCTTGATGACCAGCAGAACGCCACCCGCAACCGCGGCAAGCGCAAGAAGCTTCTTCACGACCAATGCCTCCTTCAGGCACAATTCCACCACGTCCCCAGGCCCTCCCCGTCCGGCCCGGCACCCTCCCAGTCTGCCACACCCCCGCCCCCACCCACCCCCATCCCCCTAGATCCACACCCCCCACAGCCAGTTGAGCAGGCGACCCACGCCGACTACACGGCCCCGCCCCGCTCCCAGCCGCTCCACAAGTTCCACGACCTACGCGCCCCCGCACTGTGGGCCAACAACCCCATTGGTCACACACACCTCGACCCGACGACCGAAGGTCGAGCAACCACGCTGGTTCCGCCGCCCACCGCACCGTGGCGACAAGCCCATTGACTACATACTCGATGTGAGGGCCGACAGGCCCGAGCGAGCAAACGCTGGTTCCGCCGCCCACGGCACCGTGGGCCACAAGCCCGTTGATTACATACTCGATGTGAGGGCCAACAGGCCCGAGCGAGCAACGCTGGTTCCGCCGCCCAGGCACCGTGGGGCGACAAGCCCATTGGTTACATACCGATGTGAGGGCCGACAGGCCCGAGCGAGCAAACGCTGGTTCCGGCGCCCGCCGCACCGTGGGGGTCTGGGGGGTCGCCCCCCAGATACGACAACGGACGACCCGGTTCACGCATTCCGTGAACACAGATCGCCCGAGTCCGTCCCGTGGGCCTAGGAGGACTTGAACCTCCGACCTCTTCATTATCAGTGAAGCGCTCTAACCGCCTGAGCTATAGGCCCGTGTCGAACACCGGAAGGTTACCGCATGGGTGTTCGGGTCCCCAAATCGGTATCCCCCTACTCGCGTTCGGCGAGGGTGACTTCGAGGCCGCCCGCGAGGTCGGCGGCGAAGTTGTAGATGAAGGCGCCGACGGTGGACAGGGCGCTGAACAGGATGATGTTGATGGCGCCGATGATGGCGGCGATGCCGAAGACGCGGCCCGCGCTGATGAGGGGGCCGGAGTTGCCGTTGTCGCTGGCGTTGAGCAGTTCGCTGGAGATGCCGTTGATCTTGTCCCAGACGCCCATGCCGTCGAGGACGACGTAGAGGGCGGCGACGGCGAGGAGTCCGATCAGGAACAGGCAGAGGCCGAGGACCAGGCTGAGCTTCAGCACGGACCACGGGTCGACGCGTTTGATCTGCAGGTTGGCGCGGCGGGGGCCGCGGCCGGGGCGGCGGGCGCTGGTGGGGCCGGTTCCGGCGCCGCCGGGGGGTGTGCGCAGGCTGCTGTCGAGGTTGACCGCTGCCCGGGGCGGCGGGTCGGTGAACAGGGGGGTGTTGGCGATGGCGGGCCGCTGGACGGAGATGGTGGCTTCGTCGTTGGGCTGCTGGTAAACGCGGCCGTTGCCGGGGTTGGGCAGGGCCTGGGTGACGTCCGGGTCGGGTTCGGTGGTGGGGAACCCGGCGGGGGTCGGCTGGTCCTGGGTGACGCGCGCCCACGGCGGTGGCGTGGTCTCGTTCGCCTCGACCGCGCCACCGTCGTCGGGTGTGGTGGCGTTCTCCGCGGTGGTGGGCGCGTCCTTGGCCGTCGTGGCGATGACCGAAGTCCGTTCCGGTTCCTGTCCGGTTGTGTCCGGCTTCTCGGGCTGTGTCACGAGCGGTGTCCCCTGTTTGGTGGTTCGGTCTTACGTCCTGCTCAGTCTTGCTCGGTCTGCTCCGGCGCGTCGGTCGGGTCCGTCGAGTCGGTGGCCTCGACCACGACCTCGGCGGTGTCGACCTCGGTGGCCTCGACCTCCGCGATCTCCCCCTCGACCTCGGCGGTGGCCTCGGCGCTGCGGGCGATGGCGACCAGGGTGGTCCCTTCGCCCAGGTTCATCAACCGGACGCCCTTGGTCTGCCTGCCCGCCTTGCGCACCTCTTTGGCCGCGGTGCGGATGACGCCGCCGGAGGAGGTGATCGCGTAGAGCTGGTCCTCCAACTCCACGATGACCGCCCCCACCAGCCTGCCACGCCTGCTGTCGTGCTGGATGGTCAGCACGCCCTTGCCGCCCCGGCCCTGGACCGAGTAGTCCTCGATCGGGGTGCGCTTGGCGTACCCGCCGTCGGTGGCGACCAAAACGAACGTGCCCTCCTTCACGACACCGAGGGTGAGCAGCTCGTCACCGGAGTTGAACCGCATGCCCTGGACGCCGGAGGTGGCGCGGCCCATCGGGCGCAGCGCCTCGTCGCTGGCGTGGAACCGGATGGACTGGCCGCCCGCGGACACGAGCAGCAGGTCGTCGTCGGCCGAGCACAGCACGGCGCCGACGAGCTCGTCCTCCTCACGGAGGTTGATACCGATGAGACCGCCCGCGCGGTTGCTGTCGAAGTCGGCCAGTTTCGACTTCTTCACCAGGCCGTCGCGGGTGGCGAGGACCAGGTACGGGGCGACCGTGTAGTCCTTGATCTGGATGACCTGCGCGATCTGCTCGTCCGGCTGGAACGCCAGCAGGTTCGCGACGTGCTGACCGCGGGCGGCGCGGTTGGCCTCGGGCAGCTCGTAGGCCTTGGCGCGGTAGACGCGGCCCTTGTTGGTGAAGAACAGGATCCAGTCGTGGGTCGAGCACACGAAGAAGTGCGCCACGATGTCGTCCTGCTTGAGGGTGGCGCCCTGCACGCCCTTGCCGCCGCGTTTCTGCGCCCGGTACAGGTCCGTCTTGGTGCGCTTGGCGTAGCCGGTCCGGGTGATGGTGACGACGACGTCCTCGACGGCGATCAGGTCCTCGACCGACACCTCGCCGTCGAACGGGATGATCCGGGTGCGCCGGTCGTCGCCGTGCTTGTCGACGATCTCCATCAGCTCGTCGCGGATGATCTGCCGCTGCTGCTCCTCGCTGGCCAGGATCGCTTCCAGCTCGGCGATGTAGCGCTCGATCTCGCCGAGCTCGTCGATGATCCGCTGCCGCTCCAGGGCGGCCAGCCTGCGCAACTGCAACTCGAGGATCGCGGTCGCCTGGATCTCGTCCACATCCAGCAGCGAGATCAACCCGACCTTGGCCTCGTCGGCCGACGGCGACCGGCGGATCAACGCGATCACCTCGTCGAGCATGTCCAGCGCCTTGGCGTAGCCGCGCAGGATGTGCGCCCGCTCCTGGGCCTTGCGCAGCCGGTACCGGGTGCGCCGGACGATCACCTCGATCTGGTGGTTGACGTAGTGCCGGACGATCTGGTCGATCCGCAGCGTCCGCGGCACCTGGTCGACCAGGGCGAGCATGTTGACGCCGAAGTTGTGCTGCAACTGCGTGTGCTTGTACAGGTTGTTCAGCACGACCTTGGCGACCGCGTCGCGCTTGAGGCCGATCACGATCCGCATGCCGCTGCGCGAGTTCGACTCGTCGGCGATCTCGGAGATCCCGGTGAGCTTCCCGTCGCGCACCAACTGCGCCATGTTCTCGATCAGGTTGTCCGGGTTCACCTGGTACGGCAGCTCGGTGACGACGAGGATGGTGCGCCCCTTCGCGTCCTCCTCGACCTCCACCACCGCGCGCATCCGCACCGACCCGCGCCCCGTCCGGTACGCCTCCTCGATGCCCGCCGTACCGAGGATCAACGCCTTGGTCGGGAAGTCCGGCCCCTTGACCCGGGTCAGCAACGCCGCCAACAACTCTTCGTCCGACGCGTCCGGGTTATCCAACGCCCACACCACACCATCGGCCACCTCACGCAGGTTGTGCGGCGGGATGTTCGTGGCCATACCGACGGCGATACCGCTACCGCCGTTCACCAACAGGTTCGGAATCCGCGACGGCAGAACACTCGGTTCCTCGGTCTTGCCGTCGTAGTTCGGCCCGAAGTCGACGGTGTCCTCGCCGATGTCCCGCAACATCTCCATCGCGAGCGGCATCAACCGGGACTCGGTGTTGTGGCTGACGAACCCGTCGGTGACGAACGCGTGGTCGTCGGTGTCGACCCGGATGCTGTAGACCGCCCGCACCCCGGCGTCGGCGATCGACTTCACCTGCGCGTAGTAGAACCGCCCGTCCACCAACGGCTCGACGACGTCGAGCACCCCCGGCTGGGTGATCCGCTCGACGATCTCGTCGCGATTGGTCTCCCACCGCTCGATCCGGTCGACGTTGTGCCTGCGCAGCCAATCGCGCTCAGTCCACCGAACGGCGCCGTTCGCGCGGATGTACTCGCCGACGAACGGCACGTGGTCGCTCGACATCGAGCGGCTCTCGGTCGGGATGGTGGCGAGGATCGCCTCGAGCTGGTCCTGCTTCGCCTGCAGGAAGCCGACATTGGCCGCGAACAGCCGCGCGTCCCGGCGGTTGGTGACCACGACCTTGATCTCACCGTCGTCATAGCCGACCAGCTTGCTCACCACGCCGAACTCCAACAGCAACTGCTGGACCTCATGGGCGAGCGCGGTGCTGTGAGTGGGGTAAGCGATCTCGTGGCTGCTACCGGAGAATGTCCCGCTCTCATCAAACAGGGAACGCAGGAATACCCGCTTGAGCGCGCTACCTCCCTGCCAGATGAACTCCGGCACGAGCGGGGCGGGTGCAAGTGCGGACTCCGGAGACCCGTCTGGTCCGACGATCACCGGTTCGCTGGTCATGTCGACGAGTTGCTTGGCCGCATCAATTGCCGCTGCGCATTCTCCAGCCGTGGGTAGGCCGACCTCTTCCATCGGCGTGCGCTGCATGACGACGCGGTCGCCGGGCTGGATCTCCTCCAGCAGCTTCCACAGCAAGGTCGGCACACCGGCCACCGACACCAGGCACAGCACCGGGTGGTTGTGCGTCCCGGTCAGCTCGTACCCCTCGCGGGTGGTCAGCTTGAGCGTCGGGTGCTCGCCCGAGTGGAACAGCCTGTCCGCGCGAACGGGGTTGCCGTCGCGGTCGGCGACCTTGAGGTCGATGACGTTGTCGGTGTTCGGCTGCGCGTCCGGGACGATGTCCCCGATCCGCACCGACGAGCCGTCGTGCATCTTTACGCGCGTTTCTGCATCAATACAGTAGCGCATCGCGGCTGCTGGATCGTTGCCCGGGGAACCGAAGTTCCCCTGGCCGTCGACGAGCGGGTAGCGCATGGACCAGGGCTGGGCCAGGCGCACCAGGGTGTCGTAGATGGAGGAGTCGCCGTGGGGGTGGTAGTTGCCCATGACGTCGCCGACGACGCGGGAGCACTTGACGTAGCTGCGGTCGGGGCGCAGACCGGTGTCGAACATCGAGTACAGCACGCGCCGGTGGACCGGCTTGAGGCCGTCGCGCACGTCCGGGAGGGCGCGGCTGACGATGACGCTCATGGCGTAGTCGATGTAGGAGTTCTGCATCTCCTGCTGGATGTCGACCGGCTCGATGCGGTCACCAGGAGGGGGCAGGGTTTCGGTCACGTCCGGGCGTTCCTTTCACGCGGGGGGTTTGGCGACGCGGGACCGGCTACACGTCGAGGAAGCGAACGTCCTTGGCGTTGCGGGTGATGAACGAGCGGCGGGCCTCGACGTCCTCGCCCATCAGGACGCTGAACAGTTCGTCGGCCTGGGCGGCGTCGTCGAGGGTGACGCGGAGCAGCACGCGGTTGGCGGGGTCCATGGTGGTTTCCCACAGCTCCTCGGCGTTCATCTCGCCGAGGCCCTTGTACCGCTGGATGCCGTCCTCCTTGTTGATCTTCTTGCCCGCCGCGAACCCGGCTTCCAGCATGCCGTCGCGTTCGCGGTCGGAGTAGGCGAACTCGGGTTCGATGCGCTGCCACTTGATCTTGTAGAGCGGGGGGGACGCCAGGTACACGTGCCCCTGTTCGATCAGCCCGCGCATGAAGCGGAACAGCAGGGTCAGCAGCAGGGTCCGGATGTGCTGGCCGTCCACGTCGGCGTCGGCCATCAGCACGATCTTGTGGTAGCGCAGCTTGCCGACCTCGAAGTCCTCCTGGATGCCGGTGCCGAGGGCGGTGATCAGGCTCTGCACCTCGGTGTTCTTCAGCACCCGGTCGATCCGGGCCTTCTCGACGTTGATGATCTTGCCCCGGATCGGCAGGATCGCCTGGAACAGCGAGTCGCGCCCCTCCTTCGCCGAGCCGCCTGCCGAGTCGCCCTCGACGATGTAGAGCTCGCACTCCTCCGGGTTGGTGGAGCGGCAGTCCTTCAGCTTGCCCGGCAGGCCGCCGATGTCCAGCGCGCCCTTGCGCCGCACCAGTTCCCGCGCCTTGCGCGCCGCCATCCTGGCCTGCGCCGAGGACACCGCCTTCGTGACGATCGTCCGCGCGTCGCTCGGGTTGCGCTCGAACCAGTCGGCCAGCCACTCGTTGCAGGTCTGCTGCACGAACGTCTTGACCTCGGTGTTGCCCAGCTTCTGCTTGGTCTGCCCCTCGAACTGCGGTTCGGCGAGCTTCACCGACACGATCGCGGCCAGGCCCTCGCGCACGTCGTCGCCGGAGAGGTTGGCGTCCTTCTCCTTCAGGAGCTTCTTCTCCCGCGCGTACACGTTGACCACGCGGGTGAGCGCGGCGCGGAAACCTTCTTCGTGGGTGCCGCCCTCGGGCGTGTGGATGATGTTGGCATAGGTGAACACCGACTCGCTGTAGCCGGTGTTCCACTGCATCGCGACCTCGACCTGCACGTGCCGGGCCTTGTCCTCGGCCTCGAACGCGATGACCGACTTGTGGATGGCCTCGCGGCTGTGGTTGATGTGCTTGACGAAGTCCTCGAGCCCGCCCGGGTAGTGGTAGGTGCGCTCCTTGACCTTGGCCACCAGGCCGACCGCGTCCTCCACCGTGTCCGCGTCGGATACCCGCTCGTCGCGCAGGACGATGATCAGGCCCTTGTTCAGGAACGCCGTTTCCTGCAGCCGCCTGGCCACCGTCTCGGCGCTGTACTCGGTGGTCTCGAAAATCGACCCGTCGGCCCAGAAGGTGATCGTGGTGCCGGTCTCCCTGGTCTCGGCGCCGCGCAGCACCGGGGCGACCGGCTCGGAGTCGCGGTAGGTCTGCGTCCAGACGTGGCCGTCGCGCTTGATCTCCGCCTCCAGCCGGGTCGAGAGCGCGTTGACCACGGAGATGCCGACGCCGTGCAGACCGCCGGAGACGGCGTAGCTGTCGCTGTCGAACTTGCCGCCCGCGTGCAGCACGGTCATCACGACCTCGAGCGCGGACCGCTTCTCCTCCGGGTGCTCGCCCACCGGGATGCCGCGGCCGTCGTCGACGACCCGGACGCCGCCGTCGGCGAGCAGGGTGACCTCGACCTTGGTCGCGTACCCGGCCATCGCCTCGTCGACCGAGTTGTCGACGACCTCCCAGATCAGGTGGTGCAGCCCGCGTTCGCCGGTGGAGCCGATGTACATGCCGGGACGCAGCCGGACCGCCTCGAGGCCCTTGAGCACCCCGATGGAGCCGGCACCGTACGAGTTGTCCTGCTGGTCAGCTACCACGTTCCCGGTGTCTCCTCGTGCGTCGGAACGACTGCCGGGGCGACCGGCGGGCCAGCCGCGGCACACCCCTCGCTACATACTACTGGTGCGGCCGCGCAGAATCGGGTCAAGGACACCCCTGGTTCGCTCACAGAGCGTCGCTTGACAACCAGCGCGAGTCCGGACGCCACCCGCGCTGTCTCGACCCGCGAGGTTCAGCCGTAGGTGTCCCGTGGTCCACGACCGGGAACGTGCCGTGGCCCGTACCGCCAACTCGGCGCGGACGGACCCTGCACCCGGAGCCGCTCGACAACGCCGGACCCGACCGCCGCGGCGATCCTGGCCAGCAGTTGGCGCTGCAGCAACCGCAGTTGGGTGGCCCACGCGGTGGAGTCGGCCCGCACGGTCAGCTCCCCGTCCTTGATCGCGACGGGTTGGGCGTGCTCGGCGACATCCGCTCCGACCAGTGTGGACCACCGGCTGAAGACCTGCCCGCCGGCGAGGTTCTCCTGCCAGCCGCGCTCCACGGCCATCCGGGAGGCGAGCCTGCCCAGCGGCTGCGGGTCCCGTTCGTCACCACCCGGACCGGACCACCGTCGTCGCCGTCGCGAGGTCGCGCCCACTGTTCCACGTGGAACAACGCGTTTCGGGTTGGCCTTGGCGGCCTGCCGGGCGGCGGCCAGCGCGGCTCTGGCAAGATCTGGGCCCCGCGGCTGCTCCGCGTCCCGCGGCTCACCCTCACTCTGCGTCACCCCTGTGGATGAATCGGCGAGTTGTCCACCCCCGGGTGTGGATAGAGCCTGGCTTTTGCCCGCTCCGAGTCCCCCGGATGGCCGCACGGTGACGGTGTTATCCACACTATCCACAGGTTTATCCCCAGATGTGGGGGCAACTCGCCCGCGCCCGGTCACTCGGGGTGGTCGCGGCGGTACCGGGTCCAGCGCGCCGCCGAACAGGTCGTCAGACACGCCGCACCTCCCCGCCGGCCACCTCGAACCGGACCCCGGACAGCTCCGCGGGCACATCCTCCTCCACCGCGGCCGTCACCAGGACCTGCTCCGCGCCGACCGCCACCTCGGCGAGTCGCTGCCTGCGCCGCCGGTCCAACTCGGCGAACACGTCGTCGAGCACCAGCACCGGCTCGCTGCCCTCGTCCTTGAGCAGCTCGTACGACGCCAGCCGCAACGCCAGCGCGAACGACCAAGATTCACCGTGGCTCGCGTATCCCTTCGCCGGGGTCTCCCCCAAAACCAAGTCCAACTCGTCGCGCTGGGGTCCGACCAGGCTCACCCCGCGCTCCAGCTCGGCGTCCCGGCGCAGCGCCATCCTGGCCAGCAGCGCGTCGGCCACGACCTCGACGTCCGCGCGCTCCCCACCATGCTTCCCGTATCCCGCGGGCAGCGTGTCCTCGATCTGCGAGCGGTAGGCGACGTGCGCCGGACGTGACTCCGGCGCCACCCCGGCATAAGCCGCCGCGACCCGCGGCCCCAGGTCGGCGACCAGGTCCAACCGGGCCGCCAACAACTGGGCGCCGTGCACCGCGAGGTGGTTGTCCCACACGTCCAGGGTCGACACCGCGTCCGGGTCGGCCCGACGCGCGCGCCGATTGGTGGCCGCGCTTTTCAACAACGCGTTCCGCTGCTTGAGCACCTTCTCGTAGTCCGCGCGCACCCCGGCGTACCGCGGCGCGCGCAACACCAACAACTCGTCCAGGAACCGGCGGCGCTCACCCGGGTCCCCGCGCACCAGCGACAGGTCCTCCGGCGCGAACAACACCGTGCGCAAGATCCCCAACACGTCCCGGGTGCGCGGCACCGGACCGCGGTTGATCCTGGCCCGGTTCGCCTTGCCCGGCGTGATCTCCAACTCGACCGTCAACTCCCGGCCGTCGTTGACCACCGCCGTCCGCACGATCGCCCGCGCGCACCCGTGCCGCACCAGCGGCTGGTCGGAGGCGACCCGGTGCGAGCCGAGCGTGGCCACGTACCCGATCGCCTCGACCAGGTTCGTCTTGCCCTGCCCGTTCGCGCCGACCAGCACCGACACCCCGCCGTCCAGCTCCAGGTCGGCCCGCTCCCAGGACCGGAAGTCGCTGACCTGCAAGTGCCGGACCCGCACTAGCCCACGTGGCCGGAGCCGGACGTGGGTCCCGCCTTGTGCACCGCGTGCCCACCGAACTGGTTGCGCAACGCGGCGACCGCCTTCATCGCGGGCGAGTCCCCCTGCCGCGAACCGAACCGGGCGAACAGCGCGGCCGAGATCACCGGGGCGGGCACCGAGTGGTTGATCGCCTCTTCGACCGTCCACCGACCCTCGCCGGAGTCCTCGACGTACCCGGTCAGCTCCGCCAGGCCCGGGTCCTCGTCGAGCGCCTTCACCAGCAGGTCGAGCAACCAGGACCGGACAACCGTGCCCCGCGTCCACGCCTTGAGCACCGCCGGGACGTCCGTGACCTCGTGCGCGGCGTCGAGCAGCTCGTAGCCCTCGGCGTACGCCTGCATCAGCCCGTACTCGATGCCGTTGTGCACCATCTTCGCGTAGTGACCGGCGCCGACCTTGCCCGCGTGCGCGAAGCCCTCTTCCCGCGGCCCCTCCGGCCGGAGCGCGTCGAAGATCGGCAGCGCCCGCTCGACCAGGTCCGCGTCGCCGCCGACCATCAGGCCGTACCCGTTCTCCTTGCCCCACACGCCACCGGACACACCGACGTCCAGGTAGCCGATCTTCTTGCCCGCCAACAACTCCGCGTTGACCTTGTCGTCGGTGTAGCGCGAGTTGCCGCCGTCGATCACCAGGTCGCCCTCGGCGAGCAGCTCACCCAACTGCTCCACCGTCTGCCGGGTCGCCTCCCCCGCGGGCACCATCACCCACACGGCGCGCGGCGCGTCGAGCTTCCCGACCAGGTCCGCCAGCGACGCGCTGTCGCTGACCTCGGGGTTGCGGTCGTAGCCGACCACGTCGTGCCCGGCGGCGCGCAGCCGCTCGCGCATGTTGAACCCCATCTTGCCCAGGCCGACCAGTCCCAGCTGCACGGTCTTTCCCTCCGGTGTGACGGGTGGTCCGGTCAGCCCGGGAGCCGGACCGGCATCAGCAGATACAGGTAGCCCGGGATGACCCCATCCTCGCCGACCGGCTTGATCAGCGCCGGGCGGTTCGGTGTGGTGAACGACAACTCCGCCCGGTCGTTGTGCAACGCGGCGAGCCCGTCCTGCAGGTAGCCCGGGTTGAACGCGATGGTCACCGGGTCACCGGTGAACTCCACCGGCAACTCCTCCTCGGCGCTGCCCTCGTCGTCCCCGCCCGCCGACAACCGCAGCACCCCGTTGTCGAACTCCAACCGGACCTGGGTGCCGCGCTCGGCCACCAGCGACACGCGCTTGATCGCCTCGACCAGCGGCGCGACCCCGATCACCGCGCTGGACGTCTGCTCGCTCGGCAACAACTGCCGGTACCGCGGGAACTCCGCGTCCAACAACCGGCTCGTCGTCCGGCGCCCCGACCCCGACAACCCCAGCAGCCCGTCCCCGGACGAGAGCGCCAGCTCCACCGTCCGCCCCGAGCTGCCCAACGCCTTCGCCGCCTCGGCCAGGGTCCGCGCGGGCACCAGCACCGCCGCGTCCTCCACATCCCCGGACGGCTTCCACTCGAACTCCCGCATCGCCAACCGGAAGCGGTCCGTCGCCACCAACGTCAACTTGTCCCCGGCGATCTCCACCCGGACACCGGTCAACATCGGCAGCGTGTCGTCCTTGCCCGCCGCCACCGCGACCTGGCTCACCGCCTGGCCGAACACCTCACCCTGCAGCTCCCCCGCGTGCTGCGGCATGTTCGGCAGCGCCGGGTAATCGTCCACCGGCATCGTCGGCAGGCTGAACTTCGCGCTGCCACACGTGATCGCCACCCGCGCGCCGTCGACCGAGATCTCCACCGGCTGGGCGGGCAACGACTTCGTGATGTCCGCCAACAGCCGCCCCGACACCAGCGTCCGCCCGCCGTCGGCGACCGTCGCCGGGACGCCGACCGTGGCCGACACCTCGTAGTCGAAGCCGGAAACCGTCAGCCCGTCGGCGCCCTCCGTCGAGCCCGCGTCCAACAACACCCCGCCGAGGACGGGAACCGGGGGCCGGGACGGGAGGCTGCGCGCGACCCAGGCGACGGCGTCGGCCAGGCCGTCGCGCTCGACGCGGATCTTCATGGGTGTCCTTTCCAGGCCCGGACGGTGGGCGGCACCTGACGTGCGATGACCGAACCGTCGAGCTGTCCACGCTGTGAGCCCCAACCGTAGAGCGTGATCCGCCCTCCCGTCATCCGGGGCGCCCCGGCCACGGCGGACGCGTCCCGGGCCGCCGCCGCGACTTGTCCCCAACTTTTGCCGTCCCCTGTTTTTAATCTTTTTCTTCCTCTGGAAGAGAAGAAAAACAGTACTAGTAGTAAGCCCTGTGGATTGTGTGGATGACCGTGGTCCACGCAGGTCAGCGGGCACGGCCACCTGTGGGTAACCCGGGGATGGATCCGTGGACAGCTTGGGGGGTCCGGTGGATGAGTTACCCACAGGCTCGATCCGTCCACAGGGAGGCCGAGTTGTCCACAGCGCCATCCCCAGATGTGGGCCAAGTCGTCCCCAGCCCGCCCGAGCGCTACCCACAGGCCTGTACACAGGGTTGTCCACGGGTTGTCCACCGATTCCGGTGACGCAGGACACCCGCGTTCCCCCGTTCGAGACCTTTCTACCCCGGTGGACCGGCGTTCCACCTGCCCAATAACCGGCGCGTTCCCCGGGTTCGTCGCCGGATCGGGTGGCGCCGGGCGGCCGCCGGTGGCGAACTTTTCTGCTGGTGGGGAAGCTGGTCCACGGTGGCAATAAACCTGGCGCGGCGGCGACCGGGCGGCGACGCCGGACTTTTCTGCGGCTGGGGACTGGTCGCGTCCACCGCTCCGAACCGGTCGACCCTGCCCGATCCGGTGGCCTCCGGGCCGGGGCCTGGAACGGCCGCCACGGCGGGTCAAGGCAGTCTGGACCGACCGGATCGCGGGCGCGCGACCGGTGTCGACCTTTCTGGGAGCGGGGACGGTCGTCCACCGCCGCAATAAAGAGGTGCGACCGCCGGATCTGGGCATGGGCCGACCCCCGGGCGCGACCGCCTCGCTCAGCCAGCTCCGGCGGCTCCATCCGTCAGCGGACAGCCCGACACGCGCGCGTGAGTTGTCCGGAGGCCGGAGAGACGGATCGACGCGTGCGGGTGGGTCAGGCGAACTCGGTCGCCGCAGGCGGGGTCATCGCCAACTGAGCACGGTTGCCACGAGCTCGGACACCGGCGGGCAGAGATCAGGCGCGGGCGCGCTGCTTGATGCGGGAGGTCAGCTCCTGCACCTGGTCGTACACGCGCCGCCGCTCGGCCATCTCCTTGCGGATCTTCTTGTCCGCGTGCATGACCGTGGTGTGGTCGCGGCCGCCGAAGGTCTGACCGATCTTGGGCAGCGACAGGTCGGTGAGCTCGCGGCACAGGTACATCGAGATCTGGCGGGCCTGGGCAAGCGCTTTCGTCTTGCCGGGGCCGCACAGGTCGTCCACCGAGACGCCGAAGAACTCCGCGGTCACCGCCATGATCGTCGGCACGCTGATCTCCGGGGCCTGCGAGTCCGGGATGAGGTCCCGCAGCACGATCTCGGCCAGGCTCACGTCCACCGGCGCCCGGTTCAACGACGCGAACGCGGTCACCCGGATCAGCGCGCCCTCCAGCTCCCGGATGTTCGCCTCGACCCTGGCCGCGATGAACTCCAGCACCTCGGCGGGCGCGGCCAGCCGATCTTGGGCCGCCTTCTTGCGCAGGATCGCGATGCGCGTCTCCAGCTCCGGCGGCTGGATGTCGGTGATCAGCCCCCACTCGAAGCGGGTGCGCAGCCGGTCCTCCAGCGTCTCCAGCCGCTTCGGCGGCCGGTCCGAGGACACCACGATCTGCTTGTTCGCGTTGTGCAGCGTGTTGAAGGTGTGGAAGAACTCCTCCTGGGTGCCTTCCTTGCCCTCCAGGAACTGGATGTCGTCGACCAGCAGCACGTCGATGTCCCGGTAGCGGCGCTGGAACGCCACCTTCCGGTCGTCGCGCAGCGAGTTGATGAAGTCGTTGGTGAACTCCTCGGTCGACACGTACCGCACCCGCATCCCGGGGAACAGCCGCTGCGCGTAGTGCCCGACCGCGTGCAACAGGTGGGTCTTGCCCAGACCCGACTCGCCCCAGATGAACAGCGGGTTGTACGCCCGCGCGGGCGCCTCGGCCACCGCGACCGACGCCGCGTGCGCGAACCGGTTCGACGCGCCGATCACGAACGTGTCGAAGGTGTACTTCTCGTTCAACCGGGTCTTCGACGTCTGCGGTTGGGCGGGCGCGGTGAACGGCTGACCGCTGGCGGGCGCCTGGCCGGTGAAGGTCGGCCAGATCTCGTGGACGGTGGCGAGCGCGTCGCCCTCCTCGTCCACCTCCTCGCCGTCGTCATCGACCTCCACGACGACCACGGGCACCGGCGCCACCGGCTGGCTGTCGATCGCGGCCACCTCGGCGGCCGGGATGGTGATCGTGTCGCCGTCGGCCTCGGCAGGCATCGGTGACCCGGCCACCGGCGGCGCCACCACCGGGACCGCGTTCGGCAGGGCGGGCGCGGCGTCGACCTTGACCGCCAGCGACACCACCCGGCCCAGCCTGCGGGAGAGCGCGTTGGTGATCGGCTCGCGCAGCGCGCGCTCGATCGCCTCCTTGGCGAAGTCGCTCGGCGCGGACAGCAGCGCCGTGCCGTCGAGCAACCCGATAGGCCTGGTCATCCGCATCCACGCGCGCTGGGACGGGGACAGGGTCCCGGCGGACAGCTCGCGAACGACCTGTTCCCACACCACACCGAGATTCATCTGGTGCTCCGACATCGGCGCCTGCTCCCCTCCCCTCGTCGGCAATGGCGGTAAGGCTGGTCCCGGCGCGTGGCTGCCGTCAAACGCGCATCCACAGGGTTGTCCACAACTGTGCACGAAAGGTACGGCTGACCCAGGGGGGTACCCGGCTCGGGGGGTCAAAGGTACTCAGTGGCCGGGCGGCGGCGGAGCGGCAGGGCTCCCTAACCCCGTTCCGACCGGTCCCGGCCAACCGGGAGCCCGCACGGTAACAACGGTCGGGCCCGCCCACAAGACACCGGGGTCATACCGGATCCGACCAGGTCGGGCCGCACATCGGACCCCGGTTTGATGGCGGCGGCCGCGGTGCGTACCCTCATAAGGTCTCCCGCTTGCGGCGGGTGAGTTCCGCGTGCTCGGCGCGCGGGCCGTCAGATTTTCAGTTCCCGGCCGCACACCGGCCGGGGGCGGGCAGACCAGCTTGACCTGATGAGTACCGGGAGAACCAGCCGTGAGCAAGCGCACCTTCCAGCCGAACAACCGTCGCCGGGCCAAGACGCACGGCTTCCGCCTGCGGATGCGTACCCGCGCGGGCCGCGCCATCCTGGCGTCGCGCCGCCGTCGCGGCCGCGACAAGCTGTCGGCCTGACCCCACCCCCGTCGCCGTGCTCCCCGCGGCCGCCCGGCTGACCAGCAGCGCGGACTTCCGGTTGGTGACCAGGCGCGGGCGCCGCGTCGGTCGACCGAGGCTCGTGCTGCACGCCATCACGGCCGCCGGGGGCAACCGACCCACCGAAGCCGACCCACCGGCCGCCACGCCGAGGGTCGGTTTCGTCGTGAGTAAGGCCGTTGGCAACGCCGTCGTCCGGCACCGGGTCGCCCGGCGGCTGCGGCACCTGGTCCGGGACCGGATCGGAACTCTCCCACCCGGCAGCGCGTTGGTCGTGCGAGCCCTGCCCGAAGCGGCGGCGGCGACGAGCGCTGAACTCGGCAAGGACCTCGACGCGGCGATCCGCCGGTTGCGTCCGGCCGGAGACGATGGCGGTGGGGCGTGAGCACGACAACCACAGCGGGCCAGGCGCGCCCGGGGCCGGTGGCCCGCGCGTTGCTGCTGCCGGTCCGCGGGTACCGGCGGTGGGTCTCGCCGCTGCTCCCCCCGGCCTGCCGGTTCTACCCGAGCTGCAGCGAGTACGCGGCGGAGGCGCTGACCACCCACGGCGCCCTGCGCGGAAGCTGGCTCGCGCTGCGCAGGCTGCTGCGCTGCGGACCGTGGCACCCCGGCGGCCTCGACCCGGTGCCGCCACCCAGAACCGGAACCAAGCCCCATCCGGCCGAGAAGACAGCCGCCGAGGAGTAGCTCAGTGCTCAATTTCATCTACTACCCGGTGTCCTTCATCATGTGGTGTTGGCACTGGGTGTTCGGACACGTGTTCGGTGAGTCGAGCGCGATCGCCTGGGCGCTGAGCATCGCCTTCCTGGTCTTCACCCTGCGAGCCATCCTGTTCAAGCCGATGGTCAAGCAGGTCCGCTCGATGCGGAAGATGCAGGAGTTCGCGCCCGAGATCAAGAAGCTGCAGAAGAAGTACGCCAATGACCGGCAGAAGCAGGCCCAGGAGATGCAGAAGCTCCAGGCCGAACACGGCGTCAGCCCGCTGGGCGGCTGCCTGCCGATGCTGCTGCAGATCCCGGTGTTCATCGGCCTGTTCCACGTGCTGCGCGAGTTCAAGCCGGGCAAGACCGAGAACTACTTCTTCGACCAGCACGGCGTCGAGAGCTACATCGACGCCAGCCTGTTCGGTGCCCGGCTGAGCAACTGGATCACCCAGCCCGCCACCGAGCTCGCCAAGTTCGGCGTCGAGCGCTCGCACGTGATCGTCGTCGCCATCCCGCTGATGCTGCTCGCCAGCGCGCTGACCCACCTCACCGCGCGGCACTCGGTCGGCCGCCAGAACCCGGACGCCGCCACCTCGCAGACCGCGATCATGAACAAGCTCACCCTGTACATCTTCCCGCTGGGTGTCCTCTTCGGTGGCTTCTTCTTCCCCATCGGCCTGATCATGTACTGGCTGTCCAACAACGGCTGGACCCTCTGGCAGCAGCGCTTCGTCTACAAGAAGATCGACGCCGAGGAAGCGGCCCGCAAGAACGCCGCCCAGGAGAAGCGCGTCGCCAACGCTCCCAAGCCCGGCCAGAAGCCTGCCCAGGTCAAGAAGCGCCCCACCCCGGTCACGCCCGAGGACGCCGCCGACGAGGCCACCACCGAGGCGACCGACCCCAAGCCGGTGACCCAGTCCGGCAAGACCGCCCCGACGGCGAAACCCGTGCAGCAGGCCGAGAGTGGCCAGGCCGCGAAACCCGCGTCGGGCGGCACCCAGGTTCCCGGTCTGAGCGCAGACCGATCCCGCAGCAAGAAGTCAGGTCGCAAGAACCGCTGAGGCGTGCCTCGACCTGGAGAGGAGTTAACCGTGCCGGAAACGGTGCAGGTGTCCGAGAAGACCGCCGACGGTGTGGGCGCCGAGGAAGCGGCCGAGCAGGCCCCGGCCTCGACCGAGGAACTGCTGGTCCAAGAAGGCGACATCGCGGGCGACTACCTGGAGCGGCTGCTCGACATCCTCGACTACGACGGCGACATCGACCTCGACGTCGAGGCCAGCCGCGCCGTCATCAGCATCGACGGCGGCGAAGACCTGGAGAAGCTCGTCGGCCCCCGCGGCAACGTGCTCGAAGCCCTCCAGGAACTCACCCGGCTCGCCGTCCAGCAGGAGACGGGCACCCGCAGCAGACTCATGCTCGACATCGCGGGCTGGCGGGCCGACCGCCGCGAGGAACTCCGCGACCTCGGCCGCGCCACCGCCCAGAAGGTCCTCTCCAGCGGCGAACGCATCCGTCTGCAGCCAATGACCCCGTTCGAACGCAAGGTCATTCACGACGCGGTCGCCGTCATCAAGGGCGTGCACAGCGAAAGCGAGGGCGAAGACCCCCGCCGTCGCGTGGTGGTCTTCCCGCAGTAGCTCGCTCCAGCCAGACCAAGACGCGGCCCGCCTGCTATCGGCGGGCCGCGTCTTTTTGTTGGGCGACCTGTGCCCGACAGCCGCTGCTCGGTGAACTCGCCTGCAGCAGTGCGGCCCTTGGACTCCAGGTGCGGCAAGTCCGGCGGCAGTGGATCTGCGCGAAGTGTCGATCGCGTGTTTCACGTGAAACGTGGGCGAGTCAGTGCTGGAATGGTCAGGGTTCCGACACAGTCAGCGGGTGGGTATGTCGTGGGTCTGGCGCTCGATCGGCCGTGTGCTGGCGGTCGCGGTCGGGTCTCTGTCGTTGACTGTGAGCGCCGAATGGGCGGGCGGTCTTGCGGTCGGTGCCTGCCCTGACCGAGTTCACGTCACGGTGGGGTGCCGTGATCGGTCGACGGGACTCCTGGACGCGGTATCGGGTGCCTGGGTACGCCGTGTCGTACTTCCCTCGCCGCCGCACCCCCGAGCAAACCCTGGTAGCACCATCTGAGGAACACGGACCGACTCTGTCGACCCTGGGTGGATCAGTGCGGGGCGTCAGGGACAATCGGGGGGCATGGTTTCACGTGGAACATCGGAGAGTGGCTGTTGAGTGAGCTGGAGCGTCCTGCGGCGGCTGAGGCTGTGTTCGGTGCGCGGGTCGAGCCGGCGGAGCGGTTCGTGCGGTTGTTGGCGGAGCACGGGGTGCGGCGGGGGTTGATCGGGCCGCGCGAGGTGGAGCGGCTGTGGGATCGGCACGTGCTGAACTCGGCCGTCATCGCCGAGGTGGTGCCTGCCGGGGCGACCGTGGTGGACGTCGGGTCGGGTGCCGGGCTGCCCGGGATACCGCTGGCGATCGCGCGGCCGGATCTGCGGGTGACGCTCGTCGAACCGATGGCGCGGCGGGTGGCGTGGCTGGACGAGGTGGTGGAGACTCTTGCCCTGTCGTCGGTGACCGTGCTGCGTGGACGGGCCGAGGAGCCGGGGGTCAGGTCGCGGGTGTCCGGGGCGGATGTGGTCACCGCTCGGGCGGTCGCCCCGCTGGCCAAGCTCGCCGGGTGGTGTCTCCCGCTGCTCCGGCGGGGCGGCCGGATGGTCGCCGTCAAGGGCGCGAGCGCCGCCGAGGAAGTGGATCGGGACCGGGTCGAGGTCGCCGCGGTGGGGGGTGGCGAACCGGTGGTCGAGATCTGCGGCGCCACCGTGCTCGACCTGCCGACGACCGTGGTGCTCATCGAACGCGTGCAGTCCACGGGCGGGCAGGCCTGGCGGACGAGGAAGGATCAGGGTGCACACCGAGGCTGAGATCGGAGCAGGGATGTTTCACGTGAAACCCACGGCGCCCGCCGCGGACCGGACGGTCGCCGGGGAGGTGCGCTGAGCATGACCCAGCCCTCCCCCGCCTCCGTCGCGGGCTGGACCCCGATAGCAGAGGAAGCCGCGCGGGCCACCCGGATGAAGCACCCCGACAAGATGTTCCCCCGCCCCACCCACCGCCGGGTCATCACCGTCGCCAACCAGAAGGGCGGCGTCGGCAAGACCACCTCGGCGGTCAACCTCGCCGCCGCGCTCGCGCTGCACGGGCTGCGGGTGCTGGTCATCGACCTCGACCCGCAGGGCAACGCCAGCACTGCCCTCGGCGTCGACCACCGCTCCGGCACCCCCTCGGTCTACGAGGTGTTGCTCGGCGAGGTCGGCCTGGCCGAGGCGGCGCAGATGAGCGACCAGTCGGACCGGCTCTACTGCGTGCCCGCCACCATCGACCTCGCCGGTGCCGAGATCGAACTCGTCTCGATGGCCGCCCGCGAGTCCCGGCTCAAGGAGGCGCTGTCCGACGAGGAGTTGGACATGCTCGACCCGGACTACGTGTTCATCGACTGCCCGCCGTCGCTCGGCCTGCTCACCGTCAACGCGATGGTCGCCGCCCGTGAGGTGCTGATCCCGATCCAGTGCGAGTACTACGCGCTGGAGGGGCTCAGCCAGTTGCTGCGGAACATCGAGCTCGTGCAGGGTCACCTCAACCGCGCGCTGACCGTCTCCACGATCTTGCTCACCATGTACGACGGCCGCACCAAGCTCGCCGACCAGGTGACCACCGAGGTGCGGCACCACTTCGGCGACACGGTGCTCGCCACCGTCATCCCGCGCAGCGTGAAGGTGTCCGAGGCCCCCGGCTTCGGGCAGTCCGTGCTCGCGTACGACCCCGGTTCCCGCGGCGCGATGAGCTACCTGGACGCCGCCCGTGAAGTTGCCGAACGAGGAGCGGGGGCGCCGCGATGAGCGGACCCGGACGCAAGGGCGGGCTGGGGCGCGGACTGGCCGCCCTCATCCCGCAGGGCCCACCGGCGGGCGTGCCCACCGGTGGGATCACGCTGCCCAGCCCCGCGGCGCGCAACGGTGAGTCGATCGACCCGACCCCCGCCCAGCCGAACTCGGGCGGCGTGGTCGCGGGCGCGGTGTACCGGGAGCTCCGGACCGCGTCGATCTCCGCCAACCCGAAGCAGCCCCGGCAGGTCTTCGACGAAGAGGCGCTGACCGAGCTGGAGCACTCGATCCGCGAGTTCGGCCTCATGCAGCCGATCGTGGTCCGGGAACTCGGCGCGGACAGCTACGAGCTCGTCATGGGCGAGCGGCGGTTGCGGGCCACCCAGCGGGCCGGGTTGGACACCATCCCGGCCATCGTCCGGCAGACCGCCGACGACGCGATGCTGCGGGACGCGCTGCTGGAGAACATCCACCGGGCGCAGTTGAACCCGCTGGAGGAGGCGGCCGCGTACCAGCAGTTGCTGGACGAGTTCGAGGTGACCCACGAGGAACTCGCGAGCCGCATCGGGCGCAGCAGGCCGGTCATCACCAACACCATCCGCCTGCTCCGGCTCCCGCTGCCGGTGCAGCGGCGGGTCGCGGCCGGGGTGCTCTCCGCCGGGCACGCCCGCGCCCTGCTCGGTCTGGACGAGGCGGGCGCCCAGGAGGACCTGGCGACCCGGATCGTGGCCGAGGGGCTGTCGGTGCGGGCGACCGAGGAAGCGGTCACCCTCGCCAAGGGCGCCCCCGCCGCCAAGCCGAAGCCCGCGCCGCGCAAGCCGATGCACGCCCCCGGGTTGCAGGACCTGGCGGACAAGCTGTCCGACCGGTTCGACACCCGGGTCAAGGTCGAGTTGGGCAAGCGCAAGGGCCGGATCGTGGTCGAGTTCGGCTCGGTCGACGACCTGGAACGGATCGTCGACATGATGGCGCAAAACGGGATGAATCAGACATGAAATCGGCGCAGGCAACCACACCAGGCCGATACGTCACGGTGACAGTTGCCTGCGCCGAGCAGTCACCGGCTCCCGGCCGGTGATCTTGACGGTTGGTTCCGCTCGATTCGGCGGAGCCGACCACGTCGACTGCGCCGACGTGTGGAAGCCGACTCCCGCGCGGTGAGGGCGGGCCGACTGTGATGATCTCGCCACCGAAGGCGAGTCGGTTGAGCGGCGTCCGAGTCGGCAGTCAGGACTCGCGGTACGGCTCACGAGCGTCGAGACCCGGCGAGCCGTCGGGAACGGCGGCGACCGGGTGTGAGCGCTTGGCCGGGCGAGAACCGCTAGCGGGCGATGGCGCGGTCGACCAGGCCCGCGTAGATGTCGCCGAGGGAGTGGCCCGCCGCCTCGGCTGCCATCGGCAGCAGCGAGGTTTCGGTGAGGCCGGGTGACAGGTTCACCTCGATGAAGTAGACCTCCCCCGTCGTGCTCACCACGGCGTCGGTGCGGGAGACGTCGCGCAGGTCGAGGAGGCGGTGGGCGGCGACAGCCAAGTCGGCGACCTTGGCGGCGGTCTCGTCGTCGAGGCGGGCCGGGACGTGGAAGGTGGTCAGGCCCGCGGTGTAGCGGGCGGTGTAGTCGTAGACGCCGGTTTCGGGGCTGATCTCCACCGCGGGCAGGGCGTGCGGGCCGTCCGGGCCGTCGATGACGGTGACGGCGACCTCGGTGCCGTCGATGAACCGCTCGGCCAGGACCGCGTCGCTGTAGGCGAGCGAACCCACCATCGCGGTCGGGAGTTCGCCGGGTGAGCGGACGACCTGGGCGCCGAGGGCCGAGCCGCCCTGGTCGGGCTTGAGCATCAGCGGCAGGCCGAGGCGGGCGACCATCGCGTCGAGCACCGGCTGGGCGCCGAGTTCGCGGAACGCGCTCTGCGGCAGCACCACCCAGTCGGGGGTGAGGATGCCCGCGCGGCGCAGTTCCGTCTTGGCGGTGGGCTTGTCGAACGCGCGGCGGCAGGCGCCCGCGTCGGTGCCGACGTACGGGATGTCCAGCAGTTCCAGGATGGTCTGGATGGAGCCGTTCTCGCCCTCGCCGCCGTGCAGGGCGATCACGACCGCGTCCGGGCGGTGTTCCCGGAGCCGGGACAGCAGACTGGCGTCGGCGTCCCACTCCTCCACCGTCAGCCCGGCCTGCCGCAGCGCGGCCGACACCCGGCGGCCCGACCGCAGCGACACGTCCCGCTCGTGCGACAAGCCCCCGGCGAGCACGGCAACCCAACGGTCGGACACGGTGACTTCTCCCTCGTGCAGGCAGCGCTGATCAGCGGCGGACCCGAAGGTACACCGCGCGGGAAACGAGCTCAGGCGGTGTCAGGCGCCGGGGTCTGCGGGCCGGACAGGGTCCGGCTGGCGGTGGGACCGAAGGTGCGCAGCAGCTCCAGTTCCTCGGCCAGCACGGTCGCCAGCCTGCGCACGCCCTCGGTGATCCGCTCCGGCGGCGGGTAGCAGAACGACAGCCGCATCTGCCTGCTGCCGAACCCGTCGGCGTAGAACCCGGTGCCGGGCACGTAGGCGACCCGGGCGGTCACCGCGCGTGGCTGCATCGCCTTGGTGTCCACCCCTTCGGGGACGGTCAGCCACACGAAGAACCCGCCGTCCGGCCGGGTCCAGGTGCACCCGGCGGGCAGGTACTGCTCCAGCCCGGCCAGCAGCGCGTCCCGCCGCTCCCGGTAGGTGTTCTGGAACGCCTTGATCTGGCCCTTCCAGTCGTGCGTGGCCAGGTACCGGGACACGATCATCTGGTTCAGCGTCGGCGGGCACAGCGCGGCCGACTCGGCGGCCAGCACCAGCTTCTCCCGGACCGCGTGCGGGGCCAGCGCCCAGCCGACCCGCAGGCCGGAGGCGAAGGTCTTGGAGAACGACCCGAGGTAGATCACGTTGTCCGGGTCCATCGACCGCAGCGCCGGGTAGGTCTGCCCGTCGAAGCCGAGCAGGCCGTACGGGTTGTCCTCGATGACCAGCACGTCGTGCCGGGCGCACAGGTCGAGCACCTCGGCCCGCCGGGACACCGCGAGCGTCACCCCGGCCGGGTTGTTGAAGTTCGGGATCGTGTACAGGAACTTGACCCGGCGCCCGGCCTGTTCGGCGGCGGCCAGGGCGGCCCGCAGCGCCTCGGGGACCAGGCCGTGCTCGTCCATCACCACGTGCCGCACGTCGGCCTGGTAGGAGGCGAAGGTGCCCAGCGCGCCCACGTACGACGGGCCCTCGGCGAGGACGATGTCGCCGGGGTCGATGAAGATCCGGGTCACCAGGTCCAGCGCCATCTGCGACCCGACCGTCACCACGATGTCGTCCGGGTGCCCGGTCACGCCCTCCAGGGCCATCACGTCGCAGATCTGCTCGCGCAGCAGCGGGACCCCGTGCGCCGAGCCGTACTGCAGCGCGGTGAGGCCCTCGTCGGCGACCACGGACGCGATCTGCTCGGACAGGAAGTCCAGCGGCAGCGCCGCCAGGTTCGGCATGCCACCGGCCAGGGACACGACCTCCGGCCTGCTCGCCACCGCGAACAGGGCTCGCACCTCGGACGCCGTCATCCCGGTAGCTCGCGCCGCGTACCGGCCGAGGTGCGGGTCCAGACTGCGGGCGCCCGGTCTGTCGGGCAGGTGGCCGGAGGTGCTCATGGGTGACTCCCAGGGGTGGGTCAGTCAAAACAGTGTAACCAGAGGAGTGACTTACCCCTGAGATTCCCGTCCGCGGTTCCGGCCCAGGTCACATCGCCCTATTCTGGTGCGGTAACTCGGCGTCCTTTCCCCCTGCGGGCGCGCGACGGAACCGCGAGCACGGGAGGTGGGGTGTCCCGACGCGTAGTGGGCGTCACGCTGGACAACCTGGAGCACCTCCCCAAGCACTGCCGGGGATGCGTGTACTGGGAGCTGGCGCCGCACCTCAAAGAGCAGGCGGAGGAGTTCGGCACCACCGAGCTGGAAAAGGAAGCCTGGGTGTCGAGCGTTCTGCTCGACTGGGGCTCCTGTGGCCGGGTGGTGTACAGCGACAAGCTCCCCGTCGGCTTCGTGCTCTACGCCCCGCCGAACGCCGTCCCCCGGGCATCGGCGTTCCCGACGTCGCCGGTGAGCGCGGACGCGGTTGTGTTGACCGGGTTCCACGTGCTGCCGGAGTTCCGCGGCGGTGGGCTGGGCCGGATGCTGGTCCAGTCGGTCGCCAAGGACCTGACCCGGCGCGGGGTGCGGGCCATCGAGGCGTTCGGCGACGCCAAGCCGGACGAGGAGATCTCCTGCGTGGTGCCCGCCGACTTCCTGACCAGCGTCGGGTTCAAGACGGTCCGGCCGCACCCGCGGTGGCCCCGGTTGCGGCTGGAGCTGCGCACTGGCATCACCTGGAAGGAAGACGTGGAGGCCGCCCTGGAGCGGCTGCTCGGCACGGTGTCGATCAGCACCGCGTCCCCCGTCCTTCAGCGCTGAACCCCCTGACCAGCGGAAAAGCCCCCAGGACCAGGTCCTGGGGGCTTTTCTCGACGCTGTGGCGCAAACGTTTGCGGCTACTCCGCCTTGGCCAGCTCGTGCGCCAGCACGTCGGCGAAGGTGAAGCTGCCGGTGGGCTGGTCGTTCTCGCCGAGCAGGAACAGCCGCTTGACGGCGACCACGATCCCCTCGGCCACCACGTCCCGGAACGCCGGGTCGGTCAACCGGACCCGGTCGTCGTGGTTGGTCAGGTACCCGATCTCCACCCGCACGGCCGGGCACCGGGTCAGCCGCAGCAGCTCCCACGTCTTCGGGTGGGTGCCGCAGTCGCGCAGCCCGGTCCGCTTGGTCAGCTCCCGCTGGATCAGCCCGGCCATCGCCTCACCGAGGGTGGACGTGCTGCCGCTGCCGGTGCCGAAGTGGAACCCGGCCAGGCCCTGCGCCAGCGGCGACCGGTTGGCGTCCGAGTGCAGCGACAGCACCAGGTCCGCGCCGGCCTCGTTGGCGAACTGGGCGCGGGTCGACTCGTCCGGGCACTGGTCCTGGCCGCGGGAGAGCAGCGCCTCCATGCCGGTGGCCACCATCCGGCCCTCCAGCCTGCGCGCCAGGTCCCACATCAGGTCCGACTCGTTGACCCCGTCCACCGACACGCCGGTGTCGGCGCCGCCGTGGCCGGGGTCGATGACGATGCGCTTGCCGGTCAGCCGCGGCCCGGACCGGCGGACCCGCTCCTGCTCGCGCAGCAGCACCGGGCGGCCGCCGCGGGCGCGCGGGGACAGTTGGCGCAGGGCGCGCACCGTCTCCGGGCCGCAGATGCCGTCGACGGTGAGGCCGTAGTCGCGCTGGAAGTTGCGCAGCGCCGCCTCGGTCTGGGCGCCGAACACCCCGTTCGGGCGACCCGCGTCGTACCCCAGCTCGAGCAGCCGCTCCTGCAGGGTGGCCACGTCGTCGCCGGTGATCGGGGCGGACACCAGGTAGGCCAGCGGGCGGCCGCCCAACTGGTAGGTGGCGTCCCGCAGGGCGCGGTAGGTGGCCGGGCCGATGAGCCCGTCGGTGATCAGCCCGCGCTGCTGCTGGAACGCGCGGATCGCCTGCTCCATGGCCAGGTCGAACTGGTCGGCGGCGCCCGCCACCCCACCGGCCGGTGGCACCAGGCCCAACGCCGCCAGGGTGGACCGAACCTCGGCTACGGCAGGCCCCCCATCGCCGCGGCGCAGTACCCGCATGCACCCTCGCTCTCGTCTCGGGCACCGGTGTCGACTCCGGTGCGCACCCGTGCGGTGACCCCCGCACAGGTAACCCATTGTGCCTTGTCGGTGTTCGGTTCCCCCGCTGGGATGGCGGGTGCGTCGTCCGATCACGCGAAAACCGGGGCCCGTGCGTCGCATCTGCAGACGCGCGGACCCCGGTCCCGGGTTGCCTGGCTCAGCCGAGGTACTCGTCGAGCTCCTTGAGCAGCATCGCCTTGGGCTTGGCGCCGACGATGGTGCGCACCGGGCGGCCGCCCTGGAAGACGATCATGGTGGGGATGGAGAGCACCTGGTAGTCGCGGGCGGTGCCCGGGTTGGCGTCGATGTCCAGCTTGGCCACGGTGATCTTGTCGGCGTACTCGCCCGCGATCTCGTCGAGCACCGGCGAGACCATCCGGCACGGGCCGCACCAGGTGGCCCAGAAGTCGACGACCACCGGCTTCTCGCTGGTCAGGACGTCATCGGCGAAGGACTTGTCGGTGACGGTGACGGTGTTGGCTGCCATCTTTGCGCTCCTCGAGGTCGGTGGGTGGGGTCAGTTCGCGGCGCTGTAGCCGCCGCCGACGAGTTCCGGGGTGGTCTCGGCCGCCTCGGTGCCGTGCTCGGCCAGCCAGCGCTCGGCGTCGATCGCGGCGGAGCAGCCCGCGCCCGCCGCGGTGATGGCCTGCCGGTAGGTGTGGTCGACGAGGTCGCCCGCGGCGAAGACGCCGTCGAGGTTGGTGTGGCTGGTGCGGCCCCGGGTGACGACGTAGCCCTCGTCGTCGGTGTCGACCTGTCCGGTGACCAGGGTGCTGCGCGGGTCGTGGCCGATGGCGACGAAGAAACCGGTGGCGTCGAGCACCGATTCGGCGCCGGTCACTGTGTCGCGCAGCCGCAGGCCCTCGACCTTGGTCTCGCCGAGGACCTCGGTCACCGCCGAGTTGAGCTGCCAGCGGATCTTCTCGTTGGCCCGCGCCCGCTCCAGCATGATCCGGGAGGACCGGAACTCCTCGCGGCGGTGCACCAGCGTCACCGACCTGGCGAACCGGGTGAGGAACAGCGCCTCCTCCATCGCCGAGTCGCCGCCGCCGACCACCGCGATGTCCTGGTCGCGGAAGAAGAACCCGTCGCAGGTCGCGCACGCCGACACGCCGTGGCCGAGCAGCTTCTGCTCCCCCGGCACGCCCAGGTAGCGCGGCGCGGCGCCCATGGCGAGGATGATCGCCTTGGCGGCGTAGCGGGTGCCGTTCGCGACGACGTACTTGACGTCACCGGCGAGCTCCACCGACTCGACGTCCTCCGGGCGCAGCTCGGCGCCGAACCGCTCGGCCTGGGCGCGCATCTGCTCCATCAGGTCCGGGCCCATGATCCCGTCCCGGAAACCGGGGAAGTTCTCCACCTCGGTGGTGGTCATCAGCGCGCCACCGAACTGGGAGCCCTCGAACACCAGCGGCTCCAGTTGGGCGCGGGCCGCGTAGACGGCGGCGGTGTAGCCCGCCGGGCCGGAGCCGACGATGACCACGTTCCGGATCTGGTCTGCTTCCGCAGGCATCTGCCCCTCCATCGCCCCTCGACGTCGCCCCGGGCGGTGTCGCCCGGTCGCCACTGTTGTCAACGCGATCGTAGGCGGCCGTTGTTCCGCGCCGACGTGGTGATGGCGCGCACCGGCCCGGGGGCGGCGCGCGCCGGGTCAGCGGCCGATGACGTCGTTGAACAGGGCGTGGCAGTCCGGCTGCACGACGACCACGCGCAGCCTGCCGATCTGGCCGGTGAGCAGGATGGCCATCACGCCGGGGGTGCCGTCGAGGGTGACCGGGCTGACCCCGATCGGCTGGGCCTTCGCGTCCTGGCCGTTCGCGGTGAGGCACTTGCCCAGGCCGTCGGCGTTCTTCAGGAACCCGTAGTCCTTCTTGTTGCCCACCTTGGCGGTGGCGCCGATCAGGTCGTTGCTCTGCACCGGGATCGGGGACACCGCGCCGGGCTGGTCGCTCGACCCCGGCTTGCTCGCGGTCGGCGCCGGTTCGGCGACACCGCCGGTCGGCTGGGTCGTGGGCAGCACCCCGTAGCCGATGGCCACCGCCGCGGCGGCCGCGGCCACCAGGCCGACGGCCAACCCGGTGCGCCGGTTCCGCTTGCGCCGGGCCTCGGCGAGATCGATGACGGGCGCGGGCCGGGGCGGCTCCTGCACCGCGACCGGGGCGTGCCCGAACGCGCGGCCCGCCTCGACGGCGATCGCCGCGTCCAACCGGGCGGCCAGGTGCGTGGGCATCGGCGGCACGGGGGCGGCGCTCAGCTCACCAAGCCCGACCCGCACCGACTCCAACGCGTTGACGACCGCTCGCGCGGCCGGGTCGGCGTTCACCCGCGGCCACAGCCGGGCGCTGCGCTGCGGGTCGAGGACACCGGCGTGCAGGTCCGCCAAGAGGTCGACCGACCATGGCGGCCCGTCGGGGCTCGCGCCCCGAAGCTCGTCGGTCATCGTCCCTCCCAGCGGCGCCGGATCGGCGTGGTTCGCCCCTCATCGACAGCGCCACCTGGGACGTTCGCATCTGCATCGGGGTTCCGCAGATGTCCGAGAACTTTGGCCAGTTTGGCGCGGCCCCGCGCGCACCGGGACTTGACGGTGCCCTCCGCGATGCCGAGGAGCTTCGCCGTCTCGGCCACCGAGTACCCCTCGACGTCGACTAACACGATCGGCACCCGTTGCTCCTCGGACAGCTCGGCCAGCGCCGTCCGCACCACCAACCTGGTCTCCCGCTCGGCCATCGCGTCCCGCGGCGTGACCGGCTCGCCGGGACCGGCTTCCGGCAGCGGTACCGTGGGCCGCGCCTGGCGGCGGCGCACCCGGTCGAGGCAGGCGTTCACCACGATCCGGTGCAGCCAGGTGGTGACCTGCGACTCCGCCCGGAACGACCCGGCGGCGCGGAAGGCCGAGATGAACGCCTCCTGCAGCGCGTCGGCCGCCTCCTCCGGATCGCGCAGGGTGCGCAGCGCGACCGCCCACATCCGGTCCCGGTGCCTGCGCACCAGCTCGGCGAAGGCGTGTTGGTCTCCCGCGGCGTGCGCCGCGATGAGGTCGGCGTCCGAACTGGCGGCGGCGGTCACCCGGACAGGGTATAGGGCGGTCGCAGGCTCGCTGAACCCCGCGTCGACCAGGGGTTACTGGGCGCGGACGAAGCCGATCTCGGTCAGTTCGGAGACGTTGCCGTCGCCCAGGGTGGTGATCCACACCAGCAGGTGCTGGGTCGGCTCCGCGGTGTCCAACTGCAGTTTGGTCTGCCCGGCCTGCAGGGTGGCCCGGCCGATGACCTTGGTCTCCTCCAGCGCGGGCTTCTCCGACGGCGCGGTGCGGACCTCCACCACGGTGCCGGAGCTCGGCGAGTCGATGACCACCTCGGCGAACGGCACCGACTCGGCGAACGAGGCCATGATGCCGACGCCGGGCTTGAGCGCCGGGAACGGCTGCTGGTACTTGTCGGTCTTCCACGAGGTCTTCTGGTCGCCGTCGACGGCCCGGTTCGCCTTGCGCGGGTTGTCCGGGGTGCCCTTCGTGTTGAACACCTCGACCCCGGCGGCCTGGATCGGCGTGCCCGGCTGCGGCGGCTTCGGGGCGGCCGAACCGGAGTTGCCGCCCGCGCTGCCCGGGGCGGTGGCGACCACGGTCGGACCACCGGAGGTCGGCGAGCTGTCGCCGAAGAAGCTGATCAGCTCCATGCCCACCCAGGCCAGCACGCCGACGGTGGCCACGGCCAGCACCGTGACGCCGATGGCCAGCTTGCGCCGCTTGGCCCGGTCGTTGGCGGGGCGCCGGGTCGTCCAGACGGTGCCGTCGTCGTCCTCGACACCCTCGTCGTCGTCCGGCGGGATCGCGGCGATGGCCTGGGTGGCGTCCTCGTTCTGCTTGGCCCGCTCCAGCACCCGCAGCAGGCCCGCGCTGGTGCGGATGCCGCCGGTGGCGTCGTCGGCGAGGCTGCGCACCGCGGCGGAGGACAGCTCGTACGGGATGTAGCCGAACAGGGCGCGCGGCGGTACGACCTGGCCGTCGGGGGCCAGCGGCGCGTGCGGCAGGGCGGGGGCGTTGCGCAGCGGCCAGCGGCCGGTGAGCAGCAGGTACAGGATCGCGCCGAGGCCGCGCACGTCGTCCTGCAGGGTCGCCTCGGGCAGCGGGCCGGGGAACGACAGCCGCAGCGTGCCGTCCGGGGTGACCCGGATCCGCTGCGGGTGGTCGACACCCAGCACCATGCCCGAGTGGTGCGCCAACTCGACCGCGGCGGCCAGCGGCTCCAGCAGCCGGGCCGCGGTCGCGGGCGGCAGCGGGTGCTCGGCGATGAGGTCGACCAGGTCGGTGCCCTGGGACCAGTCGGCGACCACGATGCCGAGCAGGCCCTCGTCGCGGCCGATGCCGTTGCCGGGGCCGAGCACGTCGAGCACCCGCGAGGTCCCCGGGTGGGTGATGCGGGCGGCGTGCATGGTGCGCTCCAGGACCCGCCGCGCGCCGTTGGCGGCCGTCGCGTTGGCCGGGTCGCCGACCAACAGGGTGAGCGCGACGTCGCGGCGCAACTGGTTGTCCTGCCCGCGCCACAGGTGGGCGTCGACCCGCTCGTCGAGGCCGAACTCGGCGAGCAGCCGGTACCGGCCGTCGCCGACCACACCGCCGGGGACCAGGGTGCCCGGCCGCTGACCAGCCGCTCCCTCGCCCATCGGGTACTCGGTCCGCCGTGTCGTCACCGCTCTCCCCACCTGCCGCTTTCGGCACCGAGCCTACGGGAAATCGCCGGGGTGCCGGTGACGGAGCGGGTCAGCCCCGGCGCACCAGTCGGGTGATTCGGCTCGTCGCGGGCTTGAGCTCGGGCACCTTCAGCGCGACCAGCACACCGAAGGCGATGACGCAGGCCACCGGGCCCTGCACGACGAGGTTCACCCAGGCGGTGACCAGCGACCGCACGTCCGGCAGCGCGACCCGGCCGATCCCCCAGGCGGCGAGCGCGCCGACGACCCCGGCGAGCACCGACACCGCGATGACCCGCACCACCTTCTTGCTGTGCAGGTTGCCCAACCGCACCCACAGCCACATCTGGCCGAGCACCGCGCCGACCACGAAGGTCAGCGAGTTGACCAGCAGCACCGCGATGACGACCTGGTCGGGGCGGACCACGGCGGCGCACATGTACATCAGCGGGATCTTCACCACGGTCATCACGACCATGATCAAGGTTGGTGTGCGGGCGTCCTTCATCGCGTAGAACACCCGCAACTGCAGCATGACCAGCGCGTACGGCAGCAGGCCGAACGCGGAGAAGGCGAGCGCGTCGCCGAGCCGCTCGGCCTGGGCGACGTCGGTGGCGCCGGTGCCGAACAGCGCGACGCCGATCGCGGAGCCGGTGACGGTGAGCACGGCGCTGATCGGGACCAGCATCACCGCGGAGAGCCTGCTGCCGGTGGACAGGTCGTCAACCAGTTTGTCGATGTCGTTGTTCGCGGCGGCCTTGCTCATCCGGGGCAGGATCGCGGTCAGCAGCGACACCCCGATCACCCCGTAGGGCAGTTGGAACAGCAGCCACGCGTTCGCGTAGATCGAGGCACCGCCCGCCGCGGCCGCGGTCAGCACCCGCTGGGTGATGACCATGCCGACCTGGCTGACCAGCACGTAGCCCAGGATCCACAGCGCCAGCCCGCCGAACTCGCGCAACCGGCTGTCGAAGCCGAAGTTCCACCGGAACCGGAACCCGATCCGGCGCAGCGCGGGCAGCAGCATCGCCGACTGCACGACGATGCCCAGGGTGGTGCCGATACCGAGCACCAGGATCTTCGGGTCGCCCATCCGGACCGGGTTCAGCGAGATCTCGCCGGGGGTGACCGCGTAGGCGACCAGGGTCGCCACGATCACCAGGTTGTTCACCACCGGCGCCCACGCGGTCGGGCCGAACACGTGCCGGGCCTGCAGGATCGCGGACAGCAGCGCGAACAGGCCGTAGAACAGGATCTCCGGCAGCAGCAGGTAGGCGAACGCGGTGACCAGGTCGCCGTTGGCCCTGCCGGTGGAGTCGTCGACGTAGAGGCTGGTCAGCAGCGGGGCGGCGGCGACCGCGATGAGGGTGCCCACCGCGAGGCCGGTCATGCCGACGGTCAGCAGCCGGTTCGTGTAGGCGGCGCCGCCGTCCGGGTCGTCCTGGGAGCGCACCAGCAGCGGCACCACCACGCTGGCCAGCACCCCGCCGAGCAGCGCCTCGAAGATGATGTTGGGCAGCGTGTTGGCGATGGTGAACGAGTCGTTGTAGACGTTGATGCCGACCAGCCAGGCCATCAGGACCTTCCAGCCGAACCCGGTCACCCGGCTGACCAGGGTGGCGACCGCCATCGAACCGCTGGCCTTGGCCAGCGACGGGACCTGTTCGCCGTCCGCCGCGCCCGGCTCGTCCCGCCGCACCGTCCTCGTTTCCATCCACCCACCCGTCCGCCCGACCAGTAGGTCAGCCCTAGAGATCGCTGTCCGCCGCCGCCTTGGCGCGGCGCGCCACCCGGATCCTGCGCACCAGCCGCAGACCGACCAGCAGCACCAAGACCCCGGCCGCCATGCCGGTGACCACGATGGTGATGCTGCCGTACGAGGTGGAGTTCAGCTCCAACCGGGAGGACTTTCCCAACAAGGTGCCACTGTCGGTGGTGAGCCAGATCGTCACGGTGAACCGGCCGGTGCGGGTGACCTCCGCGGGCAGGTAGCGCGGGATGCCCGCCTTGGCCGGGATCTTGACCACGGACGCCTGCTCCGGCTTGAGCCCGGGGTCGCCACCGACGTTGATCTTCGCGCGGACCGCGACCGGCAGGGCGTTGCTGATGAACACCGGCAGCGGGCTGTCCTTCGACGCCAGCGACAACGGGCGGCCGGGGTCGGTGACCGACACCTGGGCGAGCATGGCGTTCATCTCGTCGGACACGGCGGTGGTGGCCCGGCGGGAGCCGTCCGGGTTGCCGCGCCACGCCGACGATCCGGCCCGGACCAGCGCGTACCGCATCGGCCGGACCAGGGTGTCCGGGGTGACCTTGATCGTGGCGTCCTCGGAGAGCACGTTGGTCACCAGGTCCCGCTGGACCGCGTTGACCTTGGCGAGCTCGGCGGTGACCGGCGCCGGGATCTCGGCGGCGCTGTCGGTCGGCGAGTAGTCCAGGCCGGTCGCGGTGCCGTGGTCGCCGCCCGCGACGAGCCCGTCGAGGCCGAGCGGGCGGATGAAGCCCTGGCTCTCCAGCGAGTTCAGCGTCTGCAGGAACACGGTCAGCTCGGCGGGGGTGGCGGTCCACCGGCGGGGCGGGGCGACCAGCACGGACTGGCCGGGGGTGCTCTGGAAGCCGCCGCGGAACACCAGCGAGGCCAGGCCGTTCTGGATGGACGAGGTCTTCACCCCGGAGTCGTCGTCGGAGGCTTTCGGGGCCAGCGAGTTCGCGACGAGCTGGTCGTACGGGATGGCGCGCAGGTTCGAGCCGAGCGTGTACGGCAGCGAGCCCTGCGCGTTCTGCAGCCGGGTGCTGTCGACGATCACGGTGGTGTGGGTGTTGCCGCTCAGCGCGGCGAGGGTGCGGGCGTCCATGGTGCCGCCCGCGGGCCAGACGGTGTTGGTCAGCGGCTTGGTGCCCAGCACCGCCTCGATCGAGGACGTCTCGGACATCGCCATCGACACGAGGTCGGCGGTGCCCGCCCGGGTTAACGCGACCAGGTCGGTGTCCGCGTAGGGCAGGGCGATGACGCACTGGCCGCGGGTCAGGTCCTTCACCTGGTCGAGCCACAACTGCGCGGTGCGGGCGCCGCTGCCCTGGAACACCGACCCGTCCGGGGCGCGCACGAAGTAGCCCGCCGCCATCTCGGCCGCGGTGTCGAGCAGGTCCGGGTCGATCACGAAGCACAGCGACCGCAGCGCGGCGACGTTGGTCGTCGCGGCGGCGCGGGCGGTGTCGACCAGGCTGAACAGCCTGCCGCTGGACATCGACGCGGCGAGGCCGTCGTCGGCGAACACGGTGCGGCTGCCGTCGGTCGGGGTCTCCACCCGGCGGGGGCGGTCGTCGATCAGCGGCCACAGCACGCTCAACTGGGTCGGCTGCGCGGGCGGCGCCGCCGGACCGCCGCCCGGGACGGCCAGCACCGGCAGCAGCGTGCTCAGCGCGCCGACCCGCTCGGTGCGGCCGTAGTCGGGCAGGCCGTTGAAGTTGAGCACCACCGGGTAGACGCCGCGCTTGTCGAGTTTCAGCGCGCCCTTGTCCGGCCCGACCGGCACGGTGATGCTGAACTGGGCGCTCTGGTTGGGATCGAGCGCGTCGGCCACCGGCTGGAACGCCGAGGTGACCGCGGGCCGGTTGAGCGCGTCGCCGCGTTGCGGGTCGGCCAGCGCGGACCGCAGGCCTGCCTCGTCGTCGAGCACGTCGCCGCGCTGCAGCCGCACGTCGATCTTCCCGACCCGGCGGTCGCTCGAGTTGGTGATGCGGCCGGTGACGGTCACCGACTGGGTGGTGGCCTCCACCACCCGCGGGTTCAGTTGGTCCAGGTCGACCCGCAGTCTCGCCGCCACCTCGGACGCGGCGGCGGACTGGGTGGTCAGCGGCGCGCCGAGAACGGCGCAGACCGCGGCCAGCGCAGCGCAGGCGGCGCGGCGCAGTCGAGTGCTCACGGCTTCTCTCCAGCCATCGGGTCAGGCCCGTCCGACCTCGGGTAGATCCCGCTCCACCGGATCGAGTGAAAGCGGATGCTCGGAGAGTAGTTGCCTCGCCTTGCGGACGAGACGGCGCTCGTCGGCGTAGGCGAGTCGGTCGTCCAACTCGTCGAGCGCCACCCACGCGACCTCGGTCACCTCGAGGTCTTCGTCGGACAGCTCGAAAGAGTAGGCCCGGAGCAGGAAGTGGTGCACCGTTTTGTGGATCCGCTTCGTGCCGTCGGCGATGAACCAGTAGTCGATGGTGCCGAGCGGGCGGACCACCTCGCCGTCGATGCCGGTCTCCTCGGCGACCTCGCGCACGGCCGTCTGCTCCGGGGTCTCCCCCGGCTCGATGTGGCCCTTGGGCAGCGACCAGAGCAGCCGTCCGCGCCGGTCCAGCCTGCCGATCAGCGCGACCGACCTGGTGGCCGGGTCGACCACGAGCCCACCGGCCGAGGTCTCGTCGACGGTGGTCAGCCTGCGGCCGCGTCGGCGGAACCGGCGCCCGGTGCGGGCACCTCGGGACCTGCCGGACGACGGGGGCATGACCGCGATGGTAGTGCGAACGGCGCAGTCGGGACGGGCGTGCGCGTCCCGGCCGGGTGGTGCGGATACGCTCGTCCATCGTGTCTCGAACGTCTGCCACGACCAACGCCGCCCGCAACGCCGTTGCCGAGCTGCTGCGCGTCTCGCCGGTCGCCGACGAGCTGGCGGCCCGGTTCGCCGCCGCCGGGTACCGGCTCTACCTGGTCGGCGGCAGTGTCCGGGACGCGATGCTCGGCCGGTTGGGCAACGACCTGGACTTCACCACCGACGCCCGGCCGCAGGAGATCCTGCGGCTGGTCGGCGGGTGGGCGGAGGCGGTCTGGGACACCGGGATCGCGTTCGGCACGGTGGGGGCGGCCAAGCGCGGCGCGCAGTGCGAGATCACCACGTTCCGGTCGGACTCATACGACCGGGTGAGCCGCAACCCCGATGTCCAGTTCGGTGACTCGATCGAGGCGGATCTGGTGCGCCGCGACTTCACCGTCAACGCGATGGCCATCGACTTGTCGACAAAGCAGTTCATCGACCCGCACAACGGGCTGGACGCGCTCGCCCAGCGGCTGCTCGACACGCCCGCGACCCCGCAGGAGTCCTTCGCCGACGACCCGCTGCGGATGCTGCGCGCGGCCCGGTTCGTCAGCCAACTCGACTTCACCCCGGCGCCGCGGGTGCTCGACGCGCTGCGCGACATGGCCGGGGAGATCGCCCGGATCACCGCCGAGCGGGTGCAGGCCGAGCTGAGCAAGCTGCTCTGCGGCGCGCACCCCCGCGAGGGCGTCCGGCTGCTGGTCGACAGCGGGCTGGCCGACCACGTGCTGCCCGAGGTACCGGCGATGCGGCTGGAGATCGACGAGCACCACCAGCACAAGGACGTCTACGAGCACTCGCTGGTGGTGCTCGACCAGGCGATCGACCTGGAGGAGGGCGGCCCGGACCTGGTGTTGCGGCTGGCCGCGCTGCTGCACGACATCGGCAAGCCGGACACCCGCAGGCACATCCCGGGCGGCGGGGTCAGCTTCCACCACCACGAGGTGGTCGGCGCCAAGCTGACCCGCAAGCGCTTGCGGGAGCTGCGGTACTCGAAGGAGGTCATCGAGGACGTCTCCCGGCTGGTGTTCCTGCACCTGCGGTTCCACGGCTACGGCAAGGGCGAGTGGACCGACTCCGCCGTCCGCCGGTACGTCACCGACGCGGGCGACCTGCTCCCCCGGCTGCACAAGCTGGTCCGGGCCGACTGCACCACCCGCAACCGGCGCAAGGCGAGCACCCTGCAGCGCACCTACGACGGCCTGGAGGAGCGCATCACCCGGCTGGCCGCCGAGGAGGACCTGGCCAGGGTGCGGCCGGACCTGGACGGCAACGAGATCATGCGGCTGCTCGACGTCCCGCCCGGCCCGCTGGTCGGCAAGGCGTGGTCGTTCCTCAAGGAGCTGCGGCTCGACCAGGGCCCGCTGGACTACGACGACGCGGTGGCGGCGCTGTTGTCCTGGGCGCGCGCCCAGGGGCTGGCCGTGGCTGCGCGAGACTCAGGGGACTCAGGAGATTCGGGCCGCTCGGGACGCTCGGGACACGATGGCGAACCCGCCGAGTCCGACGAGGTAGCAGGCCCCGGCGGCGAGGACGAGTAGCGGCGAGGCCCCGTCCGGGGCCACGACCAGCGCGGCGAGCGCGACCGAGACGACCTGGGCGACGTTGACCAGGGTGTCGTAGAGGGAGAACACCCGTCCGCGCAGCTCGTCGCCGATGTCGCGCTGGACGGCGGCGTCCACGCACAGCTTGACCACCTGCCCGGCGAAGGAGATCACCAGCGCGGCGACGAGTGTGGTCGGCATGGTCAGCGGCAGCCCGAACGCGACGACGCCGATGGCGCCGAGCAGCAGCCCCCCGGCGAGGCTGCGCCGCCAGCCGACGGCGGCCACGATCCGGGCGGTGACCAGGCCCGCGACCAGGATGCCGACGCCGAACAGGGCGGCGACCTGGCCGAGCCCGCCGAGTCCGGCGGCGAACCGGAACCGGATGAGCAGCGCGGTGACCAGCAGCGCGATCCCGAAGGCCATCCGGTGCGCGAGCAGCGCGACGAACCCGGCGAGCACGGTCGGGGTCTTGATCGCGGCGCGGCCGCCGTCGAACAGGCCGCGGGCGACGGCGAGCAGGGTCTGCGACGGCTCGTCGACCTCGTCCGGGCCGAGGGCGCCGCGCGGGAAGCGGATGGCGAACCAAGCCGAGGCGGCCGACCCGACGAACGCGACGCCGGAGGTCATGCCGGAGCCGAAGTTGTCGTCGCCGAAGATCCCGCGCAGGCCGACCGCGCAGCCCGCGCCGATGACCGCGATGACGGCGCCGAGGGTGGTCGCCAGCGCGTTCGCCTCGACCAGGTTGCGCACCGGCACCACGTGCGGGAGGGCGGCGGAGAGCCCGGAGTTGATGAACCGGCTGACCCCGATCACCACCAGGGCCAGCACGAACAGCGCGGTCCCGCTCGCCCCGACGGCCACCGCCAGCGCGGACACGACGATCAGCAGTCCGCGCAGCACGTTGGCGACCACCAGCACCCGGCGCCGGTCCCAGCGGTCGAGCAGGGCGCCCGCGAACGGGCCGATGACCGAGTAGGGCAGCAGCAGGGCGGTGAACCCGGCGGCGATGGCCAGTGGGTCGGCCGCGCGCTCGGGGTTGAACAGGACCGCCCCGGCGAGTCCGGCCTGGAACAGCCCATCACCCCATTGGGCGGAGAACCGGGTGAGTAGCAGCCCGCGGAAACCACGCAGGGCCAGCAAAGCGCGCGGCCCGACCCTGCTCTGCTGGGGCTCGGGTGCCTCTGGCTCGGATCCGGTGCGGGCCGTGCTCACGACTCGTCAGCGTAGCCAGGCCCGTCAGAGCAGACAGGGATGGGCGGCCCCGAGAGGCCGCCCATCCTGGCCGACACCCGGTCGCCTCACGGCGAGTTGCGCGACGTGGCTCCAGCCGAGCGGTATTCCACGAAGGCGGTTCTAGTTGAGCCCGGGGGACACGAAGGCGCCGACCGCTGTGTCCAACGTGTGGAATCGCCCGGATGTTCCCGGCTCCCCGCGCGGCATCGATCGGCATCGATCGGTATTGCCAACTCCGCTCCCGGTCTTCCCGGTCCGGGTGGGATCATGTCGGTGTGCCGTCCGATGTCGACGTCGAGCCGGGGACGCTGCTGGTCGCGGCGCCCAGCCTGCTCGACAGCAACTTCCGCCGCACGGTGGTCTACGTCATCGATCACCGCGGTGAGGGCACGCTCGGGGTCGTGCTGAACCGGCCGAGTGATGTGCCGGTGGACGACGTCCTGCCGAACTGGGGGCCGCACGTCACCCAACCCGGTTCGGTGTTCGTCGGCGGCCCGGTCGAGCAGAAGACCGCGCTGTGCCTGGCGGCGATGCGCACCGGGGTCCAGGTGGACGGGGTGCGCGGGCTGATCGGGGTGCGCGGCCCGGTGGCGCTGGTCGACCTGGACGCCGACCCGGACGCGTTGGCCCCGAAGTTCCGCGGTCTGCGGGTATTCGCGGGCTACTCGGGCTGGGATGTCGGCCAGTTGGCGGGCGAGATCGATCGGGGCGACTGGATCGTGGTCCCGGCGCTGCCCGGCGACGTGGTCGCCCCCGCCGAGCAGGACCTCTGGGGTCGGGTACTGCGCCGCCAGGGCATGCCCCTGGCATTGCTGGCCACCCATCCAGGTGACGTTCGAGAGAATTAGGCCGAGCCGGACACCTTGCTCAGCACGTCGCAGCCGCCGCACTGGCAGCCCGCGCACCCGGCCGGGACGGCGGGCTTGGGCTCGGGGACGGCCTCGGCGGCCCGGTTGCCCAGCACCCCGGCGGCGAGGGTGATCACCGCGAGGCCGAGCACCGCGATCACCGACACGGTCAGCACGGCGGCGGTGCTGGTCAGGGCGAACCCGACGACCGCGCCCAGCACACCGACCAGGCCCGCGACGGCCGTCGGCGGGCCCGCGACCTTGTTGGCGACCCGGAACGCCTCGTCGCTGCGCAGCGCGGCCGGGGTGCGGACGCCGCCGAAGCGGTTGCGGGGCAGTCGCCCGGCCAGGCCGAGTCCGCCGATGACGAGCAGCGGGAGACCTGCCACCAGGGGCGCGAGCGGGACGAGGTTCACGGCTCGATGTTAGGCGGTAGTCCCCGCGCCACCCGGCGGACACCCTGGTGCGGTGTGCTGTCCGTCATGTCTCGCGCCTTAGCCGCCATCTGCGCCGCCGCCGTCGCGACCGGCGTGCTCGCCGCCCCCGCTTCCGCCTCCGCCCAGCACCACCCGCAGCCGCAGCGCGGTGTGCGGCTGATCGGCGAGCGGATCGTCCCGCACGCGCTGACCTACCAGGGCACCACCGTCGGCGGGTTGTCCGGCATCGACCGCGACCCGTTCACCGGCGGGTACGTGTTCATCAGCGACGACCGCTCGGCGCTGCAGCCCGCCCGCTTCTACACCGCCCGCGTCGACGTCTCGGCCAACGGCATCGGCGACGTCCAGTTCACCGGCACGCACCCGTTCCTGCGGCCGGACGGCAAGACCTACCCGCCGTTGGCGACCGGGGACGGCACCACGGTCGACCCCGAGGACATCCGGGTGGACCCGTGGAGCGGCAACTACACGTGGAGCCAGGAGGGTGAGCGCCGCCCGGAGGTGCTGATCGACCCGTCGATCCGCAACACCCGCCGCGACGGCACCTTCGTCAACGAGTTGCCGCTGCCCGCGAACCTGAAGATGACCCCGGGCCGCGGTCCGCAGCAGAACCTGGTTTTGGAGGGCCTGACGTACGCGGCCGCGGGCACGCTCGTCGTGTCGGCGGTTGAAGGGCCGCTGCTGCAGGACGGCCCGAACGCCACCCCGGACCACGGCGCGCTGTCGCGGATCGTGGTGCAGACCCGATCTGGTCACCAGCTCGCCCAGTACGCCTACCCGCAGGAGCCGGTGTTCGCCCGCCCGGTGCCCGCGACCGGTGCCGCCTCGAACGGCGTGCCCGCGATCGTGGCCGTCGACCCGGTCGACCCGACCCGGTTCCTGGTGGTGGAGCGCGCGTTCGTGCAGGGCGTGGGCAACAAGGTCCGGGTCTACGAGGTGGACACCAGGGGCGCCACCAACGTCGCCAACCGCGACCTGGTCGACCCGACCGGTGTGCGGCCGGTGACCAAGCGGCTGCTGGTCGACCTGGCCGACCTGCACTTGTCCACTGTGGACAACATCGAGGGGATCACCTGGGGGCCCCGGCTGAGCACCGGCGAGCGGTCGTTGCTGCTGGTCAGCGACGACAACTTCTCGACAACCCAGGTCACCCAACTGGTGGCTCTGGGCGTCCGGCTCTGACCCGGGGGCGAAACGGAGTGGACCAGGTGGGGTAAAGTGGCTGCCATGAGCGTGGCCCGCCTGCTCCTTAGTCGGCCGCGCTGACCAGCGACAGGTTGGTGAGCGCGGCAACCCCTCATGCCCATCGGGCTGGGGGGTTTTCGCTTTTCCAGGACGCTTCGAGCTGAGCAGCGGGTAGATCCAGAGCGCGGAGAGGGACGTTCCACCATGACTGACGAGCAGCCTGCCCACCGGTACACCGCGGCGCTGGCCGGGCGGATCGAGCGGCGCTGGCAGGACCACTGGGAGCAGCACGGCACGTACCACGCGCCGAACCCGGTCGGGCCGCTGGCCGGGCCGGTGCCCGAGGACAAGCTGTTCGTGCAGGACATGTTCCCGTACCCGTCCGGCGCGGGGCTGCACGTCGGTCACCCGCTGGGGTTCATCGGCACCGACGTGTTCGCCCGGTACCACCGGATGAACGGCCGCAACGTGCTGCACACGATGGGCTTCGACGCGTTCGGCCTGCCCGCCGAGCAGTACGCGGTGCAGACCGGGCAGCACCCGCGCAAGACCACCGAGGACAACATCCAGACCTACCTGCGGCAGATCCGCAGGCTGGGGCTGGGCCACGACGAGCGCCGCCGGATCTCCACCATCGACCCGGAGTACTACCGGTGGACGCAGTGGATCTTCCTGAAGATCTTCCACTCCTGGTACGACCCGGCGGCGGGCAAGGCAAGGCCGATCAGCGACTTGGAGGCGCAGTTCACCTCCGGTGAGCGGGCGACCCCGGACGGGCGGCCGTGGGCGGGGCTGACCGCGGGCGAGCGGCAGGCCGTGCTGAACGAGCACCGGCTGGTCTACCTGTCCGACGCGCCGGTCAACTGGGTGCCCGGCCTGGGCACGGTGGTCTCCAACGAGGAGGTCACCGCGGACGGGCGCAGCGAGCGCGGCAACTTCCCGGTGTTCCGGCGCAACCTGCGCCAGTGGATGATGCGGATCACCGCCTACGCCGACCGGCTGATCGACGACCTGGACCGGCTGGACTGGCCGGACAAGGTCAAGGCGATGCAGCGCAACTGGATCGGCCGTTCGCACGGCGCCAGGGTCCGGTTCACCGTCGGCGACCCCCAGGATGCCGACGTCGAGGTGTTCACCACCCGCCCGGACACCCTGTTCGGCGCGACCTACCTGGTGCTGGCCCCGGAGCACCCGCTGGTCGACGCGATCACCGCGCCTGCCTGGCCGTCCGATGTGGACGGTCGGTGGACCGGTGGCGCGGACACCCCGGCCGCGGCCGTCGCGGCCTACCGGCGCACCGCGTCGACGAAGTCGGACCTGGACCGCCAGGAGAACAAGGAGAAGACCGGCGTCTTCACCGGCGCGCACGCGACCAACCCGGTCAACGGCGCCCGGATCCCGGTGTTCATCGCCGACTACGTGCTGATGGGCTACGGCACCGGCGCGATCATGGCCGTCCCCGGCCAGGACCAGCGCGACTGGGACTTCGCGACCGAGTTCGGCCTGCCGGTCGTGCGCACCGTCGCGCCGCCCGAGGACTTCGACGGCGAGGCGTTCACCGGCGACGGACCGGCGGTCAACTCCGGGTTCCTGGACGGCCTTGGCATCGCCGAGGCCAAGAAGGCGATCATCGCCTGGCTGACCGAACACGACCACGGGCACGGCACCATCCAGTACAAGCTGCGCGACTGGCTGTTCTCCCGGCAGCGCTACTGGGGTGAGCCGTTCCCGGTGGTATACGACGAGGACGGCACCGCCATCGCGCTGCCCGAGTCGATGCTGCCGGTCGCGCTGCCCGAGGTCGACGACTACTCCCCCAGGACGTTCGACCCGGAGGACGCCGACACGGTCCCGTCGCCGCCGCTGTCCCGCGCTACCGACTGGGTCGAGGTGGAGCTGGACCTGGGTGACGGCCCCAAGACCTACCGGCGCGACACGAACACGATGCCCAACTGGGCCGGGTCCTGCTGGTACCAGTTGCGCTACGTCGACCCGACCGACCAGGACCGGTTCTGCGCCCCGGAGAACGAGCGCTACTGGCTGGGCCCCCAGTCCCCCGGCGACCCGGGCGGCGTCGACCTGTACATCGGCGGGGTCGAGCACGCGGTGCTGCACCTGCTGTACGCCCGGTTCTGGCAGAAGGTCCTGTACGACCTGGGCGAGGTCAGCGGCGTCGAGCCGTACCGGCGGCTGTTCAACCAGGGCTACATCCAGGCGTACGCCTACACCGACGAGCGCGGCGTGTACGTGAACGCGGGCGAGGTCGTCGAGGAGGGCGGCAAGTTCTTCTTCGACGGCAAGGAAGTCCGCCGCGAGTACGGGAAGATGGGCAAGAGCCTGCGCAACGTCGTCACCCCCGACGAGATGTGCGAGGCCTACGGCGCGGACACGTTCCGGCTGTACGAGATGTCCATGGGCCCGATGGAGGTCTCCCGGCCGTGGGCGACCAAGGACGTCGTCGGCGCGCAGCGGTTCCTGCAGCGGCTGTGGCGCAACCTGGTCGACGAGGAGACCGGCGCGCTGCGGGTCACCGACGCCGAGCCGGACGAGGCGACGCTGCGGCTGCTGCACAAGACGATCGCGGGCGTGCACGACGACTACGCGAACCTGCGGTACAACACCGCGGGCGCGAAGCTGATCGAGCTGAACAACCACGTCACCAAGTCGTTCCCCGACGGAGCGCCGCGGCTGGTCGCCGAGGCGGTGGTGCAGATGCTGGCCCCGCTGTGCCCGCACGTCGCCGAGGAGCTGTGGCAGCGGCTGGGCGGCGCCGAGTCGCTGGCGCACGGCCCGTTCCCGTCGGCCGACGAGCGCTACCTGGTCGAGGACACCGTCGAGTACCCGATCCAGGTCAACGGCAAGGTCCGCGGCAGGGTCACCGTGCCCGCGGGTGCCGGGCAGGACGAGGTGAAGGCGGCGGCGCTGGCCGAGGAGAAGGTGGCCGTGCTGGTCGGCTCCGGCGCGCCGCGCAAGGTGATCGTCGTCCCGGGGCGGCTGGTCAACATCGTGCTGTGAGCCCTCACCCCAGTCCGACGTCGCGCACCAGGTCGGCGAGCATCGTCTCGAACAGCGGCTCGGCGTCGGACACGGGGAACGGGAACTGGCCGAACACCTCCAGCGCCACCTGGCCGTAGAGCCGCACCCAGAACTGCAGCATCGCGTGCGCGATCCCGATGCCGAGCTGGTCGGCGGCCAGGTCGGTGCCGGACTCGGCGATGGTGACCAGCAGTTCGTCGCGGAACCGGGTCAGGTCGGTGACCAGGACGTCCGGCACCGTGTCGTCGGGCACGGTCACCGGGAGGCCGTTGGCCAGCACCCGGCCCGCGACGGTCAGGAAGATCCGGCCGAACGAGTCCTGCGGGTTGTCCCCGGTCCCGACCGGGCAGTGCGCGCCGGTCGACGACGGCGAGGCGAAGACCAGGCCGAACTCCTGCGGGTGGGCCAGCGCCCAGCGCCGGAAGCCGCGGCAGATGGCCAGCACCTGGCCGAGGTGGTCGGCCTCGTCGACCTCGACCAGGTCGGTTCCCAGCTCGGCGGCGAGGTCGGCGCACACGTCGGCGCGCAGGTGCTCGATGAGGTCCTCGCGGGAGCTGTAGTAGCGGTAGAGCGCGGGCGCGGTGATGCCCAGCTCGCGGGCGATGGCGCGCAGCGTCACCGCGGCCGGGCCGTCGGTCACCAGGAGGGCGCGCGCCTGCCTGCGGATGTCCCGGTCGGTCGCGGCCCGGTCCCGCCGTGTGGCCTGCGTCATGTGCACCCCGCGCTCCTTGTGAACACCTTTCACCACCCGATAGTGTGACGAGCGAGTGAACGGTGTTAACCGAACCTCCGCCGACCTCGGCGCAACAACACTTTTCGGCCGTGGCAGGAGGAAGCACCCCATGTTCGCATCCTGGGGAACGGTGGTACACCGTAGGCGGTGGGTGGTGCTCGTCGCCATCCTGCTGGTCACCATCGGCGCGGGCCTGTGGGGCCTCGGCGTGTTCGGCAAGCTCACCCAGGGCGGCTACGAGGACCCGGCCAGCGAGTCGTTCCGGGTAGACCAGGTCATCCAGGACGAGCTCGGCCAGAAACCCGCCGACGTGGTCGTGCTGTACCGGGCGCCGAACGTCGACGACCCGGCCGTCGGCGGACGGGTCACCGCCGCGCTGGCCAAGCTCCCGGCGTCCGCCGTCGCCGCGCGGGTGGACTACTGGTCGAGCAAGCAGCCCGCCTTGGCCAGCCCGGACAAGCACCTGGCCATGGCCACCATCACCCTCGCCGGTGACACCTTCGACGCCAGGCACGCCGCCTACGACAAGATCAAGGACCTGCTGCCGGTCGACGGGGTCGCGGTGGAGGTCGGCGGGAAGGTGCCGACCGAGCAGGCGATGACCGAGCGGTCGAACGCGGACCTCGCGGTGGCCGAGGGGATCTCGCTGCCGGTCACCCTGGTGCTGCTGGTGCTGATCTTCGGCAGTGCCGTCGCCGCGGCGCTGCCGGTCCTGGTCGGCGGCCTCGCGATCTTCGGCGCGCTCGGCGTGCTGCGGCTGCTCAGCCTCGGCCTGGAGGTCAACACGTTCGCCGTCAACGTGGCGACCCTGCTCGGACTCGGCATGGCGATCGACTACGGGTTGTTCACCGTCGGCCGGTTCCGCGAGGAGTTGGCGGCCGGACAGGACGTGCCGACGGCGGTGCGCCGGACCGTGGCGACCGCGGGCCGGACGGTCGCCTTCTCGGCCACCCTGCTGGTGATCGCGCTCGCCGGGCTGCTGGTGTTCCCGATGGACTTCCTGAAATCCATGGCCTACGGCGGGATGTCGGCCGTCGCCATCGCCGCGATCGTGTCGCTGACGCTGCTGCCCGCGCTGCTCGCGATCCTCGGCCACCGGGTGGACAAGCTGTCCCTGCCCTGGCGGCGGCGTAGTGGTGGTGAGGCCCGGTTCCTCGGTCGGATCGCCGACACCGTCATGCGTCGGCCGCTGTGGTTCGTCGTGCCGATCGTCGGGGTGCTGGTCCTGCTGGCCCTCCCGTTCGGGAACGCCCAGTTCGGCGGCGCGGACGAGCGCCAACTCCCGCCGGGGGACCCGCACCGGGCCACCGCCGAGGCGATCACCGCCAACTTCCCGGCGGCGAGCAACGACACCCTGAAGATCGTGCTGCGCTTCCCCGGTGTCCCGGACCAAGCCGCTGTCGGGTCCTTCGTCGCCGCGGTCAAGCACGTCCCCGGTGTCGCCGACGCCGTGCCCAGCGGCGCCCGCGGGTCGGTCGTCGTGCTGACCACCCCGCTGACCACCGACGCCGCGTCGCCCGCCACCCGGGACGCGATCACCGCGATCCGGGCGCTGCCCGCACCGGCGACCGTCATGGTCGGCGGCTACCCGGCCCTGGTCGCCGACTCGGTCAACGGGATCGTGGCGCGGGTCCCGTGGATGGTCGGGATCCTCGTGCTGGCGACACTCGTGCTGATGTTCCTGGCGTTCGGGTCGGTGCTACTGCCCATCAAGGCCGTTGTCATGAGTGCTCTTAGCTTGTCGGCGACGTTTGGTGTCTTGGTGTTCGTGTTCCAGGAAGGGCACGGCGCCGGGTTGCTCGACGTCACGCCGCAGCCAGCCCAGGCGGGCATGATGGTGCTGATCGGCGCGGTCGTGTTCGGGCTGTCGACGGACTACGAGACGTTCCTGCTGTCCAGGATGGTGGAGGCCCGGCACACCGGGATGTCCACAAAGGACGCTGTGCGGACCGGGCTGGTGCGCACCGGCCGCATGATCACCGCGGCGGCGTTGCTGCTGGGAGTCGTGACCGGGGCGTTCGCGTTGTCGTCGCTGCAGAGCATGCGGTTCATCGGGCTCGGCATGATCGTCGCGTTGGTGCTGGACGCGACGATCGTGCGGATGCTGCTCGTGCCCGCCATCCTCCGGCTGTTCGGATCGGCCGCGTGGTGGGCGCCTCGACCGCTGCGCCGGTTGCAGGAGAAGGCGGGGCTTTCTGAGGTCGAACTGGAGCTTGCCCGGTGACGTATACGTTGGAAGCTGCGATTGGGGGGCGGGGTGTGCTTGACGCGCTCGCTTTGCCTGGCGCTGTTGTGCTTCCGCTGGGGCAGCATCTGTCGATTCTGCGGATGACGGAGGATCTTCTCGTCGGAGAACCCAAGCTGGGTGGTTTCTGGCGTGCGCCTGCTGCGCTGCTGCCGTTGCTCTTGGCGAGCTCGGGGAGGGGGGCGGTGGCCTATGTCGAGGCTGAGTTCTTTGGGGGGATGGGGATGCAGACGGCGCAGGTGTGGGCTAGTGGGGAATCGGTGTTCGGGCCGGTGCACATGGCTGACGGAGACAGCACTCCGGTTAGTCCGATCTCGTTGGCGCTGCGGTGGCTTGGTGTGTCCTGTGGTGAAGGGGACTATGACGAGTTTGACGCGGTGGGGCTGGGGGGTTGGGGCTCTTAGGGGGCACTGGGCCTCGGCTGCGCCTCGGGGTTCGGCCTGGTCGCCTTCGGCGACGCCGGCCTGGGGCGCCGGATTTTTCGGGCTGTGCCCGTTGGGGTGAAGTTGTTTTGTTTGGGGCCCCTAGCGGTGGCCTGGGTAAGGCTAAAAGGCGGGGCCACTGGAAAGCGTGGCCTTCCCCGCCTGCCGGCTTAGGCCACCGCTCCCCCAAACAAAACAACTTCACCCCAGCGGGCGGTTGGTGTCGGCGGGTTTCGAGGCGCGCGGTGCCGGTTGGTGGGCTTCGTCGATGGGCGGGGGGTTTATTCTGAGGCGCGTGGGGTGGGTTGGCGGCCTTCGTCGATGTGGGGTGGGTTTCATCAGTGAGACTCCCAGGGGCGCGGCCCTTTTATCCCACACAAGCCCGGATGAACAGATCGGCCAACTCCCGTCCGTAAATCTCCGGATCAACCTCAGCGTCGATAGCTCCATCAATCCCATTGGCGATTGTTCGAGCCATCACAGTTACATCGAACTCGCGGAAGACTCCTTCCCGCTGGCCCTGGGTGAGCTGCCGAGCCAACCTTCCATGCCGGAACTCCGCCAATACCGGCGCCAGGTCGGCGACCCCCGAAGCAACCTCTCGAATGGCTTTGACCTGCTTGGCGTGCGTGTACAACAACCCAACCTGTGCCTCGATGTACCCGCGGACCATCCCAACCCGGTCGGTCACCCCCGCCAAGCGCTCCGTCATCCGCTCGTCAACCGTGCCCATCGCGGCGAGGAGGACGGCCATCATCAGGTCGTCCTTACCCCGGAAGTGGTAGGAGATCAGCCGAGTGCTGCTCAGCCCCGCGTGCTCCACGATCCGTGCGAACGAGGTCTTCCCGTACCCCACCTCCGCCAGCACCTCAATCGCCGCTCCTGTGATCTGCTCCCGACGGGCCGCCTCGGTGACTGTTACCTGCATGAGTAAATACTAACACAACCAAGTAACCCCACGTCCCGCCACGAGGTCCGCGTGGCCGCGCCCGATACCACGAGAGCGCTACCCACGGCATCGAGCCTAGTCAGGGGGCGTTGCCATTAGCGAACGTGCGCAAGTGTGAACGATCGGACGGTCAACGGGATCGTTAGTGCCACACTGTGCGTCAGTTGTGGCGCACCAACTCTGGGTGCACAGGTCCCCGGCGCGAGCCGGGAGCACATCGGCGCCGGTCGTGTAGCCCCCCGAGCGACCGGCGCCGGTGGCACCGAAGACCTGACCTCTCTCCCCTGTTCACGGCGCGGCGTCGGTGAGGGCTTTGCGGGTGAGGTGGAGGAGGGGGTGGGATTCGCGGCCGCGGCGGGTGGCGGTGGTGACGTGGCGGTGTGGGGCCGGGGTCACGGGGATGACCTGGGTGGGGTCGATGCCGCGCAGGGCGGTGCGGGGGATCAGCGCGATGCCGACTCCGGCGGTGACCAGGGCGGCCTCGGCGGTGAAGTCGTCGGAGGCGTGGGTGACGCGGGGGGTGAAGCCCGCCTTGGCACAGGCGGTGAGCAGGACCTCGCGGCAGGGGTTGCCGGGGTGGGGGACGATCCAGTCGTCGTCGGCGAGGTCGGTGATGGCGACGGTGGGGCGGCCGATCAGCGGGTGGTCGGGCGGCAGGACGGCGTCGAAGGGCTCGGTGTAGAGCGGGTCCCAGACGATCCGGTGTTCGACCGGGGTGTGCGCGGTGTGCATGGTGATGGCGATGTCGATCTCGCCGTCGAGCAGCAGCGGGAGGCTTTCCTGGCCCTCGGCGTCGCGCACCAGGATGGTGATGCCCGGGTTCGTCCGCCGCAGGGCGGCGATGGTGGGGGCGACGACCGTGGTGATGGCGGACGCGAACGCGGCGATGCGGACCTGACCGAGCTCACCGGCGGCGTAGGCGGCGAGCCGGGTCTCGGCGCGGTCCAGTTCGGCCAGCACCGCGTCCGCGTGTTCGACCAGCAGCTCCCCCGCCGGGGTCAGCCACACCCGCCTCCCCTTGCGCCGCAACAGTTCCTGCCCGACCTCGGACTCCAGCGAGGCCAATTGTTGCGACACGGCGGACGGGCTCAGGTGCAGTGCCTGGGCCGCCGCCGTCACGGTGCCGTGGTCGGCGAGCGCACGCAGGACCCGCAGTCGTCGAGGGTCGATCACCAGCACATGGTGCTCCCCGCCCGCCGCCGGTGCAGCCGACGGGTGTGTCGAATTGCCGCAAAGCCGCCGATCAGGCCATCTTCGCCCGCGCGGCGACGAACGCGTCCACCGCGCGGTTGACGTCGTCGGTGCTGTGCGCGGCGGACATCTGGGTGCGGATGCGGGCCTTGCCGTGCGGGACGACCGGGTACGAGAAGCCGATCACGTACACGCCCTGGTCGAGCAGCAGGTCGGCCATCCGGCTCGCCTCGGCGGCGTCGCCGATCATGACGGGGATGATCGCGTGCTCCCCGGGCAGCAGGTCGAACCCGGCCTCGGTCATCCTGGTCCGGAACAGGGCGCTGTTCTCGCGCAGCCGGGTGAGCAGCTCGGCGGACGAGTCGAGCAGGTCGAGCGCGGCCAGCGCGGCCGCGGTGATCGACGGGGCCAGCGAGTTGGAGAACAGGTACGGCCGGGACCGCTGCCGCAGCAACTCGACGATCTCGGCGCGGCCGGAGGTGTAGCCGCCGCTGGCGCCGCCGAGGGCCTTGCCGAGGGTGCCGGTGTAGATGTCGACCCGGTCGCCGACGCCGAAGTGCTCCGGGGTGCCGCGGCCGGTGGCGCCCATGAAGCCGACGGCGTGCGAGTCGTCGACCATGACCAGGGCGTCGTACCGCTCGGCCAGCGCGCAGATCTCGTCCAGCGGCGCCAGGTAGCCGTCCATGGAGAACACGCCGTCGGTGGCGATGAGCCGGTAGCGGGCGTCGGCCGCGGCGCGCAGTTGCTGCTCCAGGTCGGCCATGTCGCGGTTGCGGTAGCGCTTGCGGCCCGCCTTGCACAGCCGGATCCCGTCGATGATCGACGCGTGGTTGAGCTCGTCGGAGATCACCACGTCCCGGTCGGTGAGCAGGGTCTCGAACAGGCCGCCGTTGGCGTCGAAGCAGGAGCCGTACAGGATCGTGTCCGCGGTGCCGAGGAACGCCGAGATCCGCGCCTCCAACTCCTTGTGCGGGGCCTGGGTGCCGCAGATGAACCGCACCGAGGCCATCCCGAAGCCCCACTCGTCGAGCGCCCGCTTGGCCGCCGCGACCAGGGCTGGGTGGTCGGCGAGACCGAGGTAGTTGTTGGCGCAGAAGTTCAGCACCGGGTCGCCGCCGACCCGGACCGCCGCCCGCTGCGGTGACGTGATCACCCGCTCCGGCTTGTACAGCCCGGCGGCGCGGATCTCGTCGATGGTGCCGAGCAGGTCGTCGCGCAGCGCGCCGTACATCAGTTCTCCCAGTCCAGGATGACCTTGCCGCAGTCGCCGCCGCGGGCGGTGGCGAAGGCCTCGGCGAAGTCGGTGTGGTGGAACCGGTGGGTGATCACCGGCGAGATGTCCAGCCCGGCTTGCAGCAGCACGGACATGGCGTACCAGGTCTCGAACATCTCCCGGCCGTAGATGCCCTTGATGGTCAGCATCTTCAGCACGACCGCGCTGAAGTCGACCGGGATCTCGGTCGAGGGCAGGCCCAGCATGGCGATGCGGCCGCCGTGCGTCATGTTGGCGATCATCTCGCGCAGCGCGGAGGGCTGCCCGGACATCTCCATGCCGACGTCGAAGCCCTCGGTCATGGTCAACTGCGGGTAGACGGTGGCGATCCGGTGCGCGCTGACGTCCAGCGCCAGCGTCGCGCCGATCTTGCGGGCCAGTTCCAGCCGCGGCTCGCTGACGTCGGTGACCACCACGTGCCGGGCGCCCGCGTGCTTGGCGACCGCGGCGGCCATCAGCCCGATCGGACCGGCGCCGGTGATCAGCACGTCCTCGCCGAGCACCGGGAACGACAACGCCGTGTGCACCGCGTTGCCGAACGGGTCGAAGATCGCGGCCACGTCCAGGTCGACGTCGTGCCGGTGCACCCAGGCGTTGCCCTCGGGCAGCACGGCGTACTCGGCGAACGCGCCGTTGGTGTGCACGCCGAGGCCGACGGTGTTCGCGCACAGGTGCCTGCGCCCGGCCCGGCAGTTGCGGCAGCGCCCGCACACCAGGTGGCCCTCACCGGAGACCAGGTCCCCCACGGACACCTTGGTCACCGCGGCGCCGATGGCGACCACCTCGCCGACGAACTCGTGCCCGACCACCAGGGGCGCCTGCACCGCGTTGGCCGCCCACTCGTCCCACGCCTCGATGTGCAGGTCGGTCCCGCAGATGCCGGTGCGCAGCACCCGCAGCACCACGTCACCGGGACCCGGCTCGGGGTCCGGGACGTCCCGCAGTTCCAGCCCGGGACCGGCGGCCGGTTTGACCAGTGCCTTCAACGTTCTTCCTCCCCTGCGGCGGGTGCGACACCCTCCGCTGCGGAGTCTTGCGCCGACAACGCCACGCGGTCCATCTCAACTTTCCGCACTGCCTTGTCAGCATTTCCGCATAAGAATCAGGTGTCCCAACTGAGTTTCCACGGCTTGCGGACGGTCAGCGACCCGATGTGGATGTAGCTGGGCCTGCGTATCTGCACCGACCCGGCCTTCACCCGCCCGGTCAGCACGAACAGCGGCCCACCGCGAGCGGCGCCGACCTTGTTCTCCACCTTGCCCGCGATCACGCTCACCTCGTCGCTCACGCAGCCCGCGCCGTCGGGGAGCAGCATTTCGACCGAACCGCCGAGGACCTCCAGCCGGATGTGCACCTCGGCGTGGTTGATGACGGCCTCGGTGAAGTCGAACTCGCTGGAGCCCATCCGGTTGTGCACGGCCATCTCGCGCGGGACGGTCCACACCCCCTCGCGCTTGATCGAGGACATGACGGCGCGGAACTCTTGCGGCGGCATCGCGGTGGGGCTACCGGGTTCGCGGTTGACCACGCCCGCCAGGTCGACCAGGACGACGTTGAGCTCGACCCGGGTCTTGGCGGCCAGCGCGGTGTCGGTGCGGGCGGTGAACTCGTCGAGGCTGAGCATCCCCTGGCCGATGGCCTTCTGCAGGATGCCGACGACGTGCTCCCGTTCGGCGTCGGAGACCCGCAGGTCTCGCGGGTTGATCGGTTCGGTGCTCACCGGTCCAGGCTACTGCGGCGGGTCGGCGTCCAGCCCGTGTTCGATGGCGTACCTGGCCAGTTCGACCCGGTTGTGCAACTGCAGTTTGCGCAGCGTGGACTGCACGTGGTTCTCCACCGTGCGGTGCGACAGGACGAGTCGATCGGCTATCTGGCGGGCGGTCAGCCCCTTCGCGACCAGCCGCAGGACGTCGGTCTCGCGGTCGGTGAGCTGGGGGGTCGCCGGGTCCGCCGGGCCTGCCGCCATCCGCCGGTACTCGCCGAGGACCAGCCCGGCCAGGCCCGCGGTGAAGACGGCGTCACCTGTGGCGGTACGGGTAACAGCGTCGTCCAACTCCTCCGCGGACGCGGACTTGACGAGGTAACCGAAGGCTCCTGCCTTCACGGCTTCCAACACGTCGTTGTGCTCGCCGCTGGCGGACAACACCAACACGCGCGTGCCGGCTAACTCGCCGGTGATCTCGCGGGTCGCGTCCACGCCGGAACCGGTGCCCAGGTTCAGGTCCATCAGCACCACATCGGGCCGCACCGCGCGGGCGATCCGCACCGCCGAGGGCGCGTCCCCGGCCGTCGCCCGCACGTCGAACCCGCGTTCGGCCAGGTCGCGGGCCACTCCGTCGCGCCAGATCGGGTGGTCGTCGACGACCATCACCGAGATCGCCCGCTCAGCCACACGACCTCCCCGGGTACGGCAGCCGGATCTCCCACTCGGTGCCCTGCGCGGGTGCGGTCTCCAGGGTGACCGTGCCGCCCAGTTCGGCCACCCGACCCCGGATGGACCGGGCCACCCCGAGCCGCCCCTGTTCCTCGGCCGCCGCCAGCCGTCCCGCCGGGATGCCGACGCCGTCGTCGCGGACGCTGACCACCACTTCCTGGCCGAGGTCCTCCAGCAGCACCCAGGCGCGCGCGGTCGGACCGGCGTGCCGGTCGACGTTCTCCAGCGCCTCCCGCACCAGGTAGGCCAGCTCGGTCGCGGCCGACTCGGGGACGGTCACCGGTGTCCCGGGCACCGACACCTGGTACCGGTCGGTGGCCAGGACCTGCAGCCGCGGCCGCAGGTCGGCCTGACCGCTGCCGTTGGACTCCAGCGGCGCGGCGGCGACCAGCGCGCGCAGCGCCACCTCCTGCCTGCCCGCCAACTCGGCCAGCTCGGCGGCCTCCCCACCCAGCTCCCGGCCGCGCTTGCGGACCCGGGCCAGCACCTGCAGCACGCTGTCGTGGATGGTCCTGGCCAGCCGCTCCCGCTCGGCGGTCGCCGCCTCGGCCCGCATCGCCATCGCCAGCCGCTCGGCCGACTGCTTCGACGTCGACGACGCCAACCCCACCACGAACCCGACCCCGACCAGCAGCACCAGGTCCCTGGTCAGGTCGGTGTCGACGTAGCCGCGCACCCCGTAGTTGAAGGCGGCGACGACCGCGCCGAACACCGTGCCGCCGACCATGCCGGATCGGACCGCGCCGACCGCGACCACGGCTGTCACCCACACGGTGGGGATGAGCGGCACGTCGTCCACGGTCAACTGCCGGTGGGTCAGCACGAGCCGGGACAGGCACATCACCGCGCAGCACAGCGCCAAGTCGACCACGGTGAACCAGAGCGCGACCCTGGCGCGGCCCAGGTAGTAGTAAGAGGTGACGACGGTCCACACCGCCATCACCCCGACCGCCACCCAGGCCAGCGCGTCGTCCGCGTACTGCCCCGAGTGCGCGGCCACCACCCCCGCCGCGAACAGCAACGTGATGACCCGAAGCAGCACCGAGGCCCGCCAGAGCGGCTTGAGCGCGTCCTTGCGGACCGCCCGCCCCGGCTGCCGGATCACACTCGCCCCGGCTCCGGCTGGTCGCCCGCCTCGTCGTCCTCGGTGACGTTGGGTTGGGACGAGGCGTCGTCGAGCACGTCCACCTCGTCCGGATCGGTGCCGCCCTCGTGCAGCAGCGACCGGATCCCGGCGTTGAGCACGGCCAGCAGCGGCACCGACAGCAGCGCCCCGGCGATGCCCGCCGCGATCAGGCCGACGGCGATGGCCAGCACCACGGCCAGCGGGTGCAGCTTCACCGCGCGGCCGAGCAGCCACGGCTGCAGCACGTGGCTCTCGATCTGCATGATCAGGACCAGCACCGCGAGCACCAGCAGCGCCGAGACGAACCCGTTGGCCACCAGCGCGATCAACACCGCCACGGTGCCCGCCACCAGCGCCCCGATGATCGGGATGAACGCGGTGAGGAACACCAGCGCGGCCAGCGGCACCACCAGCGGCACCCCGATGATCCACAGTCCGATGCCGATGAAGACCGCGTCGAACACCGCGACCGCCGCTGTGGCCCGCACGTAACTGACCAGCGACGAGAACCCGCGCCGACCGGCCACGTCGACCCGGTCGCGGACCGGACCGGGCACCCCGCGCACCACGAACCGCCAGATCCCGGCCCCGTCGAAGAGGAAGAAGATCAGGATGAACAGGGTCAGCAGCAACCCGGTCAGCACCTCGCCGATGGTCGCGGCCGTGGTGATCGCGCCCGAGGTGATCGCCGCCTGGTTGCTCTTGATCGTGTCGATCACGTTCTGCAGGAACGAGTGGATCTGGTCCGCGCGCAGGTGCAGCGGCCCGGTGGACAGCCAGGTCTGGATCGTGTCGAGGCTGCTGTTCACCTGGGTCTGCAACTGGGGCAGGCCGCTGGTGAACTCGGTGATCACGAAGGTGAGCACACCGCCGACCACGGCCAGGCCGCCGATCAGCACTATCGCGGTGGCCAGCGAGCGCGGTACCCGCCACTCGACCAGCTTGCCGACCCCCGGGGCCATCAGCGCCGCGAGCAGTAAGGCGATCGCCACCGGGATGACGGCGGCCGCGAAGTAGTCCAACAGCCAGAGGACCACGTACAGCGCGCCGATGATCACCAGGAAGCGCCAGGACAGCGCGGCGCTGACCCGGAGCCCCTTGGGCACCAGCGGGGTGACGTCGTTGGCGGGGAGCGTAGTGCGGTGCTTGAGGCCCGCGACGCGGTTTCTGCTCATCGCGGATCACGGTAATCGGTCGAACCGGTCCGCGGTGAACAACTTGTCTGATGTGATATGGCTCGTGACCGCCTACGTGCCGCCGGACGAGCTCACCGACACCGAACGGGCGGTCCTCGAGTCCTTCCGCGACGGTGCCCGGCTGGACCTGGCGGGCCGCGCCGACCGACGGGTCCGCGGCCCGGTGCTGGCCGCGCTGCTGGTCGGCGCCTACCCGCTCGGGCAGGGCGCGATGCCCGCGCTGCGGTTGGACAACGCGCACGTCACCGGCCGGTTCGACCTGGAGGGCCGCACCGTCGACCCGGTCATCACGCTGCAGCGGTGCGAGTTCGAGCACGCCCCGGTGCTGCGGATGGCCCGGCTGGTCGCGCTCAGCCTGCGCGGCTGCCGGATGCCCGGACTGTTCGCGCGGAACGTGCGGGTGGGCAGCGATCTGCTGTTGGAGTCCGGCTACACCTGTTCAGGGGTGCTGGACCTGACCGACGCCACTGTCGAGGGGACGCTGCGGCTGGCCGGGGCGGTGCTGCGCAACGCGGGGGCGGCGGCGCTGCTCGGCGCCCGGCTGCGGGTCTCCGGGTCGATCCAGGCGGTCGCGCTGCGCGTGTTCGGCGAACTGCGGCTGCGTGGCGCGCACGTCGGCGGCAGCGTCCACCTCACCGGCGCCCGGCTGGCGCACCCGTCGGGGACCGCGCTGGAGGCGAGCGGTCTTGTCATCGTGGGCAACATGCTGTGCGACACCGGCGGCGGCCAGTTCGACGTGGCGGGCACGGTGATCCTCTCGGGCGCGCGCATCGGCGGTGACGCGGTGTTCTCCGGCGCGCGGCTGCACGACGCCCGTGACGGCGACGGCCAGGTGCGCGTGCTGCCCAGGGGCACGGTCGACAACCACTACGTCCTCGACGCCGACCGGCTGCGGGTGGACGGCGACCTGAAGCTCGACAGCGGGTTCACCGCGGGCGGCACCGTCGGCCTGCGCGGCGCCAAGATCGGCGGTCACCTGCTGCTGTCCGGGGCGACCCTCGGCCGCCGCTCGGCCGTCCAGGACATGGCGCGGGCGTTCGCCGAGGGCCGCGACGTCGGCCGGGTGTCGGTGGCCCTGGTCGCCGACGGGGTCGAGGTGCTCGGCGACGTCGAGGCCCGCGGCGCGCAGACCGGGGTGGGTGGCACCGACGGCGACCCGCGGACCGCGCTGCGCGCTTATGGCCAGGTCCGGTTGGTCGACGCGCACGTGCACGGCAGCGCGAGCCTGTCCCGGGCACGGTTGCGCGGGCCGGGTGTTGACGTGCTGTTCGCCGACCGGCTGCGCGTCGGCGGCACCCTGTTCCTGCGCAAGATCCGCGCGGCGGGGTCGATCCGGCTGCAGAACGCCAACATCGGTTCCAGCCTCGACTGCTCCGGCGCGCACCTCACCAAGCCGCGATTACGCCCGGACGGCACGGTCAAGCCCTCGCTGGACGCGCGCGTCGCGACCATCGGCAAAGACCTGCTGTGCAGCCACGGGTTCCGCGCCATCGGCGGTGTACGGGTGCGGCTCGTCGAGGTGGGCAAGATGGCCACCTTCGCGGGGGCCCGGCTCGGTGGGCGGACCAGACCCGCGGACCCCGTCGCGGACAAGGTGTTCTCCGCGTACGGGCTCACTGCGCAGGAGTTGGTGCTGATCTTCCCCGAACGGCGACCGCCGCGCGGCGCGGTGATCCTCACCCGCGCGTCGGCGGTGTCGGTGTTCGACGGCCCCGGGCTGTGGGCGGCGCACGGTGGTGTGGAACTGGAGGATTTCACCTTTACCGCACTCACCGCGGTGCCAGAGGTAACTGTCAAAACGCGGCTGCAGTGGCTGCGGGAGGTTCAACCCGACTTCGCGCCCGGCCCCTACGAGCGACTGGCCGCCGTCTACTCCGAAGGCGGACAGGAGGAACTGGCGCGACAGGTCCACCTCGAACGGCAGCGCCGCCGGTACGCCGAACTCCACTGGGCAGGCCGGTTCTGGGGGCGGCTGCAGGAGATCACCGTCGGCTTCGGGTACCGGCCGTGGCTGGCGATGATCTGGCTCGCGCTGTTCTGGATCCTCGGCACGCTCTGGTTCAGCACGCACACCATGCAGAAGCTCGACAACGACGTGAACCCGGTGTGGAACCCGCCGCTGCTGTCCACCGACCTGCTGCTGCCCATCGTCGACCTGGGGCAGGACAACAAGTGGCGGATGGTCGGCGCGTCCCAGTGGATCTCGGGGGTGCTGATCGCGGTCGGCTGGATCCTGGCCACCACGGCGGCCGCCGGAGCGACCCGGGTGCTGAAGCGGGACTGAGTTCCGCTCGGTTCGACCCTGTGGACAGCTCGGGGCGGAAACCCGCGATCACCAGTGATAGTCGCTGAGCGTGATCTGTGGAAACACTCTGTGTTCGTCACACGATCCGGTGGGCATCCTGAGTCACGCGTGCATAACGACCCGCTCGGGTGCGAGTGTTTTCGCTGCACGGCGGACCCGCCGTGCACACGGATCGGAAGGGCGACCCGGGACAAGCGATGAGCGGCCACGACGACGTGCAGACGAGAGAGGCGACCGCGACGCGGCGCGTCCTCTCCCGTGCCCTGCTCGTCCTCGGTGGCACCCTCGCGGGTACCGCGGCGGCGTGGGCTTTCGCCACCGCCACCGCGAGCGCCGATGTCGCCACCGACCTGCAGCACGATCTGCGGTCGGTGGTGGACGCCGCCCCCGACGCCCCCGCCCTCGTCGACGTCAAGACCGCCCTGGTCGGGCTGACCGACCGGGTGGGCACGCTCGTCGGCGAACCGGTCGACGCCACCCGGGTGACCGAGGTGAGCCACCAGGCGACCCGGACGGCCACCCAGGCCACCCAGGCCGTCGACCAGTTCGGCCGTGACCTGGCCAGGCAACTGCGCCCCGTCCGGCTCGACCTGCCGCTCGGCGGGTCGGCAGGCCGCGGCACCAGCCACCAGGTCGCCCCCGCGGCCGGGCCGACCGGGCCGCTCGCGGACCCGGCGCCCGGATCTCCCGACGTCACGCAGGCCGACCCGGCCGCGACCAGCGCGGCCCCGGCCGCCCAGGTCGCCGACCGGCACCCGGCGGGCGCCACCCGGCGCGCCGCGGGCACCGGCCTGTCCCAGCGCGGCTCCCCCGAGACCGCCGACGCGCGGGCCGACCGGCCGAACCCCACCCGACCCACCGGCCCCAGCCCGCTGGCGCCGTTGAGCATGCCCGCTCCCGCAGGCCCGGTGAACACCACCGGCGCAGGCGCGGCGGACGCCCTCGGTCACGGCCTGGTGGCCGTCACCCCGGCCGATTCCGACACCACCCCGGCACTCGCGCACCGCGCGACCCCGGTCGTGGTTGTCGCGGCGGTCGCCGCACAGCCCGGCGTCACCCCCGACTGATCCGCGGCGCGGCCGGGGAGCCCAGCGCTCCCCAGGTCCAGCGCCCACGTCCGCGGGGCCGAGGCCGCGCCTTGAGCCAGTACCTCTCGCCGAAATCCCGGGTGACCACCCGCCTCCCGACGCGCCCGGCGTCGTGGTCACCCGTGCCTGTTCAACCCATGAAGGAGAACCATGCAGACCTGGGCTAAGCGCGGATTCCAGACCGCGCTGGTCACCGGTGGCTTGCTCATGCTGGGCACCGGAATCGCCTCCGCCGATGACAACGTCAACCCGGACACCCCCGCGCCCGCGTTGGACACGAAGGTCGTCGTCGACGCAAGGGTGCAGAACAACGCGATCGGCACCGTGCTGGGCGACAAGCGCCTGCCGGACGTCAACCGCACCATCTCCACCAGCCCCCGCGAGGTCCTCAAGGCCGTCCCGGGTGGCACGCTGGTCGCCCCGCTGGCCGACTCGGCCTCGGAGAAGCTGCTCACCGGCAACAACGCCCCGCTGCGCGCCAACAAGATCGTCAGCGGCGTCACCGTCCCGGTCGACGTGTCCGGCAACGCGATCGCCCTCGGCGGCGACTCGTCGGTCACCAACAACTCGACCCAGACCACCAACATCTCCCGCCCGGTCAGCACGACCGGCGAGGACCGCGCGATCGCGGGCAACGTCGTCAACCTCGACTACGCCGCCCCGGTCCAGGTGACCGGCAACGCCGCCAGCATCCTGGGCGACGCCACCACGCACAACACCGCCGACCAGACCGCGCACGCCGACGGCGACATCACCACCACCGGTGCGGACGGCACGCTGTCCGGCAACGTCGTCGGCGCCCAGGGCGCGAGCCCGGTCCAGCTCAACGGCAACGCGGTCACCGTCGGCGGCAAGGCCGACTCGGACTCCACCACCAGCTCCGACAGCCTGGCCGGTGGCGTCATCAAGACCGACGGCGAGGACTCCACCCTCGGCGGCAACGGCGCCGTCGTCCCGCTGACCGCCCCGGTCCGCGGCACCGGCACCGGTCTCGGCGTGCTCGGCAAGGCCACCGCCAACTCGGTCAACTCCACCACCGCCCAGTCCGGCGCGCAGAGCCCCGACCTCGGCGGCAACCCGGTGTACGTGCACACCAACGGCGTCGACTCCACCGGCGGCGGCAACATCGTGCAGCCCGCCATCACCGCGCCCACCACCGCCGACTGCACCTCGTCGGTCGTCGTCGGCCAGTCGCACACCACCTGCGCCTCGGACCTGGTGTCCGTCGCGGGCGGCGGCAACCGCTCCAACGGCACCGACTCGGTGCTCGGCGGCGCGATCGGCGCCACCTCCACCGCTGCCCCGGTCTCGGCCATCGGCAACGCGGCAGGCGTGATCGGCAACGCCACCACCGACCAGAACAACGTGATCGACACCGGCGTCGGCGGCACCGCGATCACCCGCGGCGAGCAGGGCGTGCTCTCCGGCACCCTGGTCAACAACCCGATCTCGGCGCCGATCGATTCCTGCGCCAACGGCGGCGTCATCGGTGGCAACTCCACCATCGCCTGCGAGAACATCACCACCACCAACGCGGGCGGCGACGCGGGCACCAGCGGCGACGACTCCGTCGGCGGCGGCAACGGCGGCCAGATCCCGGTCACCGTGCCCACCGAGCTGATCAGCAACGGCATCGGCGCGGGCGGCAACTCCGACATCACCGCCACCGAGACCAAGTTCTCCAGCGCGGGCGGCGACGCCAACACGGCCGACGACAACGCGGTCGGCGCGGCCAACCTGGTCAACACCCCGATCGCGGCGCCCATCCAGGCGTTCGGCAACGGGGTCGGCGCGGTCGCCAACACCACGTCGGACACCGCGCTGGAGAACCAGATCATCGCGGGCAGCGACTCGAAGGCCTCGGCCACCGGCGGCACCGCCTCCGGCAACATCGTGCAGAGCCCGGCGGCCCTGCCGATCCAGGCGTTCGGCATCGGCGGCACCGTCGGCGGCCACGGCAACGCCAAGGGCAGCAACGTCTCCGACATCGCCACCGGCGGCATCGCGACCACCGACGGCAAGGACGGCAGCCTCGCGGGCAACATCGCGACGGTGCCGGTCGCCGGTGCGCTGCAGCCCTTCGGCGACTCGATCGCCGTCGCGGGCAAGAACATCGCGGGCGCCGACAACACCGTCACCACCACCGCGGGCGACAAGGCCACCACCAGCGGCCAGCGCGGTTCGATCTCCGGCAACATCGTCGGTGCCCAGGCGGGCCCGGTCGTCCAGGCGTTCGGCGCAGCGGTCTCCGGTGTCGCCGGGGACAACAAGGCCAACTCGACCTCGTCGAGCACCGCCAACTCCGGTGGCGACCTGACCACCAACGGCGATTACGGGTTCCTCTCCGGCACCCTCGCCGACGTCCCGGCGGGCGCCTTCGTCCAGCCGCACGGCGACGCGGTGTCCGCGGTCGGCAGCCACGCCTTCGGCATCTCGGACAACAACACCACCGGCCAGGTCGGCGGCCACTCCACCACCAGCGGTCAGGGCGGCAGCCTCAACGGCATCCACCTCACCGCGCCCACCAACGCCAACGCCCCGGTCTACAACGTGCCGGTCGAGGTGGCGGCGAACGCCGTCGCCGCCGCCAAGCAGGTCAACACCGCGCACATCGGTGACACAAGCGTCACCGACGAGACCCCGCTGCGGCTGCCCACCGTCGGTGGCCTCGAGGCCACCGAGCTGCCGTTCAACGGGATCTTCGGCGGCCTGCCCACCCAGCGCTCGGCCATGGGCAGCCCGCTCGGCGGCCTGTCCACCGGCACGCTGACCCACGCCCTGCCCACCAGCGGCACCCTGCCGACCAGCGGCCTGACCGGTGGCCTCACCGGCGGCGGCCTGCCCGGCGCGAGCCTGGTCGATGGCCTGCCGGTGGCGGGTCTGCTCGGCGGTGGCCTGCCCGGCGGCAACGTGATCGGTGGCCTGCCCACCGACGGGCTGACCGGCGGCCTGCCGGTGCACGTCACCCCGCCCGCCGCGGGTCGCTCGAACCTGCCCACCGACGGCCTGAGCGGTGCCTTCTCCGGCAACCTGTTCCAGGCCCCGGCGCTGCCGCACCTGCCGGTCGGCGGCTCCTCGCTGCCGGTGAACGGGCTGCCGGTCAACGCTCTCCCCGTCAACGGTCTCCCGGTCAACGGTCTCCCGGTCAACGGGCTGCCGGTGAACGGGCTGCCGGTGAACGGTTCGGCGCTCCCGGTGCACACCCCCGCGCTGTCCGGCCTGGACACGCACTCCGCGCTGCCCGCCGTGTCGTCGCTGAGCGACACCCAGTCGCAGCTGCGGAACCTGTTCCACTGATCCGCGTCCGAAGTGGACTGGCCCGGGGACTCCCCCCGGGCCAGTCCCGTTTTCTCAGCCGAACTGCCAGGACCGCTTGGACAGGCCGTACCAGAAGCCGTCGATCACCGCCCGCTGCTCCCCCGGACTGTCCACAGTGGCCCCCAGCGCGACGAACAGCGGCGCGAAGTGCTCGGTCCTCGGGTGCGCCAGCCGGGCCGCGGGCGCCTTGCGCTGGAAGTCGACCAACGCGTCCAGGTCGTGCTCGGCGATGGCCCGGTCGCCCCAGTCGTCGAACTCGCTGGACCAGGCGGGCGGGGTGTGGCCGGGGTCGCGGCTCATGCTCAGGCCGGACAGGTTGTGCGTGAAGAAGCCGCTCCCGATGATCAGCACCCCTTCGTCGCGCAACGGCGCGAGCTTCCGGCCGATCTCCAGCAACGTCGCCGGGTCCAGGGTCGGCATCGAGATCTGCAACACCGGGACGTCGGCATCGGGGAACATCTCGACCAGCGGCACGTACGCGCCGTGGTCCAACCCGCGCGCGGGTTCGTCCTGCACCGGGGTTCCCTTGCCGCGCAGCAACTTCCGCACCTTGGCCGCCAACTCCGGCGCACCGGGCGCGGGGTAGCGCACCTGGTAGTAGCGCTCCGGGAACCCCCAGAAGTCGTAGGTCAACGGCACCGTCTCCGTCGCCCCGATCGCCAGCGGCGCTTCCTCCCAGTGCGCGGACACGATCAGGATCGCCGCAGGCCGCGCCAACCCGGTCGACCACCGCGCGAGCTGTTCGGTCCACAACGCGTCATCGGCCAACGGCGGGGCGCCGTGGCTCAGGTAGAGCACGGGCTGTGCGGTCATGTCCCACCTCTTGGTTGAATATTGAACAACCTAGCACGACGCTACCGGTGGGGTCGGTTATTCCCAGCCTCGGTCACCCGCCCAGGTTGTGCACCATCCGCTCCAGGACTCTCACCGTGGCGAGGTACTCGTCATCGCCGATCCCGGTGGTGACCGACGCGCGGAGCCGGGTGACCTTCGCCGCGATCTCGGCCTTCGCCGTCGCGCCGTCCTCGGTGAGTTCGCGACCCGACACCCACCCCCGCGCGCGCAACCTCTCGACCGCTTCCGGCGTACCCGAGAACGGTGCGAGCAGGTCGACGGGATCGTCCGGCAGCGCGTTGAGCACCTGCCACTCCCGCCGCGACACGTCCCCGAGTTCCTGCTCGAACCGCTCCTCCAAGCGCCGGTCCAACTCCTTCACCCAGTACCCGATCGGCTTCACGGCCGCTCCTGTGTATGTAATCCGACAAGTACTTGTAAGATTACATGCATGGACCCCGTGGCAACGGTCGAACGCGCGATGGTCACCATCCGCCGCCTGCAAACCCGCCGAACGCTGGCGGGCGGGCACGACCCGACCGTCACCCTGGTGGTCGACGCGCTGGAGGAACTGGGACCGAGCACGGTCACCGAGATCGCGGCGGCACTCGCCGTCGACCAACCCCGCGCCAGCAGGCTCGTCGCCCACGCCGTCACCGAGGGGGCCGTCACCCGCGGCGCCGACCAGACCGACGGCCGTCGAGTCGTGCTGTCCCTCACCCCCGCGGGCCTCGCCCACGCCGAGGCCGTCCACGAGAAACGCCGCGCCGCCTTCGGTCAGGCCATGGAGTCCTGGTCCGCGGCAGACCGCGTCCGATTCGCCACCTTGCTCGACACGTTCGTCGACTCGTACCGCGCGGCGCGCGGTCGCTAGCCCTGGGCGAGGTCGGCGAAGCGGCTGTAGTGGAGTTGGTGGGCGACGACGACGGTGGCGGTGGGGCCTGCGCGGTGTTTGGCGAGGATGAGGTCGGCTTCCCCCGCGCGGGGGTCGTCGCGTTCCCAGGCGTCGGGGCGGTTGATGAGGATGACCATGTCGGCGTCCTGTTCCAGGGAGCCGGACTCGCGCAGGTCGGAGAGCATGGGGCGTTTGTCGGTGCGTTGCTCGGGGCCGCGGTTGAGCTGGCTGATGGCGATGACCGGGACCTCGATCTCCTTGGCCAGCAGCTTGAGCTGCCGGGAGAACTCGGAGACCTCCTGCTGGCGGGACTCGACGCGCTTGCCGGAGGTCATCAACTGCATGTAGTCGACGACGACGAGCTTCAGGTCGTGCCGCTGCTTGAGCCGCCGCGCCTTGGCGCGGATCTCCATCATGGTCATGTTCGGTGAGTCGTCGATGAACATGGGGGCCTCGCTGATCTCGCTCATCCGGCGGGCGAGGCGGGTCCAGTCGTCGTCGGTCATCCGGCCGCCGCGCATGTCGCCGAGGCGGATCTTGGCCTCGGCGGAGAGCATGCGCATGACGATCTCGGTGCGGCTCATCTCCAGGGAGAAGATGACGCTGCTCATGCCGTGCTTGATGGAGCAGGAGCGGGCGAAGTCGAGGCCCAGGGTGGACTTGCCGACGCCGGGGCGGGCCGCGACGATGATCATCTGGCCGGGGTGCAGGCCGTTGGTGATCTCGTCGAGGTCGGCGAAGCCGGTGGGGATGCCCTGGGAGATGCCGCCGCGGGAGGCGATGGCGTCGATCTCGTCCATGGTGGGCTGCAGCAGTTCCTCGAGCGCGATGTAGTCCTCGCTCGTGCTGCGCTCGGTGACCTCGTAGATGGACGCCTGCGCGCGGTCGACGATCTCGGTGACGTCGGCGCCCTCCGCGCCCTGGTAGCCCAGTTGCACGATGCGGGTGCCCGCCTCGACCAGCCTGCGCAGCGTCGCCTTCTCGGCGACGATCTCGGCGTAGTAGCCCGCGTTGGCGGCGGTGGGCACGAACGAGATGAGTGTGTGCAGGTAGTTGGCGCCGCCGACCTTGCGCAGTTCGCCGCGCCGTTCCAATTCGGCGGACACGGTGATCGGGTCGGCGGGCTCGCCGCGGCCGTACAGGTCGAGGATCGTGTCGTAGACGATCTGGTGGCCGGGCTTGTAGAAGTCGCCGGGGCGGAGCACCTCGACCACGTCGGCGATGGCGTCCTTGGACAGCATCATGCCGCCGAGCACGCTCTGTTCGGCGGGCAGGTCCTGCGGGGGCTTGCGGTCCATGCCGAAGTCGCCGGGTTCCGGCGGCACCGAGAGGTCGTTGGCGAGCGCCACTGACTGCCCCTCCTCTGCACTTCGAACGAACGTCGCACTTCGAACGAACGTCACTGCCGACAAGCCGCGAGCCCCGGGTCCGCCACGGGTGGGTGGGTCAGACGATAGGTGCTCGGTACGACATTCGGGTGGTGATCGACCCGCCGCGCCGATGTCGCCAGGCGACGCTAGGACCCCTGATCGGCGGCTTGCAAACCACGCTGGGGATGCACCTGTGGACAACCTGGGGATGAGCGCGAACCACTGGGCACAGCTACCCGGCGGGCTGTGGACAACCTGGGGACAGGTGTCCGTGCTGTGGAAAGAACCCCAGGTCAGGGCCTGTGGACAGGCTGTGGAGAAATTGCCCGGGACGTTGCCCGGCGTGTCGCGCTGTTGTCGCTTTTCGGCGTGTCGCGAGACCGGTCGCTCGCTCGGGTGCGGCTCAGCCTGTGGACAACTGAGCAGACGCAACCGCCCCACTCAGCGTGACCGAGCGGGGCGGTTGCGGGAGTCGAGCGGGTCTCAGCTCGTGGCGGCGACGTGCACCGTGAACGCGGCGGTGACGTCGGGGTGCAGGCGCACGCTGACCGAGTGCTTGCCCACCGTCTTGATGTGGCCGGACAGCTCGACGGCGCGCTTGTCGAGCACCGGGCCACCGGCGGCCTTGACCGCGGCGACGACGTCGGCGGTGGTGATCGAGCCGAACAGCTTGCCCGAGCCCGAGGCGGCCTTGGCCTTCAGCGGGACGGTGCCCAGCGCGGACAGCGCGGCCTTGACCTCCTTGGCGTGGTCGAGGTTGCGGATCCGGCTGGCCTCCTGCGCCCGGCGGATGACCTGGACCTGCTTCTCCGCGCCGCGGGTGGCCAGGATGGCGAAGCCGCGGGGCAGCAGATAGTTGCGGCCGTAGCCGTCCTTGACCTCGACGAGGTCACCGGGGCCGCCGAGTCCGCTGACATCGGTGGTGAGGATGAGCTTCATGATCGTCCCCTCCTGGTCAGCGGGCGGTCGAGGTGTACGGGAGCAGGGCGACCTCGCGGGCGTTCTTGACCGCGATGGCGACGTCGCGCTGGTGCTGGCTGCAGTTGCCGGTCACCCGACGCGCGCGGATCTTGCCGCGGTCGGAGATGTACTTGCGCAGCAGCGTGGTGTCCTTGTAGTCGATGTTCACCGGACGCTCTTTCTTCGCGTCCTTGCAGAACACGCAGACCTTCTTCTTCGGCTTGCGAATCGGTGGCTTGGCCACGGGGAAACTCCTGAGTGGTATGTCGAGAAAGCGTCTGGGGTTGGGTGCGCTGCTACCCGGTCAGAACGGCGGTTCGTCGTTGAAGCCGCCACCGCCGCCTGCGGGCGGTGCCGAACCCCACGGGTCGTCCGGCGGCGCGGACGGGCCGTTGTAGCCCCCGCCGCCGCTGCCGCCGCGACTTCCGCCGCCACCGCCGAAGCCGCCACCTTCGCCGCCGGTGCCCCGGCTGACCTTGTTGACCTTCGCGGTGGCGTACCGCAGGGACGGGCCGACCTCGTCGACCTCGAGCTCCATGACGGTGCGCTTCTCACCCTCGCGGGTTTCGAAGGACCGCTGCTTGAGCCGCCCGGTGACCAGCACGCGGGAGCCGCGGGTCAGCGACTCGGCGACGTTCTCCGCCGCCTGCCGCCAGATGTTGCAGCGCAGGAACAGCGCCTCGCCGTCCTTCCACTCGCCGCTCTGGCGGTCGAAGGTGCGCGGGGTGGACGCCACGGTGAAGCTGGCGACGGCGGCACCGGACGGGGTGAACCGCAGTTCCGGGTCAGCGGTCAGGTTGCCGACGACCGTGATGATCGTGTCCCCTGCCATGCTCAGGCCGTCTCGCGCCGCATGACCTTGGTCCGCAGAACGGACTCCTGCAGCGACAGTTGGCGGTCGAGCTCCTTGACCGCGGCGGGCTCGGCGTTGACGTCGAGCACCGCGTAGATGCCCTCGCTGTGCTTCTTGATCTCGAACGAGAGGCGGCGCTTGCCCCAGATGTCGACCTTCTCCACGTTCCCGCCCGAAGTGCGGATGACGTTGAGGAACGTGTCGAGCGACGGTGCGACGGTGCGCTCGTCGAGTGTGGGGTCGAGGATGACCATGACCTCGTAATGACGCATGAAGACCACTCACCTCCTGTGGGCTCGGCGGCCACGGACGTTCCGTGGCAGGAGGGTCTTGCCGCAGAAGGGTAACAGTCGGACTTTCCGGCCCCTGCGCGGGACCGCGAGTTCGGGTCAGGCCGGGGTCCGGCGCAGCACCCAGGTCCGCACGAGCGCCGCCGTCACGCCGGACAGCGCGAAGACCGCGAGCAGCACGGGGAGTTCGATGCCGCGACCGCCGGGCGAGTCCATCGCCTCCGCGTGCCCGGCCGCTTGGACCCCGTTGGCGTCGCCGCTGCCGAGGATGCCGAACTGCGGCGCGTACCCGGGCACCGATCCGCCGTACCGGACACCCGGCGACGGGGAGAACAGCCCGGCCTCGGCGTACGGGATGCCTGCGTAGTCGGTCATCGGGGAGCGGCCGAAGCTCAGGCCGGACCCGTAGAGCGGCAGGCCGCCCGGGGTGATCCCGCCGATCACGGACGTGTTCGGCCCGGTCGTGGGGTTGCCGGTCGTGCCGGGAGTGCCGCCGGGGGTCTGCGGGTTGCCGGGGGTCGTGCCCGGGTTGGTGCCCGGCTTGTTCGGGGTCCCCGGGATGAGGCCGGGGACCAGGTTCGGCAGCGCGGCGGTGCCCTGTTGGACCGCGCCCGCGACCGCCTTCGCGCCGTCCTGGACCGGCGCGGTCGCCGCGTTGACGACCTGGACGGTGATCGAGCAGCCCGCGGTCAACGTGCTCTGCACGCTGGAGACGACACCGTTGAGCACGGATCCGATGAGCGGGACCTTGCCGATCGCGTTCTTGATCTGCGGTACCGCCGCGGCGGCGATGGTTCCGCCCGGGATGGTCGAGTTCGCCGCGGGGATCGCGCCGAGCGGGATGTTGCCCATGGACGACACCGCGCCGCTGACCCCACCCGCGAGCGACGGCCCCAGGAGCGGCACGGCGTTGACGATGTCGAGCACCGGGCGCAGCACGGCGGCCGGGCTGAGTGAGATCGGGGTGCCCGGGGCGCCTTGGACCGTGGTCGCGCAGTCGCCGACCACGATCGGTTCGGCGGCCGCGGCCGTACCGCTGCCCGCCAGGAGTGCCGCGGTGGTCCCGCTGAGCACGAGCACCAGGGTGGCTACCCCGGTCTTGCCACGCCGTCGCATGAAGATCCTCCGGATACCGATGAGTAACTTCACTCGGAGACAACGACTGTAACCCGACATGGTGACGCTCACCGGGTGTCTTTGCCCGAAAGTGCTTCGCATTAGCCCGGTTGGAGCAGAACGCCCCGGTCCGCGCCCACCGGACCGACCACCGAGGGGTCCCACGGTCGGACTCGACGACTACCCTTTCCGGCCATGAGCATCGGTGCCCACGTCCGCGATGACGACCCGCTCGCCGCGGCCCGCGTACGCGGCGCCGAGGTGGTGCAGTTCTTCCTCGCCGACCCGCAGGACTGGAAGGCCCCCAAGCCGCACCCCAGGACCGACGAACTGCTGGCCACCGACCTCACCCTGTTCGTGCACTCGCCCTACGTGGTCAACCTGGCCTCGACCAACAACCGGATCCGGATCCCGTCCCGCAAGCTGATCACCCAGCACGCGGACGCCGCCGCCAAGGTCGGCGCCAAGGGGCTGGTCGTGCACGGCGGCCACGTCAACAAGGGCGAGGACCCCCAGGTCGGCCTGGACAACTGGCGCAAGTTCTTCGAGCGGCAACACGCCGACGGCGGCTTCGCGGTGCCGATCCTGATCGAGAACACCGCGGGCGGCGACAACGCCATGGCCCGCCGGTTCGACATGCTCGCCCGGCTCTGGGACACCGTCGCCGAGTTCGGCGCCGGGTTCTGCCTGGACACCTGCCACGCCTTCGCCGCCGGTGAGGACCTGGTCGGCATCGTCGACCGGGTCAAGGCGATCACCGGCCGGATCGACCTGGTGCACCTCAACAGCTCCCGCGACGAGTTCGACTCCGCCCGCGACCGGCACGACAACATCGCCACCGGCACCATCGACGCCGACCAGTTGGTCGCGGTCGTCGCGGGCGCGGGCGCCCCGGTCGTGGTCGAGACGCCGAGCGAGGGCCAAGCCGCCGACATCGCGTTCCTGCGCGAGGCCCTCGGGTGAGCACGGTGCCCGCGGGCGTGACCGCAGCCGCGTCCACCGGTGACCCCGAGCGGGGGCGACCGGTGCTGACCCGGCTCGGTCGGGGCGCGCTCGCGGTGCTGGTCCTGCTCTGCGGGATCACCCTGCTGATCGGGTTCGTGAACAAGAACCGGTGCACCGGCCCCGAGTTCGACCAGTGGGGCCGCAGCCAGCCCGATTTCGGCGAGCGCAAGTACGCCGAGGTCTGCTACTCGGACATCCAGTACCTGTGGATCGGCCGGGACATCGACCGGCACGTGTTCCCGTACGTGCACGGCGGGATCACCGAGGACGGCGAGCTGACCGGCGGCACGGTCGAGTACCCGGTGCTGACCGGCCTGCTGATCTGGGCGGGCGCGATCTTCGCGCACACCGACGCCGGGTTCCTGCTGTTCTCCGCGCTGCTGATGGCGCCGTTCGGGTTGGCCACCGCGTGGCTGCTCGGCCGGTTGTCCCGGTGGCGGGCGCTGATCTGGGCGCTGTCACCGCCGCTGGTGCTCTACGCGTTCCACAACTGGGAGCTCCCGGTCGTGGCGTGCGCGGTCGCCGCAGTCTACGTGGTGCACCGGGGTTGGGGCGCGCGCGGTGTCGACCGGCCGCTGGTGCACCGGGCCATGGTGAGCGCGGTGTTCCTCGGTCTCGGGTTCGCGTTCAAGCTCTACCCGGCGATCTTCGTGCTGCCACTCATGCTCTACGTGCTCACCGGCGGCCGCGGCGGTCGGGAACTGCCGGTGGGCAAGGTCCGCGACGTGGCGGGCATGGTCAAGGTGGCGCTGGCCGCGATCGGTACGGCGGTCCTGGTGAACCTGCCGTTCGCCATCGCCGGGTTCGACGGCTGGCTCGCGTCGTTCGTGTTCCAGGAGCAGCGCAAGGCCGACATCACCGCCAACTCGATCTGGTTCTGGGCGCTGCGCCCGGACTCCGATCCGTCGAACAAGGCGGTGCACGACTTCATCGGGGTCGCCTCCCCGGTGCTGGTGTTCACCGGGTTCGCCGTCGCCGCCGTGGTCGGCTGGGTCCGCTACCAGCGCGAGGGCAGCTACCCGTGGATCGCGGTGTCGGCGGCCATGCTGTGCGGGTTCCTGCTGTTCCACAAGGTGCACTCGCCGCAGTACACGCTGTGGCTGGTGCCGATGTTCGTGCTGCTCAACCTGCGCTGGGGTTGGATCACCGCGTACTTCATCGCCGACGCCGCCATGGGCATCGGGATCTTCCTCTGGTTCGCCAAGATCGCCGCCAAGCAGCCGTCCGGGATCTACGAGGGGTTCGCCGCGCAACTGGTGATGATCGGCGTGTGGGGTCGGGCCGCCCTGCTGGTCGGCCTGTTCATCGCGTTCCTCGGTTCGAAGGACACTGTGGACAGTCCACTCGCGCCTGCCCTACCGTCGCGGGCGTGACCTCCGGCTACTCCGGCACACCGCTCGCCGCGAAGCTCGGCGTCAAGGCCGACTCGCGGGTGCTGGTCACCGGCGTCCCGGACGGGGTCGAGCTCGGCTTCGACTTCCACCGGCGCGCGGGCCGCGACCCGTACGACGTGATCTTGCTGTTCTGCCCGTGGCTGACCGACCTCGAGCGCGGCTGGGCGCCCGCAGTTGCCCGGTTGACGGTCAACGGCGCGCTGTGGGTGGCGTGGCCGAAGAAGGCGTCGAAGGTCCCGACCGATCTGGACGACGGCGTGGTCCGGTCGTACGCCCTCAACCACGGCCTGGTCGACGTGAAGGTCTGCGCGGTCGACGCGGTGTGGTCCGGGCTGAAGATGGTTCGCCGGGTGCGTGATCGCTAGACCAGTTCGGGCTCCGGCTGGGCAGTTTTCGTGGTTGTCCGCCGCCTGCTGATCAGCGACTCGGCGGTGATGCTGAGCAACGCCAGCCACACCAGCCCGAACCCGACCCACCGCGCCGTGGTCATCTGCTCGTGGAAGATCAGCAGCCCGATGGCGAACTGGATGATCGGCACGAAGTACTGCAGCAACCCGAGCGTCGTCATCGGCACCTTCGTCGCGGCGGCGCCGAACAGCAGCAGCGGGATCGCCGTGACCACCCCGGTGCCGACCAGGAGGGCGGCGTGCCCCCACCCGTGATCGGCGAACGTGCTCGGCGCGAACATGAGGTACCCGAACGCGACCGGGGTGAGGATGGCCGTCTCCAGCGCCAGGCCCTCGGTCGACCCGACGTTCGCCTTCTTCTTCATCAACCCGTACGTGCCGAACGAGAACGCCAACGTCAACGCGATCCACGGCAACCGCCCGTAGTCGAACGTCAACTCCACCACCGCCGCGAACGCGACCGCCAACCCCAACCACTGCGCGGGCCGCAGCCGCTCCCCCATGAACAGCACCCCGAGCGCGATCGTCACCAGCGGGTTGATGAAGTAGCCGAGCGCGGTCTCGACGACCTGGTTGCTGTTGACCCCGTAGATGTACATCCCCCAGTTCGCCCCGATCGTCACCGCCCCCACCGCGATGAACCCGAACTGCGCCTTCGTGATCGCCCTGAGGTGCCGCCACCGCCTGCTCACCGCCACGATCACCGCGACCACCGCCAGTGACCAGCAAATCCGGTGCGCCAAGATCTCCACCGGCCCGGCGGGCGCCAGCAACGGCCAGTACAGGGGGAAGAACCCCCAGGTCACATAGGCCAGGAAGCCAAAGATGAAGCCCCGCCGACTCGCCACGTCCCCCTCCGATCATCCCATCACTCACCGCCCGAACCGCCAGTGTCTCATTCGGACAGCGGGGGTCGGCCACCAGATATTCCACCCCGCGGCACGCCGGCGGCATCTCGCGCACAGCCGGCACTTTCTTTCACCCGGGGATGCTGTCCAGCAGCCGAGCCCATCGGAACGACTGCCCTTCCACAGGCCGGATGAGTTCGTTGGGGAGAACGGTCACACCCCAGCGGGCCAACTTGGTCAGGCTCTCGCCGAACGCGGGATGTGCGGCCAGGGTGGCCTTCGCGTACGGGGCGACATACACCGGCAGGCGCAGGCCGATGGCCTCGTTGAGGACGCCGAGAGCGAGCGTGTCCGAAATACCCGCCGCCCACTTGTTGACCGTGTTGAACGTAGCCGGCGCCACGACAACCACGTCGGCCCTGGGCAACCCACCGACTACATCGGGACGCCGCGCCGCGCTCAACACCGGGTACCCGGTCTGCACGGCAAGGGCGTCGCCATCAACCCACCCGGCCGCAGTGGGCGTGGCGATGACACACACGTCCCAACCCCGAGCCTGCAGCAGAGCGACGAAAGTGCCCAGGTCACGCACCGGCGGCGCCGCACAACCAACCAGGTAGAGCACCCGCTCAGCCATGGATGACCCCAACACGCCGCGCCAAGGCCCGGAGACCCGGGGTCGCGCTGCGCTGTTCCCGCGACACCAGGGTGGCGATCAGTTGACGGGCGACCACATTCCGCGAGACCGACTGGGTCGCCACCCGCTCCGCTTCAAGCAGGTGCAAGACCGCCAGAGCGTCTGTGTTGGTGGAGGCCGCTGCCCGGCCGAGGTCGAGGTGGACCTGCGCGCGGCGGGAAACCAACCCGGTGGGCATCAGATCGGTGTCGATCGTGTCTCCCAGAGCGCGGACCCGGTCATGGGCACCTGACTCGACCGCGACGGACAGCTCGTGGATGACCACGTTGGTCGGCCCGAAACCGGTCCACAGGTGGTTCCCATCCGCCCCCAGCTCACCGGCGAGCTCGCGCGCTTCCGCCAGCGACGCCCGCGCCGCGCCGGGCTCGTCGAGCCGAGCGGACAACACAGCCGACAGCAACAGCAACGACCCGCGTGCGGACAGGTGTTGGGGCTCAACCGCCCGAGTCCGGGCAAGATCGTCACTCGCGTCGGCGGCAACGGCCCGGGCTTGGTCGACGTCACCGCTCCGGTGCAAAGCGGCGGCGACCTGGTACCGGGCGACACCGACCAACGCCGGGCTCCCACCCTCGCGAGCCGCCTGGTGGGCACGGTCGGCGGCTACCCAGGCGAGGTGCGTGTCCCCGAGTTTCGTCGCCAACTTGGCGGCGGCGATGTACCCGGCAGCTCGCTGACCCGCGCCGGCCTGTTGGCTGTTGAACCTCGGGATGAGGTTGGTCAGCACACGGGTGGCCCCGTCGTAGTCGGCGTGCTGGTACAGCTGGTGGGCGCGGTTGACCAGCTTGCCAAGATCCACCGGCGCCTGTTGAGGACCGCCGCCGAAGACGGCCGCCCGCAGCTCGGTCAGCTCTTGGGGAACATCGGGCACCTCGGCGTGCGCAGGTGAGATGACGTGTGGCCGCTCGCGGTCACCGAACCAGGTACTGGCCTCCGCTGCGGTGACCTTAAGCAGGGCCGCCATCTTGGCGCGCATCTCCGGGCGCGGGGAGAACTGGCCATGTTCCCACCGTTGCACCGTCAAGCGGGTCACGCCCAAAGCATCGGCGAATTTCTCCTGCGTATAGCCATGTGCCGCCCTGGCCTGAGCCAACCTGCTTCTACCTGCGGACATAGCGCCAGTGTGGCACATCGCGGCAATGTGGCCACGCTGATCGTGCAGGCTGCGGCGATTTCTATGATGCGCAAACGACACTTTAATGATGCCTTTTCCGCTTCGATCGGGGTGAATGGAATGCGGGCCCGCTGCTCGCCCTTTCGAGTGAGAATCGTGCTGATACCCCGCAGGTCGGCGACGTGAACGTGGCGGGTGTGATGCGGAACGAACCTGGACTGACTTAATCCCCGAAGGTTGGATTATTTGTATCCCCGCGGTGGACCGCGGGGTCCACCCGAACGGAAGGCATTCCCTTGCTCCGCAACCCCATGGTCGATGTCTACGCCACGATCGGCGCAGGCTGCGACATCACCTACAAGATCCACAACGTCGATGACGTGGAGTTCACCTTCGGCACGGAGCAGGACGGCTGCACCCTCACCATCGAGGGGACAGCACTTCGCTCCCTGATGAACACCGCCGAGCGGGCATTGGCCGACCTCGCGCGGGCTGAGCGGGAGTACGTCGCCAGCCGAGTGGGCTGATGTGCGGGTTTCGGTGGCGCGTGATTGTTCGCGCGCTACCGAAACCGTCGGAGGTCGGCGGAGTTCTATGCGGGGGCGGGTTCCTTGTCGTGGGTTTCCGCCGGGGGTGGGGTGGGGGATTTGGGGGTGAGGGTGATGACGATCTTGTCGGGGGCGTCTTCGAGGACGCCGCCCGCGGGGTCGTCGCCGGGGAAGCGGCGGACGCGGTCGAGGTGGGGGTGGTAGATCTCGTGGATGATGAGGACGCAGAGGCCGATGACGGCGAGGTCGCGGGCGACGACGGTGCCGAGGAACCACTCTTCGGGGAGGCCTTTGTTGTCCTCGCCGAGGTAGTACATCATCCGGGGGGCCCAGACGAGGGCGTCGACGGTCATCCAGGCGAGGAGGAGTTTCCAGCGCGGGATGGCGAGGGCGGCGAGTGGTACCAGCCACAGGCTGTACTGGGGGCTCCACACCTTGTTGGTCAGCAGGAACGCGGCGACCACCAGGAAGCACAGTTGGGCGACGCGGGGGCGGGTGCCCGCGTGCAGGCCGACGAAGGCGATGCCGAGGCAGCACGCCACGAACAGGGCGCCGCTGACCAGGTTGAGCCAGTGCGGGGACTCGCCGAACGGGACGATGCCGTCGAAGCCGTCCCAGCCGGTGAACTTCTGCAGGACGTTGTAGATGGAGTCGGGGTCGGCGCCGCGTTCGGCGTTGCGGCGGAAGAACTCCCACCAGCCCTGGCGGTACTGCTCGGGGATGATCAGCCAGATGTTGCTGATGCCCCAGGCGAACACGGCGAGGCCGGTGGTCTGCCACCAGGCGCGCACGCGGCCGGAGCGCAGGCACAGGATGAGCAGCGGGCCGAGCAGGAACGCGGGGTAGAGCTTGGCGGCGGCGCCGAGGCCGATGAGGATGCCCGCCCAGCCGGTGCGTTTGCGGGACCAGGCGAAGAGGGCGCCAGCGGCGAACGCGGTGGCGAGGGTGTCGAAGTTGGTGAACGCGTGCACCGCGACCAGTGGGGACAGGGCGATGAGCCCGGCGTCCCACGGTCGGTGTCTCGCTGTTCGGCCGGTGAACCAGATGGTGATGAGCCAGGCCACGGACAACCACAGCGCGCTGATCGTGAAGTAGACGACCACCGGTAGCGCTGTCGGCAGCCAGCCCTGTTTCTCGATCTCCAGGTACCCGTGGGTGAGCTTGGCGTTGACCCACTGGAACATGCCGGTGAGCACCGGGTACTCCATGTACCGCAACTGCTGGGTCGGCTTGCCCTCGTCGTCGTACCAGAACGTCTTGTACGGGAAGGTGTCCGGCTGGTCGAGCCGTTCCGCGGTGTAGAGCGGGATGATGTCGGAGTAGCACATGGCCACGTACGGCCTGCCGGAGCGCCAGTCCAGTTCGAGTTTGTCGCCGGAGTTGTACTGCTGCACGCAGGCGGCCTTGCTGAACCAGCCGAGGGCGAGGCCGACGACGGCGAGCAGCAGCGCGACCCGCAGCGGCGTCCAGAACCAGTGCCTGCCGATGGCGGCGTGCGCGCCGACCGGCCCGCCGAGCGGGGTGGCGGCGTAGCGGGCGAGCGACTCGGAGCGCGACGGCAGCACCCGGTCCTGCTCGGTGAGCACGGCTGTGTCGCTGACCTGGCCCGCTTCGGGCGCGCGGACGGCCCCGGTCGGGGACTCGGCCTCGTCGGGCCGCACCTGATCGCCTGGCACGCGGCGATGTTACGGCCTGCGGTGTGCGAACGGGGTAGGGCCGCGGGCAAACAACGGGCAGGGCCGGGGACTGGTGTCCCCGGCCCTGCCGGTCAGTTCGACGGTCGTGCGGTTACCCGTCACCGGGTTGGGGGACGTCCGTTGTCAGCGTCGGTGGTTGCGGGCGGGTCCGCTTGGTGGTTGTGGTGGTGGTTGTCGTTTCGGTTGGTGTGGTCGTGGTTGTCGCCGGTGGTGTCGTGGTGGTCGTCACCGGCGGGGTGGTAGGGGTGGTCGTCACTGGCGGACGGGAGTCACTGGTGTCGGTCACCGGCTCCTCGTCGCCGATCGCCACGAACCGGGGGAAGTTCACCTTCGGGGCGCCCTTGAGGTACTCGTTCATGAACTTCTGCCACACGTGGCCGGGCAGGCCGGAACCGTAGACGGCCTTGCCGGTGACGGCGTCGCGGATGGGTTGGCCGTTCTCGGCGCTGAGCGCGACCGCGGTGGACACCTGCGGGGTGTAGCCGACCATCCACGCCTTGGCGTTGTCCGGGGTGTCCATGTACTGGTGGGTACCGGTCTTGCCCGCGCACAGCCGCCCGTCCGAGCAGGGGATGTTCGACGACTGCGGGATCGGCAGCAGCGACTCGGTGACGTTGCGGGCGATCTTGGAGTTCAGGTCGGGGTCGTTCGGGGTGAACGCCAGCGCCTCGGCGTAGGAGGGCTCGGCCGAGGCCTCCCAGGCGGTGGCGCCGTCCGGGTACTGGATCTTGGCGATCAGGTGCGTCGGCCTGCGGGTGCCGCCGTCGGCGAAGGTCGCGTACGCCCCGGCCATGTCCCGGACGCTGACCCGGGTCTGGCCACCGCCGATGGCGATGTTCAGGTCGAGCGCCTTGGACAGGTCGGAGGTGATGCCCGCTTCCTTGGCCGCCTCGGCCGTGCCCGCCGGTTTCACGTCGTTGTAGACCATGTCGCTGAACACCACGTTCAGCGACTCCTTCATGGCCTCGGCGACCGTGCACTGCTGGCACTTCGGGGCTGCCGCGTTCTTCACGATGTGTTTCGAGCCCGGGGGGAACGCCTTCGGGGAGCTGTCGTACATCTTCTGCAGCCCCATGCCCTTCTTCAGCAGCCCGACCAGGTCGAACGGCTTGAACGACGAACCGGGTTCCTGCTGTGTCTTCGCCCAGTTCACGCCGTTGGGGTCGCTGCCGCCGTAGTAGGCGAGGATGCCGCCGTTGTTCGGGTCGACCGCGACGAGACCGACGTGGCTGGTCGCCGGTTGGCCCTTCATCACCGTCGTCACCGAGTCCTCGGCGATCCCCTGCGCCCGCTCGTCGATGGTGGTGGTGATCTTGTAGCCGTTCTGCTTGAGCCGGTCCTCGGAGTAGCCGAGGTCCTCCAGTTCGTCGGTGATCATCCCGGGCAGGAACGCGCGCGCGCCGGTCAGCGAGGCGGCCTTGGTGGTGGTCGGGTCCGCCGGGGCCGGGAACTGCGCCGAGGTGCGCTCCTGGTCGGTCATCCAGCCGTTCTCCACCATCCGCTTGGACACGTAGTCGTAGCGCTGGTGCTGGTAGGCCGCCTGCTTCGACTTCGCAGGCGTCTGGATCATGCCCGCGAGCAGCGCGGCCTGCGGCCTGCTCAGCTTGTGCAGGTCGTCGACCCCGTAGTACGCCTTGGCCGCCGCCGCGATGCCGTAAGCCCCGCGACCGAAGTACACCGTGTTCAGGTACGCGGTGATGATGTACTTCTTGTCGTAGGTCTTGTTCATCTTGTACGACTTCACGACCTCGACCCACTTGCGGGTCAGCGTCGGGTCGTCGTTGCCGGTGGCCTGCTTGATGTACTGCTGGCTGATCGTCGAGCCACCACCGCCGCCGCCGGTGACGTTGTTCCACACCGCGCGCATGATGCCGGTGAGGTCGAACCCGGAGTTGGTCTCGAAGGTCTGGTCCTCGGCCGCGTACACCGCGTGCTTGACGTCGTCGGGGATGTCCTCCGGCTTGAGCATCACCCGGTTCGCGCCCGCAGCGGCGATCTGGGTCATCGGCTGCCCGTCGCTGTAGAGCAGGGTGACGACCTTGGCCTGGTCGCGGGCCACGTCCTCGGGGTTGTTCACGTCGACGAGCTGGTAGGTGATGAAGAAGGCCACGATCGGCCCGACGATCATCAGGCCCGCCAGCACGTAGCAGGTGCGCCGCACCCGCCGCCAGATCTTCTTCTTGCGCATCTTGCGCAGTTCCTCTTCGGTCGGCCCGGCATCGGCCTCGGTGTCGACCTCGTCGTTGAAGCCCTCTTCCAGTTCGGGCTCGCGGTGGGTCAGCAGTTGCGGCTCGGACCGGGCCTGCCCGACCGGCTTGGGCATGAACACGGTCGGCCCCTCGGCGTTCGGGTCCGGCCTGCCGCCTTGGCGGATCGCCATCGTCGCCTGGTCGCGGTTCGGGTTCGGCAGGGCCGTGGTGGGGCCTGCCGGGTCGGGCGCGCCGGGCTTGCGCGGGCCGCCGGGGCTGTTCATCACCGTGGTCGGGCCGCCGGGGGCGTTCGGACCCGGGCCGTTGGGGCCTGGGCCGTTGGGGCCGGCTGGGCCGCGTCCGTTGGCGGGACCGGGACGGCCGGGGGGAATGGGTGCGCCGTTGGGACCGCGACCTGCGGGCGGGCGACCGCCGGGGCCGCCGTTGGGACCGGGGCGGGCCGGACCGCCGTTGGGGCCGGACTGGGCGTTGGGGCCGCTGCGACCGCCGTTGGGGCGGTTGACCTGGCGGGTGACGCCCTCATCCGCGGCCTTGTTGTCTGCCGGGGGTTCGACGCCCTTGCCGTCGACGCCCTTGCCGTCGACGGCTCCCCCCTCTTCCTCCCACAGCGGGCTCCAGAACCCGGTGCGTTCCTCGGCGGGGGGTCCGGACGCGCGGGATTTGGCCCCGTCCGGGTCGTCCCCGGTGGGCCAGTCCGGCTCCGGCCGTCGCCGCTGGTCATTGTGGTCGTTCACGAAAAGGCCTCCCCGGCCCGACGGCCCGGGATGGGCGTCGTTCGGTGGTCATGCGCGGCAGCGCGTGCGTGCCATGCGTTGGACCCGGTCACGCGGGCACTCACTCCGCTGCCGTCCTCCTGCGGGTCTTGGGCGTGCGAACGCCCCCGGTCCCCAGGACGTATGACTGCACCAGGTGGTTCCAGGAACATGTCCGGCAGACCTCGACCGTGTGCACGGAGAACTCCTCGTACACCGCCGCCATCTTGGCCAGCTCCTCCGGGACGCGCGCCGAGCCGGAGACGTGCTTGAGTTCGTCGCCGTACACCCAGCTCACGTTGGTTAGCTGCTCCTTGCGGCACACCGGGCAGGTCACGTCGGTCGGTTGACCGTGGAACTTCGCGGCGCGCAGCAGGTACGGGTTCGCGTCGCACACCTCGGTGGTGCCGACGCGACCCGAGTAGACCCCGGCGAGCAGCGACCTGCGCTGCAACGCGTAGTCGACCACCTGCCGCTGCGTTCGCACGAGGACAGCCTACGCGGCCGCGTTATCACGGAGGTGAGCCGATTCGCCGCGTCGACATGCGCCCGGGATCCGATTCGTGACCTGCGTACCGGTTGACCGGCGGGGATGCGGGTGGCTCGCGGTGATCCGGCGGGTTGATCCGCCCGCGTGGCGATTGACACACGGTCTTCGGTTGGCCAGGCTCGCGATGTATCGGCACGATATAAGTGTCCAGTAGGTCAACTCATGTCGTGCGGTGGCGGTCAGGTTTTCGAAGGAGGTGCCCGTGCTCGAGTTCGCGATCCTCGGGCTGCTCCACGAGGCCCCGATGCACGGGTACGAGCTGCGCAAGCGCTTGCACGAACTGCTCGGGACGTTGCGGACGTTCTCCTACGGCTCGCTCTACCCCACGCTGCGCCGCCTCCTGCGGTCCGGCTGGATCGTCGAGGAGACACCGGACGGCGACGCCCGCTCGTGGGGCAGGCGCGGCAAGCGCGTTTACAAGCTCACCGCGGAGGGCAAGGAGCACTTCGCCGGTTTGCTCGCCGACGCTGGCCCGCAGACCTGGGACGACGACGGGTTCGGCGTCCACCTGGCGTTCTTCTCGAAAACCCCGGCCGAGGTGCGGATGCGCATCCTGGAAGGCAGACGCCGCCGGGTGGAAGAACGCCGCGAGGGTCTGCGTTCCTCGTTGGCGCGGGCCGGTGAGCAGATCGACCGCTACACCCGGGAGCTGCACCGGCTGGGACTGGAAACGAGCGAGCGCGAGGTGCGCTGGCTCAACGAGCTGATCGCGCACGAGCAGAGCGAGCAGCCCGGTCCAACGGAATGACCGGCAGGCAGGCCAGGCGCCTGTGACGAGGACCGCGCTCGGCGCGCGGCGGAAAACGAGAAGGAGAACCGGCATGGGCGAGAACCGCCAGAGCGTGCGGGTGGCCATCGTCGGCGTCGGCAACTGCGCCGCGTCGCTGGTGCAGGGCGTGCACTACTACCGCGACGCCGACCCGACGACGCGGGTGCCGGGGCTGATGCACGTCCAGTTCGGCGACTACCACGTCCGCGACGTCGAGTTCGTCGCCGCGTTCGACGTTGACGCCAAGAAGGTCGGCCGCGACCTGTCCGAGGCGATCGTGGCCAGCGAGAACAACACCATCAAGATCTGCGACGTGCCGCCGCTGGGTGTCTCGGTGCAGCGCGGCCACACCTACGACGGCCTCGGCGAGTACTACCGGGAGATGATCAGCGAGTCCGACGAGCAGCCGGTCGACGTGGTCGCCGCGCTGCGCGAGGCCGAGGTCGACGTGCTCGTGTCGTACCTGCCGGTCGGCTCCGAGGAGGCGGACCGGTTCTACGCGCAGTGCGCCATCGACGCCGGTGTCGCCTTCGTCAACGCGCTGCCGGTGTTCATCGCCTCCGACCCCGAGTGGGCCGCGAAGTTCACCGAGGCAGGTGTCCCGATCGTCGGCGACGACATCAAGTCCCAGGTCGGCGCGACGATCACGCACCGGGTCATGGCGAAGCTGTTCGAGGACCGGGGGGTGGAGCTGCAGCGCACCTACCAGCTCAACTTCGGCGGCAACATGGACTTCATGAACATGTTGGAGCGCAAGCGGCTCCAGTCGAAGAAGATCTCCAAGACCCAGTCGGTGACCTCGCAGATCCCGCACGAGATGGCCAAGGCCGACGTGCACATCGGCCCGTCGGACCACGTCCCGTGGCTCGACGACCGCAAGTGGGCCTACGTCCGCCTCGAGGGCCGCTCGTTCGGCGACACCCCGCTCAACCTGGAGTACAAGCTGGAGGTCTGGGACTCGCCGAACTCGGCGGGCGTGATCATCGACGCGGTGCGCGCCGCCAAGATCGCCCTGGACCGCGGCATCGGCGGCCCGATCCTGTCGGCCTCCTCGTACTTCATGAAGTCCCCACCCGAGCAGTACTCCGACGACGACGCCTACGACGCGGTGGAGAAGTTCATCCGCGGCGAGGTCGACCGGTAGTTCACATCGCGGAAGGGGGCCGGCTTTCTCGAACTCGGGAAGCCGCTCCCTTCCGCGATACCCCGTGGTGATCGACTGGTCGCGTGGCGCGACCATCGGGGCACACCTTTGGTCTGTTCGCCCCCCGTTCACCCGAATGTCCGCTTCGGTCGGTTTGTGCCTCCTACGGTCACGCCATTCCCAGTGACCGTTCCCACCACCGGAGGCTCCGTGTCCCCCACCGACGGCCGGATCCCGTTGCCGCTGCTGCCGAACCACCCGCTTGGTCGGTCCGCGGTGACGTGCCAGTACCGCTGCGCGAACGCCTGCTCGCACGAGGCGCCCAACTCTTCGGACAACGCCTACTTCGGTGACGTGGTCCGGTCGATCGTCAGTCGCCGGGGGATGCTCCGGGCGGGGGCGGTGCTCGCCGTGGCGGGGGCCGGTGTCGGCGGGGTTGCCGGTACCGCGGCGGCGGCCCCGGCGCGCGACGGTGGCCACGGGCGCCCGCGTGGGCCGAAGGGGTTGGACTTCACGGCGGTGGCGCCCAACCGCGAAGACCGGATCGTCACGCCCGAGGGGTACCACGACGCCGTGGTGATCCGGTGGGGTGACGCGGTGTTGCCGGGCGCGCCCGCGTTCGACTTCGACCACCAGACCGCGGCCGGGCAGGCGCGGCAGTTCGGCTACAACAACGACTTCTGCGGTCTGGTGCCGTTGGGCCACGACGCGTACCTGCTGGGCTCGAACCACGAGTACACGACCGAGTCGTTCATGTTCAAGGGCTACACCGCGGCGAACCCGACCGAGGAGCAGGTCAAGATCGGCTGGGCGGCGCACGGGTTCTCCGTGGTGCGGGTGGAACGGGACCGGCGCAGCGGCAAGCTGGTGCCGAAGATCGACCGCAGGTGCAACCGGCGGATCACCGTCAGCACGCCGTTCGAGTTCACCGGCCCGGCGGCGGGCAGCCAGTTCCTGCGCACGTCGACCGACCCGACCGGCCGCCGGGTGAGCGGCACCTTCGGCAACTGCGCGGGCGGGGTGACCCCGTGGGGCACCATCCTGTCCGGCGAGGAGAACTTCAACGGCTACTTCGGCAACGGCGAGAAGGTCACCGACCCGACCGCCGCCGCCAGGGTCGCCCGCTACGGCACCCCCAAGGGCGAGAGCGTGCGGAAGTGGGAGCGGTTCGACCCCCGCTTCGACCTGGCCAAGGAGGCCAACGAGTTCAACCGGTTCGGCTGGGTCGTGGAGATCGACCCGCTGGACCCCGGTGCCGCGCCGGTGAAGCACACCGCGCTCGGCCGGTTCAAGCACGAGGGCGCCACCATCCAGGTCGCCCGCGACGGCCGCGTCGTCTGCTACATGGGTGACGACGAACGGTTCGACTACATCTACAAGTTCGTCTCCAAGGACCGCTACCGCCACGGCGACCGCGCGCACAACAAGCGCCTGCTCACCGAGGGCACCCTGTACGTCGCCCAGTTCACCGGCGACAGCCCGGCGGCCGAGTTCGACGGCACCGGCAGGCTCCCGGCCGACGGCGAGTTCGACGGCACCGGCAAGTGGATCAAGCTGGTGTCCGGCGACCGCTCGTACGTCGACGGCTTCACCGCCGAGGAGGTGTACGTCTTCACCCGCCTCGCCGCGGACAGGGTGGGCGCCACCAAGATGGACCGCCCCGAGGACGTCGAGCCGAACCCGGTCAACGGCCGGATCTACGCCGCGCTCACCAACAACACCGACCGCGGCAAGCCGGGCAAAGAAGGCCCGACCGAGATCAACCCGCGCAACGGCAACAAACACGGCCACGTCCTCGAATGGGCCGAGACGCACGGCGACCACACCGCCACCACGTTCTCCTGGCGCCTGCTGCTGGTCTGCGGCGACCCCAACTCCCCGGACACCTACTTCGGCGGCTACGACAAAACCCAGGTCAGCCCGATCTCCTGCCCGGACAACGTCGCGTTCGACCGGCACGGCAACCTGTGGATCGCCACCGACGGCAACGCCCTCGGCTCCAACGACGGCCTGTTCGCCGTCCCGGTCGACGGCCACTACCGCGGATACCTCAAGCAGTTCCTGACCGTCCCCGTCGGCGCCGAAACCTGCGGCCCGGTCGTGCAGGACGACTTCATCCTGGTCTCGGTGCAACATCCCGGTGAGCTGGACGGCGCCAGCGCCGACAACCCGCTGGCCCACTGGCCTGATGGCGGCACCGCCCAGCCCCGCCCCGCCGTGGCCATGGTGTGGAAGTCCGGCTGCCGCGTCGGCGAGTGAGCAGGCGGCCCTCCCGCCCGCTTGGGCGGGAGGGCCGCTGACCAGCCCGTCGGCCGGGTATCGACTTGCCCACTGGGTTCTCTGGGTTCTCTGGCCGTGCTGTTCTCTGGCCGCGCTGCCGAGGATGCGCCGGCGTCTTGCCTGTGATGCCGAGGGCAGATCGGTACCCGGCTTACGTTTTGGGTCGAACCACCGGCCAATCCCGTCCCGACTCAGGCCAGGCATCGTCGTTGACCAGTGATCCCCGGTTTGGCCTGACGTCGTTGTTGACGGGTGATGCCGCTCCGGTCCGGTCAGGTGCCGTTCTGGATGGGCGATCTCGCCTCGGCTTGGCCCGACGTCGTTGTTGACGGGCAGTCCAAACCCCGGTTCGGTCAGGTGCCGTTCCTGACGGGCGATCTCACCCCGACTCGACCAGACGTCGTCCCTGACCAGCGATCGCACCGGTTCGGCCATGTGTCGCTGACCAGCGATCCCACCGGACGGACACCATCCTTGACCTGCGTGTTCACCCCTGGCTCGGGAAGTTGTCCACACTCCGTCCCGCTGTCCACAGCCCGCACCGCAGGTCCCTGATGATCTTGCCGCACCGGTAGACTGGCCTCGGGGACGCCCCCCGGGAAGGGTGGGGGCCGGGGACGGGCGGGTGCGACTTGACGTTGCGCTCGGTGGACCGGGTGCGGTTGTTGGCCTGTGGCGTTTTCTGGGGCGGTGCCCGAGCCTCGTGATGGCGGCCTGCGCGACTTGGCGGTCTCTGCGTGGCCGGACATGTCGTCCGATGCTCCCTACGACCAATTCGCCGACTTCGCTGGAGCTGTGGGGAGGGTGGGGTGAGGCGTTGCCGAGGGGTGGGGCTTAGGTTGGGGGTATGCCTTTGGCTTTGATCACTGGTGCGTCCCGTGGGATTGGTGCGGCTGTCGCGCGGGTGCTTGGTGGTACGCATTCGCTGTTGTTGGGGGGTCGGGATGTGGCTGCGTTGCGGGGGTTGGCCGGTGAGTTGCCGGATGCCCGGCCCTGGGCGGTTGAGCTGACCGACCAAGCCGCCTTGGCTGCCGCGGTCACCGGTTTGTCCACTGTGGATGTTTTGGTGCATTCCGCCGGGATTGGTCGGGTTGGGCGGCTTGCCGACGCGACCGCTGAGGTGTGGCGGCGTACTTATGAGGTCAACGTGATCGCTGCTGTCGAGTTGACTCGGTTGTTGTTGCCCGCGTTGCGTTCTGCGCGTGGGCAGGTTGTGTTCGTCAATTCGGGTGCGGGTCGTACCGCGAATCCCGGGTGGGGGCCGTACGCGGCGAGCAAGTTCGCGCTTCGGGCTTATGCTGACGTTTTGCGGGCGGAGGAGCCTGAACTGCGGGTTACCTCGGTGTTTCCCGGTCGCACTGACACGGACATGCAGCGCGGGATTCGGGCGGATGAGGGCGGCGCTTACGAGCCGGATCGCTATCTGCGGGCCGAGTCTGTCGCCGCTGCTGTCCGCACCGCCGTTCTGGCTGGTGACGACGCGCATTTCACCGAGGTCGTCGTTCGTCCGCGTTAGATCAGCCTGCGGGTGATCGCTCGTGCTTTCGCGATGGCCGCCTGCTCGTCGACCTGGGTGGGTTCCCGGTTGGCGACCACCTGTTGACCGGCCACCCACACGTCCTGGACGGCGCGGGAACCGGCGGACCACACGAGGTTCGCGATCAGGTGTTCGTCGGTCACGTCGAGGCCCGCGGGGAACGCGGGGCCGGTCGCGTCGACGTGCACGAGGTCGGCCCACGCTCCCGGTTCGAGCCGTCCGATGTCCGGGCGGGACAGCGCGTCCGCGCCGCCTCGGGTTGACATCAGCAGCAGGTCGGTGGCCTTGAGCGCGGTGGAGTCCATTGTGGATACTCGGGCGAGCAGGCCTGCCAGCCGCGCGTCCTCCCAGAGGTCGAGGTCGTCGTTGCTCGCCGGGCCGTCCGTGCCCAATCCCACCTTGACCCCGGCGTCGCGGAGGTCAACCGTTCGCGCGGTCCCGGAGGCCAACTTCATGTTCGACCCCGGGCAATGCGCCACCCCGACGTCGCGGCGGAGCAGGATTTCGATGTCCTCGTCCGACAGGTGGACCGCGTGTGCCGCGAGCACCCGACCGCCGAACAGGTCCACCTGGTCGAGCAGTCGGGGGACCGAACCGAATTCCTCGCGTTGCCGCACGTCTTCCGGCAATGACTCGGCCACGTGGATCTGCACCAACGCCCCGCGTTCCCGGGCCGCCTCCCCCACTTCTTTCAACGCCTCCGGGGAAAGCGTGTACGCGGAATGCGGGCCGTAGCCCAGTTCGATCCGGTCTCCGTGCCCGAACCGCAGGCCGTCCGCGTCGATCCAGGCGCAGGCCTGCTGGAGTTGGTGCTCCCAGTCCCAGCCGGGCGCGTCGATGATCGCCGGGCCGTAGACGAGGCGGGCGCCGGTGTCGAGGACGGCGCGCACCAGTTCTTCGCCGAAGAAATACATCTCGGCGCTGGTGGTGACGCCCGCCTTGAGCATTTCCAACGACCCGAGCACCATTCCCGCGTAAACGTCGTCGGGGGTCAGTTTGGCCTCGGTCGGCCAGATGACCTCGGTGAGCCACCGCAGCAACGGCAGGTCGCCGCCGAGCCCGCGCAACAACGTCATCGGACTGTGCGCGTGGGCGTTGACCAGACCGGGCATCAGGATGCCGTCCAGCGCTTCCGTCTCCGCCGCCGTCACCGGCGCGGCACTGGCTGGTCCACAGTAGACAATCCGGCCGGTGTCATCGACATCCACCACGCCGTCGCGCACCACCGAACCGGCGGCGTCACACGGCAGGACCACGGCAGCACGCAAACGCAGCGACATGCCCGAATCCTGCCAGGTCCCGCCCGCCCCGCCACCGCAGCCCGGGTGGGCTACTCGTCCATGGCGAGCAGGTAGCGGCCGAAGTGCGGGACGGTGAAGGCGATGCGGCCGCGTTCGGCGGAGTAGATGAGGCCCTTCTTGATGAGGCTGTCGCGAGCGGGTGACAGGGAGGAGGGTTTGCGGCCCAGCGAGACGGCGATGTCGGAGGTGCTGGCCGGTTCGTCGCGGCCGTGGGTGAGGTCGGCGATGGCGCGGAGGTATTCGCGTTCGGCGGGAGTGGCGCGTTCGTAGCGGGAGCCGAAGAAGCCGACGGCCAGCTCCGCCTCGGCCTCGGGGGCGGCGACGAGGACGTCTTCGGCGGTGATCGGGTCGGCGGGGGCGGCGTCCCAGGCGGCTTTGCCGAAGGCCTGGATGAAGTAGGGGTAGCCGCCGGATCGCTCGAAGAGGGCTTCGAGGGCGTCGGGGGTGATCTCGGCGTCCTCGCGGTCGACGGGGGCGAGGACGGCGCGGTCGGCGTCGATCCGGTCCAGCCGGTCGATGCGGACGTAGCGGAAGAGGCGCTCGGAGTAGGACTTGCCCGCGCTCAGCACGGCGGGCAGGTGCGGCAGGCCCGCGCCGACGACGACGAGCGGGGCGCCGGACTGGGACAGCTCGTGGCAGGCGGCGCACAGGGCGGAGATGTCGTCGGCGCCGATGTCCTGCATCTCGTCGATCAGGACGGCGACGCCGGTGCCGACGTCCTTGGCGAGCTCGGCGACCTCGGTGAACAGCTCGACCAGGTCGATCTCGATGTCGCCGGAGTCGGCGCGGCCCTGGGTGGCCGGGACGTCGATGCCCGGTTGCCAGCGTTCGCGCAGCTTCGCGCCGTCCGGTGACGCCTTCAGGGCGAACGCCTTCAGCACGCCGAGCACCTGTTCGACCCGGTCGGGGGCGCGGTGCCGGACGGCCAGGTCGCGGATGGCCCGGTGCAGCGCGGCCGACAGCGGTCGCCGCAGGTCGGCATCGGGCCGGGCCTCGATCTTCCCGGCGCCCCAGCCGCGCCGGACGGCCATCGACCGCAGCTCGCCGAGCAGCACCGTCTTGCCGACGCCGCGCAGGCCGGTCAGCACCAGGCTGCGTTCCGGTTTGCCGCGCGCGACCCGTTCCAGCACGACGTCGAACGCGGCCAGCTCCCGTTCGCGGCCCGCCAGCTCGGGCGGCCGTTGGCCCGCGCCGGGCGCGAAGGGGTTGCGAACCGGATCCACCACCGGACCGTATCGGCGTCTCTAGCGCTTGCCCGATATTTCCCCGGCGCGCCACCGGGGCTCACGGTTTATCCAGGTATCTAGCAGATGCCGTAGATAGCCAAAGACAGCCGAAGGCACAGTCAGATCTGCCGAGCGTTAGCACAGTGTTCGCCGGCTCACAAGAAACCGGACACTATCCGGTGAGACCCAGGCCACTGCCGATGATTCATCGGTGTGTGCCCCACTTCACCGGACAAACACGTGCTTTTGCCGATCGCATGGCGCATACTTGAGCCATGCCACTCAGCCAGAGCGGCTACCGAGGTCCTTAGAGGGGATGCCAGCGAAGATGAACGTGACCGCGAAGATCCGAGCCCGCCGCGCCGAGGCCCGCACGCGCAAGGCCGTGAACCGCGCGATCGAGAAGGCCGCCACCCCGGCGATGCGCCACGAGCTGATCGCGATGGCGCACTCGCACAACGTGTGGCGCTGAACCACGAGCTCGGGCCGTGAGATGTGATGCAGGGCACATCTCCGGCCCGTTGTAACACCCCCGGAGCGACGCACGATGTTCCGGTTGACCCCGTAGTGCTGGCGGACCCCCGACCTGGCAGCACTACGGGGTTTCTGCTGTCTCCAGGGCCTTTCCGGCCACTTGCCGATCCACCCGCCCGACCTGCCGATCGAAGTGGACCGGTGCCGCCGAGCGCGCCCGATCCCCGCGAGATCCCGCCGCGACCGACGCGGTGTGCGGACCGCGCTCGACGGCGTTGTCCCGGCCTGCCGGAGCTCGACCAAGGGTCGACTAACCGCGACCAACGGAGCGTGACCGAATTTCACGTCGCAGAATGGGATTGCTCCACGCGGATGAAGTGGACATCGGCACAGAGGGTCGCCCGGTTGCTCCGCCCGGCTGGTTCGCGGTGCCCCCTCCTGGGCCGATGTCGCCGCGCGTACTCCACCCGTTCAGTTCTACAGCCGACGGATGGCGGTCGTCGTAGGCCATCCGTAGTAGCTATCGGTCATAGCGTCACTCGATAGGTGAGGGGCGTCACAAGGATGCCGCTCACCGACGAACACGCTCCGCTTACCGTCTACTACCCGGTAGTTGCCACCGGGGCACCAGCTCGACCGGGAAACTGATCGGTAATCGCAGTACCACGAAGGAGCCGGACACCTTGGCCGTGACAGGAACGGAGTCCGTGGGCACGGACGTCCGCCGCACGCTGCACCTGAGGTTCGAAGATCTGGAAGTCGCCGAGCGGGCCGTGCCGAGCCCGCCGGTGGACCGGGCCACCGAAGTCGAGCGGCCCGAGCCGCCGCAGGCCCACCGGACCGGGGCCGACCGCGCCCTGGTCGTCGCCGAGCGGTTGCTCGGTGACTGGGCGCCGACCCTGCACCGGGCGATGTTGCTGGTCGTCTGCGTGCTGACCGGCCTGATCGGGTTGGCGTTCATCGCCGGGATCGTGCCGTCGCTGCTCAGCGCGGCGCTGGTGGTGGCCATGCTGGTGGTCCGCCAGCGGTAACGGCCGACCGAGAACGAGGAAGGGGCGGGACCCGGGGTCGGGTCCCGCCCCTTCGCCGTTGGGCGGTCAGCGCGCCGCGACCGGTGTGGCGGCCGGGGTCTCGTCGACGTGGTAGTCGGCCGGGTTGGTCTCGTCCAGCCCGTTGAACGCGCGCAGGCCGCGGGCGATCGAGGAGACCGCGACGGCGATCACCAGGTTCGCCCCCAGCGCGACGATCCCGACGTAGATCTGCACGGTCGACCCGGCGAGCGGGTGCCAGCCGAACACGCTGAGGTCGCCGAGCTTCAACGCGGACGCGCCGAAGTGCGCGCGTTTCCCATCGGCGCTCTTGATGCCGTAGAGCATGGTCAACCCCCAGCCCATGCCGACGACCCAGCCCGCGACCAGGCCCCAGATGTGCAGCCACCGGGTGTAGAGCGCGATCACCACGGCAGGCAGCGTCTGCAGGATCAGCACGCCGCCGATGAGCTGCAGGTCGATGGAGAACTGCGGGTCGATGAACAGCACGAACGCGACCGCGCCGAACTTCACCACCAGGGACGCCAGCTTCGCCTGCCGCGCCTCGTCCTTCGGCGTGGCGTTCCGGCGGAAGTACTCCTTGTAGATGTTGCGGGTCCACAGGTTCGCCGCGGCGATGGACATGATCGCGGCGGGGACCAGGGCGCCGATGCCGATGGCGGCGAAGGCGATCCCGGCGAACCAGGACGGGAACTGGCCCGCGAACAGGTTGGGGATGATCGTGTTGGTGTCCGGGTTGCCGGTGGCGTTGTTGATCAGCGGCTTGGTGCCCGCCGCGATCGCCACGAAACCGAGCAGGGCCAACAGGCCGAGCAGCAGCGAGTACGCGGGCAGCGCCGACATGTTCCGCTTGATCACGGTGCGCCCGCGCGAGGCGAGCACGCCGGTGATCGAGTGCGGGTAGAGGAACAGCGCCAGCGCCGACCCGAGGGCCAGCGTCGCGTACTGCAACTGGTTGTTGCCGTTGAGCAGGACGCCGTCCGCCGGGCTCGCGGTGGCGGTGAACTTGGCGTCGGCGGCGTGGAAGACCGCGCTCCAGCCACCGAGCTTCGACGGCAGGTAGACCACCGCGACGATGATCACCAGGTACACCAGGATGTCCTTGACGAAGGCGATCAGCGCCGGCGCGCGCAGCCCGGACTGGTAGGTGTAGACCGCGAGGATCACGAAGGCGACCAGCAGCGGCAGGTGTCCGACGACGCCGGACCCGTTGAGCCCCAACGTGCGCAGCACCGCCTCCAGCCCGACCAGTTGCAGCGCGATGTACGGCATGGTCGCCACGATCCCGGTGATCGCGACCAGCAGCGCCAGCACCGACGAGCCGTAGCGGCCGCGGACGAAGTCGGCCGGGGTGACGTAGCCCTTGGCCCGCGACACCGACCAGATCCGCAGCAGCGGCATGAACGCCAGCGGGTAGAGGACCACCGTGTACGGCAGCGCGTAGAACCCGACGGCGCCGGAGCTGAACATCAGCGCGGGCACGGCGACGAAGGTGTACGCGGTGTAGAGGTCGCCACCGATCAGGAACCAGGTGATCCACGAGCCGAACTTGCGGCCGCCGAGACCCCACTCGTCGAGGTGGTCGAGCGACTCGCCGCGTTGCCACCGGGCCGCGACGAACCCGAGCACGGTGACGACGCCGAACAGCACCACGAAGACGACCAACTCGGTCCACTTCACCGCGCCACCCCCTCGTCCAGGGTGTCCACGCCCGGCTCGTCGCCGGGGGCGGGCGTGGTCGGGGCGCCGCGGGTCTTGAGGTAGACGATCGAGGTGACCAGCACGCCGGGGACGACCCCGGCGAACTGGAACCAGTAGAAGAACGGCATCCCGAACAGCCTCGGATCGGTCCGGTTGAAGATCGGGGTGACCAGCAGCACGAGCGGGATCAGCAGCAGGAGGTTCCAGTTGCTCCAGCGGATGCCGGAGCGGCCGGGTGCGTGTGTCATCGGTGCCTCGCTCTCCGTGACGGCGGCTTGCCGCGACACACTAGAGCGCGAACCCGCCTCCCGTCACCGGCTCACCGAGCGTGAACCCATTTGGCCGATTGTTGGCGAGCCGATCGCCGACCCCCGCAGGCGGTTCCCCACGACGCTCCACAGGCTGTGCACAACCTTGTCCACAGCCTGTGGACAACTATGGGACGGGTGTGACGTGTGGGATTTCGATGATCGAGACGGCGCGCGGCGACCCGGCACCGGGGTTGTCCCGAGTTAGTCCACAGTGTCCACCGGCCGGGCAGGCAGCCGGTCGGGCAGGTGGTCGCCGACGATCAGCAGGCAGGACAGGCAGCGGGCCCCGGTGTGCGACCGGGTGAGCTTGCCGAACGGCACGGTGTGCGCGCAGACCGCCTCGACGAAGCTGGCGGGCCGCTCGTCGGCCGGGAAGGCGTGCACGCGGTCGTCGTAGCCTGACCGCAGCCAGCGCCATGCGCGGTGTTCGGGCACCGACCTCACTCCTCCTCCGCCAAATCCGCCCTACCCTCTCAGACACCCGGGTGACCCCGCTGTGACGCGGCGAACACCCGCGTACGACGAAGACCCCCTACCTGCGTCGGTAGGGGGTCTTCGCGGTGGTCACCTGTCAGCCGAGGCGCTGCTTCAGCGCCTCCAGCTCGTCGCGCAGCGGGGTGGGCAGCTTGTCGCCGATCTTGTCGAACCACTCCTCGATCAGCGGCAACTCGGCCCGCCACTCGTCGGCGTCGAACGCCAGCGCCGCGTCGATGTCCGCGCGGTCACCGTCCACACCGGCCAGGTCGAGCTCGTCGGCGGTGGGCACCCAGCCGATCGGGGTCTCCCGCGCGGCGGCCTTGCCCTCGATCCGCTCGATCGCCCACTTCAGCACCCGGCTGTTCTCGCCGAACCCGGGCCACAGGAACCGCTTGTCGTCGCCGCGGCGGAACCAGTTGACGTAGAAGATCTTCGGCAGCTTGGTCGCGTCGGCGCGCTTGCCGGTCTCGATCCAGTGGTTGAAGTAGTCACCGGCGTTGTAGCCGATGAACGGCAGCATCGCCATCGGGTCGCGGCGCACCACGCCGACCGCGCCCACCGCGGCGGCGGTGGTCTCGCTGGAGAGCGTGGCGCCCATGAAGGTGCCGTGCTGCCAGTCCCGCGACTCGGTCACCAGCGGGATGGTGGTGGCCCGGCGGCCGCCGAAGAAGATCGCCGAGATCGGCACGCCCTTCGGGTCGTCCCACTCGGCGGCCTTCGTGTCGCACTGGTCGATCGGGGTGCAGTAGCGCGAGTTCGGGTGCGCCGCCTTCTCACCATCGAGTCCGGACTGTGGTGACCAGTCAGCCTTCTTCCACGAGGTCAGGTGCGCGGGCGCCTCGCCGATGCCCTCCCACCAGATGTCGCCGTCGTCGGTCAGCGCGACGTTGGTGAACAGCGAGTTGCCCTTGGCGATGGTGCGCATCGCGTTCGGGTTGGTGTGGTAGTCGGTGCCCGGGGCGACGCCGAAGAAGCCGTTCTCCGGGTTGACCGCGTAGAGGCGACCGTCCTCGCCGAACCGCATCCAGGCGATGTCGTCGCCGATGGTCTCGACCTTCCAGCCCGGGATGGTCGGCTCCAGCATGGCCAGGTTGGTCTTGCCGCAGGCGCTGGGGAACGCCGCCGCGACGAAGTAGACCTTGTCCTCGGGCGAGGTCAGCTTGAGGATCAGCATGTGCTCGGCCAGCCAGCCCTCGTCGCGGCCGATCACCGAGGCGATCCGCAGCGAGTAGCACTTCTTGCCCAGCAGCGCGTTGCCGCCGTAGCCGGAGCCGAAGCTCCAGATCAGCCGCTCCTCGGGGAAGTGCACGATGTACTTCGTGTCGTTGCACGGCCACGCGACGTCGGCCTGGCCCGGCTCCAGCGGGGCGCCGATCGAGTGCAGCGCGGGCACGAAGTCGCGCTCGGTGCCGTCGGCGTCGACGAACTTCGCCAGCGCCTTGGTGCCCATCCGGGTCATGATCTTCATCGAGACCACGACGTACTCGGAGTCGGTGATCTCCACGCCCAGCATCGGCTGCTCGGCGTCGAGCGGGCCCATGCAGAACGGGATCACGTACATGGTGCGACCGCGCATCGAGCCGCGGTAGAGCTCCGTCATGACCGACTTCATCTCGGCCGGGTCCATCCAGTTGTTGGTGGGACCCGAGTCCTGCTCGTCGACCGAGCAGATGAAGGTGCGCTCCTCGACCCGCGCGACGTCGTTGGGGTCGGACGCCGCGTAGAACGAGTTCGGCTTGGCGGCCAGGCGGGTGAACGTGCCTGCGTCGACCAGCTTGTCGGTGAGCCGGGTCCATTCCTCTTCGGACCCGTCGACCCAGACCACCCGCTCCGGAGCGGTCAGCTCGGCCACCTCGCGCACCCACGCCAGGAGTCGTTTGTGCGTCGTCGGTGCCTGGTCAACGCCAGGGATTGTCACTGCCGTCATCTCGCCTCGTCTCCTGACTGAACGCCGAAATGCCGATCAGGACACCACCAACCTGACCGGGGACGGCGGCGTCCTAACCGAATGGCGCAGCACCCGCCCTGTCGAGCGGGTGCGTGCCGTGAAGGAATGCTTACGAGGTTAGCCCGGTGACGGCGAGGTAACCGAGACCTTGCCTGTCGGTTCTCTCACAAGAACGATAAGGGAATCGATTCAGTACCCACTTGCGGATCGGATTTTCCCCCGATCGAGCGGTCTTGCGGGAAAAGATCACGACATAAGGTGAGCACTGACACGGTAACAGGGCCAAACAAGCGAGGTCCCGGTGCGCCTGTGGCGTACCGGGACCTCACGCTGCGTGTGCCGAATCACCGGGTGTCGATCATCTCGTTCGCCCGGCGCGGGTGAACGATCAGCCCTGCCAGGCCGAGTCGGACCCCGAGGTGGTGGCGGTGTGGCCCGAGTTGTCCGACTCGTACGAGCCGTCGGCGCCGATGTGGCCGGTCTCCACCGTGGTCCACTCCGCGTCGGTGCCGTGCTCGGCGACGGTGACGTCCCCGTCGGCCTGGATCACGACGGCCTCGTCGGCGTGCCCGTCGCCGTCGCTGTCGGTGAACGCGTAGGTGTTGCCCTGCTCGTCGGTCACCACGGCGGTGTCGTTCTTGCCGTCGCCGTCCGCGTCGTACTCCGCGGTGCCCGCGGACATCTCGCCGTCCTTGGTGTCGACGGTGATCTCGTCGTGGCCCGCGGCGGTGGTGTGCGTGCCGTGCGTGCTGTCGTCGCCCGTGTGGCCGGTTTGATCTGCCGTGTGGCCGCCGGTGTGATCGGTGGTGTGGCCGGTCGAGTGCCCGTGGTCGTCGGTGCCGTCGCCCGCCGGGTTGTGCACGGAGCCCGGGTCGGCCTCGGTCCACTCACCGGAGGTGGCGTCGTACTCGGCCGCGGCGGTCACGTTGCCCTGGTCGTCCAACTCGACCGCGGTGTCGGCGTGGCCGTCGCCGTCGGTGTCGGTGAAGGCGAGGTAGCCGTCCTCGGTCTGGACCACGGCCGTGTCGTTGTGACCGTCCTGGTCGTAGTCGTAGTTCTCCTGGACCTCGTACTCCTCGCCGTTGACCTCAACGGTCAGTTCGTCGTGGTGCGCCTCGTCCGCGGAGGTGTCAGTGGTGGTGTGGTCGGCACCGGTCTCGTCGACGTACACGGGTAGCCCCCTCTGGCTTAACCCTTGCGGGCGTTTTCACTGGGTTGTTGCGGATATGACTGACGGTTCGCCGCACCGGTTCCCGGCGTTACGCCGTTAGTTCTTGTCGCGAACCGTGCGGATACCGGCAAGGAGCCGCTCCGCCCGATCCTGCCCGGCGACCACGTCGGTGAGCCGCTTGCCGACGGCCGTGGCGCGCTTCTGGCGCTCGCTGACATCCAGCCGCAGCGCCTTGTCCACCTCGCGCAACTGCTCCTCGATGCCCGCGATCCGCTTGCCGAGCGCCTCGTCGAGCGCCAGCGACAACTGCGACTCGGCGTCGATCATCTGCTCGGACACCAACTGGTCCAATGTGGAACGCGCGTCCGCGATGGACTCGTTGAGCCAGGTCTTCATGTGCTGCTTGTCCGCGGTGTGCTTGCGGGTGCGGGCGATCCACCAGCCCGCGCCGAGGCCGATCACGATCGTCGGCACCAGCAGGATCGGCGCCGCGATCGCGCCTGCCAGCGGGATGACGGCCATCTTGCCCGCGCCGAACCCGCCCGAGACGCCCATGAACACCAGCAGCTTGTCCTCGGCCGTCGGGGTGCGCTTCTCGGCGGTGCGCACCACGACCTGGGAGCCGCCCGCGCGGGCGAACTGGCTGCGGATCACGGCCAGCTCGTCCGCGCTGAACAGTGCACTGAGGACGGAGTCGGCGACCTGGTTGAGCCGGGTGCCCACCGACTCGCCGACCCGGCCGCTGACCATCTGCATGGCCGCGTCGACCTGGCCGGGCAGCTCACGCAGCCGGTCCCGGTCGGCGAGGTCGATGGCCTGGCGGAACCACGACTGCAGGTCGCGCATCTGGCGGCTGACCTCGTGCGCGTTCTCCAGCCGGGCCCGCTGCACCTCGCTGCGCAGCTTCACCTGCCAGCCCCGGGTCGACGACCGGCGCTCCGCGGTCAGCTCGTCCTTGCGCGCGCGCAGCGCCTCCGCCTCCGCCTCGCCGGTGGTCAACGCGCGCCGCTCGTTCTCCAGCGTCACCTTCAACTCACCCAGCGCGGACGACAGCGCGCGCAGCGTGTTGGCCTCACCGAGCATCGCCGAGCGGCCCACCAGCAGCGCCCGCAGCGACCCGACCAGCTCGGCGATGCCCGACCGCTCCTTGAGCATGGCAGCGGCCTCGGGGTTGGGTGCCTTGCCCGCCAGCTCGAACATCCGCGAGGACACGGGGTGGAAGGTGGCGTCCTTGAACCGGGGCGCGTGCTCGGCCAGCAGCGCCCGGTTCGCGTCCAGCACCTGCCGCCAGCCCCGGTAGGCGTCCACCTTGGACAGTGCGAAGACGACGGTCTCCACCCGCTCGCCGATGTTCGCCAGGAACGCCAGCTCGCCGCCGGTGAACGGGGCGGAGGCGTCGACGACGAACAGCAGCGCCGTCGCCGACGCTGCCGCCTCGATCGCCAGCTCGCCGTGCACCGAGTCGAGCCCGCCGACCCCCGGCGTGTCGACCACGATCAGCTCCTCGAGCAGCGCGGACGGCCCGTCGACCTCCACGTAGCGCGGCGGCAGCTCCCCGTCCGGCAGCTCGTGCGCCGCCGACACCCAGTTGACCAGCTTGTCGATCTCCACCGGCACCGGCGCCAGTTGCCCCGGGTAGCACGCCCGCGCCGACCACTGCTCGGCGTGCCCGAACAACAGGTAGGTCGCGGTGGCGACATCGGCGTCGACCGGGGACAGGCCCGGTCGGTCGATCATGGCGTTGACCAGGGAACTCTTCCCCCGGTTCGTCTCGCCGACGACCACAACGGACGGTTTCTTGCGCCGCTTCGCGCGGATCTGCTCGACCCACTGCGCCGACTCCGGGGCCGCGTCCCGCAGCAGTGCCAACAACTGCTCGCGGGTCTGCGCCACCTGCTTGGGCAGCGACAACTTCGGCTGCGTCATGCGGTGGTCGCCCTGCTGGTGTAGACGGTGACGATCGGGGCGCGCAACACCTGCCCCCGGTCGTCGAACCCGACCACCTCGGTCTCGGCGACCGTCCCCGCCAACGACTCGTCGTCGGTGCCGACCGTCCCCCCTGCCTCGTGCACCGCCGGGTCGAACCGGTCACCGTCCGGCCGCGACGAGGTCACCCCGACCGCGGCCAACCCCTCCTCGATCCGCTCCGCGACCCCGGAACTGCGGGCCCGGTCGTGCGCGTACAGGCACAACGCGACCAGTGCCTGCCGCTCCCGCACCGCCTGCTCGTACACCTCAGGCGCCACCCGCTCGTCGATCGCCGATTCCCCGTCCTCGCGCCTGCTCTTGAACCAGGAAGCCATCCGCCTCACCCAGCCTGTCGCCCACGTGCCGCCGCATCGTATAGCCGACGCACGGCACCGACGGGTGGTTCCTCAGCCGCGCCACCGCCAGCCGCGTTGGGACGGACGACCGGGGACCTCGACCCGGTTCGTCGCCCACAGCAGCGCCGTCCACGGATCGAGCCCGGCGACGTCCAAGCGCGGGAACATCGCCGCCACTACCCGTGCGCACACATCCCGCGGCGGTTCCAGCGCGCTGCCCAGCCCGCGCGCGATGTCGACGCCGTGCACCAACACCTCCACGCACCCCATGCCCGCGAACGCCGCGGGGTCGGCCATGCCGCTCGGGTGGTACGCGAGCAGGTCCGGGTCGGCGACCCGCAGCGACGCCGACAGCATCCCCGCGCCTGCCGCCGCGAACTCCACCACGTCGGCCGCGGTGGCGTCGGCGTCGACCTGGGCGAGGAACCGCACGTATCCGGTCGTCGGCCGGACAGCGAGCTGCGCCGCGTAGGACATCAGGCCGTCCCCGATGTGCTCAGCGGTCACCCGTGCGTTCCAGTCACCGGTACCGGGTGCTTGCGTCCAGTCGCGGTCGGTGGCAGTCGCCAGAGCCGTCAGCACGCTCGCGGTGGCCGCGTCGAAGTCGTCCGGGGTGACCGTCATCCGGCGGCCTGGGCTTTGAGTTGCTGCCAGATCAGGAAGTACGCCCGGTGAATGACGTGGGCGACCCGGCTTTGGGCCGGGGTGGCACCGAAGGAGGCGAAGGAACGCCACCAGCCCGCGCGTTCGAGGGCGTACGCGGAGAGTTCCTTGTGCGGGCGGCCCTTCATGCCCAACTGTTCGCCGATCTCGGCGGTGCTGCCGACCCGGAGGACTTCCTCGGCGAGGTCGTCGGGCATGTTCACGGCGCCGGAGGTGACCAGGGTGAGGGCTTCCAGCAGGCGCAGTTGGTGGGCCTCGGGCTTGGCGAGCAGGACCTCGATGGCGTCGTGCACGCGCTGGCGTTCGCCCGGGTCGCCGGAGGCGTGCGCGAGGGCGGTGACCGAGGCCAGCGCTGCGGCGGCCTTGATGCCGTCGGCGCGGGCGCGGAACACGGCGTCCAGCCGGGTGCGGACCCCGGCTAGGCCGGAGGCGTCGAGCAGCCTGCGGCGCAGCGCGCCTGCGGTCAGGTCGGGCTCGGCGCGCAGGGCGTCGACGGCGCGGCGGATGCCGTAGAGGTCGAGGGTCTCCAGCAGGCGCAGCCGGGTGCCGGTGGGGACGTCGCACTCCCAGGAGGTGAAGATGTCCGCGGAGATCAGCATGGTCTCCCAGGTGGCGTCGTCCAACCCGGACAGCAGGCGCAGCGCGTCGGCGTCGGCCGAGGTGAAGCCGCCGGACTCGGCGGACTCGGCGATCAGGCCGATGACCGGGATGACGTCGGCGACCCGCGGCTTCAACGTCGAGGCCTGCTTCTCGGCGAGCATGGTCGCCGCCTTCCACACGTCCCCGTCGCTGCCCTCGACCGACTCGGGGGTGATCGTGTCGGCCTTGTTGAGCACGGCGATGGCGTTGACCGGTCCGGCTTCGCGGCTGGCGGTCGCGGCGGTGAACGCGGCCAGTGCCTGCTGGTCGTCGGCCCGCACCCCCTGGGTCACCACGTAGAGCACGGCCTCGGCGCCCGCGACGGCGTTGCGGGAGGTCTCGTCCAGCTCGTCGGAGTCCGCCGCGTCGTCCTGTTGGGCGGCTGCCCCGAGCAACTGCTCCGTGCGCTTCACCGACGCCAGGTCGAGCGAGCCGAGCCCGGGGGTGTCGATGACGGTGAAGTTCTGCAGCACCGCGTTGGTCAGGTAGGCCTCCAGGTGCGAGACCTTGTCGAAGTCGACCTCCAGGTCCTTGGGGATCATGCCGCCCACGTCGAACGGCAGGACCTGCTTGGTGCCGTCGAAGAACACCAGCTCCACCCGGTCGACCGTGCCGTACTGGAAGCGGGTGACCAGCCGGGTGCACTCGCCGACGTCGGTCGGCGCGACCCGCCTGCCGATCAGCGCGTTGACCAGGGTCGACTTGCCCGACTTGATCCGGCCCGCGACCGCGACCTGCAGCGGCGCGCCGAGCCTGCGCAGCACCTCGCGGAAGCCCGCCGCGGTGCGCGCGGACACCTGCGGCTGCAGCCGCTGGCACAGGTTCGCCACCGCAGCGGACAGCGGTCCGGCCAGGTGCTGCTCGGTCGACAACGCGGTATCCCCTCCCTGCTCGCCCCGGAATCGTGCCATGGCGGCCGCGGCGGTGGACATGATCTCCCCGCTCAGCCTGCGGTTGGAGCGGCAATGCGACGCCGGGGGGACGCGGGTGGCAACCGTCGGTGCCTACGCTCGCACCGTGCGGAGGTTCAGTCTGTGGATGAAGGCGCACCCGATAGCCGGGGACAGCGTCATCGCCGCCATGCTCGCCTGCATGGAGCTGGTCTCCGTCTTCGCGGTCCCGGGCGGGGTCAACCAGGTGGTGTACTGGCTGGTCGGGATCGGTCTGCTGGCGCCGCTGGTGATCCGCAGACGGGACCCGCTGCTGGCGGGGTACCTGATCCTCGCGTCCGGGTTCGCGCAGTTGATCACGCACGGGCCGAACCCGGGCGGGATCGACGCCAGGATCCGGGTGGCCGACATCGCGCTGGGCATGGCGCTGTACACGATCGTCGCCTACATCGGGCGCAGGCAGGGCGCGCTGTACGTGCTGTGGCTGGCGATCGGCACGGTGCTGTGGGCGGTGTGGCGGATGGGCCTGCCGCAGGGGATCCTGCCCACCCTGGTGATCGTGGTGATCTTCGCGTTCTGCTGGGTGCTCGGCGAGTTCTCCGGGGCCCGCGCCGCCTACCACCGGGAGGTCGAGCAGCGGCTGGCGCTGCTGGAGACCGAGCGGGACCAGCAGGCCAGGATCGCCGTCGGCCAGGAGCGGGCCAGGATCGCCCGGGAGCTGCACGACGTGGTCGCGCACGCGGTGAGCGTGATCGTGGTGCAGGCCGACGGGGCCGCGTACGCGGTGCGCAAGCAGCCGGACCTCGCCGAGAAGGCGATCCGCACCATCTCGGCGACCGGCCGGGAGGCGCTGACCGAGCTGCGCCGCCTGCTCGGCGTGCTGCGCAGCGACGACACCGAGTCCGACCGGGCCCCGCAGCCGGGCGCCCAGTCCATCTCGGACCTGGCCGAGCGGGTCCGCGCGATCGGCGTCCCGGTCCGGCTGGACCTGACCGGTGAGCTCGACGACCTGCCCGCCGGGGTCGGCCTGGGCATCTACCGGATCGTGCAGGAGGCGCTGACCAACACGATCAAGCACGCCGGGCCGGGGGCGACGGCGGCGGTGCAGGTGCGCCGGGTCGGCGACCGGGTGGAACTGGACATCTCCGACTGCGGCTCCGGTGCCCCCCGGCACGGGCTGGCGGTCGGCGGCAACGGGCTGATCGGCATGCGCGAGCGGGCCAACGTCTTCGGCGGCACGCTGCAGGCAGGCCCCCAGCCGGACGGCGGCTGGCGGGTGCGGGCCGTGCTCCCGGTCAGCGCGTCGTGACGGGGGGCGGGCTAAGTTGGGGCACGTGATCAGGGTGGTGCTGGTCGACGACCAGGAGCTGATGCGGGTCGGGTTCCGGATGGTGCTCGGCGCGCAGGAGGACATGGAGGTCGTCGGCGAGGCCGGGGACGGCCGGGCGGCGATCGAGCTGGCTGAGCGGCTGCGCCCGGACGTGGTGCTGATGGACGTCCGGATGCCGGTGCTCGACGGGGTCGAGGCGACCAAGGCGATCACCGAGGCCGGCACCTCGAAGGTGCTGGTGATGACCACGTTCGACCTGGACGAGTACGCGCTGTCGGCGCTGCGCAACGGGGCGAGCGGGTTCCTGCTCAAGGACACCCCGCCGGACCACCTGGTGTCCGCGCTGCGGTCGGTGGCCAGCGGTGAGGCGGTCGTGTCGCCCAGCGTGACCCGCAGGCTGCTGGACCGGTTCCTCGGTCCGGGCGGCGGGGAACTGCGGGACGCCTCGGTGCTCGACGTGCTGACCGAGCGGGAGCGCGAGGTGCTGGTGCTGATGGCCCAGGGCCTGTCGAACACCGAGATCGCCCGCAAGCTGTTCCTGTCCGAGGCGACGGTGAAGACGCACGTCGGCCGGGTGCTGGCCAAGCTGGAGCTGCGGGACCGGGTGCAGGCGGTGGTGCTGGCCTACGAGACCGGCCTGGTCCGCCCCGGCGACGTCTAGCGGTACCCGGGTTCAGCGGTAGGCACTGGCATCCACTGTGGACGGATCAGTGCCGGTGGTGACCACGTCGGCCAGCCAGCGGCCCCAGTCCGGCTTGCTGCCGTCGACGTCGGTGAACCCGTACTCGCGCATCAGGGTCCAGCTCGCCAGGGTCCTGCCCGCGAACCGGGACACCGCCGGGTCGGCGGCCAGCGCGGCGATCGCGCGGCCGAGGTAGCGCGGCGACTCGGCCATGATGTAGTTCGGGTCCTTCGCCACCCCGTCGCGCCAGTTGTCCTCGGTGACCTCGAAGTGCTCCAGCATCATCTCCGAGCGCAGGAACCCGGGCGTGACGGCCAGTCCGGTGACCCCGTGCGCGGCCAGTTCCGCGCCCAGGGCCCGGCCGAGCGCGCGGACCCCGGACTTGACCAGGAAGTACGGCAGGCCGACCGGTCCCGGGTAGTCCTCGCTGTCGCCGTCGGTCACCTCGACCACCAGGCCGCCCCGGTTGGCCACCACCAGCGGCAGCAGCCGGTGCAGGGTGACCAGGTGCGTCTCGATCCCGTTGCGCAGCACGCCGATCCCCTGGTCCAGATCGGACTCCCACCACGGCGTGCCGAACTCGACGAACTGGTCGCCGCCCCACACGTCGTCGACGAGCACGTCGATCCGGCCGTGGTCGGCGGCGATCCGGTCCCGCAGGGCGTCCACATCGGATACGACGGAGAAGTCGCAGCGGACCGGGACGCCGACCCCGCCCGCGGCGTCCACCAGTTCGGCCGTCTCGTCGATCGTCTCGGTCCGCCGCATCGGCGACGCCGACTCCCGCGTGCTGCGGCCGGTGACGTACACCGTCGCCCCTGCCGCGCCCAACTCCACCGCGATGCCCCGACCGCAGCCCCGGGTCGCGCCGGTGACCACCGCGACCTTCCCTGCCAGTCCACCTGCCAGAGCCATCTGTTCCTCCTATCCTCGGCGCCAGCCGTCCAGCACCGCGTCGACGTCTTCGGCCAAGCGGTCCACGAGCCGACCGCGCGGCCGGACGGACCAGTCCAGGGACCCGCCGCTTACCAGCGACAACAGCACCCGTGCCGCCACGTCCGGGCTCGGTGCCCCCGGCAGCAGCGGCCGCGCGCGGTCGAAGGCGCGGGCCAGTTCGGCGCGCATCACCTCGAAGTGCGTGCCGAGCCGGTCGCGTAGTCGCGGGTCGATCAGGTCGTGTCCGAGTTGCCCGAGGTGGTTGGCCGCAGTGTCCGCGTCGCCCAGGGACAGGTACGTCCCCACGGCGGCGGCGCGCAGTCCGGCGACCGGGTCGTGCTCCGCCTCGGCCATCGAGCGCATCGTGGTGACGACCTCGGCGGTGGCGTGGTCGAAGATCGCCACCAGCAGGCCGTCCTTCGAGCCGAACCGGCTCGCGACCGTCCCCACCGAGACCCCGGCCGCCGCGGCGACCTGGGCCAGGGTGAACCCGGGTCCGATTCGGCCGATCACCGCGTGCGCCGCGTCGAGCAGGCGCTGGTCGGTGATCGTGCGGGGCCGGGCCACCCCATTATTGAATCACGGTTCATTAACCCTGTCACCCATCCGGACCGGGGAAGCGGATCAGGGTGCACTCAGGGTCGTCACCCATATCCCCGACCGGCCCAACGCGGGAGGCTACGACTCAGAGTTGACCCGGCAGGCGACCACAGAACGACGCGGACGCGAGTCCGCACCGGGCACCATGGTCAGGGTCAACGGGGGAGCCCGGATCGGCACTGGGGTCGGTTCGCGCACAGGGATTGGCCAGAAGGAGCAGAAGATGATCGAGGCAGTCGGCCTCACCAAGAGGTACGGCAACACACTGGCGGTCGACAACCTGTCGTTCTCGGTGCCGACCGGTCGGGTGACCGGCTTCCTCGGCCCGAACGGCGCCGGGAAGTCCACCACGATGCGGATGATCCTGGGGCTGGACACCCCGACCGGGGGGTCGGCGCTGATCGACGGCAAGCGCTACCGCGACCTGCACCAGCCGCTGCGCACCGTCGGCGCGCTGCTGGACGCCAAGTGGGTGCACCCGAACCGCTCGGCCCGCGCCCACCTGGCGTGGATGGCGCGGTCGAACAACCTGTCCGCGGGCCGGGTGGACGAGGTGCTGGACCTGGTCGGCCTCACCGGCGTCGCCAACAAGCGCGCGGGCGGCTTCTCGCTGGGCATGTCCCAGCGGCTCGGCATCGCCGCCGCCCTGCTGGGCGACCCGCAGGTGCTGCTGTTCGACGAGCCGGTCAACGGTCTGGACCCGGAGGGCATCCTCTGGATCCGCAAGTTCATGCACCGGTTGGCCGATGAGGGCCGCACGGTGTTCGTCTCCAGCCACCTGCTGTCCGAGATGGCCCTCACCGCGCAGGAACTGGTCGTCATCGGCCGCGGCAAGCTGATCTCGCAGAGCAGCACCGAGGACTTCGTCGCGATGGCCACCGAGAACACCGTCAAGGTGCGCGGGCCGCAGTTGACGGCGCTGCGCTCGGAGCTGGGTCGCGCCGGTGTCACCATCCGGGACGAGGGCGACAGCCTCATCGTCTCCGGCATGGACTGCGCCGACATCGGCGAGCTCGCCGCCCGCACGCAGACCGTGCTGCACGAGCTCAGCCCGCAGCGCGGCTCGCTGGAAGAGGCGTTCATCCAGCTCACCGGCGACTCGGTCGAGTACCACACGGACCTCGTCGACGGCGCCACCCCGGCCACGCTCGTCCCGGCGGGGAAGTGACGACATGACCCTCCTCGCCGTCGAGCGGATGAAGCTGCTCACCACGCGGTCACCGTGGTGGTGCGCACTGCTCGCGCTCGTCCTCACCATCGGGTTCAGCGCGCTGATGGCGGGCACGTCGGACGCCGCCGACCCGATGAACATCAGCGCCACCCAGTTCGGCTACGGCTTCGGCCTGGTCGTGATCATGGTGATGGCCGCGCTCGCTGTCACCACCGAGTACCGGTTCTCCACCATCCGGGCCACCTTCCTCGCCGTGCCGCGCAGGCCGTCGCCGCTGGTCGCCAAGGCCACCGTGGTCGCCCTGCTCGCCGGGGTCGTCGGCGAGGCCGCCGCGTTCGGGTCGTGGGGCATCGCGAAGCTGATCAAGCCCACCTCGGACCTGGCGATCAACTCCAGCTACGACTGGCGGGCCATCGCCGGGGTCGGCCTGGTCTACGCCGTCGCCGCCGTCATCGCGGTCGCCGTCGGCCTGATGCTGCGGCACTCCGCGGGCGCCATCGCGGTCCTGATGATCTGGACCCAGTTGGCCGAGCCGCTGGTGCAGCTCATCCCGAAGGTCGGCGACAAGATCCACAAGTGGCTGCCGTTCAACGTGGCCAACAAGTTCATCACCGGGAACCCCGACCCCAGCGCGCGCGACGTGCTGCACGGCCCGCCGCCGTCGGACGCGGTGCTCGCCCCGTGGCCCGCGATCGCCGCGTTCGCCGCCTTCGCCGTCGTGCTGTTCGCGGTCGCGGTCACCGTCGCCAACCGGAGGGACGCCTGATGACCACCCTGCTCGCCACCGAGCGGATCAAGCTGTTCACCACCCGCTCGCCGTGGTGGTCCACGCTGCTCGCGCTCGGCATGACCATCGGCTTCGCCGCGCTGGTCGCGCTCAACCACAGCGGCGGCCCGCTCACCGTGCGGCACAGCCAGTTCGGCGCCCAGTTCGGCCTGATGATCGTGACCGTGATGGCCGCGCTGGCGATCACCACCGAGTACCGGTTCGCCACCATCCGGGCCACCTTCCAGGCGGTCCCGCACCGCACGGCGGTGCTGCTGGCCAAGACCGCCGTGGTCGCCGTGCTGGCCGCGGTGATCGGCGAGGTCGCCGCGTTCGGCTCCTGGATCACCGCCAGGGTCATCGACGGCGGCCCGGAGATGAACCTGGTCACCGGCGGTGACTGGCGCGCGGTCGCCGGGCTCGGCCTGGTCTACGCCGTCGGCGCGGTCATCGCGGTCGCCGTCGGCACCCTGATCCGCCAGTCCGCCGGGGCCATCTCGGTCCTGCTGATCTGGCCGCTGCTGGTGGAGAACCTGGTCCAGTTGATCCCGCGGGTCGGCGAGGACATCCACAACTGGATGCCGTTCACCGCGGTCAGCCGCTTCACCGACAGCACGGTGCCCGGCCCGATCGGCCCGTGGGCATCGCTGGCCTACTTCGCCGGTGTCGCCGCCGTCCTGCTGGTCGCCGCGCTGGCGGTGGCCGAGAAGCGGGACGCCTGATCCACCGCGGTCCCGCCGGTCGAACGGGGAACGGCGGGACCCACCTCGGGGATGCGGGAACCCGGGTCATCACGGGGAGATGACCCGGGTTTCCGCCGTTTCCCACGCGGTTCGCCTGCGCCGCCGCCGGATTGGTGCCAGGATCGGCGCCATGATCGAGGCGACCGGTCTGACCAAGCACTACGGCCGCACCGTCGCGGTCGACAACCTGTCGTTCACCGTCGCGGAGGGCCGGGTCACCGGGTTCCTCGGGCCGAACGGCGCGGGCAAGTCGACCACCATGCGGATGGTCCTCGGCCTGGACCGCCCCACCTCGGGCGACGTCCGCATCGACGGTCAGCACTACCACGACCTGCACCAGCCGCTGCGCACCGTCGGCGCCCTGCTGGACGCGAAGTGGGTGCACCCCAACCGGTCCGCTCGTGACCACCTGCGCTGGCTCGCCGCCGCGTCCAAGATCCCGCGAGCCAGGGTGGACGAGGTGCTGGACCTGGTCGGCCTCACCGGCGTGGCGGGCAAACGCGCGGGCGGTTTCTCCCTCGGCATGTCCCAGCGGCTCGGCATCGCCGCCGCGCTGCTCGGTGATCCCCGGGTGTTGCTGTTCGACGAGCCGGTCAACGGTCTGGACCCGGAGGGCATCCTCTGGATCCGCAAGTTCATGCACCGGTTGGCCGATGAGGGCCGCACGGTGTTCGTCTCCAGCCACCTGCTGTCCGAGATGGCCCTCACCGCGCAAGACCTGGTGGTCATCGGTCGCGGCAAGCTGATCTACCAGGGCACCGTCGAGGACTTCGTCGAGCACGCCACCGAGAGCACCGTCCTGGTCCGCAGCCCTCAGCTCGACCGGTTGCGGGACCTGCTGCGCGCCGAGGGCAGCGAGATCACCGAGATCACCGAGGACGGCGACGCGCTGCGGATCGGCGGGGTGGCAAGCGCCGCCATCGGGGAGTTGGCCGCTGCCAACAACATCGTGCTGCACGAGCTGAACCCGCAGGTCGGTTCGCTGGAGCAGGCGTTCATCCAGTTGACCGGCGACACGGTCGAATACCGCACTGAGGAACACCGCAGCGAGGAACACGGCGCTGGGGAACACCGCGCCGGGGAACCGGCCGGGAACGGGGAGGTCACGTCCGGATGAGCCTGCTCACCGCCGAGCGGATCAAGCTGCTGAGCACCCGCTCACCCTGGTGGTGCGGCCTGCTGGCGATCGTGCTGCCGGTCGGGTTCACCGTGCTGTTGGCCACCCAGGTCAACCCCACCAACGCGCCCGGCTTCGAGTTCACCCCGGCCGCCACCCAGGGCACCGCGAGCCTCGGCCGGGCCGTGGTGATGGTGCTGGCCGCGCTCGCCGTCACCAGCGAGTACCGGTTCGGCACCATCCGCAGCACCTTCCAGGCCGCCCCGCAGCGGGTCGCCGCGCTGCTGGCCAAGTCGGCCGTGGTGGTCGTGCTGACCGCGGTGATCGGCGCCGTCGTCGGGTTCGGCTCGTGGGCTGTCTTCCGGGCGCTGCACAGCGGTCCGGACCTGGACCTGGTGACCGCGGCCGACTGGCGGTCGGTGGCGGGCGAGGTGCTCGTGTTCGCGCTCACCGGGGCGCTCGCCCTCGGCGTCGGCATCCTGGTGCGCCAGACCGCGGGCGCGGTGGCGATCCTGCTCGTCTACGCGCTGCTCGTGGAGGGCCTGATCGGGGTGATCCCCAAGGTGGGCCGGGACATCCAGCACTGGATGCCGTTCTTCGCCGCCGACCGGTTCCTCGGCATCCGGGACGGGGGCGATGACCTGCAGAACCTCCCGCTGGGGCCGTGGGCGTACCTGGCGTACTTCGCCGCGATCACAGTGGTCGTACTGGGTGCGGGAATCTTTGCCGCGGTGCGCCGGGACGCCTGAGGACTTCCGACCCTGGTGCCCGTGGGCGAAGTTTCTTACAACAAGCAGCAGGATTAAGACCACGTTAAGTAGGTGTGAGACCGCACACACGTTACAGACGCCGGTCAGCTCCCCGGGGTCAGATGGACACACGGACCCGTCTCGGAACCCTTGGAGGTGGACCTTGACGGTGCTTGACGCCAACGCTTCGCAGAAGCGGCTCACCGTGCCCACCCAGCGCGGCCTGCACGTGGAGCCGCTGATCGGCCTGGAGTGGTCGGAAGCCCTGGAACAGCACAACGGGGCCCCCGCCACCGCGCCCGCGGAAGCCCGCCGGGCCTGGGTGCACCGGGCCCCCGAGCCGCAGGTGCTCGCCCTGTTCCACGCCGCGAGCGCCGCCGAGCCGCGGCTGGCCGCCCCCTGGTGGCTGCGCGCGCTGGCCGCGGGTGAGCTCGGGTCCCGCCGTGAGGGCTTCGCGGTGGAGGACCGGGTCGCCAAGCTGCTCGACGCCAGACCGGGCTGGGTGTTCGTGCCCTGGGGCGTCGACGGCGACTCCGGGTACTGGGAGTACATGCCGTCGGAACGGGCGCTCGCCGAGCCGGGTATGCCGACCACCCTGGCGCACACGCACCGGCACACCGGCTGGGTCGACGTGTTCCCGGTGCACGCCGGACCGCAGCCCGCCCCCATCCCGGTCGCGGGCCTGCCGGACCTGCGGGCCAACCTGTCCCGGTTGGAGTCCCTGGCGCCCGCCGCCTGAGCCTGCCCGGCCGCCCGGCGCGCGCCGGGCGGATGGCACGCTGGGCGGGTGACACCGACCGACCAGGTACCGCGCAGACGCGGCGTCGTCAGCTTCGTCCACCGCGCCGGTCGGATGACCGTCGGCCAGGCCCGTGCGTGGGACCGGCGCTGGCCGGAGCTGGGGCGGCAGGTCGCCGACCTGGCCGCGGGGCCGTTGGACGCCGACACGTGGTTCGGCCGGTCCGCGCCGCTGCTGCTGGAGATCGGCCCTGGCATGGGCGAGACGACCTCGCAGCTCGCCAAGGCCGCGCCCGAGCTGAACTACCTGGCGGTCGACGTCTACGAGCCCGGTCTGGCCCAGTTGATGCTGCGCGCCGAGGCGATGGAGCTGACCAATCTGCGGCTGCTGCTCGGTGACGCCGTCGTCCTGCTGACCGAGCACATCGCGGCCGACTCGCTGTCCGGGGTGCGGATCTTCTTCCCGGACCCGTGGCCGAAGAAGAAGCACCACAAGCGGCGCCTGGTGCAGCCCGAGTTCGTGCGGCTGCTCGCGTCGCGACTCGCCCCCGGCGGCACCCTGCACTGCGCCACCGACTGGGCGCACTACGCCGACCAGATGCTCGAAGTGCTGACCGGGGAACCCCTGCTGCGCAACCGGTTCGACGGGTGGGCGCCGCGACCCGAGTGGCGACCGGTCACCAAGTTCGAGTCGCGGGCCCGCGAGGAGGGCCGGATCAGCCGGGACCTCATCTTCGAACGAGTGAAGGACTGACCGTCTGTGACAGGCGGTCGGTGAGGACCACACGTCCGAGTAGTCGAGCCTGATCGCTTGAGTACCGATATCCAGTGATGTGACCGCCCTGCGCGACGACATCGCTCCGCCACCCACCTCCACCCGGCCGGCGGGCAGCACGGTCTTCCGCGCCGCTGAGCAGTTCCTCCGCATGTTCCACGGGGCGCGCCCCAAGGCGGGACCGCTGGACACCCGGCTGGCCAAGGTCCGCGCCGAGGTCGCCGCCACCGGCACCTACCGGCACACCCCGGCCGAGCTCGCCTTCGGCGCCCGGCTCGCCCTGCGGGAGAGCGGCTGGTGCCCGGACAGCATCCCGTGGCGCGGTCTGCTGGTGCGCGACCTGCGCGAGGTCAGGGAGGCCCCCGACGTCGCCGCCGAGTGCGTCCACCACCTGCGGATGGCGGCCGGGACCGGCACCATCAAGCCGATGGTCAGCGTGTTCGCGCCCGACTCGCCGTGGCGGCCGGGGCCGCGGATCCGCAACGACCAACTGGTCCGGTACGCGGGGTACCGGGAACGCGCGCACGTCCTCGGCGACCGCCGCTACATCGAGTTCACCACCGGGGTCGGCAAGCTCGGTTGGCGCCCGCCGGTCCCCCGCGGCCCGTTCGACCTGCTGCCGCTGGTCATCGAGACCGGCACCGAGGGTGTCCGGCTGTTCCCCATCCCGCGCGACGCGGTGCTGGAGGTCGCGCTGACCCACCCGGAGCTGCCGTGGTTCGCCGAGCTCGGTCTCCGCTGGCACGCCGTCCCGGTCATCTCGAACACCAGGCTGACCATCGGCGGCATCGACTACCCGGCCGCCCCGCACAACGGTGTCTACATCTGCCGGGCGATCGGGGAGGACGTGCTCGCCGAGGACGCCGCGTACGGCTTGGCCCCGACCATCGCCGGTCGGCTGGGTCTCGACGTCGCGCGTGAGCGCACGCTCTGGCGGGACCGGGTGGCCCTCGAACTCAACCGCGCCGTCCTGCACTCGTTCGACGTGGCCGGGATCACCATCGAGCACTCCGCCGACGTCTACCTCCCGGCGGGGGACCACCACGACCGGCCCGCGTTCCTGCGTTGATCGGGTTGTCTACGGATATCTAGTGTTGGAGCTAGAGAGCGCTACTTCTCCAATACAGCGGTCACCCCCTGGCCACCGGCAGCGCAGATCGAGATCAGGCCGCGGCCGGATCCGCGCTGGTGCAGCAGCTTGGCCAGGGTGGCCACGATGCGGCCGCCGGTCGCCGCGAACGGGTGCCCTGCCGCCAGCGACGACCCGGTGACGTTGAGCTTCGACCGGTCGACCGGGCCGAGCGGTTCGGCCAGCCCCAGGCGGGTCTTGCAGAACTCCGGGTCCTCCCAGGCCGCGAGCGTCGAGAGCACCTGGGACGCGAACGCCTCGTGGACCTCGTAGAAGTCGAAGTCGCCGAAGGCGAGGCCCGCGCGGTCGAGCATCCGGGGGACGGCATAGGCGGGGGCCATCAACAGGCCCTCGTCGCCGTGCACGTAGTCGACCGCCGCGGTCTCGCTGAAGGTGAGGTACGCCAGGACCGGCAGACTGCGCGCGGCGGCCCACTCCTCACTCGCGAGCAGCACGGCCGAGGCACCGTCGGACAGCGGAGTCGAGTTGCCCGCGGTCATCGTCGACCCGAACACGGGCTTCAGCTTGGCGAGCTTGTCGGCCGTGGAGTCGGCGCGCAGGTTCTGGTCGCGGGTAAGGCCCTGGAACGGGGTGACCAGGTCGTCGAAGAACCCGCGGTCGTAGGCGGCGGCGAGCTTCTGGTGGCTCGCGGCGGCCAACTCGTCCTGCGCCGCGCGGCCGATTCCCCACCGCTCGGCGGTGAGCGCGGCGTGCTCCCCCATGGACAGCCCAGTGCGCGGCTCCGCGTTGCGCGGGATGTCTGGGACGATGTGCCCGGGACGGATCTTGCCGAGCAGCCGCAGCCGCTGACCGAGTGTGCGGGCGCCGTTGAGTCCGATGAGGATGCGCCGCAGGTCGTCGTTCACCTGCAGCGGCGCGTCGCTGGTCGTGTCGACACCACCGGCGATGGCGGAGTCGAGTTGGCCCAGGGCGATCTTGTTGGCCGCCTGGATGATCGCCTGCAGACCGGTGCCGCAGGCCTGCTGGACGTCGTACGCGGGGGTCTCGGCGGACAGGCGGCTGCCCAGGACGCACTCGCGGGTCAGGTTGAAATCCCGGCTGTGCTTGAGGACCGCGCCCGCGGCGACCTCGCCGAGTCGTTGTCCCTGCAGGCCGAACCGGGCGACGAGGCCGTCCAGCGCGGCGGTGAACATGTCCTGGTTGGACGCTCGGGCGTACGGGCCGTTCGACCGGGCGAACGGGATGCGGTTCCCGCCGAGCACCGCCACCGTGCGCACGCCACTGGGGGTCATTCCATCCTCCTGAACGCGGGGCCGGCCCTGCGCTACCATCGTAACCTACTCACCAGTAGATTAGCCCGCCGGTGGATGAGCTCGCCGGTGAATGAGGGAGTGTCGCGGATGACCGACCGCTACCAGCAGTTCAGCAACTCCGGCCTGGGTCGGGCACTGGTCAAGCGGCTCGGTCTGCCGAACCCGACCAGGCTCCGCCGGTACCGCCTCGGCGCGCCCGGCCTCGACGGTCCGGTGCTGCTCGGCGCCTGCCCCGGCGGACGGTTGGGTGATCAGGTCACCGCAGTCTGCGCGGGCGCCGGGATCGAGGTGCTGACCGCGCCCGCCGCGAGCCACGCCGCGCTGGTGTTCGACGCGACCGGCGCCAAGGCCGTCGAAGACCTGCGTGGGCTCTACGACTTCTTCCACCCCGTGCTGCGGTCGCTGGGCGCGTGCGGTCGGGTCGTGGTCCTGGGGACGCCGCCGGAACGGCTGGCCGACGCGGGCGAGATCGTGGCCCAGCGGGCGCTGGAAGGGTTCGTGCGGTCGGTCGGCAAGGAGCTGGTGCGCGGCTCGACGGCCCAACTCGTGTACGTGGAACCCGGTGCGGAGCAGGGGATCGCGTCCACGCTGCGGTTCCTGCTGTCCGGCAAATCGGCCTATGTGGACGGTCAGGTGATCCGGATCGGCGGCCACGGCGGGCCGGCGGTCGAGCCGGGTGACTGGTCGGAGCCGTTGGCGGGCAAGGTGGCGTTGGTGACCGGCGCGTCCCGTGGCATCGGCGCGTCGATCGCGGACGTGCTGGCCCGTGACGGCGCACATGTTGTCACGCTGGACATCCCCGCGCAGGGGGACGAGTTGGCGGCGGTCGCGAACCGGGTCGGCGGGTCCACGTTGCAACTCGACATCACCTCTCCCGACGCCCCGGCGCGGCTGGTCGAGCACCTGCGTGAACGTCACGGCGGGGTCGACGTTGTCGTGCACAACGCCGGTATAACCCGGGACAAGAAGCTCGTGAACATGAAGGAAGGCGCCTGGGACGCCGTGCTGTCGGTGAACCTGGCCAGCCAACTGCGCGTGAACGACGCTCTCCTCGCCGAGGGGGTGTTGCGCGACGGTGGCCGCATCATCGGCGTGTCGTCGATCGCGGGTATCGCGGGCAACACCGGGCAGACCAACTACGGCACAAGCAAGGCAGGTGTAATCGGGATGGTTAACGCGTACGCGCCTGTGCTCGCTGAACGCGGGATGACGATCAACGCTGTCGCGCCCGGTTTTATCGAGACGAAGATGACAGCGGCGGTGCCGTTGTTCATCCGCGAGGCGGGGCGGCTGATGAACAGCCTGTCCCAGGGCGGGTTGCCGGTGGACGTCGCGGAAACCATTGCCTGGTATGCCAATCCGGCGTCCGGCGCGGTCAACGGCAACGTCGTGCGGGTGTGCGGCCAGAGCCTGCTGGGGGCGTGATGGCCGAGCTACGCGAGTCACCTCGGCTGAGTGCGTTATACCCCAAGGCGTTCTTAGCGAGCTTCACCAAGAGGGGCGGCGAACTCCCTTCACGCGTGTACGAACGCTTCGCCGTTGAGGTAGACCCAGCGCACCTCGCTGACTACAGCCGTGTGTGTGGGTTCCGGGTTGCCGACGAACTCCCGGTGACCTATCCGCACGTCTTGACCTATCCCATGCAATTCAAACTGATGACAGACAACGACTTCCCGTTCCCGCTGATGGGCTCGGTGCACGTCGCCAACCGCATCACCCAACTCCGACCGCTGGGGATCGGCGAGAAGTTGGACCTGCGCGTGCACGTGGACAACCTCCGCCCACACGCCAAGGGCACCCAGTTCGACATGATCAGCGAGGTCTCGGTCGCGGGCGACCCGGTCTGGCACGACACCAGCACCTACCTGCGGCGCGGCCCCGGCACCGGGTCGAGCGGCGACGCCCGCCCCGACCTGCCCGAGCCGACGGCGTACTGGCGGGTTCCCGGTGACACCGGTAGGCGCTACGCCGAGGTCTCCGGTGACTACAACCCGATCCACCTGCACCCGTTGTCCGCCCGGCTGTTCGGTTTCCGCCGCGCCATCGCGCACGGCATGTGGACCAAGGCGCGCTGCCTCGCCGCGTTCGAGGGACTGCTCCCGGACGCGTTCACCGTGGACGTCCGCTTCAAGCTGCCTGTGTCGCTCCCCGCGAAACTCGGCTTCCGCAGCGCCGAGACGGATGACGGGTGGCGGTTCGACCTGACGGATGCCCACGCCACCAAACCGCATCTGGCCGGGACGATCAGCTAGGTCGATGCCAGTTCGGACAGCCCGTCGCGCAAGATCCGCTTCGCCTCGGCGAGCCCGTTGTCGGTGATCAGGTCGCGCAGGCACCGGCAGTCACCCAGGTCGCGGCCGCCCGCCGCGCACAGGTACACCCCCAGGACCTGCAGCACCTGCGCCACATGATCGACCGCGTCGAGCGCGCGGAGCCGGTTGGCGAGATCTGTTGCCGCCTGGACCGGCGGGGCGGGCGAGAGGTCCGTGAGCAGGCCGTCGAGCACGTCCCCTGCGCGCGGGTCGGCGAGCTGGGCGAACCGGGTGCAGGTCGACGCGGCGTCCATCGCCACCAACCGGGACCAGGTGTCCGGGGCGATCGCGGACCGCGCCCGGTCGGCGAGGACGAGCTGCCACTCCGGGGTCGCGATCCGCAGGCCGGCGATCCGGGTGGCGCCCCGCATCGTGGTCAGCGCGGTGCGCGGCACCTGCCGCGGTACGGGCAGGGACGGGCTGCGGAACAGCACACCGAACCAGCTCTTACCGCGACGCGACACGTGGTTATCGTGCTGAGGTGACGGTGGGTCTGTCACGCCCGGTCCCCCGTTCAGGGCAGATCGAAGTAGCCGATCAGCCTTGCCGCGAACGCGATGTCGCCCTGAACCCTCACCCGACCCGACAGGAACAACATCGGCAGGTTGGACGCACCGGTGATGGCGCGCAAGAAGTCCACTGGCGCGATTGTCACCGTCACGCGCGGGTCGTCGGTGGGGTCAACACCGGTGACGCACCTACCTTCGGCGATAACCGTCTCGAACCGGTCTTCGCCGTTCTCGCCGGTGAAGCGCCAGTGGACGACGGCGCGCTGCGACCCGACCCGGTCAACCGCGAAGTGTTCCGACATGCGGCGGAACAACTCGGTGAACACGACCGGCCGCAACTCGGGGTGCTCGGTGAGGGCGACGAGCTGGTCGCGGGAGGCGCGGTCGAGGAAGCGCAGGAAGGTCTCGGTGCGCATCCCGGCCAGGTCGACCCCGGTGCCAACCTGGCCGAGCAGGTGCAGCACCGCGATGACCTGAACGAACTGGCCGACGTCCAACCTGGCCGGGTCTATCGCGTCAGCCAGGGCGTCCACGTCGACCGGTATGGGCTCGGCCACCCGGCGTCGCCTAGCCATTAGGATTTACGCCGAAGTTCGCCGTCATCGGCATGGCACCCTCCCGAAACCTACTTCTGAGTAGGCTACGGGCGGGTAGGTTGGCTCGGCAACAGGGAGGTGCGCGGTGAGCGTCGACGAGCAGCGGCGGGTCAAACGGCTCCCCCGGGAAGTCCGCGAGCGCCAGATCCTCGACGCCGCCGTCCGCGTCTTCTCCGAACACGGCTACCACAACGCGTCGATGGACGAGATCTCCGACGTCGCTGGTGTCTCCAAGCCGATGATCTACGCGTACCTCGGCCACAAGGAAGACCTGTTCGCCGCCTGCATCCGCCGCGAAGCCGGACTGCTGATGGCCGCCATCGCCGCCGGGGTCCGCGCCGAACTGCCACCGGACATGCAGCTCTGGCACGGCCTGCGCGCGTTCTTCCGGTTCGTCGGCGACCAGCGGGCCAGTTGGCGCGTCCTGCACCGGCAGGCCACCTCCCAGGGTGGCCCGTTCAGCGAGGAACTGCTGGCCATGCGCGCCCGCGCGATCACCCTCGTCACCGCGCTGCTGGCCCGCTCCGCCGCCGAGAGCGACCTCGACGACTCCGCCGTCAAGTCCACCGAGGCACTTGCGGCGGCCCTGGTCGGCGCGGGCGAGTCACTCGCCGACTGGTGGCTCGACCACCCGTCGGTACCGGAGAAAGTGGTCGCCTCCTGGCTGATGAACCTCGTCTGGATGGGGTTCGGCGACCTGGTCGAAGGCGCGGTCTGGACCCCTACGCCCGAATAGGCCGCCGCGGGTAGAGGTCGCGCAGCAGCGCGATCTCGGCGCCGTGGTGCAGGGCCTCACGGTTGATGTGCAGGACCAGGGTGCTGAGCGGGTACTTCGCGAAAGGTCCCTCGGACGGTCCGCACGGTCGGTCCAGGCCCGCGTCCCCGAGCGACCGCACCCCGGCGGTCCAGATCTCGTAGGCCCAGTCGAGTTGGGCGACACCCTCGCCCGCGGTCGCGCCGTAGTCGTGGTTGGGGCGGTCGAACGCGGGGCCGTTGAAGTGGCGCGCGCTGCGGTCGGCGAAAACACCCACCAGGTGGCCCATCCGCCAGGCGATCGTGGTGGGCTGCTCGGGGGTGCCGCCGTCCAAGGCGTACCGGTCGCCGGTCGAGCGGACGCCCCACATGTCCGGGACCGGCTCCCAGTGGTACTCGTCGTCGGTGAGGCCGTCCAGTCGCGGCCGGAACTGGTTGACCCACATCCAGTCCAGTTGCTCGACGAGTTGCGTGTTCCAGTCCATCGCGTGCCCAGGTTCCATGCCGACCACGCTAGAACCCACCCCCGACGAAAACCGGCCGCGGGAACGGGTTCCCGCGGCCGGATCACGGTGGTTCGCCTAGTAGGTGATGGCCAGCGCCGGGTTGGCCAGCAGCGCGCCGACATCGGCCAGGAACTCCGAGCCCTGCTGCCCGTCCACCAGGCGGTGGTCGAAGCTCAGCGCCAACTGGCAGACCTTGCGGACCTTGATCTCCCCGTCGACCACCCACGGCGTGTCCCGGATGGCGCCGAACGCCAGGATCGCGGACTCACCAGGGTTGATGATCGGCGTCCCCGTGTCGACGCCGAACACGCCGACGTTGGTGATGGTGATCGTGCCGTTGACCATGTCCGCGGGCGGCGTCTTGCCCTCGCGCGCGGTCGTGGTCAGCGACTCCAGGGCGACCGCGAGGTCGCGCAGGGACAGGGTGTCGGCGTCGCGGATCTTCGGCACGATCAGGCCGCGCGGGGTGGCCGCGGCGATCCCGAGGTGCACGTAGTCCTTGAAGACGATCTCCTGGGCCCGCTCGTCCCAGGCGCTGTTGACCTCCGGGGTCCGGCGGGCCGCCATCACCAGGGCCTTCGCGCAGAACGCGAGCGGGGTGAGCTTGACGCCGCGGAACTCCGGGTGGTCCTTCAGCCTGGCCCGCAACTCCATCATCGGCGTGACGTCGACGGTCAGGAACTCCGTGACGTGCGGCGCGGTGAAGGCGCTGCTCACCATGGCCTGGGCGGTGACCTTGCGGACGCCCTTGATCGGCACCCGCCGCTCACCGCGTTCCCGGGTGGACGGCGCCTGTTCGGGAACGGCGGGCCGGGTCGCGGCCTGCTGCACGTCGGCGCGGGTGATCACGCCGTTCGTGCCGGAGCCGGACAGCGCCCGCAGGTCGACGCCGAGGTCCTTGGCCAGCTTGCGGACCGGCGGCTTCGCCAGCGGCACGTACCCGCCGGGCAGGTCGATCAGCGCCGCCGGGGTGTCCGGCACCACCGGAACCGACGGCACCAGCGGGGTTCCCGGCGGCGGCCCGTCCGGGATCGGGCCCTGCCGGTGCTCGAACGAGGCCGCGACCGTGCTCTGCGCCGCGGCGGCCGCGGGCTCGGTCGGAACCGCGGGCCCCCTGCGGGCGCGCCGCTTCGCGGTGACCGCCTTGGAGCCGTAGCCGACCAGCGGCTTCATCTCCTCCTCGGCGGGCGCGGCGGCGGCCGGGGCGGCCGGAGCCGGTGCGGCGGCACCACCAGGGTCGACGTCGATGGTCAGGATCGGGGTGCCGACGTCCACGGTCTGGCCGGGCTGCACGTGCAGCTCGGTGACCACACCAGCCCACGGGCAGGGCAGTTCGACGGCGGCCTTCGCGGTCTCGATCTCGACGATGATCTGGTTCACCGTGACCGTGTCCCCCGGCTGGACGCGCCAGCCCAGGATCTCGGCCTCGGTCAAACCCTCCGCGGTGTCCGGCAGCGGGAAGCTCTTGTACTCAGGCACGGGTCACCACGCCAGCGAGCGGTCGACGGCGTCGAGCACCCGGTCCAGGTCTGGGAGGAACTCCTCTTCCAGCTTGGCCGGGGGGTACGGCGTGTCGAACCCGGTCACCCGCAGCACCGGCGCCTCCAGCGAGTAGAAGCACTCCTGCTGCACCCGCGCGGCGATCTCCGAGGTCAGCGACGCCTCCGCGGGCGCCTCGCTGACCACCACGAGCCGGCCGGTGCGGCGCACCGACTCGAACACCGGGGCCAGGTCGAGCGGGGACAACGAGCGCAGGTCGATGACCTCCAGTGAGTGCCCGTCCTCCTCGGCGGCGGTGGCCGCGTCCACCGCGACCTTCACCGACGGGCCGTAGGCGACCAGCGTCGCGGTGCTGCCCTGGCGCACCACCCTGGACGCGAACAGCGGCTCCGGGGTGGCCTCCGTGTCGACCTCGGCCTTCATGAACCCGGAGTGGTAGTACCGCTTGGGCTCGAAGAACAGCACCGGGTCGTCGCACTGGATCGCCTGCTGGATCATCCAGTACGCGTCGACCGCGTTGGAGCAGGACACCACCTTGAGGCCAGCGGTGTGCGCGAAGTACGACTCGGGGGACTCGGAGTGGTGCTCGACCGCGCCGATGCCGCCGCCGAACGGGACCCGGATCACCAGCGGCACCTTCACCCGACCCAGGGTGCGCGCGTGCAGCTTGGCGACCTGGGACACGATCTGGTCGAACCCGGGGAAGATGAACCCGTCGAACTGGATCTCGCACACCGGCCGGAACCCGCGCACGGCCAAGCCGACCGCGGTGCCGATGATGCCGGACTCGGCCAGCGGCGTGTCCAGCACGCGGTGCTCGCCGAAGTCCTTCTGCAGCCCGTCGGTGATCCGGAAGACGCCGCCGAGCTTGCCGACGTCCTCACCCATCACCAGTACCTTGGGGTCGGCCTCCATGGCCGCCCGCAGACCCAGGTTGAGCGCCTTGCCCAGGGTGAGCGACTGGACCGTCGAGGTGGCCGCGCCGGGTTTGTTGATCACAGGTGCGGCCATCAGTGCTCACCTCCGGTGAAGTTCGCGTGGTAGGCCAGGAACTCGTCGCGCTGGGCGTCGAGGTACGGGCTGGCCTCCGCGTACACGTGGTTGAAGATCTGCTCGGTCGGCGGCTGCGGCATGGTGAAGCAGAACTCGCGCAGGTCCGCGGCCAGCGCGTCCGCCTCGGCCTGCACCGAGTCGAAGAAGTCCTGGTCGGCGTCGCCGTGCCGGACCAGGTTGACCCGGACCCGCTCGATCGGGTCCTTCAGCTTCCAGGCCTCCAACTCGTCGGAGTGCCGGTAGCGGGTCGGGTCGTCGGTGGTCGTGTGCGCGTCCATCCGGTAGGTGAACGCCTCGATCAGCACCGGGCCGTTGCCGTGCCTGCACTCGTCGAGCGCCCACCGGGACACCGCGAGCGAGGCCAGCACGTCGTTGCCGTCGACCCGCACGCCGGGGAAGCCGTAGCCGCGGGCGCGCTGGTAGAGCGGCAACCGGGACTGGCGCTCGGTCGGCTCGGAGATCGCCCACTGGTTGTTCTGGCAGAAGAACACCAGCGGCGCGTCGTAGACAGCCGCCCACACGAAGCCCTCGTGCACATCGCCCTGGCTGGTGGCGCCGTCGCCGAAGAAGACCATGGTGGCCTCGCCGTCGTCGTCGCCGACCCTGCCCTCGAAGCGCTGGCCCATCGCGTAACCGGCGGCGTTGAGCACCTGGTTGCCGATCACGATGGTGTACGGGTGGAAGCGCTTGGCCTGCGAGTCCCAACTGCCGTGGTCGGTGCCGCGGAAGATGCCCAGGACGTCCTTCGGGCTGATGTCGCGGCACCAGGCCACGCCGTGCTCGCGGTAGCTGGGGAACACCATGTCGGTCGCGCGCAGCGCCCGCCCGGCGCCGATCTGCGCGGCCTCCTGGCCCAGCAGCGGGACCCAGATGCCCAGTTGACCCTGTCGCTGCAGGGCGTTGCCCTCGCGGTCGGCCCGGCGGACCAGGACCATGTCCCGGTAGAGCGAGCGCAGGTCCTCGGCCGTGACATCGGCGACGTACCGGTCGAACTCGGGGTTCTCGACCCGCTCGCCCTCCGGCGTCAGCAACTGGACCAGCTCCGGCCCACCCTCACTGGTCGCACGCAAACCGGCGATCACCTGCTCTGCTGTCGGGGCGGCGGCCGTTGCGGCGGGCCCCTCCCGGGGTTCCGGGTGCGTCCACTGTTCTGCAGACGACATGCGCGTTCTCCTCAGTCGTGTCTGTGCCGCGCAGTCGCTTATGGCGACGGCATGCGGACGCGCCGCCGGGTTCGCCACCGCCATCGGGGTTGGGGCGTTGGCCACCGTCGGCGCTGACGGCGTTCCTCTCACATCCTGACACGGGTGAGTGTGCACGAGTGAGCGCGAAGGTGCGTCCAGTTGTGCACAGGGGTGCTTTGAGCTGCGGAAACGCTTGGATGCCCGACGTTAGGGGGTCAGAACAGCCGGGGGTAGGGGCAGCTCAGGCGGACCCGGCCGGACCCGTCGGCGAGCGATCGTGACCCGCCGGTGACCTGCATCACAGTTCGGCGGCGCGCGGCGCGGTGCGGGAACGGTCCGCCCCGCGCGCCGACCCCGACCCTGCCCGGTAGAACCTGATGAACCCCTAAGCGTTCGGGTCGCGGGCCGGTCCGGGTGGCAGGATCGGGTCCGTGGACAAGACCGCCGTTGCGCAGACCGTTCGGCAGACGTGGGAAGCAGAGATCCTGCCCAGCCTGTCGGACCTGGTCGCCATACCAGCACTCTCCCCGATGTTCGACGCCCAGTGGGCGACCAACGGGCACCTGGACGCGGCCGTGGAGCACGTGCGCGAGTGGCTGGCCGCCAGGGACATCCCCGGCGCCCAGGTCGAGGTCGTGCAGCTCCCGGACCGCACCCCCGTTCTCCTCCTCGACGTCCCGGCGACGGGTGACGACAAGGGCACCGTGCTGCTCTACGGCCACCTCGACAAACAGCCGCCGGTCGGCGGTTGGGCCGAAGGGCTCGGCCCATGGAAGCCGGTGCTCAAGGACGGCAGGCTCTACGGCCGCGGCGCGGCCGACGACGGCTACGCCGGTTACGCCGCCACCGCCGCGATCGAGGCTGTCCGCGCCGGTGGCGGCTCGCACAGCCGGTGCGTGGTGATCCTGGAAACCGGTGAGGAATCAGGTAGCCCCGACCTGCCCGCGTACCTGGAACAACTGGAAGACAGGCTCGGTGACGTCAGCCTGATCGTTTGCCTTGACTCCGGCGGTAACGACTACGAGCGCCTGTGGCTGACCACGTCATTGCGCGGTCTTGCCTCGGCGACGGTGACCGTTCGGGTCCTGGATTCCGGCCAGCACTCCGGTCTCGCGAGTGGCGTGGTCCCGAGCTCTTTCCGCGTCCTGCGGCGGCTGCTCGACCGCATCGAGGACGCCGAAAGCGGCGAGATCGTCATCAAGGAAATGCACGTCGACATCCCCGACGACCGCATCGCCGAGGCCGCGGCCACCGTCGCCGCCACCCCCGGCGCCTTCCGCACCACGTTCCCGCTGCACGCCGACACCCGCCCGGTGGACGACGACGAGGTCGAGCTGATCCTCAACAACAGTTGGCGCCCCACCCTTTCCGTCATCGGCGCCGATGGCTTCCCCATCCCGGTCGACGCGGGCAACGTCCTCCGCCCCTTCACCACGTTGTCGTTGAGCTTCCGCCTGCCCCCCACTGCCGACTCGACCGCGGCGCTCGAAGCCGTCCGCGAGGCCCTGACCGTAGACGTCCCGTACAACGCGACGGTCGAGCTGAGCCGCGTCGAACACGTGGACGGCTGGAACGCCCCACAACCCGCCCCCTGGCTGCGCGACGCACTCGACCAGGTCTCCACCGACGTCTTCGGCAACCCGTGGGCGACCGTCGGCCTCGGCGGGTCGATCCCGTTCATGGGCCTGCTGGCCCGCCGCTACCCGGCCGCCCAGTTCGTGATCACCGGAGCCCTCGGCGCGGACAGCAACGCCCACGTCCCCAACGAATGGCTTCACGTGAAACAAGCCGTACGCCTCACCGAGGCCGTCGCCCACCTCCTCGACGCCCACGCCCGCTCGTAGTCATCTTTGTCGGCCGCCTTGCCAGACTTCCCGTCTGCCGGGGCGGCCGACGCGTTCCACCTGCGCCGATGCCGCTGTGTATCCACGTCGGGCCGCGAATTCCACCCGTTCAGGTGGCCGCTCCTCCCCTGGTCCAGCGACAACTTGTCACAATCCGGTGCCGAGTTATCCACAGGCAAGATCCACGCCACCCTGCCTGTCGGGCCTGCCCGGTAGACTGGCCTCGGGGACGCCCCCCGGGAAGGGTGGGGGCCGGGGTTGGGTCGATCATGGGAGTGCCTCGGTCGCGCGATCACGTGAGGGTGCCGTTCCTCTTGCCGATCGCCTCGGTGCTTGATCGTCTGGGTCGAGTCTCGCCCACCCGCTTGGGGCGGTGGGCACCCCGCACGCCATCTGCGACCACGTCCCGCCACGTCACCGGCTGCGGCGGTCGCCACGTGTTCACCGTCAACCCCCGCTGCGCGCGGCCTGGACCGGAGCCACCCCTAGTCCCCGTCCGCAGCCGGATCGAACACCGCGTCCGTCCCTGAGAACGTCAACGACACCGCCGCCGTACAGGTCTTCCGCATCACCCGTCACGACGCCGGCAAACACGAGACCCACACCTTCACTGACCCGCGCCCGTCACGCCCGCCTCGCACCCGTCACGCCCGCCTCGC
>NZ_KI519519.1:19651-187511 GCF_000482865.1 Actinokineospora inagensis DSM 44258 | reverse complement strand
CCTTACCCGCCGGCCGGCTTAGGCCACCGCTCCCCCCAAACAAAACAACTTCACCACAACGGGCGGTTGGGTTCGGCGGGTTTCGAGGCGCGCGGCGCCGGTTGGTCGTGGTGCTTCACCGCACGACGGTTTCCCCGGGGGGGGGGGCAAGTGTGGGACTTCGTCGATGTGGGGTGGATTTTTTTTGGGGGGGCGCGGTGTTGGGTGTGGTGCTTCGTCGATGAGAGGTGGGTTTTTTGGGGCGCGTGGCGCGGGTGTGGCGCTTCGTTGGTGAGGTGTGGGGTTCGAGGGGTGTGGTGCGGGAATGCGGTGGGGTGTTCTCGGGGCGGCGGTTGATCTGTGGGTCGCTGGGTCAGGCGTTGGTGCCCCAACCGCCGCTGTGGGGTTGGCTTAGTTTGCCCATTCTCGGTCTGGGGGGCAGGGGTTGTGGTAGTGCTGCCAGAAGGTGTCCGCGTCCAGTACGTGGAGTCCTTGTCGGCCGAATACGAGGAATTCGGACAGGTCGAGGTGGTGGGTGCCGGTGGCGTCGGTGAGGAGGCCGGTGGGTGGGTCTGTGTCGGGGGCGATGCCGAAGGTCACCTCTGGGGGGACTTTGCCTTGTTGGCGCAGGGCGGTGACCCATTGTCCGATCAGCGGAAGGGCCGAAGGGTCGGTGTAGTGCGCGGCTTGGACGGGGTCGGTCCAGGGGACGTAGTACCGGGCAACGGTCGCCTTGGGGCCTCTCACCCCCACAGCATATCGAACAAGTGTTCGAACGTCACGCCAGTTTGCGAACCTCACGAGCGAGCTCGGGAAGCTCCTCGTCGGCTGATCGGTAGCGGTGGAGTGCGGCGCGGCCCGCGTCTGCGCGGAGGACTGTGGCGAGGCGGGCGGGGACGGCGATGGTGAAGAGGAGGCCGGTGTTGTCGAAGCCTTCGACGATCCAGGAGACCCAGGGGAGTTGCAGGTTGGAGGTGGGGCTGAAGAACGCGGGTTGTTTGCCGCCGAAGGTGATGCCGTAGATGCCGAAGCGGCTCCAGTTGGTGATGGTGAAGGTGCGGGCGTCGGGGTCGAAGCCGACCGGGATGCACTCGCGGAGGCGGGAGCGGCCGATGGATTCCAGGAACGCGCGGTTGGCGCGCAGGTTCAGGTGGGACGTGGGGAAGGTCTCCACGGCGTCCCGGATGATGCCCGCGATGGTCTCGGTGGACGCCCCAGCCGGGCAGGTCACGAACAGCTCGCTGACCAGGTTGCCGATCACGCCCTCGTCGATGCCGAGGAACCGGCGCACGTTGACCGGCATGGCGATCGAACGGGGCTCGGACACGTCGCCCGCCAGGCCGCGGACCACGTTCGTCACGTGCGCGCACAGCACGTCGTTGACCGACAGCCTGCGCCCGGCCGACGCGCTGACCTCCTCGCGCAGGCGGGCGACCTCGGCGTCGGTGAAGTAGACCTGCACGGTCCGGTTCGCGCGGATCGCGCCCGCGAACTCCTCGCCGAGCCGCTGGGCCTGCTCGGGGGTCGGCAGGCGGAACCCGGGGCGGCCGGAGTCGACCGCGGGGAGGACCGCGTCGGTGTAGGCGTCCGGGTCGGTCAGCAACGTGATCGCCGGGGGTTCGGTGCCCTCGCAGGCGGCGGACCAGGCGCGCATCAGGAACATGAAGCTGGCCAGGTCGCCGACCGAGTGGTGGAACGAGCAGCCCAGCGTCGACGTGCCGTCGGACAGGTGGGTCAGCCGGATCTTCAGCAGCGGCAACCCGCCCTGGCGGGCCTCGGGCCCCTGGACGTGGTCGACGAAGTCGGACCCGGGCAGGGTGACCCGCCCGATCGCCTTCGGCAGCGACTCGTCGAGGTCGTACGTGTCGAGCGGGACACCCGAGTCGTCACACACGATCTCCAGGGTGTCACCGACGGTGCGCAGTCGACCGGCGAACGCCGGAACCGCCGCCAGCGCCTGGGAAAGTCCCTCCGCCAGCCGGGTCTCGTCGAGCGCGTGCGGGTAGAAGAAGACCACCGACACCGGTACGTCGGCGATCACCGTGTCGGTGACGCCGCAGGTGATCACGGTGCCGGGCGCGGAACCGACCCGCACCGTCCGCGACGAACGCAGTTCGGGCCATCCGCTCATCGTCAAATCCTTTCCCAGTTATCGCTGCGGGAACGGTAGATCAGCGCGGGGCCCGGCGACCAGACTCCATTTGCCGCACCGGAACGCCGGTCCGCGGCGGGACCGGCGTTCCGCCAGTTGTCCTAATGCGACAGTCCGTGGTGCAGTGCCTTGATCAGCTCGCCGTCGGCGGTGTCGCCGTCGAGCGACCACACCATCGCCCCGCCGAGACCCCGGTCGGTGATGTAGTCCGCCTTGCGGCGCAGCTCGGTCGGGTCGTCGTAGGTCCAGAACGTGCTGCCGTCGAACAGCCAGGCGAACCCGGCGCGCTCGTCCCGGTACACCCGGTAACCGTTGCCCACCTTGGTCTTGAGGACCTTGTAGTCCTCGCTGCCCGCCTCCCAGGTCGCAGGCGCCGGGCCGGTGGCGGTCTGGAACAGACCGTGGTTGGCGTTGGTGACGCCGGTCCAGCCGTGCCCGTAGAACGGCACGCCCAGCACGATCTTGTCCCGCGGCGCGCCGCGCTTGAGGTAGCTGTCCACCACGACCTGGCTGCTGAAGCCGGGCGCCGGGGTCGGGTCGGCCTTGGCGGTGCGCAGACCGGACTGCTGGTTGGTCGTGGTCTCCCAGGTGCCGTGGTAGTCGTAGCCCTGCAGGTTGCCGAAGGTCAGGTAGCGGAAGACCTTCGATACCTCGAACCCGTTGTCGATCTGCTTGCCGTTCGCGGGCAGGAACGCGGTCAGGTCGGCCCGGTCGCGGCGCGGCAGCCGGTCGAGCTGGCGGCGGTACTCCTTGACCAGTTCGGTGAAGTTGGCCTTGTCCTCCGGGCGGACGACGTTGCCCGCGTTGGCCTCGCTGCCCGGCCACTCCCAGTCGATGTCGATGCCGTCGAAGATCCCGGCCGCCACGCCGGGGCCCGCCACGTCACCCTTGAGCCACTGGTCGACGCAGGACTTCACGTGCGCGGCGCGCGAGGCCGGGGTCAGCGCGGCGTTGGAGAAGTACTTGGACCCGGACCAGCCGCCGAGGGAGATGTCGACGCGCAGCTTCGGGTACTTCTTCTTCAACTTCTTGAGCTGGTTGAGATTCCCCGCCAGTGGCTGGCCGGGGGCGTCGGCCACCCCGTCCACGCTCTGCGCGGCGTCGAACGGCTTCTGGTAGTCCGCCCACGCGTCCGCGCTGACGCAGTTGCCCTGCTCGTCGAGGAAGCCGAAGGCGTAGTTGAGGTGGGTCAGCCGCTCCGCCGTGCCGCTGGTGACCAGGTCGCGGACGGTGAAGTTGCGCCCGTAGATGCCCCACTGGGTGAAGTAGCCGACCGTGCGGACCTGGTCCCGGCCGTGCCCGTGCTCCTGGTGCGCCTGGGCCTGCGGTACGGCCACCACCGCCGCGGTGACCGCCAACCCGGTCACCAGCGTCGCCGCACGCCATCGTCTCGCGGACATCGCTCTCCCTCGCTGCACGCGGGCGGCCGACCCGCCCTGTGGTCTGGACCAAAGTAGGCGTCCGGGTCGGCACCGGCTACGGCCGAACGGCGCAATTCGGGCACCCTCGGTTCCAGCCCGTCTCCACTGTGGACCCGGGTCCCCCTACCCCCGCGGGGGGACGAGCGCGCGCCGCCCGGTCCCTACCTTCTGTTCCAACGAAGGGGGTTAGGGATGATTCGCCAAATGTGGGCGTCGGTCCGGCCGGTCAGTGTCGGACAGTGGTTCTTGTGGTGGTGCGGGACGGTGTTGTTGGCCTCCGCCGCCGTGCACGGGGTGGTCGAACTGGTGGACGGGGGGAGCTGGCTCGGGTCGGTGAGCTGGCGCAAACCGATCCTGTTCGGCGAGTCGTTCGGGCTGCTGATGTGGTCATCGGTGTGGGTGCTGCGGCAGTTGCCCCGCCGGTGGTGGGGTGGTCCGCTCACGGCACTGCTCGGGCTGTCCTCGGTCATCGAGGTCACGCTGATCACCATGCAGCGCTGGCGCGGCGTCGCGTCGCACTTCAACGAGTCCACCACGTTCGACGAGGGCGTGTTCAGCTTCATGGGCATGACCGTGCTGCTGGCCGGGGTCTCGGTGACGGTGCTGCTGATCTGGGCGGTGTTCGACTTCCGCGGGTCGGCGATCGCGCGGATCGCCGCCCTGGTCGGGCTGACCTCGCTGGTCGTGGCCGGGTACATCGGGACCGACATGATCTCGGTGGGCAAGGACGTGTACACGGCGACCGGGCACGTGCCGGAGAACCTCGTGTTCGGCGTGGCCGGGAGCGCGAAAGTCGCCCACGCCGCCGGTATCCACGCCCTGCAGGTCTTGGGTGTGCTCGCGGTGCTGCTCGAAGGGGCTGCTATGGCCAACCGGGTCAAACTCCAACTGATGATTCTTGCCGCTATCGGCTACTCGGCGACGTTCGCTGCCATTACCGTCAGCGCGTACGAGGGCCGTTCCTGGGTAGAGCCAACTCTGCCCATGGGCGCGCTCGGCCTGATCGGCGCTGTGCTTGTCGGGATCGTTTATCTGCGGGCACTGCCCAGGGAACACGCGGTGGTCTAGGCGATGTGGCTCGACGGTGGGTTGGCGCTGAGCGCGTTCGTGGCCATGGCCCTGACCGGGCCGGGTCCGATCTGGCTCGCGCTCGGTGTCGCCGCCGGACTGGCGTTGCGCCGCCGCGCGCCGCTGGTCGGCTACGTGATCGGGTCGGCGGCGCTGGTCGCGGGCGGGCTGATGAGCGTGCCCGACCCGGTCGCGCCCTACGCCAACCTGGTCGGGATCCACGCGGTCGGCGCGTACGCCTCGCCGCGCCAGGCGCTGTGGGGGCCGGTGATCGTGCTCCCCGGCGTGCTGGGGTACTTCGCGCACGAGCCGGGGTCGTCGATCGCCACGGCGGGCACCACCTTCATCTGGCTGCTGGCCTGGGCGGCTGGCTACGCGATGGCCCGAGCCAGGGAACGGCACGACCTGGTCAACCGCACCGCCGTCGCCGAGGAGCGCGCCAGGATGGCCCGTGAGCTGCACGACCTGGTCGGGCACACGGTCAACGTCATGCTGGTGCAGGCCGGGGCGACCCGGCTGGTGCTCGACTCGGACCCCGAGCAGGCGAAAGAGCTGCTCAGCGCGGTCGAGCACACCGGCCGGGAGGCCCTGGACGAGCTGGACCGGGTGCTCGGCGGCCTCCGGCCCGAGGGGCCGACCCCGGACCTCGGCCGCCTGGTCCAACGGATGGGTGATGCGGGCATGACCGTTGACCTGCGGGGTGACGCCAGTGGGCTACCGCTGGTGGTCGAGCAGGCGGTGTACCGGATCGTGCAGGAGGCGCTGACCAACGCGCTGACCCACGGCAAGGCCCGGTCGGCGACCGTGTCCGTCGACCGGGACCAGGAGTCGGCCGTCGTCGAGGTCCACGACCACGGCCGCGGCCCGCGCGCCGGGTACCGGGCGGGTCGCGGGCTCACCGGCATCACGGAACGGGTGGATGTGCTCGGCGGGTCGGTTGTGCACGGGGGCGGTGATGGGGGCGGCTTCCGGTTGCGGGTTGTGCTCCCGCTGCCATGATCCGCGTCCTGCTCGCCGACGACGACGGCTTCCTGCGCGCCGGGGTCAGGGTCGTGTTGGGCACCACCCCGGACATCGAGGTGGTGGGGGAGGCGGCCGACGGGCTCGCCGCCGTCGACCAGGCGCGGGCGCTGGCACCGGACGTGGTGCTGATGGACGTCCGGATGCCCGGCATCGACGGCGTCGAGGCCACCAGGCGGGTGGTCGCCGAGCAACCAGGGGTGTCCGTGCTGGTGCTGACCACATTCCGCCACGACGAGTACGTCTGGGGCGCGTTGCGGGCCGGGGCGGCCGGGTTCCTGCTCAAGCGCGCCGCCCCGGAACGGCTGATCGACGCCGTCCGCGTCGTCGCCGCCGGGGAGTCCCTGCTCGACCCGGCCGTCACCCGCGACCTGGTCGAGCACTTCGTCCGCCGCGCCCCGGTGCCGGTGACCGACGCCCGCGTCGCCCGGCTCACCGACCGCGAGACCCAGGTGCTGCGGCTGCTCGCCGAGGGCCGGTCCAACGCCGAGATCGCGGTGGACCTCGACATCGCCGAGTCGACCGCCAAGACGCACGTCAAGCGGGTGCTGGCCAAGATCGAGGTCCGCGACCGGGCGCAGGCGGTGGTGCTCGCCTACCGGACCGGCCTGGTCCGGCCGGGCTAGCGGCTCGCGAACCGGTCCAGGACGGCCAGTTTGTGCTGGTAGAACTGGTCGGAACCGGTGTGCCCGGAGTCCTCGACGACGATCAGTTCGGCGTCCGGCCACGCCCGCGCCAGCGTCCAGGCGACCTCGACGGGGCCGCCGATGTCGTGCCTGCCGTGGATGATCGCGCCGGGGATGCCGTGCAGGCGGTGGCTCTCGCGCAGGATCTGGCCGTCCGCCAGCCAGGCGTGGTGCGACCAGTAGTGGGTCACCAGCCGGACCAGGGCGTGCAGGTCGCGGGTCGGGCGGTCGCTGTAGGCCGTCGGGTTTCCGTTGGGCTCCAAGGAGATCACCGTGTCCTCCCAGGCCGTCCAGTCCTTGGCGGCTTGGTCGCGGACCGCGAAATCGGGGTGTTCCATGAGCTTCGCGTAGGCGGCGACGACGTTCTCGGCGTTGCCCGCGCCGGCGCGGAACCTCTCCAGCGCTTCCGGGAAGAAGACGCCGATGCCGTCGGTGATCCAGTCCACATCGGAGTGACGGCTGATCGTCGCTCCACTGAGGACTATCTCGCTGACCCGCTCGGGATGCTCCTCCGCGTAGGCCAAGGCGAGCGTCGAACCCCAGGAGCCGCCGGAGAGCAACCACCGGTCGACGCTGAGGTGCTCGCGGAGCAACTCCATGTCGGCGATGAGGTGGTGGGTCGTGTTGTGCGTGAGGTCCGTGCCGGGGTCACTGGCGTGGGGTTCGCTGCGGCCGCACCCGCGCTGGTCGAACATGATGAGCCGGTAGCGCTCCGGGTCGAAGAACTCGCGACTGCCCAGACCACACCCGGAGCCCGGTCCGCCGTGCACCACCAGCGCGGGCTTGCCGTGCGGGTTCCCCGACTCCTGCCAGAAGACCAGGTTGCCGTCGCCGACGTCCAGCATGCCGGTCGCCCGTGGTTCTCCGTGCTCGTACACCGCGCCCCTCCCTGGATGTGACAGTGCTGTTATATCGGGGCTGTTATATCGGGGACGGACCCTCGGCTGCCACCGGTTTGGTGCGCAGCCGCGTATGGCTGCCGCTCGGTCGTCCACGCCATCACCCGTGCCCGCACCAGGCAACGCGGCGGGGTTGTCCACAATGATGTCGTTCATCCACAGCCCGGCTCGCCACCCCTTGACAGGTCGTGGTTCGCGGTATGTTCAGGAATGGGCCCCCGGCCCCCGGGTGGGTGGGGTCCTGCGTGCCGCCGGTGCGATGTGGCGCAAGCGCTGGATCGGGTGGTGGGTGGCGGTCTCGGGTGGTGAGGTGATGGTCTCGGGCGGTGGGGTGGCGGTCTGCGGTCGTGGGTGCGGTTCGGTTAGAAGAGGCTTTGTTCTGGTGCGGGTAGGGATCCCTCGTGCGTCAACAGGAATTCCTTCGCGGGCAGCCCACCGCCGTAGCCGATCAGCGCGCCGTCCGCCCCGATCACCCGGTGGCAGGGGATGATGATCGACACCGGGTTGCGCCCGTTGGCCATCCCCACCGCTCGGGACGCGGCCGGGGACCGGCCGAGCTCGGCCGCCAGTTGGCCGTACGTCGTCGTCCGCCCCCAGGGGATCGTCGTCAACGCCTGCCAGACGTCGCGCTGGAAGGGTGTCCCCTTGGGGGCGAGCGGGAGGTCGAACTCCTTGAGCTCACCGGCGAAGTAGGCGGCGAGCTGGGTCGACGCCGCGCGGAACGGGGACGCGTCGGCGATCCAGTCGGTGCCGATGCCCGCGAAGTGGCGGTGCGACGGGAGCAGGTACAGGCCGGTGATGGCGTCGCCGTCGCCGGTCAGCAGCAGGTCGCCGACGGGGGTGGGGAGGGTGGTGTGCCGGGTGGGGGTGGTGGCGGGGTCGAGCAGGAGCACGTCAGCGGTCCTCGTTTCCGGGTAGGGCGTTGATCGGGTGGTCGCCGGTGGCCCACAGGTACTGCACGGCGTAGGACCGCCACGGTCGCCACGGGGCCGCGTACTTGGTCAACGCGGCCGGGGCGGTGGGTAATCCCAGGTGGCCCGCGGCCACGCGGATGCCGAGGTCGGTGGCCACGAACGCGTCGGGGTCGCCGAGGGCGCGCATGGCGATCGTCTCGACGGTCCAGGGGCCGATGCCGGGCAGGGCGGCTAGGTCTTCGCGGGCGGCGTGCCAGTCGCCGCCGGGGGAGAGGTCTATGCCGGGGAGGGCGGCGACCAGGCTGGTCAGCGTGGTGCGGCGGGACCGCGGGAAGGCGAGGCGCTCCGGGTCGAGTTCGGCGAGGGCGGCCACGTCCGGGAACAGGTGGGTGAGGCCGCCGTCCGGGTCGGTGACGGGGGTGCCGTGCGCCTGGACGAGGCGGCCTGCGTGCGTGCGGGCGGCCTGGGTGGAGACCTGCTGGCCGAGCACGGCGCGCACGGCCATCTCGTCGCCGTCGACGGTGTGCGGGACCCGGCGACCGGGGTCGGCCAGGACCAGCGGCGCGAGGACGGGGTCGCGGGCGAGCAGCTCGTCGATGGCGATCGGGTCGGCGTCCAGGTCGAGCAGGCGCCTGCAGCGGCTGATGGCCACCGACAGGTCGCGCAGGTCGCTCAACGACAGGTCGCAGCGGACGTGGTCGGGGCGCGGGCTCAACGCGACGACGCCGGGCCCGTTGGGCAGCCGCAAGGTTCGCCGGTAGGTACCCGCCCGCCACTCCTCGACGCCGGGAACCGCCGTGGCGACGAGGTGGCCGAAGACGTTGCTCGGGGTGAACGGGGCGCGGAACGGCAGCCGCACGGTCAGCCCCGCCGCCACCGGCCGCACCGGCGCGGCCGCCCGTCGGCGCAGGTCGGTGGGGTTGAGGCCGAACACCTCGCGGACGGTGTCGTTGAAGGTGCGGATGCTGCCGAAGCCGGACGCCATCGCCACCTCGGTCATCGGCAGCGCGCTCGTCTCGATCAGCACCCGCGCCGTCTGCGCCCGCTGCGCCCTGGCCAGCGCCAGCGGACCGGCGCCGAGTTCGGCGCGCAGTTGCCGCTCCACCTGCCGCACGCTGTAGCCGAGGCGGGCGGCCAGGGCTGGGACACCGCCGTTGTCGACCACGCCGTCGGCGATCAGCCGCATGGCCCGGCCGACCAGGTCGGCGCGTTCGTTCCACTGCGGCGACCCGGGTGAGGCGTCCGGGCGGCACCGCTTGCACGCCCGGAAGCCTGCCTGCTGGGCGGCCGCGGCGCTCGGGTAGAACCGCATGTTGCGGGCTTTCGGCGGGGCGACCGGGCAACTGGGTCGGCAGTAGATCCCGGTCGTGAGCACGGCGGTGAAGAACCAGCCGTCGAACCGCGCGTCGCGCGACTGCACGGCGCGCACGCAGCGCTCGGTGTCTGAGTGCATGTCCACCAGCATCGCCGGTCCGCGCGGCGCTCACCAGCGGAAAAACGACATCACGCTCGGCGGTGCTGCGCCGCCCGGGTGGTTCGTCATCCCGGAAAACACTGTCGGCCCAGCGCTTTCACATTTCCGATTACCGACCGTACGGGAATTCGGCCCGTTCCTGGAATTCCCCGCGCGGGGTGATCGGTGCTGAACTGGTTGGCAACCGGCCCGTCGGGTCGGAAACACCTGTGCGGTTTGTCGCGAACCGGGTCACTGGATCGGGTCGCCGGGGTGGGAAAAGGGTAACGGGGTCCGGACGGGCCGCGATGCTCGATCCGGTGAAGGGAGTGGCGTTGACCGGAAAACCGGTGCGGTGGGCGCACCCGGGCAGTCACGGCGATCCCTTCGCGTTCCGACCGTGGGGCGCGGCCACCGGCGCCGCGCGGCGTCCGGCGGGGCACGACGTGCGCGAACCCGGTCTCGACCGGGTCGCGGGTATCGTCGGGCCGGACATCGCGCGTAGGCCGCGCCCCACGTCGGGGCGTCACCCCGAGCGCAATAACCGGTTTCACCGAACGGCCGCCGAGAAATCGCCGGTCAGCCCGAACAGCACCCGTTTTCCCGGCCGCGCACAACCGCGGGTTCCCGACTTCCGGTCACCGGTCGCGATAATCGGGCGGTGTTGTCCGAGTGCCGAACTCTGAAGGGAGACCGGTGTCGAACACCCCCACCGCCGTGCTTTCCGGCGTCCACTCCGGTCCGGACCCGTCCCCCGGGCTCGGCCTGGCCCGGTCGCTGCGGCTGGCCTGGCCCCGGCTGCGACTGGAGGCGCTCGACTACTCCCCGCGCTCGACCGGTCTCAGCGCCGCCGAGTTCGACCGGGTGCACGTCCGCCCCGGCTGGCACACCGCCGACCCGGTCGCGCTGTGCGCCGGACTTGTGTCCATTGTGGAATCGGCTGGCGCGGTGTTCCTGCCCGGACTGGACCTGGAGGCCGCGCTGCTGGCCGAACACGGCCACCCGGCGCTGCTCCTGCCGCCACCGGCGGCGTTCGACACGGTGGCGCGACCGGGCGCGGCGGTGGCGGCCCTGCTCGGGCTGGCCGTGCCGGAACACCGGTTCACCACCGACGTCGAGGACGCCGCCGATTTCGCCGCCCGACACGGCTGGCGCGTCCTGGTCAAGGGGCCCCGGCGCGGGACCGTCGCCGTCGACACCCGGCCCGCGTTGGCCGCCGCGATCACCCGCCTGCGCCGGACCTGGGGCGACGCCGAGGTGTTGCTGCAACGCCGGGTCGACGGCCCCACCGAGTCCATCGTGTTCGCCGCGCTCGACGGCGACCTGCTCGGCGCCTGCGCGATGCGCCCGACCACGACCACCGCCGCTGGCCTGCCCTGGGCCGGTTCCCTGCACCCGCTCGACTCCACGTCCGGCATCGACGACCTGGTCCGGGTGACCAGGTGGACCGGCGGCGGCGAGGTCGAGATCGTCCGGGAGACCACCACCGGCACCCCGCACCTGGTGGCGGTCAACCCCCGGTTCCCGGCCTGGATCCACGGCGCCACCCTGGCCGGGGTCAACCTGCCCGCCCGGCTGGTCGCCGCCGTCACCGGGATTCCGCCGCACAGCCGGGAAAAAGCCCATTCGACGGGCTTCGTGCGGGTGGTCGAGGAAATCCCGGCCGGACCGCACGCCATCGGCGTCACCCCGCAGGCGCGGCGCGCTTTCGCCTCCCCGGACCACGATCCTTCCGGCATGCCCGCGCTGTCCCGCGCACTCGCCACCCCGCGACCGCGTCCCGGGCCCACGGAACTGGAACCGCCTCTGGCGCAGGACATCCCGGCCGCCCTCGTCGTCGACCCGTTCGAGTCGCCCGCCACGGTCTTCTTCGGCGGAGTGCTCGACCGCGGCCTCGACCTGCTGGACGGCGTCTGCCGGGACGTGGAGGACGCGACCGGCGTCACCGCCCGGTTCGCCTACCCGGTGCGGGTGAACCCCGACCCGCGCGTGCTCGGCGCGGTGTCCCGGCGCGGCGCCATGGTCGAGGTGTTCTCCCAGGCGGAGGCCCGGCGGAGCGCGGCGGCCGGGTTCCCGGCGGACCGGGTCGCGCTGGGCGGACCGGCGAAGTGGTGGCGCTACGACGGCGAGCCGGTCAAGTTCGGCGTGGTGACCTGCGACTCGGTCACCGACCTGGAACGCACCGTCGACCTGGTCGACCGGGGGCTCGTGCACGCCGACGTGCTGGGCCTTGGCCTCGACCCGGCGTCCCGGCACGGGGTCGACGTCACCGACCCGCGCACGTACCGGCGGGTCGCCGACCTGCTGCGGTCGGCCCAGATCGGGCGCCTCGGCCTGCGGTCCCCCGCGGCCGGGCCGCGGCTGCGCGAGTTCACCGCCGCGATCACCATGGCCGCCGACCTGTGCGCCCGCGCCGACGTCCGGGTCCGCTGCGTCGACCTCGGCGGCGGCTGGCTGCCCGGTCTCGACCGCGGTGACCTCGGCGGGCACCTGGTCCGCGCGACCCGGCTGGCGGTCCGCGAACTCGGCTGCCTCGACCAGGTGCTGTTCGAACCGGGGGAGTTCCTGGTAGGGCAGGCGACGGCGGTGTTCAGCACGGTGCTCGACGTGCGCGACGGTCCCGCCGGTCGCGCCGCCGTCGTCGACGCCGCCGAACTGCCCGACCACGCCACCCACGTCCTCTGGCGCGGCCCCGGCGGCCGGTGGTTGCGGCTCCCGCCCGGTGACGACCCCGTCCTGGACCGGCTGGGCGCCGACCACGGCACCCGCCGCACCCTGCCCGACGACCTCGACGCGGGCGATCACCTGCTGGTCCTGCCCGGAAGGGGACACCGTGTCGACTGAGCCGTCCGCCGCCATATCGATGCCCCCGGCCGTCCCCGCCGCCGACCCGCCGTGGGCGCCGCGCCCGCCGTTCCGGGTGCCCACCCGGCCGCCCGCCGCGCTGACCACCCACCAGGACTGCGCGGCCTGCGCGGACACCCGGTCGTGGCTGCTCGCCCGCGACCGCGCCGAGGCCACCCCCGGCCGCGCCACCGACGCGACGACCTTCGGCCTCGGCTGGCTGTTCCGGCACCTGCGCTGGGGGCCGAACCGGTGGCCGTTCGCCTGGTGCGACCTCCCCGACGCCACGCACGTCGACTGCGGCGTGCTCGCCTGCGTCGCCGCGCTGGTGCTCGCCGAACGCGGCCTGCGGGTCGAGCGGGTGCAACTGGTGGAGCGCGCCGCGGCCGAGGAGACGGCGCTGTGGCGGGCCCGGTGGCGGGCGGCGCGCTGCTCCGACGACTGGCTGCTGACCGACCACGCGGTCTACCACGAGGTGCTGCTCGTGGCGGGCGAACCGGGCCCGGTCCTGTTCGACCCGACCGAGCTGCGCCAGGTCGGCCAGGGCCGCGACCGTCCACTGTGGATGCGGCAGTGGGCGCTGTGACGGCGTCAGCGGTCTGCGGTCGGGTGTCGGCGCCGATCGGGCCATAGCGGTTCCGGCGTCCGCCCGAATGCTCCACTGTGGACTGTTGGTCGCCGGGTATGTCCGGGATCGGCGGGTCGGGATCGCCGGAGATCACCGCTTGCGCCATTCGGAGGTACCTCATCCCGGTGGCGGTCTTCTACCGTGACCGGCGGTCGACGTCCGACCCGCCATCGTGCGGCTGGGACGCGGGGGCGGGCCTATGCCCAGGCCACCCCCGCGTTTGGTCAACGGGCGTGGATGGTCGGTTCCGATGGTGGGGCAATCGTCACCAGCGTGGGTGAGCACGCTGGCGGCCGACCTCTGTGGACGGTACGACTCGGGTGCCGCGCCTGCAGGCGCGGTTCCCTCACCCCAGGAGTTGACTCCCGATGACCCGTGCCCGCGGCCGACTCGCGCTCGTCCTCAGTGTTGTGTCCACCGTCGCGCTGGCCACCCCCGCCGCCGCGAAACCCCTTGCCCTGGAATGGGTCGCCCTCGGCGACTCGTACACCGCGGGCGTGATCCCCGCCGCCGGTGTCGAACTCCCGGTCCCGGGCGGCCGCGACGGCTGCGGCCGCACCGCGGGCTCCTACCCGGAGTTGCTGCGCACCAGCCTGGCCGGCCGGTTCGAGCTGCACAACGTCAGTTGCGGCAGCGCCACGATCGCCAACCTGTTCTACGAACCGCAAGACCCGACCGGGTACAACATGCCGTTCTTCGACGTCTACGACCCGGACTACCCGTTCCCCACGGTGCCCGCCCAGATCGACGCCGTCACCGAGAGCGCGAAGCTCGTCACCGTCGGCGCGGGCGGTAACACGTTCGGGTTCGCCGAGCTGCTCTACGCGTGCCTGCAGTTGGGCGCCTCCGCCGACAAGGACACCGACCACCCCTGCGAGGACTACTTCACCTCCGGCGGCGACGGCGTCCCCACCGTGACCGAACGGCTCACCCAGGTCAGCGACCAGTACGGCGACCTGCTCGAATCGCTGCAGCAGCAGGCCCCCAACGTCACCATCCTCGCCATCGGCTACCCCAAGATCATCCCCGACGACGTCAGCACCTGCGCCTACGGCTTCACCCAGGCCGGTCTGCGCAACTTCGGCACCGCCACCTACCCCGACCTGAACTGGCTGCGCACCGACGTGCTCGAACCCCTCAACCACGCCATCGCCCAGCAGGCCACCCTGCACCGCGCCACCTACATCGACACATACACCCCCAGCACCGGCCACGACGTCTGCAGGCCCGACGGCACCAACTGGACCGAAGGCATCATGGACCGCTCCGGCGGCTGGGCCCTCGTCCACCCCAACACCGCAGGCCACCACAACGTCGCCACCCTCATCGAGGCCGCCCTCGCCACCCACTAGCCCTTCCTTCCCACGGCCGGGTTGCCCCCCACCCAACCCGGCCCGTGGATGTCACAGTTACCCCCCACCCACAATGACTTTTGTGCCCACCACAGAAACCCCACCCCTCACCTCAAAACCCCCACCCCACACCGACAAAGCGCCACCCCCCGCACCGCGCGCCTCAAATCCCCTGCCCTCATCGACGAAGGCCGCCAACCCACCCCGCGCGCCTCGAAAGCCGCCGATCCCAACTGCCCGCTGGGGTGGAGTTGTTTTGTTCGGGGGAGGCGGTGGCCTAAGCCGGCCGGCGGGTAAGGCCACGCTTTCCAGTGGCCCCGCCTTTTAGCCTTACCCAGGCCGCCGCCAGGGGCCCCGAACAAAACAACTTCACCCCAACGGGCACCCTGTATTATCTGGCGCGATCCAGCGGCGTCGCCGAAGGCGACAAGCACCCACCGAAACGAGACCAATGCGCGCAGTCCTGTTCGAGCAATTCGGCGCCGACCCCACCGTCGAGTCGGTCCCCGACCCGACCCCCACCCCCACCGGCGTCGTCATCGAGGTCGCCGCCACCGGCCTGTGCCGGTCCGACTGGCACGGCTGGATCGGCCACGACCCCGACATCCGCCTCCCCCACGTCCCCGGCCACGAGCTCGCGGGCACCGTCGCCGCCATCGGCTCCGGCGTGACCTGCTGGCGTGAGGGCGACCGCGTCACCATCCCCTTCGTCTGCGCCTGCGGCCGTTGCCCGTCCTGCGCGGCGGGCGACCAGCAGGTCTGCGAGCGCCAGACCCAACCCGGTTTCACCCACTGGGGTTCCTTCGCCGAGTACGTCGCGGTCTCCGACGCCGAGGTCAACCTGATCGGCCTCGCCGACGACATGACTTTCGCCGCCGCCGCGGGCCTCGGCTGCCGGGTCGCCACCGCGTTCCGCGCCGTCATCGCCCAGGGCCGCGTCGCCCCGGGTGAGTGGGTCGCCGTGCACGGCTGCGGCGGTGTCGGTCTTTCCGCCGTCGCGGTGGCCGCTGCCGCGGGCGCGCGCGTCGTCGCCGTCGACATCTCCCAGGTGGCCCTCGACCTCGCCGTGGGCATGGGCGCGGTCGCCTGCCTGAACCCGGTGATCACCGTGGACATCCCGGCGGCGATTCTCGACATCACCGGCGGCGGCGCCCACCTGTCCCTCGACGCCCTGGGCAGCCCCGCCACCTGCGCCGCCTCGATCACCTGCCTGCGCAGGAGGGGCCGACACGTCCAGGTCGGTCTTCTCCCCAAGGACCCGCCGATTCCCATGGCCCGGGTCATCGCTTATGAGCTCGAATTGCGTGGCAGCCACGGAATGCCCGCCCACGCCTATCCGGAAATGATGTCCATGGTGAACTCGGGCATCCTCCGCCCGGATCTCTTGATCACCCGCACCATTTCGCTTGAGCAGGCACCGGGCGCGCTGACCGCCATGGGGAACACCCCCGGCAGCGGGGTCACGATGATCGAGCCCCGAGTTCGGCCTTGACCTGGGGCAGGATCTCGGTCCCGAGGAGTTCGATCGCCGCCATGACGTCCTTGTGCGGCACTCCGGACCAGTCCATCTGCATGGCGTACCGGTCGGCGCCCACCAGCCTGCCGACGGTGATGAGGCGCTCGGCGACCTCATCCGGGCTGCCCGCGAAGATGGCTTGCGCGTTGTGGGTGTAGGCGTCGTAATCGGCGCGGGACGGAACAGTCCAACCGCGGGCTTGCGCGCCGTATTTCATGGTCTGGAGCCAATACGGGTAGAACGTGTTCTTGGCGTCCTGGGAGTTCCGGGCGATGAACCCGACGGCGCCCATCGTCACGTGCAGTCCGGTTTGTCCACCGGCTTCGCCCGCGCGGCGGTAGAGGTCGACCAGGGGCGCGAACCGCTCCGGCTCACCGCCGATCACCGCGTAGACCACCGGCAGCCCCAGCAGACCCGCGCGCACCGACGACTGTGGATTCCCGCCCGTACCAACGGAAATGCGCAGGTGGTCCCCATACGGCCTGGGCACGACGTGCGCGTTCTCCAGCGGTGGTCGGAACCGGCCGGACCAGGTGATCGGGTCCTCCCGGTCCAGCCGAAGCAGCAGCGCCAGCTTCTCCTCGAACAGCTCGTCGTAGTCGTTCAGGCTCGCGCCGAACAGCGGGAACGACTCGGTGAACGAGCCCCGCCCGGCCAGCAGTTCGGCGCGGCCGCGGCTGAGCTGGTCCAAGGTGGTGAATTGTTGGTAGAGGCGAACCGGGTCCTCGGTGCTCAGGACGGTCACCGCGCTGCTCAGCGTGATCCGGTTGGTGACCGCCGCGGCGGCGGCCAGGACCGTGGTCGGGCTGGAGATCGCGTAGTTGTCCAGGTGGTGCTCGCCGAGACCGTAGAAGGACAGGCCGAGCTCGTCGGCGAGCCGGATTCGCTCCAGGGTGTTGGCCAGCGCCTCGGCCACCGGCACCTGGTCGCCGGTGACCGGGTCCGGGTGGCGGTCGGCGAAGCTGTAGATCCCGAGTTCCATGACACCTCCCGCTCAATGTTGACACATCAACTACCGGGTCCGCCGTGTGGTACGACGGTGCCATGGACGCGCGCGCACTGGTGGCCGAGGCGGAAGCCGTCATCTTCGACCTGGACGACACGCTGCTGGTCACCCGGGCGGTCAAGTGGGCGCACCACCAGGCCGTCGCCGCGCGGTTCTACGGCATCGACCTCACCGAGACCGACCTGCTCGAACACTGGGGCAAGCCGTACGACGAGCTCATCACCCTGCTCTACCGCGGGTCCGCGCCGCTGGCCGAGATGAAGGCGGCCAACCTCAGCCTGGAGGACGACTACCGCAAGGTCGCCGCCGCGGGAGCCGTCGAACTGGTCACTTCCCTCCTGGCGCGCGGGGCGCACGTCGGCGTGGTCACCTCGGCCAACACCGACCCGGCGCTCGCCGATCTCGAGTGGTCGGGTTTCCCGGTGCGGGATCTGGCCTTCGTGCACGGTGCCGACCGGACCACCCGGCACAAGCCGGACCCGGCGGTCTTCGCCGCCGCGGGCGACTACCTGACCAGGCACAACGTAGCCCGCACCGTCTACGTCGGCGACGCGATCATGGACCTGCTGGCCGCCAGGGGCGCCGGGTTCGGCTTCGTGGGGGTGGCCTCCGGCCTGGTCGACGGGGCCGCGTTCGCCGCTGAGGGGGCCCGGTGGGTGGCCGATCTGAACAAGCTAAGGTGAGGCTAACTTAACTTGGAGGGGGTGGCCGGTGAGCCGGGTCGGCTGGCTGGTGGTCGCCCTGGGTGCGCTGGTCGTCATCGGCCTGCTCAGCGTGGCGGTCGGCTCGCGCACCATCCCGCTCGGCACCGTGTGGGACGTGCTGTCCCGGTCGCTGACCAGCGGCGACGAGGCCACGATCATCTGGGACCGGCGGGTCCCGCGCACCCTCGTCGGACTGGTCGTCGGCGCGGCGCTCGGGGTGGCGGGCGCGTTGATGCAGTCGCTGACCCGCAACCCGCTGGCCGATCCGGCGCTGCTCGGTGTCGACATCGGCGCGTCGACGGCCGTCGTGGCGGCCATCGCGTTTTTCGGCGTCTCGACGGTCGGGGGCTACATCTGGTTCGCGTTCGTCGGTGCCGCTGTCGCGTCCGTGGTGGTCTACGTGCTGGGGTCCACCGGACGCACGGTCACGCCGGAGCGGATGGTGCTGGCGGGGGCCGCGATCAGCGCGACGCTGGGGGCGTTCGTGGCGGCGACCATCGTTCTTAACCCGGCCGCGTTCCAGCAGTTCCGGTTCTGGCAGATCGGATCGCTGGACGGACGGGACATCACCGTCGTCACGCAGGTTGCGCCGTTCGTCGTCGTCGGTCTCGTTGTCGCCGCGCTTTTAGCCTCGCCGCTTAACGCTGTCGCGCTCGGGGACGAGACGGGCAAAGCGCTCGGGGTAAACCTCACGGTCGTTCGACTCGGTACCGCTACCGCGATCACACTGCTCTGCGGAGCTGCTACCGCCGCAGTGGGGCCCATCGCGTTCATCGGGTTGACCGTGCCGCACATGGCGCGTGCGATCGTCGGACCCGACCTGCGGTGGGTCTTGCCGTTCAGCGCGCTCTTGGCCCCGGTGCTGCTGCTGGGGGCGGACGTGGTCGGCCGGTTGATCATCTCGCCGCGGGAGATGGAGGTCGGGATCATCACCGCGTTCGTCGGCGCGCCCGTGTTCATCGCGCTGTGCAGACGGCGGAAGTTGGCCCACCTGTGATCGGGGTTCGGGTCGGTGTGCTGTCCTTCCGAGCCCACCCGCGCGCGATCGCCGTGGTCGGCGGGTTGTTGTTGCTGGCGGCCGGACTCGCGCTGCTGGGCCTGCTGACCGGCGACTTCCCGCTCAACCTCACCCAGTTGGCGAACACACTCGGCGGCGCGGGCACCGGCGGCCAGAAGTACATCGTCTACGACCTGCGGCTGCCCCGGGTCACCGTCGCGCTCCTGGTGGGTGCCGCGCTCGGGGTGAGCGGCGCGATCTTCCAGAGCCTGGCCCGCAACCCGTTGGGTAGCCCGGACATCATCGGGTTCTCCGGCGGCTCGGCCACCGGCGCGATCCTTGTGCTGGTCGTGTTCGGCGGTGGTATCACCCAGATCGCCGTGGGTTCCGTCCTGGGCGGCATCGCGGCGGCCGTTGTTGTCTACGGCCTCGCGTACCGAACGGGCGTCCAGGGGTACCGGCTGATCCTCATCGGTATCGGTGTAACAGCGGTACTCGGGTCGCTCAACACGTACATCCTCACTCGCGCGGGACTACGGCAAGCGCAAGCGGCTCAGGTATGGCTGATCGGTAGCCTCAACGGCCGCGGGTGGACGGAAGCCCTGCCTGTCGCGATAGCCCTGGCTGTCCTCCTGCCCACCGCGGTCGTGTTGGGGCGCCGTCTCGGCATCCTTGAGATGGGCGACGAGACGGCCACCATGCTCGGCATCCGCACTGAGTGGACCCGGCTGTCGCTCGTGGTTGTCAGCGTGGCTCTTACCGCTGTCTCGACCGCTTGTGCCGGACCGATCACCTTCGTCGCGCTCGCCGCGCCACAACTCGCGCGGCGACTGGCCGGGTCGTCCGGTGTGGCCCTGTTGCCCGCGGCGGCGATGGGAGCCGTGTTGCTGCTCGCCGGAGATGTCTTGTCGCAACGGGCTTTCGGCCAGAACGCGCTCCCGGTCGGGGTCGCCACCGCCGCGCTGGGCGGGATCTACCTGGCGTGGCTGTTGGCGACCGAGTGGCGTTCGGGCAGGCGTTGATCCGTCACATTGACACCCAGGTCACCCGCAAGTAAGGATGGCCTAACTTTACTTAGCCTGCCCTATCCGCGCCGCCGACCAGAGCTGATCAAGGAGGACACCGGGTGGATCTGCTGCGGAGAGAGCGGGTCGTGCTCGGTGCCGGTCTGGCCGCCACGGTCGTCCAACAGGCGGCGTTGCTGGCCCTGCCCTGGTGCGTCCAGCACGGCCTGGACGAGGGCATCACCCCCGGCGACACCGGCCGCACCGCGTTCTGGTCGGTCGCGACCTGCCTGGTGGCGGCGGTGATGCTGGCCGCGGCGACGGCAGGCAAGTGGTGGTCGAGCCTGGCCGCCAACCGGATCGCCGCCGGGCTGCGCGCCGACTTGGCCGCCAGGGTCGGCACCCTGGACCGCGCCGCGCTGGCCCCGTTCGGTCGCGGCGACCTGGCCATGCGGGTCACCCGGGACACCGAGTTGATCACCGCGTGGGTGCAGGGCCTCAGCCGCTGGGCCAGGGTCGCGGTCACGGTGGGGATCGTGGTGCCCGCGGTCGGCCTGCTCGACCCGTTGCTGCTGGTCGTGCTGCTCGTGTCGATGCCGCTGCTGGGCCTGCTCAACGCCCAGTTCCCCGGCCGCTACCGGGCCGCCAACGAGCGGCTGTCCGCCGCGCACGGCACCCGCGCCGACGCCGTCGAGGACCTGCTGTCGGCCAGCGCCGCCGTGCGGGGGCTCGGTGGAGAGCAGGTGCTGGTGCGCAGGCATGACGACGCCAGCGCGCACGTCACCCGGCACACCCTGGGCGTCGCCCGGATTTCCGCGTGGTGGGTGTCCGCGCCGCCCGCGCTGCTGCGGCTCGCGGTCGCGGTGGGGCTCGCCGTGGGTGGCCTGGCCGCGATCGACGGCCGGATCACCGTCGGCGCGCTGGTCGCGTTCACTTCGTGGATGATCACCATGACCGTCGCGGTGACCGTGTTTGTAGACCTGCTGGTCAACCGGGGGCAGGCGCGGGTCGCGATGGCGCGGATCGACGAGGTGCTCGCCGCGCGCCCGGCCGTGGCGGCCCCGGCGGACCCGATGCCGTTGCCGGACACGGGCATGCTCGCCGCCGTTGGTGTCACCGCCGTGCGCGACGGACGAACCGTGGTCGGACCGGTCGATGTGCTGTCCGCGCCGGGCGAGCTCGTTGTGGTTACCGGCCCCACCGGCTCCGGTAAGTCTGTCTTGGTGCGGTTGCTCTGTCGGCTTGACGTTCCCGACAGCGGAACCATCCACTTCGGAGGGATAGATCTCCGGTTGGCTGAACCGGAACAGGTATGGCAGCGGATCGGGGTCGTGCCGCAGCGACCGGTGGTCCTGTCGGGCACCATCCGTGACAACATCACCCTCGACCGGGAAGTCGACCCCGAGTTGGTTCGTGAAGCGTGCCGGGTAGCGGCACTTGACGAGTTCGTCGACAGCCTTACCGACGGCTACGACACCGTCGTCGGTGAACGCGGTGAAACCCTCTCCGGTGGGCAGATCCAACGGCTCGCCTTGGCAAGAGGCTTGCTGAACAAGCCACCGGTGCTCGTGCTCGACGACGTAACCTCCGCCGTTGACGCGCACACCGAGCAGACGATCCTGCGCAGGCTCCGTGAATGGTCCCCGGACACCGCGATCGTGTTCGTCTCGCACCGCCCCGCCGTGGTCGCCGCCGCCGACCGGGTGATCCGCCTCGGCGCGCTGGACCGGGAGGCCGTCGGTGGCTGAGATCCGCACCCTCGTCGATACGCCCGCCACCAGCGGTGTGCTGCGCCGGTTCCGGCCGCACCTGCGCCCGCACCGCGGACGGATCGGCGCCGCGCTGCTCACCACCGCCCTCGCCACGGCGGCCGTGGTCGGCATCGCGCCGGTCATCGGTTCCGGCGTCGACGCGGTCCTGGCCAAGGACAAAGGCGCTCTCTGGACCGCCGTTGTCCTCCTCGTCGGACTGACGTTGGCCCGGTTGGTGCTGCTCGTGGTCGCCGAGCTGCAGCTCACCGCGGTCGGCGAACGGGTCGTGCGGCACCTGCGGGAACTGGTGGTCGGCAGGCTCGCGGCGGCGCCGCTGCGGTTCATCGAGGCGCACCGCACCGGTGACCTGCTGCGGCGCAGCACCGGCGAGGTCGCCGAACTGGCCCAGTTCGTCCGGGCCAGCCTGCCGGACCTGCTCGCCGCGGTGATCTCGCTGGCGATGACGGTCGTCATCCTGTTCGCCTACTCGTGGCTGCTCACCCTGATCCTGCTGGTCGGCTTCCTGCCCGCCGCCGTGCTGGTGCTGCGCTGGTTCGACCGCGACGCCGATGGCGCGTTCGGTGATCAGGCCGCCGCCGACGCGACCATGTCCGCCCAGTTCACCGAGCTGGTGTCGGCGGGGGAGACGCTGCGGCTCGGTGGTGGCGTCGCGGCCCGGCTGCGCCGGTTCGGCCAGTCCAACGACACCGTGCTGAAGGCCGCCAACCGGACAGTCAAGGTGCAGAACCGCCTAGAGGTGATGAGCCTCTTAGAGGGCCTGTCGACTGCGGCGCTGCTCTTACTCGGTGTGTGGCTGGTGACAACGGACCAGATCAGCGTCGGTACGGTCGTCGTGTTCGTGCTCGCCACGAAGAACCTGTTCGAAAGCGTGCTCGACCTGTCGGAGCTGCTGGCCGAACTGCAGATCGCGCGCGTCGGACTAGCCCGGCTTCTTGACCTGCTCGGCGCGACCGAACGAACAGCTAAGAGGACAACGGTAGCGCTACCGCCGCGCGCTGAACTATCCACTTCGGACCTCACTTACGCCTATGTCGACGGCACCGAGGTACTACGAGACGTCTCGGTGTCCTTCGCCGAAGGCGACCGCGCGGGGCTGGTAGGACAAACCGGTTCCGGTAAGACCACCCTCGCGAAACTCTTGAGCGGCCTCTACCGCCCTGACCACGGCCAGGTGTCGTACGGCGGGATCGACCTCGCGGACCTTGACGAGTCCGACCTGCGCGGCAGACTCGTGCTCGTGCCCCAGCAGGTCCACCTGGTCGACGGCACCGTCGCCGACAACCTGGCGCTGGCCCCGACCGCGCCCACCCGCGTCGACATGGTCGCCGCAGTGCGCGCGCTTGGCCTCGACGAGTGGGTGGCCGCCCTGCCCGCCGGGCTGGACACCGTGGTCGGGCGGCGCGGCGACCGGCTCTCGGCGGGGGAGCGGCAGATCATCGGCCTGGTCCGGGCGGCGCTGGTCGACCCGGCCGTGCTGATCCTGGACGAGGCCACCGCCGACATCGACCCGGAGACCTCGGCGCGGCTGGAACGCGCCGTGGACAACCTGCACGCGGGGCGCACGCTCATCGTCATCGCACACCGCGCGGCCACCATCGACCGGCTCCCCAGGGTGGTCCGGCTCGACAATGGCGTCGTTGTGCCGGAAGGGCCTGTGCAGGGAGGGACTGTCTAGTGCCGCTAGTCGATGTCAACGGCATCAAGTTGAACTACCAGGACGAGGGCACCGGTGACCCGGTCCTGCTGATCATGGGGACAGGCGGGACCGGCCGGGTGTGGCACCTGCACCAGCAGCCCGCTCTTGTCTCCGCCGGGTACCGCGTCATCACGGTCGACAACCGAGGCATCCCGCCCACGTCCGAATGCGCCGACGGCATAACCGTGCAGGACATGGCTTCCGACGTTGTAGCCCTAGCCGAGCACCTGAACCTGACGCGGCTATCACTGGTCGGTACCTCCCTCGGGTCGCGCATCGCGATCGAGGTCGCCGCGCAACGACGCGACCTCGTCGACAGTCTCGTGCTCATGGCCACGAGGTCCCGACCGGAAGCCGTGCACGTCGCCCTGGACGCCGGTGAGCTGGCTCTTGCGACCGAGCGCTTAAAGCTGCCGAAGCGCTACTACGCCGCCACGACCGCGATGTGGAACCTGTCGCCGCGCACCCTGTTCGACAAGGACAAGGCCCAGGAGTGGCTGGACGTCCTGGAGTTCGCCACCCAGCCCGCCGGTCCCGGCGTCCGCGCGCAGCTCGCCATCGAGGACGACCCCGGCCTGCTCGGGATCTGCGCCCGGATCGCCGCGCGCACCCTGGTCATCGCGTTCACCGACGACCTGGTCACCCCACCGCACCTGGGTCGTGAGGTCGCCGACGCCATTCCCGGTGCCCGGTTCGCCCAGGTCGACGCCGGTGGCCACTACGGCTACCTGGAGCGCCCGGCCGAGGTGAACGCGCTGCTCACCGACTTCCTCGGTGGTCGTGTGACCGATCCCGCTCCCACTTCACCGGACTCGTGAATTAGGTTAGCCTAACCAACATAAGCCCGAGTCCCCGCGAGGAGTGCGTCCGATGTCGACCAACCCGTTCGACGACGAGAACGGAACCTTCCACGTCCTGGTCAACGCCGAGGGCCAGTACTCGCTCTGGCCGACCTTCGTCGACGTGCCCGCGGGCTGGACGGTCGTGTTCGGCCCGGACACCCGCGCGGCCGCGCTGGCCCACGTCGAGGCCAACTGGACCGACATGCGCCCGCGCAGCCTGGTCGAGCGGATGGCCGCGGACCAGGCGGGCGGCTGAGGCGGTGACCGCCGCCCGACCGGTCGCGGGCCGCGACACGCTGCGCCCGTACCGACTTACGGTCGCGCGCACCGCGCGGGTCACGCCGAACCTGCTCCGGGTCACCCTGACCGGGTCCGACCTAGCCGACTACCGCCCGGTCGGACCCGAGCCGCGGTGCAAGGTACTGCTGCCGCCCGCGCCGGGCGCCGAGGTCATCGTCCCGGACTCGGTCCCGTTTTGGGACGCGCTCAACGCGCTGCCGGAGAGTCTGCGGCCGGTCGTGCGGACCTACACCGTCCGCGCGGCCCGACCGGACGACCACGAGCTGGACATCGACTTCGTCGTGCACGGCGAGCACGGCCCGGCTTCGCGCTGGGCGTCGAACGCCCAGCCCGGCGACCCTGTTGGCCTGTACGGGTGCCTGAGCTCGTTCGCGCCACCCGCAGACACCTCGGAATACCTCATCGCCGGTGACGACACGGCGTTGCCCGCGATCGCCGGGATCGTGGCGTCACTGCCGACCGGGACACGCGCACGGGTGTTGGTCGAGGTGGATTCCGCGGTGGACGAGCAGCCGCTGGATTCTTCCGCTGATGTCACTGTCACCTGGTTGCACCGCGAAGGTGTAGAGCCAGGTAGCGGTACTTGGCTGTACGACGCGGTTAGAGCCGTCGAGTCGATCGATCCGTGCACGTATGCGTGGGTGGCGGGCGAGTCCGCGGCGGTGCAAGCGATTCGATCGACGCTGGTCCTCGACCGCGACCTGACCAAACAACGGGTCTATTTCAGCGGCTACTGGCGGCACGGGCACGCCGAAGACGACTAACGCCGAAAAACACGTCTGGATAACGCCGGAGCCGCGATCGGTTTCGGCGCGGTAGAGAGCTGTGCCGGGAGAGGGTTGCGCGGGGATGTCGGAAGCAGTGGGCTCGGTGGGGTTGTCACCCGCGCAGCAGGCTCTGTGGTTCGCCCAACGCCTCGACCCCACGGGTGCCGCCTACAACACGGCGGAGGCCGTCGAACTGCGCGGACACCTTGACGCCGGTGCGTTCCTGCAGGCCCTGGCCGTCGTCACCGGTGAGGTCGAGGCCCTTGGCACAGTGTTCACCGCGGACGGCGACGGCCAGTTCCCCGGCGCGGTCGAGGTCCCGGTCGAGGTCGTCGACCTGAGTTCGTCCGCCGACCCGATGGCGGCCGCCCGGCGCTGGATGGCTGAGGACACCGCTCGGCCGGTCGACCTGGTCACCGGTCCAGCGGCCGCCGAGGCCCTGCTCGTGCTCGGCCCCGAGTGGCACCTGTGGTACCAGCGGGCGCACCACATCGTGCTCGACGGCTACGGGTTCTCCCTGGTCGCGCGCCGGGTCGCCGAGGTGTACCGGGCACTGGTGTCCGATGTGGACCCCGGCGTGCGCCCCTTCGCCCCGGTGCGCGACTACGTCGCGGAACAGGAGGGGTACCGGAGTTCGCCGCGGTGGGCGGCGGACCAGGAGTGGTGGGCGGCGCGGGTCGCCGACCTGCCAGAGGCGGTGTCGCCCAGGTCCTCGTCGCGGTCTGCGGACACGGCGGTGGGGTTCCGGCGCGCGCGGGGGAGCGTCTCGCTGGACTTGGATCCGGCGTACGGGGCCGCCATCGTCGCCGCGGCGGTGGCACTGGTGGTGCACCGGGTCACCGGGGCGGACGAGGTGGTGCTCGGACTGCCGATGATGGGCAGGCTCGGGTCGGTGTCCGCGCGCATCCCGACGACCGCGGTCAACGTGCTGCCGCTGCGCGTCGCGGTCGCGCCGGGGCGGACCACGGGCGACCTGATCGCGTCGGTGCGGGCGGAACTGCGGGCGATCAGCGCGCACCAGACCTACCGGGGCGAGGACGTGCGGCGTGACGCGCACCTGCTCGCGTCCGGGCGCAGGCTGGTGGGTCCGTGGGTGAACCTCAAGCCGTACCGGGCCGCGCTCGACTTCGGCGACCTTGAGTCGGTCGTGCACTACCTGTCGGCGGGGTCGGTAGAGGACCTGTCGGTCACGGTCTACAGCGCGCAGGGGACGCTGGAGGTCGAGGTCGACGGAAACCCCGCGCGCTACGGCGCCGAGGACCTCGCCCGGCTCCGCGACGCCTTCACCACCGTCCTGACCGGCCTCGCCGCCGCGGATCCCGCGACGCCGACCGGCCGGTTGGGGCTCTTGGACCGTCCGGCGGCGCTGGTCGGCCCCGAGCTCGCCCGGCCCGCGCGGGGGCTGGCGGAACTCGTGGCCACGCAGGCGGCCAGCACGCCGGACCGCGTCGCCGTGCGCGACAACGCCACCGAGCTGACTTACAGCCAACTGCTCGCGCGGGCCGGGGCGATCGCTGCCCTGGTACGTGAGGCAGGTCCGGAAGCCGTTGTCGCGGTAGCACTACCTCGTACTGTGGACCTCGTCGCGACGCTGCTGGCGGTAGCGTCGACCGGGGCCGCTTACCTCCCGCTTGACCTCGGCTTCCCTGCCGACCGCATCGAGTACATGCTCAACGATGCCGCGCCGGTCTTGGTGATCGACCCTGCCAAGCTCGACGGGCTCCACGCGGCCGAGTTCTCGCCCGTGGCCGTGCGGCCGGACCAGGCCGCGTACATCCTCTACACCTCGGGCTCTACGGGCCGCCCCAAGGGCGTAGTGGTGCCATCAGGCGCGTTGGCGAACTTCCTGCTCGACATGGTCGACCGGTTCGCGCTCTCGTCCGATGACGTGTTGCTCGCGGTTACCACGGTCGGCTTCGACATCTCCGCACTCGAACTGTTCGTGCCGTTGTTGTCCGGAGCGACTGTCCAGCTCGCGGACTCGGCGAAGGACCCGTCGCAGTTGGCGTTGACGATCGCCGATGGCGTTACCGCCATGCAGGCCACACCGTCGCTGTGGCAGGCATTGCTGGCCGCCGAGCCCGACGCGGTTGACGGACTTCGGGTCTTGGTCGGTGGAGAGGCTCTACCAGCGGACGTCGCAGATGCCTTACTCGCACGGGCTTCCAGCGTCACAAACCTGTACGGCCCCACAGAGACCACGATCTGGTCGACCGCGTGGCAACTCGGTGATGGCGGGACCCCGATCGGCCTGCCTATCGCCAACACCAGCGTGTACCTGTTGGACGCGGCACTCAAGCCTGTCCCAGACGGTATGCCGGGCGAGCTGTACATCGCCGGTGACGGCTTGGCGCGCGGGTACCACAACCGGCCTGGGCTGAGCGCGGAACGCTTCACCGCAGACCCGTTCGGCACACCGGGCACGCGCATGTACCGCACAGGCGACCTTGCGTTGCGTGACGCCCACGGGGTGGTGCACGTCCTCGGCCGGGTGGACCACCAAGTGAAGGTGCGCGGGTTCCGCATCGAGCTGGGCGAGATCGAAACAGTCCTCGGGCGGCACCCCTCGGTAGAGCAAACGGTCGTGGTAGCCCATGGGACTGGCCTGTCCCAGCGACTCGTGGCCTACGTCGTGCCTACGGTTCCCGAGGACTTGATGTCGTGGGCGCGGACAACGCTACCGGACTACATGGTGCCGTCCGCGTTCGTCGAACTTGACGCGATTCCGTTGACGCCCAACGGGAAGGTCGACCGTAAGGCGCTACCAGCTCCTGAGGTTGTCGGCGGCGGTAGGGCACCGCGTAACCCGCGCGAGCGCGCCCTGTGCGACCTGGTCGGCGACGTGCTGGGTGTGCGGAGCGTTGGCATCGACGACGACTTTTTCGCCCTCGGCGGAACCTCCCTGTTGGCCACCAGGTTGAGCGTGCGGGCCCGGACCGAACTCGGCGTCGAGCTGTCGATCCGAACCGTGTTCGACGCGCCGACCGTGGCCGGACTGGCGGCCGGCCTTTCGGTCTCCGTCGCTGTCGACGGCCCACGTGCCTGCGCGCGACCCGATCGAGTACCACTCTCGTTCGCGCAGCGGCGGTTGTGGTTTGTGTATGAGCTGGACGGCCCGTCCGCGACCTACAACATCCCACTGGCGCTGCGATTCGACGCGGCCATCGACGTCGACGCGTTGCGCCTTGCGGTCGCGGACGTGGCCGAACGGCACGAGTCGTTGCGGACGGTGGTAGCCACCGACGCCGACGGGATCGCGTACCAGGTCATCGGAGGCGCGTGGCCGGTTGTGGTCGAAGGCGGATCTATCGGTTCCGCGGCGCGGCAGCCGTTTGACCTTCGTGCCGAGGCACCCCTACGGGTACACGTTGTTGGCCGGGTCGTTGTTGTTGTGGTGCACCACATCGCCGGGGACGAGTGGTCGCTGGGGCTCCTAGTGGCCGACCTGGGCGCCGCCTACTCCGCTCGTGTGGCCGGGTCTCAAGGCGAGCCGGCCACATTGCCGCTCCAATACGCCGACTTCGCTGTGTGGCAGCGGAGTTCGACGCCCGACGGGCTGGACTTCTGGGCATCCACCCTGCGAGATGTACCCGATGAGATCGGCCTGCCCGTCGACTTCCCCCGACCGGCGCGGGCATCCCACCGCGGTGGCACGGTGCCGCTGGACGTCCCGGCCGACCTGCACACCGCCGTTCGCGGCCTGGCGGAGCGGTCCGGAACCAGCGTGTTCATGGTCCTGCACGCCGCACTCGCCGCGCTGTTGTCCAGGCTCGGAGCGGGGCCGGACATCGTGATCGGCACACCGACCGCGGGCCGGGTCGATCCCTCGGTCGACGCGCTGGTCGGGTTCTTCGTCAACACCGTTCCACTGCGCACACAGATTCCCGGTTCTGTGTCGTTCCTCGAGCTGCTGTCCCGGGTTCGGGGAGCTGACCTGGCGGCGTTCGACCACCAGAACACGCCGTTCGAGTCGCTGGTCGAGACACTGGCACCACGTCGATCGGCCGGTCGGCACCCCTTGTTCCAGGTGCTGTTCGCTTACCACCCCGCGCTTCCATCACCCGACGGGTTCACCGGCCTGCACGGGACCGCCGAGTTGGTGCACACGGGGACAGCCAAGTTCGACCTGACGGTAGACCTGTCGGAATCCTCGAACGGTTTAACCGGATTCGTCGAGTACGCCACAGATCTATACTCGGCAGGGACCATCTCGGCCTTCGCGGACCGGTTCATCGGGTTCCTGCAGGCGGTGGTCGGCGCACCGGAATCCCTCGTATCCTCGGTCGACGTCTTACGCGAATCCGAGCGAACAGCCGTCACCTCGTTGTGGCAAGGCGCTCAAGTCGACATCCCCCAGGCCACCATCCCGTCGCTGTTCGCCGCCCAGGTCGCCGCTACCCCCGACGCTCTCGCCGTCATCGTCGACAACGATATTTCGTTGACCTACCAGCAACTCGACGCCCGAGTCGCCACCCTGGCCACCGCCCTCACCTCCGCAGGCCCCATCGTCGGCGTCCTCCTGGAACGCTCCGCCGCCCTCATCGTCGCCCTACTCGCCATCCAACGCGCCGGAGCCGCCTACCTACCACTCGACCCGTCCTACCCCCCCGACCGCCTCACCTTCATGCTCACCGACGCCTCGCCTTCGGTGGTCATCTCAACCCCCGACATGCCACCCGTCGCCACCCCCACCCTCCTCCTCAACCTCGACGGCACTTTTCCACATACCGCTCCACCACCCCCAGCCACCACTCCGCCTCCGTGGCCCCTAGGCGCCCCCCACGCGGACGTTGCTCCGGTTTCGCCCCCGAGCATCCCTGACACGAGCGTCGCTCCAGCTTCACGGCCCCTGGGCGTCCCCAACTCGGCCGCCGTTTCGGTTTCCTTGACCCGTACCGACGCTGCTCCGCATCCGCTGTCCCCAGACGTCACCCACGCGAACGCCGCTGCAGATCCTTTGTCCCCGAGCGTCATTCGAATGGACACCCCTCCAGTTCCGTTATATCCGGACGCGATCGACACACGTGCCACCTCCGGTCCGCTGCCCCACGGCGGCACCCGCTCGGACACCACCTCCGCCCCGCTGTCCCCCAGCATCACCCACAGGGACACCACTTCGGACACTCCCGCAGCCGCTCCATCCACAGAATCCCGCTATAACCCCAATTCATCCACAGCTCCAGCTCACCCCTTCCTCGCCAACGCCACCGCCGGTAGACTGGACCAGGGACGCCCCCCGGGATGGGTGGGGGCCGCCTGGCGTGAGGTTGAGGCCTGCGGTGGGCGGTTTGTGGGCGGCGCGGGGGATGGGGCCGCGTATGTGATTTATACGTCGGGGTCGACGGGGCGACCAAAAGGCGTGGTGGTGCCGCAGTCGGGGATTGTGAACCGGCTGTTGTGGATGCAAGCCGAGTACGGGCTCGCTGTGGGGGAGCGGGTGCTGCAGAAGACGCCCGCGAGCTTCGATGTTTCGGTGTGGGAGTTCTTCTGGCCGTTGATCTGTGGGGCGACGGTGGTGTTCGCGCGGCCGGGTGGGCATCGGGAGCCCGGGTACCTGGCTGAGGTCATTGCTCGGCACCGGGTCAGCACTGTCCACTTTGTCCCGTCGATGTTGCGGGCGTTCGTGGCGGGCGCGCCGCGGGTGGCGGGGTTGCGGCGGGTGTTGTGCTCGGGGGAGGCGTTGCCCGCGGATTTGCGGGACGAGTTCCGGCGGGTGTCGCGGGCCGAGTTGCACAACCTGTACGGGCCCACCGAGGCCTCGGTGGATGTCACCGCGATGCAGGTGCCCGATAGCGGCGGGGTGCAGATCGGGCGACCGGTCTGGAACACACAAACCTACGTTCTTGACGCGAACCTCAAGCCGGTGCCGCCGGGGGTACCGGGCGAGTTGTACCTGTCGGGTGTTCAACTCGCGTGGGGTTACCTGAACCGGCCTGGGTTGACGGCGGAGAGGTTTGTCGCGAATCCGTTCGGGGGCGGGCGGCTCTATCGCACGGGTGATCTCGCCCGGTGGGCCAACGGCGTGTTGGAGTACCTGGGGCGCGTCGACGACCAGGTGAAGCTGCGTGGGTTCCGCATCGAGCTCGGTGAGGTCGAGGCGGCGATGACGGCCGTGCACGGCGTCACGCACGCGGTGGCGGCGGTCAAGCAAGACAGGCTCGTCGGGTACGTGGTACCCGCTGAGTCCAGTGCACAGGTTAAAGACGCCTTGGCGAAGGTGCTGCCTGGACATCTGGTGCCGTCCGTTGTTGTTGGACTGGACAGCATTCCTCTCAGCCCCAGCGGCAAGACAGACCGGAAGGCCCTACCGGAGCCGCAAGCGCAGAGTGAGTCGACTCGCGGGCCGCGTAACGACACCGAGAAGTTCCTGTGCGCGGCTTACGCCGACCTCCTCGGCCTACCCCAGGTCGGCGTGGACGACGACTTCTTCACGCTGGGCGGCCATTCGCTACTGGCGACGCGGCTGGTCAACCGGGTTCGGACCGGGCTCAACGCCGAGCTGTCTGTGCGCGATGTGTTCGAGGCGTCCACCGTGGCTGCGCTTGCCGTGCGTGCGAACGTCATCGATGTGGACAGGCCCGTCCTGGGCAGTGTGGCCCGACCGGAGCGGGCTCCGTTGTCGGCCGCGCAGCGGCGGTTGTGGTTCGCGTTCCAGGTCGAAGGGCCTTCGGCGACCTACAACATCCCGTTCACCGCCCGGCTCAACGGCGCAGTGGACGTGCACGCCCTCGACAGTGCGTTGCGGGATCTAGTGGCCCGACATGAGAGCCTGCGTACGGTTCTTACCGACACGCATCAGGTTGTCACCGACCGCGCGCCAGAGCTTGAGGTCGTGCGACTGGTCGATGCCAACCAGGTAAGTCGGGCGGCCGAGCACGCGTTTGACCTGAGCGCGGACATCCCGATCCGGGCGTGGCTGTTCACCGAGGCCGACGCGTCCGTGTTGCTGGTGCTGGTGCACCACGTCGCCGCCGACGAGTGGTCAGAGGCGACGTTGTGGGCCGAACTCGGCGCTGCCTACGCCGCGCGCCGGGACGGGCGGGAACCGGGGTTCGCGGCGCTGCCCGTGCAGTACGCCGACTACGCGGTCTGGCAGCACGCCCTACTCGACGTCGTCGTCGACACCCAGCTCGCCTACTGGCGGCGCGCGCTCGACGGCCTGCCCGACGAGATCCCGTTGCCGACCGATCGGCTGCGTCCCGCCGCGCCGGACCACCGGGGCGCCCGCGTGCACGCGGAGATCGACGCCGACACGCACCGCGCGCTCGCGGCCGTCGCGGCGGAGCGCAACGCGTCCCTGTTCATGGTTGGGCACACCGCTCTCGCGGCGTTGCTGACCGGTCTCGGGGCGGGCACCGACATCCCGGTCGGGGCACCGGTCGCCGGACGGGTGGACGACCGGCTCGACGGCCTGATCGGCTTCCTGGTCAACACCGTCGTCCTGCGCGTCGACACCTCCGGCGACCCCACCTTCGCCGACCTGCTCGCCCGCACACGCGGTACGGACCTGGCCGCGTACGCCCACCAGGACGTCCCCTTCGACCGCGTGGTCGACGACCTCGCCCCGGAGCGCCTGCTGGGCCGCAACCCGCTGTTCCAAACCATGCTCGTGCACCGCGCGGCGCCGACAGCGCGGCCTGGTCTTCCCGGGCACGGCGGCGCACACGAGCCGGTTGAGTTGAGCACCGCGAAGGTTGACCTGACCGTGACCTTGGCCGAGCGCGCCGAGGGCGGCGTTGACATCACCGTCGACTACGCCACCGCCCTGTTCGACCGGGCCACCGCCGCGGATCTGGCCTGGCGGTTCACCCGGGTGCTCACCGCGATCGCCGCCAACCCGGCGGCCCGACTATCCACAGTGGACGTACGAACCCCCCGCGAGCTGGCGTGGCCCACCGACGCGGCCCCGCTGCCGTACGGCCCCCGCACGTTGCCGGAACTGCTGGCCGCCCAGGTCACCGCCCGTCCCCGCGACACAGCCCTGGTGGCCGACGAGACCCTCACCTTCGCCGAACTCGGCGCCCGAGTTCGTCGGCTGGCACACCACCTGGTGTCGCTGGGGGTCACCCGTGAGGACATCGTCGCCGTCGCCCTGCCACGCACGGTAGACCTCATCGTCGCACTGCTCGCGGTCATCGAGGCGGGCGCGACCTACCTCCCGCTGGACCCCGACTACCCGCGCGCCCGGCTCGACCACATCCTGGTCGACGCCGAACCCGCCCTGCTGATCACCGACAGCCTGATCACCGATCTCCGCGTCGTGCACCCGCGTGATCCGGCGATCGCCACCCAGCCGGACCGGCCGTTGAGCCCGGTGGACCCGGACTCGGCCGCGTACGTGATCTACACGTCCGGGTCGACCGGCCTGCCCAAGGGCGTCGCCGTGGCGCACCGGCAAATCACCGCCCTGTTCCACGCCAACCGGGCCGCCGTGTTCGAGCCGGTGTCCGGTGGCGCGCGGTTGCGGGTCAGCCACGGCTTCTCGTTCGCCTTCGACGCTTCATGGCAGCAACTGCTGTGGCTGCTCGACGGCCACGAACTGCACCTGCTCACCCGCGACGAGTACGCAGACCCGGCCTCTTACCGCGCAGCGGTCACCGAACGCGGCATCGACTTCGTCGAAGCAACCCCCAGCACCATGGCCATGCTGGTTGATGAAGGCCTGCTCGATAGCGGCGTTAAGGCTGTTGCGATGGGCGGCGAGGCGGTGCCAACGGCGCTGTGGGAGCGGTTGAGAGGTGTAACCGCGTTCGACTTCTACGGACCGACCGAGACCACGGTCATGGCCACTATGGCCGCTATCACCGGCGACACCCCCACCATCGGTAGTGCTGTCGCGGGCTCTACCGCGTACGTGCTCGACGACCGGTTAAACCCTGTCCCGACCGGTGTCGTCGGAGAGCTTTATGTTGGCGGTGAACAGGTTGCGCGCGGCTACCTCAACCGACCTGCCCTTACTGCCGAGTGGTTCGTGGCCAACCCGTTCGGTGACGGCAGGCTCTACCGCACCGGTGACCTCGTGCGGCGTGGCCGTGACGGTTCGCTGCGGTTCGCTGGGCGGACCGACGATCAGGTGAAGATCCGCGGCTTCCGGGTCGAACTGGGCGAGGTCGAGTCGGCGCTGTCCGCGCTTCCCGGTGTCCGTTCGGCCGTAGTGGTTCTGCGCGATCGTAGGCTCGTCGGCTACGTCACCCCGGCTACGGTCGATACGACCAACGCCCGCGCGGCGTTGCAGGCTGCCCTGCCCGAACAGGCCGTACCGGGCGCGATCGTCGCGCTGGAGCAGTTGCCTCTTACGGTCAACGGCAAGGTCGACCGGAAAGCCCTACCGGACCCGGACTTCACCGTCGTCGTCACTGCTCAGCAGCCGGAAACCCCGGCGGAGAAGGCTTTGATGGTCATCTTCATGGCCGTGCTCGGCCTGCCGTCGGTCGGTGTGGACGACGACTTCTTCGCCATCGGTGGCGACAGCATCGTCTCCATCCAGCTCGTCACCGCCGCCCGCGCCGCCGGTTTCACCATCGGCCCCCGCGACGTTTTTGAGCGGCGCACGGTCAGGGCCCTCGCCGCTCTTAGCGCCACCGAGTCGACTCGCCTGATGAGCTCACCGACCGGAGATCTCCCATTCACGCCGGTTATGCGAGACCTCATCGCGCGCGGTGGCCCCATCCGCCGATTCGCGCAGACCACCGTCCTCGTCACCCCCGGCGACCTCACCGAGGGCACGCTGCGGCTCGCCATCGACCGGGTCCTCAAGACCCACACCCTGTTCGGCGCCCGCCTCACCGGCATCGGACTCACCGTCGACCAACCCCCGACCGCCGACGCCGTCCTGCGTGTCGGACCACTGAACCTCGACGAGGCCATCGACACCCTGGACCCCACATCGGGTGCCATGGTCGCGTTCCGCTGGGACGGGTCGCGGCTGCTCATCGTCGCGCACCACCTCGTGATCGACGGCGTGTCCTGGCGCATCCTCGCCGACGACCTCGCCGCCGCCTGCCACGGCGACCTTGCCCCCGAGTCCACCCCGTTCCGGTTGTGGTCACGCGAGCTGGTGGCGCTACCGCGCGACGAGTTCTGGCAGGACTACCTCGCCGCACCGATCCAGCCCTGGGGGACGGTCCCGGCCCGCGATACCGCTGGGCACACACGCACGGAACGCGTTGAGCTGGACCCACACACCACGTCCACGTTGCTCACGGTCCTGCCCAGGCGGTTCGGTGTAGGTGTGCGCGAGGCCGTCCTCACAGGCTTCGCCGGTGACCGACCAGTGCGTGTAGACGTAGAAGGTCACGGCCGCGAGGAACAGGTCGTCCCCGGCGCCGATCTCACCCGCACCATCGGCTGGTTCACCAGCCTGCACCCACTCCGCCTTGACCCAGGCACCGGTGTAACCGCCCTGAAGAGGGTCAAGGACCAACTGCGCGCACTACCCGACAACGGCATCGGCTACGGCCTCACTGGTGGCCCTACGGCAGAGGTCCTGGTCAACTACCTCGGCCGGTTCACCCTTGACGGCCGCCCGTGGACCCCCGTGCCCGATGCCAACGCGCTCGGTGGCGGTGTCGAGCCAGACATGCCGTTGAGCCACCCCATCACCCTTAACGCTGCCGTGGAGGACCGGCCGGACGGCCCTGTCCTTGTCGCCGAATGGGTATACGGGCCCAACGCGTGCGCGGACATCAACGTGCCTGCGCTCGCCGCGCGGTGGGCGGCGGCACTGGCGGGGCTTGCCGACGAGGCCAACAGGGCTGACACGGTCGAGCACACCCCGTCCGACTTCCCGCTCGCCACCCTCACACAGTCCGACGTAGACGCACTGGGCGCTGACTACCCGACACTGACCGACATCCTGCCGCTGAGCCCGCTACAGACCGGGCTGCTCTACCTGGCCGAGATCAACGACGTCTACACGGTCCAACTCGTTCTGGACCTCGACGGCACCGTTGACCCCAGTCGACTTCGAGCGGCCGTTGGTGCTGTCTTGGACAGTCACCCCAACCTGCGCACCTCCTTCCGCACCACAGACAGCGGCGTCCCGGTCCAGGTGGTCTCACCTCTCGTGGAGATCCCGTTCCAGATCGCCGATGACCTGGACGAGTTCCTGACCGCCGATCGGGACCGAGGCTTCGACTTGGCCGCCGGGCCGCTGATCCGGTTCACCTTGGTCGGCTCGCGGCTGGTGATCACGAACCACCACCTCGTGCTGGACGGCTGGTCGGGCCCACTGCTCGTGCGCGACCTCATCGCCGCCTACGCCGGCACCGTCCTGCCCGCGCCCGGCGACTACCGCCTCTACCTCGCGTCCCTCGAGAACCGCGACCCGGAGCCCTGGCGGGCCGCGCTCGACGGGCTCACCGAACCCACGATCCTCGCGCCCGGTGTCACAGCCGCCGGTGCGCCGCACGAGGTCACCGTGCCGGTTCGCGGTGACCTGGCCGAGATCGCCCGCGCGCACCGGGTCACGGTCAACACCGTGGTGCAGGTCGCGTGGGGGTTGACCCTGGCCAAGGCCCTCGGGCGCGACGACGTCGTGTTCGGCGCGACGGTGTCCGGCCGCTCCGGCGATGTCGATGGCATCGCGGACATGGTCGGCCTGTTCATCAACACGGTCCCGGTGCGGGTCCGGCTCGACCCCGCCGAGGCCCCGGGCGCGCTGCTGGCCCGGGTCCAGGCCGAACAGGCCGCGCTGATTGAGCACCACGACGTCGGTCTCGCCGAGATCCAGCGCACCGTGGGCCTGGGCGACCTGTTCGACACGCTCCTGGTCGTCGAGAGCTACCCGCTCGCCGACCAGGCCGCTGACGCCGAGCTGCGGGTGACCGGTGCCGTGGGCCACGACGCCACCCACTACCCCGTCGCCGTAGTGGCCCACCCGGGGCAAGACCTCCGTTTGCGCTACCACGGCGAAATCGGTGACCTCGCCGACCGGTTCGCGACCGTGCTCGACAAGCTCGCCACGGTCGAACGCGTCAGTGAGGTCGACACACTCACCGAGCTTGAGCGGCTTACCGTGCTCGGCACCTTCAACGACACTGGCTTCACCAGCACCGGGGAGCCCGAGGTCACCCGCACGTTGACCGCCATGGTCACCGAGCACATGACCACCACGCCGGACGCCGTTGCCGTTGTCGACGGCGACCGCCGACTCACCTACCGCGAGTTGGACACCCTTACCGCCTCTCTTGCCGCGAGGCTGCAAGCGGAGGGCGTCGGCCCGGAGACCACCGTTGGCATCGCCTTACCGCGTTCGGCTGAGATGGTCGTGGCACTTGTCGCGGTCCTTCGCGCGGGTGGCGCGTTCGTCCCAGTCGACCCGACCTGGCCCACTGATCGCCGCGACCGGGTCGTGGCCGACTCCCGGGCGGTCGTTGCCATCACCGGCCGTGAGCCGGTCGTGTTGCACGTCCCCACTGTCCACATCGACCTCGACGACTGGCAGTTGCCGCTCGCCACCCCGGATCCCGTGGCGATCGACGGTCTCGGCCTGGCCTATGTGATCTTCACGTCCGGATCGACCGGGGTCCCCAAGGGCGCGATGATCCGCCACGAGGCCATCTGCGCCCGCCTGCACTGGCAGCTCGGCCTGCTCGGCTTCGGCCCCGACGACGCGACCCTGTTCAAGGCGCCGCTGGCGTTCGACATCTCCATCAACGAGATCTTCCTGCCACTGGTCGCGGGCGGCCGGGTCGTCATCGCCACCGCAGGCGGCGAACGCGACCCGAGCTACCTGCTCGATGTGATCGACACCGAACGCGTCACCTTCGTCTACCTGCCTTCGTCCATGCTGGACGCGTTGCTGACGGTGGCAACCGAGCCTGGCTCTCTCTCCGGCCTGCGACATGTGTGGTGCGGCGGCGAGGTTCTTACCCCGGACCTGTTCGACCGGTTCCGCCACAGGCTCGACACCACGATGTACCACGGATACGGGCCTGCCGAGGCCACGATCGGTGTGTCGCACGTGGTCTACCGCGACGCCGCTGAACGAATCGCTACCTCGATCGGTAAGCCCAACCCGAACACCCGCCTCTATGTGCTCGACTCGTACCTGCGCCCTGTCCCGGTTGGGCAAGCAGGTGAGCTGTACGCGGGCGGTTACCTACTCGGCCGTGGTTACGTCAACGCGCCCGGCCTCACAGCGGGACGTTTCGTCGCGGACCCGTTCGGCCCTGCGGGCGGGCGCCTCTACCGCACGGGTGACCTCGCCCGGTGGAACGCCGACGGGTCCCTCGACTTCGTCGGCCGCGCCGACAACCAGGTCAAGATTCGCGGGATGCGTCTCGAACTCGAAGAGGTCGAGGTAGCCCTGTCCGGTCACCCTGCGGTCCGGCGCGCTGTTGTCCGCGCTGTTGTCCGCCCTGTTGTCACTGTCCGCCGCTCGTCGCTCGTGGCCTACATCGTCCCCGACAGCGACGTGACCACGACGCAACTGGCAGGCTGGGCGCGATCGGTTCTACCGGACTACATGGTCCCGTCCGCGTTCGTGCTGATGGATGAGCTACCCACCACCGTCAACGGCAAGGTCGACCGCGCAGCCCTACCGGAGCCGGAACGTGTCACCACCGGCACCCGCGCGCCCATCACCGGCGCAGAGGCCGCACTCGTCGGCCTGGTCGCCGACATCCTGGGCCTCGACACCGTCAGCGCCGATGACGACTTCTTCGCGCTGGGCGGCGACAGCATCGTCTCGATGCAGCTCGTCGCCCGAGCACGTGCGGCGGGTATCCGGTTCACGACCCGGCAGGTCTTCGAGACACGCACCATCGCCACTCTTGCCGCCGTCGCCGAACTTGACACGACGGCGGTAACAGTCGCCGATGACGCTACCGGCCCGATCCCGCTGACTCCGGTCATGCGCGAACTGCTCGGTCGCGGCGGCCCGATCAACGGCTTCCACCAGGCCCGGCTCCTGCTCAGCCCCGCCGGCCTCACCGTTGACCGCCTCACCACCGCTGTCGCGGCCGTCCTGGACACCCACGCGGTTCTGCGCACCCGCCTCACCGACGAGGCCCTCGTCGTCGCTGAGGCGCCCCAAGCGGTCACCCGGATCGATGCCACCGGCGTCTACGGGCCACAGTGGACGACGGTCCTGCGCGCGGCCACCGACCGGGCGATCGCCGAACTCGATCCGGTCGCGGGCGTGATGGTCCGCGTCGTCTGGTGCGACCGGGGAACCGGTGAACCCGGCCGACTGCTGATCGTCGCGCACCACCTGGTCATCGACGGAGTGTCCTGGCGAATCCTTGTCCCCGCCCTGGCCGCCGCCGTCAACGGCGAGACGCTCACCGCACCCGGTAGGTCTTTCCGAGGTTGGGCTACCGCGCTCGGTGAGCAGAACCGGGACACGGAGATCCCGGCCTGGCAGGAGATCTTGGCCCCCGCACACAGTCTTACCGCCCGGCCTCTCGACCCGTCTCTAGACACGGTCGGCACCGCGCGCACTCTCACCGTCACCATCCCCGACGCGCCCATCCTGCTCGGACCGGTCCCGGCCGCCTTCCACACCGGCCCCACCGAGGTGTTGCTGTCCGCGTTGGCGACGGCGGTAGGAGAGCCCATCGTCGTCGACCTCGAAGGACACGGACGCTCCGACGATGTCACCGAGACCGTTGGCTGGTTCACCGACATCCACCCGGTACGGCTAACTCCTGCCGGTAACCCCGCCGCGACTCTTAAGCTGGTCAAGGACGCCGTCCGTACGATCCCCGGCGACGGCCTCGGCTACGGCTTGCTGCGCGACCGTCTTCCTGCCGCCCCCCGGGACATCCTGGTCAACTACCTCGGCCGGATCGGCGCGGGGGAGAGCGGCGACTGGTCCACCGCCCCCGAGGCGGCTGGACTGACCAGCGGGGCCGACGCCGCAATGCCGGTCGGCCATCCCATCGCACTCAACATCCTCGCCGACGACTCGACCCTGACCGCGCACTTCGCCTGGGTCGGCGCGGTCGACGACGAGACCGTGCACGCCCTCGCCAACCGCTGGGCCGCCGCTCTGACCGAGTTGGCGCACACCGGCGGCGGCGGGCACTCCCCGTCGGACTGGCCGCTCGCCGGGCTCACCCAGGCCGAGGTCGACGAGATCGACGCGGGCTACGACCCGGTCGACGTGTGGTCGACCACGCCGCTGCAGGAGGGGCTGCTGTTCCTCTCCCGCTTCGACGAGTCCGAAGTGGACGTCTACACCACGCAGCAGGTCCTCACCCTGCGCGGAACCGTGGATGGCAATCGTTTGCGCGCGGCCGCGCAGGCCACCGTCGACCGGCACGACCCGCTCCGCGCCGCGTTCCCGACCCTGGCCACCGGCCGCCTCGCCCAGGTGATCACCCGGCGGGTCGACGTCGCCTGGCGCGAGGTGACCGCAGACTCCGCCGCCGAGTGCCAGGCGTTCATCGACACCGAGCGGGCCACCCGGTTCGACCTGGCGGCCGCGCCGCTGATCCGGTTCCTGCTGGTGCGGTTGCCCGGTGACCAGGCGCGGCTGGTGGTCACCAACCACCACGCCATCCTCGATGGCTGGTCGACCCCCCTGCTGGCCCGCGAGTTGTTCACCCGCTACGCCGGGCAGGAACCGCCCGCCGTCCGCTCTTACCGCGAACACCTCGCCGATCTCGCCGCCCGCGACCACGTCGCCGCCGAGGCGGCTTGGCGCGGCGCGCTTACCGGGCTCGATGAGCCCACCGTGATCGCCCCCGATGCGGCTCGTACGGGCGTGCTCCCCAGGCAGCTCGACTTGGAGCTGCCCGCTGACACGGTGCACGCGCTAACCGCCACCGTTAGGCGCGTCGGGGTCACCCTCAACTCGGCCGTGCAAGCCGCTTGGGGACTCGTGCTCGCGCAACACACCGGCCGTGATGATGTCGTCTTCGGTGCCACCGTGTCCGGTCGCGACGGCGACATCGACGGCGTGACGGCGATGATCGGCCTGTTCATCAACACCGTGCCCGTCCGCGTGCGGCTCGACCCCGCCGAGTCGCTGTCCGGGCTGCTGACCCGCCTGCACGTTGAGCAGGCGGGTCAGCACGACCACCAGCACCTCGGCCTGGCCGACATCCAGCGCGTGGGCGGGATCGGCGAGCTGTTCGACACGCTTACCGTGTTCGAGAGCTACCCCGTCGACGCTGACGCCCTCGAACGCGCCGAGACCGCCGCCGGGTTCCGCGTGACGCAGGTGGAGGGCCGCGACGCCACGCACTACCCGTTGACGTTGTTGGTGCTCCCCGGTGCCCAGACGACTCTTACCCTGCGCTACCGCCCGGACGTCGTAGACGAGCTCACCGCGCGAGCCCTGCTCGGTCGGCTCGCGCATGCCCTCGACACGATCGCGACCAGCCCGACCCAGTCCGTGGCGACGGTGTCGCTGCTGACCTCCGATGAACAGCGCAAGGTCCTCACCGACTGGCAGGGCTCAACCGTCGCCGTGGACCCCACCACGTTGCCTGCCCTGTTCGCGGCAAGAGTCGCCGACAAACCCGACGAGACCGCAGTCATCGTCGATGAGGGTTCCACGCTGACCTATGCCGAGTTGGACCGTCGGGTCGGCGTGCTCGCGGGGGCTCTCGTCACGCGGGGCGTTCGACCGGGCTCGATTGTCGGCGTGCGGTTGGAGCGGTCGGCGGCGCTGATCGTGGCCCTGCTCGCCATCCAGCGGGCGGGTGGCGCGTACCTGCCGCTGGACCCGGAGTACCCGGCCGACCGGCTCGCCATGATGATCGCCGATGCCGCCCCCACCGTGGTGATCGCGACCGAGCCAGGCGGCAACACCCTGGTCGTCGACACCGACGGCATCCCGGCAGACCTGGCCGTACCGCTTACAGCCGAGGTCACCACCGAAGATCGCGCCGCGTATGTGATCTACACGTCCGGGTCGACCGGCAAGCCCAAGGGCGTCGTGGTGCCGCAGTCCGGCATCGTCAACCGGTTGCTCTGGATGCAGGCCGAGTACGACCTCACGCCGGGGGAACGGGTGCTGCAGAAGACCCCGGCCGGCTTCGACGTGTCGGTGTGGGAGTTCTTCTGGCCGCTGATCACCGGCGCCACCCTGGTCTTCGCCAAGCCCGGCGGCCACCGCGACCCGGCGTACCTGGGCGGGGTCATCGACCGCCACCAGGTCACCACGGTCCACTTCGTGCCGTCCATGTTGCGCGCTTTCGTCGCCGACCCAGGCGCCCGGACCACATCCCTGCGGAGGGTCCTGTGCTCCGGAGAGGCGCTGCCCGCCGACCTGTGCGACGAGTTCCGGCAGGTCTCCAACGCCGAACTGCACAACCTCTATGGTCCGACGGAAGCCTCGGTCGATGTCACCGCCATCGAGGTCCCGTACGCCGGAACTGTCCCCATTGGACGACCGGTCTGGAACACACACACCTACGTTCTTGACCCGTTCCTGCGGCCGGTGCCGCCGGGCGTACCGGGTGAGCTGTACCTGGCGGGTACTCAACTCGCATGGGGCTACCTGAACCGGCCTGCACTCACCTCGGTCAGGTTCGTCGCCAGTCCGTTCGGCCCAGGTCGCCTCTATCGGACCGGTGATGTGGCGCGTTGGGGCGACGGCGTCCTCGAATACCTCGGCCGAGCCGACGACCAGGTCAAGCTGCGCGGGTTCCGCATCGAGCTCGGCGAGATCGAGGCGGCGTTGTCCGCCCACGACAGCATCACCCACGCCGTTGCCGCTGTCGTGGACGACAGGCTCGTCGGCTACCTGATCGGCGATGTCGACACCGACTCGCTTCGCGCGGACCTGGCCAAGACGCTGCCCGACCACATGGTCCCGTCCGCGTTCGTCAGCCTCGACGACATCCCTCTTACCCCCAGCGGCAAGACCGACCGGAAGGCCCTACCGAAGCCCGACTTCGCCGCCCTGGTCAGTGACCGCGAAGCCGACACCGACATCGAACGCGTGCTGGTCGACCTCGTCGCCACCGTGCTGGGCCTGCCCGCGGTGGGCGTGGACGACGACTTCTTCACCCTCGGTGGCGACAGCATCGTCTCGATCCAGCTCGTCGGCCGCGCTCGTGCCGCCGGGATCAGGTTCACCCCGCGCGATGTCTTCGAGCGCCGCACGGTCGCGGGGATCGCGCTGGTCGCCGAGTCCGATCAGCGCGCCCCCGAGGTCGACGGTGATGGGATCGGCGCGGTCCCGTTCACCCCGATCATGCGCGACACCCTCGCCCGTGGCGGCCCACTCGACCGGTTCTCCCAGGTCAGGATGTTGCGCGCCCCTGCCGATCTCGATCTCGACCGGCTGGTCCAAGCGGTGGAGGCGCTGCGCGCCAAGCACCACATCCTGCGTGCGCGCCTCACCGACGACGGCCTCGTCGTGCCCGACTACGCCCCGGCCGATGTGGTGCGCCGAGCCGAAGACGGTCTCGACCCGGCGCAGGTTGCCGATGAGCTGGATCCCCGCGCGGGGGTGATGTTCAAGGTCGTCTGGTTCCAGGCCCAAGGCAGGCTGCTGTTGGTAGCCCACCACCTCGTCGTGGACGGCGTCTCCTGGCGCGTCCTGGAGCCCGACCTCGTCAAGGCGTACAGCGGCGCGGCCCTGGATCCGATCGGCACCTCCTTCCGCCAGTGGGCAATCGGGCTCACTCAGGCCGACCGCAATGCCGAGCTTGACCACTGGTCCGCGCTCGCGGCCTGCTCGGGGACCCTGATCGCGTCTCGCGCGGTCGACTCCCGCGATACCGTCGCCACGGGGCAAGAGCTGCGGATGACGCTGTCGGCGGAGGACACCCTGCCGCTGCTGACTACCGTGCCCGAGCAGTACCACGGCACCGTCAACGACATCCTGCTCGCAGGTTTGGCCATCGCGGCGGCCACTTACGGCAACTTCGCCCGGGTCGTCGATGTCGAAGGGCACGGCCGCGAGGAACAGGCCGTGCCTGGGGTAGACCTGTCGCGCACGGTTGGCTGGTTCACCACCGTCTATCCCGTCCGGCTCGATCTCACCGGTATCGCTGTCTCCGCCGTTGACGCTGCCGTGAAGCGGGTCAAGGAACACCTACGCGCCGTCCCGGACAACGGAATCGGATACGGCCTCCTCGGCGACACCGGTATCCCTCGCCGCGAACTGCTGTTCAACTACCTGGGCAGGTTCGGCGGCGGCGAGTCCGGACCGTGGACAGCGGCACCCGAGGCGGCCGCGCTCGGTGGCGGAGTGCACCCGGACATGCCCATCTCGCACGCCATCCAGGTCAGCGCCGTCACCATCGACAGCCCCAGCGGTCCGAGGTTGACCGCGACCTGGGCGTGGGGCGGCCACGTGGTGTCCGAGGCCGCCGTGCGGGAGCTGGCCGAAGGCTGGTTCGCCGCGCTGCGCGCGATCACCCGGGGTGACGGGGGCGGCCACACCCCGTCGGACCTGACCTTCAGTGACCTGTCGCAGGACGAACTCGATGAGTTCGAGTCGGAGTGGAGCCAGTGAACACGCGCAAGCCCGGGTTGGAAGACGTCCTGCCCCTTTCCCCGCTGCAGCAAGGCCTCTTGTTCCACAGCGAGTACGGAACCGAGACCGACGACCCCTACCTGGTCCAGTTCGTGCTGGACCTGGACGGGCCACTGGACGCCGTGGTGCTGCGGACCGCCGCGCAGGCCCTCATCGACCGGCACGCCAACCTGCGCGCGTGCTTCCGACGCCGTAAGACCGGCGAATTGCTCGCCCCAGTCCCGCGCGAGGTAGCGCTACCGTGGCGCGAGCAGGACGTGACCGAGTCCGAATGGGACGGTGTTCTCGCCGCAGACCGCGCCGAGCGCTTCGACCTCGCCCAGGCCCCGTTGCTGCGAGTCCTTCTCGCACGTCTTGGCCCGGACAGGCACCGGTTGCTGTTGACCTACCACCACATCTTGCTGGACGGTTGGTCCACCCCGCTGCTGGCCAAGGAACTCTTCCTGCTTTACACCGCCCACGGCGACCCCACGAAACTTCCGACCGTCCGTCCATATAAGGACTACCTGGCGTGGTTGCGCGGTAAGGACAACGAGGCCGCCCGTGCTGCCTGGTCCGAGTCACTGCACGGCTTGGATGAGCCGACGCTGCTAGCGCCCGGGGCAGACCCGTCGGGCGCCGCCGACCAACAGCCCATCCCAGTGCCGGACGGCCTCTTGGCTCAACTCGCCGCGCTCGCGCGATCGACCGGCGTCACCCTCAACACCGTGATCCAAGCCGCGTGGGCGTTGCTGCTCGGCCGCACGCTCGGCCGCGATGACGTCGTGTTCGGCGCGACCGTGTCCGGTCGCCCGGCGGACCTGCCCGGCGTCGAGTCAATGATCGGCCTGTTCATCAACACGGTGCCGGTCCGGGTCCGGCTCGACCCGGCGGAGACGGTGGCCGCGCTGCTGGTTCGAGTGCAGGCCGAGCAGGCCAGGGTGATGGACCACCAGCACCTCGGGCTCGCCGACATCCAGCGCGCGGCCGGGATCGGGGAGCTGTTCGACACGCTGACGGTGTTCGAGAGCTATTTCGTCGACACCGCCGCTCTGGACCGGGCCGAGTCCGCCACCGGTCTGCGGGTTCGCGCGGGGGAGACCCGGGACGCCACGCACTACCCGGCGACTCTTGTCGCCACCGGCACCGACTTGCTGCTCAAGTACCGCCCCGGGCTGGTCGATCCACACACCCTGTCGGAACGGCTGGTCAGGATTCTTACGGCTGTCACCGATTCCACTACCGTCGTCGCTCGCATCGACGGCCTCTCCGACGACGAGCGCCACAACGTCACCGAGCGTTGGAACCCCACCGGAACCGTTGGCGCTACCGCCACCATCCCGGCCCGCTTCGCCGAGCAGACCGTGCGCGCGCCACGGTCGACAGCCCTTGTCGCGGGCGACGACCGGTTGACTTATGCCGAGCTGGACGTGCGCTCAGACCAACTCGCTCGCGTGCTCATCGAGCGTGGCGCCCGCCCTGGCGGGATCGTCGCTGTGTGCCTGCCCCGGTCGGCTGACCTGGTTGTCGCCGTGCTGGCCGTCCTCAAGTCCGGCGCCGCCTACCTGCCACTCGACCCCGACTACCCGCAAGCCCGGCTTGACCTCATGGTCGCCGACGCCGCACCGACGCTCGTAGTCACCGACCGGGCTTTCGACTTGCCCACGGTATCCCCGACAGACAGTGTGGACGGCCCACCGCCGCAGGTAGCGCTAACTCCGGATCACCCGGCTTACGTCATCTACACCTCCGGGTCCACCGGTACTCCCAAGGGTGTTCTCGTCCCGCACCGCAACGTCGACCGGCTGCTCACCGCCACGGACCACTGGTTCGACTTCGGCGCCGACGACGTGTGGACTCTCTTCCACTCTTACGCCTTCGACTTCTCCGTGTGGGAGCTGTGGGGAGCGCTGCTACGCGGCGGGACTCTCGTCGTCGTCGACCACGCCACCAGCCGTTCCCCCGAGGCGTTCCTCGACCTACTCGCGCGCGAACGCGTCACCGTGCTCAACCAGACGCCTTCGGCGTTCCACCAACTTGACGCCGCCGACGCCGCCCGGGGCGGTGTGGACCTCGCGCTGCGGTACGTCATCCTCGGCGGTGAGGCCCTGGAGCCGCGCAAGCTGACGGGCTGGTACGACCGCCACGCCGACGACGCCCCGCGTCTGGTGAACATGTACGGGATCACCGAGACCACCGTGCACGTCACCTACCTCCCCCTGACCAAGAGCATCGCCACCGAAGGCACGCCGGACATCGGTCTCCCCATCCCGGACCTCCGGTGTTACGTCCTCGACAACAGCCTCGGCCTGTCCGCACCGGGAGTCGTCGGCGAGCTTTACGTCTCGGGAGCCGGTCTCGCCGACGGCTACGTCAACCGCGCCGGGCTCACGTCAACCCGATTCGTGGCCAACCCGTTCGGCTCCGGTCGCCTCTATCGCACGGGTGACCTCGCCAGGTGGCGCGAAGACGGCACCCTGGAGTACTTCGGCCGCGCGGACGGTCAGGTCAAGCTGCGCGGGTTCCGCATCGAGCTGGGCGAGATCGAGGCAGTCCTGTCCGTGCACCCAGCCGTCGCGCACGCGGTAGCCGTAGTGCGCGAAGACAGGACAACCCGGCTCGTCGCCTACATCGTCCCCACTGCTCCTGTTGACAGCGGCGAGCTCCGCCGCTGGGCGGGGCGGGATCTACCAGAACACATGGTGCCCGCCGCGTTCGTAGTGCTCGACCGCATCCCGTTGACCCCCAACGGCAAGGTCGACCGCAAAGCCCTCCCCGCACCGGACTTCGCCGGGCTCACCACCGCGCGACAGCCCGAGACCGAGACCGAACGCACTCTGGCCGCCGTGTTCGCCGAGGTGCTTGGCGTGCCCTCGGTCGGCATCGACGACGACTTCTTCACCCTCGGCGGCGACAGCATCATCTCGATCCAGTTGGTCAGCCGCGCCCGCGCCGAAGGGCTCCGGTTCTCCCCGCGGGACGTCTTCGAGCGGCGCACGGTCGCCCGCGTCGCCGAGGTCGCCGCCGAACCGGCCCCGGTCGTCGCGTCCCAGGGCACCGGGACCGTCCCGCTGACCCCGATCATGCGCGAACTCCTCGGCCGGGGCGGCCCGTTCACCCGCGTCGCCCAGGCCCGCCTGCTCATCGCGCCGCCTGGCCTGACCCTGGACCGGCTCGTCGCCGGCGTCCAGGCCGTCGTCGACACCCACGACATCCTGCGCGCGCGTCTGGTTGTTGACGCTCTCGACGTCCGCTCGAACCTCGATGCCGCGCCTCTTGTTCGTCACGTCGACAACACCGACTACGCGGGCGAGGCCGTCCGGGCCTACGGCGAACTGGACCCGGCGGCGGGGGAGATGCTGCGGGTCGTCTGGTTCGCCCCCGACCGGGTGCTGGTCGTCGCGCACCACCTGGTGGTCGACGGCGTGTCCTGGCGGATCATCGTGCCCGACCTCGCCGACGCCGTCGCGGGCAAGCCGCTCGCCCCGGTCGGCACCTCGTTCCGCGACTGGGCGCGTGCTCTCACCACCCAGGACCGCGCCGCCGAACTCGACCACTGGCGCGGCCTTCCCACCGGCGGCCGCCAGGTCGTGCCCGCTCGGGACACCGTCGCCACCGTGCGGTCCGTCCGGGTGTCGATCTCGCCGGACACCACCGCCAGACTGCTCGGGCCGGTGCCCGCCGCCTACCACGCGGGCGTGGAGGACATCTTGCTCACCGCCCTCGCCCTCGCCACGGCCCAGGTCGGCGGCCCGCGGGTGGTCGACCTGGAACGACACGGTCGCGAGGAGGACGCCGTCCCTGGCGCCGACCTGCACCGCACCGTCGGCTGGTTCACCAGCACCCACCCGGTCCGCATCGACGTGCACCCGGGGGCGTCGGCCGGGGACGCCATCAAGCGGATCAAGGAACAGGTGCGCGCGGTACCGGGCGACGGCCTCGGATTCGGGTTGTTGCGAGACCAGTTGTCCGCGACCAACCCCGACATCCTGTTCAACTACCTCGGCCGGTTCGACGCGGGCACCCCCGGCCCCTGGTCCGGGGCGCCGGAGGCCGGGGCGCTTGGCGGCGACGCCAACCCCGAGCTGTCGGTCGGCCACGCCCTCGACATCAACGCCGTCACCGCCGACGGCCGCCTCACCGCGACCTTCTCCTGGCCCGCCGCCCTGTTCACCCAGACCAAGATCGACGACCTCGCCGCCGCCTGGGTGTCCGCGCTCGACGCGCTCGACCGGCACGTGGCCACCGGCGGGGGCGGCTTCACCCCGTCGGACTTCCCGCTCGCCGACCTCGATCAGTCCGACGTGGACGAATTGGCGCGTAGGCACCCCGACCTCGTCGACGTCTGGCGGCCGACCGCGCTGCAACAGGGAATCGCTTTCCTGTCCCGCTTCGACGACACCGCCACCGACGTCTACACCGTCCAGTTCCAGTGTGAACTCACCGGGCCGCTGGACACCGTGCGCCTCCGAGCTGCCGCGTCTGCTCTGCTCGATCGGCACGAGGTCCTTCGCGCGTCTGTCGACCACCCCGTCCTCGTCGTGTCCGCCCACGCCGAACTCGCCTGGCGGGAAACCGACGGCGACTGGGACCAGTTGGTCGCGGCCGACCGGCGGACCCGGTTCGACATCGCTTCGGCGCCACTGATCAGGTTCCTCGTCGGTCGGGTCGGACCGGGCCGGCACCGGTTGCTGATCACGTTCCACCACCTGCTGCTCGACGGCTGGTCGACACCGCTGCTGGTGCGCGAACTGTTCGAGCTGTACGCGGGCAACACTCTCCCCGCCGTCCGGTCATACCGGGACTTCCTCCACTGGTTGTCTGCAAAGGACAATGGGATTCCTGTGTGGACGCAGTCACTTGCCGGTGTCGAGCCCACTCTCGTCGCTCCCGCGGGCGCTGCTCGTTCCGGCGCGCTGCCCCGGCGGGTCGACTTGGCGCTGCCCGAGTCGCTGTCCACTGTGGCGCGACAGCACGGCGTCACGGTGAACACCCTGGTCCAAACCGCGTGGGGCTTGACCCTGGCCCGCGGTCTCGGTCGCACCGACGTGGTGTTCGGCGCGACGGTGTCCGGGCGACCGGCGGACCTGCCCGGCGTGGAGTCGATGATCGGCTTGTTCATCAACACGATCCCGGTTCGCGTCCGGCTCGACCCGGCGGAGACCACCGGAGCCCTGCTGACCCGGGTCCAGGCTGAACAGGCCGCCGTACTCGACCACCAGCACATCGGCATCGCCGACCTGCACCGCGCCCTCGGTGTCGGCGAATTGTTCGACACGCTGACCGTGTTCGAGAGTTTCCCGGTCGACACGGACGCCCTCGACCGCGCCGAGTTCGCCGCCGGGTTCCGGGTGAGCGGGGTCAGCGGCGCCGACGCCACCAACTACCCGATCACCCTCACCGTCAACGCCGGTTCCGCCTGGCTGGACGTGCGCGACGACCTTGTCTCCGCCGAACTCGTGACCGCGTGGGCCAACCGGTTCGTCCGCGCGCTGCGGTCGTTCGCGGAGAACACCGTGGTCGGTGACCTCCTGTCGGACGCCGAGCGGGAGTTTCTGCGCGTGGCCGGGTGTGGGCCGATTGTGGACGTGGCGGACACGTCCGTGCTCGACGTGCTCGCCCGTCAGGACCCCGCCGCGCGCGCCGTCGTCGGCCCCGACGCGACCCTGACCTACGGCGAGTTGGCCGCCCGATCCGACCAGGTCGCCGGGCTGCTGGTCGCGAACGGTGTCCGCGCGGGTGACGTTGTCGCGCTGGCGTTGCCGTCGTCGGCCGGGTTGGTCGCCGCGATGATCGGCGTGTGGAAGGCGGGCGCGGCGTACCTCGTGCTCGACCCCGAGTACCCGGCCGATCGGCTGCGGTACATGGTCGAGCAGGCCAATCCCCGGTTGACCTTGACCATCGCCGCGGTCGCCATGCCGGGTGCCATCGAGATCGACGACGTTTCCGGATACTCATTCACGGGTGGTCCGGTTTCCGGCGCGGCCTACGTCATCTTCACCTCTGGTTCAACCGGGCGACCCAAGGGCGTTGTTGTCGAGCATTCCGGGTTGGTGAACCTGTTGGCGTCGCACCAGGCTTCGGTGCTGCGACCGGGCGCGGCGCTGCAATCGGCGTCGTTCTCGTTCGACGCCTCCCTGGACCCGTTGTTGTGGATGATTGCCGGCCATGAAACCCACATCGTCGCCGATCCGCGCGGACTCGTGGACTACGTGCGGAACAACAACATCGCCTATGTCGACGCCGCACCTTCACTTTTGAGCCAATTGGTGTCCGACGGCCTCCTCGAAACGGACGTTTCCGTTGTCGGCACCGGTGGCGAGGCCATTGGCCCCGAGTTGTGGCGCACTCTCGCGGACAGTTCGGTCGAGGCGTTCAACTTCTACGGACCCACGGAGTCCACAGTGGACGCCGTGGTGGCGCCGATCGCCGGACGAGATGTGGTCATCGGCCGCCCAGTGGCGAACTCCGTGGTCCACGTGCTGGATCAGGCACTCGGGCTGGTCCCGCCTGGTGTCGTCGGTGAGCTGTATGTGGGCGGCCCAGGACTCGCGCGCGGCTACCTCGGTCAGCCCGGACTCACCGCCGCGAGATTCGTGGCCAACCCATTCGGCGATGGTCGTCTGTACCGCACGGGCGACCTGGTGCGTTGGAACAGTGCGGGTTCCCTGGAATTCCTCGGCCGCGCCGACGACCAGGTCAAGGTCCGCGGTTATCGGGTCGAACTCGGTGAGGTGGAGTCGGTTCTCGCTGAGCACCCGGAGGTGCGGGCCGCCGTCGCCGTCGTTCGTGACGGTCGATTGGTGGCTTATGTCATCGGCGCCACCGATCTCCGCACCCACGCCGCCGCCCTGCTCCCGGACCACATGATCCCGTCAGCATTCGTAGCCGTCGACGAATTCCCGTTGCAGCCCAACGGAAAAATCGACCGGTCCGCGCTACCGGATCCGGACTTCGCCGCCCTGGTGTCCAACCGAGCAGCCACCACCCCGGCCGAGGCCACCCTCGTCGACATCTTCGCCGCCGTCCTCGGCCTGCCCACAATCGGCATCGACGACGACTTCTTCGCCCTCGGCGGCGACAGCATCGTCTCGATCCAGTTGGTCAGCCGCGCCCGCGCCGAAGGCCTCAAGTTCTCCCCCCGCGACGTGTTCGAGCAGCGCACCGTCGCCGCCCTGGCCCTGATCGCCGAGCCCGACCAGCCCGCCGGCACCGACAACGGCGTCGGCTTGGTCCCACTGACCCCGATCATGCGCGACCTGCTCGACCAAGGCGGCCCGATCACCCGATTCGCGCAGACGCAGGTGATCCCCGCCCCACCTGGCCTCACCCTGCCCACCCTCACCACGGCCGTCCAAGCGCTCCTGGACACCCACGACATCCTCCGCGCCCGCCTCACCCCAGCCGGCCTCGAAGTCCCACAAACCGCCACCGCGTCCGTCCACCACCACCCCGGCCCCCTCGACGTCGACTCCGTCCTGGACCACCTCGCCCCCCACACCGGCCCCATGTTCCACGTCGCCTGGTTCCCCGACGCCTCCCTTCCCGACGCCTCGCCTCCGGACAGTTCACCCGCTGCCCCTTCGCTTTCCGACGCGTCGCTTTCTAGTGCATCGTCTTCTCCTGCTTCGTTTGCCGGCGCTTCATTTCCTGACGCTTCGTCTCCGGATACTTCGTCCGCTGGCGCCTCGTCTCCGGGCGCCTCGCTTCCCGACACCTCGTCTCCCGGCGCTCCGCCCGCTGCCGCGTCGTCGTCCGGCGCTTGGTTCCCAGCCGCTTCGTCTCCCGATGCCCGGACCCCCGGCGCTTGGTTCCCGGACGCCTCGTCCTCCGGCGCTCCGCCTGCTGCCGCGTCGTCTTCCGGCGTCTCGTTCCCGGACGCCTCGTCTCTCGACGCCCCTCCCCCCGGTGCCTGGTCTCCGGCCGCTTCGTCCTTCGGTGCTCCGCCTGCTGGCGTGTCGTCTTCCGGCGTCTGGTTCCCGGATGCTTCGTCTCTCGACGCTCGGCCCCCCGGTGTCTGGTCTCCGGCCGCTTCGTCTTCCGATGCCTTGTCCCTTGATGCCTCGCCTCCCAATGCCTCGTTCCCCGACACCTCAAGCCTCGCGTCCGCCAACCCCCAGGTCACCCCCACCCTGTCAGCGAGTTATCCACAACCCCCGCAGTCGTCCACAGCTCCGGTCGGCTTCTTTGCCCGGTCGGGTGGTGCCGGTAGACTGGACCAGGGACGCCCCCCGGGACTGGGTGGGGGCTGGGCTGGGGTTCTTGTGGTGGTGGCGCACCATTTTGTGGTTGATGGGGTGTCCTGGCGGGTGTTGGTGCCGGATCTGGAGGCGGCGCTGCGGGGGGATGGGCTGCGGCCGGTGGGGACGTCGTTTCGGCGGTGGGCGAGTGGGCTGGTGGAGGCTGCCGAGAACCGCGTCGGGGAGCTGGGGCATTGGACCGCGGTGGTGTCGGCGGACGAGGCCGTGTTGGGGGATCGGCTGCTTGAGTCCGGTGACACCGTGGCCGATCTGCGTCGGGTGACCACGGTCGTTGACGCCGATGTCGCCGAGCCGCTGTTGCGTGCGGTTCCGGAGTTGTTCCACGCTGAGGTCGATGACGTGTTGCTGACTGGGTTCGCGCTCGGTGTTGCTCGGTGGTCCGCGCGGTATCGCAACGTGGCGCGCACCAGCATCACCGTTGACTTGGAGTCGCACGGTCGCGATGAGGATGCTGTGCCGGGGGCCGATTTGCACCGCACGGTTGGTTGGTTCACCAGCGTGCACCCGGTTCGGCTCGACGTCGCGGGTATCGACATCGCTGACGCGGTGGCGGGGGGACCGGCGGCGGGCAAGGCGCTCAAGCAGGTCAAGGAGGGTTTGCGGGCCACGCCGGGTACTGGGATCGGGTTCGGGCTGCTCCGGCACCTCAACCCGGGCACGGGGCCCGCGCTCGCCGGTCGCCGTCAAGTCCTGTTCAACTACCTCGGTCGCATCGCCGGTGGCGGGATCGGTGGTGGTGCCAACGCGGATCTGCCTGCCGAGTATCCGTTGCAAGTGGACATTGCTGCGGTTGGCGCGGAACTGCGGATCGCCTGGACGTATCTCGACGGTGTCTTCACCGAACGCGATGTCCGTGACCTCGCCACCTGCGTCGGCGGTGCCCTGCGCGCCATCGCCGAGCACGCCGCCGAAGAGGGGGCGGGTGGCCTGACCCCGTCCGACCTGCTGGTTACCGGGTTCGGGCAGGACCGGATCGACAGTTTCGAAGCGAAGTGGAGGACCCGGTGACGCGGGCGGGGTTGCAGGACATCTGGCCGTTGTCGCCGCTGCAGGAAGGATTGCTGTTCCTCGCGGGCTACGACGAGTCCGAAGTAGACATTTACACCGTCCAAACGGTACTGGACATCGACGGGCCGCTGGACGCCGAGTTGATGCGCGAGTCGGCGACCGCGTTGCTGCGCAGGCACGCCAACCTGCGGGTCTGCTTCGCCGCCGAGGAAGCCGTGCAGTTGGTGCCCGCCCGGGTCGCCGTGCCGTGGACCGAGATCGACACCACCGAGGCCGAGTGGCCCGCGATCGTCGAGCGGGACCGGGCCACCCGGTTCGATCTCGCCGAACCGCCGCTGATCCGGTTCCTGCTCGCCAGGGTGGGCCCGAATCGTCACCGATTGTTGGTCACCAACCACCACATCATCCTGGACGGCTGGTCGACGCCGCTGCTGCTCGGCGAGCTGTTCGAGATCTACGGCGCGCGCGGCGACACCGGCGGTCTGCGCCGGGTCCGGCCGTTCCGCGACTACCTCGTCTGGCTGTCCCGGCAAGACCGTGAACTGGGGGAGAAGGTCTGGGCGGACGCGCTCGACGGCGTCACCGAACCCACTCTCGTCGGCCCTGCCGGTGCCGCCCACTCCGGTTCGCTGACCCGGCGCGTTCCGGTCGAGGTGACCCCCGAGCTGGCGCGGCGGCTCGGTGACCTGGCCCGGAGCCTGCGCGTCACCGTCAACACCCTGCTGCAGACCGCGTGGGGGCTGGTGATCGCCCGCAGGCTCGGCCGGTCCGATGTCGTGTTCGGCGCGACGGTGTCCGGCAGGCCCGCTGACCTGCCCGGCGTCGACTCGATGATCGGGTTGTTCATCAACACGGTGCCGGTCCGGGTCCGGATCGAACCGGCGGACACGGTGTGCGCACTGGTCGGTCGGGTGCAGGCGGAACAGACCCGGGTGATGGACCACCAGTACGTCGGGCTGTCCCGCGTCCAGCGGCGCACCGGCCTGCCCGAGCTGTTCGACACGATCACCGTGTTCGAGAGCTACCCGGTCGACACGGACGCGCTCGGCCGGGCGGAAACCGCGGCTGGGTTGCGAGTTGTTGGCGTTCAGGGGGTGGATGACACCAACTACCCGCTGACCCTGACGGCCGAGGCGTCCGACGGGCTCACGGTGTGGATCGACCACCGCCCCGACGTGATCGACTCCGCCGAGTGGTTCGCCGATCGACTCGTGGCCGCGCTGACGGCTTTCGTCGACGATTCGGCGCGACCCATTCGATCGATCGATTTGCTGTCCACTGTGGATCGTGCATTCCTCGCTCGGGTTTCTGCGGGTTCTGCCGTGCCCGTTGGGGATTTGCTGGATATCGCAGCGTTTGACGGGATGGCTGTTGTCGATTCGGCTGGATCGCTGACCTTCGCCGAACTCGACGCGCGGTCGTCCGAGTTGGCAGGTTGGCTGCAGGCGCAAGGCGTGGTGCGCGAGTCGGTCGTCGCGTCGATGCTGCCTCGGTCGGTTGATGCCGTGGTCGGGTTGTTGGCTGTGTGGAAGGCGGGCGCTATCCACCTACCGATTGATCCCGCCTACCCCGAGTCGCGCATCCGGCTGATGCTCGATGACGCGCGGCCGGTTCTGGTGCTGTCGGCCGTCGAAGACCACATGTCGAGCCCGTTCACCCCGGTCGCGGTGGATGGCGCGGCGTACATGATCTTCACGTCGGGCTCGACCGGTCGACCCAAGGGTGTTGTTGTCGAGCATTCCGGCTTGGTGAACCTGCTGGCTTCCCACCGGTCGTCAGTGATGCGCCCAGGTCCCGTGTTGCACGCGGCGTCGTTCTCGTTCGACGCGTCGATGGACCCGTTGCTGTGGATGCTGTCCGGTCACACATTGCACATCGCCGATCTCGATCTGATGCGCGATGCGGAAGCGCTCGTGAAATACGTGCGCGCCAACAACATCGCGTATGTGGATGCCGCTCCGACACTGTTGACCCAGCTTGTCGAGGTGGGCCTGCTCGACACCGGGATCTCTGTTGTCGGTACCGGCGGCGAGGCCGTCAGCCCCACTTTGTGGCGAACTCTGGCCGACAGTTCGGTGGCGGCGTTCAACTTCTACGGACCCACTGAGTCTACTGTGGATGCTTTGTTCGCCCCCATTGTCGGCCCGAATGTGGTTGTCGGTCGGCCCATCGCCAATTCCTCCGCCCACGTGTTGGACTCGACGCTGGCCATGGTTGGCCCCGGGGTTGCGGGGGAGCTGTATGTCGGCGGTCCTGGTGTGGCACGCGGGTATTGGGGTCAGCCGGGGCTGACGTCGTCCCGGTTCGTCGCGAATCCCTTCGGCCCCGGCCGGTTGTACCGCACCGGCGACCTCGCTCGCTGGAACAGCGCGGGCTCCTTGGAATTCCTCGGCCGCGCCGATGACCAGGTGAAGATCCGCGGTTTCCGCGTCGAACTCGGCGAGATCGAATCCGTGCTGGCCGAGATCGCCCCCCACGCCGCCGTCACCGTCCACGATGGACTCCTCATCGGCTACGTCGTCGGCACCACCGCCGCCGATGCCCGCGCCCACGCCGCTTCGCTGCTCCCCGACCACATGGTCCCCGCCGCCATCGTCGTCCTCGACTCGCTTCCCCAACTCCCCAACGGCAAGATCGACCGCCGCGCCCTGCCCGCCCCCGCCGTCTCCGCCATTTCCGTGGGCCGCCGCCCCAGCACCCCTGTCGAGGCCACCCTCGTCGACCTCTTCGCCGCCGTTCTCGGTGTCCCCGTTGCGGTTGACGACGACTTCTTCGCCCTCGGCGGCGACAGCATCGTCTCCATCCAACTGGTCAGCCGCGCCCGCGCCGCAGGTCTGCGTTTCACCCCCCGCGACGTCTTCGAACAACGCACCGTCGCCGCCCTCGCGGCCCGCACCACCACCGACACCGCGCCGACCGTCGTCGACACTCCCGACACCGGCCTCGTCCCCTTCACCCCCATCATGCGCGACCTCCTGGCCACCGGCGGTCCCATCAACCGCTTCGCCCAGGTGCAGGTCATCCCCGCCCCCGCCGACCTCACCGAGCCCCGCCTGGTCCAAGCCGTCCAACGCCTCCTCGACACCCACGACATCCTTCGCGCCCGCCTCACCCCCGACGGCCTCACCATCGCCGACGCCGTCGATGCCGCTTCTCTGGTCACCACCATCGATGTCCCCAGTGCCCTCGACGACTTCGCCCCGGACGTGGCACCTGCGGGCCTCAGACCCGCCACCGTTGACGCCTCTCGCGCCGGAGCCCCACCCACCCCACAAGCCGCCCCGGAGGACCCCGACCTCACCACCACGGTCGTCAACCGCCTGCTGGACTCCCTGGACCCCCACACCGGCTCCGTCTTCGCCGTCGCCTGGATCCCCGCCGGCCCGGATCGCACCCTGTCGACGAGTTATCCACATCCTTCGCAGTCGTCCACAGCTCCGGTCGGCTTCTTTGCCCGGTCGGGTGGTGCCGGTAGACTGGACCAGGGACGCCCCCCGGGACTGGGTGGGGGCTGGGCTGGGGTTCTTGTGGTGGTGGCGCACCATTTTGTGGTTGATGGGGTGTCCTGGCGGGTCCTGGTGCCCGATTTGGAAGCCGGGCTGCGGGGGGACGAGTTGCAGCCGGTGGGGACGTCGTTTCGGCGGTGGGCGCAGGGGTTGGTGGCGGCCGCGCAGGAGACGGCGGAGCTGGGGTATTGGGAGGGGGTGTTGGCGGGGGATGATCCGCTGCTCGGCGCTCGGGCGTTGACGGCCGGGGACACGGTGGCGTCGGCGGGGCGGGCGCGGGTTGAGGTGCCGGTGGGGGAGTTGTTGACGGGGGTTCCGGCGCGGTTCCGGGCCGAGGTTGACGACGTGTTGTTGGCCGGGTTGACGGTGGCGCTTGCGCGGTGGAGTCCACGGGTGGGTGTGCTCATTGCTCGAGAGGGGCATGGGCGGGATGAGGAGTTGGTGCCGGGGGCGGATCTGCACCGGACGGTGGGGTGGTTCACCAGCCTGTACCCGGTTCGGTTGACGCCTGCGGGTGGCGCGGTGGCGACGTTGAAGCGGGTCAAGGAGGAGTTGCGGGCGACGCCGCGGCGGGGGAGTGGGTTTGGGTTGCTCCGCCACCTGAACGAAGGCACGGCGCCGTTGTTGACGCGGAAGCCGCAGGTGTTGGTGAACTACCTGGGGCGGTTCGCGGAGGGCGGTAGCGGCGGGATCGCGGGTGGTGCGGATGGGGACATGCCGCTGGACCACGCGTTGCAGGTGGACATCATGGCGGTGGGTGCCAGGGTGGTGTTCGACTGGACGTGGGCGGACGGGGTGTTCACCGACGCGGACATCAAGGCGATCAGCGATCACTGGGTTGCCGCGCTCGCCGAGCTGAGCGCGGCGGACGGGGGGCGGACGCCGTCGGACTTCCCGTTGGTCGATCTCGACCAGGGCGAGGTCGACGCGCTCGTGGCGACCGGTGCGGCGGACATCTGGCCATTGAGTCCGTTGCAGGAAGGACTGGTCTATCTATCCAATTTGGACAGCAGCGATCAGGATGTCTACACGGTACAGACGATTTTCGAGCTGGAGGGGGAAGTTGACCCGGTCAGGCTGCGACGGGCGGCGGACGAGTTGTTGGCCAGGCATGCCAATCTCCGGGTAGGTTTCCGCGCTCGGCCCAACGGTGAACTCGTCCAGGTTGTGGCGGACGCGGTGCGGGCACCGTGGCGGGTGGGCGGTGATGCCGACCGCGATCTCGACACCCGGTTCGACCTCGGCACCGCGCCGCTGATCCGGTTCCTGTTCGATCCCGAGGGGCGGCTGGTCATTACGAATCACCACGTCCTGCTCGACGGGTGGTCGACCCCACTGCTCGGGCAGGAACTCTTCCAGCTCTACGGCGAAGTCGACCTCCCCAAGCCGAAACCATTCACCGACTACCTGTGCTGGCTGTCCACACAGGATAAGAATGCGGCGCGGGAAGCGTGGGACAGGGCGCTCCGGGGTCTTGCGGAACCGACGCTCGTCGCGGGACCCGGTATCGCCACGACGGCGGTGCGGCCAGAGCGGGTCGAAGTCGGGAATCGGGATCTGGCCGATGTGGTTCGGGCGCTCGGAATCACCCTGAACACGGCGGTCCAGCTCGCCTGGGGGCTCGTGCTGGCCCGGCGGCTCGGGCGGGAAGACGTGGTGTTCGGCGCGACGGTGTCCGGGCGGCCCGCCGACCTGCCCGGAGTCGAGTTGATGATCGGGCTGTTCATCAACACCGTACCCGTTCGCGTTCGGCTCGACCGGGGCGAAAGCCTTGCCGAGGCGGCCCGCAGGGTGCAGGCCGAGCAGTCCGCGCTCATCGAGCACCAGCACCTCAGCCTCGCCGAAACCCGTCGTGGCAGCGGGTTCACCGAACTGTTCGACACACTGACCGTGTTCGAGAGCTACCCGGTCGACACCGAGGCCTTGGGCGCCGCCGAGGCCGCGGCGGGCCTGCGCGTCACCGGCGTGTCCGGCACCGACGCCACCGACTACCCGGTGACGCTCACCGCCGAGGTCGGTCGCACGCTGGAGCTCTCCTTGGAGTACCGGCCGGACGTCGTCGACCGGGCCACCGCGACCACCCTCGCCGCTGACCTGCTGCGGGTCCTCGACGCACTCGCCGCCGACCCGAGCCGCCGGGTCCGCGATGTCACGCTCGCCGAGTCGATCATCCACAGGGGACTAGAAGTCGACGTTCCCGATTCGGTTCTAGAGGTGTTCGCGCACCAGGTTGCCGCGACCCCCACAACTACAGCGGTGGTTGACGAGCGCGGGTCATTGACGTTCGCCCAGCTCGACGACCTCGCTGCAGGCGTCGCCGGGTATTTGACCGATGGGGGAGTGGGGTCCGGCGACATCGTCGGGCTCGCCATGAAGTCCTCGGTGGACTTGGTGGCGGCGATCATCGGCGCGTGGAAGGTGGGTGCGGCGTATCTCGTTGTGGACCCGGCGTATCCGGAAGACCGCATCGCTCACATGGTCGCCGATGCCCAGCCGAAACTCGTTCTCGACACCATCGGCACGTCTGATTCACGCTGCCCCAAACCACTTCTCAGCGCGGCCTATGTCCTCTACACCTCGGGTTCTACCGGCAAGCCCAAAGGTGTCGTTGTCGAGCACCGGGGCCTGGCCAATCTGCTTGCTTCACACCGTGCCTCGGTCATGCCCGGCGAACGCCTGCGCGTCCTCAACACGGCGTCCTTCTCGTTCGACGCGTCCATCGAGGGTCTGCTGTGGATGATCGCGGGCCACGAGCTGCACCTCGTCCGCTCAGACGCCACCGACCTGGTCGCCTACGTCCGCGAGAACAAGATCGGCTACTTGGATGCCGCCCCGGCCCTCCTCGCGCAGCTCGTCGACGAAGGTCTGTTGGACACCGGGATCGCGTTGATCGGCACTGGCGGCGAGGCCATTGGACCGGCCCTGTGGGACCGCCTGACGGGGATCGCCGCGTTCAACTTCTACGGCCCCACGGAGACCACAGTGGACGCGGTGTTCGCTCGAATCGACGGCGCCAAGCCCGTCATCGGCGGGCCGGTGGCGAACACCGAGGCGCACGTGCTCAACCGCACCCTGGGCAACACCCCGGTCGGCGTCCCGGGTGAGCTGTACCTCGGCGGCCCCGGCGTCGCGCGCGGCTACCTCAACCGGCCCGGCCTGACCGCGTCGCGCTTCATCCCGAACTTCATCACCGGGACTGGCCGCCTTTACCGCACCGGCGACCTGGTCCGCTGGACTGCCGAGGGCCAAGTGGAATTCCTCGGCCGGGTCGACGAGCAGATCAAGGTCCGCGGCTTCCGCATCGAGCCCGGCGAGGTCGAATCCGCCCTGACCGACGATGACACGGTTTCCCAAGCCACCGTGATCGCCCGCGACAGTCAGCTCGTGGCTTACGTCATCTCCACGCCGGGCTTCGAAGCCGACCCGGTTTCTCTGCGTGTCAGGCTCGGGAAGACCCTCCCCGAGCACATGGTTCCCGCCGCGATTGTTGTGCTGGAAGAGTTTCCGACGTTGCCGACCGGAAAAGTCGACCGAAAAGCCCTCCCGGCGCCCGATTTCAGCGCTACGGCAGGCTCCGGCCGGGCGCGAACCCCGGCCGAGGAGATCGTCGCGGCACTGTTCGCCGAAGTGCTTGACCTGCCCGAGGTCGGACCCGACGACGACTTCTTCGCCATCGGCGGCCACTCCCTGCTGGCGACCCGCCTGGTGTCCCGCGTTCGCGCCACCCTCGGCGCTGAGTTGGCGATCCGCGACGTCTTCACCGCCCGCACTGTCGCCGGAATCGCCGCGTTGGCGAATTCGACCGGCGACGCCCGCCCGGCACTGGTGATTGCCGAGCGGCCGGATCGGCTGCCGTTGTCGTTCGCGCAGCAGCGGCTCTGGTTCCTGTTCCGCATGGAAGGCCCCAGCTCGACCAACAACATCCCCTTTGTCGCCCACCTCACCGGCCATGTCGATCCCGAGGCTCTACACGCTGCGCTCAACGATGTTGTCGCTCGCCACGAAAGCCTCCGCACGGTCTTCCCGGAACACGACGGTGTCCCATACCAGGACGTTCTGACTGATGTGGAGGTCCCGTTCCAGGTTGTCGAGGGAAATGGTGTCCAGGAGGCGACCGAATACGCATTCGACCTCTCGGGGGAGATCCCGGTTCGCGCCTGGCTGTTCCGCGAGTCGGCGGACATCTCGGTGATCGTTCTGCTGGTGCACCACATCGCGGCCGACGAGTGGTCCACCGCGCCGCTGCTCGGCGACCTGGGAATCGCCTACGCTGCGCGTAAAATCGGCGCTAGTTCTCAATGGACAAACCTGCCGGTTCAGTACGGTGACTACACCCTGTGGCAGCGTGACCTGCTTGGTTCCGAGGACGACCCGGACAGCCTCGTCGGCCGCCAGGTCGCCTACTGGCGCGACACCCTCGCCGGCGTCCCCGACGAGATCGCCCTGCCCCTCGACCGCCCGCGTCCCGCCGTGGCGTCCTACCGGGGCGACGATGTCCGCTTCGCGCTGGAACCGGCGGTCGCCGCCGCGCTCAAGGACCTCGCCCGCCGCGAGGGCGTCACCGCGTTCATGATCGCCCAAGCCGCCGTCGCCGCCCTGCTGACTCGGCTCGGCGCGGGCACCGACATCCCGCTCGGCACCCCGATCGCGGGCCGCACCGACGAGAACCTGGACCGCCTGGTCGGCTTCTTCGTCAACACCCTCGTCCTGCGTACCGATGTCTCCGGCGACCCGACGTTCAGTGAATTGTTGCGCCGGGTTCGGGAAGCCGACCTCGCCGCATACGCGCATCAGGACGTGCCGTTCGAGCGCTTGGTGGAGATCTTGAACCCGGCCCGCTCGATGGCCAGGCACCCGTTGTTCCACGTCATGGTCACCCACACCGGCCTCGACGACAGCGACCTCGGCATCCCCGGCACCGATACCGCCGCACAGGACCTGCCCACTACTACGGCCAAGTTCGACCTGTCCTTCGGCTTCACTGACACACCAACCGGCATGGTCGGCTCCATCGAGTACGCCACCGATCTGTTCGACGAGGTAACCGTCGCAGACATCGCTACCCGGCTCGTGCGCCTTCTTACCGCCGTCAGCACCGACCCCGGTCAACTCGTCAGACGCGTCAACCTGCTGTCCGCCGACGAACGCGTCCAGGTCGTCCACTCTTGGAACGACACCGTCGAGCCCGAGATCACCCGTACCCTGCCCGAGTTGCTGGCAACGACGTTCAGCACCTACCCGCAGGAGACAGCGCTGGTTTCCGGGTCCACCCGGTTGTCCTACCGCGAACTGGACGTCCTGGTGGGCCAGTTGGCCACGGAGCTGCGTGCACGCGGAGTGGACTCGGAGCGCGTGGTGGCGATCGGGCTGCCGCGCGGCGCCGAGATGGTCATCGCGTTGCTGGCGATCCTTCGCGCGGGTGGCGCCTTCGTGCCGCTCGACCCGACGTGGCCCACCGCGCGCCGTGAGACCGTGCTGCGCGATTCCGGTGCCATGTTGACCGTGACCGGCCCAGGCGGCGTGCCGGAGTCAGAGCTAACGGTGTCGGTAGACCTGACGCGCTGGGGCTATGGCGGTCACCCCGTCGCCGAGGCCGCGCCGACGCACGGGACCCAACTCGCGTATGTCATGTTCACCTCTGGCTCCACCGGTACGCCTAAGGGCGCGATGATCCGGCATGAGGCCATCTGCGCGCGGTTGGTCTGGCAGAGCGGGCTGCTCGGCTTCGGCAAGGGCGACGCGTCCCTGTTCAAGGCCCCTCTCTCGTTCGACATCTCCGTCAACGAGATCCTGCTGCCGCTGGTCACCGGTGGGCGCGTCGTCATCGCGGAACCCGGCGGCGAACGCGACCCGCGTTACCTGCTCGACCTCATCGACGGTGAAGGCGTCACCTTCGTCTACCTGCCTTCCTCGATGCTGGACGCGCTGTTGGAGCTGTCGGCGGGTACCGCCTCGTTGCAGGGTCTTAAGCACGTGTGGTGCGGCGGCGAGGTCCTGACCCCGGAGCTGTTCGACAGGTTCCGCCAGGCTCTTAACACCACGATGTATCACGGCTACGGCCCTGCCGAGACCACCATCGGCGTCTCCCACATCGTCTACCGCGAGGGCGCCGATCGAATCGCCACCTCCATCGGTGGCCCCAACCCCAACACACAGCTCTATGTGCTCGATGAAGCCCTTAATCCTGTCCCGCCGGGTGTCGCGGGCGAGCTGTACGTCGGTGGTTACCTCCTCGGCCGTGGCTACGTGAACCGCCCCGACCTGACCGCGTCCCGTTTCGTCGCCAACCCCCTAGGCGCACCCGGTACCCGCCTCTATCGCACGGGTGACCTCGTCCGATGGGCGGGCGACGGCACGCTGGACTTCGTCGGACGGGCCGACAACCAGGTCAAGATCCGCGGTATGCGCCTGGAGCTCGAAGAGGTCGAAGCGGCTCTGCTCAGCCACCCTGGCGTCCGCTCCGCCGTTGTCACCGTCCCCGCTGGTAGCGCCTACCTGGCCGCTTACGTCGTCGCGGACGGCAATCTGTCCGACCTACCAGCCTGGGCGCGAACCACCCTGCCCGACTACATGGTCCCGTCCGCATTCGTGGAGTTGGACACGCTGCCGACTACCCCCAACGGCAAGGTCGACCGCAAGGCCCTACCGGACCCGGTCATGGATACGGGGGAGAAGCGCGTGCCCCGCAACCCGCGTGAAGAACTCGTCGCGGGCATCTTCGCCGACCTCCTCAGCCGCGACACGGTCGGCCTCGATGACAACTTCTTCGCCCTCGGCGGACACTCCCTGCTCGCGACCAAGCTCGTCAGCCGCATCCGCTCGGTCTTGGGAACCGCGCCCACCATCCGAGATGTCTTCGAGGCCCCCACGGTCGCCGGACTCGTGTCCCGCCTGCCCGCCGCCGGTGTTGCCCGGCCCGCTCTAAACCGTGCCGAGCGGCCCGAGCGGCTGCCGTTGTCGTTCGCGCAGCAGCGGCTCTGGTTCCTGTTCCGCATGGAAGGCCCCAGCTCGACCTACAACATCCCCCTTACCGCGCGGCTCACCGGTGATGTCGACCCGGACGCCCTCAAGGCCGCGCTCAACGACGTCATCGCCCGACACGAGAGCCTGCGCACGGTCTTCCCCGACCACGACGGCGTGCCATACCAGCGCGTGCGGTCCGACGTCGAGGTCCCGTTCGAGGTCGTTGAGGGTAACGGTGTCCAGGAAGCCACCGAGTACGCCTTCGACCTGTCCCGGGAGATCCCGGTTCGGGCGTGGCTGTTCCGCGAGTCGGCGGACATCTCGGTGATCGTTCTGCTGGTGCACCACATCGCCGCCGACGAGTGGTCCACCGCGCCGCTCCTCGGTGACCTCGGCACCGCTTACGCCGCCCGCCGCGCCGGAGCCGCACCGCAATGGGCCCCACTGCCGGTCCACTACGCCGACTACACGCTCTGGCAGCGTCAACTGCTCGGCTCCGAAGACAGCGCTAACAGTCTCGTGTCGACACAGGTCTCGTACTGGCGCGCGGCCCTCGACGGGATGCCGGAGGAGTTGGCGCTACCGACCGACCGGCCACGACCTCCTGTCGCGTCCTACCGTGGCGGTGAAGTCCGGTTCAACCTCAGCAGTGAGGCACTACGCGGTCTGCGCGCCGCCGCCCGTGCCAGCGGCGCGACCCTGTTCATGGCCACCCAGGCCGCCGTTGCCGCCCTGCTCTCCCGGCTCGGCGCGGGCACCGACATCCCGCTCGGTTCCCCCATCGCGGGCCGCACCGACGAAGCCTTGGACGACCTGGTCGGCTTCTTCCTGAACACCCTCGTCCTGCGCACCGACGTCTCCGGCGATCCGACGTTCAGCGAATTGTTGCGCCGGGTCAGGGAGACCGACCTGGCCGCCTACGCGCATCAGGACGTGCCGTTCGAGCGCCTGGTGGAGATCTTGAACCCGGCCCGCTCGATGGCCAGGCACCCGCTGTTCCAAACCATGGTCATCTTCCACGACGCCGACGACCGCGACCTCGGTCTCCCCGGCGTCGCGACCACCGAGCAGGCCGCCGAGGTGACCACCGCCCGGTTCGACCTGACCTTCACCTTCACCGAGCTGCCCGACGGCATCACCGGCACCGTCGAGTACGCCGACGACCTCTTCGACCGCGCCACCGCGACCGGCTTCGCCACCCGCCTCGTCCGCCTGGTCGAAGCCCTCACCCCGGACACCCGCGTGAGCGCGATCGATCTGTTGTCCGCCGACGAACGCCACGCCACGCTTGCCTTCCCAGTCGACCAACCGGTCACCACTACCATCCACCAACAATTTGCCGCACAGGCCACTCGCACGCCCGACGCCATCGCCGTCGAAGCCGCCGACGGCACCCTCAGCTACGCCGAACTCGCGAGCCGCGTCGAAGCGCTCGCCGGTGACCTGGTCCGTCGCGGCGCCGCCCCCGAGCGGATCGTCGCGCTGGCCCTGCCCCGGTCGGTGGACATGGTCGTCGCCATGCTCGCCGTGCTGCGTTCCGGCGCCGCCTACCTCCCGCTCGACCCGGACTACCCGACCGACCGCCTCGCGTACATGATCGCCGACGCCGAGCCCGCCATCCTGATCACCACGGCGGCACTCCGCGCCGCGCTGCCGCCGGTCCGGGACACCATCGCCCTCGCGGATGACCTGCAGGGCAACGCACCCGAGCTGGTGTCCGATATGGACAGCCCGGCCTACGTGATCTACACCTCCGGCTCGACCGGCCGCCCCAAGGGCGTCGTCATCCCGCACGGCGCCGTGGCGAACTTCGCCGAGGCCATGGCCGCGCTGATCGGGTTCGGGCCGGGCGACCGCCTGCTCGCCGTGACCACCCTGTCGTTCGACATCGCCGTGCTCGAACTCCTGGTCCCGCTCACCCGGGGCGTCACCGTCCGCATCGCCACCCGCGACGAAGTCCTCGACCCCCGCCTGCTCGCCTGCCTGGTCACCGACTACGTCCAGGCGACCCCGTCGTTGTGGCAGGCCGTCATCGACACCGGCGCGACCCTGCGCGACACGACCGTCCTGGTCGGCGGCGAGGCCCTGCCCGCCGTGCTCGCCGGATCGCTGGCCACCCGCGCCCGCCGCGTCGTCAACCTCTACGGCCCCACCGAGACCACGGTCTGGTCCACCGCCGCCGAGATCACCGACCAGGTGACAATCGGCCACCCAATCCGGGCCACCCAGGTGTATGTCCTCGACGACCACCTCAACCTGGTCCCCGACGGCGTCGCGGGCGAGCTCTACATCGCGGGCGCCGGTGTCGTGCGCGGCTACCACAACCGTCCCGACCTGACCGCGTCCCGTTTCATCGCCAACCCCTACGGCCCCGGTCGCCTGTACCGCACCGGAGACCTCGTCCGCCGAACCGCACACGGCCTGGAATACCTCAGCCGAGTCGACGACCAGGTCAAGGTCCGCGGTTTCCGCATCGAGCTGGGCGAGATCGAGTCCGTGCTGTCCGATGTGGATGGTGTGACCCGCGCTGTCGTCGTCGCCCGCGATTCCCGCCTGGTCGGCTACGTCACGCCTCCGATCGACCCGGCCGTGCTCCGCGCCCACGCCGTCGCCCGACTCCCCGAATACATGGTCCCGTCCGCCTTCGTCGGCCTTGACGCATTCCCCTTGACCAACAACGGAAAAGTCAACCGCCGAGCCCTTCCGGCCCCCGACTTCGCGTCGATGTCCGCGCGCCGCGACCCATCGACCGACCGCGAACGCTTGCTGTGCGACCTGTTCGCGGAAACCCTCGGCTTGGACACCATCGGCGCCGACGACGATTTCTTCGCCCTCGGCGGCCATTCACTCCTGCTGGTCCGCCTCAGCTCCGCCATCGAGTCCCACACCGGCGTCACAGTCCCCATCACCGCCTTGTTCACCGCCCCCACTCCCGCCGCACTCGCCGCTCACCTGGACGGCCCAATGGGATCCGAGGAATCCGCTGCCCTCGCCCCCATCGTCGAACTACGCCCCGGTACGGGAACCCCGGTCTTCTTCATCCACCCCGCCAGTGGTCTGGCCTGGCAGTTCGCCCCGCTCAAGGCCCACCTGCCCGCCCAGATCCCCCTCTACGGCCTGCAATCCCCGCTGCTCAGCGACCCCTCGCGGGCTTTCCCCACCCTCGACGCTTTGGCCGACCATTATTGCGCCGAGATCACCCGCATCCAACCAACCGGCCCTTATCGCCTCGTCGGCTGGTCTTTCGGCGGCAACGTCGCCCACCTCATCGCCTGCGCTCTCCACTCCCGCGGCCACGAGGTGTCCCTGCTCGCCCTCCTCGATTCCCGCCACTTCGACCCGACAATCGACGAGGTCCCCACCGACCGCGCCACCGCCATCACCGGCCTACTGTCCGATTTGGACTATCCGACCCCGGAGGACTCCACCCTCGACACGGCCGTCACCCTCATCCACTCCCGGGGCGACATCATGTCCCAGTTCACCCCCACCACCATCGCCGCCATCGTCGAGAGCTACCTGACCAGCCAACAACTCCTCGCCACCGCCACCTACCCCCACTTCCCCGGCCCCGTCATCCTCGTTGACGCCAAAATCCCCGAGCCCGGCTTCACCCACACCCCCGCCGCCAACGACTGGCGCGCCCACGCCACCACCATCTACACCCACGACTTCCCGTGCAGACACGCCCAAATCCTGTCCCCGCACATGCTTCCGACCCTGGGCGCCCTGCTCAGTCAACTCCTCTGAGGACAGTCATCAAGGTTCGTGAGGTTACTGGCGCCACGCGGCCGAATAGCGCTCCTCGCGGGCACGGTCGCGCTCGGCTGTGCGTGCTCGGCGGGCCTCACCGGCGGCGCCATGGGGGAAGCCGTAGCGGGTCATGCGGTATTCGGTGCTTTCGATGGCGTACGAGAGCATGAAGTACACGCCGACCACCAGGCCGAGGGCGCCGCAGGCGAGCGCGAGGCCGACCGGGGCGTCCAGGCCGAACAGCAGGCCGAGGGTGATGACCAGGGTCAGCGGCCCCATTCGGAGCAGTGTGCGCAGGGCGAACCAGGCCAGCCAGGACGGGCGGGCGGCGTCGGCCAGTACCCAGTCGCGGTAGCGGTGGGGGAGGCGGCCGCCGAGGAGGTACCAGGCGCGGCGGGGGAGGCCGGGGGTGGTCATGGGCGTCCTTTCGACGACTCGGCCGCGGCGGCGATGACGCGGCCGAGGGACTCGTGCAGGGCGACCAGTTCCGCCACGCCCATGCCGAGCCGCTCGAACACGGCGGTGGGGATGGCGATGGCCTGGTCGCGCAGCGCGGTGCCCTCTGGGGTGAGGGTGACCGCGAGTTGACGTTCGTCGGTCACGGCGCGGTCACGGCGGAGGTAGCCGATCGCCTCCAGGCGTTTGAGCAGCGGGGACAGCGTGCCGGGGTCGAGCGCGAGCATGCCGCTCAGCTCCTTGACCGACAGCGGGGTGCGTCCCCACAGCGCGAGCATCACCAGGTACTGCGGGTGCGTGAGGCCCATCGGTTCGAGCAGTGGCCGGTAGAGGCCGATGACGCTGCGCGAGGCGATGGACAGCGCGAAGCAGACCTGGCGCTCTAACGCCAAGGGGTCCTCTGGATTGCTTGGTGTGCCAATCATTAGGACCCCATGTTAGGCGCGAACTCCGCCGAGCGGTAGTGCGATCCCGGGCACAGCGGAACGGGGGCCGTCCACAATGGACAGCCCCCGTCGCGGGATGGGATCAGATCTTGCCGAGCACGCCGTCGATCTCGTCGAGCACGCGCATCGCGTCGCCGTAGTCGATGATGTTGTACTCACCGTCGAACACAGTGCCCGCCTTGACCGCGGAGATCGAGGTGAACAGCGGGTTCGCCTTCAGCTTGGCGCCCGCGCCGGGGGCGGTGACCGGCGGGCCGAGGTCGTCGAACAGCAGCACGTCGGCGCCGTTGAGCTGGTTGAGCTGCTCGATCGAGTACTGCGCGACGTTGCCGTCGGCGACCTTGGTGGTCGCCTCGTCGAGCGGGATGCCCAGGTCGGCCAGCGCGGTGGACGGGCCGCCGACCTTGTCGTAGAGGTACCAGCCGGACCCGTCGTAGGTGCCCAGCGTGGCCCACTTCTTGGCGGTGATCTTGTCCTTGTGCTTGTCCTTGATCTCGCCGACCCGCGCCTGGTACTTCTTCTCCAGCTCGGTGACGTCACCGCTCTTGCCGATCGCCTCGGCGACCGCCTTGACCTGCGGCTTCCACCCCGGCTGGTCGCCTGCGGCGGGGATCAGCACGGTCGGGTAGCGGTCCTTGAGCTTGTCGTACTCGGGCTCCTGGTAGTCGCCCGCGAGGATCAGGTCCGGGTCCAGTGCGGCGATCTTGTCGTAGTTCAGCTCGCCGGTGTCGCTGCCGATGATGGTCAGCTTGGTGAACGGCTCGCCGTCCTTGGCCCCGGTCAGGTCGATCGCGCCCGCCAGGTTCGCCTTGAGGTCGAGCAGGATGTACGGGATCTGGAAGTCGATCGCGACGATCTTCTTCGGGTCGCCGGGCACCTGCACCGGACCCTTGGCGGTCTGCACCGTGCGCTTCGCCGGGGCGGCGGCCGCGCTGGACTGCCCAGCCGCCCCCGTCCCGCCGGTGCCCGGGTCGGCCGAACCGCAGGCCGCGGCCCCCAGGGTCAGCAGTGCCGCCGCGCCCAGCGCGACCAGGCGCCGGACGGGGTGGGCTGTCGCTCTCATGTGGCTACTCCAAGTGAACTGTCGCTTCGCCCGAACGGGCGGCCCTGACCCGGAGGTTAGGTGAGGCTATCCTATTTTGACAACGCGTCCACAGTCACAGGAGAGACCGGGAGACCATGACCGCTTACCGCGCCGCGGTGCGCCGGACCGTCGCGGTGACCCCGCTCATGCGCCGGATCACCCTCGGCGGTGAATCCCTGCGCGACTACTCGGGCAGCGGCCTGCCGGACGAGTCGTGCCGGGTCGTGTTCCCCGGGGAGATCACCCGAAATTACACGATCCGCCGTCGTGATCCAGCCGCTGAAGAGATCGACATCGACTTCGTCCTGCATGACGGCGGTGTGGCCTCGGCCTGGGCCGCCGCGGTCGAACCGGGCGCGGAGATCACGATCAGCGGCGCTCCGGCGGGCAAGTACCACCCGGCGCCGGACGTCCCGTGGCGGCGGCTGATCGGCGACGCGACCGCGCTGCCCGCGATCGGTCGGGCCGTCGAGGAACTACCGGCAGGCGCCCGCGCGCTCGTCGTCGTCGTGGTGGACAACCCGAACGAGCGGCAGACCTTCGACACCCAGGGTGACGTGGACATCGAATGGGTCTATGCCCGATCCGGTGACGCGGGCGACGCGCTGCGCCGGATCGCCTGCGATCGCGATCTCCCCGAGGGCCCTGGGTACACCTGGGTCGCGGGTGAGGCGGCGGCCACGCGGGACATCCGCAGGCGCTTCCGACACACCTTCGGCCTGACCGCCGATCGCTACGACACCGTTGGCTACTGGCGACTCGGCGCCGAGCGCTGGGAGCGGCGGTACCAGGAGGTCGCCGGAATCGTCGACCCGAAACTCGCGGCCGCCGACGCCATCGAGGACGACGAGCAGTACTTCGACGCGGTGGACGACATCTACGCGGAGGTGGGCCTGTGAGCCGGTTGCGTGCGGACGACCTGACCCTCGCCTACGACAAGCGCGTCGTGGCGAGCGAACTCGGCGTGACCATCCCCGACGGGTCTTTCACCGTCATCGTCGGCCCTAACGCGTGCGGCAAGTCCACGCTGCTCAAGGCGTTCGCGCGTGTGCTGAAACCGAGTAGGGGCGCGGTGTACCTGGACGGGGAGGTCATCGCCTCTTACCGGTCCAAAGAAGTGGCCCGCAGGCTCGGCCTCTTACCGCAAACCTCGATCGCGCCGAGTGGGATCACCGTCGGCGACTTGGTCGCCCGTGGCCGGTACCCCCATCAGGGCCTCTTACGGCAATGGTCGGTCGACGACGAGAAGGTCGTCAACGAGGTCATGGCCCGCACCGGGGTCGCCGAACTGGCCGGGCGGCTGGTCGACGAACTGTCCGGCGGTCAGCGCCAACGGGTCTGGCTGGCCATGGTCCTCGCCCAGCGCACCTCGCTGCTGCTGCTGGACGAGCCGACCACGTTCCTCGACATCGCGCACCAGGTCGAGGTGCTCGACCTGTGCGCCGAGCTGCACGAACGCGACGGGTACACGCTGGTCGCGGTGCTGCACGACCTCAACCAGGCCTGCCGCTACGCCAGCCACATGATCGCGCTGCGGCCCGGGGGAGTGGTCGCCGCCGAGGGCCACCCGATCGACATCGTCACCGCTGACCTGGTGGAAGACGTCTTCGGCCTGCGCTGCCGGGTGGTCGACGACCCGGAGACCGGCACCCCGCTGATCGTCCCGCTGGCCAGGACCTCGGCGCGGGTATCCACGTAGGACTGACGCCACACCCCCGGCCGACCCCTGCCCGAAAAGATTAAGTTAGGCTAACCTAAAAGACGCGCCACCGCCCGTCTCAGCACCCAGGGGAGCCCGATGTCCGGTTTCGCAGGCAGGATCGCGGTCGTGACCGGGGCCGGGCAGGGCATCGGGGCCGCCGTGGCCGCCGCGTTCGCCGCCGAGGGTGCCGTCGTCGCCGCGGTCGACCTCGACCGGGTCCGGGTGGAGGCCGTCGCCGCCGAACACCGCGCCCAGGGCCGCCGGGTGCGCCCGTACACCGCCGACGTCAGCTACGCCGATGCCGTGGATCGGGTGGTCGCCCGGGTCGAGGACGACCTGGGTCCGATCGACTTCCTCGCCAACGTCGCAGGCGTGCTGCGTCCCGGTTCGGTGGTCAAGTCCACCGACGAGGACTGGCTGGGCACCTTCGCGGTGAACTCGGACGGCGTCTACTTCACCTCCCGCGCCGTGGCCCGCCGGATGGTCCCGCGCGGCACCGGCGTGATCATCACCGTCGGCTCCAACGCGGCGGGCGTGCCGCGCACCGAGATGGCCGCCTACGCCGCGTCCAAGGCCGCCGCCACCATGTTCACCCGCTGCCTCGGCCTGGAACTGGCCGGTCACGGTATCCGGTGCAACGTCGTCTCGCCCGGCTCCACCGACACCCCCATGCAGCGCGCGTTGTGGACCGGTGGGGGCGCTCGTCGGGTCATCGAGGGTTCCCCGGAGAACTACCGGGTCGGCATCCCGCTCGGCCGCATCGCCGACGCGGCCGACGTCGCCGACGCCGTCCTGTTCCTGGCCTCCGACAAGGCAAAACACATAACCATGCAAAACTTGTATGTTGACGGCGGCGCGACGCTGGTCGGCTGACGTCCACTGTGGACGAGTAGCGAGTGGACCCCCGACCCGGAACGGAGCAGTCTGTGTCAGTCCTGGGAACCCTTCCCGAAGCGCCCGCCACCGACTTACCGGCCGCCTACCGCGAGGGTTCGTTCCTGTTCACCTCGCGGGCCGGGGTCCTGCTCGCCGAGGGGCAGCGGGCGGTGCTGAGCTCACCGACCGAGGCCGCCGGGATGCTCGACAAGGGCGAGATCGTCGTCGGCGCGGTGCCGTTCGACCCGAGCGCGCCCAGCAGACTCGTCATCCCGCATACCGTGCATCGCGCCGGCGCGCTTGCGGCTGTGCCCAGGCCCCGTCCGAAGATGTCCGCGCGGTGGCTGGCCCAGCACACCGACGTCGAGGCGTACCGCGGCGGTGTGCGGCGCGCGCTCGAACTCATGGATTCCGGCGAACTGCGCAAGGTGGTCCTCGCGCGCAGGCTCGACCTCGTCGCCGCGGAACCGGTCGACATCCTGGACCTGGTTGTCGCCTTGGCTGCCCGCGATCCTCGCGGCCACACCTTCGCCGCGGATCTCGGAGACCGGACCTTGCTGGGGACGAGCCCGGAACTGCTGATCCGCCGCGCGGGCACGGCCGTACTGTCCAATCCGCTCGCCGGATCGCGTCCCAGGTCGGACGATCCCGTTGTGGACGGTCGGAACGCGACCGAACTGTTGTGCTCCGGCAAAGACCGCCGCGAGCACGCGGTCGTGGTGACCGCTGTCGCCGACGCGTTGGCGCCGTACTGTCGCGAGTTGACCGTGCCCGCGAACCCGGAACTGTTGCCCACCCGGTCGATGTGGCACCTGTCGACCAGGGTGTCCGGTGTGCTCGCCGATCCCGACACGCCCGTTCTCGAGTTGGCGAGCGCGCTGCACCCCACCCCGGCTGTGTGTGGGACGCCAACGGCGTTGGCGCGCAAGGTGATCCGCGAGCTGGAACCCTTCGACCGCGGTTTCTACACCGGGATGGTCGGCTGGTCGGACGCGCGCGGCGACGGCGAGTGGATCGTCACTATCCGCTGCGGTGAGGTGCGCGGCACCACGCTGCGGCTGTTCGCGGGCGCGGGCCTGGTGCCGGGGTCGGACCCGGAGGAGGAACTGGCCGAGACCGGGGCCAAGCTGCGCACCTTCCTCGGCGCGTTGGGCGTGGAGGAGTCGGCGTGAGCGACTGGGTGCCGTACCCGCCCGAGTTCGCCCAGCGCTACCGGGACGCCGGGTACTGGACCGGTGAGACGTTCGGTGCCTTCCTGGCCGACCGCGCCGCGAGGTTCGCCGACCGGATCGCCGTGGTCGACGACGAGAACCGGTGGACATACCGGGAGTTGGACGCACGGGCGACCCGGATGGCGCACGGCTTCGTCGCGCGGGGGATCTCGCCCGGCGACCGGGTCGTCGTGCAACTGCCGAACGTCGCGGAGTTCCTGACCATCGTGTTCGGACTCTTCAGAGCCGGGGCGCTACCGGTCTTCGCGCTACCGCCGCACCGGCTCAACGAGATCTCGTACTTCTGTTCGCACACCGACGCCAAGGCCTATGTGATCGCCGACCGGTTCGGCGGGTTCGACTACCGGACCCTGGCCGATCAGCTCGACGTCCCGTCGGTGTTCGTCCTCGGCGACCCGGGACGGCACACCGCGCTGGCCGACGTCCCCGCGGCATCAGGTGAACTGCCCGAGGTCGACCCGTCGTCGGTGGCGTTCCTGCAGTTGTCCGGCGGGAGCACGGGTGTGCCCAAACTGATCCCGCGTACCCACGACGACTACCTCTACAGCGTCCGGGAGAGCGCCGACATCTGCGGCCTGACCCCGGACTCGGTCTACCTGGCCGCCCTGCCGGTCGCGCACAACTTCCCGATGAGCTCGCCGGGGGTGCTGGGCGCGTTGCACGCCGGGTCCCGGATCGTCATGGCGTCGGCCCCCAGCCCGGATGTCGCGTTCGGACTGATCGAGCAGGAGCGGGTCACCATCACCGGGGTCGTCCCGCCACTCGCGTTGCTGTGGCTGGACTCGGCGGCCAGGCGGCCCGAGGATCTGTCCAGTTTGGACGTACTGCAGGTCGGGGGCGCCAAGTTCGCCGCTGAGGCCGCCCGGCGGGTGCGCCCCGAGCTCGGCTGCGCGGTGCAGCAGGTGTTCGGCATGGCCGAGGGCCTGGTCAACTACACCCGCGCCTGCGACCCGGACGACCTCGTCGCCATCTCCCAGGGCCGCCCCATTTCCCCCGACGACGAACTGCTCGTCGTCGATGCCGAGGGCAAGCCCGTCGCCGAGGGCGAGGTGGGCGAACTGCTGACCCGCGGTCCGTACACGATCCGCGGCTACTACCGCGCCGACGACCACAACGAGGTCGCGTTCACCCCGGACGGCTACTACCGGACCGGCGACCTCGTCCGCGTGCTGCCGTCGGGCCATGTGGTGGTCGAGGGCCGGGCGAAGGACCAGATCAACCGGGGCGGTGAGAAGGTCGCCGCCGAGGAGGTGGAGAACCACCTGCTCGCCCACCCCGCCGTGCACGACGCCGCCGTCGTCGCCGCGCCGGACGCGTTCCTCGGCGAGCGGACCTGCGCCTTCGTCATCGCCACCACCCCCGTGACCGCTCCCGCCCTGCGCGGGTTCCTGCGCGAACGCGGCCTGGCGGCGTACAAGATCCCCGACCGGGTCGTGTTCGTGGACGAGTTCCCGCACACCGGGGTCGGCAAGACCAGCCGCCGCGACCTGCGCGCCACCCTGACCGCACGACTCCGGAAAGCGTGACCCCATGGCCTTACCCGCCATCGCCCCCTACCCCATGCCGACCACGCTGCCGGCGAACCGGGTCGAGTGGACCCCGGACCCCGCGCGGGCCGTGCTGCTCGTCCACGACATGCAGACCCACTTCCTGCGCGCGTTCACCGGGTCCCAGCCCGTCGCCGACCTCGTCGGCAACATCCAGCGCCTGCGCGATCTCTGCCGCCGCCTGGGCATCCCGGTCGTGTTCTCCGCCCAACCCGGCGCGCAATCCCCGTCCGAGCGCGGCCTGCAGCTCGACATGTGGGGCGGCGGCATCGCCTCCCCGGCCGACGCCGAGATCACCCCCGCGCTGGCCCCGCTGGCACCCGACGTCCTGATGACCAAGTGGCGCTACAACGCCTTCCACCGCACCGACCTCGAATCGCTGATGACCGCCCGCGACCAGCTCATCATCACCGGCGTCTACGCGCACATCGGCTGCCTGATGACCGCCGCCGACGCCTTCACGCGCGACATCCAGGCGTTCTTCGTCGCCGACGCGGTCGCCGACTTCACCCCCGAGGACCACGCCATGGCCCTGCGCTACGCCGCAGGCCGCTGCGCCACGACCCTCACCACCGACCGCCTCCTCACCCTCTTGGACCCCGCATGACCCCCGACGACATCCGCGCCCAGATCGCCGCCCTGCTGGAGGTCCCGCAGGCCGATCTGTCCATTGAGGACAACCTGCTCGACCACGGCCTCGACTCCATCCGGGTGATGAGCCTGCTGGAGACCTGGCGTGCGGCAGGCTTCGACCTGACCTTCGCCGACCTCGCCGAGACCCCGACCATCGCCGCCTGGTCGGCCATCGTGGCACCGGACCGCTAGGGCCGTTGTCGGCTGGTTGTATGCCGTCTGGTTCCAGGTCGCGGGTCGGCTGGTAGCTGATTGTGCTGGGGTCGCCGAACAGTCGCCCACCGGCTGATCCGGGCCGCACGATCGGGTGGGAAGTGCGGGCTCGGGGGAGTGTCGGGTCGGTGCGGGCGGCAGTGTCCGGAGTGGACCGGTTGTCGTCGTTGAGGAGACATCATGCGTGCTCTTGTGCTGGCCGCCGCGCTTGTGTTGGTGCCGGGGGTCGCGGTCGCGGCGCCTGCTGAGGGGGAGGTGGCGCTGGCGTCGGTCGGGTCGGGGAAGTGCGTGCAGCGGGAGGTGTCCGGGGCGGTGCACGGGGCGACCTGCGGTGCCGTCGTCGAGCAGAGCTGGCACCTGACCCAGACGTCGGACCTGCGGCTGGCGATCACGGCGGCGGGGGCCGACCTGTGCCTGGCCTACGACGAGGTGGAGGTCGTCAGCACCCCGTGCGACGAGTTGGAGACGATGCAGGCGTGGCGGTTGGTGGCGCAGGACGGGTCCTACTGGATCCAGTCGGCCAAGGACGACGGGGACCTCACCTGGTGCCTGTGGCAGGCCGACGGCAGCGACTACGTCGGCCTGCAGCCGTGTGACGGGTCGGTGGTGGGGGAGCGGTGGCGGCTGCCGCAGGCGGTGACCCCGCAGGGGTGATTCATCGGGGTCGGCACGGGGAAGTAAGTGCCCATGGCGACCATCGACACCAAGATCCCGGCCCGGCTCGACCGGCTGCCGTGGTCGCGGTTCCACTGGCGGGTCATCGTCGGCCTCGGCACCGTGTGGCTGCTCGACGGCCTGGAAGTGACCATGGTGGGGTCGGTGGCCGCCCGGCTGGTGGAGCCGGGCAGCGGGGTGTCGCTCACCGACGGCGAGGTCGGGCTGGCCGCCGCCCTCTACATCCTCGGCGCGTGCGTGGGCGCGCTGGTGTTCGGGCAGCTCACCGACCGGTTCGGTCGCAAGAAGCTGTTCATCCTGACCCTGGCCCTCTACCTCGTCGCCACGGTGGCCACGGCGTTCGCGTGGGCGCCGTGGTTCTTCTACCTGACCCGGTTCCTCACCGGCGCGGGCATCGGCGGCGAGTACGCGGCCATCCACTCGGCGATCGACGAGTTGATCCCGGCGCGGGTGCGCGGCCGGGTGGACCTGCTGATCAGCGGCTCGTACTGGCTCGGCTCGGCGGTGGGCGCCGCGGCGGCGATCCTGCTGCTCGACGAGTCGATCTTCCCGGCGGACCTGGGCTGGCGGCTGGCGTTCGGCATCGGCGCCGTGCTGGCCGTGGTGATCCTGCTGGTGCGGCGGCATGTGCCGGAGAGCCCGCGCTGGCTGTTCATCCACGGCCGGGAGGACGAGGCCGAGCAGGTCATGGCCGATATCGAACGGGAGGTGGAGGAGCGCGGCGGCGTCCGACTGGACGAGCCGGACAAGTCCATTCGCATTCACCAGCGCCGCACCATCCCCTTGCGGGAAATCATCGCGACCGCGGTGCGCAAATACCCCAAACGGACAATTCTCGGTTTGGCGTTGTTCGTCGGGCAGGCGTTCCTCTACAACGGGATCACCTTCAACCTCGGCACTTTGCTGGGCAAATTCTACGGCGTCTCGTCCTCCGGTGCGCCGCTTTTCCTGGTCGTCTTCGCCCTCGGCAACTTCCTCGGCCCGGTCATCCTCGGCAGGCTGTTCGACACGGTCGGCCGCATCCCGATGATCGCCGCCGCCTACCTGGGGGCCGCCGCGCTCACGCTGCCGATGGTCTGGATGTTCACCGGCGGCACGCTCGGCCCCTGGACGTTCCTGTGCTGGCTCCTCGGCGTCTTCTTCCTCGCCTCCGCCGGGGCCAGCGCCGCGTACCTGACCGTCAGCGAGATCTTCCCGATGGAGACCCGCGCCCTGGCCATCGCCTTCTTCTACGCCGTCGGCACGGCGGCGGGCGGCGTCATCGGCCCGGTCCTGTTCGGCAGCCTGGTCGAGACGGGCAACGCGGGCAAGGTCGCCATCGGGTTCCTGGTCAGCGCCGGTGTGATGGCGGTCGGCGGCATCACCGAGATCTTCCTCGGCGTGCGCACCGAGCAGGCCAACCTGGAGGACATCGCGAAACCGCTGACCGCCCAGTAGTCACTGTCCACAGAGACCCACCGAGATGCCGAGGTCGTGGTCGATACGCCGACCACGACCTCGACTCGCCTCCGGATGTCGGCGGCCTCACTGCTCCACTCGGTCCATCACGCCACCTCTGTCCACAGAGGACTCAGACGGTGGAGTAGTGCGACGCGTCGCCGGTGCGCACGACGCTGGGGGTGCCGTCGACGCTGACCGGGACGTCGCCCGCGATGGTGATGCGGTGCATGCGGCGCGGCTGGTTGTCGTAGTCGGCGATGGCGTAGTGCTGGGTGGCGCGGTTGTCCCAGATCGCCACGTCGCCCGGCTGCCACTGCCAGCGGACGGTGTGCTCCAAGCGGGTCACCCGCTGCTGCAGCAACCCGAACAGCGCTTGCGACTCGGTCGAGGTGACCCCGACCAACCGCTTCACGAAATGTCCCAACAACAGCGAGCGCTCGCCGGTCTCCGGGTGCACCCGGACGACCGGGTGCTCGGTCTCGAACAGGTCGGACTGGAACTCGGCCCGGTACTGCTCGGTCTTGACGTCCACGCCGCCGATGCGCAGCTCGTCGATGTTGGCGGCGTAGTCGTAGGCGTTGGTGTGCACCGCCCACAGCCCGTCGACCAGTGCCTTGAGCGACAGCGGCAGCGACTCGTAGGCCGCGACCGTGTTGGCCCACACGGTGTTCCCGCCGTACGGCGGCAGGTTCACCGCGCGCAGCACGCTGAAGGCCGGGATCCGGTCGACGAACGTGACGTCGGTGTGCCAGCTGTTGGCCTTGCCGTACTCCGAATCGATCGGCAGCACGTTCGGGTTCTTCACCCCGCGCACAGTGGGGTGTGCGAGCGTCACCTCGCCCAGCAGCGCCCCGAACGCCAGTTGACCCTCGTCGTCGAGGTCCTGCTGGTCCCGGAAGAAGACCACTTTGTTGGCCAGCAGGGCGGACCGGATCGCGGCGACGGTCGCGGGCGCCAGGTCGCCACCCAACTGGACGCCGTCGATCCGCGCCCCGATGGCCGAACCGAGCTTGACGACCGACACCTCGTTCTCCACGGACAGGCTCACGGTGGGGTTCCTTTCTGCTGCGGATGCCGCGACCGCGGCGAGACGCGGGGCTGCCCCCGCGATTCGAACCTACGAACCACACCCGGAGACCAACAAGCTTCCGGTAAGCACTGAAATTAACGGGACACCAGGGGTTCCATATCCCGGACGCCGTTGACATCCCGTGTGGACACACGGATTCTTCCGTTGTGCGCCGCTGTTGTTGATCGACTCTTCCCGCCGCCGCCCGCCCGTCGGGTCTGCCCGCGTTCGCCCGGATTCTTCCTCGCGTGCACAAAAGCACCGCGACCGCGCCGCGCGCCGACAACCACCAACCGCCGCCGACCGACACCGACTGTCACTGAACGAACCGAGAAGGGTCCGCCGTGCCCGAGTCCCCGCGCCGCCCGAGCGTGCGCGCCGCCAACGCGGCCGCGGTGCTGGCCGTCATCCGCCGCGAGGGCCCGCTCTCGCGCGCGGCGATCGGCGAGCACACCGGGCTGAGCATGCCCACGGTCAGCAGGCAGGTGGCCGTGCTGATCGAGCTGGGCCTGCTGCGCGAGGTGCCGGAGCTGGTCCCGGTCGGCGCGATCGGCCGCCCGCGGGTGCCGATCCACCTCGACGACACCGTGTACGCCGCCGCGGGCGTGCACATCGGGGTGAGCACGGTCACCTACGGCCTGGCCGACCTGCGTGGCGCCCTGCTCGACGCGGAGGAGATCCCGACCCCGCAGGGCAGCGCCGAGGACGCCCTCGCGCACATCGCGGGCAAGGTCCGGGCGTTCCTGCGCCGGTGGCCGCGCCGCAAGGTCGTCGGCATCGGCCTGGCCAGCGGCGGCCTGGTTGACGCCGAGCACGGGGTGCTCGACCACGACCGGCTCGGCTGGTACCGGGTCCCCGCCGCCGACCTGCTGCGCCGCGCCACCGGCTACCCCGTGCACCTCGACGGCCACGTCGCCGCCATGGCGAACGCCGAACTCCTCTTCGGTTGGGGTCCGCGGGTGTCCAGCCTGCTGTACTTCTACGCCCGCGAGGTCGTCGGCATCGCGTTCGCCCTCGACGGCGTGCTGCACCGCGGCCCCGGCGGCGGGGGCAGCGTGGCCCACCTGCCGGTCGGCGGCGACATCCGATGTCCGTGCGGGGCCACCGGCTGCCTGGAGGTCACCGTCGCCGACCGCACGGTCGCCGAGAAGGCCGTCGCGGCGGGCGTGGTCGACGAACCGGACATCAAGCTGGTCCGGGCCGCCGCCACCGCCGGTGACCCCACCGCCGTCGCCCTGCTCACCGACCGCGCGACCGCGCTGGGCCGTGCGGTGGCCCTGCTCCGCGACGCGCTCAACCCGGACCGGGTCGTGCTCGGCGGGCAGGCGATCACCGACCCCGCCGAGCGGCTGCCCGACCTGCTCGGCGCCTTCGCCAGGGCGACCGCGCTGCCCGGTACCGACATCGTCTCCGCCACCCGCTTCGGCCCGACCCTGCAGGCCACCGCCGCCTGCACCGGACTGCTCAACCGCCTCTTCGACCACCCGCTCGACCTGCTCGACCAGGCACCTGGCCTGGACGAGCGGGAGAACCTGAGAAAGGTCCCCGCCCGATGAACGCACGTCAGACGCTCAAGGCCCTCGCGGCAGTGCTCCTGCTGGTGGCCGCGACCGCCTGCCAGTCCGCTGTGGACGCGGAGACCAGCTCCGCGGGCGCGTCGGCGGCACCGAAGCAGGGTGGGGTGGCCGAGCTCGGCGTCAACCTCGACCTGGTGCCCGCCAACCTGTTCACCAACAGCAACGTGTCCATCACCACCGTCGTCGGACTCGTGTACGACACGCTTGTCCGCTACGACAACAAGTCGCTGGACCCGAAGCCGCGGGTGGCGACCGAGTGGCAGCAGACCGACGGCGGCAAGACCGTCACCCTCAAGCTGCGCACGGACGTCAAGTACCACACCGGCCGCACGCTGACCTCAGCCGACGTCAAGTTCTCGCTCACCAGCTACGCCGATCCCAAGTGGAACGGCCAGCTCGCCAGCACCGCGAAGACGATCAGCACCATCGACACCCCGGCGCCGGACCAGGTCGTGCTGCACCTGGCGCACCCGGTGAGCAACCTGTTCGACCTGCTCGACACGGTGCCGCTGATCGACTCCGAGACCGCCGCCGACATCGGCACCGGCAAGAAGTTCGTCGGCACCGGCCCGTTCAAGTTCGACTCGTGGCGCCCCAACACCGACCTGACCTTCTCCCACAACACCGACTACTGGGGCGGCGCGCCGTACCTCGACGGCGTGCACGTGCGGGTCATCCCGGACGTGCAGTCGCTGGCGGCCGCGGTCAAGTCCGGTCAGGTCCAGCTCGCCCGGGGTGTCGGCTACCGCGACGCGCAGACCCTGTCGAGCGCGCCCGGCATCAAGGTCGAGTCGCTGGAGGGCGCCGAGTTGCAGGCGTACGTCGGCATCAACGTCACCGCGCCGGGCCTCGACGACCCGACCGTGCGCCAGGCCATCGCCTACGCGCTGGACAAGCAGCGGATCATCACGGAGGTCTTCCGCGACCAGGGCTACCCCGTGTCGCTGCCCTGGCCGAAGACCAGCCCGGCGTACGACCAGGACCTGGACAGCCGCTACCGGCACGACGTCGCCAAGGCCAAGCAGTTGCTGGCGGACAAGCAGCTCCCCGAGATCCCGCTGAGCTACGTCGGCAACGACCAGGTGTTCACCGCGATCGCGCAGATCATCCAGAACAACCTCGCCGAGGCGGGCATCACGGTCAAGCTGACCCCGGTCGACTCGACCCAGTTCGTCAAGCAGTTGATCGGCGCCCAGTTCCCCGGTCTGTGGACCACCAGCCACTCGTGGGCCCAGTTCTCCCCGGCCACGCTGACCGTGAGCGCCTACCCGTTCAACGCCCACCGCAACTCGTCGCACTTCACCTCGCCCGCGTACACCACCGCCGCCGAGGACGCCTGGCAGTTGGGCACCGCGACCGGCCCGCAGGCGACCGCCGCCTACAAGGAGCTCTCGAACCAACTGCTCGACGCGACCTTCCTGGCCGAGATCGGCGTGACCTACGAGCAGATCGTGCACCGCGACAACCTGCACGGCGTCACCTGGAACAAGCGGCGCGAGCTGGACTTCGGCAAGGCGTACCTGGCATGACCCGCTACGTGCTGCGCCGCGCCCCGTCCGCACTGGTCGTGCTGTGGCTCTCGTCCGTGCTGATCTTCCTCGTCCTGCGGGCCATCCCCGGTGACGCGGCGACCGCGATGGCGGGCCCGGACGCCACCCCCGAGACGATCGCCGCGATCCGGCACGACCTCGGTCTCGACCTGCCCGTGGTGACGCAGTACCTGCACTGGCTCGGCGGCCTGTTCACCGGCGACCTCGGCCGCTCCTACCTGATCGGCGGCGACATCGCCGACCTGGTCGGCACCGGCCTGGGCAACACGGTCGTCCTCACCGCGACGGCACTGCTCATCGCCGTGCTGATCGCGTTGGGCCTCGGCCCGCTCTGGGCGGCCACCCGCAACCGCTGGGTGGACCGGGTGCTCACGGCCTTCCACACGGCCGCCGTCGCCCTGCCCACCTTCGTCACCGGCGTCGTCTTGATCATCGTCTTCGGCGTGTTCTTCCGGGTGCTGCCCACCGGCGGAATCCCCCCGAAGGGCATGGTCGACCGGCTCGACATCACCGCCCAGTACCTGGTCCTGCCCGCCGTGTGCCTCGCCCTGCCGGTCGCCGGGGTGCTCACCGGCTTCCTCGCCGAGACGCTGCGCGGCGAACTGCGACAGGACTACGTGACGACGGTGCTGGCGGCCGGGGTGCGCCGCCGCGCGGTCGTCTACCGGCACGCGCTGCGCGGCGCGCTGCCGGTCGCCATCACCACGCTCGGTCTGCAGACCGGCGCCCTGCTCGGCGGCGCGGTCCTGGTCGAGTCGATCTTCTCCTGGCCCGGCTTGGGACTGCTCGTCGAGCAGGGCATCACCCGCCGGGACTACCCGCTGGTCCAGGTGCTGCTGATGCTGTCGGTGACGGTGTTCGTGCTGGTCCAACTGCTGACCGACGTCATCCACGCCGCACTGGACCCGAGAATCAGACTGGGGGCGCAGTCATGACGCTGAGGCATCGCCCATCCCAACCATCCACAAACACCCGAGTTGCGCACAGCCCGCCGTCGACCCCCGTTCCGCGTCGGTCGGCACCAGTAGGCTCGATTCGGGGGCTGCTCAACCCGGTTCGCGATCTTCGCCCGGGGGCGGACTCATGACCGCCGCCGTGGAGGAGCCCGTCGAGCCCGTCGAGGTCGCCGTTCCCGAGCGGCCGCGTACTTTCCGGCGGGGCAAGGGCCTGGTCGGCCTGGTGCTGGTCGGCGTCGTCGTCCTGCTCGGCCTGGTCGGCCCGCTGCTCTGGCAGTGGGACGCCTACCAGCAGATCCCCGGCGCCAACCTGCTCGGCCCGTCCGCCACCCACCCGCTCGGCACCGACGACCTCAACCGGGACGTGCTCGCCCGGCTGCTCGCGGGCATCCGGGTCGACCTGCTGATCAGCCTCACCGCCGTCCCGCTCGGCGCGCTCATCGGGTGCGCGATCGGGGCGCTGGCCACCGTCAACTCCGTGCTCGACGTCGCGGTGCAGCGGCTGTTCGACGTGTTGCTCGCCTTCCCGCAACTCATCCTCGCCATCGGGCTGGCGGCCGTCATCGGGCCGGGCACCGGGTCGGTGCTGATCGTGGTGGTCAGCGTGGAGATCCCGGTGTTCGGGCGGTTGCTCCGGGCGGCGGTGTTGCGGGTGCGCGAGTCGCAGTACGTGACGGCGGCGGAGGTGGTCGGCGGGCGCAGGGCGCACATCTTGCGTCAACACGTGTTGCCGAACTCGCTGGAGCCGGTGTTGGTCCAGTTGGCACTGTCCATGTCGGTCGCCGTGTTCGTCGAGGGCGCGATGAGCGTGCTGGGCATCGGGGTCACGCCGCCGTCACCGTCGCTGGGCGCGGTGCTGACCACCTCACTGCGCTACCTCGACCTCAACCCGTTGTTCGCGATCGGCCCCCTGGCGGTGACGGCCGTCCTCGTGCTGGGGTTCCAGTTGATCGCCCAGGCCGCGAACGCCGCACGCGGCGCCTGAGAAGAAGGACCACACCATGACGCTCCCCCCACACGCCCGCGGGTACGAGGGTTTCACCGGCCGGGTCGGCCGGGTGTTCGCCGAGTCCCGGCCCGGCTGGCCCGCCGAGCGGCGGTCGACCGGCCCCAACGTCGTCGTGATCCTGGTGGACGACCTGGGCTACGCCGACATCGGCCCGTTCGGCGGCGAGGTCGCCACCCCCACCCTGGACGCGCTCGCCGCGGGCGGTCTCCGGCTGACCAACTACCACACCACCCCGCTGTGCTCGCCGTCGCGCGCGGCGCTGCTGACCGGCCTCAACCCGCACCGCGCGGGTTTCGCCTTCCCGGCCAACGCGGACCCGGGCTATCCCGCGTACTCGTTCCAGCTCCCGGACAACGCGCCGTCGCTGGCCGAGTCGTTGCGCGCCGCCGGGTACGCGACCTTCGCCGTCGGCAAGTGGCACCTGACCCGCGACGCCGCGAGCCACGACGCGGCGGACCGGTCGTCGTGGCCGCTGCAGCGCGGGTTCGACCGGTACTTCGGCAGCCTGGAGGGCCTGACCAACCTGCACCACCCGCACCGCCTGGTCTGGGACAACAGCCCCTACGACGGTGACTACCCGGACGGCTACTACCTCACCGACGACCTGACCGACCGCGCCGTCCGCATGATCGACACGTTGCGGGCCAACGACCCGGACAAGCCGTTCTTCCTCTACTACGCCCACCACGCCATGCACGGACCCTTGGGCGCCAAGGAATCCGACCTCCAACGCTACCGCGGTCGCTACGCCGAGGGCTGGGACGTCATCCGGGAACGCCGGTTCGCCAAGCAGTTGGCCGAGGGCCTGTTCCCGCCCGGTACCGCGCTGCCGCCGCGCAACAGCGAACCCGGCCGCGACGTGCCGCCGTGGTCCGAGGTGCCGGACGACCGGAAAGAGCTGTTCGCCCGGTACATGGAGGTCTACGCGGCCGCACTGGACAATGTGGACCAAAGCGTCGGCCGGATCGTCGAGGCCCTGCGCCGCCACGGCGAGCTGGACAACACCATCCTCGTGTTCACCTCGGACAACGGCGCCACCGCCGAGGGCGGACCGGAGGGCACCCGCAGCTACTTCAGCCAGTTCGTGCACGTCCCCGGCGTACCGTCCAGTTGGGACCGTGACGTCGAACGCGAGCTCGACCTGCTCGGCGGCCCGCAGACCACGATCCACTACCCGCGCGGCTGGGCGCAGGCGTCGAACACCCCGTTCCGGCTCTACAAGTTCGACACCTACGCCGGTGGTGTGCGGACCCCGTTCATCGTGCACTGGCCCGCCGGCCTGGAACCGGGACTGCGGCACCAGTACGTGTACGTCACCGACGTGGCCCCGACGCTGCTCGACCTCGCGGGAGTGCCCCGGCTGCCCGAGCGCCACGGTGTCGCCGCCGCCGAGCAGGACGGGGTCAGCGCCGTGCCCGTGCTGCACGACGCCGACGCGGTGAGCGAGCACGTCACGCAGTACACCGAGACCGGCGGCAACCGCGGCTACTACGCGGACGGCTGGAAGATCGTCACCCGGCACCGCCCCGGAACCCCGTACGACGACAGCGAGTGGGAGCTCTACCACGTCGCCACCGACCCGACCGAGACCACCAACGTGGCCGCCCGGCACCCGGAGAAGCTGGCCGAACTGGCGGCCGACTGGGAACGCGCGGCCTGGCACAACACGGTGTTCCCGCTGACCGACCACACCGCCGCCGCCGACCTGCGCCGCCCGTCCGACGAGCGCCTGGAACGCCCGGTGACGTTGTACCCCGGCACACCGCTGCTGGAACGGTACCGTTCCGGTCAGCTCATCCAGTTCCGCGACTTCGTCGTAGTGTCCTCAGTGGACTACCGGGACGGCGACCACGGCGTCCTCTTCGCCCACGGCGACCAGGGCGGCGGGTACGGCGTGTACATCGAGGACGGATCGGTTCACCTGACGTACAATGCCTACGGCGTCGTACACCGCTCGGCCGCCCTCCCGCTGACCGCTGGGCCGGTGGAGATCCGACTGGCGTCCTCGGCGCTGCCGGACTTCCAGGCCAACCTGGTCCTGGACACCGGGGCGGGCACCACCGAGCTGGGCCCGGTCCCGCAGATGATCGGCATGGCCCCGTTCACCGGCATCAGCGTCGGCGCCGACCGCGGCGGCCCGGTCGACTGGGACCTGCACACCCGCGCCGGGACCGCGCCGTTCACCGGGACGCTGCACCACGTCCGCTACGAGCCGGGCAAGCAGGCGCCCTACGACCCGAGCCTGCTCGCCCGGCTCTGGGCCGAGGCAGAACGTGTCTACGACTAGTAATCACGCGGGGCGGGTCTCACCGCCCGCCCCGCCTACTTCTCCGGGAGCTGGCCCAGTGTTGACCGTCAAGGACCTGCGGGTGTCCTTCGGCGCCGCGGAAGCTGTGCGGGGCATTGATTTCACCGTGGTCGAGGGCGAGATCCTCGCGCTGGTGGGGGAATCCGGCTCCGGCAAGTCGGTGACCGCCCGCGCGCTGCTCGGCCTGCTGCCGCCCACCGCCACCGTCGGCGGCAGCGCCACGCTCGGCGACCGGGAACTGATCGGCGCCGACGAGGAGTCGCTGCTGGAGGTGCGCGGCAGCCAGATCGCCATGGTCTTCCAGGAACCGGCGACGGCCCTGAACCCGGTGCACACCGTGGGCTGGCAGATCGCGGCCGTTCTGCGCGCGCACCGCTCGCTCAGCCGCACCCAGGCGCGGCAGGAGGCCGTCCGCCTGCTCGACCTGGTCGGCATCCCCGATCCCGGCACCCGCGTCCGCCACTACCCGCACCAGCTCTCCGGCGGCCAGAAACAACGCGTGGTCATCGCGCTCGCCCTGGCCAACAACCCCCGCCTGATCATCGCCGACGAGCCGACCACCGCGCTCGACGTGACCGTCCAGGCCGAGATCCTGTCGTTGCTGCGGGATCTTCGCGACCGCCTCGGTACCGCGATCCTGCTCATCACCCACAACATGGGTGTCGTCGCCGACCTTGCCGACCGCGTCGCCGTCATGCACCAGGGGATCTTGGTCGAGCAGGCCCCGGTCGAAGACCTCTTCGCCCGCCCCACTCGCGCCTATACCCAGGCCCTCCTCGCCGCCGTTCCCCGTCTCGGTCACCGCACGCCGTCGTCTCCAGTGTCCGCTGTGGACGCGCTCCGGCTGGACCAGGTCGTCGTTCGGTACAAGGATTTCGTTGCCCTGGACGGGGTAGACTTGCGGATCGCCCAGGGCGAGGTCGTCGGCCTGGTGGGGGAGTCCGGGTCCGGTAAGTCCACTTTGGGCAAGGTCGCGGCCGGTTTGCTGCACCCCGCCTCGGGAACCGTCTCCCTGCTCGGCGGCGACCCGTCAGCTTCTCGCGACCGCCTCGGCTTCATCTTCCAAGACCCCGCGGGCTCGCTGAACCCGCGAATGTCCATTTCAGACTGCGTCGGCGAACCCCTGCGCATCCACCGCACCCTGCGCGGCCGGCCCTACCACAACCGCGTCGCCGAACTCCTCGACGCCGTCCAACTCCCACGCGGCTACGCCCGCCGCCGCCCCCGCGAGCTCTCCGGCGGCCAACGCCAGCGCGTCGGCATCGCCCGCGCCCTGGCGCTCAATCCCGGCCTGCTCATCGCCGACGAACCCACCAGCGCCCTTGACGTCTCCGTCCAGGCCGCTGTTCTGGAGCTGTTGACGTCACTGCAACGGACCCTGGGCTTCGCCTGCCTGTTCATCAGCCACGACCTCGCCGTCGTCGACTCGCTGGCCCACCGGGTCACCGTCCTGCACCGCGGCCAGGTCGTCGAGGAAGGCCCGCACCACGAGGTCCTGCGCACCCCCACCGCCGACTACACCCGCCGCCTGGTAGCCGCCGTCCCCATCCCCGACCCCGTCGAGCAGCGCCGCCGCACCCGCGAGGTCGCGCCCGTGACCTGACCGCTTACGCCCCCACCTGGTAGTGCTGCGCGGCCTGCGAAGCCGACAACGCGAACGGGTAGAACGACACGAACGCCATGCTCCCCCACCAGTGCGCCAACGACTGGTTGGTGCCGAACCCGTTGGTGAAGCCGTTGGTGTTCTCGTACCCGATGCGGAAATAGCCGGTCATGGCGGCGGGGTGCGCGCCCGCCTGCTGCATCAGCAGCGCCCCGTCGAGGTAGACCTTGATGCCGTACGACGCGTCGTGCACGGCGATGACGTTGTGCCAGCCGCCGTCGCTGTAGGCGAACGGGCTCACCAGTTCGTAGGTCGTGGACGCGCCCTGGACCAGGAACAGCAGGTCGCCGCTGGTGTTGAGGGCGAGAAGGTTCGTCTTGGTCGACGACTGGGCGGTCTGGGTGCTGCCGAAACCGCAGATGACGCCCTGGTTGTTGTACGAGTTGAACCAGGCTTCCTGGCTGGTGCTGCTGCCCGGGGCGATGCTGTAGGTGCCCGGCGTCGACACCCAGTGCGTCTGGTCCAGGTTCGCGTACCAGTCCTGCTCCCGCACGCACGGGTACTCGACCTGGGACTGCGACTGCCTACCGCCCTGGTACGTGCCGGTCGCGTGGTTGGAACTCTCGTCGTAAGCCACCAGACCCGTCGACTCGTTCAGGGGGTAGAGCCGCGTGGCCCCGTCCGCCAGCGGCACCGAGTGGCACGACGGCCCGGACGACGAGATGGTGTTGCCGGTGTTGTTGAGGCGGGCGATGAAGGCGCTGATGGTGGAGGTCGTGCCGAGGTACGCGATCAGGGCGAGCACCCCGACCAGCGCGGCCAGCCTCCGTGTGGTCATGGTGGTCACCTGCCTGCCTGGTAATGCTGGGTGGCCTGCGTGGCCGACAAGGCGAACGGGTAGAAGGAGATGAAGGCCAGGTTGTCCCAGAAGTGGGCCAGCGACTGGTCGGTGCCGAACCCGTTCGTGAAGCCGTTGGTGTTCTCGTAGCCGATGCGCAGGTAGCCGGTGAGCGCCGCCGGGTGGGCGCTCGATTGCTGCATCAGCAGCGCACCGTCCAGGTACACCTTGACCCCGTAGGACGCGTCGTGCACGGCGATGACGTTGTGCCAGGCGCCGTCGTTCACCGCGTAGGTGTTGACGACCTCATAGGTGGTCGACGAGCCCTGCACGAGGAACGCGAGATGGCCGTTGCTGGTGATGGTGATGAGGTTCGTCTTGTTCGTCGACTGGCCGGTCTGCGTGCTGCCGAACGCGGAGATCACACCCTGGCTGTTGACCGTGCGGAACCAGGCTTCCTGGCTGGTGCTGCTGCCCGGCGCGATGCTGATCGTGCCCGGTGTGGACACCCAGTGGGTCTGGTCGACCCGGGAGTACCAGTCGTTGTCGCGCACGCACGGGTACGGGGTCTGCGACACCGACTGCCTACCGCCTTGGTATGTACCGGTGGCGTTGGTGGAACTCTCGTCAGTGGCCGAGAGACCTGTCTGCTCGTTCAGTGGATAGAGCCGCGTGGCCCCGTCGGCCAAGGGCACCGAGTGGCACGAGGGCCCGGCGGAGGAGATGGTGTTCGTGGTGTTGGTGATCCGGGCGATGAAGGTGCTGATGGTGGAGGTCGTGCCGAGGTACGCGATCAGGGCGAGCACCCCGACCAGCGCGGCCAGCCTCCACCTCGTCATGTCACCGGTCCCCGGTTCGCGCGCAGCCCCAGGTACACCGAGGCGGCCAGCGGTATCGAACACAGCGCGAAACACACTGTCCACCACAGCCACGACATGTGCGCGTCAACCGACAGCGAGACCTGCCCCTTGGCGTCGGCGGCGTGGCTGACCAGGTCGGACACCTGCCCGGAGCGCAGGTCGGCGAACACGTCGTCCGGGGTCTGCACCCGGATCGGCAGCAACCCGGTGGACACCACGGTCGCCCGGACCGAGTCCTCCTGGCCGAGCGTGGTGAGCAGGCTCGCGTTGACCAGCGGCCGCAGCACCACGATCGCGGCGCACACGACCAGCGGGTACCCGACCAGCCGCAGCGGGGTGCGCCAGCGCGACCCGGTCCACCGGGTGGCCAGCCACACCAGGGCCGACCCCGGGATCAGGATCGGCAGCGACTTGACCAGCCACGCCAGCCCCCACCACCGCGCGACGGCCTTGCCGACCAGTTGCTCCTCGGCCACCGGCCGCGGGTCCTCGGCGCCGTTGATGTCGCCCTTGGTGAACACCTGGCCCAGGGTGATCCGCTCGACCCGGTGCGTGTGGACGGGTCCGCCACCGGTGGGGGTGAACGAGATGATGTCGCCTTGGCGCAGTTGGTCGAGGTGGGTCGGCCGGGTCAGCACCAGCGTCCCGACCGGCGCGGCCTCCCCCATCGACGGCGAGTCGACCGACAGCCAGCGCCCGCCGGTGACCCGCCACCCCAGCGCGATCAGGACGAAGGTGAACAGCACAACCGCCGCCAGCATGAGCTGACGGCGGTGGCGTTCGCGGACCGGGGCGGCGCGGTGTTTCCCACCGCGCCGCCTCGACCGCAGGTCGACCTTCACCGGATCACGAGCTGAACGTCCAGGTGAGCGCCTGCGACGCGGTCAGTCCCATGTAGCTGTTGCCCAGCGACGACGGCAGGCTCACGACGAATGTGTACGGTTGGTTGCTCGACGGGCCGAGCGCGGTCAGCGACAGCGGCGTGGTGAACGCGGACAGTGCCCCGTTGTAGATCGGCGAACCGGTGGCGGTCGCCGCGGCGTACAGCTTCAGCGTCACCTGCGCGCAGAAGTCCGACGCGGGCGTGATGCCGCTGACCGAGCCGGACTGGCTGCACGAGCCCGGGGTCAGCGTGAACGTCGCCGGGGTGATGGTGCCGTTGTTGGTCAACGTCACCGTCTTGGTGGCCGACCCGCCGGGCAGCAGCGTGGAGCCGCTGTACTTGTTGATGGTGGCGCAGTTGGCGGAGTTGGTGGACGAGCTGTTGCTGGTGCACGTGTTGGAGCCGTCGGACTCCTGCATGATCAGCGAGCCGGTCGACACGGTGTCGGTCGTGTTGGTGATGGCGGCGGTGAACGCCGACAGCGTCCCGGTCAGCGCCAACGCCAGCAGCGTGGTGCCGACCAGACCACCCGCGAGCACGAGCAGGGCAGAGGTGCGGTTGCGCGACCGATCGCGGCGGCGCCGCGCGGCACGTCCGGTGTGCGTAGTCATTGGCAACCCTTTCTCGGCCCGGCAGGGGTGGTGCCGGTTGGGCGGGGACGCGGGTCTCGCTTTGGCTGCACCAGCCCATTCATCGCTGGCCACGAGCTGTTCCTTATCCCCAGACACGTACGAGTGTGCCCCCGGTGACGCCGAGCCCGCGCCGACCGGGTGACAGTGGACGGTCCAACTCAGACACTCCGTAGCACTGGCGGCCCCACCCCCGGGTCCACCGCCCCCCTACCCGCCGCGAACGGGTAGTAACTACACGCTGAGTGGCAAATTGGCCGAACAGATCGGACCGGGTAGCTAGAACGGGTGAATCTGCCGGTCTGGCCGGTCACATACCGCAATGAGTCACCAGCAGTACACGATCGGGTGCACCGCGTGGTCGCCCAACACCACTACCAGTGAGTAATAGCCACTACACCACCCAACCGTGCGCGGCCCAGTAGCCACTCGGTTGCGCCTCGGGTAGCCCGTCCCGGCGAGCCCGATACGCACCCTGGCCTGCCCCCACCGAGCAGGCGCCCCGTCGAGCGGGACACGCCGTCAAGCAGGGCACTGGGAGTGCGACGTCCCCACCGGCACCCGGCTGCGCCTGCTGATGACCCTCGACCTCTACGGCATCCGCCACGCGGGGCATCCCGTCAAGCAGGGCACTCCGCCAAGCAGGGCACTCCGCCAAGCAGGGCACCCCGCCAAGCGGCCGTCGACTCCCGCGCCATCGCGGGTCCGGCGGCTGTGCGGGATGCCACCGGACACCCCGTCGAGCACGCCGCGCCTCCCCCGATTTCGCCCTCCGGCGGCTACGCAGGAGCCCGCCCACCCGGGGGCCGGGGGCCCATTCCTGAACGTATCGCGAACGACGACCTGTCAAGAGCGGCCACCCGTCCCCTGTGGACGAACAACCGGCTTGTGGACAACCGCCCGCCCGCCAGCCGGACAATCCCCACGCCGCGCCCCCTGGAGCCGGGCAGAGGGGTTACCCGGACGAGCCGGGTCCGGGTCGGGCCGCCCCCAGCCGACCCGTGCGAGTCGCGCCATTCGTCGGACAGGGTGTGCCAGGTGTAGGAGAGCCGCCGGGGTGGGTCGGCTTCGAGGACGACCTGTTCGGGGTCGGTGATGGTGACCCCGTTCTCCCGCCGGCTCATCGGCGAGCCGGTCACCCAGTCCGTGGTGAACTCGGCGTCGTGCTCGTTGAGCCTGCTGGTCGCCAAGCGGTCGCTGTCCGCCGTGAGCGTGCGGATGAAACCGGGTGACGACAGCAGCGTCCGCCATGTGGCCCACGTTTTTCTGATGGGCGCGACCACTCAGGACAAGATTGGCGCATTCATCGCCGACCTGTACGCCTTTGACTCCGCCGACGCGCACACCGGACTGTTCCGCGCGGCGGCCGCCGTGGCCGACGCGCCGTTCGCGGATCGGGGTTTCGCCTAAACCCGACGGTCGGGGTCCGGTTGATTCACGGGGTCCTGCTGGAATGGTCGGTGCCCCAGTCGACCGGGCCGCGGCGGGTACTCACCATAATTCGCGCGAGCATCGTCACCGAGATGAACACGGCCACGTCGGTGACATAGGCCTGTCGTGTCCTGAGGAGGTTGAACACCGACGCCAGCCCACTGCCCGTGGCACTGCTCTGCTGAATCCTGGTGTTTCCCCGGTGTACCCGCAGTCGCCTGCGCACAAGGCTGCGGATGTCACGCGGCGCTTTCACGGTGACCACGGCAGTGGGGACGACCGTCCGATTTGTGATGGTTCTGGAAACGTGGCCGTCGTCGCTGATGAGGTCTTCCGGGAGCGGGAACAGCAGGTTGTGCGCGGCCTCGCTGAGCACGTAGACCCCGCGCCCCGCCGACGACCGGCTGACCGACGGCAGCCGCTGCCACACCGCGTAGTACCGCCTGACCAGCCACGACGTGCCGTCCAGGTCGATCCGGGAGGCCGGGTAGGACGCGTCGACACCGGGCACGACGGCCTTGGCCAGCGCGTCGAGGTCGGCGCCTGCGAGGTCGATGTCCGCGTCGAGGTACGCGCGCGGGAAGCCCTCGCACAGCGCGTCACCTGCATTCAGTGCCAGCGCCTTTCCCGGTTGTTCAACGACGATTACGTCCGGGTTGCTGTGGTGGTTCCTCGCGAGTTCCGCGGTCCGGTCGGAGCAGGCATTCGCGACCACCACCACCCGCTTTACCTCGATCGACTCGGCAAGTCGGTCGAGACAAGCGGTGATTCCGGACTCCTCGTTGTGCGCGGGCACAACGACATCCATGAGACTTCCCCCTCGGTCATCCCCAGGCGCGATTACGGCGACATCAGCAGTGTCGCCCACTCCCGTTCCCCGTTACCAGTCGACTTCAGCGATGTCGCAAGACGGCCGGCGAGTCGCACTGGTCCATTCGGAGCGGGCATCAGGTGTACTACCGGCAAACCGGCAGGGCGTATTCACCGAATGCGAACAGCCGGTGTTCGCGATTGGTACCAACGGGTGTCGTGAATAGATGGACGGCCACTCAGAGTTTGTCGCAGATTCAATCTCTATATGAACGAGATCACGTTATGAATTCGCTTTTAGCGCACCCGGTTGAACAAGAACTGATATAACGCGCACCTGGTTACCCGATGTCCTCGCGGCCGAACCGCCGCCGGGCGAACAAGGCCACCGCGGCCGCCAGGATGAGCCCGCCCGCCACGTACCAGCGGTTCCGGGTCACCCACGAGTCACCCGCCGCCTCCGCCGTCAGCCGCGCCGAGTGCGTCGCGCACACCAGTGGCGGGCTGTCCGAAGTGGTGCGCGCGCACGCAACAGTCGCCACCCGGTACCGGTCGCCCGAGCCGACCACCGTCATCCGCGACCGGAACACCGCCGCCCCACCCGGCGCCAGGTCCACCACCCACTCCACGGCCTTCGCCCCCGCCGTCCCCCGCGGGTCGGCCGCGTCGAACCGCAGCCCCACCGGCACGCTCTGCGTCAGGTCGAGGTTGTCCACCGCGTTCGCCCCCAGGTTCCGCAGCGTCACCGTGTACGCCAACTGGTCCCCGGCCGCCGCCGTCACCCGCCCGTTCTCCACCGAAATGCTCAATCGCGGCGCCGTCGCCACCCCAACCCCCGGCGCGGGCACCGCCGCCACCAACACCGCGGACACGACTGCGAACGCGAGCACGGCAGCTCCTCCGACTGGGCTTTTCCCGCGCTCACCAGCAACTCCCCACGCGGTGCGGACCCACCATACGGATCACCACCGATTCCGCTTCCTCGTGCCACCCGATCGTGTACCAATCACCCCTGTCTCGGCCTCCATTCCCCTTTCAACCCACCCCAACCGGACAAGCCGCCCCCATTTCACCTGCCATCCCCACTATCTCTTTCTATAGCTATCTGTCCACTTCGATGCCCCCGCCCCTACCCCTATCGCCCGCCGGAAACTCGCCCGTTCCCGGCCATCCCAACGCTCGCCCTCTGTTCCCGCCCCCAGCGGCACCACCCGTCACCAACTTCCACCCAGCCTCACCCCCCGGTCGCCCCACCGTCTCCCCGCGCCCAACAGCCCCATCCCCCCGTTACCCCACCGCCAACTCCCACCCGACGGCCTTACCGCCCTCTTCAACTCGCCCCCCACGTCCAGCCCAGCCCCCACCCTTCCCGGGGGGCGGCCCCGGACCCAGTCTACCGCCCCCCACCGACAGTTGATCTCCAGCAAGTAACCGGGGAGGCCCTACTGTGGATAACTCGGTAGCCCAGTGGGGTGGAACTGGTTGCGGACGGGATGGGACAGCCCTGGTCAGGCGGAGACAAGCGAGGACACCGGCACGTAGACCGAAAGTCAGCCGGACAGCGGCGCGATCACCGTGAGGTCGAGCCCGTCCGCCCGAGCCAGGAAGCTCCCCGCCCGCGGTGGCCCCAACGGAGACGACGACCAAGGCGTCCGGTCCCCGTCGGCCAGCAACGCCGCTGTCGTCGGCTGGGCCAGTGGCGCGGTCAGCGCTCCGCGTGTGGCCAACGCCGCCGCGAGGTGCACGCCGTCGTAGCAACCTTCGGCGTAAGCGTCGAGGACGGGGGCGTGCCCGCCGAACAGGGCGTGGTGTCGCTCGGCCAACGCGATCCGACGGTCGTCACCTTGCCCTGCGAACGATCGCATTGCCGCGTAGAGCTCGCCGGTGTCGTCGCCGCCCGCGGCGAGCAGGCCGTTCTCCTCCAGCGAACCCGACAGCCGCACCACCCGCGACGCCAACGGCGACGTGGCGAACGCGCGGTTGAACTGCGCGAGGTCCCGCCCGACCAGGCTCAGCAGGATCGCCTCAGCGCGGACCCGACCCAGCCCGGCGACGATTTCCTCCGCGTCGATGCCGCGGCCGGGGAACGGCACCAGCCACTGCGCCACGACTTCCCCGCCGAGCGACCGGACGATCCCGCCCGCGACCCGGTGCACCGCCCGCGGCCAGATGTAGTCGCTGCCCACCAGCGCCCACCGGCGGGCGCCGCGCCGGGCCGCGAGCCAGCGCACCGCGGGGGCCAGTTGCCGGGTCGGGCTGTCGCCGAGCAGGACGACCCCGGCGCGTCGACCGCCACCCTCGTGCGGCGGCGTGAAGATGTACGGCACCCGCCCGCCGAGCGCGACCTCCAGCGCCCGGTGCACGTCGCTCGTGTGGAATCCGACGTAGGCGTCCACCAGGTCACCCAGCGCTGACGCGTCCGCGGCGACCTCGACGGGAGACCTACCCGCGTCCAGCAGCACCAACTGCACCGGTCGACCGTTGACGCCACCCGCCGTGTTCAACTCGGTCGCCGCCAGCGCGGCCGCCATCAGGCCGGACGGGCCGGTCAGGCCGAGCGCGCCGGACAGCGGGAGCAGCAGGCCGAGCCGCAGCACCGCCGGGTCCGGCCCGGTGAGCGCGACCTCCACCCGGTCCCGCAGCACCGCGCGCACGACCGAGGTGGAGTCCATGACCGGACAGTATGCTCGCCGTGAACCTCCCCGGCGAAAGGCGCGTCATGGCTGGTCAGCGCGGTACGCGGGTCCCCGACCTGGTCGATCTGCTGACCCGCGCCCAGCGCGCCCTTGCCCGTGACCTGGGCACCGTGTTCGAGGAGGAGGCCACCACGGTCGACCAGTGGCGGGTGCTGCGCGCGCTCGCCGCCGCACCGGACGGTCGCTCGATGGGGGAGTTGGCGGTCACCGTCGAGATCCCGCACCCGACGCTGACCCGCCTGGTCGACGCCCTCGTCGACTCGGCGTTCCTCTACCGCACCCAGTCGGCCGAGGACCGCCGCCGGGTGTCGGTGCACATCTCCGAACCGGGCCGGGCCAAGCTGGACCGGCTGGAGGCGCTGGCCGCCGCGCACGAGCGGACCCTGGTCGGCAGGCTCAGCGCCGACACGGTCGAGGCACTCGCCGGGCTGCTGCGCGACCTGCGGCTCTAGAGATCCACAAAGGACGGACCGTGCGGGGTTACCTCCACAACGGACTGATCAGATCTCGCTCTGCTGCAGGGCGTCGTCGCTGGTGACGGGCGTGATCGCGGTCGGCTCCAGGCGCTGCATGCCGACAGCGCCGAGCATCAGGACGAACGGGATGGCGAGCGCGATCCACATTGGACGTTCCCCTCTTCCGTGGCCGATCTGATTCTCACCGACCAGATACCCCTCGTCCCAGCCACCTACACCGAACGGGTGGCGATGTGGCCCGGGTCACCGGCCGATCACCCGGCTGGCCGATCCCTGGTCCGCTCGGTCTGCACGCCGACCTCGGCGATGCGATTGGCCAGGTCGGGATGCGTGTCGCGCAGCATGGGGCCTGCGCCCGCGAGCGGGGTGAGCAACGATGCGCTGTCGTCGTCGCCCAGTGCCGTGGTGACGTCGTCGACGCTGCGTTGCGCATCGGCCGCCAACCCGTCGGCGGCGCTGACCGCGGCGGCCAGTTGACGCAGGAGCGTCGCGTTCTCCCTGGCCCAACGCAGCACGGCCCGGTCGCCCGCCCGCCGGTCACGCTCGGCGCGCACCCGCTGCTCGGCCGAGTTGTCCGTACCGTCCGGCCGCAACCGCAGGTACCGGCGCTCGGCGGCCTGTCTGCTCGCCACCCCGAGCGCGGGCGCCAACCTGGCCCAACTCACCCCCGCCGCCCGCGCCGCGGTGATCAACCTGGGCTCCCAGTCGACGATCTCGTCGCGGATGTGCCGCAGCAGGCTCAACGCCGCCAACAGGTCGTCGACGTCGTCGCTGCCCTGCTCGGCGACCGCGGACACCAACGCCAAATCGGCCGCCGCGTCATCAACCCGATGCGGTTGCCCACGCAGCCGAGACCGCGCGTCGCTCCGTTCATCCTGCGTCATGCCGCCTCACCGTCGTCCTGATGATGACACTGTAGAGCAGGTGAACTGGGTGAACAACGATGTGATGTCATCGTGTCAACGACATCTGAGTTGTCATTGTTGTGATGACATGTTAGAACTGTGCCACGCGATTCGCGAACCGGCAGGTCGTCCAGGCCGGACATGTCGGTGGGTGGGGCCGGAGGCTGCCCGCGTCCCCACCCACCGGCGCCGATCCCGACCGTGCCACCCCCGTGCCGTACTGCCACGCCAACGGGGCACGGGTCCCGGGCCTGCCGTGCCGACTCCGGAAGCCGGGCGTCCCGGCGCGGGCCTGCCCATCCCGCCTGTCCGCCTCCCCCGCCATCTGGCTTGCCCCCTGTTCGGCCTGCCCGACATGTCTGGCCTATCCGCCATGCCCGCCATTCCCCGCCTGTCTGGCCCGCCCTGCCTGCCCGGCATGTTGGCCTGCCTGGCCTGCCCCGCATGTCCCGGCCTGCCCCGCCTGTCCGGCCCGCCCCGCCTGCCCGGCATGTTGGCCTGCCTGGTCTGCCCCGACCTGCCCCGCCTGTCCGGCCCGACCCGCCTGCCCAGCATGTTGGCCTGCCCGGCATGCCCACCCGTTTGGGCCGCCCGGCGTGTCCGCCCTCCGGCCTGGCCTGCGTGTCGGCTGGCCTTGCCTGTCCGGCGTGGTCGCCTGGTCTCGCCCAAAGCCGTGCCCGCCGCCCCGGGTTGTCCACATCCCCTTGACTTGTGCACAACCGCCTCCGACCGCCCCTTGACAGATCCGCTCTCGGCTAGGTTCAGAGATGGGCCCCGGCGCCCCGGGTGGGAGGGGTCCTGGGTAGGGCCGGGGTGGCGGTGGCGTCAATCGCTGGGGTGGGTGAGTGTGCGGGGTTGAGTGGCGTCGCTGACGGGCGTGCGGTGCGGTTCGATCGGGGGAGTTGCGCGGGTTTGCGGCGGGTGGGGGCGATCGGCGGGGTGGTTCGGGTGGGCTGGGGGTGGTGGTCGGGCAGGGGCAACGGGTGTTGATCTTCGGGTGGAAACGGGGGTGGATGAACTGTTTCCAAATGGAAGGAATCTGTCTACGCTTCCGCGGACCACGGTTGGGTTGGAGGTTGCGGATGGGCGACGAGGGCGAGCTGGGGCGGTACGGGTACAAGCAGGAGTTGCGGCGGTCGCTCGGGTTTCGGGATCTGCTGATCTACGGGCTGGTCTTCATGGTGCCGATCGCGCCGTTCGGGATCTTCGGGAGTGTGTTCCAGGGGTCGGGGGGCATGATCGCGTTGGCGTACGCGGTCGGCATGGTGGCGATGTTGTTCACCGCCAACTCGTACGCGCAGATGGCGAAGGCGTTCCCGGTCGCCGGGTCCGTCTACACCTACGCGGGGCGGGGGATCGCGGCGCCGGTCGGGTTCTTGTCCGGGTGGATGATCCTGCTGGACTACGTCCTCGTGCCGAGCCTGCTCTACCTCATCGCCGGGATCGCGATGAACTCGTTGCTGCCCGGGATTCCGGTGTGGCTGTGGCTGATCGCGTTCGTGGCGCTCAACACGGCGGTCAACTACCTGGGGATCGAGATGACGGCGCGGGTGAACCGGGTCACGCTGGTCGCCCAGTTGATCATCCTGGCGGTGTTCATCGCGATCGGTGTGGTGGCCCTGGCGCAGGGCAAGGGGCACGGGTTCAGCTTCTCGCCGATCTTCGACAGCCACACGTTCGCCTGGCCGCTCGTGTTCGGGGCGGTGTCGATCGCGGTGCTCAGCTTCCTCGGGTTCGACGGGATCTCGACGCTGGCCGAGGAGAACCGGGACTCGGCGCGCGCGATCGGGCGGTCGATGGTGGCGGCGCTGCTGGTCACCGGGGTGCTGTTCATCGTGCAGACCTGGGTGGCCGCGCTGCTGGTGCCGGACCCACAGGGCCTGATCGCCAACGGTGACGCGGCGGGCACCTCGTTCTACGACGCCGCGCGGGTCGCGGGCGGCGGCTGGCTGGCGACGTTGACGGCCGCCGCGACCGCCGTGTCCTGGGGGTTCGCCAACTCGCTTGTCGCGCAGGCCGCCACGTCGCGGTTGCTCTACGCGATGGCCCGCGACCGCCAGTTGCCCGGGTTCCTCGCGAAGATCCACCCGACCCGGCGGGTCCCGGTGAACGCGACGTTGCTGGTCGCCGGGGTGTCGTTGGCGCTGGGGCTCTGCATGTCGTCCCGCGACGACGGGGTGACGCTGCTCAGCACGCTGGTGAACTTCGGTGCGATGACCGCGTTCCTGGTGCTGCACGTGTCCGTCGTCGTGCACTACGTGGTGCGGCACCGCAGCAAGGACTGGTGGCGGCACCTGGTCGCGCCGGTCATCGGGTTCGTGATCCTCGGGTACGTCGTCATCAACGCCAAGGTCGCCGCGCAGACCATGGGGTTCGTCTGGCTCGGGATCGGCGCGGTGATCCTGGCGGGCCTGCTGCTCACCGGTCGACGGCCGGAGCTCGCGGGCATCGGAGGGGAGGACAAGTGAGGGTCGAACGGCTGGAGTCGGCACCCGGGTACGCGTTCGGCGGACGGGCCGCGGCACTGACCGTCCCACCCGGAACGGTCGTCGAATTGTCCACTGAGGACTGTTTTGGCGGCGCGGTCCGCGGTGTGGCGGATCTGCCGAGCCAGGTGTGCCAGTTCCCGTACCTGAACCCGGTGACCGGCCCGATCGCGGTCGAGGGCGCCGAGCCCGGGGATACGATCGCGGTCCATTTCGTGGACATCCGACCGGTTCGCGACTGGGCTGTCTCGTCCACATTCCCGCATTTCGGTGCGCTCACCACAACCCACACGACGGCCATGCTGCACGACGCCCTCCCGGAACGGGTGTGGCTCTACGACGTCGACGTGGAACGGGGCGTTTGCCGGTTCAACGCACGGGCGAGTGAGTTCACCGTCGAACTGCCGCTCGACCCGATGCACGGCACCGTCGGCGTCGCCCCGGCCGCGGGCGAGGTGATCATGAGCATCACCCCCGGCGCGCACGGCGGGAACATGGACACCCCCGAGATGCGGGCCGGGACCACGGCGTACTTCGGGGTCAACGTGCCCGGCGGCCTGGTCGGCATCGGTGATGGGCATTGCCGCCAGGGCGAGGGCGAGGTCTGCGGCACCGCCGTCGAGGCCGCCATGTCGACCGTGGTGATCGTCGACCTGATCAAGGCGACCGCTTGTCCGTGGCCACGCCTGGAAAACGACGACTACCTGATGTCGACCGGGTCCGCCCGCCCGCTGGAAGACGCGTTCCGGATCAGTCAGCACGATCTCGTCGGATGGACCGGGGAATTGCTGGACCTCGATTCTCTCGACGCTTACCAGCTCGTCAGCCAGGCCGGTCTGGCACCGGTGGGGAATGTCGTCGACACCAATTACACGATGCTCGCGAAACTCCCGAAATCACTCCTGGGCACCAGCGCGTACGACGGGATCCACGACCGTCTGCGCTCGTCGGCCTCTCGGTACCTGGCCGAGCGCTAGGCGAGTGGGCGGTGGCGTCCGTGCAGGGGGCACCACCGTCTACTCGGGATCGTCGACGCTGGACTTCAACCGGGTCAACAACTCCGCCAGCGTCGCCGTCTCCTCTGGACTGAACCCCGACCGCAGCCGCTGGTCGAACCCGACTGCCACCCCGCGCAGCCGGGCGAAGAGCTCCTCGCCGCGCTCGGTCAGCTCGACCTCGTGCACCCGCCGGTTGCCGGGGGAGCGGCGCCGGGTCAGCAGCCCGTCGTCCTCCATCGCGTTGAGGTGGTGGGTCAGCGTGGCCCCCTGGATCCCGACCGCGGCGGCCAGTTCGCGCTGGTTGGACACGGGGCGGGTTTTCAGGGTCAGCAGCACCTGCCACACGGGCACGGTGCCGCCCTCCGCCGCCATCGCGTCCTCCATCGCGCGGCCGATCACCTTGGCGGTCTGGCTGAGCAGCAGGCCCAGCGGCGGTGGAGCGAGGAAGTGCACCCGGGGAGCCTAACATTCGCATTAGATGTCGAATCGTTCGACATCTAATGATATGGTCGGGCGCATGACCGAGATCAACACCCTCATCCAGCGCTGGGCCACCGCCGAGGCCGCCGGTGATCTCCCCGCCCTGCAGGAGATCACCACCCCCGACTTCACCGCCGTCGGCCCGGTCGGTTTCGTCCTGAGCAGGGACCAGTGGCTCGACCGCTACCGCACCGGCGCCCTCCGCACCGACTCCATCACCGTCGACGACCTGGCCGTCCGCGACCACGGCGACACCGCCGTCGCCATCGGCAGGCACACAATGACCCTCGCCTACCAGGGCAACCCCACCAGCGGCGAGTTCCGGGTGACCCACCTGCTCCACCGCGACGGCCACCGGTGGCGGTTGGCGGGCCAGCACCTCAGCCAGATCCGCGTACCCGACCGAGCCCGCGCCGCCCAGCCCTGACTCAGCAGCCCCCGAATCCAGCCTACGGTGGATCGCCATCGGCCCGGAAGCCGAATCGACCGGCTGTGGGCGTACTCGACCGTTGTGGACAAGTCGCCCACTGGATGGCCTCGACCGCGTTGTGGACAGGCCATCCACTAGGTGGCCACGACCACTGTGGACAATCCATCCACTGGATGGCCAGATCGTTGTGGACAATCCATCCACCTGGCAGGCACGACCATGTGGGCAAAGCATCCACTTCGAGTTGTCCACAAGGCTTTCAGTGGCGCACAGGCCCGCCATCGAGCCCGGCGACACCGCTGTCCCGCACTGGACTTGATTCGGGGGCTGCCGAGTCAGAGTGGATCAAGGCCAGGCGGACCACCATCGAGATGCGGCGTCGGGAAGGGAAGCGGTCACTCGCCGAAGGGCAGGACGACCTGGAACCGGGTGTCGCCGGGTGCGGAGTTCACCCGGATGTCGCCGTGGTGCTTGTTGACCACGATCCGCCAGGAGATGTCCAGCCCGAGCCCGGTGCCCTCGCCGACCGCCTTGGTGGTGAAGAACGGTTCGAAGATCCGGCCGAGGACCTCTTCCGGGATGCCCGGACCGGTGTCGCCGATCTCCACCACCAGGCGGTCGTCGCGGGTGGCGGTGCGGATGGTGAGGGTGCCGGACCCGGCCATGGCGGCGACCGCGTTGTCGATCAGGTTGGTCCAGACCTGGTTGAGCTCGGCGGCGTAGGCGTGCAGCGGGGGCAGCGAGCGGTCGTAGTCCTTGACCACCTCGACCCCCGAGCCGATCTTGCCGCCGAGCATGACCAGGGTGGAGTCCAGCAGGTCGTGCACGTCGACCACCTGGAACGGGGCGCGGTCCATCTGGGAGTACTGCTTGGCCGCGCCGACCAGGGTGGACATCCGGGTGGTGGCGTCCTCGATCTCGTTCATCAGGGTCTCGGTCTCGACCGTGTACGCCAGCCAGCGCACCGCCGCCTCGGTCGACGACACCGGGCACAGGCCGACGGCGTGCTCCAGCCACGCGACGTCCAGGCCGCCCGCGACCAGCACCGGCGCCAGGTCCCAGCCGCCGCCGATGCCGCGGTCGTCGAGCCAGTCGGCCAGCTCGTCCTCGCGGTCGCTGGACTCCATCGCGGTCAGCTTGGGTGCCTTGGCGACCCGCTCCACCGCCTCCTCCTGCAGGTGGACGAGGGCGGGCAGCGTTTCCGGGTCGATCCGGCCGCCCGCGAGCAGGGCCAGCTTGTGCCGCATCCCGGCCACCCGCTCGCGCAGCGACGCCGTCGCCCGCACCGCCGCGGCGGCCGGGTTGTTCAGCTCGTGGGTCAGCCCGGCGGTCAGCGAGCCGAGCGCGAGCAGCCGTTCCCGTTGCCCCACCACGGCCTGGGTGTTCTGCATGCCCCAGAACAGGCCCTCCAACAGGTGGGTGGCCATCGGGAACCAGGACCGCAGCACCGGGCCGAACTCCGCCGCGGGCAACTGCAGCATCCGCACGTCGGTGACCGCGACGACCGACATCATGTACACCGGCCGGGCCTGGATGTCGCCGCTCAGGTACGACTGGGTCGCGCCGAAGTACGACCCGCGGTGGTCGCTGCGCTGCACCTCGACCCGCTCGCCGCCGATCGTGCGGTGCAGCGAGACCGTGCCGTCGAGCAGCACGTAGAAGCAGGTCGCCGGTTGGCCCTCGGCCAGGATGTCGGTGCCGCGCGGCGAGGTCTCCTCGACGCCGTGCTCGGCCAACCAGGCCAGCTTGTCGTCGTCGAGGCTCTCGAACAGGAACAGGTCGCGCAGGTCGTCGGGGGTCATGCCTTCTCCAGGTAGCGGTGCACCAGGGTGACGGCCATCGCGCCCTCGCCCACCGCGGACGCCACGCGCTTGACCGAGTCGGCCCGCACGTCCCCGGCGACGAACACGCCGGGCACGCTGGTCTCCAGGTGGTACGGGTCGCGGTCGAGCTCCCAGCCCGGCGGCCGCTTCCCGTCGGACACCAGGTCGGGACCGGCCAGTACGAACCCGCGTTCGTCCCGCGAGAGCGTCCCGTCCAGCCAGTCCGTGCGCGGCGCGGCGCCGATGAAGACGAACAGCCACGACGCGTCGACCGTGGTCTTCTCGTTGGTGCGGTTGTCGCGCAGCGTCAAGGTTTCCAGGTGGTCGGTGCCGGTGCCCGCGACGACCTCGGTGCAGGTGCGGACCTCGATGTTGGGCACCTCGGCGATCTGGTCGATCAGGTACCGCGACATCGACCGGTCCAGCGAGTCGCCGCGGACCACGAGCACCACGGTGCGCGCGTGCCGGGCGAAGTACATCGCCGCCTGACCGGCCGAGTTCGCGCCGCCGACCAGGTACACGTCCTGACCGGAACAACTCGGCCCCTCGGTTGTCGCCGCGCCGTAGAAGACGCCGCGGCCGGACAACTCGTCGAGGCCGGGCGCGCGCAGCAGCCGGTAGGAGACGCCGGTCGCGAGGATGACGGTGTGCGCGGCCAACTCGGTGCCGTCGTCGAACCGGACGACCCGCGCCGCGCCGCGCGGCTCCAGGGCCACGACCTGGCGGGTGGTCAGCATCTCGACCGCGAACTTGGCCGCCTGCCTGCGCGCCCGCTCGGTCAACTGCTCACCGGAGACCCCGTCCGGGAACCCCAGGTAGTTCTCGATCCGGCTGCTCGTCCCCGCCTGCCCGCCGGTGGCCATCCGCTCGACGAGCACCGTGCGCAGCCCCTCGGACCCGCCGTACACCGCCGCGCCCAGCCCCGCCGGGCCGCCGCCGACCACGATCAGGTCGTAGAAATCCGTGGCGGGGTCGATGGTCAGCCCGACCGTCGTCGCCAACTCCCCGTCGGACGGTTCGACCAGCGCGTCCCCCGTCGCGGTGACCACCACCGGCAACCGCGACCCGTCCGCGCCCGCCGCCGTCAACAACCGCTCCGCCTCGGCGTCCTCACCCAGCGCGTGCCACCGGAACGGAACCGAGTTGCGGGCCAGGAAGTCCCGGACCGCGTACGACCTGCTCGACCACCGGTGCCCCACCACCCGAACCTGCCGCACCGGCTGCCGGTCCGCCACCGACCAGGCCGCCAACAGCTCGTCCAACACCGGGTACAGCTTCTCCGTCGGCGGGTCCCACGGCTTGAGCAGGTAGTGGTCCAGGTCCACCACGTTGATCGCCCGGATCGCCGCGTCCGTGTCCGCGTACGCCGTCAGCAGGACCCGCCGGGCCAGCGGGAACACCTCCATCGCCTGCTCGAGGAACTCGATCCCGGACATCCCCGGCATCCGGTAGTCGGCCAGCAGTGCCGCCACCTCCTCCCCGCGCAGCTTGATCTCCCGCACCGCCGCCAGCGCCTGCTCCCCGGACTCCGCACGCACCACCCGGTACGCCTCCCCGTACTCCCGCCGCAGATCCCGCGCGATCGCCCGCGACACACTCGGGTCGTCGTCCACCGTGAGGATCGAGGGCCGCGCCACCCGCCCGGCCGCCTCCGCTGTCGTCATACCGCCAGTCAACCACCCGGTTGGCCCAGCCTGGAAGGACTTCCGCCCACAGCGGATCGCCGCCCGTGGACGAAGCCGCTCCCGACCTGCGGCGCTGGGCATCCCGCTGGGCCACCCGGTTGGCCAAACCGCACGAGGCAGGTGAGCGCGCCGTGACTGCCCGCGATATCCGATTCGGATCGCGGTAACACCGGTGGCGAGAAGGTCGATGCTATCTCCCGGGTGGCTGGCCAAATCCAGGGGGTGGCGTTGAGCGACCACCGAGAACGGGTGTTGACGAACCCGAAATTGTTGCGCGCCATCGGGCACGAGTTGCGCACCGCGCGGGAAGACCTCGGCTGGACGCGAGCCCAACTGGTGGCCCGACTGGATTTCGACGTGCACTCGCAGACCATTGCCACATATGAACTGGGAATCCGCCAGTGCACGCTCGGCCGGTTCGTGGCCATCTGCGAGGCACTCGGCCTGCCCGCGCCGGACGTCCTCGAGACCGCGATGCGCCACGCGGAGGTCGAGCCGCACCTGCTCGTGTGCTCGGTGGATCTGCGTGCGCTCGTGCGCGACCGTGCGCCCGAACTGGAACCGGTGCGCCGCTGGGCATCGCACCGGCTGCTGACCCAACCGGCCGATGACGGTGTTGTCCACTTGGAACCGAAGACGGTGGCTGAGCTGGCCGTGTTCTGCGGCTTGTCCCATGTGGAGTTGTTCGAGCGCCTGATCGCCCTGCCCGCGGAGGTTGAGTCCTAAAGGGACTGTCGCCTGCCTAGTGGAAGGTCCACCACGCGGTCGCGTGCTCGGGCGCGGCGTGCGGGCCGACGAGCACCGCGACGAGCACCACCAGCAGGAACGCGACAACCAGCGCGATTCGGTTGAGCACGATTGCACCGTTCTTGGAGAACGCCGCCACACCGGCGGCTCGGGTTGAACTGACTCTGCCCGGTGATCCTTGCGGAACATTGCCCGCGATGCAACCGTGGGTGCGTTGGCAAACCTGGGGTTGTTCGCTGAGCCGCGCTCAACTCAACCCGCTGAACTGTGGTTCATCGCCGGATCGCGCCGCCGCCACGAACGCCGCTGTCCCCGGAAGGGCTATCCCCGGTTGCCCGTGATCTTCTCGGTGATCGCCTGTTCCCTGGTGGGGTCGGCCATCAGCGAGTACAGGTCCCTGGCCACCTGCCACGCGCCGACCGCGGGTTCCCGCTTCCCCTGCCCGGCCAGGATGTCGCCGACCAGATCGATGGCCTGGGCGTGCAGCGGCACGTTGTGGATGCGGTCGGCCAACTCGGCGGCCCGGTTCGCCAGCACCTCGGCGGTGGCGAGTGCTCCCCGCGCCCGTTCCGCCTCGGCCAGCGTGACGCGTGCTGCCACGATCACCCCGGCGTCCCGCGCGGCCTCGGCGGTCAGCACCGCGTCCCGACCGAATGCGACGGCACCCCGGTCGTCCCGGCGGGCGCGCAGGACCGCGCTGATCCCGGCCAGCGCGCTGGCCCGCGCCGAATCGTCCGCCTGCTCCGCCGCCAGCGACTCCGCGGATCGGAACTGGTGCAGCGCCTCGTCATACCGCCCCAGCGCGCGCAGCGCCTCGCCGAGTTCGTAGTGCGTCCAGCGCCTGCCTTCGGCGCTTGAACGGGCAAGGGCAAGGCTTTGGTCGAGCAGTCGCGCGCTGGTCACCGGGTCGCCCTGGGTCCGGGCCAACCTGCCGAGGTGGAACAGGATCATGCACTGCCCGTGCTCGTTGCGTGTGTGGTCGGCGAACAGCAGCGCCCGGCGCAGGCAGTCCTTGGCCGCGTCGAACTGGCCGAGGTTGATGTGCGAGATGCCCAGATCGGCCAACGAGGCGGCCTCGGCCTCCTGCTCGCCGTCGAGCCGGGCCGCGTGCACCGCGATCTCCCGTACCCGCCTGCAGTCCTCGTGGTAGCCGTGTCGTTCCAGGTAGCGGCTCACCGCGTGCGGCAGCCGCCAGGCGAGGGCGTGGTGTCCCGCGTGCGCGGCGAACGCGGTCGCCGCCATGAGGTTGGCGTGCTCCTCGGTGAACCAGGAGTGGGCCGCGTCCGGGTCGTCGAAGGCGCGCGGTCGCGCGAGCGGGTCCGGTTCCAGCGGCGGGGGAGCACCGTGCCCGGGGTAGAGCGCGTTGTCCGCGGCGGTCGCCGAACCCAGGTAGAAACCCAGAACGCGCCGTTCGGCCGCGTGCCGGGACTCGGGAGGCTCGTCGATGTGGGCGAGTTCGTGGGCACACTCGCGGACCAGGTCGTGGAACCGGTACCGCTCAAGGGTTTCCGTGCGCTCCAACAGGTTCGTGCTGACCAGGGTGGACAGGGCGGCGGCGGTCTCCCGCTCGTCCCGACCCCAGCACGCGCTCGCGGCCGCCACCGTGAAGTCCCGGCCGGGGTGCAGTCCCAGCAGCCGGAACAGCCGCCGCGGCGCGTCGGCCAACGCCCGGTACGACCAGGTGAACAGCGTCCGCGGCGAGGTGTCGCCGTCGGCGTCGATGCCCAGTTCGAGCAGCAGCCGCCGGGGCGGGATCCGCTGGGTATGCCTGCGCAGCCGGTACTCCGCGATGTTCTGCCCGACCACGGTGATCACCAGGGGCAGGCCGCCGCACAGCCGCACCACCTCGGTGCGCAGGTCGTGGTCGGCGCGGTTGGCGTGGTCGCCGTCGCTGAGCCGGGTGCCCAGCAGCATGGCCGATTCCGCCTGCGTCATCGGCGCGACCCGGACCCGGCGCACCCCGTGGGACGCGGTCAGCGCGGTGAGCGAGTGGCGACTGGTCACCACGACGAGGCAGTCGGTCAGCAGCGGCACCAACGCGCGGACGTGGTCGGAGTTGCGGGCGTTGTCCAGGATCACCAGCGTGAGCCGGTTGGTCAGCACCCGGCGCAGCGCGGCGGCGCGGGCCTGCGGCTGGGCCGATGGGGCCGGGTCCTCGCCGAGGCCGAACAGCAGTTCATCCACAACGGACACCTGCGTCGCGGCGGGTAGGCCGGAGTGCCCGTGCAGGTCGACGAACAGGTCGCCGTCGGGGAACCTGGACCGGATCCGGTGTGCCCAGTGGACGGCCAGGGCCGTCTTGCCGACCCCCGGCATGCCCTCCAGGACGATGACACCGCGGACCGGTCCGCCGTCCGCGCCGAGTCCGATGGTGTCCAATTGGGACAGTTCGTGCGCGCGGCCGACGAAGTCGCGCACGTCGTGACGCAGTTGGCGTGGCCGGTATGCCACCCGGGCCGGTACCGGTCGGGAGCCGTTCGGCCTGGTGGCGAGTGACTCGTGGTGCTCGCGCAGGAGAACCGCGGCCTCGGCGTCGCCGTTTCCGTGCAGTGCCCGGTGCGCCGCGACGAAGTACTCGCCCGCCTCCTGGTGGCGGTCGAGCGCGTGCAGCGTGACCAGCCGCAGCTTGTGCAGGGTCAGGTTGTCCTGGTGGGTCTCCTGCAGATCACCCAACAGCCCCAGGACCTCTTCGGCGCGGCCGAGTTCGATCAGCGCGTGCAGGTGCGTGGCGTGCGCGGGCACCAGCTCCTCGCGTTCGAACCGGGCGCGCCAGTCCCGCGCCACCGACGAGCGCAGGTCGTCCAGCGGTCTGCCCCGGCTCAACCCCAGCGCCAGTTCGGCGTAGCGGGCGGCCTCGGCGTGCGCGCCGTTCCCGGCGTGCCTGCTCGCGGTGGCGGCCAGATCGCGGAACTGGAAGTAGTCGATGGTGGCGCGGTCCGTGTCCAACCGGTAGACGCCGCGGTCGCGGCGCAGGGTGGCGGGTACCGGCAACCGTTCGAGCAGCCTGCGGATCCGGCTCGCGTACACGTCGAGAGTCGAGGTGGTGTCGGTGGGCAGGCGCCGCTCGTCCTCCCACACCCAGCGCAACAGGGACTCGCCGGTCAGCGGCCTGCCGGGGGAGATGAGCAGCGCGGCCAACATCGCCTTGGGCTTGTGCGTCGCCCATCCGGCGTCGAGGACCCCGTCCAGCCGCAGGGCCGTCGCGCCGAGAATCCCGAACGCGGCCTCCACCCAGTCTCACCCCTCGACCTGGATTCCCCGGATCCGGCAGCCGCGCGCGGCGGCGGAATGCGCGTCTGGCGTTTTCGGTAGCCGAGTCTAGTGACCGGTGATCGAGGTCAACACGACGAACTCGGCCGATGTCAGCCGCTTGGCGCAACGATTGTGGAAAACGCCTGCCCGCTTCGCACATTCGGCGTACTCCGTTGGTTCCGCGCTGTCCGGCTTTTGCCGGGTGACCGCTGGGAAAATGTGAAAGTGGAACTACTCCCGGTCAACTCTCGGTTTGTCGGCCCGGTTCTCGGTTGTCGATTCCGTTTTCCGGCGGAGTTCGTGGAATTCGTTGTCGGCGGCGCCGGGGGCGAGGCGGATCCGGTTTGTCCGGTTTGACGGTGACCTCCTGGTTGTTGCCTTGGGGCAACCAATTGCTTAGCATGGCTAAGTGACAGGGGAGGTGCAGGTGACCGCAGGGTTGGACACCGGGGTGGACCGTCGTTACCGGTCGGCGGAGGAGCTCGGGCCGAAGTACAAGTGGATCGCGCTGTCGAACACGACGTTGGGGATGTTGATCGCGACGATCAACTCGTCGATCGTGTTGATCGCGTTGCCGGACATCTTCAAGGGGATCGGGATCAACCCGCTGGAGCCGTCGAACACCGGCTACCTGCTGTGGATGATCATGGGGTTCCTGGTGGTCACCGCGGTGCTGGTGGTCAGCTTCGGGCGGCTGGGGGACATGTACGGGCGGGCCAGGATGTACAACCTGGGCTTCGCAGTGTTCACCGTGTCGTCGATCCTGCTGGCGGTGACCTGGTTCCAGGGCGACGCCGCCGCGCTGTGGCTGATCGGCTGGCGGGTCGTGCAGGGGGTCGGCGGGGCGTTCCTGATGGCCAACTCGTCGGCGATCCTGACCGACGCGTTCCCGGCCAACCAGCGCGGCATGGCGCTGGGCGTCAACGGCGTCGCGGCGATCGCCGGGTCGTTCCTCGGGCTGGTCGTCGGCGGGGTGCTCGCGCCGGTCAACTGGAACCTGGTGTTCCTCGTGTCGGTGCCGTTCGGGATCATCGGCACCATCTGGGCGTACCTGAAGCTGCACGACACCGGGGTCCGCAAGCACGCGAAGATGGACTGGTGGGGCAACATCACCTTCGCCGTCGGCCTGGTCACGGTGCTGGTCGGCATCACGTACGGCATCCAGCCCTACGGTGAGTCGCAGACCGGCTGGGGCAGTCCGTTCGTGCTGACCTGCCTGATCGGCGGCGCGGTGGTGCTGGCCGCGTTCGTCGTGGTCGAGAACCGGGTGCCGAACCCGTTGTTCGATCTTTCGTTGTTCCGGTCGCGCTCGTTCACCTGGGGAAATATCGCCAACTTCGCCGCGTCGTTGGGTCGCGGTGGGTTGCAGTTCATCTTGATCGTGTGGCTGCAGGGCATTTGGCTACCGCAGCACGGTTACAGCTACGAGCAGACGCCGTTGTGGGCCGGTATCTACATGTTGCCGATGACGGTGGGTTTCCTCGTGTCCGCCCCCACGGCGGGCATCCTGTCCGACCGCGTTGGCAGCAGGTTGCTGGCGTCGGGTGGCCTCGTGGTGTCCGCGTTGTCCTTCCTGTTGCTGATAGCGCTGCCGGTGGACTTCCCGTACTGGGCGTTCGCGGCGGTGCTGGTGCTCAACGGGATCGGTATGGGCATGTTCTCTTCGCCCAACCGGGCCGAGGTGATGAACAGCCTGCCCGCCAACGCCCGCGGCTCCGGCTCGGGCATGATGACGACCTTCCAGAACACCGCGATGGTGCTGTCCATCGGGTTCTTCTTCAGCCTGATCATCGCCGGGTTCGCCAGCACCCTGCCGGGCGCCATGCGCACCGGACTGGAGGCGCACGGTGTGCCCGCCGGGTCGGCCGAGCAGATCGCCGGGCTGCCCGCGGTCGCGGTGCTGTTCGCCGCGTTCCTCGGCTACAACCCGATCCAGCAGTTGCTCGGCGGCCAGTTGACGACGCTGCCGCACGACCAGGCCGCGTACCTCACCGGCCGCGGCTTCTTCCCCAGCCTGATCTCCGGTCCGTTCGCGCACGGCCTGGCCATCGCGTTCGGCTGCGCGATCGCGTTGTGCCTGGTCGGTGCGGTCGCGTCCTGGTTCTGCGCGCCGGTTCGCGACAACAGGGAGAGCGTGGGGGCGGAGTTGGCCTCGGCGGCGGGGGAGCCGGTCGAGTAGGGCCACTGTGGAGCTTTAACTCACCGGAGGCGCTGAGTCGGGTAGGGCGGGCTCTTGGGTGGTCGCTTCAGCGGCGTGCATAGCGCTGTCGGTGACCCCCAGGAGCAGCAACAGGAGCGCGAACGAGAGCACGCCCATGATGGCGAAAACCGGTCGTAGTCCGAAAGCCTGACCCAGCGCGCCGCCGACCACCGAGCCGAGCGGCATCGTGCCCCAGGCGACCAGGCGGTACCCGCTGTTGACCCGGCCGAGCAGGCGGTTCGGTGTGATCCGTTGCCGCAGTGACACCAGGATGATGTTGGACACCACCACCCCGGCGCCGCTGATCACGAATGACGCGCCGATCAGGTACGGATTGCTGGTGAGGGCGGGCGCGACGATGGAGAGCGCGCCGACTCCGAAGGTGACCAGCAATGCCTTGGCCCGGCCCATTGTGCGCTCTATCCACGGCGCGAAGAACGTCCCGATGAGGCTACCGATCGCGTACATCGACATGAGCACACCGAAACCGGTGTCGCTGAGTCCCATAGGACCAACGGCATAGAGGACCAACAAGGCGCCAGCGGCGTTACCCGCAAAGTTGTAGAGACCGACGACGACGGCGAACGTGCGCAGAAGCCGTTGGCGCCACAGGAAACGCACCCCCTCGGCGATGTCGGACAGCAACGACGTGCGGTGTAGACGTTCAGGGCGGAACTTGCCTTGCACCAGTAAGAGGGCGCCGACTGCTGCCACCCATAGCGCGGTCGGGGTGATGAACGCGGCGACCGCGCCCGCTGCGGCGAGTAGCCCGCCCAGTGGAGGTCCGATGAACTGGTTCGCCGTTAGCTCCGCCGCGTACAACCGCCCGTTGGCTTTGGACAGTTGATCCATGTCCACCAACTGCGGCACGATCGACTGAGCGGACGTGTCGTAGACCGTCTCGGCCACCCCTACCGCGAACGCCACCGCATAGAGGACCCAGAGTGTCCCCGGTGCCACTACGAGCACGGTGAGCAATGCCGCCCGCGCCACGTTCGCCACCACCATCGCCAGCCGCCGGTCGACCCGATCGGTCACCGCGCCCGCGGGCAGCGCGAACAGCAGCCAGGGGAGGGTGAAGGCCAGGGAGAGCCCGGCGATCGCCGCGGGGGACCGGGTGTAGTCGACCGCGACCAGCGGCAACGCGATCTTCAGTACGCCGTCGGCCAGGTTCGACAGCGCGGAGGACACCCACAACCGCCAGTAGTCACGCACCGATCGAGTCTCACACATCGATGGGGAATTCTCCACCGATTGGCTATAGTCGATCCATGCCGACTCGACGCCCGGCCACCGCCGCCGAGGCCAAGGCCCTCGGCCACCCGCTCCGGCTGCGCATCCTGCGCCTGTGCGGCACCGGCGAGCTGACCAACAAGCAACTCGCCGACCACCTCGACCGCGACCCGGGCACCGTCCTGCACCACGTCCGCGTCCTGGTCGGCGCGGGCCTGCTCGAACCCGCCCCGGTCCGCACCGGCGACAGCGGCGCCCTGGAGAAGCCCTACCGCTCCACCGGCGTCTCCTGGTGGCTGGACGGCCCCCTGGTCGGCGCTCCGGAGGAGTACGCCCCCATCCAGGCCTTCCAGGAGGAACTGGCCGCCACCGGCCCCGGGTCGATCCGCCACGCCAGCCGCTTCGTCCTGCACCTCTCCGCCGACGACCTCGAAGAACTCGACCGCCGCATCCTCGCCGTCCTGGACGACTACATCACTACCGACCACACCCGCCGCGCCCACCCAGCCCACGGTGGGATGTTCATCCTGCACCAGCTCTAGCTACCGGCGGATTCCGCTCTCCTCACGGCAGTCCCCGTGCGCCTGACCATATGCCGGTTGTCCACAACGCAAGCCGTCGTCCACAGCCCAGCTCGGTCCGCCCAGCAACATCGCCGCCCCCCGATAGGCTGGCCCCCCCCGGGAGCTCCCCAGGGCGGGTGGGGGGTTGATGGTCCGGGGCGGCCGCCAGCGGGGTCAAGACGTTCGGAGCCGGAGGCCCTTGTTGTCGGTGGTGAGGGTCAGGGTTTGGGCGTCGATCCTGAATTGGGTGTGGGGGGTGAGGGTGGCGAGGATGGTGTTTTCCAGGTCGGTGCTGCCGTCGGTGCACGCCATCTTGGTGAGGATGGGTGGGTCGAACTTCAGGGTCGCGCCGTTGACCGTGTAAGGGGCGCTGCCGGAGTTGCAGCCGGTGTTGATGGCGACCTGGTCGCTGTCGAAGGTCAGGGTGGCCTTGTGCGGTTCGGGCACGGAAGCCTCGGCGTCATCGGAGATGGTGGACTCAACGGTCCACTTGTGGCCGGTGAGCGAAGCCGCCTTTGGGACTGACAACACCAACTCGGTCTCGGTGGAGGTAAGAGTCAGGCGGTCACCGTCGACGCGCCAGGTGGGGTTGGCCTCCAGCGTGTGGGTCAGCCACTGGTCTTGTTGTTCTAGGCCCGCCGAGCACGCCATGTCGGTGGTGCTAAGAGCGCCGGGTTGCAGTGTTCCGCCGGATAGCGACACCGTGCCTCCGATGGTGTTGCACCCGGCGTTGGCGGTGAGCCTGCCGTCGTCGTGGAAGGTGAGGGTTACCGTGGAGCCCGGTACCAGCGCGTGTGGTGTGCCTTTGTCCTTGGCGGAGTCGTACGCGTAGGTCTTACCGACCGGGGTAGGTCCATTCGTCGCGGGTTGGTTGGACCCGCCGGAGCTACCGCAACCCGCCAGGATCAGCGTGACGGCCAGGGCCGGGGTCAGCAGTCGAGTACGCATGTCCAGGGGACGGAACCCGGGCTGTTCCGGGTTGTCTGGATCGCCCATTCCGGTCGCCCCCTTTCCGGGTGCGGTAAATCGGACGACTCGGCGCACACCGGCTGGATACCCTCCCGCCGTGCCCAGGACACCGGTTACCCCTGACGACCTCGACGCGGCCGTCCGACTCGCCACGACCACCTTCCACGACGTCAGCCCCGAGCAGTGGGAACGGGCCGCGGCGGACTCGGAGTGGACCTGCTGGGAGGTCGTCGAGCACGTCGCCGACTGCCTGTTCTACTACGCGGCCCAGATCTCCACCCGTGTCCCGCCGACCGGCGCGGTCCCGTTCTCCTGGGCGCCGCGACGCCCGGACGGCCCGGAGAACATCGTGTTCGCCGACCCGTCCGCCGGGACCGCGGGCCTCCTGCAGGTGCTGGAGGCCTGCGGGGCGATGTTGTCCTCACTGGCCACCACCGCGCGCCCGAGCGGCCTGGCGCACCACACCTACGGCGCCTCCGACCCCGAGGGGTTCGCGGCCATGGGCGTGGTGGAGACGCTGGTGCACGGGCTGGACATCGCCCTCGCCTGCGACCTGCCCTGGGCACCACCGGACGACCTGTGCGACCGAATCCTGGCCCGGTTGTTCCCGTACGCCCCGGACGAAGTCGGTGGCTGGCAGGCGCTGCTGTGGTGCGCGGGCCGGATCGACCTCCCCGGCAGGCCGAGGCTGACCAAGTGGCAGTGGAATGGCACGCCGGTCGATTAATGCAGGCGCCACCAGCGCGGGTAGCCCGTGACGTCGTCCCAGGTCCACCGCAACCGGTTGCGGACCGCGCCAACGCGTTTGGCGACCACGGGGCCCGGCTGTCCCACTCAACCCTGCCGACAATGAGCACCACGCCGTCGTCCACCGCCACGTGGATCATGCGCGCATCGATGCCGCTTAGCCCCCTCGGCCACAGAGCACGAGGCGTCGCTGTCCCGAGCACCTAGGTCCCGCCGGACCAGGGACCTCTCGCTCTGTGGGTGCCTCCCGGGTTGCCGCACGCTGGACGGACGTTCCCGAGGTGAGGAAGGGCAGATGACGGAGGTTCACCCACCCGGCACGACTCCGCGCACCGGCTTCCCCGACCGGGAGACCCTGCTGACCGCGATCCGGATGGCCTGTTGCGCGCCGTCGGTGCACAACTCGCAGCCGTGGCGCTGGCAGGTCGGCCACCGCGCCGTGCACCTGTGGGCAGACCCGAGCCGCGCGCTGCCCGCGACCGACCCGGACGGCCGTGAACTCGTCATCAGTTGCGGAGCAGCGCTGCACCACCTTGTCGTCGCTCTTGCCGCGTTCGGGTGGGCCGCGCGCGTGCACCTACTGCCCGACCCGTCCTTACCCGAGCATCTTGCCGCCGTCGAGGTGTCGACGATGGTGCCGGAGCAGGTTGACTTGGTCTTGGCGGCGGCCAGCACGCAACGCCGTAGTGATCGGCGGGCTTATGCGCCGTCTTCGGTTGATGACGACCAACTGTCTCGGCTTGTCGCGGTCGCCGCAGGTGGTGTGACTACTCGCGTAGTGCGTTCACCGGAGTTATTGGCTCTTATTGCGAAAGCCGATGCGATTCAGTCCGCCGACGGTGCTTACCGGAGCGAGTTGGCGTTGTGGTCGGGCAGGGTAGGTTCCCCTGACGGTGTTCCGGCCGCGAACAGCACAACCGAGACGCGGTACGGCGATTTGGTCACCCGACGGTTCTCTGTTTCTCGACTCGTCCAGCCTACCGGCGCCGATAGTGCTGGCACGTTGTTGGTGCTCGGTACCGCTATCGACGACAGGACCTCGTGGCTGCGTACGGGGATGGCTACCAGTGCGATCACTCTTACCGCTACCGTGCTCCGGCTTGCTACCTGCCCGTTGAGTCAACCCGTCGAGGTGCGTGAGACCCGGGAACTGCTGCGGCGGAGGGTTCTCGGCGGCAGGGTTGTACCCCAACTCGTGCTGCGGCTGGGTAGGCCGGTTGTCGGCGCGGAACCCGTTCCACGCACGCCACGCCGATCGCTGATGGACGTCGTCGAGTTCTCCTAGTCCATAGAGGACCGAGTGCGGCGAGAAGCCTAGCTCTCCTTCTCCGGTAAGACCACCCGCACCCCGTACCCGTCCAGGTCCACCGTCGTTCGCGGTGGCGCGTTGTCCCCGGTTTCGTCGCGCAGCATCAACGACATCTGGCGGTACTCGATCTCGTCTTGCTTCGCCCCGGAGAACACGGCCCCCAACTGGTCGAACGCCACCGCCGACATGCCCAGCCCGGCTTGGGCGTCCCGCTTGCGCCGCCAGGGGATCCACGAGACCCCGCGCGTCCACACCCCGAACCGCTCCAGCGCCGCGAACACCACCAGTGCCACGACCAAGCCGGGCAGGCTCATCGCCCACAGCAACCCCATGCCAACCCAACGCCGGTTCCGCCGCGTGAGTTCCCGCTGGGGACAGCCATCGCGGCCGCGCAGGAGCTGGGGCTGATGGTGGTCGCCACCAGCCCCGCGCTCCTCGCGATCGTCCCGGCGTCGCCGTGCAGGCCATGGTCACCGAGCAGGCGGTGCTGATGATCGCGAGCACCGCACCTAGTGCTGGATCGGGATGGGGCTCATCACCGATTGCAGCAGCAGGGCCTCGGCCAGCGTCATGTGTTCCAGTTCCGACTGGCTGACGCTCTCGTCGACGCCGTGGATGTTGGCCGTGGGTTCCTCGCAGCCCCACAGCACGATGTCCGCCTCGGGGTTCGCCTGCTGGAACGCGTTGACCAGCGGGATCGACCCGCCCTGACCGGCCTTCGCCACGGCCGTCGCGTGGTAGGACTCCAGCAGCGCCCGCTCGACCTCGCTGTGGTGCTCACCGGGGCTGGAGATGAACCCGGAGCCCTCGCCGACCCGCTTCACCTTGGGCTTGAGCCCCCACGGCGCGGCCGCGACCAGGTGCGCCTCCAGGGCCTGGAACGCGGCTTCCGGGTCCTGGTTGGGGGCCAGCCGCATGCTGAGCCGGGCGGTCGCTTTCGGACAGAGCACATTGGCCGATCCGATGACCAGCGGTAGCCCGCTCAGCCCGACCACGTTGATGGACGGCTTGCCGTAGATCAGCTTCTCGATGGTGCCGCTACCGATGAGGCTTGTCGTGGGCAGTACCCCGGCGTTCTTGCGGTAAGACGCCTCCGACACCGTCGGCCACCCGTGGTCGTAGTGGCTAAGACCGTCGATGGCCACGTCGCCTGTCTTGGGGTCTTGCAGCGTGGCGAGCATCTGCACCAAGGCCATGAACGCGTCCGGTGCCGGACCGCCGTACATGCCGCTGTGCACCTTGCCCTTGAGGGTCTCCACCACGACGTCCGCGGTGACGATCCCGCGCAGCGTCTCGGTGAGCGTGGGAGCGCCCCGCTCGATGTTGCCGGTGTCGGCGATGATGATCAGGTCCGCCTTGAACCGGGGGTCGTCCGGGTTCGCCGCGATGTACTGCTCCAGCTTGCTGCCGCCGGTCTCCTCCTCGCCCTCGACGATCAGCTTGAGGTTCAGCGGCAGCTTGCCGCGGTTGCCCAGCAGCGCCTTGATCGCGCCGAGGTGCATGACCACACCGGACTTGTCGTCGGCCGCGCCCCGCCCGTAGAGCCGCATGTCGTGGTTCTCGTCCATGCGCTCGGTCGGCTCGAACGGCTTGGTCGACCACAGCCGCTCGTCGGCGGGCTGCACGTCGTAGTGCGCGTAGAGCAGGACGGTGGTGACCCCCGGGTGCGCGGCCTCGTTGGCCAGCACCATCGGTGCGGACCGGTCCGCGCCCTCGCCGATCGTCTCCACCTTCGCCGAGGTGATACCCGCCTTCTGGAACAGCCCGGCGATGGTCTGCGCGGTGACCGCCAGTTGCGGCTGCGGGTTGGCGGCCACCGAGCGGTCCCGGACCAGGTCGGACAGCGTGTTCCAGAGCTCGGGCAGCAGCCGGTGGACCCGGTCGCGGACCTGGTCCTCGGGCAGCACCATCGTCATCGGGGAGTCGGGAGGCATGTGTCCGCTCCAATCGCCGTGTTCCGGGCAGGCTGATGCGTGCCCGCACCGCCACCACAGCACGCGAGGCGGCCGGCGGAAACCGGTGTGACCTGATCAGGCGACACGCCGGGTCCTCACCCGAACAGGTGGCACGAAAAGTTCAGGTGTCCACCGCGGTCGCCGATGTGGAAGCCGTTGAAGCTGGACCGTCCGCGGCGGACCAGCCGCTGACGTGGGCGGGCGACCCGTTCGCGCCGGTGTGGCACCCGCGGGTTCACAACACGAAGGGCGCGCAGGCTATGACCCAGTCCACCACCGCAGACCCGGTACCGGTCGCGGGCCGAGCGGGCGTGCGAGGGGTGTTCGCCAACCGCTCGCTCACCTCGAAGATCCTCTCCGTCGTCGTGTTCTCGACGCTGGTCACGATCGCTGTCGGTCTTGTCGGCGTGTTCGCGCTGAACTCCGCCGCGGACGCCACCAAGCGCATCGACAACAACGTGGCCGCGCTGAACGACCTGAACGCGCTGAACGCCAACGGCTCCGGCGGTACCCTGTACATGCTGCTGGCCGCCGCGATCGGCAACCCCACCGACGCGGGGACGATCCTGGCCGAGGCGAACAAGAAGATCGACGCCTCGTTCGCGTCGTACAAGAGCTACCAGTCGCGCGGTACCTTCGACCAGAAGCTGATCGACGAGTGGAACGCGGCCAGCGCGGCCTTCGGCGAGGTCCTCGGCAAGGAGGTCATCCCGGCCGCCACCGCGGGCACCACCGCCGGTGTCCAGGCGTTCTACAAGGACGGCCTGCCGCAGCTCGTCAAGTTCAACGAGGTCTCCGCCCGCATGCTCGACGCCGAGCGCCAGCTCACCCTGGGTGAGATCGAGTCGGTCAGCACCGAGCGCGACCGCAGCATCACCCTCGCCATCATCCTGCTCACCGTCGGCACGATCATCTCGGTCGGGGTCGGTCTGCTGATCACCCGCTCGATCACCAAGCCGATGCGCGGCCTGTCCGCCGCCCTCGAGGCCGTCGCGGACGGCGACCTCACCCAGCGCGTCGACGTCCACTCCAAGGACGAGGTCGGCCGGATGGCCACCGCGCTCAACAAGGCGACCGACGGCACCCGCGAGATCGTCAGCACCATCTCCCGCGGCGTGACCTCGCTGAAGGCGTCCACCCAGCAGATGAACGACATGTCGCACCAGGTCACCGCGTCCGCCGAGGAGACCTCCGCGCAGGCCGGTGTCGTGACCGCCGCCGCCGACCAGGTGGCGAAGAACGTGCAGACCGTCGCGACCGGCGCGGACGAGATGTCCGCGTCGATCAAGGAGATCGCGCAGTCGGCCAACGAGGCCGCGGGGGTGGCGGGTCAGGCCGTGTCGGTGGCCGCGGCCACCAACGGCACGGTGGCGAAGCTGGGCGAGTCGTCGATGGAGATCGGCAACGTCGTCAAGGTCATCACCTCGATCGCCGAGCAGACCAACCTGCTCGCCCTCAACGCCACCATCGAGGCCGCTCGGGCGGGTGACGCGGGCAAGGGCTTCGCGGTCGTCGCGAACGAGGTCAAGGACCTCGCCCAGGAGACCGCCAAGGCGACCGAGGACATCTCGCGCCGGGTGGAGATGATCCAGGCCGACACGGCCAACGCGGTGAACGCGATCGACGAGATCTCCGAGATCATCGGCCGGATCAACGACTTCCAGCTCACCATCGCCTCGGCGGTGGAGGAGCAGACCGCGACCACCACGGAGATGAACCGCAACGTCGGTGAGGCCTCCGCCGGTGTCTCCGAGATCGCCGCCAACATCGGTGGCGTCGCGGAGAGCGCGGGCAACACCACCGGCACCGTCACCCGGACCACCGAGGTCCTCGACGACCTCGCCCGGCTCTCGGCCGAGCTGCAGAGCCAGGTCAGCCGCTTCAACCTCTGACCTGTCCGTTCCCCGAACCGCCCGAGCGGCCGGACCCCCGTGGTCCGGCCGCTCGGGCCGTTCTCGGCGGTAGAGTCCCCGGATGCGCGAGATCGTGTTGCACCAGACCGTGTCGCTCGACGGGTTCTTCGAGGGGCCGGGCGGTGACATCAGTTGGCACGAGGTGGACGACGAGTTGCACTCGTACATCAACTCCCGGCTGGCCGTGATGGGCGGGTTCCTCTCCGGCCGGGTCACCCACCAGTTGATGGTCGACTACTGGCCGACGGCCGACGAGGACCCGGACGCGCCCGCGCCGATCGCCGAGTTCGCCCGGATCTGGCGGGACATGCCGAAGTTCGTGTTCTCCAGGACGCTGACCTCGGCGGGCTGGAACACGACGATCATGCGGGACGTGCTGCCCGCCGAGATCGAGGTGCTCAAGGCGGCGCCGGGCGGTGACCTCGTGCTCAGTGGCGCGGTCCTGGCCGAGACGTTCCTGCGGTACGGGCTGGTCGACCAGGTGCTGCTGTACGTGAGCCCGGTGGTCCTGGGTGCCGGGCGGAGCCTGTTCCCCGGCAACGGCTTCCGGCTGCCGCTGCGGCTGGCCGAGACGAAGGCGTTCGACAACGGCACCGTCATGCTGCGCTACCACGTCTGACGTGGCCCTTTGGTGGATGGTGGCGGGCGCGTCCGCGCCGGCGGTGGGAAGGTGGGGGAGACCGGCGGGAGGGGCCTGAGCTAGCGGGGTGGTGTGGCTGTGCGTGGTGACCTGGTCTTGGTGACCGGCGGGTCGGGGTTCCTCGGCGCGCACGCGATCGTCCAGTTGCTCGACTCGGGGTACCGGGTGCGCACCACGGTCCGGTCGCTCGGCCGCGCCGACCTGGTGCGGGCCATGGTCCGGGCAGGCGGGGTCGACCCGGACGTGGTCGACGAGCACCTGTCGATCACCCTGGCCGACCTGCTGGCCGACGAGGGTTGGCGCGCGGCGGTCGAGGGCTGCGCGTACGTGCTGCACGTGGCCTCGCCGTTCCCGCCGAAGGCCCCGAAGCACGAGGACGACCTGATCGTGCCCGCGCGGGAGGGGGCGCTGCGCGTGTTGCGGGCGGCGCGGGACGGCGGCGTCCGCCGGGTCGTGCTGACCTCGTCGTTCGCGGCGGTGGGGTACGGGTACCCGCAGACCGACCGGACGTACACCGAGGAGACCTGGACCGATCTGACCGGGCCAGGGATCACGCCGTACGTGAAGTCCAAGACGCTGGCGGAACGGGCGGCCTGGGACTTCGTCGAGCACGACGGCGGTGCCCTTGAGCTCGCGGTCATCAACCCGGTGGGGATCTTCGGGCCGGTGCTGAGCGCCGACTACGCCGGTTCCATCGATCTCATCCGGCGCTTGCTCGACGGGGAGCTGCCCGGGATGCCGCAGTTGTCGACGTCCCTGGTGGACGTGCGGGACGTGGCCGACCTGCACGTGCGGGCCATGGTCGACCCGAACGCGGCGGGGCAGCGGTTCCTGGCGGTGGCAGGCGACTACCTGACGATGCCGCAACTGGCCGCTGTGCTGCGGGAACGCCTGGGTCAGGCGGCCGCCCGGGTGCCGACCAGGGCACTGCCGAACTGGCTGGTGCGGGTCTCGGCGGTGCTGCACAAGCCGCTGCGGCCGATGGTCCCGCTGCTGGGCAAGCACCGGCGGGCGTCGCACGACAAGGCCGTCCGGCTGCTGGGGTGGCACCCACGCCCGAACGAGGACGTCATCGTCGACACGGCGCGGAGCCTGATCGACCTGGGGTTGCTGCGCGAACCCGAGCCGGTCACATCAGGTCGGAGTTGACCTGGTCCACCGTTGTGCGGCCGGGGATGGCTGCGAGCAGGTCTTGCGTGTACTGCTCGCGGGGGCTTTCGAGTACGTCGTCGGCCGGTCCGTGTTCGACGACGCGGCCGTTGTGCATGACGGCGACGTGGTCGGCGATCTCGCGGACGACGGCCAGGTCGTGCGTGATGAACAGGTACGTCAAGCCCAACTCCTCTTGGAGCCGTACCAGCAGCCGCAGGATCTGAGCCTGCACGGACACGTCCAGCGCGGACACCGGCTCGTCACAGACCAGTAGATCGGGGTGCAGGGCGAGGGCGCGAGCGATCGCCGCGCGTTGGCGTTGACCACCGGAGAGCTCGGCAGGCTTGCGGGCGAGGGTGTCAGCGGGGAGGGCGACCTGGTCGAGTAGCTCCACTGCACGGGCTCGACGGTCGCGTTTGGTGCCGACGTTGAAGGCTCGGAGTGGTTCCGTGATGACGTCTTCGATGGTGAAGCGCGGGTTCAGTGAGGCGTAAGGGTTCTGGTAGATGAGTTGGAAGCGCCTACGGAGGCGGCGTAGCTCCTCACGGGTGAGGTCGGTGATGTCGTTGCCGTCGAAGGTGACTGTGCCGTCGTCGGGCGTTTCCAGGCCCACGACCATACGGGCCGTGGTGGTCTTACCGGAGCCGGATTCCCCTACCAGGGCCAGAGTCGTGCCCCGGGTAAGAGCGAAGGAGACGTCGTCGACCACCCTGGTGCGACCGTCGAAGGACTTGGACACGCTGTTGACGGTTAAGAGGACGTCTGTGCCTTGTCGGCGAGGTCGTAGTGGTTCGCGGGTGAGGCTGGGAGCGGCGGACAGCAACTCGCGCGTGTACGTGTGGGTTGGCGCGGCGAGGATTTCCTTGGTGGGGCCGGATTCGACGATCTGACCCTGGGACATCACGACAATGCGGGACGCGCGGTCGGCGGCGACGCCGAGATCGTGTGTGATCAGCAGGATCGCGGTCGTCGACTCGCCCGCGAGGTGCGCGAGGTGGTCCAGGATCTCGCGTTGCACGGTCACGTCGAGCGCGGATGTCGGCTCGTCGGCGATGATCAGCCTGGGCCTGCCCGCCAGCGCGATCGCGATCAGCACCCGCTGCCGCAGACCACCGGACAGTTCGTGCGGGTACTGGCGTGCCCGTCGCTCCGGTTCGCTGATCCCCGCGCGCCGCAACAACTCCACGGCCTGGCTCGCGGCGGCTCGCCGACCGGCCAACCGGTGTACGAGCAGCACCTCGGCCACCTGGTCACCGACGCGCCGCACCGGGTCCAGGGACACCGTGGGGTCTTGCGGGATCAATGCGATGTCCGTGCCGCGTACCCGCTGCCACTGCCGGTCGGTTAGCCCGGTCAGGTCCCGTCCGGCGAAGGTGATGCTGCCTGTCGCAATACGTCCACCGCGCGGTAAGAGGCCGATCGCGGCGTGGGCTGTTGTGCTTTTACCGGAGCCGGATTCCCCTACCACCGCGACGATCTCGCCGGGGCTAACGGTCAGGCTTACGTCACGCACGGCGGGCACCAGGCCGGAGCGGGTGTGGTAGTTCACCGCGAGACCCTGGATCTCCAGTAACGCGTTCACTCCGGGGTCCGTTCGTTGTCCAGGGCGCGGGAGATGCGGTTGGTCGCGAGCACCACGGCGGCGACGGTGAGACCGGGGAACGTGGTCATCCACCACGCGGTCGCGAGGAAGTTGCGGCCACCCGCGACCAGCGAGCCCCACTCGGGGGTCGGCGGCGTCGCGCCGTAACCGAGGAAGCTCAGCGCGGAGACCTCCAACACCGCGGTACCGAAGGTCAGCGTGGCCAGCACGAGCACGGGGCCGACCGCGTTCGGCAGCACGTGCCGGGTGAGCACACCGCTCCAGCGCACCCCGGACGCGCGTGCTGCCTCCACGTAGGCGCCGGTGCGCACACGCAGGACCTCGGCGCGCGTGAGCCGCGCGAAAGTGGCCACGTTCGCCACTCCGACCGCGATGGCGACGTTGGTCGTGCCGAACCCGAGCGCGGTGACCAGCGCCAAGGACAGCAGGATCGCGGGAACGGCCTGCAACACGTCGACCACGCGCATCACCAGCGAGTCGACCCAGCCGCCCCGGCTCCCGGCGAGCAGGCCCAACCCGGCCCCGATGACCAAGGCCACCAGGACAGCGAGCACGGTTGCCTGCAGGGACAGTGCTGACCCGTGCACGACCCGGGTGAACACATCGCGTCCGGTTTCATCGGTGCCGAACAGGTGTCGCGCGGACGGTCCCTGCAATCTTTCCGCCGGTACACCCGCGAGTGGGTCCTGGCCCGTGAACAGCGTTGGTGCTACCGCGCACAAGAGCACGAACGCCACTACCGCTACGGACAGCACCAAACCTGGGCGACGCAGGTAGAAGCTCATCTCTTGTCGCACCGCGATGCTAGACACGCGCCACCGTCCGCACCCGGGGGTCGAGGACCGGGTACAGCAGGTCCACGACCAGGTTGATGGTCACGAAGAACAACGCCGCCAGCACGATGACCGCCTGCACCACCGGGATGTCCTGGCTGCCGACCGCCGTCGCCGTGACCCGGCCGATACCGTCCCGGGAGAACACCGACTCGGTGACCACCGAGCCCGCCAGCAGGGTGCCCGTGACCACGCCGACCAGCGTCAGCGCGGGCAGCGCGGCATTGCGCAACGCGTGTCCGAAGTGGACTCTCGCGCGCGAGGCGCCCTTGGCGAGCACGATCTCGACGTACGGCTCCGAGAGCTGTGTTCGCAGGCTCTTGGCCAGCACCTGACCGATCACCGCGCCGGTCGGTAGGGCCAACGTCACCGCGGGCAGGACCAGCGACGCGAACCCGCTCGACCCCAACGCCGGTACCAGCCCCAACTGGAACGAGAACACCTGGATCAGCATCAACCCCACCCAGAACGTCGGGAGGGAGTTGCCGAGCGGGGGCAGCGTCGACAGCGCCTGGCTGAGCCACCGCGACCGGGTGTACGTGCTCAGCACCGCGACAGAGCCGCCGAAGAGGACCGCGAACAGCAGCCCGAGCCCGGCTATCGCCAACGTGGACGGCAACGCGTTCAGCACAAGGGAGGTGGCGTTCTCGCCAGTGGTGATGGAGCGCCCGAAGTCGCCGTGCAACGCGGCCAGCAACCGCTTGCCGTACTGCACGAGCAGCGGGTCGTCGAGCCCGTAGGCCGCGCGTTCCCTGGTCAGGTCGGCGGCCGACGCGGTAAGACCGCCCTCGGACGCGCCGAGCTTGGCCAGGACCGCGTCACCCGGTAGCAGGTACAGAATCACAAACGACACCGTGAACGCCGCCCACAGCACGACCACCGCTTGGAGCAGGCGGCGTGGCAGGCCAGTCATCCCGACACCCACGCGTCGAACAGCCGCATTCGCGAAGACCCCTCGAAGTCCACGTCGTGCGCCTTAGGCCCCAGACCCCACACCTGGGTCAGCTCGAACACCGGGATCGAGTAGGCCTGATCCAGGATGATCCGCTGGGCGTCGGCCACCGCGGGCTTGCGCACGACAGGGTCAACGGTCGCTGCTTGCTTGTCCAGCGCCGCGTCCAACGGATCGCCGGGGGTGAGCTTGCTGCGGTTGCCTGACTTCGTCGAGAACAGTTGGCGCAAGATGTCCGGATCAGACCGGGTCGTGTTGTACCAGAGGAAGTCGTAGTTGCCCGCCAGCGTCAAGGCCTGCGTTTCCGCCGTGGTGTGCAGCTCGATCTGCAGGTCGAAGCCAATCTTGCGCAGTTGCTGCTGTACGAGCTCCAGGACGCTCTGGTTCTGGTTGAACACTGCGGAGAACGCTACCTTCGCCGTTAAGCGCTGCCCGTTCTTCACGCGGATACCGTCTTGCCCCGGTGTCCAGTCTTGGTCCTCCAGCAGCTTCTTAGCCCCATCGGGGTCGTAGGCGAGCGACGCTGACAGGTCTGTGTACAACGGTGTCGCCGAGCCAAGGATGCTCGTGGCGGGCTTGTAGTTCTTCGTCAACACGGTGTCGGTGACCTCTTGCCGGTTGACACCCTTCTGCACCGCCTGCCGCACCTTCGCGTCGGTCAGTACGCCGCGCGTCACGTTGGCCTGCAGGTTGAAGACGATGCCCGGGTTGGCGCGCACCGGCTCGGTGAACCCGTTGCCCGCGAACTGCGGCTCGTCGACCGGCTGCACGTCGGTGATCGCGTCCAACTGGCCCGACCCCAGGCTGCCGGTCCGCACCCCCGGCTCGGGCACGATGCGGAACTCCACCCGGTCCAGGTACGCCGCACCCTGGTGCCGCCACAGGGGCGAACCCCAGGCGTACCCCTTGCGCTTGGTGAGCACGATCTGCTGGTTGGACTTGAAGCTCTCGAAGACGAACGGGCCGGACCCGACCAACCCGTCACCCTGGCAGCGCTGCTCCGGTGACTTCGCGTACGCGGCGGGAGCGAGGACGCCGAGCGACATCGTCGAGCTGGCCTGCAGGAACTGCGCGCTCGGCGCGGTGAAGTCGATCCGCACGGTGCTCGGGTCGACCACGGTGGAACCCTTGTACGCGGCCAGGTAGCCGGACCCGAGCTGGGCTTTCGCGCCGAGTGCCTTGATGCCGTCGAAGCTGGCCTTGACCGCGGCCGCGTCGACCGGTGTGCCGTCGGCGAACGTGGCGCCCTGGCGCAGGTGGAAGGTGAAGCCGGTCGAGTCGGGGGAGACGTCCCACTTCTCGGCCAGCCACGGGGTGATCGCGCCGGAGGTCGGGTCCTGGTCGGTCAGCGAGTCGACCAGTTGGCGGCCCACGTTGAGCCCGGCGTTGGTGCCGATCTGCTGCGGGTCCAGGCAGTCCGGGTTGGACGAGATGCCCAACCGCAGGGTGCCACCGGGGCGCGGCGGCCCGGCGGCACCGGGGTCCGCGGCGGTCGGCGTGCCGCAGGCGGCGAGCCCGAGCAGGGCGATCAGCCCGACGGCGCGGAGTGGACGTAAGGCGGGCCCGAACACGGATGGCCTCCAGCGGTACGACGGGCATCGGCCCTGCCACGCTAACCGCGCTCTCACGCACTGAATGGCGCTCCCACATCGCGGACGGTGCCGAACCCCGCCTTGACCGTGCTTCGCCTGCGTGGCAACCGGTTCACCGGGCGGGACACGGCCTCCCAGCATGTGGTCAACCGCAGGCCAGGGCCGCCCAGGCCAGCATCGCCGAGTCGACGACCCGGCCCAGCTCGGCCGCCGACGCCCCGTCCCTCGCCCGGATCGACATTCCATAAAGGACTGAAAGGTAGAAGTCGACCACGGTCGCCGGGTCGCCGGTGATCTCGCCGTCAGCGCGGGCCGTGGCGAGCCGGTCGACCAGCAGCACCCGGTCGGCCCGCCGGAACTCGGCCAGGAACTCGCGGATGGCCTCGTTGTCGGCGCTCAGGTTGGTCGCCGACAGCACGACCATGCAGCCCGGGGGAGTGGCCGGGTCGGCGTAACCGTCGCCGCGGTGGCGCAGCAACCGCTCGACGGCCTCGCGCGCGGTCGGCAGTTCGCAGTAGCGGCGGGTGTCGTCGAGCGTGGCGTAGAGCGCCACGGCCTCGCGGAACAGGGCCTCCTTGCAGCCGTAGGCCGTGTACAGGCTGCGCGTGCCGATGCCCATGGCGGCGGTGAGGTCGGCGATCGACACGCCCTCGTAGCCGCGCTCCCAGAACAGCCGCGTCGCGGTCCAGAGCGCGGCCTGGCGGTCGAACGCGCGTGGGCGACCCGGCCCCGGCATCGGCGCTCCCTTCGTGGTTGACAACGGCCATGGTACCGGTGTTGGGTATTTGTGTAACGTTCGATGCGGAATTAGGGGATGCTCAGATGGCACAGCACGGACCGCTCGCGGGCTCGGTCGCCTTCGTCACCGGCGGCAGCCGGGGGATCGGCGCGGCGATCGCCCGGCACCTGGCGCGAGCGGGCGCGGACGTCGCCCTGACCTACAACACCAACGCGGCACTGGCCGACGCGGTCGCCGACGAGATCACCGCTCTTGGGCGGCGCGCGCTCACCTTCAAGACCCCGACCGCCGACCGGGAGTCCGTCGCCACCGCCGTCACCTCCGCCGCGGGCGAACTCGGCGGCCTCGACATCTTGGTCAACAACGCCGGACTCGGCCGTGGCGGTCACATCGCCGACGTGACCGACGCCGACCTGGACGAACTCCTCGACGTCAACGTCCGTGCCGTGTTCATCGGCACCCGCGCGGCCCTCCCGGTGATGCGCGACGGCGGCCGCGTCATCACCATCGGCAGCAACCTCGCGGAGAAGGTCTTCCAGCCCGGTTACGCCCTCTATGCGATGACCAAGTCCGCTCTCCTCGGTTTCACCAAGGGTCTTGCCCACGATGTCGCCCCGCGCCGCATCACCGCGAACCTGGTCCAGCCGGGTTCCACCGACACGGACATGAACCCGGCCACCGGTCCGGCGGCGGAAGCGCAGAGGGGTCGTAGTGCACTGGGCTACTACGGGTCCGCGGACGACATCGCCGGCGCGGTTACATTCCTGGCAAGCCCGGCCGCCGGACACATCACCGGTACGACTCTTACCATCGACGGCGGCCAACTCGCCTGACCCGGGTGGCCCAGGAGTACTGGTGGGCGATTTCGTGCGCGACCGGCTGGGGCGTCCCGTGTGCGGACGGGGGTCACGCGGCGTTCACCTGGGGTCTCTAGCGTGCGGGCGATCGGGGGTGTCAGCGGAGAAGGGGAGAGGTATGCGGAGATCTCTGTCCATCGGCGCGTCCGTCGCCGTGGTCGGTGTGTGTGGCGCGCTGTTCGTCGCGCCCAGTTCGGCCGCGCCCGACCGCGGCGACCACGGGTTCGGACAAGCGAGCCTGACCGGGTTCGCGGCGCTGCCCGCCGAGACCTACGTGTCGGCGAGCGACCCGTCCGGCGCCGCGCTGGGGACGAGCCCGATCAACGGGATCGTGCCGCCGTTCGCCGATCAGCCCGTGCAGGGGTTCAGCGGCATCGTGCGCAACAGCGACGGCACGTACGACGTGTTGTCGGACAACGGGTACGGCACCAAGGCCAACAGCGCGGACTTCGTGCTGCGGATCCACCGGATCGCCCCGGACCTGCGGACCGGCGCGGTCGACGTGGTGGGCGGGATCAACCTGACCGACCCGAACCACAAGGCGCCGCAGCCGCTGACCCGGCCGGACCGGGTGCTCACCGGCGCGGACTTCGACGTCGAGTCGATCGTGCGGGCGGCGGACGGGACGTACTGGATCGGCGACGAGTTCGGTCCGTACCTGTTGCACTTCGACCGGGCGGGCCGGTTGTTGTCCGCGCCGGTGCAACTGCCCGGGGTGTTCGCGCCGGAGAACCCGGCGGGCACACCGAACCTGAACAGCAGCAAGGGGTTCGAGGGGTTGGCCATCTCCCCGGACCGCAAGACGCTCTATGGTCTGCTGGAGGGCACGGTCGCCGGTGACCCGGCGGGGGCCTTGCGGCTCAACGAGTTCGACGTGGCCTCCGGTAGCTTTACCGGCAAGCGTTGGTTCTACCAGCTCGACGCGCCGAGTAACTCCATCGGCGATCTTACGACGGTCGACCGCGATAGGTTCCTCGTCATCGAACGCGACGGGGGCCAGGGTGCCGACGCGAAGCTCAAGCGCGTGTACCTCATCGACAAGCGCGACCGTGACCACGACGGCAAGGTGGACAAGACGTTGGTGGCAGACCTGTTGAACCTGGCCAACCCGCGGCACCTGGGTGGGTTCGCGGACCCGTTCACCTTCCCGTTCCAGACCATCGAGGACATCGCCATCCTCGACGATCGCACCATCGCGGTCCTCAACGACAACAACTTCCCGTTCTCGTCAGGCCGTACGCCGGGCAAGCCGGACAACAACGAGTTCATCACCGTCCGGTTGACCGACCGCCTGCACGCGGACCCGCGCGTGTTGCCGTAAGAGGCCCGCACAGCACAGACGCCCCCCGTCCTCGTTGGGCGGGGGGCGTCCTGTGTGGAGGGTTACCGGCCCTGGGGTGCCTGCGTGACGTGGTAGCCGAGGGTGGAGAACATGCCGGTCAGCATCGACAGGGTGTTCTTCTCCGCCCGGTCGGTCAGCCCCGACTTCTGCGCGGCCTCGCTGATCTTCTTCTCCGCCGCGGTGTAGAACTCCCGCTGGTCCTCCGGGGCGCTGACCAGGGCGCTCAACTGGTCGAACAGGCCGCGGTCCTGCCGGTAGACGTAGCTGCGCTGGTTGTCCAGGTTCGGCTTGCCCAGTTGGGCCTTCGGCAGGCGCACCTGCACGGTCTTGTGCTGCTCGTCCACCGTGAGCGCGTTGTCCGCCAAGCCGCGGAAGTCGACGAACGCGTCGACGCTGCCCGCGGCCACGAACAGCGTGCGCTCACCGGCGATCTCCGCGGGCACGTAGCGCACGTCCTTCTCGATGTCGACCACGACCTGGTAGTCGCCCGCGGCGGCGTGGTACTCGCTCAGGTCGCGCACGGCCTGCAGCACGGCGGGCTGGCTGCGGTCGACCGTGTCGGTCCCCGGCGACTGGGGCAGCCACCCGGCCACGCCGATGCCTACCACTGCCGCCGCCACGACCAGCACGACGACGGCGAGGACGCCGATCCACTTCTTGCGCACAACTCTCACCCCACTCGGTATCACTGAAGAGGTGCCACCGGGCATCGGCGGTGAACCCGAACCGCGGCGGACCGCGCCGGATTGCGCCGTTCGGGCGAGTCGAATGGGCCGGGAACCCGACCCCCAATAGTCGCCTTGACGGTGGCTCACCTTTCCGGAAAGGTCACCGGGCGCACGTGTGGACGGCCGAGAAATCACCACTAGTGGTGGATACGTGCAGTGATGGCGATGCGGTGGGCAACGCCCATTCGAGGGTATTTCGGTGTTGTTCGCAGCACGGACAGCCGGGTCCGCCCGGTGGAAGTCACTTGACCGGGTGACGGCGGTAGGGGTGACCCCGGACCACCCCTTGCACCCCCGCCGTCGACTCCGTCGACCCAGCTCAGGGCACTGTCCGGCCCACCGGAAAGGTCGGAGCACGCGATTCCAGCAATGGGAGTAGATCCCGTTCATTCCGCTGGGAAAGGGCTAAGTCGAGCGCCATTCAAGGGGGGTGGCAAGGGTGATTTCCCGACATCCCGGCGTTGTTGACGGGTGGTTAGGGCCATGCCACCATGTGCTGCGATGGCTTGGGGGATCACCGGCTCTGATCTTCAGTTGGGGGATTGAATGACCAGTGGGATGTTGTCGTGCCGTCGTGGTGGTGCCTTACCCGTGGCGGCCAGGGGGGAACGCGCCGAAGACCTCGTCCACGCCGCCCGGCAGCACGTGGCGGTGGTCTGGCGCGACGGGGTGTTGCCGCTGACGCCGCGGGCGACCGTGGCGCTGCTGGCCGGGGTCGCCGGGCGCGGCGCGTCGGTCCAGGTGTTGTGCGCGCGGGAGAACGTGTGCGCGGCCGGTGAGCTGAGCATGGTCGAACTGGCCCAGCCCACCGTCGAGGTCCAAGTGGTCCCGCGCGCGATGCCGGACGTGATCATCGTGGACCACCGCGCGGTCGTCTTCCCACCCGGTCTGACCGACGACGTGGCGCCGACCGTGCTGCGGCACAGCGGGGTGGTCGCGGCGGTCCGCGAACTGTTCACGCTCGGCTGGCAGGCGGCGCTCTCGCGCTACCAGGGACCGCTGGACGGGATCACCGGGGCCGAGCTGCAGCAGGAGATCCTGACCCTGCTCGGCCGCGGCCACACCGACGACACGGCCGCGCGCAAGCTGGGCATCTCGGTGCGCACGTACCGGCGGCACGTGGCGGCGATCATGCGTGACCTCGGCGCGGACTCCCGGTTCCAGGCCGGGATGCTCGCGCAGGAACGCGGCCTGGTCTGACCGGTGGTCCTGTCCGGTTAGGGGGGTCGCGGTGGCCTAGGGGTAGCCGCCGACCGCCCTACCTGGCGGTGATTCCCTGTGGCAGTCGGAACAGTCCGTGTGGGTCGTAGGCCCGCTTGACCCGGGTCAACCGTGGGTAGTTGCGGCCGTAGTAGGCGTTGCGCCAATCGGGGAGGGCCGGATCGGGGTAGTTGAGGTAGGTGTGGCCGTTGGAGTGGGGGTCGACGGCGGCGAAACCCGCGTCGACCCAGGCCGTGGCGAGGGCGACTTCCTCGGCATTGGGGTCTGCGACGGTGAGGCCCACCGAGTAGACGCTGAAGAAGCTCGTGTCGCGGTGCGGGTAGGCGGTGGCGTCGACCGGGATCGCGTTGGCGTTCTTGCCCAACGCCAGGAAACCGAGCCAGCGGTACTGGCCCGCGCGGCGGTCGGCGTTGAACGCGGTCAACGCGGCGTCGATACCAGAGGACGGCCAGACGTCGGTGAACATCCGGCTGCGGTGGTGGATGTACTGCTGCCGGGGCAGGGTCGCCTCGGGGTTGTGCTGCACCAGGTCGCACTGGGCCGAGGTCTTGTCGGCGCAGCCCCACAGGCGCATCAGGGCCTGGTCATAGCGGATGTCCTCGACGCGCCGGGCCAGCGGCGCGGTGCCGACGGCGGCGACGAACTCGTCGACGGCGGCCTGCGCCTGGGCGAGGGTGCCGAAGTGCGCGCCGGAGGCGACGGTGATCGGCGCCTTGTCCGGGGCGGCGTCGTTGAGCAGCACGCCCATGCCGGAGGTCAGCTCGGCGGGCTGCGCGGCGATCCAGGCCTGCCACGCGGCGATCACCTTCGGCGCGAGGTCCCACGGCCAGCTCAGGCTGAACGACGCCACCCGGGTCACCGGGGCGGGGCGCAGTTCGAACTCCGTTACCACGCCGAAGTTCCCGCCACCACCGCCACGCACCGCCCACAGCAGATCGGGGTCGTCCCGGTGGCTCGCGCGCACGACCCGGCCGTCGGCCAAGACGACCCGCGCGGCCGTCACCTGGTCGCTGGCGGGGCCGTGCAGCCGGGTCTGCCAGCCGAGGCCGCCACCGGAGATGAAGCCGCCCTGCGCGACCGTCGGGCAGAGACCGGACGGGGTGGACAGGCCGTACGGGTTGAGCGCGACGCTGACGTCGACCGCCGTGGCACCCGCGCCGACCCGGACCGAGTGCGGGCTGACGACGGTGACCGAGTCCAGCCGGGACACGTCGACCACCAGGCCGGGACCCGAGGACCAGCCGAGGAAGCTGTGCCCACCGCTGCGCACCGCGAACTCGACGCCCTCGTGCGCGGCGAACCGCAGGCACTCACCGACATCGCGCGGCGAACCGCAGTAGGCGACGGCGGCCGGGTTGAGCGAGTCGAACTGCGCGGCGGCCAGCCGTTTCGCCACCGGGTAACCCGGATCTGTTGGCAGCACGAGGGATCCGCCCAACCGGCGGCGCAGCCGGTCCCAGCTCGCCGGGCTCGCCTGGGCGGCGGCGGGCAGTCCGACCGCGATGGCGGCGACGCCGGAGGCGCGCAGGAACAGCCTTCGGGACACTCTTCCGGACAGCACTGACAGCCCCCCAGATGCCGTGAACAGGTGCGGGAGTCGCCGGGCCGGACCGGCCACGGTGGACTTCGGCCCGGTCGCGTCCGCGACGAGGAAGCCTGGGGGCCTGCGGTGATTCGCGCGGCTCAGGGTCGCGGCCCGTGGCTCGACTCGGTGTCCGCGCCGGGATGCTGATCCCGCTGTCGACCGCGCCGTGTACTCAACCGCGCCGTGTACTCAACCGCGCTGAGTATTCGACCGTGCTGTGTACTCGACCGAGCAGTGCGGTGGCGGGTCCGGATTCTGGCCGGCGGGGTGACCGGGTGCGGGTCACCGGCCGGCGGACCGGCCGGTGACGGGGGTGGTCAGGCCCTGGTGGCGGTCAGCCCTGCGGCTGCGGGGTGTACTGCCCCGGGGCCTTGCGCTGGGTGACGCCGGTGCGGTTCCAGGCGTTGATGAGCGTGGCGGCCATGATGACCTTGGCCAGGGTCGCCTCGTCGAAGACCTTGGCGGCCTCGGCGTAGACGTCGTCGGGGACGTGGCTGGTGGCCACGTTGGTGATGGCCTCGGTGAGCGCCAGGGCGGCGCGCTCCTCCGGGGTGTAGAAGTCGGCCTCGCGCCAGGCGTCGAGCAGCAGCAGGCGCTGGGTGGTCTCGCCCGCGGCGAGCGCGTCCAGCGTGTGCATGTCCAGGCAGAAGGCGCAGCCGTTGATCTGCGAGCCGCGGGTGAAGATCAGTTGGATGATCTTCGGGTCGAGCCCGGATTCGACCACCGCGGAGTGGAAGGCGAACAGTGCCCGGTAGCCCTCGGGCCAGGCCTTGCCCAGGTTGATGCGAGCCTCGGTCATGGGCAAAAACTACCGGATCGAGCCCTGGTTGGTTTTCCGGGTGACAGGAAGCTGTCAGAGCCGCTGGGCGGTGGCCGCGGTCCCCGACCATGGACCCGGCTGACCTGGGCTGGGGGAGCGGACGGGAGGGTGTGCGGTGGCTGTCTGGCGGACGCGGGTGGGGATCGTCGGCGCGGGTCCCGCCGGGTTGTTGCTCGGCAGGCTGCTGGAGCTGGCGGGCATCGATTCGGTCATCGTCGAGCACCGCTCGCGGGACTACGTGGAAAAGCGGGTAAGAGCGGGATTGTTGGAGCAGGGCACGGTGGAGCTCTTACGCGATGCCGGTGTCGCGGACCGGTTGGACCGGTTGGCGGCGGTGCACACCGGCTTCGAGCTGAGGTTCGTCGACGAGGCGGTGCGGTTGCCGTTCGCGGACTTGTCCGGGCGCGCGGTGTGGATGTACGGGCAGGCCGAGGTCGTCAAAGACCTCATCGCCGCGCGGCTGGGCAAGGCGCCGTTGCACTTCGAGGCGCGCGATGTCACTGTCACCGACCCGGAGAACCCGGTGCTGCGCTTCGAACTCGACGGTGAGCGGGTCGAGGTGCGGTGCGATGTCGTCGTCGGCTGCGACGGGTACCACGGGGTGACCCGCCCGAGCCTGCCCACGTCGACCGTGCGCACCTACCGGCACACGTACCCGTTCGCGTGGCTCGGCGTGCTGGTCGACGCGCCGCCCGCGATCAAGGAACTGGTGTACGCCTGCCACGAGCGCGGTTTTTCGCTCTACAGCATGCGTTCGCCCGAGGTGAGCAGGCTCTACCTGCAGGTCGACCCGACCGACACGCTCGCGGACTGGCCGGACGACCGGGTCTGGGAGGAGCTGCACACCCGGCTGGCGACCGGTCTGGGGCACGAGCTCACCGAGGGGCCGATCATCGAGCGGGGCATCACCGCCATGCGGTCGTTCGTGTCCGAACCGATGGGCCACCACAACGTGTTCCTGGCGGGCGATGCCGCCCACATCGTGCCGCCCACCGCCGCCAAGGGCCTCAACCTCGCGATGTCCGACGTCCGTGTGCTGGCGGAGGCCCTCGCGGACTGGTTCACCAAGGGCGACAGGTCGGGCTTGGACGGCTACACCCGGACGTGCCTGCGTCGCGTGTGGCGGGCCGAGGAGTTCTCCGACTGGATGACCGGGCTGCTGCACCGGTTCCCGGACGAGCAGAACATGCAGTTCCGGTTCAGGGAGGCCAGGTTGCGCTACCTGGCCGGGTCGCAGGCGGCGATGACGAGCTTCTCCGAGAACTATGTAGGATCGGCCGCCGCGTGAGTGGGGGAGCAGTGGTGTCTGAAGTGGGGTCGGAACGGTCTGACTGGGCGCCGTTCTGGCGCACCGTGTCGGTGATGACGGTCGCCGGTCTTGTCATCGTCGGGCAGTTGTACGCGGTGATCCCGCTGTTGCAGGACATCGCGTCGAGTTGGCACACCACGGTCGGTGCGGCCACCGCGACAACAACGTTCTTCGGCATCCCTTACGCCAGCGGGTTCCTGCTCACGGGACCGCTGGCGGACAGGTTCGGTCGCCGCACGGTCATCACGATAGGGCTGTCGGTGATGGCGGTGGCCACAGTGCTCATCGGCTATTCGGACTCGTTGGCCGTAGGTGGTGTGCTGCGCGCTGTGCAGGGGTTGGGCGCGGCCGCGTTCTCGCCCGCCGCGCTGGCTTACCTCACCGAGCGGATCGAACCGCGCCGCCGTCCGAGCGCGGTGGCGTTCCTCGTCACGTCGTTCCTCGCCGCGGCCGTGGTCGGGCAGTTGCTGGCGCAGTTGCTGTCCGGCCTGGGTAGTTGGCGCGCGGTGTTCTACGCGAACGCGGTCCTGTTGTTGGTCATCATGTTGGCGCTGCGCCAAGTCATGCGACCGGACACGGCAGGCGGCACGCTCACCTTGAGCGGGTCCTTCAAGGCGATGGGGTCGCTCGTGGTCCGCCCCGAACTGTCGCTGCTCTACCTCGCGACCCTGGCCGTGCTCGGCGGGTTCGTGGGTGTCTACACCGCTCTGCAGGTCCTCGCCCCCGCCGCGCTCGTCGGCGGCCCGCACGAGTTCTTCCTGCTGCGGGCCAGCGCGCTGCCCGCGATGGTCCTCATCCCGCTGATCACGGCCTGGTTGAGCCGGTTCCGCGCCACCCGCCGGACCTCGCTGGCGCTGTTCGTGGCGGCCGCCGTTCTGGTCGTGCTGGCCGCCCTGTCCGCGCCAGGGGTCGTGCTGTTGGGCGCGTTGCTGCTGGTCTACGTGGCGGCCATCGCGCTGATCTCGCCCGGCCTGACCGAGTTGGTCGGGTCGATGGCGGGCGCGGCGCGCGCGACCGGCATCTCGGTCTACACCTTCGCCCTGCTCCTGGGGGCCAGCCTGGGACCGCAGGTCGTGGTGCTGCTGCGGTCCCAGGGGCTCGGTGGTGTGCTGCTGGTGCTCGCCGCCGTGCAGGCAGTGGCCGGTGGGCTCGTGGTGCTCGCCGACCGGCTGATCGCTCGGGCTCAGACCCGGGTGGCGGCCAGCACGTAGGCGTCCAGCGGCAGGGCGTGCGCGCCGTCGAGCCGGAAACCGGTCTGGGCCAGCAGGTCGGCGAACTGCGACCGGGTGCGTTCGCGGCCCTGGCCCATCACGGCCAGCATGTGCATGTTGTAGCCGGGGGTCAGCGAGACCTGCCCGTCCTCGGGGAGCAGGCGCTCCACGATCAGCAGGCGGGTGCCGGTGGCGAAGGCGTCGCGGCAGTTGCCCAGCAGCGCCAGGCAGCCCGCGTCGTCGAAGCAGTGCAGCAGCCGGGACATCAGGTAAATGTCGCCGCCGGTGGGGGCGGTCTCGAAGATGTCGCCCGCGACCAGGGTGCAGCGGTCGGCGAAGTCGCCGAGGAAGCCGTGCTCCTTGGCCTCGGCGATCACCTGGGGGCGGTCGAACAGCATCCCGCGCAGCTCCGGCCGCTTGGCCAGGATCTGGCGCAGCAGCAGCCCGTGGCCACCGGCGATGTCGACCACCAGCCCGGTCTCCGGGAACGGGTAGACCGTGTCGACCTCGCCGAAGAAGTTCGCGCCCGCGATCATCGCCCGCTCGTAGCTCAGCGAGGTCTCCGGGTGCGACTGCAGGTAGGGGAACAGCTCTTGGCCGTACGCCAGGGAGAACGCCGACTTGCCGGTGCGCACCGACCCCTCCAGGTGGCCCCACGCGGTGTAGAACTCGTCGCCGTAGATCTTGGCGTAGTGCGCCATCGTGCCGGGATTGTCGACCCGGAGCAGTTCACCCACCTCGGTGGCGGCGTACCCGGTGCGCTCGTCGCCGCTGAGCACACCCAGGGTGACCAGGAACAGCAACAGCCGGTGCAGGCTGTCCCGGTCGACCGCCAGCTTCTCGGCCAGGTCGGCGCTGCTCAGCCGCTCGTGCGCCACCGCGTCCACGATGCCCAGCCGCGCGGTCACGCTGATGGCCTGGGTCTTCCAGTACCCGGTCATCAGGTCGTTGAGCCGGTAGGCCGGGGAGTGCTCTGCGCTCATGACGTGCCTTTCTGCGATCCGGGTAAGGGGCTGCGGAGCGACTCCAAGACCTGTTGCCAGTAGGGCGCTCTTGGTGCGGGGGCTGCTGGGCCGGGCCAGGACACGACGGGCCTAAGACCGTGCAGCGCGTTAAGAAGCCAGGTTTCCTTGTCGGCCAACTCGTGCGGTTTGCGTCGCCTCCGCCCGACAGGGGTACCGATCGCGTGTGCGTGTTCGAGCACAACTTTGACGGTGACGCTGTCCAGCACCGGTAGCTCGTCGTCCGGCACGCACAGGATGTCGTCCTCCCACCACACCACAGCGGCGGTCGTGGACTCCAACACGTAACCGCCGCCGTCGACCAAGAGGGTCTCATCGGCGCCTGCGGCCCGTGCCTTCTCGCGGATGTTGTTCAGCAGCGGGAGATCCGGCCCCTTGCGACGTGGTTGCGTGCGTACGTCCGGATGGTCGGCGCGGTGGATTCGGATCGTCTGCCCCAACGGAGGCGCTGGGCGCACTCGGAGCTGGAAGGTGCCGTTGGGGGTCAGTTCCGCGCGGGGGAACCAGGCGCCCGTGGTCGGTAGTGCTGTCACCATCGATGACCAGAACGGCCCCGGGTCGTCGTGGCCGGTGGCCGCGCAGACCCGCTGGAACCTGCGCCGGTGCCAGTGCAGCCCGCGCACGCCGCCCTCGTGCACCAGCCAGGACTCGGCGGCGAGCAACTCGCCCGTCCAGAGATCACCCGGTCGAAGCACTCCGCCGGTGAACACATACTCCACAGTGGACATCAGTACCGCCCCGACCGCACGGAGGTGGTCTTCGGCCCATAGGTGGCGTTCTCCAGCCACGCGCCGAACCTCGGCACCACCGACGACAGGGCCGCCGCCGCCCGCTGCCTGGCGGTCGTGTGCCAGTGCCGGGGCCGCAGGTGGGCGAGGGCCTGGCTGACGGCGGCGTTGTTGCGCTGCGCGGCCGACCGGCGCGCGGCGTCGTACCCGCTGATGGCGGCGGCCGCCCGCACGGGGTTGTGCGCGCCACGGGCGATCGCGATCGCGTCGGCCGCGGCGAACGCGTCGGCGATGCCGCTGTTCATCCCGCGCGCGCCCAACGGCGGGAACAGGTGCGCGGCCTCACCGGCGAGCAGCACCCGGCCCTCGGCGAACCTGTCCGCGATGACCTGGTTGAACCGGTAGCTGGAGATCCACAGGATGTGGTCGAGGTGCCGCCGCTCAACCACCCGGGGCAGCCACTCCCGCACCGCCTCCGGGGTGCTGAACCGGGCCTCGGTGTCCTGCGGCGCGCACTGCACGTCGACCTGGAAGCCGCCCGCGAACGGCACCGTCATCACGTGCCTGCTGCCCAGCGCCGGGTGGTGGTAGTGGAACAGCCGCTCCATTGGGAAATCCGGATCGGCGATGTCGACGGTCGTGTGGAAGCCCGCCGAACGGCCGCCGGACATGGTGATGCCCAGCGCGCGGCGCACCGTCGAGCGGGCGCCGTCGGCGGCGATCACGTGGCTGCCGGCGAAGGTTCGACCATCCTCAGTGGCCACCTCGACCCCGTCCGGGTCGACCCGCAGCCCGCTCACCCGCGCGCCCCAGTGCACGGTGGCCCCGGCCTGCTCGCAGGCCTTGCGCAGGAACCGCTCGGTGTCGACCTGGCGCAGGCTGGTGAACGGGGCTGCGTCGGCGGGTGGCGCCGGGTAGGTCTTGGCGAACACCTCCCGCCCGCGGTACAGGGTGCGCTTGGTGTGCCACACGACGCCGAACCCGGTCAGCTCACCTGCCAGGCCCGGTGCCCCGGACTCCAACAGCCGCAACGACTCCCGGTGCACGAACAGGGCGCGGCTGCCGGGCCGTTCCCGGTTCTGCCCGTCGGCCTCCAGCACCACCGCGGGCACTCCCAGCGACCGCAGGGCGATCGCCGCGGACAGGCCAACCGGACCCGCGCCCACGACAAGTACAGGGGCGAGAACGGGGACGACCGGACTCTCCGGTGAGCGCTCAGGTGTGGCCACACCACCATTTTTCGTCCTCGCCAAGGTCGCGAAAGCCGTTGACAGGAACATGCCAAGCGACCGGACGGGGCCGTGCCGGTGCCGACACTGTCAGTGGCAGACACAGAGCGACCAGGACAGCACGGGGTTGGCACGGGGCTCTCGTACCGGGGGGAAACGCGTGGACGGCACGGTGGAGCACGACCGGCGGCACGAACGACATCAGGACCGACAGCAAGAGCGACAGCAGCAACGAAACCAGAACGGGGCACCCACCGCCATCCCGGTGCAACGGGACCGGCGCTGGCACCCGGCGTCCTGGCACGGGTTACCGGTGGCACAACGGCCGCCGTGGCCGGACCAGGACGAGTTGGCCGAGGCGTCCCGGCGGCTGCGCGAACTGCCCGCGCTGACCACGTCCCGCGATGTGGCGCGGCTGCGCGCCCGGCTCGCCGAGGTGGCCGCTGGTCGCGGATTCGTGCTGCAGGGCGGCGACTGCGCCGAGCCGTTCGGGCCGGAGGGTGTGGCCGCCGCGCGGGCCCGCCAGACCACCCTGCACGAGTTGGCCGGCCGGTTGGAGCGGTGGATGGGCGTCCCGGTCGTGCGTGTCGGGCGGCTGGCCGGGCAGTTCGGCAAACCCCGGTCCACGGCGACCGAGGTGGTCGACGGGCGTGAGCTGCCCAGCTACCGCGGGTCCATCGTGAACGGTCCGGAACCCACCGAGGCCGCTCGCCGCGCCGACCCGCGCAGGCTGGTCGCCGCCTACGGCGCAGCGGCGGACGTGATGGCCGAGCTGGGCCGGTTGCCCGGTCCCGACCGGCTGTGGACCAGTCACGAGGCGCTGGTCCTGGAGTACGAGCAGGCGTTGACCCGGCCGAACCAGGACACCGGCACCTGGTCGCTGCTGTCCACCCACTTCCCGTGGCTGGGCGAGCGCACCCGGCAACTCGACGGCGCGCACGTGGAGTTCCTGTCCGGACTGGACAACCCGATCGGCGCCAAGGTCGGTCCCACCGCCACCCCGGACGACCTGGTGCGGCTGTGCGAGCGGCTGGACCCGCACCGGGAACCCGGCAGGCTCACCCTGATCGCCCGGTTGGGCGCGGGCCAGGTCGCCGCCAGGCTGCCGCCGCTGGTGGCCGCGGTCCGCGCCGCCGGGCACCCGGTCGTGTGGATGTGCGACCCGATGCACGGCAACACGATCCGCACCGCGTCGGGGGTGAAGACCCGGCTGGTCGGTGACATCGCGTTCGAGTGGGCCGGTTTCACCGAGGTCCTGCTGGAGGCGGGTGAGTGGCCGGGTGGGGTGCACCTGGAGATCGGCGACGAGGACATCACCGAGTGCCTCGGCGCGGGCGGCCCCACCGACGAGGCCGCGTTACCGACGGCGTACCGCACCTTGTGCGACCCGAGGTTGAGCGTGCCGCAGGCACACCAGGTGCTCACCGAGGTCCGACAGTTGCTCCCCACCCCGCTGACCGCCTGACCCCACCCCACCGTCCCCGCGCGGCCCAACACCCCGGACCTGTCACCCAGGACCTGCGACGGAGTGCTGATGCGAACCCTGCTGATCGACAACTTCGACTCCTACACCTACAACCTGTTCCAGCTCATCGCGGGCGTGAACGGGGTGGAGCCGACCGTGCGCACCAACGACGACCTCACCGGGATCGACCTGGGCGAGTTCGACAACGTCGTGGTCTCGCCGGGTCCGGGCCACGCGGGTAGAGAGCGCGACTTCGGCGGCTGCACGCGGCTCTTGGCGGAGACAGAGCTAGCGGTGCTCGGTGTGTGCCTGGGCCACCAGGGCATCGCGGTCCTCGCGGGTGGGGTGGTCGACTTGGCCCCCCGCGCGCGTCACGGCTATGTGTCACAGGTGCAGCACGACGGTAAGGACCTGTTCCGGGGATTGCCGCAGGGATTCGACGTCGTGCGGTACCACTCGTTGGCGGTATTGGAGCCGTTACCGGAATCGTTGGAGGTGACGGCGCGCGCGGAGGACGGCGTGGTGATGGGCATCCGGCACCGCGAACGTCCACTGTGGGGGGTGCAGTTCCACCCTGAGTCGGTGTCGAGCCAGTTCGGGCACGAACTGGTGACCAACTTCGCCGACCTGACCCGGGGGCAGCGCGGTGAGGCTCGCGAACGGGTGACAGTGGCCACTCCTTCCTGCGCGAAGTACTCCGCGGCACCCGCCACCCGCAAGTTCTTCCTGCACGTGTCCACTGTGGAGGGAAGGGTGGACACGGAGGCGGCTTTCGCGGGCCTCTACGGGGACTCGCCCGAGGCGTTCTGGCTGGACAGCTCGCACGTCGAACCCGGCCGCTCGCGGTTCTCCTTCTACGGTGACGCCACCGGTCCGCACGCCGAGTCCGTGTCGTACCACGTGGGCGGCCAGGTCGAGGTCCGGGCAGGCGGGATCGTGCGCACCGAGCCGGGCACGGTTTTCGACTACCTGCAGCGCGAGCTCGCCGCCCGGCAGGTCGGGTCGGACACCGAGCTGCCCTTCGACTTCCAATGCGGGTACGTCGGTTATTTCGGCTACGAGCTGAAGTCCGACCTCGGCGCGCCCGGCCCGCACCGCGCGGCGACCCCGGACGCGTACTGGCTGTTCGCCGACCGGATGGTGGCCGTCGACCACGAGACCGACCGCTCGTACGTCCTCGCCCTCAGCGACGGCAGCGCGGCCTCGGAAGCGTCGGCCCGGTCGTGGACAGCGGCGACCGGTACCGCGCTGCGCGGGTTCGTCGGCGGCGCTGAGCGGGTGGCGGTGCGCCGTCCGGTCCGCGCCGACGTCGAGCCGTGGCTGCGCACCAGCCGGTCCCGTTACCTGGCCGACATCGCGGAGAGCCAACGCCAGCTCGTCGCCGGCGAGAGCTACGAGATCTGCCTGACCAACATGGCCACCGTCCCGGCCACGTCCACCGGGTTCGAGCTCTACCGGCGGCTGCGCCGCAGCAACCCCGCCCCGTACGCGGCCTACCTGCGGCTCGGTTCCGCCGAGGACGGCATGGAGGTCGCCTGCTCGTCGCCGGAACGGTTCCTCAAGATCGGCGCGGACCGGGTGGTGGAGACCAAGCCGATCAAGGGGACCGCGCCGCGCGGGCGCACCCCGGCCGAGGACCGGCGGCTGTGCGAGGAACTCGCCGCCAGCGCGAAGACCCGCGCGGAGAACCTGATGATCGTCGACCTGCTGCGCAACGACCTGGGCCGGATCTGCGAGGTCGGCTCGGTGCACGTGCCCCGGTTGATGGCGGTGGAGAGCTACGCGACGGTGCACCAACTGGTCAGCACCGTGCGCGGCACGCTGCGCGCGGGCGCCGATGTGGTCGACTGCGTGCGCGCGAGCTTCCCCGGCGGCTCGATGACCGGCGCACCGAAACTGCGCACCATGGAGATCATCGACCGGCTGGAGACCGGCCCGCGCGGCGTGTACTCCGGCGCGATCGGGTTCTTGGCCTGCAACGGCACCGCCGACCTGAACATCGTCATCCGCACCGGGGTGCTGCGCGACGGGCAGTGGCAGGTCGGCGCAGGCGGCGCGATCGTCCTCGACTCGGACCCGGCTGACGAGTTCGCCGAGATGGAGCTCAAGGCAGGCGCCTGGTTGGGCGCGCAGACCCTGGTCAATGCGGGTGAGACGGACGGCAGCGATACAGAGGCGGTGGCCTGATGAACCTGGCGGCGCGGTTGCGGCAACGGTCCGCGGAGGCCGGGTGGGACGATCTGGTCGCGTTCCACACACCCGGCCGCGGCTACACCCACGGCGAGGTGCACGAGTTGGCCGCACGCGCGGCGACAGTGCTGTCCGAGCGGGGTGTCGGTGAACGGGACCGGGTGCTGATCGCGCTGTCGGACTCCATCGCGTGGGTGGTGTCTTTCCTCGCGGTAGCCAGGCTGGGCGGGACAGCGGTACCGGTGAACCCCGCTCTTACCGCCGACAACCACCGCTTCCAGATGTCGGACAGCGGCGCCGTACTGATGGTGGGTGAGGAGGCGTTACGAGAGAGGGCGTCTTCTTTCCTGTCCGCGCAGGAACTCTTATCCGCGGCTGATAGCGCGAACGCTGCCGACCCGGTCGAGACCGATGGGCCGTTGTACGTGTACTACACGTCCGGCACCACCGGTCGCCCCAAGGGCGTTGTCTACGGGCAGGACAGCCTGGAGGTGTACCACGACGCGGTAGGACAGGGTGCCTTCGGCATCACCTCCGGCGACGTGACCTTGTCGGTGTCGAAGATGTACTTCGGCTACGGCTTCAACAACACCTTCGTCTTCCCGCTGCACACCGGGTCCTCCGCCGTGCTCGTCGAGGACCGGCCGACCCCGGAGGTCGCGCAGGAGCTGGTGACCCGGTACGGGGTGACACTGCTGTACTCGGTGCCGTCCTGGTACGCGCGGTTGATCGCCGAGGCCGACGCGGGCGCGTTCGGGTCGGTGCGCGCGGCCGTGTCCGGCGGTGAGGCGTTGACGGCGGACCTGGCGGGCAAGGTCGGCAAGTTCCTTGACGCGCCGCTGCTCAACCAGTTGGGTGCCACCGAGGTGGGGTGCGCGATCACCGCCAACACGATCCACTTCGACCGGCCGGGGTCGATCGGTAAGCCGGTCGGGGCACTGGAGGTCGAGGTGCGTGACTCGTCCGGGCAGCCGGTCGCCGACGGTGAGCAGGGCGAGCTGTGGGTGCGGCCGGTGCAGATGACCGAGTACCTCAACCTCCCGGACGAGACCGCCGCCGTGCTCCAGTCCGGCTGGTTCCGCACCCGTGACCTGGTCGTCCGCGACGACGACGGCGCGTTCACGCACTTCGGCCGGGCCGACGACATGGAGATGGTCGGCGGGATCACCGTGGCCCCCACCGAGATCGAGGCCGTGCTGAGCAGCCACCCCGAGGTCCGCGAGGCCGGGGTCGTCGCGGTCCCGGACGAGCTGGGGCAGACGAAGCTGCGGGCGTTCGTGGTCACGTATGCGCCGCATCCGCCGAGCGGACTCGCCGAGGAGTTGGTCGAGCTGGCCCGCGCCAGGCTCGCCCCGTTCAAGGTGCCGCGCTCGGTCCACACCGTACCGGGCCTGCCCCGAACACCCAGCGGGAAGTTGCGCCGCTACCTGCTCCGCGACCAGGCCCCGGACCTGCTGAAGGGTGACCACGATGGCTGACCGCCGGGTGTTCCACATCGGACAGATGTTCCAGGCCGCGGCGGCCCGGTACGGGCACGTCACCGTCACCCTGGACCAGCCGCTGGAACTGGCCCCCGACCTGGGGGTCGACCTCACCGTCGACCAGTTGGCCGAGCTGGTCGACGAGCTGGCGGCGCGGCTGGCGGCGGCCGGGGTGCGCGCCGGGGACAAGGTCGCCATCCACAAGACGGACAACTTCGACATCGCGGTGCTGGCCTGCGCGGTCGGCCGGATCGGCGCCGTCCCCGCGATGCTCTCGCCCGCACTGGAACCGCATGTCGTCGCGGCCCTGGTCGAGCGGCTGGACCGGCCGTGGCTGGTGACCGACCCGGCGAAGCTGTCGAGCTTGCGGGTCGACGAGCTGGTGCGCGGGGTGCTGTTCGCGTCGGGCGAACCCGCCGGGGGTGCGGTGTCGCTCGACCGGTTTGCCGGATCGCCTCGGCAGCGGCCGGTGCTCACCGGGCCGTTCGAGCCCGCGCTGATCACACACAGCTCAGGCACTACGGGATTGCCGAAGCTGGCTGTGCACTGCGCGCGTGCCATGTGGTTCCGGTTGGTACCGCAGAAGCTTGTCGCGTTGCCGATCCGCCGCGTGGAGACTGTCGCGTTCTGCATGACGTTCGTGCACTCGCGCTTTTATCACGCACTTGGCGTTTTCCTCTCTTACGGCAACCCGCTCGTGATCGCCGTGTCGCCTGACCCCAAGACCGTCGGACCGCTGTTCGTGCGCACGCGGCCGGGGTTGCTGGAGACCCAGCCGAACACGTTCATCGAGTGGGAATACATGGACACCGCGCCAGGGAAGCCCCTGTCCAGCGTGCGGTACTACAGCGCCACGTTCGACGCGATGCACCCGCGCACCATCCGCAGGTTGCTCGACGCGTCGGAACGCAAGAACCCCATGTTCTTCCAGTTCTACGGCCAGTCCGAGACGGGCCCTGTGTCGTTTCAGCGGTACACCCGGGCGTCGGCTCTTAACGCGGACGGGCGTTGTGTCGGTATCCCATTACCGGGCTTCGTGCGCGTCCGCATCACCGGGCCAGACGGGAAACCCGTGCCGCGCGGGACAATCGGGTACATCGAGGTGCGCAACCACGCACGCGCGTTGACTTACCACGCTGAAGACGCGCGTTGGCAGGCCCAGCTCAACGACGGTTGGTGGCGGATGGGCGACATGGGCAAGCTCGACGAGCGCGGCAGGCTGCACCTGATGGACCGCGAGGTCGACCAGATCGACGACGTCGACTCCAACCTGGAGATCGAGGACATCCTGATGTCCCGGCTGGCCGACCTGCGGGAGGTCGTCATCATCCCCGGTGTGGACAACCGCCCCACCCCGGTCATCTGCACCCGCGACGAACAGCCACTCGACCGCACCGCCTGGCAGACCGCCGTCCGCGATCTCGGCCACCTCGGCGACCCGATCCACCTGCCGTTCCACGAGGTCCCGCGCACCTCCACCTGGAAGGTGCGCCGCCCTGAGCTGATCCGCAAACTGCGCGGCGCCTGAATTGTCGGTGGGTCCCGCTACGGTCGCCGCGTGGAGGAATTCCTGGTGGCGACCCGCGAGTCCTACAACACGGTCGCCGAGAGCTACGCCCGACTGGTGCCCGCGCTGGAGACCAGCGTGCTGGATCGCGCTCTGCTGCGCGTGTTCGCCGATGTGGTCCAGGGTTCGGTCGCCGAGTTCGCCCGCGTCCTCGCGCCCGGTGGGTACCTCCAGCTCGCGTTCCACGTCGGCGACACCCACCGCCACCGCACCGAGGGCTACGGCCACGAAGGCATCAGCCTCGACATCCACCACCTGCCGGTGGAGCGCGTGTGCGCGCTGCTTGCCCAAGCCGAGTTCTCCTTACAGCACCGAACGATCCTCGAGCCCGGCAGGTATCTGGCAGGCGGCCCGGCCCAGGCCCGGTTGCTGGCGCGGTTACCCGGCTGATCCGCAACAACACCGGACCGCCCGGTGTTGTTGCAGCGTGTCTTCTCACAGGCCACCGCGGTCCGACCGTGGCTACGGTGTCCGGGTACCCCAGTCAAGCGAGGTCATCACCATGTGCTCAGCCGCCCACCCAGCCGATAGTCTCAATTGGACAGAGCTGGCCGCCGCCATCGACCGGGACGGCTTCGCGCTGACCCCGCCGCTGCTCACCCCGGACGAGTGCGCCGCGGTCCGCGACATGTTCGACGACCTCGACCGCTTCCGCAGTACCGTCGTCATGGCCCGCCACCAGTTCGGCGAGGGCGTCTACCGCTACTTCGCGCACCCCCTGCCCGACCCGGTCGCCCGCCTCCGCGCCGAGTTCTACCCACACCTGGCCCGCGTCGCCAACACCTGGGCCACCCGCCTGGGCACCCCCGCGTTCCCCCTCGACCTCGCCGACCTGCACGCCCTCTGCGCCGCCGCGGGCCAACACCGCCCCACCCCACTGATCCTCCGCTACGGCCCCGGCGGCTACAACTGCCTCCACCAGGACCTCTACGGCGAAGTCGTCTTCCCCCTCCAACTCGCCATCATGCTCAACACCCCCGACGCCGACTTCACCGGCGGCGAGAACGTCTTCGTCGAACAGCGCCCCCGCGCCCAGTCCCGCCCCATGGTCGCCCGCCCCACCCTCGGCCAGGGCATGATCTTCACCGTCCGCGACCGCCCCGTCCCCTCCCCAACCCGCACCTGGCGCCGAGTCACCCTCCGCCACGGTGTAAGCGAAATCCACACCGGCTCCCGCCACACCCTAGCCCTCATCTTCCACGACGCCGAGTAACCGGAACGCCGACCAAATTCGAAAGAACACCCGCGATGACCGAACCGTGGATCCGCGATCCCACCGCAGCCGCGGACCGCCATTGGGCGACCCGGCAGGGCTGCAAGTCAGTGCTGGTCATGGTCCCGCACCTGGTGGCGGGCGCGCGCCTGCTCGACCTGTTGCCGTTGCTGGAGGACGACCACCGCGTCCAGGTCGTGTTCACCCAACCGGAGCCGTGGGAGAACTGGCAGGCGACCGGTGATTTCCTCGCTCAACACGGCGGAGTCGTATTGCCGTGGTCGCAAGCCCGACGCGGCGAATACGACTTGGTGCTCGCCGGAAGCCTGCGCGGAATCGATGAGGTCTCCGGCCCCGTTCTCCTCATTCCCCATGGTGGCGGTTTCGCGCAATACCGGCGGTGGCGGCCGCGCGAGACCGGCGAATCGTGGGCGCCGGTGCTCAACCTCGATTCCACCCAGTTGATACGAGACGGCCGGGTCCGCGCCGCGGCGATCGTGCTCACCCACGACGACGAACTGGCGGTACTGGAACAAGTTTGCCCCCAGGCGGTGCCGTACGCGGTCGTGGCAGGTGACATCGCCTTCGACCGCCTCACCACGAGCCGCCCGCACCGGGACGACTACCGGGCGGCACTGGGCGTGTCGGCCAGGCAGGGGCTTGTGGTGATCAGCTCCACCTGGGGACCGGCCTCGGCCTTCGGTCGACACCCGGGTCTGTTCGACCGGGTGTTGGCGGGGCTGCCACCCGACCGGTACCGGGTTGTCGGTTTGTTGCACCCGAACATCTGGTCCCACCACGGTGCGTGGCAGATCCGTGCCTGGCTGGCCCGCTGCCTGCGCTCCGGCCTGGGACTCGTACCGCCGGACGCGGGCTGGCGAGCCGCACTGGTGGCCGCTGACCACCTGATCGGCGATTACGGGTCGGTCACCACGTACGCCGCCGGGCTCGGGGTGGGTGTGCTCATGTCGGCCGGACCAGACGGTCCACTGCGATCCGGGAGTCCGGCGGCCGTGGTCGCGGAGTCGGTGCCGTGGTGGCAGCCGGAGCGACCGTTGGTGGAACAGTTCGTGGTCGACGCCGGTTTGGGTGAACGCGTGTGCGGGTTGCTCACCTCGCGACCAAGACAGACCGGGGGCATCCTCCGGCAGACCATGTACCGATTACTGGAGTTGACCGAACCAGCGGGCGAGGTGACCCTCCGACCTGACCCCGCGCCAACGTTGATCACGGCCTGACCCGGGCAACCCGCCGGGTTGTCCTGGTCAGCGGGGTTACACGGTGGCGGTGACTGGTTCCTCGGCGCGGGCGCGGGCTAGTTGGGTGACTCCGAAGGCGGCGACCATGCCGAACAGGACTGCGAGGGTCAGTGAGATCGGTGTGGCGCCCAGGTCTTCGCCGAGGAAGGCTACGCCGATGATGGTGGCGCTGACTGGGTTGACCAGGTTCGTTACCGCCAACGGGGCGCCGAGGCCGTCGCGGTAAGAGCGCTGGGTGAGGACTGTTGCGGCGATGGCGAAGCCGACGATGGCGATGATGGTGAAGATGGTCAGCGGCTGCAGCAGCATGCTGGGGCCTTCGTCGCTGAAGTGCAGGACCGCTGTTTGGCACAGGGCGGAGCACACCGAGTACGCCAGGCCGCCGCCGGCTGCCTCCCAGACGGTGGAGGCGCCGTGCTGGCGGCCGCGCCACCACGTCCACGACACGGCGACGGTGGCTACTGCGAGCAGCCCGAACAGTTGCGCGTCGCCCAGCGCGGCGGCGTGGCCGGAGGTCGCGATGATGACGGTGAGCCCGGCCAGGCCGCCGACCGTGCAGGTCATCCCGCTCAGTTCCAGGCCGGTGACCCGCCGTTTGGCCGTGGCCGCGGCGACCGGGACCGCGATGACCAGGGTCAGTACGCCCAGCGGCTGGATCAGCGCGAGTGGTCCGAACCCGAGGGAGAGGACGTGCAGCGCGGCGCCCGCACCGTTGAGGCCCTGCGCGGCCCACCACATCGGCACCCGGGTCAGCTCGCGGACGGTGAGGTGGCCGAGGCGTGCCTGGATCAGCGCGGCGCCGGCGTAGATGATCGACACGGCGACGCACAGGACGAGCGTGATGGACAGGTCGCTCACCGTGTCGGTCCCCTCGGTGTGTGGTCCGAGCAGGCGAAACCCAGCGTCGGCGTGCACCGAGAGAATAGTCTGCGCGAAGGTGGACCTGAGCCGTTTTCGCCCCACTGTGGAGTGAGCGGCGTCACAACCAGGTCAGGTCGATGATGTGCTTCGGGCGCCGTCATGGTGGCGAGTCCGACCCGAGGGAGACGCCAGATGAGCAAGATCACCTGCGACATGTTGATGTCCGTCGACGGCTACGCCGCCGGTCTCAACCAACGGCTGGAGGCGCCGTTCGGCGACGGGGCGCACGACGTGCTGACCCGGTGGATGTTCGAGGCCGCCGAGGAGAACGCGGTCGAGCTGGGCCGGATCACCGCGGCGGGCGCCTTCATCATGGGCCGCAACATGTTCGACCCGGCCCGCGGCGACTGGGACCTGACCTGGACCGGCTGGTGGGGCGCCGAGCCGCCGTACCGCGCCCCGGTGTTCGTGCTGACCCACTACCCGCGGGAGTCGCTGACCATGGAAGGGGGAACCACCTTCCACTTCGTCACCGGCGGTATCACCGAGGCACTCGATCGGGCGAAGGAAGCCGCCGACGGTCAGTCCATCGATATCGCGGGCGGGGCCGCCACGGTGAACCAGTACCTGGCCGCGGGCGTGATCGACGAACTGCGCCTGCACGTCGCCCCGGTGCTGCTAGGCCAGGGTGAGCGGTTGTTCACCGGGGTCGCCCGCACCGAGTTGGTCCCCATCGAGGTCCGGCACACCCGGCTGGTCACGCACCTGCGCTACGACGTGAAGTCGTGAGAACCTGACGGGGTGAGTACTCGCGTGCCCGACGGCGTCGGTGCCACGGCGATCGGGGTCGCGGCCGTTCGCGCCCACGAGAGCACGCGGCCCGACCGCCTGTTCGACGACCCGTACGCGTCCCGTTTCCTCGCCGCGACCGGCTGGACCCCGCCCACCCGCGCCGACGGGCGGACGCGACTCGCCGGTGTCGTGCTGACTATCCCGATCCGCACCCGTTTCCTCGACGAAGCCCTCACCGACGCGGCGGACGCGGGCTGCCGTCAGGTCGTCCTGCTCGGCGCGGGCCTGGACACCCGGGCGTTCCGGATGGACTGGCCACCCGGGCTGAAACTGTTCGAAGTGGACTTACCGGACATGGTGGCGTTCAAGGAGAGCGTGCTCGCCGACGACACCCCGGCCTGCGCCCGCTCGGTCGTGGTGGCCGACCTCACCGAGGACTGGACCACTCCGCTGCTCGCCGCGGGCTTCGACCGCACGGCACCGACGGTGTGGGTGGCCGAAGGACTCCTCGTCTACCTCACCAGCGAGCAGAACGAGGCACTGATCGCCGAGGTGAGCGCCCTCTCCGCCCCCGGTAGCCACCTCGCCCTCACCGTGCTCAACCAAAGCCGCCTCGGCGAGATCAAAGAACGCCTACTCGACAACGCCATCGTCGACCTGTGGCAATCCGGCACCCCCGACGACCCCATCGCCTGGCTCGCGAGCCACGGCTGGCAAGCCACCGTCCACGACCCTGTGGAAAGAGCCGCCGCCTACGGCCGCCCATACCTTTTCGACCACCTCCCGCACGGCCCCGGCCGCGGTTTCGTCACCGCGACCCGCCACGAAGGCAGGCCGCACTAGCGCACAACCGGATCCCCCCACGCCAATTCCGGCGCCCGACTGGAAAACCCGCCCCCAGCCGGTATCGACGGCGCCACTCCCGAAGCGGGCCGGAACATCTCCAACCGAAGTCGCCGTATTCCGGTGAGGTCCAACTCGACCTCGACCGGTTTTCCGCGCGCCACGATGTGGTCCAGCCTCGGTGTGCCGTCCAGGTGCGCGCGGAACTGCCCGACCTGGAACTGGTCATCCGCGTCGTCGAGGACGCCGAGCACGGCGGTCAGGGTGCGGTGGCCACCGCGGTCGAGATCGATGTCGACGAAACCGGGACGGGAAGCGATGCCCCGGACCAGGATGCTGTCCTGGTAACAGATCCCGTCGATCGTCGCGGGACCGGTCTCGACGCCGGGGCTGTGGTCGAGCCAGTTTCCCTTGTCCGCCAACGGCAGCGGTTTCCGGTCGCGGGCAACGCTCTCCGCGCCACCCCGCCACGGTGCGCGTTCCGGCCGTGGGTACTGGCTGAGCCCGGTGATCGCCGAGATCAACCCGGCGACATCCGACTCGGTGAACGCGGGGATCTCGTACCTGGTCGTGGAGTACGGCGCGAGGAACGCCGGGATGTCGCGCACCGAACCGCCGGGCAGGACCACCGGAAGAATGCGCTTGGTCGCCGCCCGCAGGTTCTCCGTCAGTTGGTCCCGCAGGATCGACGCCTCGAACTGCGCCCCGCGCCCCTCGTCCGGCGCCGCCCGGCCTTCCGCCCTGCGCTTGTACTCCGGTGACGCCACGACGATGACGAAGTTCGACCCGTGCAAGTGGTCGAGCGCCCACAGCGACCAGTCCTGCCTGGCCCCGTCCGCCCACTGGTCCAGCTCCACCTCCAGCCCGATCCGCTCCCGCAGGTACGTGGCGAACTCGTGTACCAGCCGCATGTGCCGGTCCGAATCCTGTGAGTACGTCACGAACACCGTCGGCGCTTCATGTTCTGCCACTCGACACTCCCCTGAGAATAACCGTCCCCGGCGACACGCATTGTCCACTCCCCGACACGCCGGGACGAGATCTGTCACCCGACTGTCGCCTCCTTGTCGCCTCTTTTCCTTGTCCCGCCGGGCTTTCCCGGACTTGTCCAGCATTTGTCCACCTTTTGTCAGCTCCGCCCCCGCCGTGAGCGCCATACGATTTCCCCCGCCCAGTGCGCCGCCCGAGGGGAGCCATGGCACACGTGTACGAGTACGACGTGTTCATCAGCTATCACCGGGACAACGACACCGTCGCCAGGTGGGTCCGCAACCACTTCCGCAAGTTGTTGTCCGATCGGTTGAACGACAACATGTCGGAGAAGGTCCGGGTGTTCACCGACGACGACGTCGCCATCGGCGGCGAGTGGCCCGCGGTCCTCAAGGACGCCTTGTTGGCGGCCAAGGTCCTGGTCGTCGTGTGCTCACCGCAGTACTTCCGCAACGAGTGGTGCCTGGCCGAGTGGGAGTCGATGGCCAGGCGTGAACAGCAGGAATCCGTTGGCGCGCACGGTCTCATCTGTCCGGTGATCTACAGCGACTCCTACAGCTACCCCGACTGGGCGAAGCGGCGGCACATGCGCGACTTCAGCGACTGGTCCGAGCCGTCCCCGCACTTCCAGGACTCGCAGGACTTCCTCACGTTCAGCCGGGAGGTGCGCTACCTCGCCGAGGAGTTGACCCCGCGCATCCTGCGGGCCCCGCGCTGGCAGTCCGGCTGGCCCGTCGTCATGCCGGATCCGGAGCCGCCGCCGACGTTCGCGAAACCGAGGCTCTGACCGATGCGCGGGACCGTGATCACCTTCTACTCGTTCAAGGGCGGGGTCGGCCGATCCTTCGCCCTGGCCAACATCGCCGTTCTGTTGGCGCGGTGGGGAAACCGCGTGTTGTGCGTCGACTGGGACCTGGAGGCACCCGGCCTGCACCACTACTTCCGCCCGCTGATGAACGGCGAGCCGACCAGCGGGGTGGTGGACCTGGTGGACGACTTCCGGGCGGGCCGCTTCCGACCCGGTCACCACGTGGTCAAGCTGGCGGGGTTCGCGGGCCTGGACTTCATCGCCGCCGGTGGTCAGGAGATCGACGACGCGGGCCGCGTCCAGGACATCGATTGGGACGGTCTCTACGACCAGGGTTTCGGCGACTACCTGGAGCGTTGCCGCGCGGAGTGGGTCGAGAACTACGAGTTCGTCCTCCTGGACAGCAGGACCGGGGTCTCCGACATCGGGGGCATCTGCACCGCGCAGTTGCCGGACCGGTTGGTCGTCCTGTTCACGGCCAACGCGCAGAGCGTGCGGGGCGCTGTCGATGTCGCCCACCGGGCCAAGCCCGCCCGCGATCGGCTACCGCTGGACCGGCCCAGGTTGTCCGTGGTTCCGGTGCTCTCCCGGTTCGACACCCGGGATGAGTACACAGTGGCCGATCGCTGGCGGGACACCTGCTTCGAGGAGGCCAAGGACCTGTTCGGCAGTTGGTTGGACACGACGGTGCAGGTCAGCGAGATGGCCCGTCACCTCACGATCCCGTACGTGTCCTTCTGGGCCTACGGTGAGCAGCTCGCGGTCGAGCACGAGAAGGACCCGGCCGCGGACCAGATCAGCTTCGCGCTGGAGACCATCGCCGCGGTGATCGCGCACGACCTCGACCGCACCGCCCTGCTCGCCGAGAACCGGGACGCGTTCGTCGCGGTCGTCCGGGACCGCAAGCGCGACTACGCCTACGACATCCGGGTGAGCGCGCCCCGCACGATCCCGGACACCGGCAAGGCGTTGGCGGGCGAACTGGCCGAGCGGGGCCTGCTGGTCGAACGGTCGCTCTCCGGCGACCGCGAGCAGTTGACCAGGGTGAGCGACGAGTCGCGGCACCTGTGCCTGGTCATCGACCGGGAGCTGACCAGGTGGCAGTTCACCGAGGCGGAGATCTTCCTGCACCGCACGGTCGGTCAGGAACGCCGGGTGATCCCGGTGCTGACCGCCGACACGAAGATCGGGTCGCTGCCCGGGTTCATCGCCAACCTGCGGTACCTGCGGCTCGGCGCCGTCCCCTCGGTGGCCGGGGCCCTCGCCGACCAGGTGACGGGGGTGCTGCCGTTGGTGGACACCGAGATCGATCTGGTGGACCTGTTGAGCCGGGTGGCGCGGGCGACGTTGCGGCCGCAGGTCTGGGAGTTGGTGAACGAGTTCACCGGCGCGCTCATCGCGGGTGTCGGTGACGGCGACGGCGACCAGGTGCGGTCGGTCGCCGCCGATCTGGAGTTCCTGATCCGGCCGCGGGCCGCGGGGAGTAGGCACGTCCGCCGAACCGCGCTGCCGGACGACGTCCGGGAAGTGGTTGACGAAGCGCGCCGGGTGGTTGGTGCTCGGGCGACCGATACGAGGGAGGAAGCATGGCCCAACGGTTGGGGCACAAGCAGACCGCGGTGATGTTCATCTTGATGGGCTACGCCGGGGAGATCTCGAACCGGGAGATGAAGGCCCGGTTCGGGTACACGCTCGATGGGAAGGAGCGGCGGGAGCTCAACGACTTGCAGTTCGTCCGCTCGGAGATCGTCAGCAGGTGCTTCAACCACGAGTTGACCGACAGCGGATGGGCGTGGTGCGACGAGGAGGTGCGGTTGGCCACGCCGCCGCCCCCCGCGGCCAAGAGTGTCATCGTCGCGGCGCAGTACCAGCTCATGAGTGTTCTCGTGTCCGGAATGGAACGACGTCGGCTCAGGCCCGCTGACTTCCTCCCGTTCGAAGTGGATGTTGAGCAGCGGGTTCGTGAGGCGTACCAGAAGTTGGCGCAGGCACCCGGTGAGTGGGTCGGGTTGGCGCGACTGCGGTCGCTGCTCGGTGATGTGCCCACCGAGGAGGTCGACGAGGTGTTGCGGGAGCTGAGCCGGACTCGGCAGGTGAGACTGGTCCCCGAGTCCAACCGCAAGGCGCTCACCCCGGCTGACCACGAGGCGGCCGTTCGCGTTGGTGGCGAGGGCAACCACCTGATCTCGATCGAGGCGTCATGATCGAACAGGAAGCCGTGCTGGCGACGCTGCGGTTCGACTGGGCGGACACGCCGGGGCACGTGTGGAAGGACTCGCCCTACCACGTGGACGGGCTGCACCCCGAGGTGGACGCGGCCATCGCGGGCAGTGTTCGCGATGCCTCGGGCAGCGACGGCCCAAGCCCGATCGGTTTGGTGTTGCAGGGGCAGAAGGGCATCGGCAAGACGCATCTGCTCGGGATGGTGCGCAGGCAAGTGCATGCCGCGAGGGGCTATTTCTTCCTGGACAACCTGTCCACCGGGGACGAGTTCTGGGAGAACGCGGCCGACTCACTCCGCTTCGGACTGTCCCAGGTGGACGAGTCGGGGGAGATGCAACTGCGCAGCTTCCTGCGTCGGATCTGCGAGTTCGGGGTGGTCGACCCCGGGGCTGCCAAGCGGATTCTGAGTGGCCACGGGCTCCGGCGGGAGGACGTGGACGCGTTCGTGGCCGGGTTGCGCGCGCTCGACCGACAGGTCGCCGTCGAGTGTTCCGACACCGCGCGGGCGCTGGTGCTGTTCGGCAGCGAGGACGACGCCACCAACGACATCGCCGAGGACTACCTCAGCAACTCGGTGGAATCGAAGGCGGGGGAGCGGGAGAAGTGGGGCATCCGCCGGTCCCGGTCGGCGCTGACCATCGTGCGGGACGTCACCTGGCTGCTGGCCATGACCGGCCCGGTGGTGATCTGCGTCGACCAGCTCGACACCCTGATCGCCAAATCGGACCAGACTACGGGGCAGGCCGGGTCCGGCGCCACCACCCAGGTGGTGGCGCAGGTCGCGGACGGGCTGATGCGGCTGCGCGAGCTGACCCGGCGGACCGTCACCGTGCTGGCCACCCTGCCGAACACCTGGGCGCAGTTGCGGGCGAGCGCCACGGACTCGGTGCCGGACCGGTTCCGCGACGTCATCGCGCTGGGTCGGATCGTCGACGGCGGGCTCGGTCGGGCGCTGGTCGAGCGGCGGCTCGGCGTCGCCTACCGGGGGATGGGGTTCACGCCGCCGCACCCGACCTGGCCGGTCGCGGCCGCGGCGTTCGACCGGGGTTGGGAGGAGATGACCCCGCGTGAGCTGCTGAAACGCATCGGCTCGCACATCGAGGCGTGCCTGCGCGCCGGGAACGCGCACGAGCTGACCACGTTCCGCGAGGACGGGCCCCGACCGGTCCAGCCGGTGCGCCGGGTGGCCGCGGTCGACCGGTTCGCCGAGATCGATCGACTGTTCGAGCAGGCGCGGGCCGAGGCCAACCCGGCTGAGCTGTTCGACCACAAGTCCGAGGACGAGGTCATGCCCCGGCTGCTCGCCGCCGCCTTCGCGGCCTGGTTGACCGAGGTCGGCGACGACGAGATGGCCTGGAACCGGCTGCAGGTCGGGGCCGGGCACGAGCTGCACGCGTGGTTCTCCTACACCGTCGACGAGAGGTCCGACCTGGTCGAGTACTGGGCGTTCCGGGCGATCAACGCCAAGCACCACATCACCGCGCTGCACCGGTTCCGCAAGGCGCGGACGGCGGCCGGGCTGCGGCAGGGCGCGGAGAACCGGAACCTGGTGATCATCCGCAATGTGCGCTGGTCGAACGGGACCAAGACGCAGGCCGAGCTGGACGCGTTCCGGGCGGCGGGCGGTCGCGAGGTCGAGATGTCCGAAAAGGACGGTCGGACGTTCTGGGCGCTGGACCGGCTGCGCGCCGACGGTGTGCCCAACCTGCACGAGTGGTTGGTCGACCGGAGGCATGCGAGTGGGTCGGAGTTTCTGAGTGAGGTCTTGCCCGCCATGCAGCGGGAGGACGGGCCACGGCCGCCGGATGGGGAGATCCTGCTGGGGAGTGAGGCGGGGGAGCCGATCAGGGTGGAGTTGGCGGCGTTGCGCAAGCACGCTGTGGTGTTCGCGGGGTCGGGGTCGGGGAAGACGGTGTTGTTGCGGCGCATTGTGGAGGAGTGCGCGCTGCAGGGGGTTTCGGCGATTGTGCTGGATCCGAACAACGACCTGGCGAGGTTGGGGGACGCGTGGCCTTCGGCGCCGGGGGCTTGGGGGGATGGGGACGCGGAGTTGGCGCGGCGGTACCTGGCGGATGTGGATGTGCGGGTGTGGACGCCGGGGCGGGCGAATGGGCGGCCGTTGGCGTTTCGGCCGCTGCCGGATTTCGCGGGGGTGTTGGCGGATGAGGACGAGTTCACGGCGGCGGTCGAGGTGGCGGTGGCGAGTCTGGCGCCGCAGGTGCGGTTGACCGGGAGCACGGTGAAGGCGACCAAGGGGCTGGCGGTGTTGCGGCAGGCGGTGGTGCACCACGCGCGGACGGGGTCGCGGAGCCTGCCGGAGTTGATCGACGTGCTGGCGGACCTGCCGGAGGGGGTGAGCACGCTCAACGACGGGCGGCGGATAGCGGGGGAGTTGGCCGAGTCGTTGAAGGCGGCGATGGTGAACGACCCGTTGTTCGCCGGGAGCGGGACCGGGGTTGACCCGGGTGAGTTGGTGACGCCGAAGGAGGGGAAGAAAGCGCGGGTGTCGGTCATCAGTTTCATCGGGTTGCCCGCGGAGGAGCAGCGGCAGAACTTCGTCAACCAGTTGCAGATGGAGTTGTTCGCCTGGGCGAAGCGGAATCCGGCCGGGGATCGGCCGTTGGGCGCGTTGTTCGTGATGGACGAGGCGCAAACCCTTGCGGCGTCCGGGTCGCTCACCGCGAGTACGCGGAGCACGATTGTGCTGGCGTCGCAGGGCCGCAAATACGGGTTGGGGTTGTTGTTCGCCACGCAGGCGCCGAAGGGGTTGCACAACCAGGTCGCCGGGAATGCGATGACGCAGTTCTTCGGCCGGTTGAACAGCCCGGCGCAGATCGCGGCGGCGAACGAGTTGGCGCGGGCCAAGGGCAGCCGGGTCGCGGACATCTCGCGGTTGGAGCGGGCCGAGTTCTACGTGTCGGGGGAGGCGTTCGGGTTCCGGCGGGTGACGACACCGTTGTGCCTGACCCACCACCCGGCGAGCCCGCTCACCCAGGAGGAGGTGATCGAACGGGCGCGACGGGAGTGAGCCCGCCGAGGCACCACCGCGCGGTTCAGACCGCGGGCAGGGTGAACCGGATTCTGGTGCCGCCGGTGTGCTCCGTGTCCACCCAGATCGTGCCGCCGTGGAACTCGATGATCTTGCGGCACATGGCCAGGCCGATGCCGGTGCCCGGGTAGGCGTCCTTGCCGTGCAGGCGTTGGAAGATCACGAAGACCCGGTCGGCGTACTGCGCCTCGATGCCGATGCCGTTGTCGGTCACCGTGAACACCCAGTCGTCGTCCGCGCGCTCGGCGCTGATCGTGATGTGCGGCGGCTGGTCGCCGCGGAACTTGACGCCGTTGCCGATCAGGTTCTGGAACACCGACGTCAGCAGCGGGGCCTCGCCGTGCACGGTGGGCAGGTCGCCCACCACGACCGTCGCCCCAGCGGCGGCGATGACGTCGGCGAGGTCGCGGGCGGCCGCCTCGGCGAGCGCGGTCGCGTCGTGGTCGGCGTGCTTGCCGGTGTGCCGACCGACCCGGCTGAACGCCAGCAGGTCGTTGATCAGCACCTGCATCCGGCGCGCCCCGTCCACCGCGAACCCGATGTACTGGTCGGCCTTGTCGTCGAGCTTGCCCCGGTAGCGGCGCTCCAGCAGTTGGCAGAAGCTGGCCACCTTGCGCAGCGGTTCCTGCAGGTCGTGCGACGCGACGTAGGCGAACTGCTCCAGTTCGGCGTTGGACCTGGCCAGGTCGCGGCCCGCCTCCTGCGCCCGGTTCAACTCGACGACGATCCGGTCCCGCATGGCGTCGACGTCGTGCCCCAGCGACGCGATCTCCCGGGGCCCGCTCACCGACACGGCGTGCGTGAAGTCGCCGTCCGCCACCACCCGCACCTGGTCGGTGAGCCTGCTCAACGGCCGGACCACCGACCTGGTGAACAGGGCGACCGCGGCCAGCACGACCAGTAACAACCCGCCCAGGGTGATCACGCAGGTGGTGGCCATGCTCGCCGCGGCGGCGTTGAGCGCCGCCTTGCCCGCGGCCCGCTCGGTCTCCAGGTCGGACTGCAGCTTGGCCAGCGCCGCGCGGACGGCGTCGAAGTCCCGCTTGCCCGCGTCGACCCCGGGCACGGTCGTGTTCGCGCGGACGGCGTCGATCACCGGCTGGGCGTAGTTCGCGCTCCAGGCCCGCATCGTCCGGTCGACGGCGGCGAGGTCACCGGCCAGCCAGGGCATCGCGTCGACCGACCCCGCCACCAGGTCACGCGCCTTGGTGTAGCGGTCGTGCCCGTCCTGGTAAGGGGTGAGGAAGTCGTCCCGGCCGCTGAGGGCGTACCCGCGTACGCCGGTTTCCTGGTCCACCAGCGCGGTGCCGAGCTGCTGGGTGGTCACCACGGCCGGGCCGATCGTGTCCAGCAGCCGGGACCTGGCGGCGGACAGGTCGGCGATGGCCAACCCGACCCCCACCATCGATCCGATCAGGACCAACACGACCACGAGCGAGGACAGCAGCCACCACCGGCGCAGGGACCACCGGGCCGTGGCGGGGTGGGGACGGGTGCTCATCGCGCGCTCCACTCAAGGGATCTCGGACTCGACGGGGGAACCGGCGGCGGGGCTTGGACACCGGGCACGCGCGCCACGACCCCTCGGGAGGCTGTTCGCTCAACCATCCGCCTGCGCGAGATCCTAGTGGCCCGACCCGGAACGTCGACCAGGTCTCGACCTGCCCATGGCGCCGCCGGCGGCGTTGCCGAATCCAGTACGAGGCCGTTTCGGCGCCTTGCCAGGGACGCCTGGGCAGGCCGAGACCCAGCCGACCCTCTGGGTTGAGCCACTGGCGGCCTACCCCGGAACGTCGACCGGGTCTCGACCCGCCCACGGCGTCCCGGCCGCGTTGTCGGGACGACCACGTGCGTTCCGAGGCTGTTTCGGTGCCTGGCCAGGAGCATCGTGGGCGGGCCGATACCCGGCCACCCCTCTGGTCCGAGCCATTGGTGGCCTGCCCGGAACATCGACCGGGTTGAGCTGGTGGCCATACCGGCACCGGCACCTGCCCTTGGCTAGGCTGCGCCCGTGTCCTCGGGATCCGACCGGCTGCGTGTCCTGGAGGTGGTCACCGACAGGGCCCTGGAGCACCTTGAACTCGGTGAGTTCCTCCAGGAGATCCTCGGTCGCGTCCGCGAGCTGTTCGACGTCGACACGGCCACGGTGCTGCTCTACGAACCGGCCACCGACCTGCTCCGCGTGTCGGCCGCGGTCGGTTCGTCCGAGGAGGTCCTGCAGGGGATCACCGTCCCGGTCGGGGTCGGGTTCTCCGGTGGTGTCGCCGCCGCGCGCGAGCCGATCGTGGTGGACCAAGTGGACTCCGAGTCGGTCGGCCCGCTGCTGTGGTCGCAGGGGGTTCGGGTCCTGCTTGGTGTGCCGATGCTCGCGCGGGGCGAGCTGGTCGGGGTGCTGCACATCGGCCGCCGCGCCGTCCGCCGGTTCGACGCGTCCGACATCGAGTCGCTGCGCTTGGTCGCCGACCGGGTCGCGCTGGTCACCCAGATGGAGACGGCGCGCACCGAACGGGCGGCGACGGGCGCGTTGCAGCGGAGCCTGCTGCCCGCGCTGCTGCCGTCGGTCCCGGGTCTGCAGTTGGCCGCCCGCTACCTCCCCGGCACCCAGACCGCCGTCGGCGGCGACTGGTACGACGTGTTCGGCCTACCCGGCGACCGCTTCGGAATCGTCATGGGCGACGTGGCCGGGCACGGTCTACCGGCCGCTGTTGTCATGGGCAGGCTCCGGAGCGCGTTGCGCGCATACGCCTTGGACTACGACAGCCCGGCCAAGGTCCTTACCAAGCTCAACCGCAAGGCGACCCACTTCGAACACGGCGCGATGGCCACCGTCAGCTACGGCATCGTCGACCGGTCCCGGGAACGGCTGACCTTGTCGCTCGCGGGTCACCCGCCGCCCGTGCTGGCCGCACCGGGGGAGGCGTCCCGGCTGGTGGAGATCCCGGCGGACCCGCCGATCGGTCTCGGACTGCGCGACCTCGGCGAACGCCGCGACACCGTTGTGTGCCTGCCGCCGGGGTCGGTCATCGCGTTCTACACGGACGGACTGGTGGAACGGCGCGGGGTGGCGATCGACGCGTCGCTGGCCGGGCTCGCCGCCACCGTCGTCCCCGCTCCGCCGGACACCGTGTGCTCGCGGGTGATGACCGCCCTGGTCGACCGGGAGGACACCCGCGACGACATCGCCCTGCTGGTCGCCCGCAGGAGCTAGAGCCCCAGGTCCTTCTTGACCTGCGCGCGCTGGTCGGCGGGCATCGCGGCCAGCCACTCGGTGCGGCTGTCGACCAGCATGCTGTACCGGCGGTCGGCGGAGACCATCCGACCGGCCCAGTTGCCTTGGTCGGAGTTCCAGAACTTGGTCTCCCGGTCGGCCAGGGTCCGCAGGTTCGCGTTGGTCGGCGGGGAGGCGAGGATCGCGGCGGCGTCCCGCTCGTAGTGGTCGCCGATGTGGCCGGAGAGCACGTTGCCCGCCCACGAGTTCAACCACTTGACCGGCTTGATGGCCACCGTCGCCACGCTGACCGGGTGTTCCTTGGAGATCTTCTCCAGCACCTCGATCGCCTTCGACCGCTGCCCGTCGGAGTACTGCGGCTGGGTGCCGCTTGGGGTGCTGCCTGCCGGGGTGGTGCCCGCCGGGGTCGTGCTGGGCGAGCCACCCCCGAACACCTGGGCGTGCGCCTCGTCGATCCGCTGGTAGTCGTCGGCGACGGTCGTCAGCCCGCTGCGCACGTCCTGGTACGCCTGCGCGGTCTTGGTGAACGCCTCGCCGACGTCCCCGCTGGCGGCGAGGATGGCCTGCGCGAAGAACGAACCGATCACCCCGAACGCGTTGCCGCTGGTGGCCTGCGCGCCGCTGGTCGCCGCGCTCACCTCGCTCGCGACCTCCGCCACGGTCGCGGCGTGCGCCCGCAGTTCCCCCAGGTTGACGTCGAACCCGCTCATGACCCCTGCCCTCTCGTCGCCTGCGGTCATTGTGGCCGTGCGGGGCGCGGCGTGGGGGCGGAATCCGGACAACGTTCACGGGGGCAAACACGAGCGGCCCCGGTTTTGTCGGCAGCCGGTGGGATACTGGTGTCCACAGTGGTTGGGGGCGCGGTGATCCTGGTGACCGGGGCGAGTGGCAATGTCGGATCGGCCCTGTTGGAGCGCCTGCGCGCCAAGGGGGCCGCTGCCGTGGGGGCCTACCGCGATCCGGCCAAGGCCCCGGCCGGGCAGCGCGCGGTCCGGGTCGATCTCGGCGAGCCCGGGACGCTCGTACCCGCGATGCGCGGGGTCGACACGGTGTTCCTGCTGGGTGCGATGAGCCCGGCGCAGACCGCGCACGAGTTGGCCGTCCTGGCGGCGGCCCGGCGGGTGGGCGCGCGGGTGGTCAAGCTGTCGGTGTGGCGGGCCGATGAGGGGCTGTCGCCGATCGCGAGGTTGCACCGGCCGGTCGAGGAGGCGTTGCGGGTGTCCGGGTTGCGCTGGACGGTGCTGCGGCCGAACTTCTACCTGCAGAACTTCCTGCGGCAGGGCGGCATCCGCGCGTCCGGCGAGTTCAGCTTCCCGGTGATCAACGCGCCGATCAGCTTCGTCGACGTCAACGACATCGCCGACGTGGCCGCGGCAGTGCTCACCACCGACGGCCACGACGGTCGCGTCTACAGCCTCACCGGCCCGGCGGCGCTGACCTACCCGCAGGCCGCGGCCACCTTCGCCGATGTCCTCGGCAAACCCGTGCGCTACCTGGGGTTCCCGGACGACGAAGCCCGTTCTCGCCTGGTGGGACAGGGGATGCCCGAGTTCCACGCCGACGCCCTGATCGATGTCGCCAGGGCGTTCCGGGACGGCGGAGCGGCGGCGGTGACGTCGACCGTGCTCGACCTCACCGGGCACCCCGCGCGCGGTCTCGCCGAGTTCGTGCTGGCGAATCGCGCGATCTTCGGCTGATCCGGCGTTATCCCCGAATTCGGATAAATCGATCAGGGTCAACTGTTACTTACCCGGCCCGTTGTGAACGTTCGTCAATCCACGACGCCCTGACCTGCGGGAACGTCATCCGCGCCGACGCTGGTTGAACGGGAGTGAACATTCAGTCAGGGCGGTGATTCCGGGCCCGCCGCGCATACCTTGGCGCACTGTTCGAGCCCCGGTCGCGGTTCGGCGACCGGGTTTCCCCTGCCTCGGGCTTGGAGGACGTGCATGTCAAGGTCCCTGCTCCCCGCGAAGGTGGTCGCCGCGGCGGCCTGCTTCGCGACGATCGGCGCGATGGTGGTGAACGGTGCCGCGGACGCGTCCCAGGCGGCACCGTCGGCACCGGCAGCACCGTCGATGTCCCGGATCGCGCTTGCCGCGCGCAGTGCCCCGGTCCCGCCGGGCGCGCACCGCGACGGTGCGGTTGCCGGCAACCGGCAGATCGACGTGGCGATCGCGTTGCGGCCGCACGACGAAGCCGGGTTGAACCGGTTCGTCGCCGCGGTCAACGACCCGGCTTCGCCCGCGTACCGGCATTTCCTGACCTCGGCCGAGTACAACGACCAGTTCGCGCCGCGACAGTCCGATGTGGACTCGGTGCGGAACTTCTTGCAGGCCAACGGGCTCGCCGTCAAGGGCGTGTCCGGCAACCGCCAGGTCGTCAACGCCGCGGGCACCGCCGACCAGGTGCGGGCCGCGTTCGGCACCGCGCTCAGCGACTACACCGGCCAGGACGGCGCGCACTTCTACGCCAACGACGCCGCCCCGACCGCGCCCGCCGACGTCGCGGGCTTACTCCGCACCGTGGTCGGCCTCAACAGCCTGCCGTTCGCCCACCGCGCCAGTGGTCCGGCGGGTCCCGGTGGGCCCGGGGGCGGCTACACCCCGGCGCAGTTCCGCACCGCGTACAGCATGAAGAACCTGTCGTCGTCCTACGACGGCACCGGCCAGACCGTCGGCCTGATCGAGTTCGACGGGTTCAAGCAGTCCGACATCGACGGCTGGACCCGCAACTTCAGCCAGCCGTCGGTGACCCCGCAGGTCGTCAAGATCGACAACCCGCCGTCCACCCCCGGCAGCAACCAGTTGGAGGTGACGCTGGACATCGAGGCCGTCGCCGCCACCGCGCCGAAGGCCGCGCAGGTCGTCTACGAGGCGGCCAACAGCGACTCGGCGTGGGTCGACGAGATGGCCAAGATCGCCTCGGACAACGCGATCACCATCCTGTCCGGCTCCTGGCTCAACGGCGAGAAGTGCGAGTCCGAGCCGATCCAGGCCTCGCACGACTCGTACAACCAGATGGCCGCCCAGGGCGTCACCCTGCTGTCCGCGTCGGGTGACTGGGGCGCCACCGGCTGCGGCTACAACGGCGACAACTCGACCATCCAGGCCGACTTCCCGCCGAGCGACCCGCTGTTCACCGGGGTCGGCGGCACCCAGCTCAAGACCAGCGACAGCGCGGGCACCTGGCAGTCGGAGTCGTGCTGGAACCAGGGCGGCAGCGGCAACACCCGTTCCGGCGGCGCGTACTCGCAGATCTTCGACAAGCCGTCCTGGCAGCCGGGCACCAACAAGTACCGCTCGGTGCCGGACGTCGCGCTGGACGCCGACTACGGCGCGGGCGCGCTGTCGGTGTACATGAACGGCGGCTGGCAGGACGTGGGCGGCACCAGCCTGTCGTCCCCGCTGTGGGCCGGGTACATCGCCATGGTCAACCAGAAGGCCAAGGCGGGCGGCAAGTCGAACCTGGGCGGCATCAACCCGACGCTCTACGCGATCGCCGGGTCGGCCAAGTACGGCGACAACTTCCACGACGTGACGAGCGGCAGCAACGGCACCTACAGCGCGGGCACCGGCTACGACCTGTGCACCGGCTGGGGTTCGATGAAGGGCGACACGCTCGCCGACTCGCTGATCAACGGCGCCACCCCGCCCGCGAGCAACGACTTCACCATCGCCGCCACCCCGTCCTCGGTGAGCGTCGACCCGGGCAAGTCGGTGACCAGCACCATCAGCACCACGATCGCCAAGGGCAACGCGCAGAACATCTCGCTGTCCGCCAGTGGTCTGCCGTCTGGCGTCACCGCGTCCTTCGACCCGACCTCGGTGACCGCGGGCAACTCCGCGACGCTGACCCTCACCGCGTCGTCCTCGGCCTCGCCGGGGACCACCAACGTGACGATCACCGGTACCGGCACGGACGCCACCCACACCGCGACGGTCGCGTTGACCGTCAACGGGACCACCACCCCGGGCGACTTCTCGATCAGCGTCGCGCCGACCTCGGCGACGGTCACTGCGGGACAGTCCACTTCGGCCACTGTGCGCACGACCTCCACCGCGCGCGTCGCGTCGAGCCCCGGTGTCGTCGGCGGCAATCCGACCACTGTGGACCAGTACCCGTACATGATCTCCATGCGCCGCGAGGGCAGCGTGTTCCCCGGTCAGCAGTCGTGCAGCATGGCCCTGATGGGCCCGCACACGGTGCTCGGCGCGGCACACTGCCTCAAGGAGAAGGACGGCACCAAGTGGTTCATCTACGGGGCCACCAACCTCAATGACAGCGGTTTCCGGGCCGAGATCAAGAGCACCTGGGTCGACCCGAACTACAACGGCTGGCAGACCGGCCACGACGTCGCCGTGTTCACCCTGGACCGGGACGTCCCGGTCCCGTCGAACATCGTCTACCCGACGATCGCCACCGACACCGGCGTGAACAAGGTCGGCACCACCGGCACCGGCATCGGCTGGGGCCAAACCGGCGCCAACTCGTACTCCGACGTCCTGCGAACGGTGCAGTTGCCGGTGGCGGCGGACTCGTCCTGCGCCAAGCAGCCGGTCCTGTCGTCGAACTACAAGAGCGACGGCTCCATGCTGTGCGTCGGCTACGCCGACGGCCACCAGGGCGTCTGCACCGGCGACAGCGGCAGCCCCTTCCTGGAGAACAACCAGGTCGTCGGCATCTTCTCCTGGGACTCCACCCAATGCGACACCTACGGCGTCTACGCCAGGGTCACCACCTACGCCGACGAGATCAAAGCCCAGTTGCCCACCGGCACCCCCACCCCACCGAGTGGTTCGATCACCCTGACCGCCACCGGCCTCCCCACCGGCGCCACCGCCACCTTCGACCCCACCACGGTCGACGCGGGCGGCTCATCGAACCTCACCATCAGCACGAGTTCCACCACCCCGGCCGGCACGTACCCGGTGAAGATCACCGGCACCAAGGGCAGCACCACCCACGACACCACCTTCACCCTCACCGTCCAAACCGGCACCCCGGCGAAGATCAGTGTCCGCGACCCCGGTTTCCAGTTCACCCAACACGGCACCCAGGTCAACCTCCAACTCCAGGCCACCGGCGGATCAGGCACTTACCGCTGGACCGCCACCGGCCTGCCCGCAGGTCTGTCGATCAACGCCACCACCGGCTTGATCACCGGCAAACCCGCAGCCGCCACCCAAATCTTCAACGTGACAGTCACCGCCACCGACGCGTCTGGCGGCAGCGGAAAGGACACCTTTAGCTGGTTCGTCTACTGAGTTACCGATAGAAAACAAAGGCCCGGCCGACCACCCCACGCAGGCGGTCGGCCGGGCTCATTTACAAACAGCCTCGCACCACGCACCCAAAAAAACTACTCCCCAATCGACGAAGCGCCACTCTTGCACCGCGCTCCCCAAAACCCCACCCCAAATCGACGAAGTCCCACACTTGCACCGCGCCCCCCCCGGAAACCGTCGTGCGGTGAAGCACCACACAGAACTGGCACCGCGCGCCTCGAAACCCGCCGAACCCAACCGCCCGTTGTGGTGGAGTTGTTTTGTTTGGGGGGAGCGGTGGCCTAAGCCGGCTGGCGGGTAAGGCCACGCTTTCCAGTGGCCCCGCCTTTTTGCCTTACCCCGGCTGCCGCTAGGGGCCCCAAACAAAACAACTTCACCACAACGGGCACTTCAGCTTTCATCTGGCGCCCG
>NZ_KI519519.1:0-19528 GCF_000482865.1 Actinokineospora inagensis DSM 44258 | reverse complement strand
CGGGCGCCAGATGAAAGCTGAAGTGCCCGTTGTGGTGAAGTTGTTTTGTTTGGGGCCCCTAGCGGTGGCCTGGGTAAGGCTAAAAGGCGGGGCCACTGGAAAGCGTGGCCTTACCCGCTGGCCGGCTTAGGCCACCGCTCCCCCCAAACAAAACAACTTCACCACAACGGGCGGTTGGGTTCGGCGGGTTTCGAGGCGCGGTGGGTGGGGATGGTGCTTCGTTGATCTGGGCTGGCTTTCTTGGGGCGCGTGGGGTGGGCTGGCGGCCTTCGTCGATTTATAGGCGTCTGTATAGGCATAGATGGGGATGTCGATTTGGATGTGGATGTGGGTAATAGGTGAGGCGGCGACCCACCGCGCACTGGTGGGTCGCCGCCTCGGGGGGCGGCCTACTTGACCAGAGTTATTTCTTGATCAGGTACGCCCGGATGGTGGTCTGGTCGATCGTGCCGCCTTGGGGGGCGGTGGCGTGGGCGCGGAGTGAGACGGTGGTGGCGGTGCGGGGGTGGTCCAGGTGGAGGTCGCAGCCGGTGACTCTGGCCTTTTGCCAGGTTTTGCCTTCGTCGTAGGAGACTTCCACGGAGAGGTTTTTGGGGGTGGTTTCGGTGCCGTTTTCCAGTTGCAGGGCCACCGGGATGGTGAAGTGGCCGGGTGGGGCGGTGTTGTCGTTCCTCAGTGTGCCGTGGAAGCGGATGGTGGCGAGGGGGATGACCTTTTGCTGTGCGTCCGAGTGGAAGGTCCAGGTGGCTGAGATGGCGGTGGCGACGGGGGAGATGGCGGGGTCGCGGGTGGCGGTGGTGGTGAGGCGGTAGGTGCCGGGGGTGGTGGGGACCTTGAACACGCCTGCGCCGGGGAGGTCGGTGTGGCCGAGGGTGACGCCGTCGCGAGACAGGGTGGTGGTGGCGGTCAGGGGGCGGGCGAAACCGGCGTTGCCGTCGCCGTCGCCCCAGAGGCCGATGGTGAAGCGGGTGTAGGGGCCGTTTCGTTCGGCCCAGGGGGTGGTGGCGCGGGGGAGGGACGGGCCGAAGATGCCGTGGTTGACCGGCTGGCGGTAAGTCTGGCCCGCGCGGGGGCGGAACGGTTCGCCGTAGAAGGCGCCGTCGATGGTGTCGGTGGTGCCGACGACGGTGTCGCCTTCCCACAGGATGTTGTCGGTGTTGACGTAAGCGGTGCTCTCCGCCGCCACCTCGCCGCCGAAACCGAGTAGGGGGGATTTGCCCGCGAGGTTGAAGGGGATGAGGTAACGCTCGAAGTAGGGGTTCGCGCGGGTTGAGCCGATGTCGGCCTTGATGCGCGCCAGGTCCTTTTTGGACACGGTCTTGGTGAAACCGTGCGGCACCGAGCCGTCCTGGAACCACGCGGCGGTGTACTGGTCGGCGGTGGGGTTCACCTCGCCCCAGCCGGTGGACAGGCCCCACAGCAGTTGGTCCGCGGGCGCGTTGGGGCCGACTTGGCCGACGCGCAGGCCCTCGGTGGACGGGCCGACCAGGCCGAGGCCGAACCGCAGTTGGTCGTCTGGGGTGTAGAGGTTGTAGCCGGTTACGGCGAACGCCGCGGGTGCCTTGGGGTCCGGGGCGGTGATGGTGACCGGGGCCGTGGCGCGCGCGTCGACGACGATCTCGCCCGCCTTGGTGATGTCCAGGGCCGGGTACGCCAGCAGCCGGGAGTCCAGTTGGTTGTCGGGGGCGAAGTAGAGGTTGCTGAGCACGTACCGGCCCTTGGGCAGCCGGACCTTGAGCAGGCCGTTCTGGTCCGGGTACGGGAACGCGTCGTAGTCGGTGTCGATGCCGGTGATGATGCTCGACCAGTTGGTGCTGGGTTTCCCGTCGGGGCCGAGATAGCGCACGGTGGTGTCGTAGCTCTCGATCTCGCGGCTCAGCGCGACCGGGGTGCGCAGCGACTGGCCGCCGCCGGTGGCGACGATCGCGCCGGTGTACGGGCCGTCCGCGGTGCCCTTGCGGGCGTCCCCGGTGACCTTGACTGCCGCGCTGCCGCCCGCCGGGACCGTGATCCGCGCAGGGGAGACGGTGAACAGTGTCGCCGGTTTGCCGTCGGGACCGGTCGCGTCCACGGCCAAGTCCAGCGTCACCGCCGTGGTGGCCGAGTTGTGGTAGCTCAGGTCCCTGGTGACGGGGGTGTCGTCGTTGTGCGGCCACAGTTGGCTGCCGAGGCTGACCGAGGTCGGTTCGGAGGTCAGCGTCTGCGTCAACGACTTGGCCACGTCGACCCGGCCGGAGCCCTGGTCGAACACGCCCGCGCCCGCGGTGGGCTTGGCCGAGGCGGTCAGCGCCGCCTTGACCTGCTGACCGGTCCACCCCGGGTGTTGCTGGAGCAGCAGGGCGGCGGCCCCGGCGACGTGCGGGGAAGCCATGGAGGTCCCGGAAAGGGAGACGTACCCGGGCTCCGCGGGGTCGCCGATCTGCCCGTTGGTGGCCTTGGCGGCGACGATGCCCGAGCCGGGGGCGGTGATGTCCGGCTTGACGCCGTTGTCGCCGTTTCGGGGGCCGCGGCTGGAGAAGTCGGAGATGGTGTCGTCGCGTTCGACCGAGCCGACGGTCAGTGCCGCGTCGGCGCTGCCGGGGGAGCCGATCGATTTCGGCCTGCCCGCGTTGCCCGCGGCGACGACGAACAGGGTGCCCTTGTCGGCGGAGAGCCGGTTCACGGTCTCCTCCAAGGGATCGATCTCCGGGCTGTCATCGGCGCCCAGGCTCAGGTTGACCACTCGGGCGCCTTGGTCGACGGACCACTCGATGCCCGCGATGATCCACGACAGCTCACCGCCGCCGCTGTGGTCGAGCACCTTGGCGTTGATCAGGCTCGCGCCGTTCGCGATGCCCCGGTACTTGGCGCCGCCACCCGCGATGATCGACGCGACGTGCGTTCCGTGGCCGACGACGTCATCGGTGTAGCCGTCCTGGGTGAAGTCCTGCTCGGCGACCTCGCGGCCTGCGAGGTCGGGGTGGGTTTTGTCGATGCCGGTGTCCACTACGGCCACCTTGACCCCGGTGCCGGTGATGCCCTGCTGCCAGGCTTCCGGTGCGCCGATTTGCTTGGCACTGCGGTCGAGCAGGGCGGGCACCCTGCGGTCCAGCCACACCTTTCCGCCTGCGCTGACCAGTGAGCGCCACGAGCCCGCCAGGTCGGACTTGGTGGCCTTGAGCGCTCTTGCCTTCGCCGATGGCAATTCCCGGACCGGCGCGATCCCGGCGCCGCGGGTGCTCGGGCCGGTTTGGATCAATGGCAGGTCGCCGCGCCGGTCGTCGTAGCCCGAGCGCAGCAATTCGGTGACGTCGAACAGCCGCCGGTCCAGTTGCCCGGACCGGACGAGTGGTTCCGCGTCGAGCGGGATGACATATGTGTCGCCGTTGTGCGTGTAGGTCTGGAAACGGATGCCCGCGCGCTTCGGATTCGCCTGCAGCAATGGCCGCTGCCGCTGGTCGAGCGCGATCCGGTCGCCGGTGATCAGCGTGACGGTCGTCGCCGTGGTCGCCCCCGCCGCCTGCTCCACCGTGTTCACCTGGGCTGACGCCACCGGTCCCGCGGTGGCGGTGAGCCAGATGGCGAGCGTGGTCGTGGTTGTCGCCGCTGTGCCGCGAATTCGCATACTGCCCCCGGTCCTTTGTGTTGGGCCGTGCGGGAAACACCTGGGGTCGCTGGAAATATCGCGAATGCTGCCCCCGGTGGCGACGAAACTATCGGCGGTACCCGGATGTCGCAATCGGCCGATTGACTGATCCGGGTTGCACCGGCGGAATTCGGTTGTCCAGGCAACGTCCGGCTTTCTGGGACGTCCGTGCGGCGCGGAACCCCATCCCGGATCGTATTGTGTCGAACTGGACGCCATCGAATAGCGCGGCGGCGGCCCACCATTGGTGGACCGCCGCCGGTACCGCTGCCGGGTCAGTTCTTGATCAGGTACGCCCGGATGATCGTCTGGTCGACCGTGCCGCCCCGGCCGTCGGCGGCGTGTGCCCGCAGTGACACGGACGTCGCGGTGCGCGGGTGGTCGAGCTGGATGTCGCAGCCGGTGACGCGGGCTTTTTGCCAGGTCTTGCCCTCGTCATAGGAGACGTCAACCGACAGGTCGCGGGGCTTGACCTCGCTGCCGTTCTCCAACTGCAGCGCCACCGGGATGGTGAACCGCCCGGACGGCGCCGTGTTGTCATCCCGCAGCGCGGCGTGGAACCGGACGGTGGACAGCGGCACGACTTCCTGCCGGGCGTCCGAGCGGAACGTCCACGCGGCCGACACCGAGGTGCTCAGCGGGTAGACCGCCGGGTCGAGGGTCGCCGTCGTGGTGAGCCGGTAGTTGCCCGCCGCCGCCGGGACGGGGAACAGACCGCCCGCGGGGGCGTCGTAGTCACCGATCTTGGTGCCGTCGCGGTAGAGCGTGGTGATCGCGGTCTTCGTCAAGGGGAACCCGGCGTTCCCGTCGCTGTCGCCCCACAGACCGATGCTGAACCGCAGGTACCCCTCGGCGCGCTCGCCCCAGTTGTGCGTGGCGTGGGGCAGGGACGGGCCGAAGATGCCGTGGTTGACCCGTTGCCGGTAGGTCCGACCCGGCTGCGGCCGGAACGGCTCGCCGTAGTAGAACGTGCCCGTGCCGGTGTCGCCTTCCCAGAGGGTGTTCTCGGTGGTCACGTACGCGGTGCTCTCGGCGGTCACGTCGTGCCCCATGGACACCAGCGGACTGCGCCCCGCGAGGTTGAACGGCACCAGGTAGCGGGTGGACAAGTCGCCCGGCCGGGCCGTGGCCACGCTCGCCTTCACCCGGGCCATGTCCTTCTTGACCACGGTCTTGGTGAACCCGTGCGGCACCGACCCGTCCTGGAACCAGGCGGCGTTGTACTGGTCCGCGGTCGGCGCGGAGTCGCCCCAACTCGCTGACAGACCCCAGATCAACTGGTTCGCGGGTCCGGCGGGGCCGATCTGCCCGACGTACAGGTCGTCCGGCGAGTACGTGAGGATGCCGACCCCGGTGCGCGGCTTGCCATCCGGACCGTTGACGTCGTACCCGGTCGCCGCGTACGCGACGGGAGCCTTGGGGTCCGGTGGCGTGACGCGCACCGGTTCGGCGGCGCGCGCGTCGACCACGACGACCTGGCCCGGCCCGGTGACGTCCATGCCGGGGTACGGCAGCATCCGAATCTGGTTGCCGGGGCCGGAGTAGACGTTGCCGAGCACGTAACGGCCCTTGGGCAACCGGACCTTCGCCTGCCCGTCCACCGGGTTCGGGAACACCGTGGGCTGACCGTCCAGGCCGTCGAGGAAGCTGTCCCAGTCCTGGCTGGGGTTCCCGTCGGTGCCCAGGTACCGCAGGGTCACCTCGTAGCTCTCGACCTCGCGGGTCAGCGACAGCGTGGTGCGCTGCGCCTGACCGCCGCCGGTCGCCACCACCGCACCGGTGTACCGGCCGTCCGCGGTGCCCCGGCGGCTGTCGCCGGTGACCTTGGCGGTCGCGGTGCCGCCCGCCGGGACGGTGATCCGCGCGGGGGAGACGGTGAACGGGGTCGCGGGCTTGCCGTCCGGACCGGTCGCGTCCACGGCCAGGTCCAGCGTGACCGCCGTGGTGGCCGAGTTGCGGTAGGTCAGGTCCTTGGTGATCGGGGTGTCGTCGTCGTGCGGCCACTGCTGGACGCCGTAGCCGATGGTGGTGGGCTGCGCGGTCAAGGTCTGGGTCAGTGACTTGGGGATGTCGACCCGACCGGAGCCCTGGTCGAACGGGGTGGCACCCGGGGTCGGCTTGGCTGAGGCGGTCAGCACCGCCTTGACCTGCTGGCCGGTCCAGTCCGGGTGTTGCTGCAGCAGGAGAGCCGCCGCGCCCGCGACGTGCGGCGTGGCCATGGAGGTGCCGGAGAGGGAGACGTAGCCGGGTTCCGCCGGGTCGCCGATCTGCCCGTGCGCGGCTTTCGCGGCGACGATGCCGGAGCCGGGGGCGGTGATGTCCGGCTTGACGCCGTCGTCGCCGACCCGGGGGCCGCGGCTGGAGAAGTCGGAGATCGTGTCGTCGCGCTCGACCGAGCCCACGGTCAGTGCCGCGTCCGCGCTACCCGGGCTGCCGATCGAGCCCGTCTGCGGACCTTCGTTGCCCGCGGCGACGACGAACAGGGTGCCCTTCTCGGCGGAGAGCCGGTTCACGGTCTCCTCCAAGGGATCGATCTCCGGGCTGTCGTAGCCGCCCAGGCTCAGGTTGACCACCCGGGCGCCCTGGTCGACGGACCACTCGATGCCCGCGATGATCCAGGACAACGACCCGTTGCCACCCTCGTCGAGCACCTTGGCGTTGATCAGGCTCGCGCCGTTGGCGATGCCCCGGTACTTCGAGCCGCCACCGGCGATGATCGAGGCGACGTGCGTGCCGTGCCCGAACAGGTCGTCGGCGGTCGGGTCCGGGGTGAAGTTCTGCTCGGCGACCTCGCGGCCCACCAGGTCGGGGTGGGTTTTGTCAATGCCGGTGTCCACTACGGCAACCTTGACCCCGGTGCCTGTGATGCCTTGTTGCCAGGCTTCCGGTGCGCCGATTTGCTTGGCGCTGCGGTCGAGGAGCGCGTGCACCTTGCGGTCCAGCCACACCTTTCCGCCCGCACCGACCAGCGAACGCCACGAGCCCGCGAGGTCCGACTTGGTGGCCTTCAACGCCCTCGCCTTCGCGGCGGGCAATTCACGCTCAGCCGCGATCCCGGCACCCCGGGTGCTCGGGCCGGTTTGGATCAACGGCAGGTCGCCGCGCCGGTCGTCATACCCGGAGCGCGCGAGCTCGGTGACGTCGAACAGCCGCCGGTCCAGTTGCCCGGACCGGACGAGCGGGAGCGCGTCGGCCGGGAGCACATAGGTGTCACCGTCGCGCTGGTAGGTCTCGAAGGAAACGCCTGCGCGCCTCGGGTTCGGCAGCACAACCGGCCTGCCCGCCCGGTCGAGCGCGACCCGGTCGCCGGTGATCAGGGTGACGGTCGACGCGGGGTTCGCCGCGCCCACCTGGTTTTCCCGGGCCATCGCGGGCGCTCCGCCCACCAAGCTGAGCCCGATGACGAGTGTTGTCGTGGTTGTCGCCGCAGTGGCGCGCATTCGCATACTGCCCCGGTCCTTTGTCGTTGGGCCGTGCGGGGAACGCTGGGGAGAATTCCGTGAAACGGCCCCAGCGGCGACGAAACTAGCGGTGATCATCAGGCGTTCGCAATAGGTTGATGAATTCCGGCGAAATGCCATCATCGGGCAACGCGTCGCCATTTCCGACCGTTGTACGGCGTGGACCGCGCCGCGGTTGTCCCGGTGTCGGACCCGAACTGCCGGGAACTGTGCCGACCGTGGGCCGGGGCGAGTGCCCCACCGTTCGCCCGGCGGCCACCGTCTTGTCCTCGCGGTTGTCGGTGGCCGGGTCTACGGTGGCGCCGTCCGGTCTCGGACGACGACAGCCCTGGTACTTCGGAGGTACTCCATGGTCACCCGTTCCACCCCGTGGCAGGCGGGCACGCCCTGCTGGATCGACCTGGCCAGTGACGTCGAGCGCGCCGCTGCCTTCTACTCGGCGTTGTTCGGCTGGCGGGTGGACATCTCCCCGGAGTTCGGCGGCTACGCGAACTGCTACGTCGGCGACGACCGGGTCGCCGGGATCGGTCCGCTGCAGGAGGGGCAGCCGACCGTGTGGTCCACCTACCTGTCCTCCGAGGACACCGAGGCCGACGTCGCCAAGATCGTCGCCGCCGGTGGCCAGGTCGTCGTGCCGCCGCTGCAGGTCGGGCCGCTGGGGACGATGGCCGTGGCCGTCGACCCGACCGGCGCGGCGTTCGGCCTGTGGCAGGCGGGCACGCACACCGGGGTCACCCTGGCCAACGAGCCCGGCTCGCTGTCCTGGAACGAGCAGTTGAGCGGCGACTTCGACGGCGCCAAGGCGTTCTACGCGTCGCTCTACGGCTTCGACTACCACGACGTCTCCGCGCCCGGCATGACCTACGCGACCATCCACCTCGACGACCCGGAGCGGCCGGTCGGCGGGATCGGCGCGGCCCAGGCGGGTGCCCCGGCGCGGTGGTGGGTCTACTTCTCGGTCACGGACACCGATGCCACCGTCGCCAAGGTCGTCGAGCTGGGTGGCTCCAGCGCGGGTGAGCCCTTCGACACCCCGTACGGCAGGCAGGCCATCGTCGCCGACGACCAGGGCGCCTCGTTCGTGGTCATCACCCTGCCGAAGTCCTGAACCCGGTGAGCGCGGGCTGGTGCCCCCCATTTCGGCACCAGCCCGCGCTCAGCCCCCGGTGGACCGCCGCCACCACCGTTTGCGCCGTGGTGTCAGGTGTCCCCGCGCCACCGCCCACTCCGCGAACGCCGCCGCGTCCTCCCGGAAGCGGGTCCCGTCCCGCCTCGGGTTGCCCGCCGCGTAGTCGTTGAACAACGCGGTGAAGTCAGATCCGAGTTCCCCGGCCACCTCCGGGGCGAGTTGGCTGACGATCCGGCGCCGCTTGGCCAGCAGCGCCGCCGCCTCCACCCGTACCGCCGCCGGGTCGAACCCGGCGGGCGGCTCCCCGCCCGCCAGCAGCGCCCGCAGCAGGTCCCCCTGGGCGGCCGCCAACTCGTCCCGGCTCACCCGGACACCACCGCCCGGATCGCGGCGAGCTCGTCGGCGAGAACCGAGTCGGACGGGTAGTGGTCGTCCCGTTCCAGCAGCACACCGGGTGGTTGGACGCGTGCGCAGAGTTCGCCCAGGAGATCGAGAACTCCTTGCGGTACCGCGTGTGCGTGCGTGTCGTGGTAGACGCCGTCGATTTCGACGCCGCCCGCCACGTGGACGTATGCCAGGCGGTCCAACGGGATTCCGTCGAGCAGTTCGCGTGGGTCCGCGCCGAGGTTTCGCGCATTGGCCCACATGTTCGCCACGTCCACCAACAGCAGACAACCGGTTCGGTCGACCAGCCGGTGCAGGAATTCCGCCTCGGTCAATTCCGCGTTCGGCCATTCCAGCAGGGCCGCGATGTTCTCCAGGGCCAACGGACGGTCCAGGATTTCCTGCGCGGCGGTGACGTTGTCCACCAGCACGTCCAGCGCTTCCCGGGTGCGCGGGACCGGCATCAGGTGCCCCGAGTCGAGCCCCCCGGCCCGCACGAAGCACACGTGGTCGCTCACCAGGGGCGCGTCCAGCAGCGCGGCCACCGCCCCCAGGTGTTCGACCCGGGCGGTGTCGAGCGGCTCGGCGCCGCCCAGGGACAAGGAGACGGCATGGGGGAGCACCGGGACCCCCTTCGCGCGCAGGACGCGCAACGACTCCGGGACGTGGTCGCGGTGCAGGTTCTCCGCCACGACCTCGACGAAGTCGACCCCCGGCATCCGCTCCACGGTCAGGTCGATCTCCGACCGCCAGCCGATGCCCACTCCCAGGTGCTCACCCATGCCGTCATCCTCCCCCATCCACCCCACCCCCGGGGTCCTCATCGGACAATCAGCCGCCGCAGCCCCCTCCTCCGCCGCAGCCGCTACCGCCCCCGCAACTGCTCGCCCCGCCGCAGCCGTAACCGCCGCTCCCGCTCTGCCTGCCGCCGCCCAGGGCCGCGGTGACCTCGGCGTCCGGGTGGCTGGCCAGGCCACCGAGCAGGACCGCGCCGGTCGCCCCGGCCAGCGCGTACTCGGTGACCCTGGGGTCCTTGCGCCGCAACGCCTCGCGGGTGTCGTCTGTCCACTTGGCACCCGCGTAGGTCCGGGCGGGAACCTGGTTGACGAAGAAGCCGACCGTCAGCATGACCGTCAAGGCCAGGCACCCCACCAGGTACCCGGTGGGCCGGTCGTTGGTCGTGCCCTCGACGACCCGGGCGATCCCGACCACCACGACGACGGCGAGGGGCAGAGCGGACAGCCGTGTCCACATCCGACACCGCGCTACCAGGAACCCGTTGCGGGTGAGGCCATCGGCCAGGTCCCGCACCGCCGCCGACGTGCGCACCACCTCGGTGACCACCGACTTCGTGCTCTTGCGACCGCGGGACCGCACCTCGTCGATGACGGCCTGGTCCAGCCGGTCGGCCACGGTGCCGACCCCGTCGACCACAGTGAGCCCGTCCCGGCTGGCCCGCAGTTTCCCCTGCTCCAGCAGCCGGGCGATGGACAGTTCCACCGCCCGCCGCGCGCCGCCCGCGAGGTAGGCGAGTTCGGTCACGCCGAGCCCGTCACCACCCGCGACCCGTCCCGTCCTGGCCCGGATCCGCACCGCCACCCCGAGCAGCACCGCGAACGCCACGCCCACCAGGTACGCCCTAATGAACTCCGGTCCGGTCAAACCCCATGGTTGGTCCATCTCTTCCCCCTGCCCGGGGGAACCGCCGACGGGCGGTTTCCCGCTTGTGCCACCGGAATCACCGCGTTCCGGTGCGCACCATGCTCGGGGCGGGTGACCGGCGGCACAAGCGGGCTTGAGCTAGATTTAGGGACCTCGTGTGCTGGATTTAGGCTTCCCGGTTGGGAATGCCCCTGTGTTGTCGGCTTTTTCCCAACCTTGTCCGGTTGTTGTCTATTCGCCGTCCGGCGCCAGGGTCAGCGAGATCGAGTTGATGCAGTACCGCTGGTCGGTCGGCGTCGGGTAGCCCTCGCCCTCGAACACGTGCCCGAGGTGGCTGTGGCAGCTCGCGCACAACACCTCGGTGCGCACCATGCCGTGCGCGCGGTCCTCGCGCAGCACGACGCTCTCGCCCGCCAGCGGCGAGAAGAACGACGGCCACCCGCAGTGCGACTCGAACTTGGTCTCGCTGCGGAACAGCTCCGCGCCGCACGCCCGGCACCGGTAGACCCCGGTCGTCTTCGTGTCGGTGTACTCCCCGGTCCACGCGGGTTCGGTGCCCGCCTCGCGCAGCACGGCGAACTCGCGGGGGTCCAGCTTGGCCCGCCACTCCTGCTCGGACCTGACCACCCGCGGCGTCGCGCCGACCACCGGTTCCATAGCCACTTCTCGCCTCAGCTCCTCAGTTGCCCGGTTCCCCGAACAGCACGCCCAGGATGAAACCGAGGGCGTCCCACACGGCCACCAGCACACCCAACAAGATGAGGGTCACGAGTATGCCCGCGGTCAGCCGGTGGTGGCCGCCGAGCCGGTTGGCCGACTCGGCGAAGTCGCGGACCTGCCCCAGGTAACCCTCGACGGTGTAGTTGGGGCGCACCTGCTCGACCCGGTCGAGGTGCTCGGCGAACGCCCGCGCCTCCGGGTCGGCCGGGTCCAGGCCGATCAGGTCGTCGGTGAACCGGTTGTCCGGGACGTGCCCGCCCCGGCCACCGGTGCGCCCGCCGCCCGCGGGATCGGTGTCCTCGGGATCGGGGAACGTGCCCGTCGCGCCCATACCCCCCACGGTAACCCGGACGACCGACATCCGGACCCGTGAGACGTGACTACTGGCCACCCAATGGACGCTCCTCGGGCGCGGTTTCACCCGTCTTGAGGTGTACCAGCGAGGTGAAACCCCACTCCTCCAGCTTGCCGAGCTGCGCCCCGAACTTGCCCCGCCTGCGCACCGGCGACACCCACCGACCGCTCGCCCGCAGTTCCCGGGCGACCCCGGTGACCGTGGTCAGCGGCACGTCGGCCTCGTAGAGCACGGCGACGGACTCGCGGCCGTCGACCCGCTCGATGAGGTCCACGATCCGCTCGAAGCCGATGGAGAACCCGCAGGCGGGCACGTCGCGCCCCAGCGAACGGCCGATGAGCCGGTCGTAGCGCCCGCCGCCCGCGATGGACCCGGAGCTCGCCGGGTGGGTGATCTCGAAGATCTGGCCGGTGTAGTAGCCCATGCCGCGCACCAGGGTCGGGTCGAACTCCCAGTCGAGGCCGTCCAGCGCGGCGAGCGCGGCCGCCGTCTCACCCAGGTCGGCCACCACCTGCTCGGGCAGGTTCGGCACCGCGTCGGCCAGCCGCTTGTCCAGCGTCGCCGGGTCGCCGCCCTGCAGGCCGGTGATGGTCTCCTGCAGCCGGTCGATCTCGGCGTCGCCGAGGCCCCGGCCGGGCAGCTCGGCGCGCACCCCGTCCCAGCCGATCTTGTCCAGCTTGTCCAGGGTGATGAACAGCCCGGTCCACGCGTCCTCGGGCAGCCCGACCCCTTCGGCCAGCGCGGACAGGAACCTGCGGTCCGACACCCGCACGGTCGCCCCGCTCAGGCCCGCCGCGGCCAGCGCCTCGGTGGTCGCCTCGATCAGCTCGACCTCGGCCAGCACGGTCTCCTCGCCGAGCACGTCGATGTCGCACTGGTAGAACTGCCGGTACCGGCCCTTCTGCGGCCGCTCCGCCCGCCACACCGGCCCGAACTGGAACGACCGGAACGGCTGCGGGAGGGTGGCCTGGTTGTTGCCGTAGAACCGGGTCAACGGGACCGTCAGGTCGTAGCGCAGGCCGAGGTCGACCAGGTCGGTGAGGGTCGTGTCCGCGGCCACCACCTCGTCCAGCCCGCGGCGCAGCACCCGGTAGATCAGCTTCTCGTTCTCGCCGCCCTGACCACCGGAGAGCCGCTCGATGTTCTCCAGCGCGGGCGTCTCGATCCGCTGGTAGCCGTACCGGTGGTAGACCTCGGTGATCCTCGCCAACACGTGGTCGCGCACGGCGACGGTCGCGGGCAGCAGGTCACGGGTGCCCCGGGCGGGGCTGTTGTCCATCTTCACCGGCGGTGATCCTTCGCTGTTGTGGTGTGACCACGGTACCGGTCCTGCCCGTTGGCACCCCCGCCCTTCCCGCTCGGACCACCGGGACCGGACCATGGCGGGAAGCCCGGGTCGGGCTCATGTGGATCGACCGGCGGGTCGGTGTCGGGGAACGGGAGTCGGCGGGGTGGCGCGGAACGTGGTCGAGCGGGTGGAGCACCACCAGATCGCGGTCTACCTCGCGGCGATGGCGGCCGGTGGCCTGGTCGGCTGGGCGGTACCCGCCGCGGGGCCGGGGTTGGCGCACGCCGTCAACCCGGTGCTGGGCGCCCTGCTGTACGTGACGTTCCTCCAGGTCCCGGCCGCCGAGTTGCTCCGGTCGCTGCGCGACGGCCGGTTCCTCTCCGCGACGCTGGTGGTCAACTTCATCGTGGTCCCGGGGGTGGTCGCGGCGACGTTCGTGGTCCTGCCCACCGGACAGGCCCTGCGGATCGGGGTGCTGCTGGTGCTGCTAACCCCGTGTGTGGACTACGTCATCGTCTTCAGCGGCCTCGCCGGTGGGAGCAATCGGCGGCTGCTGGCCGCCACCCCGCTGCTGCTGGTCGCGCAGATGCTGCTGCTGCCGGTGTTCCTCTACCTGTTCCTGGGCTCCGATCTGGCGGGCGTCGTCGAGATCGGCCCGTTCGTCGAGGCGTTCCTCGTGCTCGTCGTGATCCCGCTCGCGTTGGCTTGGGCCACTCAGGGATGGGCCGCCCGCGCCCCCGCCGGGCGCACGGTCGCCGCGGCGGCGAGCAGCACGATGGTGCCGCTGATGGCCGCCACCCTCCTGGTCGTCGTGGCGTCCCAGGTCCCGAAGGTGCGCGGCCACCTCGGCGACGTGGCCGCCGTCATCCCCTGCTACGCCGCGTTCCCGGTCGTCATGGCCTTCGCCGGGTGGGCGGTGGCCCGGGTGTTCCGCCTCGACGTCCCGGCCGCGCGGGCCGTGGTGTTCAGCGGTGCCACCCGCAACTCCCTGGTCGTGCTGCCCCTGGCCCTCGCGCTGCCCGACCGGCTAGCCCTGGCCGCGGCCGTCGTGGTCACGCAGACCCTGGTCGAGGTGCTCGGCATGGTCGTCTACGTCCGGCTTGTGCCGCGACTGGTCCCCGAACGCACGGGCACCCCGCCACCTGTTGTGGTGTGACCGCGGTAGCGAGATACGCGCGTCGTTTTCCCCGCGCCCGTACGCTGGCGGGCATGGCGCCAGCGGTGGAGATCGAGGTTGACGGGCGGACTGTGCGCGTGTCCAATCCGGACAAGCCGTACTTCGCGGAGCTGGGTGTCGTGAAACGGCAGGTTGTCGAGTACTTCCTGGCTGTGGGCCCCGGCATCCTGGGTGCGCTGCGCGACCGGCCGACCACGCTGGAGCGTTGGCCCGGTGGGGTGTTCGACGGCGCCAAGCTCTCCACGCGCGCCGACCACACGGGGGACGCGTTCTACCAGAAGCGGATTCCCAAGGGCGCCCCCGATTACGTGCAGACCGCCCGGATCACCTTCCCCAGCGGCAGGCCCGCCGACGAGGTCTGCCCGACGGAGCTGGCGGTGGTCGCCTGGGCGGCGAACCTGGGCACGCTGACCTTCCACCCGTGGCCGGTGTCCCGCGGCGACGTGGACCACCCGGACCAGCTCCGGGTCGACCTCGATCCCCAGCCCGGCACCGACTTCGCCGACGCGGTGGCGGTCGCCTACGAGACCCGCGCGTTCCTCCGGTCGATCGGCATGGACGCCTTCCCCAAGACCTCCGGTGGGCGCGGCGTGCACCTCTACATCCCGATCGAGCCGCGCTGGACCTTTGTCGAGGCCCGCCGGGCGCTGATCGCCCTGGCCCGCGAGATGGAACGCCGCCTGCCGGACCGGGTGACGGTGAGCTGGTGGAAGGAAGAACGCGGCAGCCGCATCTTCGTCGACTACAACCAGATGGCCCGGGACCGCACCATCGCCTCCGCCTACTCGATCCGCCCCACGCCGCGCGCGCTCGTCTCCGCCCCGGTCACCTGGGACGAGCTGGCAGAGGTCCACCCCGAGGACTTCACCATCTTCACCATGCCCGCCCGCTTCACCGAGGTCGGCGACCTGCACGCGGGCGTGGCCACCACCGCGTACTCGCTGGACACCCTCCTCGCGATGGTCGCCCGCGACGAACGCGACCACGACCTCGGCGACCTCCCGTACCCGCCCGAGTACCCCAAGATGGCGGGCGAACCCAAGCGCGTCCAACCCTCCAAGGCCCGCGACTGACCCGTCTCGCCACCCACCGGCGCCTGGCCGCGGTTCGCCGCGCCCTTGCCGCGGCTTGCCTGCTCGCTCCTGTTCGCGGTGCGCGGCCCGTTCTTCTCCGCCGGTTGTCCACAATCCCGCCACCCGTCCACACCCGTCGCGGTACCGAGCACTCGCGGCCGGGTTCTGTCGGTCCTCCTCCGTAGGCTGGAAAACGGGGGCTGCTCAGCACAGTTGATCTTCCCGGTCCCCGCTCCACAAAGGTCGTTCGGGCCGCTGGAAACGGTGGCGGGGCAGAAGACGATACGCGGGAATGCCGGGCGCCGCAGCAATGTTGCTCCATCCGGTTGACCCGGCGTGATCACCATCGCGCGGACCGGCGGAAACGCCGGTTCCAGCATTTACACTGCCGGGTGAGGCGAGATCCGGCGACGCGGAAGGGGACCACCATGGCGGAGACGTACCTGGTCCGCTACGTCGGCGGTCCCCTGGACGGTCGGGTGGACACGCTGGACGGGGTCCCGGTCGACCCCCGGTCCACGGTCACGCACGTCCACCTGCACGGCGGCCCGAAGATCGTGCACCACTACGACTTGCAGTACGCGCTCGAGTACGGCTGCGAGTACCGGCTGCGCGAGGTCTGAACCGTCCTAACTGGACTGGGTCGAGATGATCAGCAGGCACAGTTGGCAGCGGGGCCCGTCGGCGGCGTCGCCCGCCAGGTCGGGTGGCGCGGCGTGGGTGCACGACGCGCGGTAGTGCTGGTGGGCCAGGCGGCTGCCCGCGGCCATCGGAAACGCGTGCAGAACGCCGTCGTAGCAGCTTCGCCACCACAGGTACCGGACGCTCATCACCGTGAAGCTAAGTGCCCCCGTCGTCCGCGTCACCTCGGGCCGCTCGAACGGGTGATGTGTGTTCTGTCGGTGGGTACCGGCACACTGGCCGCGAGATCACCAGAGGAGGGGGATGCGGGTGGCCAGCGGGCTCGCGACAGCGGACATCGACCGGTTGCGCCAGGCGTTGACCGACGGGAAGCCGACGCCGGTGTGGTTCACGGCGGCCGCGGTGGGGGTCACCACCGGTCAGCAGGCCAAGGTCGTGGCGTTCGACGACCCGGCGGAGGGCGATTTCATCCAGGTTCGGCCGCACGGGTCGCGGGACGTGCTGTCGTTCTCGCCCGCGGAGTTGACCACGGTCAAGCCGCCCGCGCGGCCGAAGCCGGAACCCAGGCCGGAACCCGAGCCGGGGCCGCCGCCCGAGCCGGAGCCCGCGGTCGTCCACGAGTGGGAGCCGGGGTTCGACGAGCCCAAGCGGGAGCCGCGGCCGCGCAAGCAGCAGCCCGCGGAGATCACGGTGACCCTGCACGCCACGGTGGAGGGCGAGTGGAGCGTGGACGTGCTGGTCGGCAAGAAGCGCACGGTCCGCTGGGTCCCGGTGCCCGCCGGTGACATCGCGAAGGCGGCCCGGTCGTTGCCCGCCGAGGTCGGGGCGGCGATCTCGACGGCGCTGGCCGCGTCCCGCGAGCGCCAGTTGCGCCGGGTCGAGCAGCTCAAGGCCGAGTTGGAGGCCGCGCAGCGGGCGCTGCGGGAGCTGGGTTAACCGTCCACAGGCGACTTGGCGATCCGGGTCGCCCCGGCGGACGCGGCCACCACGCAGGCCACCGCCACCCACTGCGCTGGTCGCAGCGCCTCGCCGAGCACCACGAGCCCGGCCAGCGCCGCGACCGCCGGTTCCAGGCTCATCAGCACCCCGAACACGCGCGGCGGAATGCGGCGCAGCGCGCTCAGTTCCAGCGAGTACGGGATCACCGACGACATCAGCGCCACCCCGAGCCCGGCGACCAAGACGGTGGGTTGGACCATCGCCTGGCCGGACTCGCTGATCCCGAACGGCAGCACGACCAGGCACGCCACCACCGCCGCCAGGGCCAGCCCGGACCCGTCCGCGGTTCGGCTGCCCAGGGCGGCGCCGAGCAGGATGTACCCGGCCCAGCAGCCGCCCGCCGCCAGCGCGAACAGCAGGCCGACCGGGGAGACCGCGCCGCCGGTGTTGGCCAGCAGCGCGACACCGGCCGCCGCGAGCAGTGCCCACAGGCCGTCGAGCCACCGGCGGGACCCGATGAGGGCGATGGCGAGCGGGCCGAGGAACTCCACGGTCACCGCGACCCCCAGCGGGATGCGCTGCAACGCCAGGTAGAAGCAGAGGTTCATGGTGCCGAGCACCAGCCCGTAGCCGAGGATCACCGGCCACGCGTGCCAGTTGGCCCGCACCGACGGTCGCCACAGCAGCACGAACACGACGGCGCCGAGGCCGAGCCGCAACGTCACCGCGCCGGTCGGTCCGGCGGCCGCGAACAACTGCTTGGCCAATGCCGCGCCCACCTGCACGCTGACGATGGCCACCAATACCTGCACGGTTGGCGGCACCGCTCCGACCCGACCGGGCAAGGCGGTGACCAGCCCGTTCCACCGGGACACCGAGGACCGATCAACCTGCGCGACCACCATGTCCGCACAGTACGACACAGCGCCCCGGATTCATCCCATGTTTTTCGCCACCCGGGTGGCGTTCACCGGGTTCTCACCCGGCGCGTGCCAGGGTGGGTGGGTCACGGTGGCGAGGGAGAGGGACGGCGCAGGCGTGAGGTCGGGTCGCGGTGTGTCCTTCCTGCTGCCGCTCGCGCTGCTGGCCGGGTGCACGGTCGGCCCCTCCGACCGGCCGGACATCGTCGTCAACGACGGTGGCCAGGAGGTCGCCCCGCAGACCACGCCCGGTCAGCCCGGCCCCGCCGCCCTGCCGCCGCTCACCGAGCCCAAGGACGCCACCATCCGGTGGAGCACGTGCGGCCCCGAGGTCCTGGACGGGTTCACCGTCCCGGCGAACGTCCACGTCGACTGCGGCAAGGTCACCGGCGTCCTCGACTCGCCGTACGCCCCCGGCCGCGGCACGGTCCGCCTGCAGGTGCTGCGCGCCGGGACCGGCCCCATCCCGCTGGTGGTGGTCAACGACGTCGACGGCCTGCCCGGCACCTGGTACGCCGCCAAGTTGGCCGCGACCCTGCCGCCCGAGGTGCTGGCCAGGTTCTCCCTGGTCGGCCTGGACCGCCGCGGCACCGGCAACTCCGACCCGGTCCGCTGCGTCCCCGACGACGTCCGCGCCGCCATCGTCGACGCCGACCCCCGTGCCCTGGACGTCGACGGCCTCGTCGACCAGGCCCGGTCGGCGGGCCAGCAGTGCTCCATCACCCTGGAACGCAGGCTGCCCGCCATCGACACCTGGCGCACCACCGCGGACCTCGACGCCCTCCGCGTCGCCCTCGGCATGGACAAACTCCACGCCATCGGCCACGGCGAGGGTTCCCGCGTCCTCACCGCCTACGCCGACCGCTTCCCCACCAACGTCGGCCGCACCGTCCTCGACGGTGTCCCCGACCCCAACCAGGACGCCGTCGTCGCCCTGGAAGGCGTCGCGGCAGCCCTCGACGCCACCTTCAGCGCTTTCGCGGACGACTGCGCGCAACGCAACTGCGAACTCGGCACCAACGCCCGCCAGGCCCTGTCCGAAATCCTCAACCGCGCCGCAGGCACCCCCCTGTCCACCGGCGACACCGACCTCACCCCCGGCCTCATCCTCCGCGCCGTCCAACGTGGACTCACCGACCGGGACACCTGGCCCACCCTGGCAAAAGCAATGGCCGCCGCCCGCAGCGGAGACCCCAAACCCCTGCTGGACCTGGTCTCCCCCGTCGTCCTCGAAACCGACGACACCCCCGCCACCTTCGACGCGACCCTGGTGACCCGCTGCAACGACACCAAGTCCCGCCTCTCCACCGAGGCACTGACCGCGGCCGCCAAAGACTGGAACACCCGCTACCCCCTATTCGGAGCCCTCGTCTCAGAATGGTTGGCCATCTGCAGCCCCTGGCCAGTACCAACCCAACCAGTCCCCCAGGCCACCGCTCCGACAGCGCCCCCATTCGTCGTCATCGGCACCGCAACAGACCCGGTAACCCCCCTGTCCGGTACCGAACACGCCGCACAACAGTTGACCAGCGCCGCCATGATCACCTGGTCCGGCACCGCCCACGGCGCCCTGGGCAACTCCCCCTGCATAGCCACAGCCGTCCAGACGTACCTCCTCAACGGCACCACCCCCCACGACGGCACAGTCTGCCCAGCATAAAACGCCACGTGCCCAAACACCCACCACCCCTCATCAACGAAGCGCCACACCCAACACCACGCCCCCCCAAAAAAACTCCACGCAAATCGACAAAGCCCCACACCCCAACACCACGCCCCCCCAAAAAAAAATACTCCACCCCATATCGACGAAGTCCCACTCTCGCACCGCGCGCCTCGGGACCCGCCGATACCAACCGCCCGTTGTGGTGAAGTTGTTTTGTTTGGGGGGAGCGGTGGCCTAAGCCGGCTGGCGGGTAAGGCCCCGTCTTTCCAGTGGCCCCGCCTTTTAGCCTTACCCAGGCTGCCGCTAGGGGCCCTTGGTCTCAAGTGATCGGTGCGCCACCGTGTTTGACCAGTAGTTCGTTGAGTTTCTCGACGGGTTTGTGCCAGTCGAGGGTCTGGCGGGGTCGGCCGTTGAGTTCGCGGGCGACGGCGTCGAGGTGTGCTTGGGAGTGGACCGAGAGGTCTGTTCCTTTGGGGAAGTACTGACG
>NZ_AXWW01000010.1 GCF_000482865.1 Actinokineospora inagensis DSM 44258 | reverse complement strand
GCCAGTGGAGTGCGTCGTTGCCGTGGAGCACGTGTCCGCGGATGGTCGAGCATTCGCGTGTGGTGGGGTGGGCGAGTACGTCGATGAGGAGCAGGCTACCGAGGGGGATGCCGCGGACGGTGATTTCCGGTCCCTTGTGGTTGTCGCCTCCGACGATGTCGATGTTGGCCTGGGCGAAGGTTTTGTGCCAGTGCAGGACGGTGGTGGCCATGGCGGCGAGTGTGTCCACCTGGACGTGTACGGCGACCTGGTCGTCGGTGGGGTCGACTCCTGCTCGCAGGCGGAGGGTGATTTTCTCGGGGGTGGGCAGTCCGTAGCTGGTGAGGTGGTGACCGAGTTTGGTCATCACGGTTTGTCCTCGTTGTGTGATGGCGGTGGTCATGGGGATGCTCGCTCACATTGTCGATGGAGTTGTGGCGAAGGGATGTGGCTGCGGGCCTGGACGAGTGGGGTGCGGTGAGGCCGGTCGGGGTGAGTCGCGGCTCACCCCGACCGGCATGTGGTGCCGCGTTCGTGCGTGACAGTGTCGGAATGCCGTCAGGTATTCCGGAGGCCCACACGGTCACGCGACGCGGAAGCCGATGAGGTGGTCAGGTGACCGGGATGAAGTCACGGTCGTGTCTGGCAGTAGACGCGGTCGGCCTGGGGCGTCGCCCGACTCGTCGGGGGCTCGGGTTGCCCTGGTGCTGAACCGGCGGAGACTGCTGCCCTCGACGGCCAGGACCAGGTCGGACATGGTGCTCAGTTCGTCGGGGTGGGGTTCGGCGTGAGTGCGCGGATGCGCGTGTCCGCCGCTTCCTGCTCGGCGGGCGCCTCCTCACCCCGGGAGATTGCCTGGTCGAGCCGGGTGATGGCGTCGTCGGTCATCCGGGTGAGCTGGAGGAGACCGTCCCGGGTGAGGGTGAGGTGGAGGTAGTCGTCGATGGCGATCTCGATCTTGTCGGTGCCGACCATGTCGAGGGTGTACTCGCTGGTGCTGTCGATCTGGGTGTAGATGTCGGCGCGGGGGTTGAGCATGGTGAACCTTTCACCGTTGTCGTTTTTCGGCTCGTTTGTCGCGTGCATGGGTAAGTCGGTCGAGTATTCTCACTGTGGCCAATCGCGGACTGATGTCATTTATTCTTGGGGTTTGTTCCGCGCCGTGGCCAGCATCTGGTGCCGGATATTGCTAGGTGGTTGACGTGATGTCAATGCATTCCCCGATTGGGGTGGCCGGCTGGTGTGGTTAGCCTCGCTGTCGCGTACACCGTGAATCTTGAAGGGAGTTCAGTGGTGCGAAGCCTGCGAGTGGTGGAGTGGGAGTTTGTTGGGTATCGGGATGGTGTGGAGTTTCGGTGGTCGTTGGCTGTGGTCGTGGGTCGGGTGTGTTTGTGGTGGTTGTCTCGGTGTGGTGCCGCTGGGGGTGGAGACGCGATGGGTTGGCGGGGTTTCGATCAGCACGACGGTGTGGTCGAGGCTGTGGTGGTTGTGATGGTCAGGGTGTGTCGCGGGTGATGCCGAGGTGGGCTTCGGCTTCCGTGAGGAGGTCGGCGAGGTCGGCGAGGTTGTCGGCATAGAGTTCGAGGCGGTGTTGCAGGTGGCGGAGTTTGCGGCTGTCGAGCTCGAGTTCTGTGATGTCGCGCAGGGTGAGTTGGTCGTGTGCCGGGTGGGGGGTTGGTGGTTGGGTGCGGGTTGGCGGGATGGGTGGGGGTTTTCTGTAGTGGAGGACGGCGTCGAGGTGGGTGGGGGCGAGTTCGAGTGCGGTGGAGATGGCTTCGAGGGTGCGGGGGCTTCGGTGTCGGTTCACGGTGTTGTATTGGAGTTCGCGGATGACGGCCTTGGACACGCGTGACCGTTCGATCAGGAGCGTTTGGTTGATGCCCAGGAATTCCATGCGGCGGTTGATGGTCCTGGCGACGCCCTCCCAGTTGTCCTCGTTCATCTGACACCTCGTGGCCGGTGGAGCGTGTTCTTGATGGGCGTGGTGGCCCCGGCGTCGAGAGCGGCGGTCAGGCTCATCCGGTTCCTGCCAGGCGGTCGGTCGTCGACAGGAGGTCGTCGAGGGCGGTGAGGGTGCTGCCGTCGGCGTTGAGGGAGATCGTGTTGACGAGTTGCTCGAATCGGGTGATGTCGTCGGGGTGCTCTAGATAGAGGGCGGAGTCGTTGATGTCGATCCGGACCACGTTGCGCCCGGAGGCGAGGTGAAGCAGGTGGAACGGGACGGCGTGCCGGTGCGGCTCGACGACGACGATCTCGATCCCCGACCGTGCCGACAGGGTGATCAAGTGCTCGATCTGCTCCCGCCCGCCAGCGGGAACCAAGCTCACGACCGCCGGTCTCCCCAGGTAGTACCTACCGGGCACTGGCGGCCGCTGGGCCGTTGGTCGGAGTTGGGCGGGGATCTCGTGCGGGCTGTAGGAGACGATGGCCAGGGTGTTGTCCCTGATCACCTCGTGGGCCTGGTCGAGCAGGCTGCGGTGGCCGCCGCGCAGCCACCATTCGGTGCGGTCGCGGTCGCGGTTGGTCTCGACCAGCATCCTGCGGTCGTGCCGCGCGGTGACCCCGAGCCGCCAGGCCAGGACCGACAACTCGCCCTCGGACAGGCCCCGCGTCCCCCGGGTGAACCGGGACAGGGTGGTGGCCTGGACCTCGCCCGCGGCGGCCACGGCGCTCTGGGTGCGTCCGGACGCGCCGATCAGGCGCTGGACGATTCCGCCCACCACCATCGAACGCAGCGAGCTACCCGACATGATCCCTCCCAGCCGTAAACCGGTGATCAACGGTGCGGCTCCGGCCACAGAATCGGGTGCAGATCGACCGGAACCAGTTCATGCAGCCCAATCCCCACGGCGTGGATGCGCGCGGCGGCATCCAGGAATCCACGACACGGCCATCGGCGTGCCAGACACAGCGGACACACCGCTGGCCTCCCCACGACCGGCAGGTGCGCGCTGAGCACATTCACCGCGAGATCGACCTGCCCGAGAGCGCTGTCCTGGGCGACGATGATCGCGAGAATGTCGCGTCGGCTGTCGCTCATTTGCGTTCCTCTAGCTCCATTTCCCGGGGGCCTGTCTACTAGCTTGGCCGCTCCGGGAGTTGGTCACAATGATCGGTTAGTGCACTGCTGCTGCATTTTTGCCACGATGACCCGGGTCTTGTGGTTGTATGGGTTCCCCGAAAGGAGTAAGGCATGGCGCCGGTTGGGAAGTGGACTGGTCGGGAGGCAGGTGCGCTGCGCAGCGCTCTGCGCCTGACGATTCGGGCGTTCGCCGACCACCTGGGGGTGGCCGAGCGGACTGTCGCCAAGTGGGAATCCCTGCAGACCGGTACGTCACCGTGGCCGGAGACTCAGGCGATTCTGGACAGGGCGCTGAGCCGAGCGGATGCCGACGCCAAGCGACGCTTTGAAGTGTTGCTCCGTGAAGGTGTCACCCCGTCGCGTCGGCGATCTGGGCGTGACGTGATCGACCAGGCCGCGCAGCGCGCCGTCGATTTCGATCAGGTGTTGGCGGCGACCTCGGTTGATGATTTTCAGGTGGATCTGTTGTGCGTTCATTTGGCGGAGTTGGCGACCGCGTACGTCCATACGCCGGTGGGCGACGTGATCGATGACATCGCTGCGGCTCAGGAGCAGGCGTTTGCTCTCATCAGGCGCGGATTGCGGCCGAGGCAACTGTGTGACGCTTACATCGCCGCGGGGATCGGGTGCCTGTTGTTGGCTGCGGCGTCGCAGAACCTGGGGCGCACGGCGGCCGCGCACACCCAACTGAGAACCGCGTACAAGTGCGCCGAGGCCGCCGACAGTGACGCGCTCCGGGCCTGGGCGCGGGGAAGTACCGCGCTGACGTTGGAATGGGGGTCATCCCCAGCGTCGGCTCTGCGGTATCTCGACACGTCGGCGGCTGGGGTCGCCACGCAGACCCACCGACGTGCTTTGGCGTTGGAAGCCCGGATCTCGGCCCGTATCGGTGATCCGGCCCGAGCACACCAAGCCTTGCGTCGGCTGGACGACCTTCTCGACTCCACCGAACTGGACGACGAAGTCACCGCGTTCGGCGGCATCTTCACCTTCCCCGCCAGCAAGGCCGCCTACTACCGGGCGGGAACCCACGACCTGCTGGGCGAGTTCCCCCAGGCGCGAACGCACGCTCTCGACGCCCTCGACCGTTACGCCGCCGCGCCAGGCCAGGAACACTCCTACGGCGACCTCGCCCTGACTCGCGTGATCATCGCCGACACCCATCTGGGTGAACGTGACCTCGACGGCGCCGAGGCAGCCCTGGCGCCGTTGCGGCTGCTCGACCCGCGCGAACGCATCGCCCAACTGCCGACTGCCGTGGCCCGGACTCACCGGATGATCGCTAAGATCACCGACACCGAACGAGCGACCTCGCTCCTCGGTGATCTGTCCCCCACACGGCCCACAGGTATAGGTAGTGCCGGACCCCACTGACGACACAACCCGCGACCACGTGCTGGTCGCCGCCGAACGGCGAGGACTGGACGCACGCGGGTTGACCCTGCTGCACCGACACGCCACCGCCGTCTACCTCCTGCCCGCGGTCGACGCCGTTGCCCGCGTGCACGCCGGGGAGCCCGCCGCCGCCCAACGCGCGATCACCGTGACCCGGTGGCTCGTCGACCGCGGGTTGGCGGTGACCGAACCCCTCACCGATCCGGTCGTCCTCGGCGAGGACACCACGGTCACCTTCTGGGTGCACTACCCCCAGACCTCCGCCCCCGGCGCACCCGATCCGGCCGCCCTCGGACGCATCCTGCGCGACCTCCACCAGCTCCCCACGCCACCGGTGGCCCTACCCCGCCACCGCCCCCTGGCTTCGCTCCGCCAGACGCTCGCCACCTCCACCGTGCTCGACCCGAACGACCGACGCTGGCTGACCACCACCGCCGACACCCTCCTCGACACCTACGACACGGTGCATTTCCCCCTGGGCGAAGGTCACCTGCACGGCGACGCCTACCCCGGCAACCTCGTCCACGACCCCACCGGGCACCACTGGCGACTCGGTGACTGGGACGAGACCTGCACCGGCCCCCGCGAACTGGACCTGGTCAACACCTACCAAGGCATCCGCCTCGGCCGCACCGCAGCAGACCTCGACCGATTCGCCGACGCCTACGGGTACGACCTGCGCGACTGGCCGGGGCTGCCCGTCCTGCGAGCCATCCGAGACCTGCACACCCTCGGTTCCTTCCTCAACCGCGCCGCCGCGGGCGACACCACCGCCAACCAGGTCCTCCGACACCGGCTCCACGTGCTCCAGCACGGCCGACCCACCGACACCTGGACGACGAGCTGACCCGCTCGTCCGCCGCCGAGCGCTAACCTGGACCTGCGTAACAGCGCCTGCGCGGCTTGTGAACGCCGTCGGCGAACCGGAATCGCGACCAGATCTGGAAAGGAGTAGGGCATGACATTGGTCGAGAAGTGGACCGGCCGGGAGGCGGGCGCGCTGCGCAGTGCCCTACGCCTGACCATTCGGGCGTTCGCCGACCATCTAGGAGTGGCCCAACGGACCGTCGCCAAATGGGAATCCCTGCAAACCGGTACGTCACCGTGGCCTGCGACCCAGGCAATCCTGGACCGAGCCCTGAGCCAAGCAGACCCCGACACCAAGCGACGCTTCGAGGCGTTGATCGGCAAAGCAACCCCGGCCCGGTCGGGCGAATTGACCACCCGACGGCACCGCGATATGGCACTCGATGTCGACTACATTGAGAGCCTGCACCGCGATATCGAGAGCTTCGTGCGTTTGGACCAGAAATACGGCGGAGCAGTGACCTCCCCGCTGACCGTCCAGGCATTCAGACAAGCCCGGCACCGCATCACGACCTCGAACCTTCCCGACGGACTGGCGCGCGACGCGTACGCCGCCGTCGCCGAGACCGCGGAGGTGGCGGGGTGGTGCCTTTACGACGCCGACGAACACGATCACGCCCGCCGCATGAACCGCGTGGCTCTCACTCTGGCCGGCCGCGCGGGTGATCGAAGCATGGAACTGTTCCTCCTGCAGAACATGTCCATGCACGCCAGTCACCTGGGGTACGCCCACGAAGCTCTCGACCTCGCGCGACAAGCCCTCGAAGCCACCCTCACCCCTCGACTGCGCTCCCTGTTCCGCCTGCGCGAAGCCCGCGCCCTCGCCGAACTCGGCGCCGATACCGACGCCCACAACACCTTCCGACTCGCCAGGAACCTGCACGCCGAAGGCGTCTCCGACCGCGACCCGCACTGGGCCTGGTGGCTTGACGACGCCGAGTTCGCCTGGCACGAAGGAAAGATCCACCTGAGTCTGGACAACCCCACTTGCGCGATGGACTCCTTCGACCTCGCCGCCGAAGGCACCCGCGAGAACCATCCCCGGGGTAGCTACATCCACCAAGGATCGGCCTTTGTCGTCCACGTCATCAACCAATCCTGGCCCGACGCTGAGCGATCGATGCGGAGCCTGCTCAACCACACAGGTCTGGTGGGCTCCCGCCGCGGCGACCGAACCGTCGAAGAGGGCCTCGACCTGTTGGACCACACCACCCCGCCCAGCACGATCACCGACATGGCCCTGGCCCTCCGTCAGGCACTCGCCTCGACGATCTGAAGCCACGTTCGCCACACCGGTTTCACCTGCTCCACGATCGACGAGCAATGCCTGAATGGTGCATCCACCACGTAGGTCGATGTCCGAGTGCCATGAGGTCACCGAACCGCAGCGGCCACCCGAGTCCTGCCTGTTGATGCAGGTTGTCACGACGCCGTTTCTCGTCGCAGGCAAGTGGCGTGTCATGGCTGACCACACTTCCTGGTGGATTGAACAAATGTTCAGTTCCGGTCGTCGGGCTACGCCACGCCGTAGTGGGTGGCCAGGTCGGCGAACAGGCGGCCTTGTCGGCGGGTCGCGTCGTCGAGGAGGTGGCGCATGGTGGTGGTGGCGAGTGGCTGTTGTCTGGCCCAGGCGGGTGCCAGGTCACGGGCGCGGGCGAGGTGGCGCAGGGCGCGTTTGTTCTGGTGCAGGGTGGTGGCGGCGTTGGCCAGGTGGATGTGGTGGCCGGATTCCCAGAAGGCGGGGACGGTGCCGGTTGAGTCGGGGAGGTGTTCGGCGAGATGGAGTGCCTGTTCGGGGTCGCCGGTGCGGAGGGTGTGTTCGACGCGTTGGAGTGCGGCGACGCGGGGGCCGAAGATCGCAGTTTCGCTGGTGGTGTCGGTGCCGGAACGGATGGCGGCGGCTGTGGCGATGGTGAGCAGGTCGTCGGCTCGGGTGGGGTTGCCTGATTGGCGGGCAGCGGTGGCCGCGTTGAACAGCAGGTTGCCGAAGACGCCCGCGCGGTGTGGATCGCGGTCGAGCATTCGGGGTTCGATCCGCTCGGCCGTGGTGACGGCGACGTGTTCGGCCTCGGCGGTGCGGCGTTGGCGGATCAGGGTCCAGGTCAGGTAGCGGGCGGCGACCGCGGTGTCGATGTCGGGGGTGTCGGACTCGCGTGCGGCATCGGCCGCGCGGTCGGCGGCGGTCCAGGCCAGGTCGTCGAGGCCGAGGCGTCCGCTGATCCCGGCTCCGGGGCGGTAGGCGGTGCTGAGGAGATGGTGTGCGGCGGCGTTGGCATCACCGCTGGTTTCCTGGATCAGGTGACGAGCCGTTGTCAGCAGGTCGGGTAGTCGGTGCAATACGTCGGCGTGTCGGCCATCGACGTAGGCACGCCACACCACGTGGGCGTCCTCGGCCAACTCCTCGATCGTGTCCACCCGGTCGGAGTCGACTGGCCTGTCGATGCCGTGGACCGGGGTAATCGCCTGTCGAAGCCGTGCCATGTCGGCGTCGGTTCCCCGCGGGGTGGCAAGCCGACCTTCCAGGGCGTCGGTGCTGACGTCCAGGGCGCGCGCCAGCTTCTTGATGGTACTAGCGCGGCTGGCCGACCGCGTGCCTCGTTCGAGGCGTCCGACGGTGTCCACGCCGACGCCTGCGGCTTCGGCGAGGGCCTCCTGGGTGAGGTTCCTGGCCTTGCGCAGGCGAGCGATGTTCTCCCGCAGGGTGTCTGACATCTTCACCTCCTGTGACCGCTAGTCCGGCGATGTCGGTGTGCCCGCGTCGCACAGCATCAGCGTGCCGGTGGCCAGAGCGGCGAACGCCGCTTCGATCCGGCGGTGGAGGCTGGAGGTGACCAGGTTTTGGGCTTCGCCCACAGTGTAGAGACCGATGGAGCGGACTTCCGGATCATGCGTCCGCAGCCCCTGAACCTGGTCGTTGGTGATCACGCCTCCGTCGAAGACGAACGCAAGTGCCTCGGGCATGACTCCCTGGGTTCGGACGTGGTCGATGACCAGCAACCTGCCCAGGGGCCTGGTAATCCCCAGTTCTTCGGCGGTCTCGCGGACTGCGGTAGCCCAGGGGGCCTCGTCGGCGTCCACCGTCCCACCGGGGATCTCCCATTCGACCTTGTAGGTGGTCTCGATCAGCAGCACCCGGGTCCGGGACTCGTCGTAGAGCAGCGTGCCCGCTGCGGCTCGTTTCCGGGGCAGCGAGGCCGCGTACTGGTCGAACGGGAGGAGGTCCACGGCCTCCGAGGCTACCTGTCGACGATCCGAGCAGCCTTCCCTGCCTCAAGAGCAGGGAAGGCTGCCGCGCGCTGGAGCAAACTCATCCATTTCGGCTGTGTTGCCGATGCTCGACACAACCGAGGCTGTCAATGGACACCGAACGCAGCACGCCGTGTCCACCCCTTCGACCAGGTACGGGAGGCGTCGTGCTTCAGCCGGATGCGATCGCCGCCGCCCCTGCGCCCATCCCCGGGACTGACCGATGGCCATGACCACCGCGGATGAACTGGCGGTGTCCGCCCACCCCGAACTCGCGCGGTTGATCCTGCTTCGCGAGTCCGAGTGGCAGTTCCTTTCCGAGGTGGACGGCGAACACGTGGTCGGGATCAACGGTCTGCGGATCTGGCCGCAGAATTGGACCGACCTCGTGACGGTGAAGTACGTGACCGACGCTGCGGCCGCCCGCTGCAACCCGGACGGGGAACTCGTGTGGATGCGCGAGGGCACCCTGGTCGATGTCGTCGACCAGCTACTCGCCCTTCCCGCACCCGGTGAACCGCTCGCGCCCCGCTTGGTCCTCCGAACGCGGCCTCCTCTGTGGACTCCCTGACTTCGCCCGGCGTGATATTCCGCTGGCGTTAGGGTCTTGTGGGTGACGATGTCGCAGTCGCGTTCACCGGTGGAGGTCTTCGCCGTGTCCGCCGTCAGTTTGGTCGAGGTCGACGCGCCGGTGGTCTCCGATGAGCACGCGGTGGAGAGGGATCGGCTGTGGGCTGAGGCGGAGGAGGCCAACCCGGCGTTGTTCGACGGTCCGGTCGTGGCGTGCGCGGACTTGCGGGTGCACGCGTCGGGCGAGGTGGTCGTGCGGTGGGCCCGGGTGACCTATCGGCATTTCGCCCTGCGCTGGGTGACGGGTGCACGATCGCTGGGGTCGGTGTCCCAGCCGACGACGTGCGGTGGTGTGGTGGTGGGTCGGATGTCGTCGTCGACCGCGGCAGCGGGGCGGTGGCAGTTCCCCGGTGGTTCGGCCGAGCAGCCCGCGGCGGGTGAATCCTCGGACGAGACGCACTTGCGGGTGCACGCGGCGCGGGAGTTGGCCGAGGAGGTCGGGGTGGTCGTCGCTCCGGGTGAACTGAGGTTGTGGGTGGTGACTCGGGGCGAGCACGGCAATATCGGGGTGTTCTACCTGGCGCCGCCGCTGCCGTTCGCGGAGGTCGAGGCGTGGTTCGAGGCCGCTGTGGTGAGAGAGCGGGAAGCGGGGCGGGAGCCGGAGTTCGTGGAGATCGGCGTGGTCCGCTCGGCGACCGGGCTGGCGGAGTTGCCCGGTCGCCGGGTCGACTACCTGGAGCCGTTGGTGGACAGGCTTGTGTTCGGGTGATCTGGCGTTAGGTTCCGGTGGTGAGGATGCCGCGGCCCGGTCGTCGAGTTCGATGGCGGCGGGGAGTCCTGTGGCGCGGTAGCGGGCGATGTCTGTGCGCAGTCGGGTGAGGGCTTTGCGGGTGCGGCGGGACTGGACTCCGTCGAGGTGGTCGAGGCCGCGGTGCCAGGTGGCGCAGGCTTGTTCGATGGCGCCGCGTGTGAGATGGCTGGTGCCGCTGGAGATCAGGTCGAGGGTGATGACGCGGGCGTAGGTGTCGCTGGGGCGGGATGTGGCGGCGCGGGCGTAGTGCTCGGCTGCGGTGGCGTGGTCGCCGAGTGTTTCGAACATGCGGGCGGCGCGGGAGTGGACCGAGGCGTGTGGTGGTCCCCACGTGAGTGCCCAGAACTGGGGTGTGTCGCCCGGGTCGGTGACCAGTAGGGTGCGGGCGTGTTCGACCTCGGTGATGGCGTGGTGGGTCTGCCCTACCTTGGCGAGGGTGTGGGCATGGACGACGCGGAACAGTGCCTCAGTCTGGTGGTCGACCTTCCCTTTCGCCCGGTTGAGGCCCGTTTCGGCGAGGTCTCGGCAGAACTCGGGGCGGCGTAGGCGTAGGCGTAGGCCCTGCATGGCCATGGTGCGCATGACGAAGCCATCCTGGCCGAGGACGCCGGATTCGGCGGCGAGCGCGTAGGACTGGAGGAAATAGCGCTGGGCAGCGCCGTGCTGGTTCGCGTCGTAGTGCTTCCACCCCAACAGGTGCACGCTCCGGCTGGCGGCCGACAGCATCTGGCGGCGGACCTCGTCGGTGCGGAATCGGCCGCGGCACAAGGGAGCGACGTCGTCGCGTAGCCAGGCGGCGAGGGTGGTGCGGCCGATGAGGCCGCCGTGGCGTTCGTCGAGGTCGGTGAACATGCTGATCATCTCGCGCACGGCGTTGACCTCGGTCATTCCCGCCAGGCGACCTGACCGGGCGGCGCTGGTGGTGCGGTCGGCGATTCCCCGCGCGGTGGTCAACGCCAGGCCGCGGCGGCGACGGAGTAGGCGGTAGTGGTGAGGAAGCGGCGGCGGTCGAGTTCGCCTTGCCACAATGGCATCAGCGCGTCGAGTGGGTCGGCGTCGAGGGTGCGCGGCGCTTCGGCGTCGGGGCGTGCGTTCAGGGCCGCGGCCAAGACCGCCCACCCGCACCGGCGGGCGGAGTCGATGATCTCGGTGACGATCGCGCTCTTCCCGCTTCCGGCGGACCCTGCGACCAACACGTGCCTGGCAATACCGGCCGGCGCCTCGATCGCGGCGGCCGCCTCGGTGCGCGGGATGCGTTCGCCGTCGATGTGGTGCATGGCGACGCGATCCACGAACGAGGTGGTTACCGCAGCCACCCAGCCGGCCAGCACCACCGTGCGCGCAGCGTCCCGGCGACGTACACCCCGCTCGGTCAACCACCCCCACACACGCTCGGCGGTGAGGGCGTGATGGACCGAGTCGTCGACCAGCCGCCCCAGCGATTCCGCGACACGATGTGAATGCTCGAACAGCACCTCCAGGCGTGCTTCGACCAGCGTGACCAGTTCGGGTTCACCGATGATCGCGACGTCGATTTGCCGGAGCCCCTTGAACACGTCCTCCGGAGACGGCTTGCCCCAGGCTTCGCGCATCCGCCGGAACCCCGTGCGGTGCTGCTTGGCGTCGAGGAACTCCGCGTCGAAAACCTTCCAGGACTCGGCCGCGGAGCCCGCTCGACCAACTCACGAAGCTCATCGGCACTGGTCGTGGACACGAACACGCACCGCCCACCAGCGAGGATCTTGTCCCACCACGGCGCGACCACACCTTCGCCGACCAAGGCCGCCACCGTCCACGGCCCACCCGCCCGCTGCCGCTTCACCTGATGCCATACCCGGACACCGTCAACGGTCAGACAGAACTCCGCGCCCGCACCGACCGGACCGGGAGCCTCGACCTGCAACGACCGTGTCCGCCCGGTCAGAACCTCGATCAACTGGTGAACAGTCCACCACCGCTCGAACCGGTTGCCCATCTTGTCGGCGGCACCGCCCGGCAGCGGCATCCCACCCTCCCCACTCCCGGTCAAAGCCAGGCAGCGATCACATCGTCGTGGTCCAGCACCCTGGAACCTCGAACTGTCGATCTCCGACTTCCGCCCTGAAACCGGCGCGTCCCCCACATGCCATCTCCCGTTTGTCTCCGACGCGGCGTGTAGTCCGCCGTTCAGGTCGGTTCGGGCACGTACGGCACGTCACGCGGTCACAGCAAGATCAACGCGACCCCATAACGGTGTTATGTCAAAGGTGGAGCACGGCCGCTCCAGGATTTCTCCAGTCCGGCCTTGTCGATCTTCATTCGGACCACAGTGGACGGTCAAGCCATGATCGACACCGGAATACGAAAACACCCCGCTGACCAGGAGGAACAATCAGATCAGCGGGGTGTTTCATTGACCGTCGGGCTGACAGGATTTGAACCTGCGACCCCTTGACCCCCAGTCAAGTGCGCTACCAAACTGCGCCACAGCCCGGCCACATCCGCCTCTCGGCGAGTGCTGGGGAAGCTTAGCGTACCCCCGTGCCGGGGCTACGGCGGGGGGTCAGGACTTGCGGGGTTTCTTCTCGCGGACCCTGACCGAGATGCGGACGGGGGTGCCGGTGAAGCCGAAGCGTTCGCGGAGTTTTCGTTCGATGAAGCGGCGGTAGCCTGCTTCGAGGAAGCCGCTGGTGAAGAGGACGAAGGTGGGGGGGCGGACTGAGGCCTGGGTGGCGAACAGGATTTTGGGTTGTTTGCCGCCGCGGACGGGGGGTGGGGTGGCGGCGACGAGGTCGGCGAGCCAGGAGTTGAGGTGGCCGGTGGAGATGCGTTGGTCCCACGAGTCGAGGGCGGTGCGGAGGGCGGGGGCCAGTTTGCGGACGGAGCGGCCGGTGAGGGCTGAGACGTTGACGTGGTCGGCCCAGGGGACGCGGACCAGGCCGCGTTCGAGTTCGCGGACCATTTGGTGGCGGCGGTCTTCGTCGACGAGGTCCCACTTGTTGAAGGCCAGGACGAGCGCGCGGCCGGTTTCGACGACCATCGTGATGACGCGGAGGTCTTGTTCGGCGATCGGCTCGGCGGCGTCGAGGAGGACGATGGCGACCTCGGCGGACTCGATCGCGGCCTTGGTGCGCAGGGACGCGTAGTACTCCGTACCGCTGGCGAAGTTGACGCGTTTGCGCAGGCCTGCCGTGTCGACGAAGCGCCAGATCTGGTCGTCCAACTCGACCATGGAGTCGACGGGGTCGACGGTGGTGCCCGCGACGGAGTCGACGACGGCCCTGTCTTCGCCGGTGAGGCGGTTGAGCAGGCTGGACTTGCCGACGTTGGGCTTACCGACCAGGGCGACTCGACGGGGGCCACCGCGCGCGCCGAAGATCTCGCGGGGGGTTTCCGGGAGGGCGGCGAGGATGGCGTCGAGGAGGTCGCCCGAGTTGCGGCCGTGGAGGGCGCTAACCGGGAAGGGCTCACCCAGACCGAGGGACCACAGCGAAGCCGTATCCGCCAACAGGCGTTCGTCGTCGACCTTGTTGGCGACCAGGATCACCGGCTGTTTGGACCTACGCAGGGTCTTGGCGACGGCTTCATCGGTCGCGGTAGCGCCAACGGTCGCGTCCACCACGAGCACTACCGCGTCGGAGTGGGCCATGGCGTACTCGGCCTGGGCGGCGATGGCACCGGGGAGCCCGTCCAACCCGGGCTCCCAGCCGCCCGTGTCGAGAACGGTGAAGCGGCGGCCGTTCCACAGCGCGTCGTAGGCGACGCGGTCGCGGGTGACGCCGGGGATGTCCTGGACGACCGCCTCCCGCCTGCCCAGGATGCGGTTGACCAGCGTGGACTTGCCCACGTTCGGCCTGCCGACCACCGCGAGCACCGGCTGCGGCGCGGCCGCCTCGTGGTCCTCTTCGGTGAACGAGTCGGCTGCCGCCCACTCGGCCTCGTCGGACCAGGTGCCGTCCAGGGAGTCCTCGTGGACCCCGTCTAGCTCAGTCATCGCTTCGTCTTCCGCACGTCGTCGACTTCTCGAACCAGGTCCGCGAGCCGGACCCGGATTTCCTCGGTGGCCGCCAGCAGCCCGGTGCGGCCCTTGCCCACGGTCAGCGCGAACGGCGCCCCGACCAGCACGTCCACCTCGGGCCGGAAGCGCCGACCGGTGCCCGCCTGCTTGCGGGTCCCCCTGGTGGCGACCGGCAACACCACCGCGCCGGTCGTCCGGACCAGCCACGCCGCGCCCTGCTCGGCGGCGTCCACGTCACCCGAGCCGCGGGTGCCCTCGGGGAAGATCCCGATCAGACCACCTTCGCGGAGCAGGCTGACCGCCGTCGTCAAGGGGGTGCGGTCGGCCTGACCGCGGCGCAGCGGGATCTGGCCGATGGCCCGCAGCGCCCGCCCCCCGACGCCGCGGAAGAGTTCCTCCTTGACCAGGAACACCGACCGGCGCGGCAGCATTCCGAAGATGATCTGCGGCTCCAGCATGGAGCTGTGGTTGGCGACCAGCACGACCGGCCCGGTGCGCGGGACCCGGTCCAGCCCGGTGACGCGCAGCCGCAGCGCGGGCCGGAAGCACCAGGTGCCGATCCAGCGGGCGAGGTCGTGCAGCCAGGGCAGCGACCCGTCGGGCAGGTGCGTCACAGGTTCGCCGCCGCGTGGTCGAGGCCGCGGTCGCGGACCATGGCCAGCAGGTGCTCGAGGACCCCGTCGACGTCCAGCTCGGTCGTGTCGACCTCGACGGCGTCGACGGCGGGGCGCAGCGGCGAGGCGACCCTGGTCGAGTCCAGCCGGTCCCGGCGCTCCACATCGGCCCTGGTGGCATCCACTGTGGACGCCCGACCCGCCGCGGTGTCCTGGGCGGTGCGCCGGGCGGCGCGGGCGTCGGCGGAGGCGGTCAGGTAGACCTTGAGCCCGGCGTCCGGGACGACCACGGTGCCGATGTCGCGCCCCTCGACCACGATGCCGCCGCGCCGCCCCCTGGCCTCGCTGATGATCCGGCGCTGCGCGGCGACCAGCAGCTCGCGCACCGCGGGCACGGCCGACACCGCTGATACGGCCGCGGTGACCTCGGGGCCGCGGATCTCGGCGGAGACGTCCTCGTCGCCCAACCGCACCTCGGCGTGGCCGGGGTCGGTGCCGATCCGCAGGTCGGCGGCCTCGGCGCAGCGCAGCACGGCGGCGCTGTCGTCGGCGTGGACACCCGTGCGCAGCACGGCCAGCGTCACCGCCCGGTACATGGCCCCCGTGTCGAGGTAGGCGGCGCCCAGGGTCTCGGCGAGCCTGCGCGCGACGGTGGACTTGCCGGTGCCGGAGGGGCCGTCCATGGCGACGACGCCCCGCAGCTCACCCTGTCCCACCACGTGCTCCTCTGCTCGGTCGGCCTGCCGTTGGCGCACTATTGTGCCTGGCGGCCTCACCGCGTCCGCGAGCGGTGCGCGTGGCGCTACCGTCCGTGGGGGTGCTGTGACGAATGTGCGACAAGTGCCGAATCCGGCGGCGCCGCGCCCGCGCGCGGGCAGAATGGGCGGATCACCCCCCGAGTGTGAGGACGCGCCCGTGACCGATCCCACCTGGCTCACGGCCCAGCGGCGCGCACTCGTCGCCTTCGCGGCGGGCGCGGCCGACCCGGCGGGCGGGTTCGGCTGGCTGGACTCGGCGGGGGAGCGGATGCCGGACAAGCCGGTGGCGACCTGGATCACCGCCCGGATGACGCACGTGTTCGCCTTGGAGGACGGTCTCGGCGACCCGGGTGCGGCCGCGCTCGTCGACCACGGTGTGACGGCGTTGCTCGGCCCGTTGCGCGACGCGGACAACGGCGGGTGGTTCGCCTCGGTTGTCGATCCGACCAAGTCCGCTTATGAACACGCGTTTGTGCTGCTCGCCGCCTGCAGTGCGCAGGCCGCCGGTCGACCGAAAGCCGAGCAGTTGCTGACCGAGGCCCTGCACATTGTTGAAACCCGTTTTTGGGATTCCGAGATCGGACTGCCGTTCGAGAGTTGGGATCCCGCGTGGACGGTCACCGAGCCTTATCGCGGCGCCAACAGCACGATGCACTTCCTGGAGGCTTTCCTGGCCGCCGGTGACGTCACCGGGGACAAGGTCTGGCACGAGCGCGCGCTCGGGCTGGCCGAGCGGATCGTGCACGTGACGTCCGCCGCGCACGGCTGGCGGGTGCCGGAGCACTTCGGCGCCGACTGGACGCCGGACCTCGGCTACCACCGCGAGGACCCGCGTCACCCGTTCCGGCCATTCGGCTCCACCATCGGTCACTGGCTGGAGTGGGCGCGGCTGCTGCTGCACCTGGAGGCCGCGCTCGGCGCCGACGCCCCCGGCTGGCTGCTGCCCGACGCCCGCGCCCTGTTCGACTCGGCGGTGCGGCGCGGGTGGGGGGTGGATGGACGGCTCGGTTTCGTCTACACGATCGACTGGGACGACCTCCCGGTCGTGCGGGAGCGGATGCACTGGGTGATCGCCGAGGCGGTCCTGGCGGCCGCCGCGCTGCGCGCCCGCACCGGCGAGGAGCCCTACGCCGACTGGTACGCCGCCTTCTGGGCGTACGCGCGCGAGCACCACATCGACCCGGCCGGTGGCTGGCGGCACGAGTTGTCCCCGGACGGCGTCCCCACCGACGGCGTCTGGGTGGGCAAGCCGGACACCTACCACGCTTACCAGGCGACCTTGTTCCCGGTTTTGCCGTTGTCGCCCGCCGCCGCGCTCGCGGTCCGCTGAAATCCGCCACCGACTTTCGTCGGAAAGACGACATATCGGGCCGCGTTACCGGCTATAAAGCGAGCCGATAAGCCGGAATTATGTCTGCTAACTGGTAAAAATCGTCCCACACGATGGTATCCCCGGGCTTGCGTCTCGATCACGAAACAGTGCATATTCGATGAGCGAAATCGCGGTCCCGTGATTTCGTTGCGTTTACTGCCATATGTCCTCGTCAACCCTGCATGGCGGCTCGCCCGCCGATTGGAAGACTCTTATGCGCAGAATCATGGCCGCCCTGTTCGGGGCGGGTGTCGTACTGCTGTCGATCTTCGCGTCGACCGGTACCGGCTCCGCGGCCGAGCAGCAGCCCGCCATCATCGGTGGTCACAACGCCACCGAGACGTACTCGTGGATGGTGGCGCTGAGCAACGGCTGCGGCGGCAGCCTGGTGTCCCCGCAGTGGATCGTCACCGCGAACCACTGCGGTGCCGCCTCCTCCGGTCGGGTCGGCTCGACCTCGCACAGCTCCGGCGGCGAGGTGCTGCGGATCGACCGGCGCATCACCAAGCCGGGCACCGACCTCACCATGATGCACACCAGCACGGCGTCCCGGCAGGCCCCCGTCAAGCTGGCCACCACCGCGCCCGCCGCGGGCTCCCCGGTCCGCCTGCTCGGGTGGGGTTGCCTCAGTTGGCCGTCCTGCAGCACCCCGAACACGCTGCAGGAGATCGACCTGACCGTGCTGGCCCCCAGCCGCTGCTCGGCCGGTGGCGGTACCTCCACCGACCTGTGCGTCTCCGGTGACCGCGCCCACTCCGCCTGCCACGGCGACTCCGGCGGCCCCGCCGTCGTCGGCTCCCGCGGCAACTGGACCCTCGCGGGCGAGACCCACGGCCCCGGCGACAACGGCGGCGAGTGCGCCACCACCACCCTCTACACCGGGATCGCCGCCAACGTCAGTTGGATCAGGCAGCAGACCGGGCAGTGAGTGACCGGGCCGCCGCCCCCACAGCACGCGACAGGCGGCGACCCGGCACTGAGGACCGGCGCACGCAGGCAGGACGGTGCCTGCGCGCGCCGGTCACGTGCTGTCCAGCGTTCCGCTCGCGATTTGCTGTTCGTGGCAGAAGGCGAGGCCGTCGTGGACATCGTGGTTTCCGGCGCCGGGGTGGCGGGCCTCGCTGCCGCAGTCAACCTGGAGCAGCGGGGGCATCAGGTCTTGGTCGTGGAGCGCGCCGCGCGCCTACGAACCGGCGGCTCACCAATTGACGTCCGGGGCGACGCGATTGGGAGCTGGACGGCGGAAGTCTGGACAACTACGAAACCCGCCTTCGCCCATATGTGGACTTCGCCCAGGCGAGTGTGGGGGAGGGTGCGGACCTCGTGGTATCCGCGACCTGCGAGGCCATCGCGGCACGCGACAACCGGATCATCGCGGGTTGAGGTGTCTTCGTCTTGGACGGTGCTGATCGCCCGTTCCGGCTGTTCTGTGCTCCACGACCGCACCCACTAGGACACATACGAGTCGGGCCGGGAACGCGAGATCGCGTTCCCGGCCCGAGGAGTTCTTAGCGGCTACAACTCGACCGGCGGGAAGGTGACGACCGCCAGGGCGACGGCGTTGGCGACGGCCAAGTGGTAACCGGTGTTGGGCTTGCCACCGGTCAAGTAACCCGAGGCCACCTGGTTGGGGTTGGCGTTGTCCTGCACCGCTCCTGCGGCATCGATGACCCCGTCCAGCTCCAGGTTGAAGTAGTTGTTCAGCAGTTCGGTGTTGAAGTCGCGGCGGACCTGTTCCCGCGGATCGCCCGCCGCGAGTCCCATCGGGGCGACGGTGGTCATGATGACGTGCACCGGTGCCCCGTCCAGCCGCTTGAGGTTCCGGACGCCGCCGGGGTTCGCCGCCTTGGACAGTGCGCTTACCCGCTGCAGCAAGGTGTTCTTGTCGGCACCGGCGAGGATGTCGTTGGCGCCGACCGAGAGCACCACGGTACGCAGGGCTGGCTTGGCGTAGACCGTGTCGTTGACCCGCTTGGCGGCCGAGGACAGGGTCGCCGCACCCACACCGGCGGTCGGGCCGGTCGGCGCGCCGCCAGAGAACAGGATCGCGGCGTCCTCGGCGGTTGCCTGGTTCCGGTAGACCCGCACGTCCGAGATCTGGCCCTCGAACATGCTGACATTCGGACCTAACTGGCTCTTCACCCCGCCGATGGTCAGCGGACCGGACGTGGCGAACGGCGTCGGGTTCTTGCCCGTGCCCGCCAAGACCCCGTTGACGTACAACGCCATGTCACCGGAGGCCGGATCGGCGGTGGCGACCAGGTGGGTCCACGTGTTCAGCGCGGGCGGCCCGGACGCCTTGGCCACCGGGTACGCCGACGGCGTGGAGACGTCCTGGCTGGGCGCGGTGATCGCCCACGCGTTGACCACGGCGTTGTACTCCAACACGTACGGCGGCTGGTAGCTCTGACTCTGGCTGACCACGGCCGACGTGTGTGCCGTCGTGGTCAGCTTCACCCACGCGGACACCGTGAACGGCGCCAACGTGTTCAGCACCGACCCCGAGGTCTGGACCAGGGTGTTGCTGCCGTTGAACACCGCGGCGCCGCCGTGCTCGGTGCTCCAGCCGACCGGACCGTTGAGGGTGGCGTTCGCTCCCGCGCCGGAGGAGTCCGCCGCGGTGGTTCCGGTGCCCTCGTTGAGCTTCCACCAGCCCGCCGCCGCGGCGCCGAGCCTGCTGGAGTCGACCAGGCCGCCGGGCACGGACTCGCCGTTGGCGGCGAGCCTGCCGGGAAGCTGCTCGACCCAGTTGTTCGCCGAGCCGCCGGTGAACTGGTCACCGACGACCACGACGGTGCCTTTGCTCGCGTCGCTCGGGGTAGCGGTGGAGACCTCGATGCCGGACAGGTAGTGCGTGCCGGTCAGCTGCGTGGCGAACGCCGTCGCCGCCGACTGTGCCGCCTGGTTGCCGCTTGCCAGGAACGTCGGCGAGGTGGTCAGCGCGTGCACCGGTGCCAACGTGACGGCCGCAGTGATGTGCGTGCTGACCACGAGCGCGCCGCTGCCGCCCGTGGTGCTGGGGTAGGTGATGTCGTCGCTGGTGACCTCACCGCCTGCCGGGATGGTCACCGACGCCGAACCCGCGAATGTCAGCGCGGCGGGTGTGGCCAGGGTGGCCGCGCTGGTGCCGGACTGCGCGCCGAGGGTCGCCGCGTCGATGGTCACCGGCTGCGTGGTGAACGGGTTGGCCAGCCTGATCCGGACCCGCGGCCCGGACACGATGGGCCGCACGACGGTGCGCAGCGTCTGGTTGGCGAACCCGGCACCACCCGGTGGAGCGGCGACCGTGTCAGCCGGGGCTCCCCACGTGCCGACCCAACCCTGGTTGCTCGACCGGGGCGCCATCGCCAGCACATGTAGCGCGGCAGTACCGCAGCCGCGCAGCAGCGAGGTGCCGTAGTTGGGCAGCGTGATCGACTGCAGCGTCTTGGTCGGGTCACTCGGCACGAACACCGGGTACACCCGCGGTCGGAACCCGGTCTGCGCCACGCCCTCGATGGTGGCCAGCGCCAGCGGGGGCAGCGCCGAACCGCCTGGACCACTGGTCCAGTCCGGCACCGCGGGCACGACCGGGTTCTGCGTCGAGCCGTCGGTGTAGGTGATCGTGGCAGTGTTCGGCCGCGACTCGCCGCAGGTGCTGATCGCGAGCAGGCCGACCGCGCTCGCCTTCACCTGCTGCGCTCCGGGGAACGGGATCCGTTGCCCGAGCGCTACGACGTTGTCGCCGGTGGTCGTGGCTGCCGGCAGCACGAAGGTCGCGCCGTCGACGGTCTTGACCGAGCCAGGCGCCAAGCCGACATCGGACAGCGATTGAGGTGTCAGCCCACCGTGGTTGAGGTCAAGGTCGGCGATCGACCCGGTCGCGGCGAAGCCCTTGTTGTTCATCGCCGAGCCGAAGTCGGCCGCGCTGGCGTTGTTGATCGGTGTGGCGCGCAGGTAGTCCAGCCAGAATCGCTCGTTACCCGATGGATCCGGGGTGGTGAGCGTGACCGACAGCGTGTGCGGGCCTGCCGTCAGGTGCAGACCACCCAGCGACAGGTGCTCGACCGTGTCGGGGTTGGCCGTGCTCCGACCCCACGGCTGGGTATCGGTTCCGTTGAGCGGGATGTCGTCGACGCGGTAGGTGTACTTGGCCCCCGCCTGGTTGCTCAATGCGCCGATGCCCAGGCTGTAGTCCGCGGCGATCGGCACGGAGAACTGGGTGCGCAGCGACTGGCCCGGCGCGTTGAAGTCGATCCGCCGCGCCGCGCCCTGCGACCACGGTCCACCCGAGCCCGCCGTGGTCTGGTCCACCGCGAGCGGCCGGTTCTGGCCCGCGGGCTGGGTCACCGCGACCTGTGCCGAGTTCTCGGCCTCCCAGCGGGAGGTCGAGCTCAGCGAGATGTAGTCCACGCCTGCCATGTAGCGCGTGTTGATCGAGGACGGGTTGGTGCCCGCCATCGTCACCGTCAGCTTGTGCGTGCCCGCCGTCAGCCGTTGTGACCCGAGGTCGACGTGCCGGTGGCGGACCGAGGTGGTGTAGTTGTCCAGCGGTGTTCCCAGCGCGGCGGCGTCGCTGGTCTGTCCGACTGGGACGCCGTCAAGTTGGAACGAGGTGGTGCCGTAGTCGGCCGCCAGGGTCATTCCGGCGCCGAACTGGTAGTCACCGGTCGTGCCCACCGGTACGTCGAGGGTGAACGACTGGCCCGCCGCGGTACCCCGGAACCACATCTGCGCGCCCGCGGACCAGTAGATGCCGCAGCAGTTGCCCTGCACACCTACCGTCTGGTTCTGCCCGGCGGGCTGGCTCACGGCCAGGTTCTCCGCCTCCAGCCAGGTCTGACCGGAGCCCGCGAGGTTCGGCGAGACGAAGAACTCGTAGGCCTGGGACTCCGCGGACATCTTGTGCGCCCGGTCGAACGCCTTCACGTACAGGGTGTGCGGTCCCGGGGTGACCCAGGTGGGCACCGCGATGGTCGCGTTGCCGGTCATGGTGGACACCCAGCCGCCGCTGGTGCCGATGGAGCGGTCGTAGTCGCAGTCGGCCGTGGTCGGCACGGTCTCGGTGCCCGAACCGCCCCAGGTGTAGGCGAACCCCGCGATGCCGCCGCCCTCGTAGGACAGGTTGAACACACCGGGGGCGTTGGCGGGCGCGCCCCACTGGTTGCGCGGGTAGTCGGTGCTCGGGTTGATCACCGGCGTCTTGGCCAGCGGCGCCGCCATGACGTCGAACCAGTAGTCGGTCGTGGCGCCGGAGTTCACCCCCCAGCCGGGTTGGCCCGGAAAGACGTTGGTCGACGACACCCGCATGTAGTAGGCGCCGTCACCGACCGGGCTCGGCACCGTCCAACCACCGGTGTTGCCGGACGCGGTCGTCGTCGCGCCACTGGCCACCTTCTGGTTGCCGGGGTAGTTGTACAGGTCGTAGCCGAGGCTGATGTCCAGCGGCGGCGCGTTGTTGTCCACAGCGGACGCGAGCAGGGTCGGGGTGGCGGTGGACGAGATGGTCTGCCCGTTGCACAGCACCGCGTTCTGCACGCCCAGGCCCGCGGGCTGCTGCGGCGGAAAGGAGAAGTACACGTCCAGCGACGGGTTGTTGATGAACTTCTTCCACTGGTACTTGTTGCCCTCGTCCGGGGACATCAGGGCGAGCACCATGGTCGCGGCGTTGTTGTTGATGGTGGTCTGCACCGCGTTGAAGGCGTTGAACGACACCGACGCGGTGCCACCGCACTGGTCGCCCGCGTGCGAGCCGACCGTGGTGATCGCGGTGCCGCCGGGGCCGGGCCACCGGGTGCTACCGTTGTACTCCCCGGTGAGGTAGAGCGTTATAGACTCGTCGGTGCAGCTGGTCCCGTGGGTCTGCCAGGCGTAGAAGTAGGCTTGGCGCAGCACGGCCTTGCGACCGTTGCGGTCCTGCAGCTCCGGGGTGGTGAACCGGAAGAACGACCTGGCCACGAACGTCGTACCGCAGCCGGACCACTCGCAGCGCCCGACCTGGGCGTCCATGTTCGCGTCGAAGTAGTACCAGCCGTTGTTGGTGAACTCGGCGAAGTTGGCCTTGGACTTGGAGTAGACCGGGTCGATGTAGACCGGGTACTCGACCTCGGACCCGGTCAGCGCCCGCTGGTCCGGGGTGATCACCACGTCCACGGTGGACGTGTTGGCGGCCGGTCGCGCGGTCCGGTCAGTGCCGCGCTCGGTGCGGGCGCCGATCCGGGCGACCCGGCCGGAGCCGAACTTGTCGCTCACCCGCGCCGGCGCCGTCTGGTCGGTCGTGGAGTCCCACATGACCGGCGTGGAACCCTGGAACACGGTCTTGCCCGCGCTGTCGACGGCGTTGAACACCCCGTCGGCGCCGCTGTCGACGCGCACCCCGGTGCCCACCGCGGTGAACCGCAGCTCCCGCAGGCCCGGCTGCCGCGCGGCCTCGGCGTTGTGCACGACGAGGACCTGGGAGAAGCCGGTGGTTTCGGCGGTCAGCCGCAGGTCGACCCCGGGCAGCACGTCGTGGTAGACCGCCTTCGCGCCCTCGACCACGGGCTTGGGCAGCGATCCCTTCCAGTACAGCGAAAGCCGGTCGGCTCCGTCGGTGAAGGTGATCGCCGGGCCGTCACCGCCGGGGGAGAAGGCGATGTCCGCTGTGGACGCCTTGGGTGCGAGCAGGCCGTCCGACCGCGTCTGCAGGGTGGTGTCGATCTCGCGCCACGCACCGTCCTTGCGGACCCGGGTGGGCAGCGCGCTCTTGTGCATTCGGTACGAGCCATCGGGTTCGGCGAAGACCTGGGTCGTCTCGGTGGTCTGCGAGACGACCTCCTGCGGCTTGCCGGTGCGCTTGGCCTCGACGACCGGGTCCGCGCTCGGCGCCGCCGCGGCTGCCTTCGGCGCGGCGGCCGCCACCGCGGGCTCGACCACCGCCACAGCCGCGGCGGCGGCGACCGCGGTGATCAACAATCGGGTCCACAACCCACCGCGCGGCGCGCGGTTGGTGGACGTTTTCCGGGCATGGCGCATGGAACCCCCAGGAGACTTTGCGCTGCGACACAGGTAAACGGGGCGGACAGTAGCCGTAAAGCCCGCCCGGCGGCAGCGGCTGGTCGGCGTAACGTACAACACGTGTAGTCGAACCCGGCTGACCGGCGGGAACGCGGACGGTTGGCCGAATTACGCCGTTCGGCGCTCATGGCAGGCGGCACGAGTTCGTAAAGTCCTCCTGGTTGGCTACGAACTCGCGCTGGGGGCGATGTGTTCAACTGGATGTCGTTTCGTGCTGTCTCCACGCGCTCGCGCGGTGAACGAGTAACCAGAAGGTACTTGGCGGCGTTGCTCGCCACCATTGTCACCACGACTTTGCTCGCCATTCCGCCGAGCGCGGTTGCGGCGCCCAAGGGACGCGCGCCCGCGGTGACCGCCGACAAGCTGGTTCGGGTCGACATCGCTAAGTCCGTGCAGGCGCGCAAGCCGGTCACGGTGGAGCGCGCCAGGTCCGCGGCCGTCACCTGGCCCGCAGCGGGCGAGGGCGACGTGTCGCCCGCGCAGGCCAAGGCGGCCGCCAAGGTCGCCGGGCTGCCGGTGCTGGTGACCGCGCGCGACACCGGCAAAGCAGATAAGGCGGCGAAAGCGCCACCTGTCAACGGTTCCGTGCACGTAACGGTCGCCGACCAGGCGAAGACCGAGCACGCTGGTGTGGCCGGTGTCCTCTTCTCCGTGGCCGCCGCGTCCACCGCCGACCCCGGTCCGCTGTCGATCGGTCTCGACTACTCCGGGTTCCGGGACGTGCTGGGTGCCGGCTACGCCGACCGGCTGCGCCTGGTCCAGCTGCCCGCGTGTGCGTTGACAACTCCGGACGTCGCCGACTGTCGCACCAGGACACCGCTGCCATCGCGTAATGACGGTGTGGCACAGGTTCTGTCCGCCGACGTCACCCCCACTGCTCCCGCCGCGTCAGCCAAGTCGGCTCCCACGCCGATCGTGCTGGCCGCTGTCGCCGATGTGTCCGGCTCGACCGGCAGCTTCGCCGCCACCCCGCTGTCCCCGTCCGGCAGCTGGTCGGTGACGGCCAACTCCGGTGCCTTCTCGTGGAACTACCCGGTTGCCGTGCCGCCCGCCGCCGCGGGCGCCGGGGTCACGCCGTCGATCTCGCTGAACTACAACTCCGCCGCCGTCGACGGTCGCACGTCCACCACGAACAACCAGACCTCCTGGATCGGTCAGGGCTGGGACTACCAGCCGGGCTACATCGAACGCACGTACCGGCAGTGTTCCGACGACAAGACGCTGCCCGCCGCCCAGCAGACCGACGACCTGTGCTGGGCCGGTCAACTGGTGACGATGAACCTGGGCAGCCAGACCGTCACCCTCGTCCGCGATGACACGACCGGCGCCTGGCACCCGCGCACCGACGACGGTTCCCGGGTCGAGCTCGTCACCGACACGGCACCGGGCAACAACGGCGCGCGCAACGGTGAGTACTGGAAGGTCACGACGACCGACGGCACCCAGTACTTCTTCGGCAAGGAACGCGGTCCCGGCTTCACCAACCAGGAACGCACCAACTCCGCCTGGACGGTTCCCGTCTACGGCCCGCGTTCCACCGACCCCTGCTACAACTCCGCCGGTTTCGCCCAGTCGTCCTGCGCCCAGGCCTGGCGCTGGAACCTCGACTTCGTCCGCGACACGCATGGCAACACCAGCGCGTACTACTACGACCGCGAGACCAACTACTACGGCGCCAACAAGCTGAACACCGCCGTCTCCTACACCCGCGGCGGCACCCTCAAGCGCGTCGACTACGGCCTCCGCGAGATCGGCGGCTCGATCTACACCCAGACCGTCCCGAACCAGGTCGTGTTCACCACCGCCGAGCGCTGCACCCCCGCGGGCGCGTTCACCTGTGCGGACAACCAGTTCACCACCGCCAACGCCCTGCGCTGGCCGGACGTCCCGGTCGACCAGAACTGTGCCTCCGGTTCCACCTGCACCAACCACGCGCCCAGCTTCTGGTCCCGCAAGCGCCTGACCACCATCACCACCCAGTACAACGCGGGCACGGGCCCGGTGACCGTCGACTCGTTCCAACTGGGACAGTCCCTCCCGGAACTGAGCGACTCCGAACTCCGCCTTGACTCGATCACACACACCGGTTACAGCGGCGGGACCTCCATCACCCAGCCCGCGATCACCTTCACCAGCCAGTCCTACGACAACCACGTCCAGGGCTACGGCAACCAGTCCGGCATGCCGCATTGGCGGCTGACGGATGTCACCACCGACACCGGCGGCACGATCAAGGTGACTTACAGCCTCGCGGACTGCACCGCGTTGACCGTGCCGACGAACGTTTCCACCAACACCAGCCGGTGTTTCCCCGTCTACCGAACCCTTCCCGGGAACCAGAATCCGACTCTCGACTTCTTCCACAAGTACGTGGTGACCAGGGTCGTGGCGAGCGATGCGGGCACGCCGCCGCCCGGCCAGAACCCGGACACCGGCCGGTCACCGGACCAGGTGACCGACTACGCCTACCTCGGCGGAGCGGCTTGGCACTACGACGACAACGAGCTGGTGAAGCCGGAGTACCGCACATACGGCCAGTTCCGTGGCTATCGAACCGTCGAGGTTCGCACAGGTGACTCCAACTATTCCATCGACGCTGTTCCCGACCAGCGCACGTTGACTCGCACCACGTACTTCACCGGCATGGACCAGGATGTCTTGCCGGGCAACGCGCACCGCTCGGTGGCGGTGACCAACTCGGTCAGCGAGTCCGTGCCCGACAACGACCTGTTCGCCGGAACGGTCCTGGAGGTGCAGGACTTCAACGGCGACGGTGGCGCGCGAGTCTCTTCGAAGATCACCAACCCGGTGACCATCGGTGCGGCTACGGCGACTCGCAATCGCACCGGGCTGGATCCGGAGCGGGCGGTACTGATCGGAGTGGACCGCACCCGCACCATCACGGCACTCGCCGTGGGTGGCAATCGGACGGTCGGAACCAGTTACCGGTACGACTCCGCGGGTCGGCCGGTTTCGACCACCGAGACCGCAGACGGGCTGCCATCGATCTGCACGACACGGACGTACGCGGACAACACCACGTCGTGGATCAGGTCGCGGATCAGCCAGGTCCTGGTGTCCCAGCAGGACTGTCCCACCAACGGCAGCAGCCCAACCCCGTTGCTCAGCGGTGCCCGGACCTACTTCGACGGGAGCACGGTCGCGGGTGCGGTGCCCGGGGCGGGAGACATCACCAAGACCGAGACGATCACCGCCTACAGCGGTGGCGTGCCGACCTGGACCGCGTCCGGTGCCGCCACGTTCGACGCGTCCGGCCGCACCACCTCGACCACCGACCAGCGCGGCTTCGTCACCTCCACGGCGTACACACCTGCTGATGGCGGGGTGCTGTCCAAGACCGTGACGACCAACGCCAAGTCGCAGACGTCCAGTGTTGAGGTGGAGCCCGCCCGCGGGAAGACCATCGCGAGTGTTGACGTGGGTGGCCGCCGGACCGAGATGGCCTATGACGCGCTTGGTCGGCTGGTGTCGGGGTGGCAGCCGGGCAGGCCGAGGTCCGGTCTCCCGACGGTGAGTTACGAGTACCTGCAGCGCACCAATGCCCAGTCCGCCATCACCGCGCACAAACTCGTCGACACCGGGACCGGGTTGTTCCAGACGACGACCGTGGAGCTCTTCGACGCGTTCGGTCAGAAGCGGCAGACGCAAACCGAGACCGCCGACAACACCAGGCTGGTCGAAGATCACTTCTTCGACTCGCACGGTTGGGAAGTCCGGTCCAACAACCGGTACCTGACCGCGGGCGCGCCGAACACGTCCTACGTCATCGTGACGGCGAGCGACGTGGACGACCGCACCATTACCGGCTACGACGGTTTCGGCCGAGAGGTCAAGAAGGCCTCCTACCAGGGCCTGACCAAGGTCACCGAGACCCGCACGATCTACGGCGGTGACCGGACCACCTCCATCGCACCATCAGGCGGGGTGAGTACGACCGTTGTAACCGATGCTCGCGGCCACGGACTGCAACTCCTGCGGTACACGGCTGCACCCACGGTCAGCGGCGACGTGGTCACCGGCGGCACAGCCCAGACGACGGCCTACCGCTACACCACTACCGGCCTGATGGACCGGATCACCGACAACGTCGGCAACGTCTGGTCGTACGACTACGACTTCCTCGGCCGCAAGACCAGCCAGACCGACCCGGACAGCGGAACGTCCACCTACGGCTACGACCTCGCCAGCCTGCTCACGTCGACCACCGACGCCCGTGGCAAGAGTCTCGCGTACGAGTACGACCAACTGGGCCGCAAGACGGCAATCTACCCGGGGACCGTTCCGGGGGTTGGCGCCAAGGTCGCGTCGTTCAGTTACGACGGCGCCACCAACGGCGTCGGTCTTCCCTACGTCTCCACTCGGTACACCACGGACGGCAACTTCATCTCCGCCGTCACCGCCTACGACACGGCGGGCAACCCCAACAAGCAGCTCACCCAGATCCCGGCAAGCGTCACCGGTCTCAATGCGCTCTACACCACCCTGTACTCGTACACGTCGACCGGGCAGATGAGCTCAACCACACCGGCCGCGGGTGGAGGTTTGCCCGGTGAGGTCATCTCGTTCAGCTACGACCGTTTCGGTAAGCCAATCACCGAGGCGGGTTACAACACGTACGTGCAGGCGACGACCTACACCGGTTACGGGGAACCGAAGCAGTTCACACTGGGCCCGTCCAGCAACAACGCCTACCTGAGCTTCGACTACGACGCGCACAGCCGGAAACCGACGCAGGTCACTATGGCGGTGTCGTCGGCATCGACCACCCAGGTCGACGACACCCGCTACAGCTACGACGCGGTCGGCAACATCACCAAGTCGGTCAACACCCAGGGCGCGGTCGGTTCTGGTCAGGTACGCACCCAGTGCTACGGCTATGACGCCCTCAACCGGTTGGAAAAGGCGTGGACCGCGACGGACAGTTGCGTGGCCGCGCCCTCTTCGACCACCGTTGGCGGACCCGACGCGTACTGGCTCTCGTGGACGTTCGACGCGATCGGCTTGCGCAGCGGACAGGTCAAGCACGGCACCGGCACGGCGAGCGACACCAGCACCACGTACACCTACCAAGCTGGTAAGGCCCACGCTCTCGCGAGCACGACCACGACCGGGCCTTCCGGCACGTCCACCGACTCGTTCGGCTACGACGCTGCGGGCAACACCACCAGTCACGGCAACCAGACACTGACCTGGGACGACGAGGGTCGGATGGCAGGCGTTTCCACGCCGTCCGGCGCGACTTCGTACACCTATGACGCGAGCGGGTCGCAGTTGGTCCGCCGCACCCCGTCCGAGACGACGGTCTATCTGCCCGGCGAGGAACTCAGCCGTAACAACGTGACCGGTGTGATCACCGGCACCCGGTACTACAAGCACGGCGGCGTCACCGTCGCTGAGCGGGTGGCGGGTGGCAACCCCAAGTACCTGGTCGCTGATCTGCACGGCACCAGCTCGGTCGCTGTCGACGCAGTCACGTTCGCGGTTACCCGCCGCACCATGGACCCGTACGGCAACCCCCTCGGGACCGGGTCTGGCGGTCCGTGGCCGGACAAGCACGGGTTCCTGAACAAACCCGTGGACGATTCCACAGGTCTGGCCGATCTGGGCGCTCGCAAGTACGACGCGGTCACCGGCCGGTTCCTCAGCGTCGACCCGGAGCTCGACCCCGCCGACCCAGACCAGTTGTGCGGCTACTCCTACGCCGACAACGATCCAGTGGGAAAGGCGGACCCGACCGGTCTCCTCGTCGTGATGGGCATCGGTGCCCAGGGTGTCGAGGCCGCTCGCGGGTACGTGGCCGACCTGCAGGCGATCGGGCCACGCAACTACAAGGTGGTCAACACCCAGGCGTTCTACGGGGCAATCCGGTGGAAGAGCCCCATCCAGGGGCCGGGCATCGATCACAGCGTGTTCGAGATCCCGTTCGTCATCTTCTTGGTGACCCTGGTGCCGTGGGCGAACTGCACGCCCGCCAAACCCAAGGGACCCACGGTCGGCCCGAGCACCAGAACCCGTGCGGAGCGGGCGGCGTATGACAAGGCCTACCCGCAGGCGAAGCCCACTCCTGCTGACAAGAGCTTGCACCAGCAGATGTTCGACTTCCTGGCCTCGATCACCGGTGTCCAGCAGGCCGTGGACTGCTTCCGCGATCCGAACGTGGCCGACTGCGTCGGCTTCGCAGCGCCGTTCGTCGTCGGACCGGCCGCGGGGCTCGCGGGTCGCGCCGTCATGGGTGCGGGCGAGGGGGTGGCGGCTCGCGGTGTCGCCGCTGCTGTCGAGTCCGGAACCGGTGCGTCCACCTCCCAGGCTGCCGCGGCGGAAGCGGTGACCGCGAGGTCGGTCTCCTCGAGTGCGGCAGCCACACCGCGGGTTACCTCGGGTGCGGAGAACGTCGCCAATGGCGTGCGGTTGCGGGCGCAGTTGGCGGGAGACGAGATCGCGGGTGGCCACGCCTACGAGAAGCACGTGATCGAGCAGGGTGAGTACCCGGAGATCACCGGGCCGGAGGAGTTCGCCCGTCTCATTGAGGACGTCATCGTCAATGGTCAGCCCAAGACGCTCGGCGGTGGCCGCTCGGCCTATTGGTACGATGGGACGATCGTCATTCGCAACCCCAGAGCTGGGGATGGTGGAACCGCGTTTCGCCCGGTGGATGGCTACGACTACTTCTTGGCGGTGAGGTGATGGACGTACAACACGAGGGTGCGACCGCGATTCTCACCTGCTCCGCCACCGAGTTGATGCTGCTGTCGAACGCGATCACCCAGGCGCTGCAGATCGAAGACTGGGAGTTCTCGTCCCTGGTCGGGGTGGAGAAGGATGTCGCGCGCACCGTGCGCGCGGTGATCGGTCGGGCGCTGGACACCGTGCGGGCCGGGCTTCCGCCGGAACAGTGGTGACCGGATCGACCTCGTGTCGTTCCACCCGACGCGACTCCGGCCGCGTCGGGTGGCGGCGGCCGAACGGACGAAGTGAGGGGTGCCTCAGTCGGGCTGGATTGACGGGTTGACCGGGGCGGACGTACGGTGCCGGGTGCGTGATGGCTTCCCGAAGCCGGTGTGAGTCCGGCACGGTCGCGCCACTGTGAGCCCGTCGGGAGGCGGGCGAGTCAGGTCGAGGAGCTGTCACTGGTCCACCCGCAAGGGACGCGTCATCCCGAAGGAGCTGTTGATGGCCACCATTCCGGCCGATCGTTCGACCCCCGTTGTCCTGCCTGTGTCCAAGGCCGTGTTGTGGCTTGGCATCACCGTGTTCGTGGCGTTGGCGGTGTACTACTTCGTGGGCGTCGACCAGGGGGCGACGTCGGTGTTCGGGAGTGACACGCATGTGCACGAGTTCGTGCACGACGCGCGGCACTTCCTCGGGTTCCCCTGCCACTGACGCGGGCGGGGACAACCGAAAATGGAGAAGAAGCTCATCCTGCGCGGCCTGCTCGCGGGCGGGCTCGGTGGTCTGTTGGCGTTCCTCTTCGCCCGGGTTTTCGCCGAGCCGCAGATCCAGGCGGCGATTGATTACGAGTCGGGGCGTGAAGAGGCCCAGGAAGCCCTGGACCAGGCGGCCGGTGTCCAGGTCGAGGGGCACGAGCACGAGGTGTTCAGCCGCGCCCTGCAGGGCAACCTCGGTATCGGCGTCGGCATGGTGCTGTTCGGCATCGCCATGGGGGCGTTGTTCGCGGTCGTGTACACCGTGTCACTGGGGCGGGTCGGGCAGGTCAGGGCCCGGGTGTTGGCACTGCTCGTGGCCGGTGGCGGGTTCCTCAGCCTGTACCTGGTGCCGTTCCTGAAGTACCCGGCGAACCCGCCCGCGATCGGCAACGGCGACACGATCGGCACGCGCAGCGCGCTGTACCTGGTGATGGTCGCCGCGTCGGTGATCTTCCTGGTTGTCGCGGTGGTGGTGGGGCGCACGCTGTCGCAGCGGCTGGGCGCCTGGAACGCGACCCTCGTCGGCGGTCTGGTGTTCGCCCTGCTCGCGGGCATCCTGATGGCCCTGTTGCCGTCGCTGGGGCACCTGTCGGTCAACGTCGCGCAGTTCGGCGAGCAGGCCACCGAGACGCCGCTGCCGCTGCGCAACACCCAGGGCGACATCGTCTACCCGGGGTTCCCGGCCGACACGCTGGCCAACTTCCGGCTCTACTCGGTGCTCGCCCAGGTCGTCCTGTGGGCGACGATCGGCCTGGTGTTCGGGCCGCTCGCCGAACGCGTGCTCGGCGGCGGCAAGCGCGCCGAGGTGCTCGCCGAGGTCTGACAAACGCCGACGGCCGACCCTGGCGGGGGTCGGCCGTCGGCGTTTCCAGGTGGCCACGGCCCGGGGTGTGGAGGCGGCAACCCGGGCCGCGGCCGGTCCGGGGGGTCAGACCGTGGCGATGCCGGGGTCGCTGGTGCCCGCGCGGCCCGTCTCCACGTGACCGGCGAGACGACGGTGGAAGTCGGTGTTGTTGTCCGCCGTGACCGTGATGTCGTACCAGTTGTTCCCGGACCGGGTGTCGACCGTCTCGACGACCCGGGCGCCCGGCCGCAGCACGTGGGTCGTGCGCGGGCAGTGCCCGTACGCACTCGCGACGGTCAGCCGGACCGTCGTCCGGCCCGGGTTGCTCAGCACGAGCCGCACGTCGTCGTGGTCGTGGACGGCCGTGACCTCCGCGCCGACGCCGTTTCCGCCGAACTGGCGCAGGAACCCGTTGGGCCCGTGCACCGCGACGTCGTACTTTCCGGACACCGCAACAACACCGGCCAACGAGCGACCGGCCTCGACGGTGTATGTCGTGGGCGCCCCCGCCGAGGTCACGTGGAACGTCGCCCCCGCGTGACCGTGGTTGGCGAACGAGAGTGCCAGGTGGTCCGCGGCCGCGACGGCGTCGACGGACAAGTTGTAGGGCAGGGGCCGAGCGGGCCGCAAACCGCGTTCCTGCTTGGGAAGCGACGGGTTCGCGGGCACCGCGGGCACGTAGTCCGGGTGGCGCTTGTTGTCCGGCGGCAGGTAACCGGCGGTGTCCGGCAGCGCGGGCACTTTGGTGTCGGTGCGGGAGAAGTCGAACGCCGAGGTGAGGTCGCCGCAGACCGACCGGCGCCACGGTGAGATGTTCGGCTCGTGCACGCCGAAGCGGCGCTCCATGAACCGGACGATCGACGTGTGGTCGAACACCTCGGAGCAGACGAAACCGCCCTTGCTCCACGGCGAGACCACCAGCATCGGCACACGCTGCCCCAAGCCGTACGGTCCCGCCGGGTTCTTCGCCGAGCCCGCGAAGATCTCACCCGTGGTGTCTACAGTGGACTTGTCGGCGGTGGCGTACGGCGGCACGATGTGGTCGAAGAAGCCGTCGTTCTCGTCGTAGGTGATGAACAGCGCGGTCTTGCTCCACACCTCGGGGTTGGCGGTGAGCGCGTTGAGCACCTGCGCGATGTACCAGGCGCCGTAGTTCACCGGCCAGTTCGGGTGCTCGCAGAACGCCTCCGGCGCGACGATCCAGGAGACCTGCGGCAGCTTGCCCGCCTTGACGTCGGCCTTGAGGACGTCGAAGAAACCGTCGCCCGCCTTGGCGTTGGTGCCGGTGCGGGCCTTGTCGTACAGCGGGTCGCCGGGCTTGGCGTTCTGGTAGGCGGTGAAGTACAGCAGCGAGTTGTCGCCGTAGTTGCCGCGGTAGGCGTCGTTGATCCAGCCCCACGAACCGTTCGCGTCGAGGCCGTCGCCGATGTCCTGGTAGACCTTCCAGGACACCCCGGCCTTCTCCAGGCGCTCCGGGTACGTGGTCCAGGAGTAGCCCTTCTCGTCGTTGCCGAGGACAGGGCCGCCGCCGGTGCCGTCGTTGCCGGTGTGACCGGTCCACATGTAGTACCGGTTCGGGTCGGTGGAACCCATGAACGAGCAGTGGTACGCGTCGCAGACGGTGAACGCGTCGGCCAGGGCGTAGTGGAACGGGATGTCGTCTCTGGTGAGGTACGCCATCGTCGTGGAACCCTTGGCGGGCACCCACTTGTCGTATGCGCCGCCGTTCCAGGCCGCGTGCGTGTCGTTCCAGCCGTGCGGCAGGTCCTGGATGAACGCCAGCCCCAGGTTGTCCGCGTCGGGGCGGAACGGCAGCAGGTCCCGGACGCCATTCGACTGGTACCACACGGGTTTGCCGTCAGGGCGGGAAACCGGACGCGGGTCACCGAATCCGCGAACGCCGCGCATCGTGCCGAAGTAGTGGTCGAACGACCGGTTCTCCTGCATCAGCACGACAACGTGCTCGATGTCGCGCAGCGTCCCGGTCCGCCGGGACGCCGGGATCTCCGCCGCCCGCGCGATGCTCGCGGAGAGCAACGAGCCCGCCGCGGTACCGCCCGCCACTTGGAGGAAACGCCTGCGGTTCACGTCCGTCATGATCACTCCGCGCTACCCGGGGTCGGTGGTCGTTGGGCAGTATGGGCGTCGAACCCGATCCCCCGGGCGCGTGCGAGCGGAACTCCGGGCGAAGCGCGGATTAACAGGACCGGTCAACCGGACGTAACGGGCGGGCGCTTTCCCGGCCCGGTGGGGTCTGCCCCACCGCCGCTCGACCGGCTGGCCGGATGGACCGCGCCCGCCCGCGACGAAATCCTTGCCGTATGAGGGGAAAACTCATCGCAGCCATCATGGTGGCGGCGACCGCCGTGTTCGTACCCGCCGCCGAGGCCCACCCGAACAACCTGACCTGGGCGCCCTGCGCGGGCATCCCACAAGAGGAATGCGCGGGCGTCGAGGTGCCCGTCGACTACCAGAAGCCGGCGGGACCACGGATTTCGATCGCCGTCTCCCGAATCCAGACCGCCAAACCCGGACTCAGGCGGGGCGTGCTCCTGCTGATCCCCGGCGGCCCCGGCAATTCCGGCTTGGACCGCCCGAGCGTCCTCGGCGCGCGGCTCCCGCAGGAAGTCCGCGACCGCTACGACATCATCGGTTTCGACCCGCGCGGCACCGGCCGCAGCGCACCGGTCAGTTGCGACATTTCCGGCCCCGACGCCGACCCGCTCGGACTCCTTCCGTGGCCAGGAGCCGACGGTGACATCACCGGGAACATCGCCAAAGCCCAACGCGTCGCCCAAGCCTGCGCGCACAACGGCGGCGACCTGATGCGCCACATCAGCACCCGCGTCGAAACCCAGGACATCGACCGAATCCGCCAGGCCCTGGGCGAGCGGAAGATCTCCTACTGGGCCGTCTCCTACGGCACCTACGTCGGCGCCGTTTACGCCACCCTGTTCCCCAACCGCACCGACCGCGTCATCCTCGACAGCAGCAACGACCCCACCACCGCCGAACGCGGCTGGATCCAGAACTTCGCCACCGGCGCCACCGACCGCTTCCCCGACTTCGCCACCTGGGCCGCCCTACGCAACGACACCTACGGCCTCGGCACCACCCCCGACGCCGTAACCACCCGCTACCTCACCACCGCCGACGACCTCGACCACACCCCCCGCCCCGACCTCACCGGCGCCGCCCTCCGAGCCATCATGCTCAACTCCCTCTACAGCGACGCCACCTTCCCCCTCCTCGCCCAAACCCTCCAGGGCGGCCCCGTCCCCCCCCTCCCGGCACCCCCACCCGCCACCTACCAAAACATCCTCGCCACCGCCGTCGCCACCGCCTGCAACGACGTCCCCTGGCCGCACACCGTCTACCAATACCCCCAAGCCGTCGCCGAAAACCGCCAGGCATTCCCGCTGACCGCCGGAATGCCCGCCAACATCTGGCCCTGCACCTTCTGGCCCTACCCCAGCGAAACCCCCATCACAATCTCGTCGCACGGCCCCGAAAACATCCTCATGGTCCAAAACCGCCGCGACCCCGCCACCCCCTACCCCGCCGCCCTGAAAATGCGCGCCGCCCTAGGCCACCGAGCCCGAATGATCTCCGTAAACTCCGGCGGCCACGGCTCCTACCTCACCAACGGCAACCCCTGCGGCAACACCGCCGTCACCACCTACCTCACCAACGGCACCCCCTTCCAAGACACCACCTGCTAACCCCCCGCGCCCCAAACCCACCCATACCGACAACGCCGCCAGCCCACCCCACGCACCCCCCAAACCCACCCAAAACCCACCCGAAATCGACGAGCCCCACTCCCACCCCACGCGCCTCGAAACCACCTGAAATCGACGAAGCCCCACTCCCACACCTCCCCCAAAAAAAGACCACCCCATATCGACGAAGCCCCATACCCACACCGCACACCCAAAAACCCACACCTCACCGACGAAGGCCGCCAGCCCACCCCGCGCGCCTCGAAAGCCGCCGATACCAACCGCCCGTTGTGGTGGAGTTGTTTTGTTTGGGGGGAGCGGTGGCTTAAGCCGGCTGGCGGGTAAGGCCACGCTTTCCAGTGGCCCCGCCTTTTAGCCTTACCCAGGCCACCGCTAGGGGCCCCAAACAAAACAACTTCACCACAACGGGCACCCCAGCTTTAATCTGGCGCCCGCGGCCGGCGTCGCCGCCAGGCGACCAGGCCGACCCCCGAGCGCAGCGAGGCCCAGAGACCCCTCACACCCCACCCCCACCCATCGTTAACTTGACTAATTCCAGAACATGGAGAAGCCTCACCCTCGTGCCCCCGGCAGCCGACTTCCGGCAGATGCTCCGCGACGTGTCACTCCGAGTGACCGCCCCGCGGCTCGCCGTGCTGTCCGCCGTGCACCAGCACCCCCACACCGACACCGACTCGATCATCGGCCTCGTCCGCGACGAGTTGGGCACCGTCTCCCACCAGGCCGTCTACGACGTCCTACGTGCCTTAACCACCGCAGGCCTCTTACGCCGAATCGAACCCCCCGGATCCGTAGCACGCTACGAGGCGCGCGTGGGTGACAACCACCACCACGTCGTCTGCCGGTCCTGCGGCACCATCGCCGATGTCGACTGCGCAGTCGGTTACGCCCCGTGTCTGACCGCTTCCGAGGCCCACGGTTTCGTCATCGACGAGGCCGAGGTCGTCTACCGGGGCCTGTGCCCCGATTGTTCCGTTCGCAGCTAATTCCGTCCCCCGAAAGGATTCGCGTGTCCGAGAGCCACAACGCCCGCGTCGGTGACATGAACGAGGAGGGCGCTGGCGGGTGCCCGGTGGCGCACGGCCGGTTCAGCCACCCGACCGAGGGCGGCAGCAACCGCGACTGGTGGCCCAACCAGCTCAACCTGGGCATCCTGCGCAAGCACAACCGGGTCGCCGACCCGATGGACGCCGACTTCGACTACGCGGCGGAGTTCCTGACCGTCGACCTCGACGAGCTCGCCGCGGACGTCGACGCGGTGCTGACCACCTCGCAGGACTGGTGGCCCGCCGACTTCGGCCACTACGGCGGCCTGATGATCCGGATGGCCTGGCACAGCGCGGGCACCTACCGCATCGCCGACGGCCGCGGTGGCGCGGGCGCGGGCATGCAGCGCTTCGCCCCGCTGAACTCGTGGCCGGACAACGGCAACCTGGACAAGGCCCGTCGCCTGCTGTGGCCGGTCAAGCAGAAGTGGGGCCGCAAGGTCTCCTGGGCCGACCTGATGGTCTTCACCGGCAACCGCGCGCTGGAGACCATGGGCCTCAAGACCTTCGGCTTCGCCGGTGGCCGCGCCGACGTGTGGGAGCCCGAGCAGGACGTCTACTGGGGCCCCGAGCGCACCTGGTTGGGGGACGAGCGCTACACCGGCGACCGCGCCCTGGAGAACCCGCTTGCCGCCGTCCAGATGGGACTGATCTACGTCAACCCGGAGGGCCCCAACGGCACCCCGGACCCGCTGGCAGCGGCCCGCGACATCCGGGAGACCTTCGCCAGGATGGCGATGAACGACGAGGAGACCGTCGCCCTCATCGCCGGTGGTCACACCTTCGGCAAGGCGCACGGCGCGGCCCCGGCCGACGAGCACGTCGGCGCGGAGCCGGAGGGTGCCTCGCTGGAGGACCAGGGCCTGGGCTGGCGCAACAGCTTCGGCTCCGGCAAGGGCCGCGACGCCATCACCAGCGGCCTGGAGACCACTTGGACGCAGACGCCGACCAAGTGGGACAACACCTTCTTCGAGAACCTGTTCGGCTTCGAGTGGGAGCTGACCAAGAGCCCGGCGGGCGCGCACCAGTGGCAGCCCAAGGACGGCGCGGGCGCGAACACCGTGCCCGACCCGGAGTCCGGCGAGCTGACCCGCCCGCCGACAATGCTGACCACCGACCTGGCGCTGCGGTTCGACCCGGTCTACGAGCCGATCTCCCGCCGGTTCGCCGAGAACCTGGACGTGTTCGCCGACGCGTTCGCCCGCGCCTGGTTCAAGCTCACCCACCGCGACATGGGCCCGATCCAGCGCTACCTGGGTGCCCAGGTGCCGCAGGAGGAGCTGATCTGGCAGGACCGCGTCCCCGCCGTCGACCACGAGCTGGTGGACGCCGCGGACGTCGACGCGCTCAAGCGGGACATCCTCGCAGCCGGTCTCACCGTGGGGCAGTTGGTCAGCACCGCGTGGGCGTCGATCGGCACCTTCCGCGGCAGCGACAAGCGGGGCGGCGCCAACGGTGCCCGCGTCCGCCTGGAGCCCCAGCGCGGCTGGGAGGTCAACGAGCCGGACAACCTGGCCGTCGCGCTGCGCGCCCTGGAGGGTGTGCAGGAGCGGTTCAACGCCGCGCAGACCGGTGGCAAGAAGGTCTCCCTGGCCGACGTGATCGTGCTGGCGGGCAACGCCGGTGTCGAGCAGGCCGCCCAGGCCGCCGGCCAGTCCGTGTCGGTCCCGTTCACCCCGGGCCGCACCGATGCCACCGCCGAGCAGACCGACGCCGACTCGTTCGCCCCGCTCGAGCCGACCGCCGACGGTTTCCGCAACTACGTGGGCAAGGGCCACCGCCTCCCGGCCGAGTACCTGCTCATCGACCGTGCCAACCTGCTCACCCTGACCGCCCCGGAACTGACCGTGCTCATCGGCGGTCTGCGCGTGCTGGGCGCCAACCACCGCCAGTCCACCGCCGGTGTGCTCACCGACCGGCCGGGTGTGTTGACCAACGACTTCTTCGTCAACCTGCTCGACATGGCCACCGAGTGGAAGCCGACCAGCGCCGAGGCGGACACCTTCGAGGGCCGCACCCGCGCCACCGGTGACCTCCGCTGGACCGGCACCCGCGTCGACCTGCTGTTCGGCTCCAACTCCGAACTCCGCGCCGTCGCCGAGGTCTACGCCAGCTCCGACGCCACCACCAAGTTCGTCACCGATTTCGTCGCCGCCTGGACCAAGCTCACCAACCTGGACCGCTACGACGTCGCCTGACGCCAGTCACACCGCAGGCCCGGCCCACCTCCTGGTGAGCCGGGCCTGCGGTGTTTCGGGTGCTGATCACGTGGCGGCAAGCCTGTCCGTCTCGCCGTCCATGCGAGGGCTACAGGGTGAATGGGCGGGCCAGGGCGAAGTAGTTGTCGTCGGTGTAGGGGTGGGTGGTGCCGGTGTCGAGGTCCCAGATGGTGCGGGACAGGGCGAACAGGTCGCCGGGGTAGATGTGCAGGGCGGTGGAGCGGGGGTGGGTGGGGTTGCTGACCGAGTGGATGGTGTCCGGGGGCATGGCGATGACGCCGCCCGCTGGGGTTGGGGTGTGCGCGGTTGTGGTGAGGCCGGTGGGGGAGAGGCGGTAGTAGGTGTTGTGTTCGGTGCCGTGCAGGACCGACATGAACGCCGGGATTTGGTGGTCGTGCGGCGGGAAAGCGGTGTGCGGGGCGATTTCGACGCGGAGGATGGTGATGTCGGGGCCCGCGTAGAGGAGGGTTTCGTCGGTTCCGGCGCCGGGGAGCCAACGGAGGATGGTGTGCCGGTGGGCGGCGATGGTGCGTTGGAGGTCGGTCAGCGCCCGGGTCGGGTCCGGGGCGCGGGCGGCGCGCAGGGCGAGGGAGACGAGTTCGCCGGGGCTGGACGGCACCGCGGTCTCGGTGACGGAGACGCAGGTGGTGGCGACCGTGCTCAGCACGTGGGCGGCGATGGCGGACGCCTGGTCGCGGATCTCCGGGATGGCGGTGGTTTCGAACAGGGTGCCGCGGCGGAGTGGGCCGATGGTGCTCAGCGTGGGGCTGACGGCGCCTGCCCGGTCGATCAACCGTCCTATGTGGTCGGTGTGGACGCCGAGGCGGAGCGGGTCGGCGACCAGGACGCCGCGCGCGACGAGGTCGCGCAGCAGCGGGTCGGTGGCGGCGGTGACGTCGCGGCCGAAACCGGCGCAGTTGACGATTCGGTCCACCGTCAGGTGTTCCACGCCGTGCGGGCGGCCGATGGTGACGTCGAGCCCGTCGGCCGCGGGGACACAGGCGGTGGGGGTGCCCGCGGTCACGGTCAGCCTGCCTGCGGCGATCAGGTCGTGCAGGCGGGTCGCGACGACCGGGGGGAGCCGGTGGCGGTGGACGTCCCAGAAGCGGCCGAACCGGGTGAGGAAGCGGTCGCGGTCGGGGTGGTCGAGCTGCTCCCAGATCTTGAACGAGTGCGGCCGCAACGCGTCGACGAGCGCGCGCCAGCAGTCCGGGGCCTCGGAAACGGCCTCCCGGAACGCGCGCACCAGCCCGGTGAGGTCGCGTTCGGCGAGGACGGCGGCGATGAGTTCCGGGTGGCCGCCGTGCGAACACGCCGTCTGGTGGGCGGTGGGCAGCAAACCGTGGCGGGACAAGGCGTGCACGGTGACGCCGGGGCGTTCGGACAACGTGGCCGCGATGTCCACCATGGACAGTCCAGTTCCCAGCAGCAGCACCGATTCCCCGGGCCGCACGGCGTCCACCCCGGTGAGCCACGGCGCGTCCAGGTACCGGTCCCCGGCGCGGGTGAAGACCGCGGGCGTCCGCGCGGTGACCGAGTTGCCCAACGCCAACACCGCCGCGGCGACCCGGAGAACCTTGCCGCCGGCTAAGGTGACCTCGACCCCGCCGTCGTGATCGCGCACGCTCACCGCGTCGTCGTGGTGCTCGTACAACCGGGCGACAACGGAACCGGCGAACGCCTCGTGCAGGGTGTCGTGGAGGTACTGGCCGAACTCGGCGCGGGTGATGAAGTCGGACCGTTGGGTGTCGTTGGTCCACCGCAGCAAGTGGTCCGGGTCCGCGGTGTACGCGCTGACCTTCCCGACCGGCGTGTTCATCAGGTGGCGGTTGTCGGTTGTGCTGTACGCGATCCCCGGCCCGGCCGTGCCCGATCGCTCGACGAGGTGCACCAGCACGGGAGCGTCCAGTTCGGCGGCGAGTCTGGCCAGGTTGGCGGCGACGAGGGTGCCGCTGGCGCCCGCCCCGATGACGGCGACGGCGGCGGTCACCGGACGGCCCCGTTCAGCTCGCGCAGGTCCAGCGCCGCGACCAGGTTGACCAGCGAGTCCACGCACTCGGCCACCGTCGACCGGTCGGTGCGCAGGTGCAGGTCCGGTTCGAGTGGCGGCTCGTACACCGCGTCCACCCCGGTCATCCCCTTGGTGCGCCGGGCGTAGAGCCCTTTCACATCCCGTTCCACGCACGCGGACAACGTCGCGTCGACGTACACCTCGGCGAACCGCTGGCCCACCGCCTCGTGTGCGGCGCGCACCTGTGCCCGCGCGTCCCGGTACGGCGCGATCACCGGTACCAACACCAACACGCCGTGCTGCCCCACCATTCTGGCCATCCAGCCGACCCGGCGGATGTTCTCCCGGCGGGATTGTTCGTCGAAACCCAACTCGCGGAACAACTCGCGCCGCACTTCGTCGCCGTCGAGTACCTGGGTCGGCCGGTGCAGATGGCCTGCGAGCGCCTTGGCCAGGGTCGTCTTCCCGGAACTCGGCAGCCCGGTGAGCCAGATCGTGGTCATGCGGGTCCCTCTCATCGCTGGTCGGGCGGGGCAGGCAGGCGCCGCGACGGCAATTCCCGGCACCGGAAGCCGCGCGGCGAGCACCCCGTCGTTCGAGCATGGCGGACCAAGACCGGGAAAGCTGCAACCAAAAGTTCCCGGCCATTCGCAGATTTCCCGGCAATACCGGGGATTTTGTCTGTTAACAGCCGCTTAACCGGTTCACCACCAGGAAACCTGTGACTGATTCCCGCTAGTCCGCCATTTCGGGTGGACCAACATTCCCACACGAGGTCCTCAGTGGACCGCCGGTCTCACCCGGGCAGCCTGCCCTCGCACTGCTGGGGTTCCGGCTGCGGCGACCGGGACGGCAGCAACCACCGCAGGGCCGGGCGTTCGACCTGCCACCCGTGCACGGTGACCACGCTGTACGGGAGCTGTTCCGCGTCGGGGCACAACGTTGTCGCGTGGACGAGGTCGTTGAGGATGAACCGGACATCGCCCGCGTCGTTGAGCAGCAGCGTCATCTGGTTGTCCACGTCGATCAACCGGCCGCGGGCCACCTCGGTGGGGCTGCCTATCTCCAGCGCCACCGACGGCAGGACCGGGGTGTGCAGGAAGATCGTGCCGACCGCGATCGGTGCCGCGAACGCGCAGACCGTGGCGGGCCAGTGCGTCGCGAAGCGGGCGACCCCGGTCGGCAGCGGACCGGCCAGCAGCGGGCACACCACCGGCGGCACCGCGAACAGCAGCGCGGTGACCACCTCGCCCGCCGCCAGCGCCGACCCGATGGCGGGCCCGGTGACCGCCAGTTCCACCACGCCCAGCACGATCGGCAGCAGGACGGCGACCTGGAACACCACCGGGTGCCCCGCCGGGTACCGCCGCCGCGCGGCCAGGCCGAGGGTCGCCAGCAGCACCGCGGTCAGCGTCGGCAGGAACCGCAGCTCCCAGCTCAGCGCCGCCCACATGCCGGTGGTCAGCACGACCCAGCCGGGCAGCCGAGCCGCCAGCCGCACCAGCCAGGACGGCTTCGGCCGCGCCCACTCGCCGCTGGCCGCGAGCAGGTCGCCCGCCATCCGCACGGTCAGGATCACCACCGGCGGCACCCAGACCAGCGAGATCACCAGCGACGCGACCAGGCCGAGCGGGCTGACGTGCCGGACCAGCACCAGCATCGTCGGCACGTCCTGGTGGCCCAGCGTCCACAGCCGCAGCACCAGCAGGACCAGCGGGAAGCTGGGCAGCAGGGTCAGCGCCCACTGCCAGCTCGGCTTCAGCTCGCTCGACGACGGCGACGACTGCGACGACTCCGACGAAGCTGTCCGAGCCGGGCCTGCTCCACCGGCGTCCGGTTGTCCCGGCCGAGCCCCAGGGTCTGCCACGGCCACTCCCGGACCTCTTCCTTCTCCGCGTCGGGCTGGACATCGATGGCGACCCGCTGGTCGCCCGCCGCGGACTGCTCCGGCCCGAGCCACCGGTCGAACGCGTCCTCCCAGCGCCGGTCGGTCGGGTCGTGCTGCGACCGGTAGAGCGACAGGTTGACCAGTTTGCGCAGGGCTTCCTTGTCGTCGGTGTGGCCGCCGGTGCTGATGCCCCACCGCTCCTCGCCGTCGATGCTGATGTTGTGCAGCTTGAGCTGGTTGCGCCCGGACTGCTGGTCCCGGTACACGAAACCGGCGAGGATGGCCGCGTCCGTCAGCACCGCGTCGACGTCGTGGTCCGGGGCGGTCAGCCGCCGCATGCAGTCCGAGATCCGGTTCTCCACCTGGGTGGTCGGCGTCTCCGCTGTCGACGTGCCCAGCGTGCACACCACCTCCGGCTTGTCCGGGTGCGCGGGCGGCTTGGTCAGGTCGGCGGGCGAGCGCACCGGGGCGTGGCCCGCGCGGGTGACCACGGACTGCTCGGTGCGCAGGTACGGCGACGAGAAGTTCACGTACGGCTTGGCCTGCCGCGCGTCGGTGATGCTGTAGGACGCCACCACCAGGTCCAGTTGCACGCTCTGCCTGGTGCTGGGGTCGAGCACCGACGCCTTGTCCCGGTCCTCGTTGTTCATCGTGTAGAAGCGCACCTGCCTCGGCTGGAACCCGAGGTCGGCGGCCACCATGTACGCGATGTCGATGTCGAACCCGCTGTAGGTCTTGGTGGTCTCGTCGAACAGCGACACGCCGGGCATGTCCGGCATCACGCCGATCCGCAGTTCGGACTTGGTGTCCAGCAGGGCCTGGTGCCGCAGGTCCTGCTCCGAGGGCTTGGCCTGCCACCAGACGTACACGGCGGTGCCGACCAGCAGCGCGCCGAGCAGGCACCACGCGACGAACCGGACGTACGGGACCCAGCGCCGCCGCGCCTCGCCGTCTCTGTCGTCCTTGTCGTCCGTGACGTGCTCGACATGGTCGATGTTGTCCTCGTCCAACACTCGCACCCACCTCCGGCTTCGCTGCCCCGGCATTGTCCAGCATCGCGAGTCCGGTCACCCGCGTTATGGGTAAATCCGCGCCGGGGCGGGAACGGCGCGAAATCACCCGAAAGAAGTTCACCGGTCATTCACCCGATCGCGTAAGATCCAACCGAGGCGTTCTCGGCACTTTGGGGGGCTTGTTCGCGTGCGCACCTACTGGACATTGTTGCGAATACCGGGAGCGGCGGCTTTCTGCGCCGCGGGTTTCGTCGCCCGGTTGCCGATGGGGATGCGGTCGGTCGGGTGCGTGCTGATGGTGTCCGCGCTGACCGGCTCGTTCGCGCTCGCGGGCGCGGTCACGGCGGTGCTGGCGCTGTCCCAGGCCGCCGCCGGTCCGACCGTCGGGCGGCTGATGGACCGGCTCGGGCAACGCCGCGTCATCATGGCCACCTTGCCGGCCAACGTCGTGGGCACGGTCGCGCTCGTGCTGCTCGCGCACTTCCGGGCACCCGCCTGGACGCTGTTCCCGGCCGCCGCCGTGGCGGGGGTCGCGGCGCTGCCGATCGGGTCGCTGGTGCGCACCAGGTGGAGCGCCGTCGCGCCCGGTGTACCGGGCACCGCCGCCCTGGAGGGCGTGCTCGACGAGGTCATCTACGTGGTCGGCCCGATGCTCGTCACCGTGCTCGCGGTCGGCGTCGACCCGGTGTCCGGCGTGCTGGGCGCGCTGGTCCTCTACGTCGCGGGCGGGATCTGGCTCGCCGCCCAACGGTCCACCCAACCGGTGACGCACATCCCGGACGGGCAGGTGGAAAAAGGCGGAATCCTGTCCGTCGGACTGCTGGTGCTCCTTTTCGTCTACGTCGCGACCGGTGTCTTTTTCGGCACTTTCGACGTCGGCCTCATCGCGTTCGCCAAGGAACACGGCGCACTCGGCTCAACCGGTCTGCTGCTGGGCCTGCTCGCCGCCGGTAGCTTCGTCGCCGGCCTCGTGGTCGGCGCGGTGAAGTGGAAGAACGGTGTGAGCCGCCGATTGCTGTTCAGCACCCTCGCCCTCGCGCTCGCCACAATTCCACTGCTGTTCGCGGACTCATTGCCGCTGATGGCCGCGCTGACCGTGCTCGCCGGGCTCACCGTGTCGCCGGTACTCATCACCGCCACCTCGATGGTCGAGTTCCTGGTGCCGCGCGGCGCGCTCACCGAGGGGTACGCGTGGCTGGCCAGCGCGGTGATCCTGGGCATGGCGATCGGCTCGGCGGCGGGTGGATCACTGGTCGACCTCGGCGGCAGCGGAGCGGCCCTGGTCCTCGCCGTGGCAGGCCCGGCGGCGGCGTTGCTGGCCACCTTGTTCGGTCTCCGCGCCCTCACCCCGAGGGCGGTGTCGGACCCGGACCGGGTCGCCGTCCCGGCTGGTTGACCGGTGTCGGGGTTCGGTCAAGATCAACGGTGCTGAGCAGCCCCCGAATCCAGCCTAGCGAGCGCGGGCGGCGGAAACCGGCCTCGACGAGCGGCCTGTGGATGGGCCAACGGCCTGTGGGCAAACTCGGCGTGGCAGATCGCCCGACAACTCGCGTCCGGCAACAGCACCACGGCCCCACTCCGCGTTTCGCCCGGCCCACGTTTACCCCCGCGCGCGCGTTCACCTCACCTGCGCCCATCCCACCCACGTTCGTTCCGCGCGCGTTTCCCCGCCCCGCGGCTGGATTTGGCGCCGCTACTGGCCGACATCGACATGGCGTCTCCAGTTGTAGACGCGGCGTTGGTAGCCATCACGGTGGTCGTGGTCGATGGGGGGGCGGAAGACGAAGATCGCGATTGCCCGGTCGCGGTAGTGCATGATCCGACCGTGTGGCGCGACCGGTGGACGACCGTCGAACAGGACGCGCTACTCCGGGAGGGCCGCTGGTACCCGTTCCGGGTGGCGGCGGGGTCTTTGCCGGTCCCGGCACCGGGTTGGCCGACGTGTCGTTCGGTGAGCCGGAACCGGTGCGGGGATAGGCTGGTACACCGTGGCGAAGGACCGCGGCAAGGCCGTCAAGTCGGACCCGGCGCGCAGCCTCGCGCTGTTGTGGCGCACCCGCGAACCCGCGCCCCGCGATGGCCGCACCGACCTCAGCGTCGACAAGATCGTCCGTGCCGCCATCCGCGTCGCCGACACGGCGGGTGTGGGTGCCCTCACCATGCGCCGGGTCAGCGAGGCCCTCGGCGTCGGCACCATGTCGACGTACACCTACGTGCCCGGCAAGGCCGAACTCATCGACCTGATGACCGACACGGTCTACGGCGAACTCCCCGCCCTCGACCCCACCGGCGACTGGCGCACCCGCCTCGAACGCGTCGCAGGAGCCAACTGGGTGCTCTACCGCGCCCACCCCTGGCTCGCCCACGTCGAGACCAGCCGCCCCGTCCTCGGCCCCAACCTCATCGCCAAGCACGACCGGGAGCTCGCCTGCCTCGCAGGCACCCCCCTCACCGACGACGAGTTGGCCTCCGTCCTCACCCTCGTCCTCTCCCACGTCCGCAGCACCGCCCGAGCCGCCGCCGACGCCGACGACCGCCAACGCGCCACCGGCCTCACCGGCGAACAGTGGTGGCAGGTCCAGGCCCCGTGGCTCGCCAAGGTCCACAACCCCACCGCCACCCGAGCAGGCACCGAACACAACACCGCCGACGACCCGGAACACGCCCTCCACTTCGGCCTCACCCGCATCCTCGACGGCATCGCCGTCCTCATCGCGTCCCGCCCCAGCCCGTCAGCCTGACTCCGGATCCGGGTCGAGCCACCGGTTCCACTTCGTGTGGAAAGGCGTTTCCGGCGTGGTAGCCAGGAGCTATTTCACCCGACCGGGGTGTCGCGGTCGCGGGGGATTGGTTGACAGCGCACCCTTCTTGTCCGGTGCCGCACGACCGCGCGGAACCGGTTCTGCGGAGTCCCCGGCCCGCCAAGACTGCCGGGGACCAGCACCGACGGCGACCTCATCGGGGAGTGACCACACTTGGCAGCCGACCTGATCCTCACCAACGCCACCGTCTACACGGTGGATCCCGCCCGGCCGTGGGCGACGACGCTGGCTGTGCGGGATGGCAGGGTGTTGGCGCTGGACGAGGTCGAGGTCGGTCCGGACACCGAGGTGCGCGACCTGGGTGGCGCGTTCGTCATGCCCGGTCTGGTCGACGTGCACAACCACCACGCTCTCGCCGGGCGGGCGGCGTTGTTCGAGTTGACCTTCGGTGGGGACCAGGGGTTCGAGGGCATCCTCGCCGCTGTTCGCGGGTGGGCGGCCAACCTGGGGCCGGATGAGTGGGTTGTCGGTGGCGCGTGGGCGTCCACCCTGGTTGACACGCTGACCCGGGTCGAGGCCCGGCACGCGCTGGACGAGGCTGCTGGTGGTCGGCCGGTCGCGCTGAGCGACGACAGCAGGCACAACAAGTGGGTCAGCACCCGCGCCCTGGAGCTGGCGGGCATCACCGCCGCCACCCAGGACCCCGACGGTGGTGTGATCGTGCGTGACCCGGCGACCGGTGAGCCGACCGGCGTGCTGCTGGAGGCCGCTGGCGTCCCGGTTGAGCGGGCGATCCGGGAGACCGGGGCGCTCACCCCGGAGCAGCACGCAGGCGCGTCGCACCACGGCATCGGCGTGCTGCACTCGTACGGCATCACCGCGTTCCAGGACGCCGGGGTGTCGGTCGACATCCTCAACGCGCTCAAGACGCTCGACGAGCAGGGCAGGCTGCACGCCTGGGTCGTGTCGTCGCTGCTGATCAACGACCCGATCTTCGGGTTCGACCCGATCGGCCGGTCGCTGATCGAGGTCGGCGAGCGGTACCGCACCGAGCACCACCGGCCCGACTTCGTCAAGATCTTCCTCGACGGCGTCCCGCCCACCCGCACCGCCGCGTTCCTGGAGCCCTACCTGCCGGACGAGGCGCACGGCGCCTGCTTCCACGGGGCGACGACCATGCCCGCGTCGGAACTGCAGGGTTGGCTGCGGGTCGCCGCGCAGGCCGGTCTCTCGGCGAAGATCCACTGCACCGGCGACGCGGCCGTCCGGGCCACCCTGGACGCCGTCCGGGCCCTGCGCACCGAGGGCTTCGCCGACATCAAGTTCCAGGTCGCGCACGGCCAGTTCGTCCACCCCGACGACCTCGCCCGCTTCGGTGAACTGGGTGTCGCCGCCGACATCTCGCCGTTCCTGTGGGTGCCCGGCGTCATCCCGACCGCCATCGCCGGGGTGCTGCCCGCCGAGCGCGCCGCCCGGATGCAGCCCAACCGCGCCCTGCTGGACACCGGCGCCCTCGTCGCGGGCGGTTCCGACTGGCCGGTCAGCGAGTCGCCCAACGCCTGGGAGGGCATCCAGGGCCTGGTCACCCGCCAGGACCCGACCGGCGCGTTCGACGGCGCGCTGTGGCCGGAGCAGGCCATCACCCTCGCCGAGGCCATCGAGGCGTTCACCCTCTCCGGCGCCCGCGCCATGGGCGTCGACGACGTGACCGGCTCCCTGACTCCGGGCAAGTCCGCCGACTTCGTCATCCTCGACCGCAACCCGTTCCAGTCGCCGGTGACCGACCTGGCCGCCACCACCGTCACCGAGACCTGGTTCGCCGGACAGCAGGTCTACGCCCGTTGACCCTCCCGGTGCTGGGCGCTCACCCCGCGTCGAGCGCCCACACCACCGGGAACAACGCCGGCACCAGCACGACCGTCCACACCCAGAACCACGCGGTTGACAGCGTTACCCGCTTCCGCAACGCCCGGTTCACCAGAGCGGCGGCGACCACCACGACGGCGCCGCCCACCATGATCATGATCGCCGCCTCCTCCTCGGCGCTCCCGCTCCGGAACGGCGAGGCCACCGAGCCCCAGACCCGCGCCCCACGAAGTAGCTGAAGACAACCGCCATCAACAGCGGCACCGACGCGATCAGCCCGATGACGAGGTTGCCGAGCAACCACAGTGCCACGAACCCTGGTCGTGGGGCCGCCACTGTGCCTGTTTGAACGGTGTCCACGCGATCGACGGTACCTCTTGCCGGTGTCAGGTGGAGATCGATGTGCGGGGGAGGAGCAGGGCGGCGGCAAGGCCGATCAGGCAGGCGGCGGCGAGGGTGGTCAGGGCGGTCGTGTAGGAGGCTTCGCCGGGGTGGGTGGCGAGGATGGTGCCCGCGATGGCGGTGCCCGTGGCGGAGCCCAGGTTGGACACCGAGCGGGAGACGCCGGAGATCTCGCCCTTGTTGGGGCCGCCGCGGGATTGGACGATGTTGACCGACGGGGTCAGCATGGTGCCGACGCCGATGCCGATGAGGAACAGGCCCATCACGGCGGACGAGCACAGCAGGAGACCGATTCCGGCCAGGGTGAACGCGAAACCGGCGATGATGAGCGATCGTTGGGACCGGTTGCGGGCGAATCGTTGGGCGGACAGGGATGTGATGAGCAGGCCGATGGTCGCCGGGGTGAGGAAGAGGCCGGTCTCCACGGCGTTGTGGCCGCGGACCACCTGCAAGTAGGCGGCCACGACGAACGAGATTCCCATGAGGACCAGCCATTGGACATGTTGGGTGAGCAGGCCGAGGTTGATCACGCGGTCGCGGAAGAGGGCCAGCGAGACCAGCGGCTCCCTGGCTGTGCGCAGGGACAGGAAGAACAGCAGCAGCACGGCGCACCCGGCGACAAAAAGTCCGATCGCGACAGTCCAGTTCGTACCGGCGGCCAGGATGGCGACGATCACCAGGGTCAGGCCCGCGGCGGACAGCGCCGCGCCGCGGGTGTCGAAGGGCTGGTCGGGGTTGGCGGGCAACGGGTCGCGGAGGCGGCGGGTGAGCAGGATGATCAGCAGTACCACCAGTGCCTGGAAGGCGAAGGCGGCCCGCCAGCTCAGCACCGAGGTGATCAACCCGCCGATGAGCGGACCGGCGGCGGCACCGATGCCGCCCATGGCCATGATGGCGCCGAACGCGCGGGCGCGACTGGTGAGGTCGTGGAACAGCACCGTGGCCAGCACGTACACCGGCGGGATCAGCAGCGCGGTGCCGACCCCCTCCAGGATCGAGTTGCCGAAGGCGAGCACGCCGATGCCGGGCGCGATGGCGCTGACGACGGCGCCGACCCCGTAGACCGCGAGGCCCACCAGCAGGCAGCGCTTGCGGCCGTAGCGGTCGGTGAGCTTGCCGCCCGGGATCATCAGGGCGGCCATGACCAGCAGGAACAGCGTGATGGTGACCTGTACGCCGTGGACGGTGGTACCCAGGTCGGTGCTGATGTCGTTGATCATCACGTTCATGTTCGAGCCCGCGAAGCTGCAGACGAACTGGGCGAGCGCGAGCGGCACCACCGTCCGAGCGCGCATCAGAGGGCCTGGTCGATCGCCAGCGCGGCGTCGATGAGGGCGAGGTGGGTGAACGCCTGCGGGAAGTTGCCCAGTTGGTCGCCGGTCGGGCCGATCTCCTCGGCGTAGAGGCCGACGTGGTTGCCGTAGGTGAGCATCTTCTCGAACACCAGCCGCGCCTTGGTCACCTGGCCCGCGCGGGCCAGCGCGGTGACATAGTTGAAGGTGCACAACGAAAACGTGCCCTCATCACCGGCCAGGCCGTCCGGGGCGGCGGACGGGTTGTACCGGTAGACCAGGCTGTCCACGACGAGATCGCGTTCCATGGCGGCGAGGGTCGTCAACCACACCGGGTCTCGCGGGGAGATGAAGCCGACCAGCGGCATCCGCAACAACGCCGAGTCGAGGACGTCCGAGTCGTACCGCTGCACGAAGGCGCCTTGACGCAGGCCGCGCGCCCAGACCTGGTCGTGGATGCGGTCCCGGTGCGACCGCCACACCGCGACCGGGGCGGGCAGCCGCAGCGACTCGGCGAGCCGGAGGCCGCGGTCGAAGGCGACCCAGCTCATCACCCGGCCGTAGGTGAAGTCGGCCCGCCCGCCGCGGGTCTCCCAGATGCCCTCTTCCGGCCGGTCCCAGTTCTCGCCCAGCCAGTTGAGCAGCGCGGACAGCGCCTGCCAGCCCTGGTGCCCGACCGGGAGACCGCGCCGGTTGGCCTGGTGCACGCTGTCCAGGAGTTCGCCGTAGATGTCGAGCTGCAGGTGGTCGGCCGCGCCGTTGCCGACCCGGACCGGGCGGGAGTCGCGGTAGCCCGACCAGTGCGCGATGACCTCCTCGCCGAGGTTCGAGCTGCCGTCCACTCGGTACATGATCTTCAACGGCCCGTCCGCCTGTTGGTACCGATCACCGAGCCAGCGCGCGAAGTCGGCCGCCTCGTCGGTGAAACCCAGGCCCAGCAACGAGTTCACCGCGAACGACGCGTCCCGGACCCAGGTGTAGCGATAATCCCAGTTGCGTTCACCGCCCAGTTGCTCCGGCAGCCCCGCGGTCGGCGCGGCGATGATGGCCCCGGTCGGCGCGTACGTCAGCAGCTTCAGGGTGACCGCCGACCGGTGCACCTGCTCCCGCCACCGACCCTGGTAGGTCGACCGGGCCAGCCAGTCGTGCCAGAACTCGACCGTCTCGGCGAACGCCCGCTCCACGTCCGCCACTCGGATCGTCCTCGGTGGACCGTCTGAATCGGACTCCAGGACGATTCCGCGCACCTGCCCCGCGCGCAGGGTGAGCCGCCCCAGCACGTCGCCGTTGTCGAGCACGGCGACCTTGGCCAGCGGCTCGTCCCCGGGTTCGCGGACCGCGTGCGCGGTCAGGGTGAGGTCGTCGGACTCGAACACGGCGCCGCTCTCGGTCAGGTGCGCGGTGTGCGGCTTGCGGCCGTAGTCGAACCGCGGCGCCACCTCGACCTCGAAGTCGACCTCGCCGCGCACGCACCGGACCATCCGGATCAGCCGGTGCCGGGTGGTCGCCTCGGCGGCGGCGGGCGGCATGAAGTCGACCACCTCGCCGGTGCCGGACGGCAGTTGGAACCGGGTGATCAGGATCGCGGTGTCCGGGAAGTACAGTTGCCGCGCGATGTGCCGCCGGTCGGCTGGCCCGATCCGGCAGCGGCCGCCGCGCTCCGGGTCCAGGATGGCCCCGAACAGGCTGGGCGAGTCGAACCGCGGGCAGCAGAACCAGTCCACCGAGCCGTCCGTGGCCACCAGGGCCGAGGTCTGCAGGTCGCCGATGAGCCCGTGGTCGGCGATCGCCGGTTGTCCATCCACTGTGTACTCTCCTTCTAGGGTCGGGTTTTCGCGGCGGCGCCACTGATGGTGACGGTGCCGCCGATGACGACCAGGGACACGCCGAACAGCCAGACGATGGCGGCGAGACCGGGCGCCGGGTAGATCAGCACGACCAGGCCCGCCAGCAGGCTGATCACCCCGGACGCGATGGTCCAGCCGCCACCCCCGTTGACGCCGTGGAACATCTCGACGACGCCGTTGACCACCCAGCTCAGTCCGAAGAGGACGACCAGGACCGCACTGGCCTGCCACGGTGAGCGCAGGCAGAGCAGCCCGACGACGACCAGCAGCAGGCCGAGCAGCAGGTACAGCACCCGCAGCGCGGTGTTGTCGATGTCGCGGGTCAGCGCGGTCACCGACCGGTACGCGCCCGCGACGATGAAGTGGATGCCCAGGATCACCGCGACGGTGACCACGGCGACCCCCGGCCACACCAGGATCGCCACCCCGGCCGCCACGGTGACCAGTCCGAAGAAGATCCGCCAGCCCCGCGACGGCCGGGCCGACAGCACCCTCGGTTCGGCGGTGGTCTCGGTTGCGTGCATCGAATGCCTTTCCGTGTGCGCGCCGTTGACGTTGCGGGCTCGACGATTCCGAGTTCACCCGCCGCCGGTCATCCCGTGTCCCGGGTGAGGCCGCGCCACCCACCCAGGTCGGGCGAAGACCTCGGGTGCCGGTGGCGGCCACGCTGGAGTCGACTCGCAGAGAAAAGGAGCCACTATGACCGAGTACCACCACAGCCGACCCGGCCGGGTCCGGGAGGCCGACCAGGACCACTGGGCGACCGGGTCGGCCTGGTCGGGGTGGGTCTGGTTCGCCGGACTGGTCATGATCATGACCGGGTTCGTCAACGTCATCGAGGGCTTGGTCGCACTGTTCAAACAGGACTACTACATCGCAGGCCCGAGCCACGTGCTGGTGCTGAACCTCACCGGCTGGGGCTGGGCGCACCTGCTCATCGGCGCTCTGGTGCTCATCAGCGGGATCGCGCTGCTGGCCGACCAGGTTTGGGCGCGGGTGGCCACCGTCGTGCTCGCGGGCCTCAACGCCATCGCCCAACTGGCTTTCATCGGTGTTTATCCACTGTGGTCGATCGTCGCGATCATGCTGTGCGTGGTGGTCATCTGGGCGTTGGTGGCCCACGGCGACGAGAGTCGCGTCTCGCCGTGACCGGGTTGCCCCGCGGCCTGGTGGTCCTGCTCGGCACCGCCGCCGCGGTGGTCACGATGGCCGGGGTGCGCGCCGCGGCGTGGTTGGTCGCGCCCGCGTTGCTCGCCCTGGTCATCGTGATCGTCGCCAGCCCGGTGCACCGGTGGCTGCGCCGCCGCGGCCTCCCCGGCTGGGCCGCGACGACGGTGCTCGTGCTGATCGTCTACGGGACGCTCGTCGGGTTCGGTGCGGTGGTCGTCGTTTCCGGTGCGCGACTGGGGTCGCTGCTGCCGCAGTACGCCGCCGACGCGCGGGACCTCGCCGCCGACCTGGCCGGGCGGTTCGGCGCAGGCGAGATCCGGCAGTCCCTGCGCTCGTTGGACACCGGCAAAGTCTTGTCGTCGCTGGGATCACTGCTCGGCGACGTGACGAGCCTGACCACGAGCCTGGTGTTCCTGTTGGCCCTCCTGCTGTTCTTCAGCGTCGAGGCGGCGGGCATCGACGACCGGCTGGCCGGGATCGCCAAGGTCCGCCCGGAACTGCACGCCGCCCTGCACACCTTCGCCCACCGCGTGCGCCGCTACCTCGTGGTGACAACGGTGTTCGGCTTCATCATCGCCGTACTCGACGCGTTCGCCCTGGTGTGGCTGGATATTCCACTCGCCGTGCTGTGGGGTGTGCTGTCGTTCGTCACCAACTACATCCCCAACATCGGCTTCATCCTGGGTGTCCTCCCACCCGCCGTCCTCGGCCTCCTCGGCGGCGGGTGGCGACGGATGCTCGCCGTCGTACTGGTCTACGTCGTCGTCAACTTCGTTGTGCAGTCACTGATCCAGCCGTTGTTCGTCGGTGACTCGGTGGGCCTGTCGACCACCCTCGCCTTCGTGTCGCTGGTGTTCTGGGCGTGGATCCTCGGCCCACTCGGCGCCCTGCTCGCCATCCCCGCGACCCTGCTGGTCATGGCGTTGCTGGTGGAGACCGACCCACGCGCGAGCTGGGTCGCCTCGCTGCTGGGTTCCCTACCGCGAAAACGGGCCTAACTGGCTTCGGCCAGCGCGGCCACCACCTTGTCATAGGCGCCGAACGCGCGCGCCATGGCGAGGTGGTCCAGGTAGTCCCGCGACTCGACGATGACACCGTCGCGGACGCGGGTGACGAAGACGCACGGCACCGAGAAGTCGCGGCCGTTGACGGTACCGGTGTAGTGGAACTCGAAGACCACGAGTTCGGGGTCCTCGGTCTGGCGGACCTCGCCGACCGCCTCGTACCGCTCCGCGCGCCGCTGGGCCACGCCGTTCGCGAAGTGGGTGCGCAGCTCGGCCCGGGTGCGCAGCCGGGGCGCCCCGAGCGGCGCGAACGGGTGTTGGACGTCGGTTTCCTCGGCGTACAGCTCGGCCAGCGCGTCGAGCTGCGCCTCGCGCTGCTGGTCGTCGAGGTCGCCCGCGAGCAGGCGGCACACCCCGTCGACCACGGCGCGGATGACTTCGGCAGGTGTGGGCACGGTACCCCCAGCGGTAATCGGAGTCGGGACTCCGGTAACTGTACCGAAGTCCTGACTCCGGTTAAAGTCCCCGCATGCGCCAGGACGCCCGGGAGAACCGCGACCGCATCCTCGCCGCCGCCGAGGCGGTCTTCGGCGACCTGGGCGCGGCCGGGTCGACCGAGGAGGTCGCCCGGCTGGCCGGGGTCGGCATCGCCACCGTGTTCCGGCACTTCCCCACCAAGGACGCCCTGGTCAGCGCCGCCCTCGTCCGCCACTTCGAACACCTGCTCACCCGCGCCGACGCCCTCGCCGCCCACCCCGACCAGACCACCGCCTGGTCCATCCTGCTCCGCGAGATGATCGAGACCGGCGCCACCAAGCTCACCCTGCTCCCGGACGACGCCAACCTCCGCGACCCGGTCCTCGCCGTCTCCGGCCGCCTCAAAACCGCCGTCAGCGCGGTACTCCGCCGCGCCCAGGAGGCGGGGGCGGTGCGCGCGCGGGTGACCGTGGAGGAGGTCTACCTGCTGATCCGCGCCCTCTCCCAGGCGACCGCCACCATGCGCCCCGACCCCCCGGTCCTGGACAACGCGATCAAGGTGATCATCGCCGGTCTGGCCACGGCGAAGGACTAGCCCGCCGGTGCCTCGGTGAGTCGTTCGCCGCCGGGCTGGCGGGTTTGGGAGACGCACGCGGTGACCAGGAGGGCGGAGGCGGCGACGGCGGTCATGCCCCAGACGAGGGTGGTGGCGTTGGTGATGAAACCGATCACCGGTGGGCCCGCGAGGAGACCGACGGTGCCCATCGCGGCGACCAGGGTCAGCGCGTTGGCGCCTTCCCTGGCGGCCGCGACGTAGACGCAGGGGGTGACGGCGGCCATGCCGATGCCGACGCAGGCGAAACCGAGCAGGGCCGGGGTGACGCCGCCGATCAGCAGCGCCAGGACCAGGCCGACCCCGGCCAGGGTGGCGCCGGTGAGGACGACCCGCTGGTCGCCCCAGCGGTCGCGCCAGCGGTCGGCGAACAGGCGGGCGAGGACCATCATGGCGGACACGACGGCGATGCCGAGTGGGGCGATCTCGGGGGACGCGTGGGTGACGTCCCGCAGGTACAGGCTGGACCAGTCGTTCATCGCGCCCTCGGTGATGGTACCGAAGACCATCGCCAGGCCGAGCCACACGGTGACCCGGGTGGGCCAGGACAACCGGCTCTTTTCCTTGGGCGCGCCCTCGGCGGCGGGGACGGGCGCGTCGTCGGTGAGCAGGGCGGGCCAGGAGTAGCCGATCAGCGCCAACAGCGCGACGATCGCGATTCCGAAGTGGACCATCAGGGACGAGCTGAACGAGTTGATCCCGGACGAGATCAGGGCGGCGACGAACGTCCCGCCGCTGAACGTCGCGTGCAGCTTGGCCATGGTCGTGCGGCTGAACTTCTCTTCGAGCGCCGCGCCCTGGGCATTCATCGCGACGTTGAGGCAACACACCGCGATGCCATCGATGAAGAGGACGAGCAAAGCCAGGGGATAACTGGAAACCGCCGCCAGCGCCACCAGGACCAGGCAGAGAACCAGACCCGACAGGCACGCGAGACCGCGGGACCCGAGGCGTCTCATCAAGGTGGCGACCAACGGGAACGACACCGTGGCGCCGACGCCGGTGGCCAGCAGCAGCACCCCCAACTCGGCGGGGGACAAGGACATCCGGCTCTGCAGCGCCGGGATCTGCGCGGCCCAGGTCGCGTACTGGAATCCGAGAAGGCAGAACAACGCGGCCACCGCCAGTTGGGCGCGGCGGAACTCACTGATCATCAGGGGAACCAGCCTTCTCAGAGTGCTTTGGACATGTACAGCGCGTCGGGGCCATAGCTCGCCGGAACCGCGATACCGGGCTGCGGCCGATACCCGTTCGCTGACCAGAACGGCACGCTGCCCGCCACGGAGACCAGCGAAACGCGGTCGTACGAGCCGGAAGCGGCGGCGAGGCGGTGCAACAGCGCCCGCGCCAGACCCCGCCCACGCCGATCCTCGGCGACAACCAGATCGTGCAGGTGCAGGTTCGACGACTGGAATACCCCGTCCTCCAACACGTACAAATCGGGGAACCGGCCGAACGGATAGGGGAGTGCCAACACGTACCCCGCCACCCCGCCGCACTCCACCACGAAGCACGTTTCCGGTGACACTGCCCGAGACCGCAGCGCGTCGACGCCTTCTTCGGCGAGCCCGAGCCCCGCGTACGCCGACCGCTCCAACTCGGCGATGGCGCCCCAATCGCCATCGCCGATCGGCCGCACCAGGACGTCAGACATTGATCGTGACCCTTTCACCAGGCAGGAAAGCCAGCGGCAACGGCGCGAACCCGTTGAACCCCAACGTGGTGTAGCTCGTCGCGTACGCGCCGCAAGCCATTATCCACACCGGATCGCCGGAGCGCAGTTGGGACGGAACCGGGACCGGGAACCGCCCTTCGCCGAACGTGTCGTCGCTGTCACAGGTCGGTCCGGCGATCACCGCAGGCACCGGGTCGCCCCGGTGGTCCGGGAACACGAGCCGGTACTGCAACCGGTCGATCTCGTAGAGCCCGTTGAACTTCCCGCAGCTCAGGTACAGCCAGTGCTCGCGCTCCCCGTTCAACTGCGTCCGGCTCGACAACCGCATCACGTGGGCCCGGATCGCCCCGTGGTCGGCCACCAGATGCCTACCGGGTTCGATGAGGAAATCCAGTCCGGGTGCCAACTGGCGCAACCGCACCATCCCGGCCCGGATCGTCGCGAAGATCTCGTGCACCGGTGGGTTCAACGCCCGCGCGGCCCGGTCGTAGTAGCCGTGGGCCGGCAAACCCCCACCCAGGTTGACGTGGTCGAGTCGGATTCCTTTGCCGGCAAGGGAAACCAGCACATCGGCGATCCGGTCGACGGCGTCCCGCCAAGCGGCGGTGGTCATCTGCTGCGACCCGACGTGCACCGACAACCCCGACGGCGTCAAACCCAGGCTCCGCGCGGTTTCCAACACCCGCACCGCGTCCTCACCCGAGCAGCCTGCCTTGCGGCTCAACCCCCACACCGCGCCGGTGCCTGTCGTGGCCAACCTGCAGAACACCCGTGACCCCGGTGCGTTGACCGCCACTGCCGTGACGTCCTCCACGCTGTCGGTCGCGAAGTCCCGAACTCCCAAGCGGTACGCGTCGGCGATGTCCTCATCGGACTTGACGGTGTTCCCGTAGTGGACCTCGCGCGGTGCGGCCCCACTGGCAAGCGCTTGTGCGATCTCGTTGGGGCTGGCCGCGTCGAACCCGGCGCCCTGGTCGACCAGGCACGCCAGCACCTCGGGCACCGGGGCCGCCTTCATGGCGAACCGGACCCGGACCCCGGGCAGTTCCCGGGTGAGCCGCCGGAACCCGGACTCGACGCCCGCGAGGTCGTAGACAAGCTGGTCTTCGGTGGCGGCCGCCAGGGCGGTCCGCAGCCGAGGGCTCAGCATCATCGAACCACGGGGGTGGCCGACGCCCGGTCCAGCAGCGCCGCCCACACGTCGATGAGCAGCGCGAAGTCCTCGATGTCCCGCTCGGCCTCGCGCAGCCACCGGTCGCCGTCGGCGGCGATCGTGTCGGCGAACTCCGCGTACCGGCCACCCAGTCGCCGGTACGCCGCCTCCAGACCGGTGAGCCGCTGGATGTTCTCCGCCTTGGCCAGACCGGTGCTCTCCCGCGCGTACCCCGCGATCACCGACGCCCGAACCTGGTTGGTGTCGTCCAGCAGCGCCGAACCCGCCTCGGTCATCCGGTCGTAGATGTGGTGGAAATAGAGCATCGACAGGAAGAACTTCGCCAGCCGCAACTGGTACCCGGCGAACCCGGCGTCGGTTTTCCGTTCCCCGGTGTGGAAGTTGACGATGTGCCGGTTGTGCAGCACCCCGGGCAGTTTCGCGTCGTGCACCAGGTGGATGAGGAAGTAGTCGCTGCCGATCGTGTCGGTCGCGGGCGGCAGCGGCACCTTTTCCTGCACCTGGTGGAAAGCGATGTTGCACATGTCCACCCGCATCGGGTCGACCAGGCCGAGCACCGACCGGTCGCCGGTGAACGGGTCCTGCCCGGCGCCGGTGAACGACTCGGCCACCAGGTCCCGCTTCTGCGCCTCGGTCCAGTCGCCGGGCGCCCACAGGCTGACCACGTCGTAGTACGCCTCGGGGTCGGTCGTGGCGATCTCGGCGATGTCGACCGACAGGTCACCGATGAACGACGCGCCCACCATGACCACCGGCTTGTCCAGGTGCTCCGGGTCGAGAGCGCTCTCGGCCGCGCCCGCGTCCGCCGCCCGCGACCCGATCGAGGCCAGCTCGTGGTGGATCGGGAAAACCTTGGCGCCGTTGAACTCCTGGTACGAGCTGTCCGAGTCGCGGCGGTGCACCGACTCGCAGCCCAACGCCCGCGCGATGACGAACGCCCGGTTCGTGCAGGCGCCGTAGGAGACGCCGTCGGGGAGCATCAGGTCGAGCACGAGGTCCGGTTTGTCCACTCCGGCCCCGTCGACCACCCGGCGCAGGAAGTCCCGCTGGGCGTCCTCGTCCAGGTGCAGCACGTCGAACGTGGCTGGTAACCGGGCGACCGCGCGTTCGTGTTCCGCTCGGATTCCCGCGTCCGACGAGTCCAGGATGAGCAGCACGACCGCCACGTCGAAGGTCGACACGGCGTAGCCGGCCTCCTCGCCGATGGCCGCGATGGTCGCCACGCACTCCCGGTTGGTCGGGAGGGTCAGACAGATCCTGCGCATTCCGCATCTCCGCTCGCGCCGTCGAGGTCCCACCCGCGCCAGGACGACAGTCCCAGCAGCTTGCGGCCCAACTCGGTCAACGTGGCCGTGCCGTAGCGCTCCGACTCGTGCCGGATCGCGTCGCCCAACAGGGTCTTGTTCCACTCGGGGGTGCTCAGGGTGCGCCACGACTTCACCCGCGACTCGCGCAGGGCGGTGTGCTCCTCCAGCGCGGGCATCATCGACAGGTACTGCACGGAGCGGACCCCGTCCGCCGACAGGTTCGGCAGCACCCCGTGCGCCAGCAGACCGTTCCAGATCAGCAGGTCACCGGCGCGCAACTCGGGACGCACCACCGGGAACTCGCCGCGGTCGAGCGCGGGGCGGATCGGGTCGCGATCGGCCGGTTGGCCGACCTTCCACTCGTCGAACCGGCGGAACAGCTCCGGCGCGCACTGGAACCCGCCCAGGTCGGCGGCCGTGTCGTGCAACGCGATGATGCCCTGGACCCGCTGCTGCGGCACACCGGCCGTGCTGTCCACGTCCCAGTGCAGGTCGATGTCGAACCCGGTGTCGGTGCGCGGGATCAGCGCCCGGTCGCGGCTGCCCCGGTTGGGCGGGTTCAGGTTCAGCCGGTCCAGGGTCACCCACAACTGCGCGCAGTCCCACACGTCGACGAACGCGTCGTACACCCGTTGGGTCTGCCTGCTGTCCCAGATCAACTGGTGCTGGTAGGCCTCGACGAACCCGTAGACGTACAGGTCGCGGTCCAACTCGGAGCGGAAGTCCCTGGCCGGGTACCAGGTGGCCGGGTCGCCCGGGTCCATGCCCTGGAACTGCCAGGCGAACTCCAGCAGCCGCCCGGCGTGCTCGGCGGGGATGGCCTCGGGCACGACGACGTACCCGAGGGTCTGCCACTGCGCGAAGTCCTGCTCGGACAGCACGCGCAGCGGCAGCGACTTGGTCAGTTCGCGCAGCGGCGTCTTCGCCAGGTACGTGTCGGCGTCCGCGCTGAAATACGGGACGTCGGTGGCGGCGCGGTGCAGGTACGGGTGTGCGGTATCGGGCATTGCTCCTGCCGACATGGCTGTTTTCCGGATCGACTTGTGTGGATCAACGGGTGTCGAGCGGATTCCATCGGACGCGGACGACACGTGTCAAGAGTAGGGAAAGGTGTCGACCCGGGGGCGCGTTCGACCTGAGGCGGTGATCACAGCCGTCGGATACAAGTGCGGAGGAATACCTTTTGCCGGTCGAGATTCATCGGTGGTCTAATAATTGACGGTAAAATTACAATGGGCGGGAATATGTGTGGTGTCGTATTCCGGCCGGCTGCGTCCGAATGCCGGGCGCCGTTCCCCCGGCGCGGGCACGCCGAAGCCCGCCGACCGGGGTCGGCGGGCGCACTTGGTGGACCGTGGTCAGGCTTTCCGGTCGGTGACCCGCCTGCCGAGGACGACGAACAACAGCACCAGGGCGACGGTCAGCAGGATGTGCCCCAACCCGGCGATCCCGGCGATGGCCGCATTCGACTCGTGCCCGAGAACCGTCATCGTGCCGTGCACCGTCATCATCCCGATGGTGACGACCAAACCGGCGTTGTAAATCCAGAAGAACCAGCCGAACAATCGGCTTGAGGTCAGGTCGAACTGTTTCGCCAGCCCGAGTACGATCAGGAAGAACAGCATGCCGAGTGCCAGCAGGTGCGTGTGCACGACAGCCAACTGGGTGTCCCCGGTGAAATTGTTCGCCTTGGTGAGTTCGCGGTAGTACAGCCCGCTCACCAATCCGAGCCCCATGTACACCGCCGCCGCGATGAAGATCTTGCGCATGTCGCCTACCCCGTCCCCTCCGCCGACTCATCCGACTTGTCCATACCGGACGGCTCATGATGGCGCATCACTGCTGAGGATCTGTCAGCGGTGCCCGGGTGGAACCGGACGCTGGTCCGATTCCACCCGGGCAGGTGTTCGATCAGACGAACTGCTGCGCCGTGCTGCCGTTGCAGTCCCACAGGGTGACCTGCTCGCCCGGAGTGGTGGACCAGTTCGCCAGGTCCCAGCAAACGCCGGTGCGCTCGTTGCGGAACGAGTGCTTGCCGGGGCTCACGACGACGTCCTGCCACCACTGCTCGGAGCTGCCGTCGCAGGTGAAGAGCCAGACGTGCCCACCACGGCCCGCGATGCCGTCGATGCACAGGTTGCTGCCCGCCACCGCGCTGCGGAAGGTCACCGCACCGGGCTTGTTGTCGTGGGACCACAACTGCGCGGTCGACCCGTTGCAGTTCCACTGCTGCAGGGGCGTGGCAGGCGTGGTGCTCCAGCCAGGCGTCTCCACACACAGACCACTGTTGACATTCGCATAGGTGAACGGCCCGCTCGCCACCAGCGACGCCCCCGTCGGAGCCGCGTTGGCCGTGGTGATGCCGCCGAGCAGACTGAGTGCCACGAGGGCGAGCATGACCCCGAGCGCACGCATGGATCTCATATCGGTTCCTTCCCCAGTTTCACTTGCGGCCCAACGTTTTCCCGGCCGCCGAGGAAGATCTTGACGGCAACTCGGTGGTCGCCGCGACCACGTATAGCCCTGGCTTAACACCCCTGGTCGACCCGGGTCGAACTACTGGCGACTCGACCGGGTGGGCTGGCCGGGTCTCGATCTGCCCACGGCGTCCTTGGCCGCGTTGCCGATGTCCAGTGTGAGTAGCACTCCGGCGCCTTGTCAGGAACGCCGTGGAGTGGCCGGTACCCGGGCCAACCCCTGGGTCGAGCTACTGGCCGCGCCCCAGCAGGGAAAGTCCGCGCTGCGTGATGGTGTGTCGCACGCCGCCGGGGTGTTTGCTGGTCACCACCAGTCCGGCTTCGCGCAGTACCCGGGCGTGTTGGCTGACGGCGGCGGTGGACACCGACGCTGTCCGGGCCAGCGCGGCGGGCACGGTCAATCCGTCGCCGATCGCTGTGAGCAGCCTGGCCCGTGTCGCGCCGAGCAAGGCCCCGAGTCCCTTGTCCGCCGTGTCTGGTGGTCGCGCGCCCGGCAGGATCGCGGTCGGGTCCACGTCGTCCAACCGCGCTGGGTAGATCAACACACCGGGTTTGCCCTCGCAGTCGCACATCAACCAGCTCGGTCTGCGCAAGAACAGCGACGGCGCCACCAGCAATCCGCGTCCGTTCAACCGCACTTCCCCACCCGGCACCCCCGCGATCCGCAACCACGGCGCCGACCAGCCGATGTCCGGGTGCAGGCTGGACAGCAACGCCCCCACCCCGCCCTCGACCAGCGCCTCCGCCGACAACGCCCGCTCCGCGTCCATCCGCGCCTGAACCCGATCCCACACCGGCGCGAGCGCGGCGAAGTAGTACCGGGCCAGGTGCTCCAACAACCTCGACCGCGTCGCCACCCCGCTCGGCAACTCCCGAACCCACGCCGACCTCGCGAACCCCGCCGCGCCCACGTCGCTGGGCGCCGCCAGCACCCGCTCGATCCCCTCGTACAGGCACACGGTCGGCCCCGCCAACCGCACCAGGTCAAGCCCCGGCTCCCGCCCCGGCACCACCAACCCCAACCCCCGCAGCGACGCACCCCCTTCGGCCAACACCTGCCGCCGCCACGCCCCCAACACCGGCCCCACCCCCCGATCCCGCAACACCTGCACACTCGCCACCGTCTCCGCGAACGGCCCAATCGTCGGCAACACCCGCACCGTCGCGAGGTCATCCGCGCTCAACCGCACCCGCAACATCCCCAGAACCCCCAACCCCGGCGAGCACCCCGCCCGCGTACTCCCGATTGTCCGGTTTTCAACCGAACTCGACCAACAACCGGCAGTTCCGCACCCCACCTACCGGAGTGCACGGGTACGGCGCGCAGGCGAGCGCCCGCAGGACGCCCGCCTCGAACCAGTGGAGAACGGTGGCCTATCAGCCCAACGGGGTCGACCACCGGAGAACTGTCGCACCCGGACACACCTTCACCGCGACTTCGACGATCCTGCCGTCCACCAACCAAACGGTGCGGGTGACCTGCGTGACGACCGTCGCCCCCGAACCGGTCAGACCGAGCTGGATCTTCTCCTCATCGGTGGCCAGCCGGGACGTGACTTCCTCGAGAACCCGGTCCTGCGCCGAGCCCAGCCGCTCCGCGGCCAATTCCCGCGAACCGCCGGTGGAGGTCGGCACCCCCAACTCCGGAGTCGCCTCGATGACCTCGGCGGGGTAGTAGGAACTCGTCAGGTGCGTGGGCGCCCCGTCACGGCTGACGACCCGACGGCGGACGAAGACGGGACTGCCCGGTGCCAATTCAAGCCGGATCGCGACAGCCTCATCGGCGCTGACCGTGCCAATCTCGGTGATCTCGGAAGACTCGCCCGCGGACAGCGCGCGCCCGGTGGCGGCCCAACCCCGCACCCTGGCACCGATGGCGCTCGCGGGATCGGCGACTACGGTCCCGGCGCCCGTGGTGGCCTTGGTCAACCCCTCGGCCTTGAGCACCTTGTAGGCCCGGCTCGCGGTCTGCTGGGCGACCTCGAACTCGGCCATGACTTCCCGCAGGGTCGGCAGTCGCTGACCGGGAGCCAGCTCCCCCGACTCGATCCGGCTGCGGAAGTGAGCCGCTATGTCCGTGTATCCCACCATGTTGTCTCTCACGTCCCGTGGCTTGTCGTCGACTTCTGCCAGGGTAGCCCAAGTTGGCCTTGCATCACTAGGATGTGTAGTTCACACTGCTCTTGAGTCACTTCAAAGCAGCTCACCGGCTTGCTTGGTCTACGTGAACGTAGCTCAAGCCCGTCCGCGCTCGCCAAGCCCCCGACTCATCAAGGCCGGTCACATGTCGTTCAAGGTCATCACCATGGTCGCCATCCGCGACAACTGCAAGATCCTCACCACCGTCCACCCCGACGCCGACCAAGTCGACTTCCTCGTCGGCCCCACCGCCGAGGCGTTCGAATTCGGCTTCGACCGCGCCTGCCTCACCCGCTTCGTCCAACTCGCCCAAGCCGCCCTCGCTCAACTCGACGCCGCCTAGACAGGCATATCCGTCCGTGTCACTCGATTGGGCGGTTGTGGCGGGCTGGGGGTGCGGTGGCGGATAGCGTTGGTGCGGCAATGTGGCCGGGTGTTTTACCGGAGGGTCTTCATGGTCGTGCCCGTGCTCGATCCGCTCAGTGACGATTACCGGCGGGCGTTCGAGACGTTTCTCGCGCATACCGATCAGAAGGGTGTGGCGCACCGGTATCTCAGCGGGGTTGTCGACCGGCTTCGGTGGCGGCGGGTGTTCGTTGACGTGGGGGCGGGGGAGGGTGGGACGACCGCGGAGTTCGCCGGGCGGTTTGGGCGGACGTTCGCTGTGGAGCCGAGTGCGCACCTGCATCCGGCGTTGCGGGCGGCGGTGCCGGAGGCTGAGGTGATCTCGGCGACGGTGGACCGGGCCGCACTCTCCGAGCCCGCGGATTTCGTGTTGTGCGCGCACGTCCTCTATTACGTGCCGCGGTCGGCCTGGGGGTCCGTGGTCGATGTCATGCGGGGGTGGTTGGCCGATGGCGGCGAGTTGGTTGTCGTGTTGCAGAATCCGGCGAGTGACTGCATGCGGTTGGTGCGGCATTTCACCGGGGTCGCCTACGACCTGGCCGATCTCCGGGCGGGCGGCCTGGACACGGTGCGGGCCGTCGTGCACACCGAGAGCGAGGCGGACGCGGTGTTGATCGCGCAGTTCGTGCTGAACACCGTTCCACTGTCCACTGTGGACCACCCGCCGACCGGGGACGACCTGGTCACCTATGTGCGCCGCGAGTTCGCCGATCCCCTTGGCGGGTTCACCTTCACCTGCACCCAGGACTTCCTGCGGATCACCGGCTGATCGTCACGGCAGGTCCAGCCGGTAGCCGTGGCCGCGCAACGTGGAGATCCCCGGTGCCTGGCCGCCCGAGCCGTCGGCGAGTTTGCGGCGGAGGGCGGCGATGTGCACGTCCAGCGTCTTCGTCGAGCCGTACCAGTGCGCGTCCCACACGTCGGTCATCAGGGTGTCCCGGCTGACCGCGGCGCCTGCCTGCTCGGCCAAGCGTGCCAGCAGGTCGAACTCCTTGGTGCGCAACGGGATTTCCTGACCGTCGACGCTCACCCGGCGCCCGGCCGTGTCGACCCGCAGCGGTCCGACCGTGATCACCGGCCGGGTCGGCTGACCGGCCGGGCCCCGGCGGAGGTGGGCGCGGACCCTGGCCAGCAGCTCGCCCAGCCGCACCGGTTTGGTCAGGTAGTCGTCGGCGCCCGCCTCCAAGCCGACGACGACGTCCATCTCGTCCTGGCGGGCGGTCAGGATCACCAGCACGCACGGCGGCATGGCCGCGCGCAGCCGCCTGCACACGTCCAGGCCGTCCACGTCCGGCAGGCCGAGGTCGAGCAGCACCAGGTCGAACGGTCCGGGCTCGGCCAGCGCCGCCGCGCCGGTGCGCGACCAGCGGACGTCGTAGCCGGTGAGGCGGAGGCTGGACTCCAGGGCCTGCCCGATCGCCCGGTCGTCCTCGACCAGCAGCACGCGGAACATGGGGTCGAGGGTATCCGGCCCGTCCTCAGCCATCGGCGGGCAGCAGCAGGGTGAAGCCGGTCGGGTGCCGCGACGCCAGCACCAGCCGCCCGCCCTCGGCCTCGGCGAGGCTGCGGGCCAGCGCCAGACCGATGCCGTGACCATCGGTGCGGTGGTGGAACGGGTCCAGGTCCGCCTCGACGCCGCCCTCGTCGGTCACGTCGACGGCCAGCGCCTCGCCCGCGTCGCGCGCGGTGACGGTGACCGTGCCGACCCCGTGCGTGGCGGCGTTGTCCAGCAGCACGTTCAGGATCTGCCGGACCGCGGCCGCCGACGCCCGTGGCCGCGGCGCGCCGGACCCGTCGACCACCAGGCGCCTGCCGGGCAGGTGACCGCTCCAGCTCGCCAGCACGTCGGCCAGCAGCGCGTCCAGGTCGACCAGGGACGTGCGCGCGTCGGCGTCGTCGCGGGCCAGCGCCAGCAGGTCCTCGACGATGCGTTCCAGCCGGTCGGCCGACTCGATGCCCGCCCGGATCGCCGCGTGCGGGTCGGCGTCCGGCGACACGAGCGCCGACTCCAACTGCAGCCGCAGCCCGGCCAGCGGCGTGCGCAACTGGTGCGAGGCGTGCGCGGAGAACGCCCGCTCCCGGTCCAGCGTCTCGCCGAGCCTGCGCGCGGTCGAGTCCAGCGACGCGCCGACCGAGTCGATCTCGGCGATCCCGGTCCGCGCCGTGCGGACGGTGAAGTCGCCGTCGCCGAGGACCTGCGCCGCGCCGGTCAGCTCCTCCAGCGGCCGGGCCAGCCTGCGCGCCATCCGCCGGGCGATCAGCCAGGTCAGCACCAGCGCCAGCACGCCGAGCCCGACCATGGCCAGCCACATCAGCCCGGTCCGCAGCGTGACCTCGCTCAGCGGTGTCGACGCCCGCACCACCGCGGTCAGCGACCCGTCCGGGGCCTGCACCGGGACCGCGACGACGACCTCGGCGGTGGTGGTGTCGTCGGCGACGTCGCCGCCCGAGGCCCGCCGCACGGCCTTGTCGGCGGTGGACGGGCCGGTGCCGTAGCGGAGTTGGCCGGTAGGGGCGTAGACGGCGATGCTGGTGGTGGGCTCGCCGACGTGTAGCTCCGACCCCACCTGGGCGCGCGGGTCGGTCGCCACCGCGAGCGCCGCCCTGGCCGCGATCCGCTCCAGCTCGGCGCGCTCGTCGTGCAGGTTGTACTTGGCCACGCCCGCCGCCAGCGGTAAGCCGAACAGGGTGATCGCCAGGACGGCCGCCGCCAGCGCCAACCCCACGATCCGCCGCCTCATGCCACCTCCCCGCCGCGGTCAGTCTGGTGGATCACGCCACCGACAGCCACACCAGCGCGGCTGCGCCTGCGGTGACGCAGTAGATCGCGAACGGCGTCAGCGTCCGGGTGTGGAAGTACCGGGTCAGGAACCGCACCGCGAGGTACGCGCTGATGAACGACGCGACGCTCCCCGCGACCACCTGCCCGCCGATCCCGGCGCCCAGCGGTCCGAACAGGTCGGGCACCTTCAGCACCCCGGCCGCGAGGATCACCGGGGTGGACAACAGGAAGGAGAACCGCGCCGCGTCCTCGTGCGACAGTCCGCGCACCAGTCCGGCCACCATGGTGAGGCCCGAGCGGCTGATCCCCGGCAGCAGCGCGAGAACCTGGGCCGAGCCGATGAACACGCCGTCCTTGAAGCTCATCCGGCCCAGCCGCGCGTCCTCGTCCTCGGTGGCCTCGGCATTCTCAGTGACCTCGGTACGCCTGCGCAGCCGTTCCCCGACCAGCAACACCACGCCGTTCGCGACCAGGAACGCCGCCGCCGGGATCGGTTTCCCCAGGGTCGTGCGGAACAGGTGTTCCAGCAGCAGGCCGAAAACGCCCACCGGGATCGTCCCGGCGATGATCAACCACGCCAGCCGCTCGTCGCCGGTCTCCAGCCGCCGGTACCGCACCGAGGACACCAGCCCGCCCACGATCCGCACCCAGTCCCGCCAGAAGAACACCAGCAGCGCGGCCGCCGTCGCCACGTGCAACCCCACGATGAAGGCCAGGTACGGCGACTCCGGCGCGGACACGGAGAGGTCGCGCGCCCACTGCCCGCCGACCACCGCCGGGATGATCACGCTGTGCCCCAGGCTGGACACCGGGAACAGCTCGGTGACCCCTTGGAACGCCCCCACCACGATCGCTTCGAAATAGCTCAACTGGCTCACAACGGGCACTGTAGGGCGCGGGCGGCCAGGGACCGGCAAGCCGCGGGTTAACTCGGGTTTGCCTTCACCCGCAGGAACAGTTCCACCCCGTCGAGCACGCGGTCCAGGCCGAACGCCAGGGCGCCACCCTGGTTGTCCGAGCCTTGGTTGTCCGAGTCCTGGTTGTCCGAAGAGGACGAAGAGGACAGGGCGCGGACGATGGCGGGGAAGCGGTCCGCGCGACCCTCGACCAGGGTGGCGAACGAGTGCTGCAGGGCCGCCTCGGTGTGCTGGGCGGCCATCTGCTGGGCGATGCCGCGGACGTGGCCGACCAGGGTGGCGACGGTGTCCATGGCCTCGGAGCCGGTCAGCGCGGTGTCGGCCAGTGCGGCCAGCGCCCGTTCCAGCCAGGTCAGTTCGTGCGGGCCGATCGGGCGGGGGCCGATGGTGGCGGCCAGCGCCCACGGGTGGGCGGCGAACCGGGTGAACAGCGCGTCGGACCAGGAGCGCAGGGCGGCCCGCCACGGCGCGGGCGGCCCGTCCGGTGGCTCGCCGAGCGCGGTGTCGATCATCAGGGCGACCAGTTCGTCCTTGCCGGGGACGTAGCGGTAGAGGGCCATCTTGGTGACGTCGAGCCGTTCGGCGACGCGCTGCATGGTGGTGGCGGGCAGACCGTCCGCGTCGGCGATGGTGATGGCCGTGGTCGCGATGTGCTCGACGGTGAGGGTGCGGCGGGGGCCGCGGGTCGGGGTCGGGCGGTGACCCCACAGCAGGTCGTGGGCGTCGGGCATGTCGCTCCTTGCGCGCGGGGACTGTATCCAGCATATACTGTTTCCATCGGATACAGTTTTGGACTGGAGGGGCGATGTCACTCGAAGGTGTGCGGGTACTGGTGTCGGGCGCGGGGGTCGCGGGCCCGGCGGTGGCGTGGTGGCTGGCCGAGCACGGCGCGACCGTCACCGTGGTCGAGATCGCGAAAACGCTCCGGACCAGCGGATTCGCCGTCGACTTCCGGGGGTCGACGCACCTGGGCGTGCTCCGCGGGATGGGCGTGCTCGACGAGTTGACCGCGCTGCGGACCCGCGGCGGCGCGATGACCTGCGTGACCGCCGACGGCCGGGAGATCTTCACGCTGCCCGCGGAGTTCGCCGGGGGAGACCTGGAGGTGCGCCGTCGCGACCTGTCCCGCGTCCTCTACGAGCGGTCCGCCCCGCGCGTGGAGTACCTGTTCCGCGACCGCGTCACCGGCCTGGTCAACGCGCCGGACAGCGTCGCCGTCGAGTTCGCCCACGCCGCCCCGAGGACCTTCGACTTCGTCATCGGCGCGGATGGCCTGCACTCCGGCGTGCGCGTCCTCACGCACGGCCCGGAGACCGACTACGTCCGCCACCTCGACTACTACATCGCGGGCTGGGACCTCCCCAACCCCGGCGTCGACACCACGCCGTTGCAGTACAACCAACCTGGCCGGATGGCGAGCGTTTCCGCTGACCGCGACGACGAAACCAAGGCGGGCGCTCTCGTCGTATTCGCCGCGCCCCGCGTCGACCACGACTGGTTCGACACCGACCGGCACAAGGCCCTGATCACCAAGGCCCTGACCGGCATGGGTTGGCACGTCCCTAAGCTGCTCGACGGTCTGCGCGCCGCCGACGACCTCTACTTCGACTCGATCAGCCGCGTTCGCGTCCCGCACTGGTCAACCGGCCGCGTGGCGCTCCTCGGTGACGCGGCCTGGGGTGTCACGCTCGGCGGCATGGGCGTCGGCACGGGCCTCGTCGGCGCCTACGTCCTCGCAGGCGAACTCGCCAGGGCGAACGGGAATCCGGCGGCCTTGAAGTCCTATGAGGACAGAATGCGGCCCTACACGACCCGCTGGCAGCGCGGCGCCAACCCCGGTAAGTTCCTCGCCCCGGCCACCGCCTCCGGACTGTGGCTGCGCAACACCCTGTTCAGCACCGCTTTCGTCCGCCGGATGCTGGTCGCAGGCACCGCGACCATGGCCACCGCCGACCTGCCGGACTACCAGCCCCAGAACGACCGCCGCGGCTCGACGACCGCCCGTTGGGCGGCCACCAGTGAGTCCAGTTCGGACTGACCGAGGGCGCCGAGCCGGGCGTCCCGGAAGTTGACCGCCGTGGCGCACCGCACCCGGAAGAAGTTCGGCGTCGCGTCCCCGGTCGATTCCGCGAAACTCGTGCTGCCGCGGAAATCGGTCGACGCGAAGATGGCTACTCCGGCGAAGTTGGCCCGGTGGAAGCTGGTCACGCCACCGAACCCGGCGCTGTCGAACGTCACCTCCGCGTCGAACCTGGTTCCCGTGAACTCGGCGTTCCCGGCGAATGTCGCCCCGCTGAAGGTGACCACTGCCGTGAACCGCGCGTCCCGGAACACGGCGACCTCGGTGAATTGGGCGCCGCGGAAGGTTGCGGCGCCGGTGAAGTGCGCGTTGGTGAAGACCGCGGTGCGGACCACGCAGTCGCTCAGGTCGAAGTCGACCAGGTGCGCGCCGGTGAGGTTGAGGTCGATGCCGGTCCAGTGCTGGTCGCTCGTCCGGCGCAGGTGCGTGGTCAGCAGCCGCTGCGCCGCCCGGCTGACCTGCACGTGCGGGTGCCCCAACACCAGCGACTCGCACACCAGGTTGACCACGATCTGCCGCATGTCGGGGTGCTCCTGCCCCAACAGTTCCAGCGCGGACAAACCACCCAGCCGGACGAGCGTGTCCTTGTCGGTGCCGAACTGCTCGACCGCGTTGTGCAGCAGGTCCGCGACCCGGCGCTCGGTCGCGTCGGTCTCGGTGTGCACCTGCGTCCGCTCGCTCAACCACTGCTTCCGCGCGGTGAACAGCAGCGCCATCCCGGCGACGGCACCGCCACCGACCGCCAGACCGGTCTTCACGGCCTCCAGGCGGGCAACCGGGTCGGTGGGCGGTACCAGGGTCAGGAATCCGCTCACACCCGCCCACGTCATCCCGACCACCAACACCGCCGCGGCCGCGAACACCCACCACCGGATCGGTTGCACCGCACGCGGCCCACCACGACCACCCCGCACGGCTCGCGCGCCCACGACAACACAGACGAATGCCACCAGCGCCAGCCCGGCTAACGGCCCCCAACTCCGCAACCACCGCAGCACATCGGACCAGCGCAACACCCCGCTCACAGCAAGGCTCGCCGCCACCAGGAGGGCGCCGCCGACGGCGAGCAGCACCAGGCCTTCCGCCTGCCGGTTCGTCGGACGCCACACCCCCATGACGGGGAACTGTAGCCACACGGCCGCTGGGCTAGCATGCCGCCGGAACAGTTGGGGAGCGGAGGACCGGCCGATGCTGGTGGACGTGGCGACGTGACCTGGTACCTCGCGCTGAGTGGGGCCGGTGTGCTGCTGGCCGTCGCCGCTCTGGTCGTGGTGTGGTCGCGGCGCGGCCGGGTGCTCACTTACCGGGTGCACTTGGACGCGCCGGTCATGGTGGGTGATCTCCCGAGCGAGCACAGCACGGTCCTGCTCCGCCTCGCCAACGAAGGCACCCGGCCGCTGCACCAGGAAGACCAAGAGGGCGTGGAGTTCGCCTTCCCGGACCGCCGGATCGAGGCCGTGCACATCGCCGAGGCCGCGCCCGGGTTGCGGGCCGAGTTGTCCAGAGGTCTTGAACTGGCGGACAACGCGGGCCAGGACACCCTCGCCGTACCGCCGGTACCGCTCAACCGCCGGGAGCGGTTCAAACTCCTGGTGCTGCTGTCCGGTTCCGGTCGCACGGTCACCGCCTCCGGCCGCGTCCGCGCGGGGAAGTTCTTGCACGGCAAGCAGAAATCACCCGCCGCCGGTCTGCTGACCGGACTGCTCGTCGTGTTCCTCGTGCTGTTCGGCTTGGCGATCGGGAACAGCTCGGTCGACAACACCTGCCCCACGGGGGATGTCAAGGTCCTCGCGTCCAGCATCGCCGCGCCCGTGCTCGACGGCGTGGTGAAGGAGTACGTGGCCACGACGGGCTGCGCGGGCAACCATGTGGTGATCACGTCAAGTGCCCAACCCCGCGAGACACTGAACCGGTTGGGCACGCCCAATCCTGACAGCGCCGACGGGAACCTGGCGGTCGTTCCGGTGTCGAACAAGGCGTTCCCGGCGTTGGTGGAGCGACCACTCGCCACCGTCATCTACGGGTTGGCGGTCAACAAGAACACCGGCATCACCGGTCTCACCAGCACCCAACTCCGCGACATCTACGCGGGCAAGTACGCCGACTGGTCGCAACTGGGCGGCGCGAAGGTGCCCATCCGGTTGGTCGGTCGCGGGCTGGAGTCGTCGACCCGGGAGTTGTTCGAGAAGCAGGTCTTGCACGGCACCGAGCCCGCCATCACCTCCGACGACTGCCTGTCGCCGCGCGACAACGCGGCCCCGGTGATCCGGTGCGAACGCGACACCGCGAGCGCGACGGTCGACGCCATCGAGGCCACCGTGGGCGCGCTCGGCTACGCGGACCTCCCCGCGCTCAAGGGCAGCACGCTCACCGTCCTGAACCTGGACGGGAACGGTCCGGACATCGCCAACGTGCGCGGTGGCGGCTACCCGTTCTGGAGCCCGCTGTCCGTCTACAGCTTCGGTGAGCCGGACGCGGACAGCGCCGAGGGCAGGTTTTTGGCTTACCTGACCGGCGACGCCGTCCGCACCCAACTCCGGGACGCGGGGTTCGTGCCCTGCGACGAGCGGAACCGTTGCTGACTAACGTGAATCACCGAGGATGGCTTCGCCCTTGGTCAGCCAGGAGATGCCGAAGGCGAGGATCGCGGTGGTCTCCAGCCACAGTGCCGGTCGCCATCCCGCCGTGACCGATGCCATGGGCCAGTTGCAGACCACGAGCGCGGCCAGGCAGGCGAGCATCACGACGCCGCAGGTCAGGTAGAGCCGGTTGCGGGCCGCCTTCTCCGGTGTGTACTCGCCCTCGTTGCGGCGGAACAGAACCAGGCTGAAGTACGACAGCGACAGGAAGAACACGGCCGCCGACACCAGGTGCAGGACGCCGTAGACCTTGTCGTCGCCGACCGGGTTCGCGGGCGCGGCGGGGAAGACCGCCACCCCGATCGCGGCGACGGCGGCCAGATCGGACACCAGGTCGTCGACCCAGCCGTAACCCCGGTAGGAGAACAGGAACACCCCGACCGCGCACATCGCGCCGACCAGCACGTTGCGCACGTCGCTGTAGTAGTAGCCGCTGATCGAGTCGCGCAGGCCGTCGCCGACGACCAGGTTGCCGACGATCAGCGCCACGGGCAGGCACAGCCCGATGCAGCCGATCGCCCGGCGCAGGAACAGGTAGGAGTGGACCAGACCGTCTTGGACTGGGTTGAGTTGGGTGGTCGTGACCATGACCGCCTCCGGGGACTCGCGCGGTGGGTCGATCAAAGATAACCCCGAGGTCCGCTTATTCACCCGCCAACGCGCGCAGAACCGCCCTTTCGGCCCTGGTCGGCGCCGTCCCGATGAGCTCGGGGTGCCCCGGCGACGGCGGGTGCGGCCGCGGCGGGGGCCGCAGGAAGTCCGGGTGTGGGTAGAGGACAGCGCCCAGGTCCAGCACCGCCTTCGTCAACAGCGCGCGCAACCGGTCCATGCCGGGATTTTTCCGCTCCGGCCGCCCGCCCGCTCGGGTTCCCGGATCGTGGGCGGTTGGGCCGCAACGGAACCGGGTACTACCCGGTTACCCAAGGCAGTACCAAACACGAGCCCGCACGCGGGCGGATGGGAGGTCGGCATGGGGACCCAACGCGAGGCGGCGACGGGTCTGCGCAAGGCGGTCGGTGTCACGAGTGTGGCAGTGGCCATGGGAGTGGCGGGTGTGCTCACGGCGCAACCCGCGGCGGCGGCACCGGCACAACCGGCGGCACCGTGCAGCGCGGCGGCGAGAGCCTGCGTGTCCCTCAGCGCGCACTCCGCGTGGTTGATGGACAACGGCGCCGTCACCTACGGCGCCGTCCCGATCACCAGTGGCAAGGCCGGTCACCGCACCCCGACCGGGAGCTTCCAGGTGACCTACAAGGACATCGACCACTACAGCAAGGCCTTCCACGGGCCGATGCCGTACTCGGTGTTCTTCACGACCACCGGTGTCGCGTTCCACCAGGGCAGCCTGTCCCAGCAGTCGCACGGCTGCGTCCACCTCTCGCCCGAGGCCGCGCGGACGTTCTACCGCACGCTGGCCCCGGGGGATGTCGTCGAGGTGGTTCGCTGAGCCCGGGTGGCCCGGACCGCCGCAGGGAGGTCCGGGCCACTCAGTGGCCCGACCCAGAAGGTTGACAGGGTCTCGACCTGCCTACGACGTCCCTGGCGGCGTTGCCGAAACGCCCAAGTACGGTCCAGTACGAGGCCGTTCCGGCGCCTTGCCAGGAACGCCGTGGACAGGCCGATACCCAGCCAACCTTCTGGGTCGAGCGACTGGTTCGTCCGCTGTTGTGCCGCAGGTTGCCCCCGGTTCACCGACGCCTGCCACTGTGCGGCGATTCTTCGTCAGAACTGGGGTCTCCATGCGTCGTGCGCCCGTTGTGGTCGCGCTCGTGCTCCTCGCCCTCGCGGGCAGCGGCGGCACGGCGTGGGCGTCCACCGAGACCCTCGCGGTCACCGTCGACGACGGTGGCCTGCTCATCTCGGTCGACCAGACCCCGTACGCCCTCCCGGACGCCCGGTTCGCGGGCACCTGGTACGCCACCGCAGGCACCCTCCCGGCGCTGACCGTCGTCGACACCCGTGCGGGCGACCCCGGCTGGACCGTCTCCGGCCAGATCAGCTCCTTCACCAACTCGACCGGTGCCGTGCTCGGCAACCCGATGTCCTGGACCCCGCTGGTGGTCGACCACTCGCCGGTCCAGGTCCTCACCACCGGCCGCGCCATCATCGGTCTCGACGGCAGCCGCCTGCTCGCCGCCGCCGACCCGGACGCCGGTCGCGGCACCGCGCGCCTCACCGCCGACTTCCGGCTGCTGCTCCCCAGCCCCGGCACCTACACGGCGACCCTGACGCTGACCGTCATCTAGCGGGATGCGCCGGGTGTCGCCCGATGGGGCGAAATCGGCCACCTGATCGGAGCTTTCCCGGGGTCCCGCTGAAGTGCTCGACCCGGTTGCCGAAGGACAGTCCAACCTGGCCATCAGCATGCGCTCGATCGGGGCTGGTCCGCCTGCCACGCGGAAACCCCGTGCGCAAAACCTCATGCGCTGGCCGGACTCGCCGATGAAGGCGTCGACACCGGACCTGGAAGCGTGGTGGAGCGTGGAAGACTTCGATGATGTGGTCCAGGAATTCCTGGTCGAGAGCTACGAGAACCTCGACCAGTTGGACCAAGACCTCGTCGCGCTGGAGCGCGACCCTACGGCCCGCGACCGACTCGCCAGTGTTTTCCGCACCATTCACACCATCAAGGGCACCAGCGGGTTCCTGGCGTTCGCCAAGCTGGAGCAGGTGACGCACGTCGGTGAGTCGCTGCTCGCCCGGCTGCGCGACGGTGCCCAGATCCTCGACCGCCGCGGCGCCGACGTGCTGCTGCGCGTGGTCGACGTGGTGCGCGCGCTGCTCGCCCAGATCGAGGCCGACGGCCAAGAGGGCGAGATGGACATCCGCGACCTGATCGTGGAGGTCGAGGCGTGCATCAACGGCGAGCCCGCCCCGGTGCCCACCGCCGACTCCGCCGCGCCCGCCGAGCCGGTCGCCGAGGCGCCCGCGCCCGCCCCGGTCGTCGAGGCGCCCGCCGTGGACGCCCCCGCTGTGGACGCGCCCGTCGCCGAGGCCCCGGCCGCCGTCGCGCAGCCGGGAGCCCCCGAGGCCGCCGCCGCGCCCACCGAGGAGCCCGCCAGCCGCCGCGGTGTCGCCGACACCTCCGTCCGGGTCGACGTCGACCTGCTGGACAAGCTGATGCGCTTGGTCGGCGAGCTCGTGCTGACCCGCAACCAGATGGTGCGGGCCACCGAGCACTCCGGCGACCACACCCTCAGCCGGGCCGCCCAGCGGCTCAACCTGATCACCAGCGAGCTGCAGGAAGGGGTCATGAAGACCCGCATGCAGCCGATCAGCCACCTCTGGTCGAAGCTGCCCCGGGTCGTCCGCGACCTGTCCAACTCCATCGGCCGCCAGGTGCGGCTGGAGCTCGAGGGCGCCGAGACCGAGCTGGACCGCAGCCTGCTCGAGGCGGTCAAGGACCCGCTGACCCACCTGGTCCGCAACGCCGTCGACCACGGCCTGGAGTCCCCGGCGGACCGGGTCAAGGCGGGCAAGAACCCCGAGGGCACGCTGACCCTGCGCGCCTACCACGAGCACGGCCACGTCGTGGTCGAGGTCGCCGACGACGGCAAGGGCGTGGACCCGAAGCTGATCGGCGCGACCGCCGTCAAGCGCGGGCTGCTCTCCGCAGAGCAGGTCGCCGCGATGGACCCGGACGAGGTGCTGCGCCTGGTGTTCCGGCCCGGCTTCTCCACCGCGGCCAAGGTCAGCAACGTGTCCGGCCGCGGCGTCGGCATGGACGTCGTGCGCACCAACCTGGAGGCCATCGGCGGCGCGGTCGACCTGCGCTCGGTGGTCGGCAAGGGCACCACGTGGCGGCTGACCATCCCGCTCACCCTGGCCATCGTCCAGGCGCTGATCGTGGAGAGCGCGGGCGAGCGCTACGTGCTGCCGCAGATGTCGGTCCGCGAGCTGGTCTCGGTCGAGGGGCAGACCTCGGCGCGCATCGAGTACGTCTCCGGCGCCCCGGTCTGCCGCCTGCGCGGCCGACTGCTGCCACTGGTCCGGCTCAACGAGGCCCTTGGCGGCGCGCCCGAGCGCCCCGAGGAGCGCGGCGAGGCGATCTACGTCGCGGTCCTCAACGGTGAGGGGCACGAGTTCGGCCTGGTGGTCGACCGCGTGCTGACCACCGAGGAGGTCGTGGTCAAGCCGCTGGCCAGCCACCTCAAGGACGTCGGCTGCTACGCCGGTGCCACCATCCTGGGTGACGGCCGCGTGTCGCTGATCCTGGACGTGCTGGCGCTGGCCCGCAACGCGCACCTCGGCAACGCCGAGCGCGCCGCCGCCGCGGCCGCCGCGCTGGCCGCCGAGGCGGTCAAGGCCGAGACCCGCGACCGCCTGCTGGTCACCCGGGTCAGCGACCGCCGGGTCGCCATCCCGCTGTCCATGGTCACCCGCCTGGAGGAGTTCCCGGTGCAGGCCGTGGAGCGGGTCGGCTCCCGGGAGGTCGTGCAGTACCGCGGCCAGATCCTGCCCGTGCTGCGGCTCTCCGGTCTGCTCGGCTCGTGGTCGGAGGAGACCTCGGACACCGTGCCCGCGGTCGTGTACTCCTCGGGCGGCCACTCGGTGGCGCTCGCGGTGGACGGCATCCTCGACATCGTCGACGACACCGCCCCGCACGGCCCGTCCGACGGTGACGGCCTGTCCGGTTCCACCGTCATCGACGACAAGGTCACCGAGCTGCTCGACATGCGTCGGGCGATCATGGCCGCCGACCCGGACTTCCAACTGCCGGACTTCGAGACCCGTGACTACAGCTATGTGGAGGCGTCGTGAGCACCGTCCGGTACGCCACCTTCGAGGTGGCCGACCAGTTGTTCGGCCTGGAGGTCGGCGAGGTGCAGGAGGTGCTCGCGTTCTCCGAGTACACGCCGGTTCCGCTGGCCCCCGGCCACGTCGGCGGCCTGTTCAACCTGCGCGGCCAGGTCATCGCGGCCCTGGACCTGCGGGTCCGCCTCGGTGAGCCCGCCGTGGTGCGCACCGGCCCGGCGATGAACGTCATCGTCCGCACCGACGACGAGTCGGTGAGCCTGCTGGTCGACCGCATCGGCGACGTGGTCGAGTTGGAGGACACCGCGGCCGAGCCGATCCCGGACACGCTGTCCGGTCCGGCCCGCGAGCTGATCACCGCGGCGTTCCCGCTGGCCAAGCGGCTGATGCTCGCGCTGGACGCCCGCGCGGCCGTCCGCGGCAGCGAGACCGGCTGACCCACCCACCCGGGGCTCCGGGGCCACTGGCCCCCGGAGCCCCGTTTGGTGGTGGTCGGTGGATTCGCCCCGGCCCGTTGTCCCGGTATCGGTCCCCATTGGGCAGCACCCTCCACCCGCGCCTGCCGTCGCCAGCGACGGCCCCACCGAAGGGCACCCACCTGATGGTCGACACCACCCCCGAGGCCGCGCCCGGCACCCGCCGCGGCGGCCTCGGCCGGTTCTTGGCGAACCGCTCGCTCGCCACCAAGATCCTCGCCGCGATCGCGGTGCCCGCCGTCGTCGCCGTCGGCGTCGGCATGCAGGGCATCATCGCGACCGACCACGGTGCCAACACCTCGGCCCGGCTGGGCAAGAACGCCGCGGCCGTCGGGGCGATCAGCAACTTCAACGGCGCGGCGATCACCGCGACCCAGCACCTGCTGTCCTCGTTCATCAGCACCGACCTGGCGCGGGTGGACAAGGAGATCAGCGACACGACGGCCGCCATCGGCGTGCTGCGCGGCGCGCTGGTCCAGTTCCAGGACGGCATCGCCAAGGACCCCGACTTCAGCGCCGTCCCGCCCACCACCGTGCAGCGCGCTATCACCCACCTGGACAAGGTCGCCGACGTGGTCACCAACCAGGTGTTCCCGGCGGCCAAGGCGGGCAGGCCCGAGGTGGCCCTCGCCCGCTACAACAACATCGCCGGTCCCGCCCTGGACGACCTGGGCGTCGACCTGGTCGAGATGCAGACCACCGAGCTCAACGCGGTGGGTGTCGAGGTGACCGGTGCCGCCTCCGCCAGCGACAGCGCCCGGTGGACCTCGCTGATCGTGCTCGGCGTCGGCCTGCTGCTGGCGCTGCTGGTCGGCTGGCTGATCATCCGCGGCATCGTCCGCTCGGTGCGCGGCGTGTCCAGCGTGCTGGACTCGGTGGCCAACGGGGACCTGACCCGCAAGGTCGAGGTCCGCTCCACCGACGAGATCGGCGTGATGGCCGCGGCGCTGAACACCGCGACCGAGAGCATGCACGACACGGTCGCCGCGATCCGGACCGGCATCGGCTCGCTGGAGGGCGCGACGCACGACATGGCCACCATCGCGGGCAAGGTCAGCGACAGCACCGGTGAGACCTCCGCGCAGGCAGGCGTCGTGTCCGCCGCGGCCGAGCAGGTCGCCCGCAACGTGCAGACCGTGGCGACCGGCGCGGACGAGATGTCCGCGTCGATCAAGGAGATCGCGCAGTCGGCCAACGAGGCCGCGGGCGTGGCGGGGCAGGCCGTGTCGGTCGCCGCGACCACCAACGGCACGGTCGCGAAGCTGGGCGAGTCGTCGATGGAGATCGGCAACGTCGTCAAGGTCATCACCTCGATCGCCGAGCAGACCAACCTGCTGGCCCTCAACGCCACCATCGAGGCCGCTCGGGCGGGCGACGCGGGCAAGGGGTTCGCCGTGGTCGCGAACGAGGTCAAGGAGTTGGCGCAGGAGACCGCGAAGGCGACCGAGGACATCTCGCGCCGGGTCGAGATGATCCAGGCCGACACGGCCAACGCGGTGAACGCCATCGACGAGATCTCCGAGATCATCGCCCGGATCAACGACTTCCAGCTCACCATCGCCTCCGCGGTGGAGCAGCAGACCGCCACGACCGCCGAGATGAACCGGAACGTGGGCGAGGCCGCGTCCGGTGTGAGCGAGATCGCAGCGAACATCGCCGGGGTCGCCGACGGCGCGAACAACGCGACCGCCAGCATCAGCGAGTCGAACCTGGCGATGCAGACCCTCACCCGGCTCTCCGCGCAGCTCCAGGAGCAGGTCAACCGCTTCGCGACCTGATTCGCGACCGATCGGCGACGATCACGCGGTGATCACGGCCGCTGCTCCGGAACGACCATTCTGTGCTGCGCCGATCGGTGTAACACCACTCGACCAGGCGGCGTCGTCTCGCACCCCCCGGGACGGCGCCGTCGCTCTGTGTAATATTTCACCCGATCCAGTGCTATTTGCGTAATCGCGGGTGCATACTGACTCGGGTGTACAGCCTTGTCAGCGCCCCCGTGTTGGGCTTCGACCTCACCCGGATGGCGGGCGGGCCTGCGACGGCGGAGATTCTGCTGACGCTGCTCGCCCAGTCCACCTCGGGCATCGAGGTCCTCGCCTCCCGGGCCGCCTCCCACACCCCCGCCCTCGGCCTCGCCCGCTCGCACGCGCTCGCGGCGGCCGCCGAACAGACCAGCGTCCGCGACCTCACCGGTCCGTCCGCGGTCACCCTGCTGCAGCACTCGCCGATCGGCTCGCTGGCCGGGCTGCTGCACTGCGTGCGCACCGACGTCCTGGTCCCCGACCGCGACACCTTCCCGGCGGGCACCGCGCCCGAACCACCGGACGACGTGGTCGCCCTGGTCACCGACGCCATCTGCGCGACCTACCTGCGCGAGTCGCTGACCGACACCGACCGCAGGGTGCTCGCCTCGGCGTGGCTCACCGCCCGCCGCGACCTGCCGGAGCCCGCCCTGGACCTGGGCCCCACCCACGACCTGGTGCACCGGCTGCTCGACCGGGTTCGCGCCGCGCACCCCGCCGAGGTCCGCGCGCTGGCCGTGGCCGCCGACCGGATGCGCGCCGAGCAGGTCGACTGGTCGGCCGCGATGCACTCGGCCGCCTGGGCGGTGCACGTCTCCGGTCGGGTCCGGGCCGCCGCCACCGCCCAGTTACTCCTGGTCCGGGCGGTCGACCTGGCGGGAGTGTCGGTCGACGACCGGGCCAGCGGGGTGTGGAACGTGCTCTCCGGCGCGGTGCAGGCTCTGATGGTGCGCGACCTGGTGGACTCCGAGTCCGCCCAGGAACTCCTCGTCCCCTGCCTGGCCGCTTTCGGCCCGGATTGGCTGGTGCTCGCCGATTAGCGGCGACCGGTGAGCGACTGGTCGTAGCACTCCCGAGGTCCCCGACCGGCTGAACCCCCCGTGGTTCAGCCGGTCGTGTCGTTTGTTCCAGGGCAAGCTCGAACTGGCCGGGTCCACAGGGGACCCGATCGGGCGGAGTCCACAGCGGACGCCACTGCCCTGAGGACGCTGTGAACGCTGTGCGGGTCATGAGAAATCGGCGAGTCGAGGGCTCAGGACCGGACGGGTGCGGCCGATCCCAGGGTTGTCGCGGAGGCAGGTGCCCCCGCCGCCGACCCTGGAGGCCCACGTGATCTCAGTACTGGTGGTGGACGACTCGGTGGTGATCCGCCGTCTCGTCACTGATGTGCTGTCCGCGGACCCGAAGGTGCGCGTCGTCGGGACCGCGCCGGACGGGCGGATCGCGCTGGCCAAGATCGCCCAGTTGAAGCCGGACATCGTCACGCTGGACGTGGAGATGCCGGTGCTCAACGGGGTCGAGACGGTGCGGGAGATCCGCAAGACCAACCCGACGCTGCCGGTCATCATGTTCTCCACGATGACCAGCGACGGCGCCGAGGCGACGGTGGCCGCGCTGGCCGCCGGTGCCACCGACTACGTCACCAAGCCCGCCAACGCGGGCAGCGTGAACAAGGCCGTCACCGAGGTGCGCGAGCAGTTGCTGCCGCGCATCCACGCCCTGTGCGGCAAGCCGGTGTACACCGCGCCGCCGCCGCGCCCGCCGGACTCGGTGAAGAAGCCGCCGTCGGGCCCGCGCAAGGCGGTGCAGGCCGTGTTCATCGGCTCGTCCACCGGCGGACCGGAAGCGCTGCGCACGGTGCTGACCAAGCTGCCCGGCACCCTCGCGGTGCCGGTGCTGGTCGCCCAGCACATGCCCCCGGTGTTCACCACCATGCTCGCCCGTCGCATCGACCAGGAGGCCGCCCTGCGGGTGGTCGAGGCGCGCGACGGGGAACCGCTGCTGCCCGGCAGTGTCTACATCGCACCGGGCGGCAGGCACATGGAGGCCGCGAAGGGTCCGGGCGGACCCCGCGTCCGGCTGCACGACGGCCCCATGGAAAACCACTGCAGACCTGCTGTCGACGTGCTGTTCCGCTCCGGAGCGCGCGTCTACGGTTCGGCGTCGCTGGCGGTCATGCTCACCGGCATGGGCCAGGACGGCAAACGCGGCACCGAGGAGCTCGTGCGACTCGGCGCCGGAGTACTGGCCCAGGACCAGGCCACCTCGGTGGTCTGGGGAATGCCTGGTGCGGTTGTCAGCGCGGGCTTGGCCGACGCGGTGCTGCCGCTCGGCCTCATCGCGGAGAACATCGTCGCCCGCCTGCCCGCGTCGGCGACGGCAACTGGAAAGGAGGTGGCGCGGTGGAAATGACACCGGCGCTGTTCGGCTACGTGGCCGATCTCGTCTTCCGAGAGGCCGGCATGGTCCTGCGCCCCGGTAAGGAATACCTGGTCGAGTCCAGGCTCAAGCCCGTGGCGAAGGCCACCGGGCACGACACGGTGGGTTCGCTGGCCAACGCGCTGCGCACCGGGTCGGCGGCCCTGCGCACGCAGGTGGTCGAGGCGCTCACGATCAACGAGACGTCCTGGTTCCGCGACCGCGAGCCGTTCTCGGCGTTGACCGACGTCATCCTGCCCGACGTGCTCTCCGCCCACAACCGCCCGGTGCGGATCTGGTCGGCGGCGTGTTCGAGCGGCCAGGAGCCCTACAGCATCGCGATCACCATGGAGAAGGCGCTGCCCGCCGGGCGCGGCTACCAGATCATGGGCAGCGACCTGTCCGAGGAGATGCTGCGCCGTTCCCGCGCGGGGAGGTTCAACCAGCTCGAGATCAACCGCGGCCTGCCCGCGACCGACCTGGTGACCTACTTCCAGCGCGCGGGCGCCGAGTGGGAGGCGGTGCCGCGGATCCGGCAGAACCTGTCGTTCCAGCGCATCAACCTGTGCACGACGTTGCCGCCCATGAGCAAGTTCGACGTGGTGTTCCTGCGCAACGTGCTCATCTACTTCGAACCCGACACCAAGCGCGCCGTGCTCGAGCGCGTCCGGCAGGTGCTCAACCCGGGTGGTTGGTTGCTGCTGGGTGCCGCAGAGTCCACTGTGGGCATCGACTCGGTGTTCGAGCGGGTGGCCGTCGGACGGACCGCCATCTACCGGGCGCCTGCCCGTGACCGCCAAATGGTGAAAGAGGTGACGCAGTGCTAGGGATTGTGATCGACGATTCCCGGGCCATGCGCAAGATTCTCCGGGGCCTGTTGGCCGACCTCGACTACGAGGTCCTGGAGGCGGGCAACGGTCGGGAGGCTCTCAACGTGCTTGAGAGCACCGGTCGGGTTCCGGACCTGGCGCTGGTCGACTGGAACATGCCGGAGATGACCGGCCTCGAGTTCGTCATCGAGGTCCGCAAGATCTCCGAGATGCGTCAGATGACGCTGATGATGGTTACCACCGAGAGCGAGCACGGGCAGATCGTCCGGGCGCTGGCCGCCGGTGCGCACGAGTACGTGATCAAGCCGTTCACCCGAGACGGCATCATCGACAAGCTGGCCCTCCTCGGGCTCGTCCCGGCGGGGGTGTCCTAAATGACCAATGACGTGACCACGACGGTCGAGGTTGACCTCGACATGATCGCCGAACAGGTGTGGTCGGCGTTCCTCAACGGTGGCGAGGAAGAGACCATCTTCGCCGCCCCGGACACCGGTGCCCCGGTCGACCTCGCCGCGTCCGTCGCGATGGTCGGCGCGTACGAGGGTCACCTGGTCGTGTCCTGTTCGCACAAGGCTTCCCGCGACGTCGCGTCGGTGCTGTTCGCGATGGAGCCGGACGAGGTGACCACCGACGACGTCGGCGACGCGCTCGGCGAGCTTGCGAACGTGCTGGGCGGTAACGTCAAGAGCGTGCTGCCGTCCCCGTCCCAGCTCTCCCTCCCGCGCGTCTCGGCGACCGGCCACGAGCGCTGGCCCGGCACCGTCGAGGTCTGCCGGACCGTTGTGCGCTGGCGTGACGAGCCGTACGTGGTGACCTTGCTCAGTGGTGGTCCTTCCAACAACGCACAGGGGGTGTAGGTATGAAGATCCTGGTCGCGGATGACAGTCGGGTGATGCGGCAGATCGTCATCCGGACGTTGCGGCAGGCAGGCTTCGAGGACCACGACATCGTCGAGGCCCCGGACGGTGCCGCCGCCCAGACCTCCGTCAACGAGGAGAAGCCGGACCTCGTGCTCTCCGACTGGAACATGCCCAACATGTCGGGCATCGAGCTGCTGCACGCGTTGCGCGCGGCGGGCAACACGGTACCGTTCGCCTTCGTCACCTCCGAGTGCTCGGACGAGATGATCGCCAAGGCCGAGGCGGGTGGCGCGCTGTTCCTGATCAGCAAGCCGTTCACCGCGGAGACCTTCCGCGACAAGCTCTCCGACATTCTGGGGTGAGGCGATGACAGAGGCACTGCCGGTGCCCAAGCAGGTCCGCGAAACGCTGGCCAACCTCCTCGGCCGGGAGATCAAGGTCAACCCGACCGACCCGCCGTCCGCGGACGCGCCGGTCGTCGCGGTGTACCAGCGCAACGACCAGAAGCTGGCCGGGGTGATCGGTTTCTCCCTGCCGCTGGCGGCCAACACGGCCGCGGCGATGGGGTTGGTCCCGCCGGGCGGGGCCGAGGCGTGCGTCGAGGACGGTGAGCTCTCGCCGTTGCTCACCGACATCCTCGGTGAGGTGTGCAACATCCTCACCGGACTGTTCAACCGCGCGGGTCTGCCGCACGTGAAGTTCCACGCGGTGCACACCGAGGCGGGTTCGGTGCCCACCGATGTCAGGTCGCACCTGGCGTCGCTGGGCAGCAGGCTCGACCTCACGGTGGACATCGCGGGTTACAAGGGCGGCGTGCTGTCCATTGTGGTGCCGCTGAACTAGTTCACCCGATCAGCGGCGTGTCGCCGCTCGGTTGGGTGATAGTTGGTCGGATATCGCGTGCGGCCGGTGCAGTTTGGGAACTCAATAGCGGTGGGCCGCGAGTGCCGGGCCCAGTGCGGACATGTCGACTACCCGCTGGGTAGCCGAAGTGGCCGCGAGACGGATCGCTGGCCGGTTCGCCGCCTGGCGTACGGGGCGGCGAACCACTGGCGATTCGTTGTGTCGTGGGTAATGCTCAGTACCGCTCCACACCGGCCGAAGAACCGTCCGACGTGGAGCCAGGAAGGCAGCACGAGGCCAGGGACCGGCCGCACCCGCTATCCGGGATGGACATGAACTCCAGGCGACTGAGCCAGTTCGCGGTACCCGCCGGTGTCATCATGATCATCGTCTTGATGGTCGTGCCGATGCCGACCTTCCTGCTGGACATGTTCATCGTGATGAACATCGGGTTGGCGCTGCTGATCGTGCTGATCAGCATGCAGGTCCGCAAACCGCTGGAGTTCTCGGTATTCCCGTCGGTGCTGCTGCTGGCCACCCTGTTCCGGCTGGCGCTCAACATCAGCGCCACCCGGCTCGTCCTGCTCGACGGGCACGCGGGCGCGGTCATCGGCGCCTTCGGCCACGCGGTGGTCGGCGGCTCGCTGGTGGTCGGCCTGGTCGTGTTCTTCATCCTCATCGTCATCCAGTTCGCCGTGATCACCAACGGCGCAGGCCGGGTCGCCGAGGTCGGCGCCCGGTTCACCCTGGACGCCATGCCCGGCAAGCAGATGGCCATCGACGCCGACCTCAACGCCGGGCTCATCGACGAGCCCGAGGCCCGCAAGCGCCGCACCGAGGTCACCGCCGAGGCCGACTTCTACGGCGCCATGGACGGCGCGTCCAAGTTCGTCAAGGGCGACGCGATCGCCGCGGTGGTCATCACCCTGATCAACCTGCTCGGCGGCTTCGCGGTCGGCATGCTGCAGAAGGGCATGTCGCCCACCGACGCCATCAACTCCTACAGCCTGCTGGCCATCGGCGACGGCCTCGTCTCGCAGGTCCCCGCGCTGCTGCTCTCGGTCGCCACCGGCCTCATCGTCACCCGCGCCGCCGGTGACCAGGACATGGGGTCCCTGGTCACCAGCCAGTTCACCGCCAACCGCAAGGCGATGAAGATCGGCGGCGTCGCGCTGATCGGGCTCTCGCTCATGCCCGGCATGCCGATGCTGCCGTTCCTGATCGTCGGCGGCGGCCTGCTGCTCGTGTCCAGCCGCGGCCCCAAGCCCGGCCAGGACACCGCCGAGACCAGCGACTCCACCGAGGTCGCCGAGATCGTGCCGGACGCCACCGAGGCGCTCATCGCCGAGATGCGGGTCGACCCGCTGGAGCTGGCCCTGGCCACCGACCTGGTCGACCTGGTGGACGCCGCGGGCGGCGACCTGCTCGACCGGGTCCGCGCGCTGCGCCGCAAGATCGCCCTGGAGCTCGGCGTGGTCATGCCGCCGGTGCGCACCCGCGACGACCTCGACCTGCCGCTGTCCTCCTACGTCATCCGGATCAACGGCGCCGACGTCGCCCGCGGCTACGCCCCGCCCGGCACCGTGCTGGCCATCGGCGACGAGTTGGACGCGCTGCCCGGCCGCGCGGGCACCGAGCCGGTGTTCGGCCTGGCGGGCAAGTGGATCCCGTCCGAGCTGCGCCACCAGGCCGAGGCGCTCGGCGCCACCGTGGTCGACCGCGCCTCCGTCCTGGTCACCCACCTCGCCGAGGTCACCCGCACGCACGCCGGTCGCCTGCTCGGCCGGGAGAACGTCCGCGCGCTCACCGACGTCGTCCGCCGCACCCACCCGGTCGTGGTCGAGGAGCTCACCCCGGCCCTGATGAGCCTGGGCGAGATCCAGCGGGTGCTGCACCGCCTGCTCGACGAGGGTGTCCCCATCCGCGACCTGGTCGGCATCTACGAGGCGCTCTCCCCGGCGGCCAAGGCCGGTGCCGACATCGACCGGCTCGTCGAGGCCGCGCGCGCCGCGCTCGGCCCGGCCATCGCCGCCCGGCTCGCCGTCGACGGCGTGCTGTCGGTGATCACGCTGGACCCGCGGGTCGAGCAGACCCTGCTGGAGGCGATCCGGGTCACCGAGCTCGGCGACCGGCTCGCGGTGGACACGGGGACGCTGGAGGCGATCGTCGGCGACATCGCCGGGCTCGCCGGTCGCGCCGAGAGCCAGGGCCAGGCCGCCGTGCTCGCCTGCGCCCCGCGCCTGCGCACCCCGCTTTTCCGCCTGGTGCACGCCGCCGTGCCGCGGCTGGCCGTGCTGTCGTATTCCGAGCTGTCCGGTGGTACCCACCGGATCGAGACAGTCGGGGTGGTGAACAGTGGCTACACGCTTGCTGCTTGAGGGACCTGACCTGGAAGCCCTGCTCGACCGGGTGCGCACCGAACACGGCGCCGACGCCCGCATCGTGTCGGCCGACCGCCTGCGCAAGGGCGGGGTCGCGGGCTTCTTCTCCAAGCAGTGGTTCGAGATCGGGGTCGAGGTGCCCGACCCGGGCGACCCCGCGCTGCCCAAGGAGCAGGTGCTCTCGGTCAAGGACCTGATGGACTTGGCCGACAAGCACGACGGCGGGTCCGCGGCGAAGGCCGTGCCGGAGCAGCGGGTGGACGAGCCCGCGAGCCGGGTCGGCGACCCGTTCGCCAAGTTCTTCGCCGACGCGGGCGGCCCGCCCGCCAACGGCGCCCCGGTCGACCAGTTGCTCGCCGCCGAAGCCGGGCGGGGCATCTCGGCGGCCGCGGCCAGGGCCGCCGGACCGGGCGGCCGCACACCGACAGGGGAGTGGGAGGGCGCCGTGCTGCCACGGGTCGGCGACGCGCCGCGCGGCCTTGAGGTCGCCGGGCTGGAGCTGCGCGACGGGGTCGAGGTCGCCAGGGGTAGCGCTGGCGCAGGCTACCAGCGGCCCGCCTGGGCCGACCCGAAGCCCGCGCCCACCAAGGGTTTCGACGAGTCCGCCATGGACGACATGACCGACGAGGAGCTGCGCGCGGTGCTGTTGGGGGAGCAGGCCGCGCCGTGGCGCCCGCCGAGCGCCAACACCGTCCGGCCCGCCGAGTTCCCCTCGGTGCAGCGGCCGACCGCGGGCGGGCGGATGTTTGCCGCCCAGTCCACCGTGGAGGCACCGGCCGCGCCGGAGCCCGTCGCCGAGCCGGTTGTCGATCCGGTTGTCGAGGACACTGCCGTTGCCAGCTCCATTGTGGACGACGTGCTGGTCGATGACTCGGCCACTGTGGACACCGAACCGGTGGAACCGCTGGAGGAGAACGACTTCCCGCACGCGCTGAGCGAACTGCTGGTGCCGCCGCGGATGCCGTCGTCACACGCCCGGCACGCCCTGCCCGACGAGGACGACTACCTCGACGACGCCGTCGCCGAGCCGATCTCCGCCGCCACCGAGGTCGAGTGGCCCACCGCCGACGAGCCGCGGCTGCTGGTCGACCCGACCCCGCGCCCGCGCCGCCGCTGGGACACCCCGGTGCCGCGCGACCTGCTGGTCGCGTTGCCCGGCAAGGTGATCGTGGTCGCGGGTGCCCTGCACGAGGCCACCATCGCCGCGGAGTGGATCTGCCAGAAGATGCGGCTGGGCCCCGGCGCGGTGCAGGTGGCCGGGCCGGACCAGATCGGCCGCGGCCGTGTCCTCGGCCCCGAGCACGCCGCCGACATGGCCTACGACCTGAGCCGCAAACCGGTCCCGTCGATCGTCGCCATCGCCTCCGCCGTGGAAGACCCGGAAGGCGGCCGCTGGGCCGGTTCGGTCGCGCAGGCACTGGGCGCGCAGCACATCGTCGCCGCCATCGACGCCACCAGGAAAACCGCCGACCTGCGCCGCCACCTCGCCGACCTGGGCGGCGTCGACGCCGTCGCCGTCTACGGCACCGCCGCCAGCACCGACCCGGACTCCGTCCGCGAACTCGGCCTGCCCATCCTGATCATCGACGGCGTCCCCCCAACCACCCCGACCCGCCGCGGTCCGGCCTAAGCGAGCCCACCCATGTTCCGTTTCTCCACACTGGCCGTCGCCCTGCTGATGGCCTCCCCGTCGCTGTACTCGGCCTTCGTCACCGGCAAGGTCGAACCCACCGACGCCCTCATCCGCTTCCTCATCGCAGTCCCCATCGCGGCAATCCTGCTGTCCATCCCCCGCGCCGCCTACCTCCGCTACCGCCGCCCGGTCCGCACCCTGGACGACACAGAGCTCACCCCCAACCCCACCGTCGTCCGGGCCGTACGCACCGACCGCGCCTGACCGCCCCCGGCAGTTGCCTTGACAGCCGGTCCGGTGATCACTTACCTGGACGGGGGTTGATCGCGGCAACCGGGGGAGTGGTCGATGGGGGAGCGGTTTTCGGTGCTGGTCGTCGGCGCTGGCCTGGCGGGCTCGGCGAGCGCGGCGTTCCTGGCCCGACGCGGGGTCGACGTGCTGGTCGTCGAGCGGCACCCGGGAACGTCACCGTTCCCCAGGGCGGCGGGCCAGAACCAGCGGACCATGGAACTGCTCGGCTACGCGGGCATCGCCGACGACGTTCCCGCCGTCGCCGCCGGGCAGGCCAGGTTCCGGGTCCGGATGGCCGCGACCGTGCCGGGCCCGACCCTGCACGAGGAGCTCTCCGACACCGGCGACATCGGCGCCCTGTCCCCGGTCAAGATCGGCCGGGCGGGCCAGGACAAGCTGGAGCCGCTGCTGCTCCGGCACGCCGAACGGCTCGGCGCCACCGTCCGGTTCAGCACCGAGCTGCTGTCCTTCACCCAGGACGACACCGGCGTCACCGCCGAGCTCGACACCGGCCGGGTCCGCGCCGACTACCTCATCGCCGCTGATGGCGGCCGCAGCCGCATCCGGTCCGCGTTGGGCATCGACCGGCACGGCCCCGGCGCCCTCGCCCACCAGGTCAGCATCATCTTCGACGCCGACCTGCGCGACCTGCTCACCGAGTCCGAGACCGCCCTGCACGTCCTGAACAACGACCACTTCAGCGGCGTCTTCATCACCATCGACCGGGAAATCAACCGCCACCTCCTCAGCGTCGGCTACGACCCCGCGCGCGGCCAGTCCCCCGGGGACTTCACCCCCGCCCACTGCACAGCGCTGATCCGCCACGCCCTCGACCGTCCCACCGCGCACCCCGACATCGTCGCCGTCCGCCCGTGGGAGATGGCCGCCGCCGTCGCCGACCGTTTCCAGTCCGGCCGGGTCTTCCTCGCGGGAGACGCCGCCAAGGTCACCCCACCCGCAGGCGGTTTCGGCGGCAACACCGCCATCGGCGACGCTTTTGACCTGGCCTGGAAACTCGCCCTGGTCCTGGACACCACCGCGTCCCCCGCCCTCCTCGACACCTACGACCCCGAACGCCGCCCCATCGCCGACCGCGTCGTCGCCGAGGCCCTGCGCCTCCTCCCCACCCGAACCCCCGGCGCCACCCCCGACGACGCAGGCCCCACCCCCCTCCACCGAGCCGCGGAACTCGTCCTCGGCTTCCGCTACCACTCCCCGACCATCGCCACCGAGGACGACGCCCCCAGCGAAAACCCCTTCCACCCCACCGCCCGCCCCGGCTCCCGCGCCCCACACGTGTGGTTCGAGCGAGACGGTCGGCAGGTGTCTACTGTGGACCTCTTCGGCCAGGACTTCGTCCTGCTGTCCAGCACCCCCACCTGGACCCCCTTCGCCGCCACCGCCGCCACCCACCTGGGCGTCCCCCTCCAGTCCCACACCATCCCCACCCCCACCTTCCACACCCGCTACGGAATCGGCCCCCACGGCGCCACCCTCATCCGCCCCGACGGCATCATCGCCTGGCGTACAACACGGCCCACCGATGCCGAAGCCCTGTTCCAAGCCTTCGCCACCGCCTTGGCAAGGCGCTAGCGGAGAACGCGTCACACCCGCTCCGCTACGAGCGGTTCCACACCACTTGGCAGCATGGCCAACCGCTGAGTGGAGCCGATTGCCCGCCGCATCGTTCCTCCTGGCAGACTCCATGCCCGGAAGGCGCCAGGGAAGGATGGTTGGTGCGGTGAGCTTCCGAGTTCCGCTGAAGGTCTGCGCGGTGCTGTTGGCCCTGGCCGCCGCTGGGGCGTACACGGTGGGCTTGGTGGGGGGCTTGTTGGGCGAGACCGATGAGGCTTGTGCCCAAGGTTTCGTGAATGAGGGGGCGGACTTCGTCAAGATGCGCATCAGTCTGTTGCCGCTGAGGTACACCTGCCTGTTCGTGGACGGCACGACATACGAAGATGTTCCCCCCCTGGGTGAACCCGGTCTTCTTCGGCGGACTCGGGGGTTCCGCGGGTTGCGTCGTCACTGTGGTTTGGACCAGGTGGCGGCAACTGCTTGGTCTCAGCCGGTGATTGCGCCGCCGTGTGTGAGCAGGAGTTCGTTCATCGGTACATCACCGCCCGCAGCTCGCCTTTCCCCTGGACGAGCAGGGTCTGGTAGATCGTCTCGTGGGACACGCGCATCGCCGGGTCGGTCGGAAACTCCTGCCGCATTCTGGTCGCGATCTGCTGCGGAGACCAACGCTCGTTCAATCCGGCCACCACATAATCCCGCAACCGACCCGCCCGTTCCGGCTTCCGCGGTTTCGGCCTGACCCGCATCGCCCTCGCGCGTTTGCGCGCCACCCACGCCCGATAAGCGACACGACCACCATCACGGGCCACGTCACGAGCGACCACACAGAGGGTTATTCAGGCGGATTCAACCTTGCCCGATGATCATCAAGGGTGGGGGTGCGTGATGTAGGTGGCGGCCCGTTTGAGATAATTCGGTTACCACACCAGAGTTCTCACCAAACGGATCGCCTGACATGTGTCATAGCACCGGCTTGACGCGGGGTTCCATCGAGAACCTGTGCGCCGCGATTCACCGAGACGCCAGCGAACGGGGTTGGCGGAGACGTTCGGGGTGTCGCAGCCGACGATCAGCCGCGCGATCACCGCGCTGACGCCCGTGCTCGGCAAGATCCTCCACGACCACATATCCACCGCCGACGACCTGGACGAGCAGGCCCGGCACATCGTGGACGGAACCCTGCCGCCGTGCTGGTCATGGGCGTCACGACCCGGCCTCTACTCCACACGACACCGCAGGACCGGGGTCAACGTCCAGGTCGCATCCACCCTCGACGGCAGACTCGCCTGGGTCTCCGACCCGATCGACGGCCGCCACCACGACACGCACCGCATCAGACAGTCAGGCATCCTGGAAGATCGGGACACCACGACCCGGCTCGCCGACAAAGGCTACATCGGCAGCGACATGATCACCCCATTCCGCAAACGCGAACAACCACAATGGCAGAAAGACTTCAACTTCCACCACAACAAGACCCGCGTCGCCGTCGAACGCACCATCGCCCACCTCACAACCTGGCGCATACTCCACACCGACTACAGACGCCCACCCCACACCTTCCCCACCACCATCACAACAGTCATCAGCCTCTACTTCTACGCCCGCTCTGAATAACCCTCACAGCCTAGACGAGCCCACCGACAGTCGTGGGGCGTGAGGGCCTACGCAGGGACTCTGGGCCTCGGCTGCGCCTCGGGATTCGGCCTTGTCGCCTGGCGGCGACGCCGGCCATGTGCGCCAGATAATGCGAAGTGCCCGTTGTGGTGAAGTTGCTTTGTTTGGGGCCCCTGACAGCAGCCTTGGGTAAGGCTAAAAGGCGGGGCCACTGAAAAGACGTGGCCTTACCCGCCAGGGAGCTTAAGGCTACTGTCCCCCCAAACAAAGCAACTTCACCACAACGGGCGGTTGGTATCGGCGGCTTCCGAGGGGCGCGGTGCAGGTGTGGGCTTCGTCGATGCGGGTCGATTTTCGAGGGCGCGGTGCCGGTGTGGTGCTTCGTCGATTTGGGGTGGGTGGCGGGTGGTGCGTTCTCGTGTGGCGGTTTTGGGGTGTTTAGGCCGCTGCTGCCGCCGCCCCCGCCGGCATGTTGTGGATGCCCGCCGCCGATCCCCTGCTCCGCAGGCGGTGCAGGAACGCGAGAACATGTGCCACTGGACCGAACAAGTCGACCGGAATCTCCTGGCCGACCTCGCAAGCGCTGTACAGTGCGCGGGCCAGGGGGATGTCTCGGACGATGGGGACGCGGTGTTCGGTGGCCAGTTCGCGGATTTTGGCGGCGATTTCGCCTGCGCCCTTGGCGATGACGCGGGGGGCGCCCTTGTCGGGGTCGTAGCGGAGGGCGACGGCGACGTGGGTGGGGTTGGCCATGACGACGTCGGCGGTGGCGATGTCGGACATCATGCGGTTGCGGCTCATCGCGAGTTGGCGGGCGCGGATTTGGCCCTTGATCTCGGGGTTGCCCTCTGTGCTCTTGTGTTCGTCCTTCACCTGCTGCTTCGTCATCCGCAGCTCTTTGTTGGTGCGTCGCCTGGCCACGATGTAGTCGGCTGCTGCCATCACGAGGCCCGCGATGGCGGCCATCCGGATCAGGGACAGCACCGTGTCGCCCAGGGTGTTGACCAGTGAGGACAGGGGCAGGGAGCCCGAGCCCATGATGGTGGGGATCAGGTTCTTGACCGCCGTGTACAGGACCACGGCCAGGATGCCGGTTTTGAGCAGGGTCTTGACCAGTTCCCAGATGGCGTGCGGGCCGAACATCCGCTTCAGGCCGCTCAGCGGGTTGAGGCGGGTGAACTTGGGCTTGAGCAGCTTCATCGCGGGGCGCAGGCCGCCTTGGGCGCCCGCGCTGGCCAGGACGGCCAGCAGGGTCGCGCCGAGCAGGGGGGCGACGGCGATCGCGCCCTCTTTGAACGTGGTGCCGAGGATGGTGAACGCGGCGGCGGGGTCGGGGTTGGCGATGAAACCCGCGATCTGGTGCAGCCAGGACGCGCTGTCGTCGAACAGGGTGGTGAGCACGCCGGGGATGACCCAGGTCGAGGCGAGGACGGCGGCCCAGGTGCCCAGTTCGGCGGTGCGCGCGATCTGGCCCTCGGACCTGGCCTGCTTGAGCCGCTTCGGTGTCGGCTTCTCGGTTGCGTCGGACTTCCCGCTCATCTACCGATCGCTTTCAGTACGGCGTTGGTGGCTTCCTCGGCGATGCTGTGCACCGCCTGCGGGAGCAGGGTGAGGGCCATGCCGACCATCACCAGGGTCAACGCCACTTTGGCAGGGAAACCGATCGCGAACGGGTTCAGCGCGGGTGCGATCCGGTTGAGCAGGCCGAGGCCGATGTCGGCGCAGAACAGGACCACCACCATCGGCCCGGCGATGAGCACGGCCGACATGAAAAGCCTGCCCAGCCCGCTGGTCAGCAGGTCGGACAGGCGCTGCAGGGAGAACGCCCCGTTGAGCGGGATCGCGTCGTAGGACAGGGTGAACCCCCGGATGACCAGTTGGTGGGCGTCAGTGGCGAACATCAGGGCGGTCGCGGTCAGGCCGTAGAACCGGCCGAGGACGGCGGCGTTGCCCGCCAGCGACAGCGGGTCGTAGGCGGCGGCGAGGGAGAACCCGCCGAACACGTCGAGCAGGTCACCCGCGGCCTGCACGCCCGCGAAGATGATCGCGGTGAGGAAGCCCAGCCCGGCCCCGACGACCACCTGTTCGGCCGCGCTGACCGCCAGTGCCCAGGTTTCCGCGCTGGGCACGTTGGCGGACAGCTTCGGCACCATGGGCAGCGCGATCGCCACACCCAGCAGGGCCTTCACCGTGCCGGGGATCGACCGGCCGTTGAACGGCGGGGCGATCAGCAGCCACGCGATGGCCCGGATGCCTGCGAGCAGGAACGCGGTGAGGGTGCCGGGGGCGAGCTGGGCTTCCACGTCGTCAGCCCAGCAGCGACGGGATCTTCTGGTAGAGGTCGCTGGTGAAGCTGATGATCTCGTGCACCATCCAACTGCCGGTGAGCAGCAGCGCGACGCCGATGCCGATCGCCTTCGGCACGAACGACAGGGTGGCTTCCTGGATCTGGGTGACCGACTGGAACAGCGAGATCCCGAAGCCGATCACCAGCGCGGTCAGCAGGATCGGGGCGGCCAGCTTGGCCGTGATCAGCATGGCCTGGACGCCCAGCTCGATGATGGTGGTGTCGTTCACGGCGATCCCTTTACGAGTAGGTGCCGACGAGGGCGGTGATGATCAGGCCCCAGCCGTTGGCGAGCACGAAGAGGAGGAGTTTGAACGGCAGCGAGACGGTCACCGGGGGCAGCATCATCATGCCCAGCGACATCAGCGCCGCGGAGACGACCATGTCGATGACCAGGAACGGGATGTACAGGACGAAGCCGATCAGCATGGCGGCGCGCAGCTCGGACAACACGAAGGCCGGGATGAGCGTGGTCGCGGGCACCGCGTCGGCGTTGGCGGGCTTGGCCTGCCCCGACACCTTGGTGAACAGCGCGATCTCCTCGGGCCTGGTCTGCTTGAGCATGAACTCCTTCAGCGGCTTCATCCCGTCGTTGAAGGCCACCGACTGGGACTTCGAGCCGTTGAGGTAGGGCTGGATGCCGTCGCTGTTCACCTTGGACACGACCGGTCCCATGATGAACAGGCTCAGGAACAGCGTCAGGCCCGCTATCACCTGGTTCGGCGGGACGTTCTGCAATCCGAGGGCGTTTCGGGTGATGCTGAGCACAACGAAGATCTTGGTGAAGCAGGTGGTCAGCAGCAGCAGCGACGGCGCGACCGACAGCGTGGTCAGCAGCAGCAGGATGACGATCGACTCGCTGGGCTTGCTCGGCGTGCCGACGGTGACGGTGACCCCGGTCGGGCCGGTCGGCCCGGTCGGCTGGGTCGCCGCGCTGGTGGGGCTGGTCGGTTCGGTCTGCGCCGAGGCGGAGCCGACCGCGCCGAGCAGTCCGATGAGGACCACCAGCATCGCCAGCACGCTGGTCTTCTTGACCCGACCGAGGTCCCTGCGCGCGGGCGGGCGCACCGGGTCCGGGCTGGTCCGCTGGGTCGGGATGAACACCCGGGGCCGCGGCTCGGGCAGGAACGGCCCGGTGCTGACCGGATCGGTGCGGACCAGAACGGTGTTGGCGAGGACGGTGTTGGTCAGGACCGTGTTGGCCAGGACGGCCGGGTGCCGGTCGGTCATTTGCGCACCGACCGCTCGCGCAGGGCGTCCAGCGCCTGCTTCCAGGTGCTCGGCGACAGCGCCGACCCGGTCAGCGCGGCCTGCTTGTCGGTCTTGGCCGCGGCCGCGGTCGCGGTGTCCCCGGCGTCGGTCTTGGCGGCCCGCTGGGTGATCTTGGGGGTGACGGTGCGGGCGACCGGTTCCGGCGCCGCGAACGCCTCCGCGTCCGCCACGTGCAGCAGGCTGACCTGCTGGTCGGTGACGCCGAGCACCAGCGCGGTCTTGTCGACCTGCACCACGGTGACGGCGGCGCCGCGGGAGAGTTGGGTGCGGGCGAGCACGTCGAGGCCGCCCGCGCGGCGGTTGCGCAGCGGGCGCCTGGCCAGCCGGGCCGCGACCCACAGCGCGCCGATGACCAGCACCAGCGCGAAGAAGACGCGCAGGATCTCGGCCATCAGATGGCGTCCGCGGTGGCGCCCGCGAGGATCTCGGTGATCCGGATGCCGAAGTTCTCGTCGATGACCACGATCTCGCCGCGGGCGATGAGCCTGCCGTTGACCAGCACGTCCGCCGGGGCGCCCGCGGCCCGGTCCAGCTCGATGACCGACCCGGAGCCCAGCGAGAGCAGTTCCCGCACGGTCATCCTGGTCCGGCCGAGCTCGACGGTGACCTCCATCTCGACCCCGCTGAGCAGGTCCATCGCGGCGGAGGTGGTCCGGGTGGGCTGGCCTGCCTGCCGGGGCGCCGGGGCGCTGGGCCGCGGGGTGGCCAGCGCGATGACGGCGTGCATGGCCGCGCCCGCGGTGAGCGGGACGCCGACCAGGTTGCCGGTCTCGGCCAGCGAGGCCAGCGCGGCCTCGGTGGTGGTCTGCCTGCCGGGGCCCGCGACCGAGCCGAGCACCTTGGCCGCGGCCTCCAGCGCCGGGGCCACCGCCGCGCCGAGGTCCAGCTCGCCCAGCGGGCTCGACTTGAGCGCCTCCACCAGCTCCTGGTTGACCAGCACCGCGATCGTGCCCTGGGTCTGCCCGCTCAGGTCGGCGCACACGGCCGCGCCGGGCAGCGCCAGCGTCGCCGGGTCGGTGACCGGGGCGCCCGCGGTGAGCGCCTCGCTGGCGGGCAGCACGGCGAGCGCGGCCTCGGCGGCCGCGCGGACGGCGGCGGCGGAGTCGGTGTGCGTGCTGGTCATGCGTGCGCGTCCTCCTTGTTCGCGGCCACGACCTGGCAGGCCAGGCGGGCACCCTGCTTGGTGGCGACGGCGTGGCCGAACACCCGGCCCGCCGTGGTGATGTCGAGCGGGCGGCTCACCGGGTGGCCGATCGAGAGCAGGTCGCCGGGGCGCAGGTCGAACAGGTCGTCCGAGCGCAGCCGGGCCGGGGCGAACCGGACCGAGACCTCCACCGGGACCTCGCGCAGCCCCTGGGTGAGCAGGTCGCGCGCGGCCAGTTGGGCGGCGCGCTCACCGGCGGTCACCTCGGCGCTCTCGCTGTGCTTCTGCAGCGAGGGCAGCACGGACTGCAGCGGGACGGTCAGCGTGAGGGTGGACTCGGCCTCGCCGACGTGCAGGTCGAACCCGGCGGCGACCATGACGTCGGCCGGGCCGCCGACCTGGACCAACTGCGGGTTGTACTCCAGGGCGCCCAGGATCGGGTCGACCCGGACGAACTCGGCCAGGCCGATCTTCAGCTCGGCCAGCACGTCGCCGAGCAGGTCGCGCACCAGCGGGGTCTCCAGGTCGGTCAGCGGGCGCACGTGCTGCTTGCCGCCGGACCCGCCGAGCAGGTGGTCGATCAGGGTCAGCGTGGTGGCCTGGGTCAGCTCCAGGATGGCGGTGCCCGGCAGCGGGTCGAACCGCAGCGGGGCGACCACCACCGGCTCGACCTCGCGCGCGAGGTACTCGTCGGTGGAGATCTGGTCGACCGACTGCACGGTGACGCGGCAGACCACCCGCAACTGCGAGGTCAGCAGGATGGCCAGCCGGTGCGCGAACGTCTCGTAGGCGACCTGGAGCGTGCGCAGGTGCTCGCGGGGCAGCTTCGCCGGACTCAGGAAGTCGTAGCTGGAGAGCGGACGACCGTCGGTGACCAGGCCGCCGGTCTTGGCGCCGCCAGCCCGACGGCCCGGTGATGACGAAGGTGTCTGCACGACGCCTTCATCGGCCGGACCGCCGGGTACCTGAGCGAGTTGTCGGCCGATGCCGACCGATCGGGTTACTGCATGACGAACTCGGTGAGGTAGATGTCCATCACTTCCTCGTCATACGCCTTGCCGATCTTCTCCTTCAATTCACTCTTCTGGGTCTCCCGCGCCTGGTTGCTGGACAGCTCGGCCACCGTCTTGTTGCTGAACTGCGCGACCGCCAGGTCGAGCGCCTTGCTGCCGTCCAGGTCGGCGCTGGCCGACGAGGTGGTCTGCAGGGCCAGCTTCAGCTTCAGGTAGTGCCCGTCGGTGAGGTTCATCGTCACCGCGTCCAGTGCCAGCACCTTGCCCGGCGTGGGTGCCGACGTACCGGAGGAGCCGAGCACGAAGTACGCGCCGCCACCACCGCCCAGCAGCACCACGGCCAGGATGATGATCAACAGCTTCTTGGACTTCTTCTTGGGCTCGGTGCCCTCGTCCTTCTTGTCTTTGTCCTTGTCCTTGCTCATCGTTGTTCCTCCCTCCGGTTCACTTCTCCGCCGCCGCGGTCGGCAACAGGGCCTTGACCTCGGCGGACTGGTCGGACAGCACGACCACCTCGACCCGGCGGTTCCGGGTGATCGAGAGCGGGTCGCTTGGCGGGTAGAGCGGTTTCGTGTCGGCGTAGCCCGCTGCCGTCATCCGGTCGGCGGTCATGCCCTTGCCCAGCAGGTAGCGGACCACGCTCGACGCGCGAGCGGTGGACAGCTCCCAGGCGCTGGGGTAGTTCTTCGTCGGCACCGGCAACTGGTTGGTGTGCCCGCCGACCTCCAGGTGGTTCGGGATGGCCACGAGCGCCGGGGCGACCGCGTCCAACACCTCCTTGCCCTGGCTGAGCAGTTCGGCGCTGTCGCCGCCGAACACCACCGAGCTGGTGATGATCGTGACGACCAGGCCGCGCTGGTCGATGCTGAACTGCACGCTGTCGGCCAGGCCCTGCTTGGCCAGCAGCTCGGTCATCTTCTGCTCGATGGCCTTGAGCTTGGCGACCTCGTCCCGCGCCTTCTGCAGGTCGGCGGCCGCCTTGGCGCGGTCGTTCTGCTGCACCGCCTTGTCCTGCTCCTGCTTGGACAACGTGGTCACGTCCGCGCCCTGACCGCCCGCGGCGGACTGCAGGTCGATCTGGTCCGGGCTGACCCCGGAGGTGTCCGGGCTGCCCGACGAGCCGCCGGTCACCAGCGTCTGGCTGCCGCCGAAGGCGCCAGCCAGGCTCTCCTTGAGCTGGTCGAACTTCTTCGCGTCCACCGTGGACATGGCGAACATGACGATGAACAGCACCATCAGCAGCGTGATCATGTCCGAGTAGGTGAGCAGCCAGCGCTCGTGGTTCTCGTGCTCCTCGTCGTGACCGCCGCCGTGGCGCCTACCGCGCTTCGGCCCGGACATCAGGCTGCCTTGTCCTGCTCGGCGGAGGCGGGCACCAGGCTGCGCAGCTTGCGGGCGACCAGGCGCGGGTTGGACCCGGCCTGGATGGCCAGCACGCCTTCGAGCGCCAGTTGCATCTGCTCGCACTCCAGCTCGCTGATCCGCTTGAGCCGGTTGGCCATCGGCAGCCAGATCACGTTCGCCGTCATCACGCCGAACAGGGTCGCCACGAAGGCGCCCGCGATCAGCTCACCCAGCGTGCTCGGGTCGGAGAGGTTCTCCAACACGTGCACCAGGCCGAGCACGGTGCCGATGATGCCGATGGTCGGCGCGAAACCGCCCATGTCGTTGAAGATCTTGGCGCCCGCCTTGTCGGCCTTGCGCTTCGTGTCGATCTCCGCCTCGAGGATCTCCCGGACCTCCTCGGAGTCGGTGCCGTCGATGGCCAACTCCAAGCCCTTGCGCAGGAACGGGTCGTCGACCTTCTTGGCCTCGTCCTCCAGGGCCAGCAGGCCCTCGCGGCGGGCGCGGTCGGCCAGCTTGACCACCACGTCGATGATCTCGGTGCCGTCCACCTTCTTCGACAGCACGGCCTTCTTGATCAGGTTGATCAGGCCGAGCGAGTCCTTGAGCATGCCACCGGCCATCGCGGTACCCAGGGTGCCGAAGATGACCAGGATGATCGGGGCGGGCAGCAGGATGGAGGCCGGGTTGCCGCCCTCCATGATCATGGAGACGAAGATGGCGACCAGGGACAGACCCATGCCCGCCAGACTTGCCGGATCCATCACTGTCCCCTTTCCGGCAGGTGCAGCAGGGTGGCCTCGGTGTCGTCGTCGACCAGGGTCGGGACCGGGCGCGGCCCGTGCGCGGCGGCGTACTCGGCGGCCTCCTGGGCCTGGCCGAGGATCACCGCGCGGTGCTCGCGCACCAGCGCGGCGAGCTCGTCGAGGGACTGCGCGACCACGTACTTGGCCCCGTTCACCAGCGTGATGACGGTGTCGGGGGTCGACTCGGCGCGTTCGAGCAGGTCTGGGTTCAAGGCGAAGGGCTGACCGTTCAGCCGATTCAGCAGTATCACAGCGTCCGTCCTTGGGGTGCCGTCCGGTTGGGCCCGTCCGTGGACCCCTACAGGTGGAACATCGGCAGGCGGCCCACCGGATTGAGGTGAACCGCCTGCCCGGGTTGTCACTAGCGCTTGAGGTTCATCAGGTCCTGCAGCAGCTCGTCGGAGGTGCTGATGACCTTGGAGTTGGCCTGGAAACCGCGCTGGGCGATGATCAGGTTGGTCAGCTCCTGGGCGAGGTCCACATTGGACATCTCCAGCGCGCCGGAGACCAGCACGCCCATGCCGTTCGAGCCGGGCGCGTTGATCTGCGCGTTGCCCGAGTTGGCGGTCGCCCGGTACAACGTGCCGCCGATCTTCTCCAGGCCGGTCACGTTGGAGAACTTGGCGACCGCGATCCGGCCGATGTTCTGCTGGGTGCCGTCGGAGGCCAGCACGCCGACCAGGGTGCCGTCCGGGGACAGCGAGTAGGAGGCGTACTTGGCCGAGTCGATGGTCAGCGCGGTGGTCGGCTGGGTCTGGTCGATGACGCCGTTGTTGGCCATCCAGCCCTGCACCAGGCCGCCGTCGGCGGAGGTGATCCGGCCCGCCGAGTCCGACGCCATCGAGCCCGCCCGCGTGTAGGCCTGGGTGCCGGCGTTGTCGATCACGAAGAAGCCCTCGCCCTGGATCAGCATGTCCTCGGTGCGGTTGGTCAACTGGCTGTTGCCCTGGGTGAAGTTGACGCTGGTGCCCGCGGCCTTCACACCCAGACCGACCTGGGCCGGGTTCTGCGCGGCGGTGTTGGCGCCCGCGGCGGCGGCGGTGCGGATGCTCTGGCTGAGCGCGTCCTCGAACACGAGCGCGGAGCTCTTGAAGCCACTGGTGTTGACGTTGGCGATGTTGTTGCCGGTGATGTCCATCATGGTCTGGTGGGCGCGCAGGCCGCTGATGCCCGCGAAGAGGGAACGCAACATGGGGGTTCAGCCTTTTCTCGTTGGTGCCGTTGTGGCTCTGATGGGCGTGACCGGCGTCCATCCGTGTAACCGGGTCACGGGGGAGTTGGTCAGGACTTCTGGCCCGTGACCATCGAGAGCGGCACGTCCGTGTTGCCGATGCGAACAGTGGGGCTGGCGCCGAAGGTGGCGGCGGTGACCGTGCCGGTCATCGTGTCGCCGTCGACCTTGGTCTTGTAGCTGACCGTCTTGCCGACCAGGTTGCTCGCCTGCGCGCTGAGCGACGAGGTGAGCATGCTCGTCTCGGCGTTGGTCAGGTCGGTGAGCTTCTGCACCTGGGTCAGCGTCGCGGTCTGGCTCATGAACTGCGTCGGGTCGGTCGGGTTGTCCGGGTCCTGGTAGCGCAACTGGGCGACCAGCAGCTTGAGGAACGCCTGCGAGTCCAGCGAGGTCAGCGCGTTCGCGCCGCCCGACGTGCTGGACGTGGTGGTGGTCGAGCCGGTCTGGCTCTGGCCGGAGATCGGGGTGGTCACAGGCGCTCCTTGCTCGTCGCTCAGGCGTGCAGGTCGAGCACGCCCGCGCCGCGCGCGGGGGTGCTGGTGGTGGTCACGGGGGATTCGGGGGTGACCCGCCGGGTCTCGCCGCCGGGGTACTGGTTGGCGTTCGAGTTCGACCGGTCGCGCGCGTCGGCGGTCCACTGGTCCCACTGGGACCGCTGGTCGCCGCCGGAGTTGGCGTTCGTCCCGGCGTTCAGCGAGTCGCCGACCACCGTCGAGGTGAACCCGGCCTGCTCCAGTTCGCGGCGCAGTTCGGGCAGCGCGGCGCGCAACGCCTCCCGGCCCGCGGCGGTCGCGCCGCCGAGGTCGAGGTGGATGTCGCCGCCGTGGATCCGCGCGGTGACCACGACCGGGCCGAGGTCGACCGGGTGCAGGTGCACGGTCAGCGCGTGGTCGCCGTTGTGGCCGCGCAGCGGGGTGATCTCCGCGGCCAGCCGGTGCGCGTTCTGCGTCGGCACCGGGGTCTGGGGGGCGGTCGGGGCGCTGGTGGCCTGGACCGACGGGGTGCGGGTCGCGGTCAGCTCCACGGTCGGCACCGCGACCGGGGCGACCTGCGCGGTGTCCTGGGTGGACGGCTGGACCTTGATGTCCACAGTGGACGGAGCTGCCGGGGAAACCTGGCCGGACTGGGTGGCCTGCCGGTCGGCGGCGCCGACCGGCTGACCGGGCCGCTGCTCGTCCCGCTTGTCCTTGTCGTCCTTGTCGTCCTTGTCGTCCTTGTCGCCGTGCTTGCCCTTGCCGGACTCGGTCTTGGCGCCTGCCGCGGTCTGCGTGGCGGTGGCCTCGACGGCGGGCGCGCCCGCCTGGCTCGGCACGCTCGGCTCGGTCGCCTTGCCCTGGGTCGTCGGCGCGACCGGGGCGACCGGCTGGTCGACGGCGATCTGGGCGACGGCGACCGGGTTCATCACCGGGGCGGTCACCGGGTTCATCACCGGGTTGGTCACCGGGTCGGTCACCGGGTTGGCCACCGAGGGGGTCGCGGGGTTGGCCCCGACCTGGGGGCGCGCGTCACCGGTGACCGCGGCGAGGCCGTTGGCCTGCGCGGTGCCGGAGAGGTCGGTCGGTGCCGACTGGGTGGTCGCGATGTCCACGGCGGTCTTGTCGGCCGGGCCGGTCGGGACCTCGGGCTTCGCACCCGTCTCGCCACCCAGCACCCGATCCGCACCCTGGGCGGCCTGCTGGACGTCCACCGGCGCAGTGACCCCGGCAGTGGCCCCGACCTGGACCGCGGCGGGCTCAGCGGTGGGCGCGGGTGTCCCGGTGGACACCGCCGCCGCGGCGGGGTGGGACGCCGCGGCGGCGGGAACCTGGGTGTTCGGCGCGACCTGACCGGTCTCACCGGTCCGGCCCGCCTGGCTCGGAGCGGTCGGCACGACCATCGGCCCGGTCAGCGCCACCTTGCTCGCGGCGACCGGGGTGGACTCGGCCACCGGCTGCGCGACGGTCACCCCGGTCGACCCGGGGGTTTCGAAAGTCCCAGCGGTCTCGAAAGTCCCGGTGGTTCCGGTGGTCCCGGTGCGCACGGCGGTGGCGACCTGGGGGGTCACCGCGACCGTTCCGAACGGCAACCCCAGAGTCGGCAGCACCGCGCCGGACGTGAGGTCCGCTTGATCGGTCGAGTCGTGCTTCTCGTCCTTTTTGGACTTGGCCGGGCCCGCGTGGGCGTCGGCAGAACCGGCCTTGCCCGGCGTGGTCGCCGCCGGGTCGTTGGCCAGGGACTGCAACAGGTTCGCGAAGGCGGGGGCCTTCTCGGAACCGTTCTTCTCCGCACCGTTCTTGTCCACCGCGCTGTCGCTCGAAGCGGCGGCGGGGCGGGTCATCGGGGTGAGACCGAGGATGGTCATGCGGCCGCCTCCGCGGTCAGGTTCGCCATGATCTTCTTGACGTAGTTCTGCGTCTCGGTGTACGGCGGCACGCCGTCGTACTTGCGGACCGCGCCCGGACCGGCGTTGTACGCGGCCAGCGCCAGCGGCACCGAGCCGAAGCTCTGCAGGTTGCTCTTGAGCAGCCGGGCCGCGCCGTCGACGGCCTGCGCCGGGTCGAACGCGTTGACCCCCAGGCTCGACGCGGTGGACGGCATCAACTGCATCAGGCCCTGCGCGCCCGCGCCGCTGACCGCGTTGGGGTTGTAGTTGGACTCCTGCTTGGCCACCGCGGACAGCAGCCCCGACGGGAGCCCGTACTTCGCGGTCGCCTGGGCGAACAGGTTCGCGTACGCCGAGGAGTCGCCGGACGTGCTGTACTTCGAGGTCAGCGCGGACAGCGAACCCATCGAGTCCACAATGGACTGATTCGACCCGGTGGTCGAGTCCGGGACGACCCGGCGGATCGCGGTCGGCGTCTCGTAGACCTTGCCGATCTTGACGTTCTGGCCCGGCTCCGGCGCGTGGATCATCTGCCCGTTGCCGAGGTAGATGCCGATGTGGTGCACCGGCGAGCCGAACGCCAGCAGGTCACCCGGCTTGGCCTGGTCCAGCGAGGACACCGCGGTGCCCACCGTGGCCTGGTCGCGGCTCACCCGGGGCAGCGTGATGCCCAGATCGGCGTACACCCGCTGGACCAGGCCGGAGCAGTCCAGACCGGTCGACGGGTTGGTGCCGCCCCACACGTACGGCACGCCGAGGTACTTCTTCGCGTCGTTGACCACGTCGGTGCCGGTGGTCGAGCCGGTCGACCCGGTCGCGTCGCCCGCCGTGTCGGCGTCGCCGAGCGCCTGGCCCAGCGTGGCCGAGAAGTCCGCGTCCGAGGTCGCGTTGGTGCTCGTGGTGCTCGTGGCCTGCGGCGCCACCAGGGCGCTGATCTCGGCCATCCGCGACATGATCGCGTCGATCCCGTTCACCGCTGCTCCCCGCGCCCGTGCCTGCTCACCGCGACCTCGTCGGCGGCCTTCTGCTCCGCGGCCAGGCCAGCCAGCCGCTCGTCCTCGGTGGCCCGCTCGACCAGCTTCTCCACCCCGCGCCGCGCCTTGGCCGCCTCGCGCAGCTTCGCGGCCTCCACCTCGGTCTCGCCGTGCGCGGCCCGCTCGGCGGCGCGCGCCTCGCTCAGCGCGGCGGCCAGCGCCCGGCCCGCGGCGATCGCGGCCAGGTAGCTGGCGGCGTCGCCGTCGCGCGGGCCCGCCCAGGCCCGCATCGACTCGGCCCGGGTGTCGGTGTGCGCGCCCGCGTCGGCCAACCGGGCGTTCGCCCTGGTCAGCTCGCCCTTGGCGATGTCCTCTTGGGCCTTGCGGGCCCGCAGCACCGCGGCCAGCTTGGTGCGGATCGTCATGACAGTCCCTCGCCGTTCGGGTTGCCGTGCAGCAGCGCGCCCAACTGCGCCCAGGCCCGCTCGGCCGGGACCTGGTCGCCGATGCTCTGCCGGAGGAAGTCGTTGATCTGGTCGCGCAGCGCCAGCGCCCGGTCCGCGTCCGGGTTGGTGCCCGGCACGTAGGCGCCGATCTCGACCAGCTCGCGCACGTCGCGCTGGGCGGCCATCAGGCGGCGCAGCTCCGACGAGTCGGACCGCTGCTGGGGGGTGGTGATCGCCCCGGTCACCCGGGACACCGACTCCAGCACCTCGATGCTGGGGAAGTGGCCCGCGGTGGCCAGCCGCCGGTCCAGCACCACGTGGCCGTCCAGGATGGACCGGGCGGCGTCGGCGATCGGCTCGTTGTGGTCGTCGCCCTCCACCAGCACCGTATAGAGGCCGGTGATGCCGCCGACCGGGGCGGGCCCGGCCCGCTCCAGCAGGGTCGGCAGCAGCGCGAACACCGACGGCGGGAAGCCGCGGGTCGCGGGCGGCTCGCCCGCGGACAGGCCGACCTCGCGCTGCGCCATCGCGATGCGAGTCAGGCTGTCCATCATCAGCAGCACGTTCTTGCCCCGGTCGCGGTACCACTCGGCGATGCGGGTGGCCACGAACCCGGCGCGCAGCCGGACCAGCGGCGGCTGGTCGGAGGTCGCGACGACGACCACCGAGCGGGCCAGGCCCTCCGGGCCGAGGTCGTGCTCGAGGAACTCGCGCACCTCGCGGCCGCGCTCGCCGATCAGCGCGATCACGGTGATCTCCGCCTCGGTGCCGCGGGTGATCATCGACAGCAGGCTGGACTTGCCGACGCCGGACCCGGCGAAGATGCCGATGCGCTGCCCGTGCCCGCAGGGGACCATGGTGTCCAGCGCCCGCACGCCCAACTGCAGCGGCTCGCTGATCAGCGAGCGCTCCATCGCCGACGGCGGCGCCATGTCCACCGACACCCGGCTCATCCCGGTCAGCGCCGGACCGCCGTCCATCGGGCGACCGAGGCCGTCGAGCACCCGGCCGCGCAACTCCTCGCCGACCGCGATCCGCAGCGGGCCCTCGGTGTTGACCACCGGGCTGCCGACGCCGACCCCGCCGAGCGGGCCGAGCGGCAGGCAGACGACCCGCTCGTGGTCCAGCGCGACCACCTCGGCCAGCAGCGGCGCCTCGGCGGACCCGATCCGGACCAGGTCGCCGATGCGGGCCACGATGCCGGACACGGTCACCGCGAGCCCGACCACGCCGACGACCACACCGGTGCGGCGCGGCCGGGCCACCGAACGCAGCGCGGCGACGCGGTCGCCGAACAACCCGCTCGGGGTGGCGGCGGTGTCGGTCATGTCCTCACCGAACATCAGGCTCACGGCTCCAGCTCCGCTCGGACGCGGGCGATCGCGGCGCCGAGGGTGGCGTCCACTGTGGTCACTGAGGTCTGCGCGATGGCGTCACCGCGGGCGACGGACGGGTCCGCGACCAGGGTGACCGGGCGGCCGGGGGCCGGGTCGCCGTCGGCGACCAGCTCGGCGTGGTCGGCCGGGTTGACCCGCACGGTGACCGACGCGGTCGCGGGCAGCCCGCCGATCGCGCGGTCCAACCCCGCCTTGGCGCTCTCGGTCACCGCGACCGACAGTTGCGCGCCCAGCATGGCCTCGGCCAGCTCGACCGCGGCGGAGAGCACCTCGGTCGCCAGGTCCTCGGCCCGGCTGACCGTGGTGGCCAGCACCTGGTCGGCGGCGGCGTGCACGGCGCCGAGCGCGGCGGCGGCCCGCTGCGCGCGCTCGGCCAGCAGCCGGTCCAGCTCGGCCTTGGCGCGGGCGCGGGCGGCCGAGGTGGCCTCGCGCGCCTCGCGCATGCCCTGGGCCCAGCCGGTGGCGTAGCCCTCGGCGTGCGCGCCCGCCCGGCCCTGGCCGGAGGCGGTGACGCCGATCTGGAACGGCACGGCCGCGTCGTCGTCTCCGCGCAGCACGGTGCCGACCCGCTCGTGACCGAGGCGGTCAGGCGACGAACTCATCTTCATCCCCTCGCCGCAGCACGATCTGACCGGACTCCTCCAGCGTGCGGATCTCGCCGATGATCTTGGCCTGGGACTCTTCGACCAGCCGCAGCCGAACCGCGCCGAGCACCTCGATCTCCTCGACCAGGTTCTCCGCGGCGCGCTCGGACAGGTTGCGCAGGATCTTGTCCCGCACGTCGTCGCGCACGCCCTTGAGCGCGGTGGCCAGGTCGGACGGCGCGATGTTGCGCAGCACCAGTTGCAGCGACTTGTCGTCGATGCCGACCAGGTCCTCGAACATGAACATCTGGCTGCGGATCTCGTCGGCCAGCTCGGGGGAGCGCTTGGCCAGACCGTCCAGGATGGACCGCTCGGTGGCCCGGTCGGACCGGTTGATGATGTCCACCAGCGGACCGACGCCGCCGATGGTCGACACGTCCGATGGCTGCAGCAGCGAGGACAGCTTGCGCTCCAACTGGTTCTCCAGCTTGCGCACGATCTCCGGGGAGGTGCGGCCCATGGTCGCCACCCGCAGCGCGACCTCGCTCTGCCGCTCCGGGACCAGCCCGGCCAGCACGGCCGAGGCCAGGTTGGCGGGCATGTGCGCCAGCACCAGGGCCACCGTCTGCGGGTGCTCGTCCTGCACGAACGAGAGCACCTGGCGCGGCTCGGCGCGCTGCAGGAAGCGGAACGGGACGTCCACCATGGTCGCGCCGATCCGGTCCACGATCTCGTCGGCCCGGTCGTGGCCCAGGGTCTCGATGAGCAGCTCGCGGGCGTAGTCCATGCCGCCGTGCGCGACGTGCTTGCGCGCCTTGGCCATCGCGTGGAACTCGTCGAGCACCGATGTGGTGTAGGTGGCGTCGACCGCGCCGAGCCGGGCGACCTCGGCGGAGAGCATCTCCACCTCGGCCTCGCGCAGCTTGGAGAGCACCTTCGCCGAGCCGTCCTTGCCCATCTGCAGCAGCAGGACCGCGGCCTTGCGCAGGCCTTCCGGGGTGTTCGGCAGTTCGGACATGTCGGGTCAGGCTCCCTTCGTGGCCAGCCAGCCGCGCAGCAACCGCGCGACCTCGTCGGGCTGCTCGTCGACCAGTGCCTCGATCTCCTTGAGCTTGCGCTCCTGCGCGCCGCCGTCGACGCCGTCGCCGCTGCCCGCGCCCAGCGCGGTCAGCTCGCCTGCGGCCTCGAGGCGGGCCTTGTCCTCGGCGGCCTCGAGCGCGACCTGCCTGGTGCGCTCCAGCTCCGCCTTGATCTCGTCCAGCCGCTGCATCTCGGCGGCCTGCAGCACCCGGGAGCGCTTGCGGCGGCTGCGGGTGGCGAACCAGGTCACCAGCAGCAGCACCAGCACCGCGAGCCCGACCGCGCCCTGCTTGATGAGCGACATCTGGCTGGCCTTGGCGTCATCGGCCTGCTGGCCCGCCAGCGCCTGCTGCGCGGACTGCTGCGCGCTCGTGTCGAACTTCATCGAGCTGACGGCGAGGGTGTCGCCGCGGGTGGTGTCCAGGCCGACCGCGGAGGAGGCCAGTTCGCGGATCTGCGCCAGGTCGGCGTTGGACGCGGTCGAGGAGTCCAGCAGCACGGCCACACCGAGCTTGCGGACGGTGCCCGGCGCGTTCTGCCTGGTCTCGATGACCGAGTTGACCGCGTTGTCCCGCACGGCCTTCTGCTGCGAGTAGGTGCCGCTGCCGTCCGTGCTGGTGCTCGAACCGGTGGTGGTGGAGCCGGTGGTGCCGTTGGTCTGGCCGAGCACGCCGCCGTTGGCGCTGCCCGCCGCGCTCGCCCCGTTGCCGGTGTAGGTCTCGTCCGAAGTGGACTCCGAGATCGCCGGGGCGGTCGACTTGGTGTAGGTCTGGCTCTTGGTCTCCGAGGTGTCGAAGTCCAGGTCCGCGGTCACCTTGACCACCGCGTGGTTGGCGCCGACCACCTGCGAGAGCAGCGACTGCAGCGAGGTGGACAGGCGCTGCTCGTAGGCGGCGGTCTCCTGGTCGCGGGTGCTGGTCGAGCCGGAGGTGGACTGGCCCGCGGTGGCGAGCACGGTGCCGTCGGAGCTGGCGACGGTGACGTCGTTGGCGTCCATGCCCTCCACGGCGGACGCGACGAGGTGCACGATGGTCTGCACCTGGTCGGCGGAGAGCTTCTTGCCCGCCCCGCTGCTCACCATGACCGACGCGGTCGGCTTGGAGGTGCTGTCGGAGAACACGTCCTTGGTGGGGATCGCCAGGTGCACGGTCGCGCCGGTCACGCCGTCGATCGCCTTGATGGTCTTGGTGAGCTCACCCTCCAGCGCCCGCTGGTAGGTGACCTGCTGCATGAACTCCGAGGTGGTCACGCCCTGCTGGTCGAGCAGCGAGTAGCCGGTGTCGGACGAGGCGGGCAGGCCAGCGGAGGCCATCTTCAGCCGCTCCGCGTAGAGCGAGTCGGTCGGCACCATCACCGTGGTCCCGCCGTCGGCGAGCTGGTAGGCGACGCCCTCGGTGTTGAGCTGGTCGACGATCGCCGAGGCGTCCTTCGCGGCCAGGTTGGTGAACAGCGGCGAGTAGTTCGTGGTGGCCGAGAAGAAGTGCAGGTAGACCCAGACGCCGATGGTGGCGACGAGCACGCCGCCGACGACCACGATCTTCTGGCCCAGCGTGAACGCCTTGAAGCCGTCCACCACACGACGCAGCAGCACCATGATCCGGTCCTGGTTCACGCCTGCAACCTCATGATCTCCTGGAAGGCCTCGACGGCCTTGTTGCGGACCTGGACCGTCAACTGCGTGGACAGGTTGGCCTCGGTGGCGGCGGCGAGGTAGTTGTGCACGTCGATGTCGTCACCGGTGGCCGCCTTGATGGCGAGCTGGCTAGCCGAGTCCTGCGCGGCCTGGTTGCTCTCCAGCGCCTTGCCGATCAGACCGGCGAAGCTGGTGCCGGAGGCGGAGCCTGCGGCGGACGTGTCGCTCAACGAGATGGGGGCGGCGACGGCGGGCGTCGAGATCGCGGCGGTCACCGCGCTGATGGGGGTGGTCACGCGTTCTTCCCCAGCTGTAGGGCCGCCTGGTAGGCCGTGGTGGCCCGTTCGACGACGGCGAGGTTGGCCTGGTATCCACGCTGGGCCATGATCAGGTAGCCCATCTGCGAGCTGAGGTCGATGTCCGGGTAGCGGACGTACCCCTTGGCGTCGGCGAGCGGGTTGGTCGGCTCGAACACGACCCGACCCGTCTTGTCGCCGGACTGGATCTCGCTGACCACGGTTCCGTTGTGCGAGGGGAGTTCCTTCGCGACCACGAAGCGCTCCTGGAAGGCGGAGCCGCTGGTCGGCGCGACGTTGTTGATGTTGGCGATGTTGTCGGACACCGCGTCCATCCACTTGCGGTGCACCGAGGCGCCACTGGCGGCGGTGTCGATGAGGTTGAACATGGTCAGCGCACACCCTTCAGGACGGTGCTGACCAAGCCGTACCGGTCGTCCATCGCGCGCAGCATGAGCTGGTAGCGCAGACCGGTCTCGGTTGATCCCAACGTCTCTTCGTCGATGTTGACGTTGTTGCCGTCCTGTCGGGCGGCCAGCGGGGAGGTGGAGATGGTGGCCCGCACGTCGGAGGCGCCGTCACCGCTGGAGATGGCCTGGCTCAGCGCGGTCTCGAAGTCGACGCGCTTGGCCTTGAAGCCCGGGGTCTCGATGTTGGCGATGTTGTTCGCCTGGACCCGCTGGCGCATCGCCAGACCGTCGAGCGAGGCCCGCACGGCCTTGGTGGTCAGATCGTCGAACACGACCGGTGCTCCTGTTCGCGGTGCCGGTTCGCCGATCCGTGGCGGGTGGGGGTGAGCGGTCCGTGCTCACGCGTTGGTTCGTCTGAGTCTGGCTTGAGCTGACGAAAAAGTCTGTGGTCGCGCTCTCGAAATCGGGTGCGCTTCGGGTACCACTCGGGTGTTCTTCGTGCAGCTCAGGCCAGAAAAACGCGGATCTCCCGACGATCAGCGGACGATCACCGGGAGATCCACACAGGACAATCATCTGCCGCCGGGGTTGATGTTCCCGGCGCGGCCGGGGTGCGTTCCGGTTCGCCCATCCAGACCGGCTTGGAGGAGGGCCACGACGAGGCCACCTGTCGGACGAGCTGGTCGAGCTCGGCGTGTTCGACCAGCCCGACCGCTACCCCTGCGGCCGCTACCTCAACTGTCGCCTTCGCCATCGCCCTGGAGGGCCCCACCCGGCCGACCGCCGGGGACGCCGCGTCGACCTCGCCCACGCCCGGCTCCTGTGCGGCGCGACCAGGACGGAGCTCTGTCCGAGTCGCAGCAGGCCAGGCGACTCGCTTCGCGACAAGCGCGGTTTCACCCGATGGTCCGCGAGACCACCGCGGTCCTGAGACCAAACCCCACCCGGGACGACCACGAGCCCGCGATCATCCGATTCACGCTCGGGATGGTGGTGCGCGACAACGAGAGCGGCGGCACGGACGATGTGTCCGTGCCGCCGCTCTTGGCGTTTTCTGTTGTCTGCCAGTGCTTTGTCGGGCCTGGGAAGTCCCAGGGGCCTAGAGCGCCACGTCCACGAAGCTCGGACGTGCCCGGTCGTGGGAGTCGTCGACCATCTTGCCCACCACCAGGGAGTGCATGGCGGCGCCCGCCATGGCGGCGGCGAGCTTGGTGGCCAGTTGCAGTTGCCGGGCCAGCACGGCGTCGGCGCGCGGGCGCATGTCCAGCGGCAGCGGACCCAGTCCGGCAGGCGGTTTCCACGGGTCGAACTTGGGCAGCTCGCGCAGCATGTGCTCGTCGACGAGCAGCGCCTCGGCTGAGGCGACGTCGGCCTCGAGGCGGTCGAGCGCCTCGGCCCAGGCCCTGTTCCACGCGCCGGTGGTGTCCGGCGCGGCGCCCGGCGCCGTTGTCGTCGGGGCGGATCGGGTCATGACGCCCCGTTCGTCGCGGGCAGCGTCTCCACGGCCTCGCGCCACGCGTCGCGCAGCGGCTCGACCATGGCCAGGCAGCGGCGGACCGAGTCGGCGTCCTGCTTGATGTTGGCCCGCATCAGCTCGGCGAGCAGGTACGAGTACAGGCTGGCCAGCTCCGGGCCGCCCGCCCACGCGTCGGGGCGCAGCGAGCCCTGCAGCTCCAGCAGGATGTCCTGGGCGTGCAGCAGCAGTTCCGACGCGTTCTCCCGGTCCTGCGCGGCGAGCGCGTCGACGCCGCGGGAGAGGTCGAGGCACAGCCGGTCGTAGAGCATCACCAGCAGGCGACCGGGGGTCGCGGTGGTGATCGAGTCAGCCAGGTAGCGCTGGCGCAGCGCGGGGGAAGTCATCAGGAGCCTCCTCAGGAGCTGCTGGTGGGCAGGCTGGCGAGCTGACCGGAGAGCCAACTGGCCTGGTCCTTGAGCTTGCCGAGCGCGGTCTCCAGGTTGGCGTACTGGGTCTGCAGCGCGGTCTTCTTGGCCGCCAGCCGGGTGTCCCAGTCGCTGATCTGGTCGTTGAGCGAGCGCACGTAGCTGTCCCCGGCCTGGATCACCAGGGTGATCTTGCCGGTGGTGCTGTTGATGTTGTCGTCGGCCAGGGTGCTGTACCGGCCGCCCAGCGTGGTGCCCAGGTTGGCCTTGGTGCCCGCCGGGTCGCTGGTGATCGAGTTGAGGAAGGCGCTCTGGTCGAGGGTGAGCTGCCCGTCCTTGCTCAGCGACACCCCGTTGGCCGCGAAGCTGCCGGACCCGGTGCCCTGGCTGACCGCGCTGAGCAGCGACTCGCGCAGGCTGCGCACCAGTGCGTTGCCGGTCAGCGGGCCGCCGGTCTTGGTGGTCGGGTTGTACGCGCTGGCCGAGTCGATCGTGGACAGTGCCGAGTTGACCGCGTTGACCAGGTTCACCATCGCCTGGGCCGCCTTGGACGGGTCGGCGGTGGTGGTGACGGTGACGCCGGACTCGACCTTGGTGGCGGTCACGGTGACCCCGGGGATCAGGCCGGTGTAGCTGTTGTCCGAGCTGGACAGCGTGTAGCCGCCGTTGTTCGGGTCGCCAACGTTGACCTGGCCGTCGATGCCCTGGGTCATCACGTTCGCGGAGTTGGTCAGGCCCGAGACGGTGAACGACTTGGCCGCGCCGGTGCCGGTGGCGGAGAACTGCAGCACCTGGCCGCTGGTCGTGGTGATCACGCTGGCCCGCACGCCCGCGCTGGACGAGTTGATCGCGTCGGCGACGCCCTGCGCGGTGTTGGTGGTGATGTTGACGTCGGTCGAGGTGCCGTCCGGCTTGGTGAAGGTGAGCTTGTTGCCGTTGACGACGTTGCCGGAAGAGGGCACGGCGGAGGTCATCACGTGCGCGGAGGCCAGGTACTTCACGTCGAACGTGGCGGTGCCGGTCAGCGCGGTGGACGAGGTGCTCACGGTGACGTTGCTCGACGAGGAGGCGCCCTTGACCGCGGTCCAGGTGGTGGCCGTCGCCAGGTCCTTCGTCGCGTTCTGCACCGCCAGCATCTTGGCGTTGACCGCCTGGTAGGCGCTGGTGAGGGTCTGCTGGTCGCTGACCTTGGTCTTCAGGCGGTCCTGTGGGGCCGCCTCGATGGTCATCAACTGCGAGATGATGGTGGTGGTGTTCAGCCCACTGACGAGACCGTCGACGCTACTAGTCATGTCCTGGCCTTCTTCTCCGTCGATTCCGTGAACCTCACGGGTCGTCACCCGTTACTTCGGCCGGGTGGCCCGGATAATGAGAAAAGCCCGGGTACTGATCTGGCTGATCAGTACCCGGGCCAATCGGCTGACTCAGCCCAGCAACTTCAGAACGGACTGCGGAGCCTGGTTCGCCTGGGCCAGCATCGCGGTGCCGGCCTGGGACAGGATCTGCGAGCGGGTGAACTTGACCATCTCGTCGGCCATGTCGGTGTCGGTGATCGCCGACTTGGACGCCGAGAGGTTCTCCACCTGGACGTTCAGGTTGTTGATGGTGTGCTCGAACCGGTTCTGGTACGCGCCGAGCTGGGCGCGAGCAGTGGACAGGCTCTTGATGGCCGAGTCAACGGAGTCGATCGCGTTGCGGGCGTTCGCGGTGTTCGACAGGTTGACCGACGAACCGACACCGAGGCCAGCGCTGTCGAAGCCGGTGGCGGTGGAGCCGGAGGTGCCCGCGGTCGCGGTGCCTGCGGTGAGGCCGGACGCGGTCGAGGTGACGGCGATGGTCTCGTTGGCGGCGACCTTGGACGAGATCTTCAGGTCCGCGCCCGACTTGGTGGCGACGAACGAGGAGCTGAAGTTGTTGTTCGCGTTGAGCTGGTTCACGACGTCGTCAAGGTTGGTCGGGTTGTTCAGCTTGACGGTCGCGCCGGTGCCGTTCAGCGTGGCGGTGATGGACTCACCGTCGAGGGCGTTGCTGAAGGTGCCGGTCAGGGTGTTGCTGGCCTTGGTGCCCGCGGTACCGAAGACGGTCGCGTCGAGGGTGACGTCGATGCGGTCGTCCGTGGTGTTGTTGGCGCCGACCTGGAAGGACCCGGCGTAGGCGGCCCCGCCCGCGGTGCCAACGGCCAGCAGCTTCTGGCCGCCGAAGGAGGTGGTCTTCGCGATCCGGTCCAGCTCCGACTGGAGCTGGCCGAACTCGGTCTGAGCCGCCGCCTGGGCGTTGGTGTCCTGCGAGCCGCCGTTGGCCGACTGGACAGCCAGGTCCCGCATGCGCTGCAGGATGGCAGCCGACTCGTTCAGCGCGCCGTCGGCGGTCTGAACGACGTTGACGCCGTCCTGGGCGTTGCGGCCCGCGACCTTGAGGCCGCCGATCTGGGCGGTGAGGCCCTGGGCGATCGACATGCCAGCGGCGTCGTCCGCCGCACGGTTGATCCGCAGACCAGACGAGAGCTTCTCGAGGGAGCTCGACATCTGCTTGTCGTTGACCGACAGGTTGCGGTAAGCGTTCATGGCCGCGATGTTGGAGTTGATGCGCAGACTCATTTGATTTTCCTCCTTGAAGAGAGTCCTTGTCGGCCCTTCCGTGGGCCGTCAACGGAACTTTCGGTTATCCCCGCCGGTATCTGAGGAACGGCGGGAAGATTTTTTTGGGGTAATCAGGCGGACAGGTCGACCGGCACGCCGTGCACGGTCGTCTTCGCCAAGCGGGTACGCAGGGTGCCCTGGGCGGCGACGGCGGCGTAGTAGGACGCGCGGCGGCGCGCGGCGCAGCCGTCCGGCTTCTCGGTGGCGCCGACCCGCTCCGGGTCGAGCTGCGAGTTGATGCCCTCGCGCAGCAGGGCGGTGGCCTCGGCGCGCAACTGCGAGACGCGGGACTCGGTGACCCCGAGCTTCTCGGCGATCTCGGCCATCGGGCGGCTGTTGAAGTAGTACTCCTCGACGACGACGCGCAGCCGCTCCGGCAGCACCTCGACGGCGTCGCGCAGGTAGCCGATGCGCTCCCGCTCGACGATGAGGTCCTCGGGGGTGCCGCGCTCGTCCGGGACGACCATCTCGGTGGCCTCGGGGCTGTCGGACACCACGGACTGCAGGCTCACCACGAACGAGCGCTGCACGTCGTCCCGGATGGACACCACGGTGCGCACGTCGGTCTCCATGGCCTCGGCCAGCTCGGCGTCCGAGGGGACCCGACCGTGCTCGGCGACGAAGGCGTCCCGGGCGGACTCCAGCTTGCGGACCTTGCCGCGCACCGAGCGGCTCGCCCAGTCCTGGCCGCGCAGCTCGTCGAGCAGCGCGCCGCGCACCCGCACCGCGGCGTAGGCCGGGAACGGGACGCCGCGGGCGGCGTCGTAGGCGTTGGCGGCGGCGACGAGCGCCTCCGAGCCCGCGGAGAACAGCTCGTCGCGCCGAACGTGCGCGGGGACCCGAGCCAGCATCTCGCGCACCACGTGGCCGACCAGCGGCAGGTTCGCCGCGATCAGGGCGTCGGTGTCGGTGGTGCGGGTGGTGGTGCTCTCGGACATTGCTTCCTCCGCCGCTCATCCATCTGGGACGTCACGGGCGGTTGGTGTGTCCGCCCTGATGACGTCAAAGGTGGGGGTCGGAGGGTGCGTCCCCAGTGCCTCCCGGGTGCGTCTCGGGTGCGACTCTCGGAACGGTTTTCTGCGGTTTCCTCAAGCGTGCCCCCACTGGGCCGATAGGGCTTGTTGAGAACCATCGGACCCGCCTACCGGAGGCAGTGCAGATGAACCCCGTGGAGACCTCGGCGATCCTCTGGCGGCAGCGCGAGCTGCTGTCCCTCCTGCTGTTCAAGCTGGAGGTGGAGAGCCTGCTGCTGGCCGCGGGCCGCACCAGGTGGCTGGGGTCGGCGACCTACGAGGTCGAGCTGATGCTGGAGCGGATCCAGAGCACCGAACTGCTGCGCGCCGCCGCCGTCGACGAGCTCGCCGACACGCTGGGCCTGCCGCCCGGCCCGAGCCTGGCCCAGCTCACCGAGGCACTCGACGAGCCGTGGAAGGCCGTCTTCGCCGAGCACCGCACCGCGCTTGCCACTCTTTCGGCGGAAATCGAGTCCGCTGTGGAGGCCAACCGAGACCTGCTGACGTCCGGCCGCCGGGCGGTCGCCGAGGCGCTGCGCGTGGTGCGCGGCGACGGCGAGACCGCCCTGTACCGGGCCGACGGCAGCACCGCGCCCGCCGCCGTGGGCGCCCGACTGGTGGACGAGGCCCTGTAGATGAGCACCTTCAGCGGGATCAACACCGCCCTCACCGCCCTGCGCACCCAGCGCCAGGGCCTGGAGCTGGCCGGTCAGAACATCGCGAACGCGGGCACCGAGGGGTACACCCGGCAGCGCCTGGAAACCACCCCGGTGGGTGGCTCCCAGGTCCCGGCCCTCTGGTCCACTCCGGACAAGAACTCCACCGGCCAGGGCGTGCAGGTCACCTCGGTGAACCGGCTGCAGGACGCCTACGTCGAGGCCAGGGTCCGCACCGAGCACGAGCGCAACGCCTCGCTCACCACCACCAGCGAGGTGCTCACCGACGCCCAGACCGTCTACAACGAACCCAGCGACAACGGCCTGCAGGCGCAGTTGACCAACCTGTGGGCGGGTTTCACCGACGTCGGTGACAACCCCGGCGACCAGGGTGCCCGCACCCAGTTGCTGACCCGCGCCCAGTCCGTCGCCAACTCGCTGGGCAACGCCGCCAGCGAGCTGTCCGGCCAGTTCGACGGGCGCCGCACCCAGTTGGGCGGCACCGCCAGCGACATCAACGCCGCCGCGCAGCGCCTGGCCGACCTGAACAACTCGGTCGTGCGCGCCAAGGCGGCCGGGGTCAGCTACAACGAGCTCGCCGACCAGCGCGACACCGTCGCGCTGTCGCTGGTGGAGATGACCGGCGCGCAGGTGACCCGCACCCCGGACGACGCGGTCAACCTGACCATCGGCGGGTCGTCGCTGGTGACCGGCGCCACCGCCCGCCAGCTCGCCGTCGCGGGCGGCACGACCATCACCGACGCGCAGGGCGGCAACGCCGTCACCCTGCAGTGGACGGACAACGCCACGGCGGTCACCGGGACGGGCGGCAAGGCGGGCGCACTGCTCACCGGGCTCAACACGACGCTGACCGACCAGTTGACCCGGTTCGACAACGTCGCCAAGACCCTGGTCAACCAGGTCAACACCGCCAACGCGGCAGGCTTCACCGCCGCCGGTGTCGCGGGCGGCGCGCTGATGAGCGGCACCACCGCCGCGGGCATCGCCGTCACCACCACCGACCCCAAGGCGATCGCCGCGTCGTCCAGCGCCACCAAGGCGCTCGACGGCGGCAACGCCGACGTGATGGCCCGGCTCGGCTCCGCCACCGGCGGCGCCGACCAGGTTTACCAGACCAACGTCGCCGACATCGGCATGAAGGTCAAGGCCGCCGCCCAGGCCGCCGCCACCCAGGGCACCATCACCGACCAGGTCGACGCCGCGCGGTCAGCCGCGTCCGGGGTCAACCTCGACGAGGAGCTCACCTCGATGCTGTCCTACCAGCGCTCCTACGAGGCCGCTGCCAAGGTGATGAGCGCCGTTGACTCCATGTTGGACACCCTGATCAACCGGATGGGGGCTTAACCGATGTCCGGCTTCCGCGTCACGGAACAGTCGACCCAACTGCGCGTGCTCTCCGGCCTGCGCACCAGCTCCAACAACCTGGACACGCTGCGCGAGCAGATCACCACCGGCAAGCAGGTCTCGAAGCCGTCCGACTCGCCGACCGGCGTCGTCTCGGCCATGCAGGTCCGCCAGGACATCGCGACCCGCGACCGCTACACCCGCAGCGCCACCGACGGCGTCGCCCGCATCAGCACCGCGGAGAACGCGTTGACCAGCGCCACCGACCTGCTCAACCGCGCCCGCGACCTGGTGCTGCAGGGCAAGTCCGAGCCCGCGGCCAGCGACCCGGCCGCCCGCGCGGGCATCGCCACCGAGATCGGCACCATCCGGGACAGCATGATCGGCCTGGCCAACACGAGCTACCTCGGTCGCCCGGTGTTCGGCGGCACCAGCGCGTCCACCCGCGCGTTCGACGACACCGGCGCCTACCTGGGTGACACCGGCACGGTCATGCGCCGCGTCGGCGACAACACCCAGGTGCGCGTCGACGTGTCGGGTGACGTGTTCGGCACCACCGCGGGCAGCAGCGTGTTCGACGTGCTGGGGTCCATCGCGACCAACCTGACCAACGGCAGCACGTCCGGGCTCACCGGTGACCTCGATCGGTTGGATTCGGCGAAGACGCGGGTCGACACGGAGTTGACCTCCATCGGCAGTCGGTACAGTCAGCTCACCGCGGCCCAGGACACGGCGGGCACGCAGACCGTGGCGCTGAACTCGCGGTTGACCGACATCGAGGACATCGACATGGCCAAGGCGATCATCAGCCTGCAGACGCAGACCGCGGGCTACCAGGCCGCCCTCGCCGCCACCGCGCGGGTCGTCCAGCCCTCCCTGCTGGACTTCCTGCGATGACCGCCACCCTGGCCCGAGGAGGTGCGGCGTCCGCCGTGAGCACCGAGTCCACCGCAGGCGCCGAGCACGGCCTGCCCACCATCGAGTTCCGCACCCCCATCCCGGGGTTCCCCGACCACCGCGAGTTCGCGCTGGTCGCCGTGGACGAGGACGGGCCGCTGTTCACCCTGCGCTCGGTGGAGGAGCCGGAACTGCGGTTCCTGGTGGTCCCACCCGCGCCGTTCTTCCCCGACTACGCGCCCGAGGTCAGCACCCAGGTCCTCGAGCAGCTCGGCACCACCGACCCGGCCGACCTGCTGGTCCTGCTCGTGGTCACCGCCGCCGGTTCGGTCGCCGAGGCCACCGCCAACCTGCTCGCCCCGGTCATCGTCGACCAGAGCACCCGACGAGCGGCGCAGGTCATCCTGGAGGAAGATCTCCCCATCCGCGCCCGACTGCTGCCCGCCTGAACACCGCGCTTCGACAGGAGTGATCACGTGCTGGTGCTGACCCGTCGAACCGGCGAGAGCGTCCGCATCGGAGACGAGGTCACCGTCACCGTCCTCGACATCCGCGGCGACGTGGTCCGCGTCGGCATCCAGGCCCCCCGCTCCGTCGCGGTCCACCGCGACGAGGTCTACCGCGAACTCCGCCGCGCCAACGAGGCCGCCGCCCGCACGGGCGAACAAGCCGCGGCCCTCCTGTCGGACGCCCTGCGCAACCGGGGACCGGGCCACCCAGGCCCGGTCCCCCCACCGCGCCCACCCAAGCCCCCAGCCGAGTAGGTCAGCTCCCCGCACGAAGATCGACTGCGCTGAACAGCCCCCGATTCCAGCCTAGTGGGCAGCACCGACGGGAATCCGGTCCTGCGCTGGGGCTGTGGACAGCCCGGCGGCCTGTGGACAGTCGCTGAGGGGCTGCCGCACGCGCCCCTCACCGGACCCCTGTGGGGCGCGGGCGCGTCGAGTCGGCCTGAGCAGCCCCCGGTTCGGGCCTATGCCGGGGATGCCGACAGAAATCGGGTCCCGCGTGGCGGCCTGTGGGCAGCTCGATGGATGCCGCGGTGCCCGGCTGCCACCGGCCCACTCCGTCTGGTTCAAGATCGAATCGGCCTCAGCAGCCCCGAATCGAGCCTAGCCAGGGGCACCGACAGGAACGCGGTCCCGCGTGGTGACCTGTGGACAACTCGATGGATGCCGCGGTGCCGGGTTGTCAGCGGCCCACGTCGCCGGGTTCAAGATCGAACCGGTGCGAGCAGCCCCCGAATCGAGCCTAGTGGGCGGCACCGACGGGAGCCCGGTCCTGCGCTGAGGGTGTGGACAGCTCGGCTGTGTGTGGACCCCCAGGTCGGCTCGAACCTCGACCATCCCCATCGCGGCTGTTCGTCCACAGCCTCCCGCTCACTCCGGTCTCGGCCCGGGTCGCCCCATTAGGCTGGATTCGGGGGCTGCTCGCACCGGCTTGATCTTGACGCTGTGCCTCGAACGTGGCCGCGCCGGTGGTGTCGAACGGCCGGCCGTCGAGGTTGTCCACAGGCCGCCACGCGGGAGCCGGTTTCTGTCGGTGCCCCCCACTAGGCTGGATTCGGGGGCTGCTCAGTCGGCATCGACGTCGCGGGTGGTGATCACGGACACGGGTGGGTGGAGTGGCGTGGTCCACGGGATGGACTCGGATGCGGCATGCTTCACCCCGTGCAGCACGCCACCCCCGGCAGGGACGAGATGAGCACCGAACCGGAGTACCTGCTCCCGGCGGAGGTGGACTCGCCGACGGAGGGGGGTCCGCCGCGGCGGGCGGTGACCAGGTGGCTGATGGAGCACCGGGTGCAGCCGGTGGGGCGGGCCAGTGAGGAGGAGCACGGGGAGCCGCAGGCCTGGTGGAAGGTCATGTGCCTCACCGGGGTCGACTACTTCTCCACGCTCTCGTACCTGCCCGCCATCGCCGTGGTGGCGGCGGGGGCCATCTCGCCGATCGCGACGTTGCTGATCGTGGCGTTGACGTTGTTCGGCATGTTGCCGATGTACCGGCGCGTCGCCAAGGAGAGCCCGAACGGGCAGGGTTCGGTGGCGATGCTGGAGAAGCTGCTGCCGTTCTGGCGGGGCAAGGTGTTCGTGCTGGTGCTGCTCGGGTTCGTCGCCACCTCGTGGATCATCACCATCACGTTGTCGGCGGCGGACGCGACGGTGCACATGGTGGAGAACCCGTTCTTCCCGTCGTTCCTGCACGGCCGCGAGGTGTGGGTGACCGTGGTCCTGTTGCTGGTGCTGGGCGGGGTGTTCCTGCTCGGCTTCAGCGAGGCCGTGTCGGTGGCGATCCCGCTGGTCGCGGTGTTCCTCGCGCTCAACGCGGTCATCGTCGTGGTCGGGTTGGGGGAGTTGTTCGGCCACGGCGCGCAGTTGTCGGACTGGTGGACCGCGTTGACCTCGGGCGGCAACCTCGCCGGTACCGCCGTCCTGGCCTTCCCGCTGCTGGTGCTCGGCCTGTCCGGGTTCGAGACCGGGGTCAGCATGATGCCGCTGATCGCCGCGAAGGGGAAGGGCGAGCAGCGGCTGGCGAACCGGATCCACAACACCCGCAAGCTGCTCACCACCGCTGCCGTGATCATGTCGGTGTACCTCGTGTCCACCAGCCTGATCACCACCGTGCTGATCCCGGCGAAGGAGTTCCAGCCGGGCGGCCAGGCGGTCGGCCGCGCGCTGGCGTACCTCGCGCACAGCCGGTTGGGTGAGGTGTTCGGCACCGCCTACGACGTCAGCAGCGTGCTCATCCTGTGGTTCGCGGGCGCGTCGGCGATGGCGGGCCTGATCAACATCGTGCCGCGCTACCTGCCGTCCTACGGGATGGCGCCGGAGTGGGGCCGCGCGGTCCGCCCGGTCGTGCTGGTCTACACCGCCACCAACATCGGCATCACCATCGCGTTCGACGCGAACGTCGACGCCCAGGCCGGGGCCTACGCCACCGGCATCCTGGCGATGATGGTGTCCGGCGCGTTCGCCGTCACCGTCTCCGCGATCCGCCGCAAGCACGCCGCCTCCGGGGTCGGGTTCTCGGTGCTGACCCTGGTGCTGCTCTACGCGCTGGTGGCCAACGTGATCGAGAAGCCGGACGGGATCGCCATCTCGGCCATCTTCGTCGCCGCGATCATCGTCGTGTCGCTGATCTCCCGGGTCACCCGGACCACCGAGCTGCGCGCCGAGCGGATCGAGTTCGACGAGGAGGCCCGCCGGTTCGTCACCGACTCCATCGAGCACGACGGCCGGTTGAGCATCATCGCCAACAAGCGGCAGGCGGGCGACGCGGCCGAGTACGCCGCGAAGGAGGCCGAGCAGCGCGGCCTCAACCCGGTGCCCGGCTCGGCCGACGTGCTGTTCCTGGAGATCGACGTGATCGACCCGTCCGACTTCAGCGACGTGCTGCGGGTGCGCGGAGTCGACGTCAACGGCCACCGGGTGCTGCGCGCGGACAGCCCCGCCGCGCCGAACGCGATCGCCGCGATCCTGCTGGCGCTGCGCGACGCCACCGGGGTGCGGCCGCGCTGCTACTTCGAGTGGTCCGAGGGCAACCCCATCACCCACCTGTTCCGGTACCTGCTGCTCGGCCAGGGCGACACGGCCCCGGTCACCCGGGAGATCCTGCGCACCGCCGAACCGGACCCCCGGCGCAGGCCCGGGGTGCACGTCGGGTGAGTTCCGGTAGCGACCTGCCCCTTTCGGGGGTGATGTCCTTAACTGCACGGCGGCCGAGCCGAGTGTCCGGGAAACGAACGTGCCCTCGGTGAGGAGTAGGCCGTGTCCCTGTTCGCGCCCGCGAGTGCTCTACTCGGCAGACTGAAGTACGCCTACAAGATCCTGTTGCTGACCGTCGTGCTGCTGCTGCCGCTCGGCTTCGTCGCCTGGGGCTACATCGGCATCCAGACCTCGCAGGTCGACTTCAGCGCGCAGGAGCGCGACGGCGTCGCCTACCTGCGCCCGGTCCTGACCCTGACCAGCGCCGCCGTCGACGCCCGCAAGACCGCGTCGTCCGGCTCGGCCGCGTCGTCGTTCGCCGACAAGGTGACCGCCGTGGACGCCGTCGACAAGCAGTACGGCGCCGAGTTGGGCGTGTCGTCGTCGTGGCAGGAGGCCAAGTCCGCCCTGTCCACCGCGACCGCCGCTGGCGCGGGCCAGACCGCCTACGACGCCTACACCACCGCGACCAACGCCCTGCTGACGCTGGCCGTGCACATCTCCGACGCCTCGAACCTGACCCTGGACCCGGACCTCGACTCTTACTACGTCATGGACGCGCTCGTGTTCCGGCTCCCGGCCCTGCTCGACCTCACCGGTCAGGTCGTCGACGACGCCACCCTCGCCGTGCGGGACGGCTCCGACAAGCGGGCCGAGACCACCCGGCTCGCCCTGGCCAAGGCCGCGGGCGCGCTGGCCAGCACCCAGGACGCCGTCGACACCGGCCTGAAGACCTCGCTGGCCCAGACCGAGCGGTCGTCGCTGGTCGCCCTGCAGTCCACTGTGGACGCCGAGCGGACCGCGGTCGGCGCCGTGCTGACCCAGGTCAACACCGCCGTGTCGTCGGGTTCGCTGACCGCGATCACCGCCGCCGCGGGGGACGCGGCCCGCGCCGCCGCCGCCGACCTGGTGGACAAGCTCGGCCCCGAGCTGGACGGGCTGCTGGACACCCGGATCTCCGGGTTCGAGCAGAAGGCCCTGGTGGTCGAGCTCGCCACCCTGTTCGCCGTGCTGCTGGTCGGCTACCTGCTGGTCGGTTTCTACCTGTCGGCCACCGTGCCGCTGCGCCGCACCGTCGGCACCCTGCGCGCCCTGGCCGCCGGTGACCTCACCCAGCGCGTCGTCGTCGACACCGGCGACGAGGTCGGCCAGATGGGCACCGCGCTCAACGACGCCCTCGGCCGGGTCAAGTCCGCCATCGAGGAGCTGCAGGGCAACGCCGAGGGCGTCGCCAGCGCCTCGACCGAGCTGTCCGCCGTGTCCGGCGAGCTGCGCCGCAACGCCGAGTCCAGCGTGAGCCGGGCGGGCGAGGTCGGCGACATCGCCAACCAGGTGTCCGAGCACGTGTCCGAGGTGTCCACCGGCGCCGAGGGCATGACCGCCGCCATCGACGAGATCTCCAGCGGCGCCAGCCGCGCCGCCGCCGTCGCCGACGAGGCCGCGGACGCCGCGGTGGCGACGCAGGCCACCATCGCCCGGCTGGAGGACAGCTCCAAGCAGATCGGCGAGGTCGTCAAGGTCATCACCGCCATCGCCGACCAGACGAACCTGTTGGCGCTGAACGCGACCATCGAGGCGGCCAGGGCGGGCGAGTCCGGCAAGGGCTTCGCGGTCGTCGCCAGCGAGGTCAAGGACCTGGCCCAGGAGACGAGCCGGGCCACCGGCGACATCTCCGCCCGCGTCGAGACGATCCAGTCGGACGCACGGGCCGCCGTCGCCGCCATCGCGGGCATCGCCACCGTCATCGGCCGGATCAACGAGTTCCAAACCACCATCGCCGCCGCCGTGGAGGAGCAGTCCGCCACCACCGGCGACATGAGCCGCGCCATCAGCCAGGTCGCCGCCGACGCCCGCGACATCGCCACCGGCATCACCACCGTCGTCGACGACAACCGCCAAACCACCGCAGGCGCCGTGTCGACCGCCCTCGCCGCCGACGAACTCGCAGGCACCGCCGAACGCATGCGCGGCATCGTCGGCCGCTTCACCATCTAACCCCTCAACCCTCGGCAGCCCCACCCGCCCCGCCCTTCACCGGCTGGGGCTGCCGAGCCCCACCCGCAATGGCCCCACCAACACCCGAACTAGCCCGCGAGCCGTCCGGACCAGCCCTGCGTGCACGGGGACCGCGGAAGCCACAAATATCCGCCCCGGACGAACTCGGGAACAGCCCCGCGCACACGGGGACGACGTGTGGGCGAGCCCGCTCGCGCTGTGGACCAAGGAAGCAGCCCCGCGTGCACGGGGATGACGTCGCCGGGGTGCGGGAGAAAGAGCGCGTCAACGGAACAGCCCCGCGTGCGCGGGGATGACATCCCCCTCGTCCCCACTTACGACGCCAAGCTGGGAACAGCCCCGCGTGCGTGGGGAGGACATGCTCAAGGTCGACCAGGCGAAGTACTTCGCGGAACAGCCCCGCGTGCGCGGGGAGGACCAGGCCACGGCCTGGCTGCTGGGTGTCGCCGGGGGAACAGCCCCGCGTACGCGGGAAGGACGACCGCTGGAACCCCAAGCGCCTGCCCGAGCTGGAACAGCCCCGCGTGCGCGGGGAGGACGGTCCGGCTGTGGTGGCCGCGCACGTCCTCAAGGGAACAGCCCCGCGTGCGCGGGGAGGACGTTGACGGTGGAGGTCGCGGACCACTCGGGTTGGGAACAGCCCCGCGTGCGCGGGGAGGACCACACCCTGCGGCACACCTACGCCAGCCTGCTGGGAACAGCCCCGCGTGCGCGGGGAGGACCGCGCCACCCGGCGATCAGCCCCGACTGCGGTGGGAACAGCCCCGCGTGCGCGGGGAGGACAAGGGATCACAATGGGGCAGCCCGCGACCGATCGGAACAGCCCCGCGTGCGCGGGGAGGACACCCACGACCACTGTACAAGTGCACATGTGCACGGAACAGCCCCGCGTGCGCGGGGAGGACTGCGTCATGCCGGTCTTCTCCTAGGCGAGCGGGGGAACAGCCCCGCGTGCGCGGGGAGGACTCCGTAAGCCCCAAGCCAACATCTCGGTGGTGGGGAACAGCCCCGCGTGCGCGGGGAGGACACTTCTTGACCTGCGGGTTCAGAGCGGCCAACGCCAATTCTCATTCACTTTCTGCCGCCGCCCCCACACCCCGCCCATGATCGCACAACCCACTCAACTACCAGCCCTACCCCAGCCACACCCCCCAACCACCACCTCTTACCGCCGCCCCACCGGGCGCAGCCCGGCCCCCACCCTTCCCGGGGGGCGTCCCCGAGGCCAGTCTACTGGCCCTCACCGACAGTGGATCTTGGCAACGGGCCGACAGAGCCAGCCTGTGGATAAGTTTTGTCGCCTGGACGGGTGAAGTCCGGACAGGACACAGACCGACACTTACCTGGTGGGGCAACGAAAAGAGGTTCAACCACCACCGCGGAAGCCGAGGTGGCACAAAAGTCGTCGTACGCTCCGAAAGGCACGAATCGACCAGGAGGGCTGGGCATATGACGCGGATCGGCATCATCATCGGGAGTACGCGGCCGAATCGGGTGGGGGAGCAGGTGGCCAGGTGGGTGTACGGGCTGGCCGACGGGCGGGGGGACGCGGATTTCGACCTGATCGATCTGCGCGACTACCCGTTGCCGCACTTGGACGAGCCGATTCCGGCGTCGCTTGGGCAGTACCAGAACGAGCACACCCGCGAGTGGGCGGCGAAGATCGCGGCCTATGACGGGTTCGTCATGGTCACCCCGGAGTACAACCACAGTACGTCCGGGGTCCTCAAGAACGCCATCGACTTCTTGTACGCGGAGTGGAACAACAAGGCCGTCGGGTTCGTCTCCTACGGGTCGGCCGGGGGTGCGCGGGCCGTGGAGCACCTGCGGCTTGTCGCGGGGGAGTTGCAGATGGCTGATGTGCGGCAGCAGGTCGTGCTGTCGTTGCTCACCGAGTTCGAGAATTTCTCCGTGTTCAAGCCGAATGACTACAACCGGCCTGCCGTCACGACGATGCTCGACCAGGTTGTCGCCTGGAGCACCGCGCTCGCACCGCTGCGGCAGGAGACCTCCGCGTCCGTCTAGGCGGCGACGAAGATCGGCAGTTCCGCGCCGCGTTCCACCATGAGCGCGGTCGCGTTGTCGTTGCCGGGGGCCGATGACACGAGTGCCGCGGCCGGGTCGGGTGAGCGCCGGACCAGGGAGGCGATCGAGGTGTCGGACAGTCCCTTGTGGACACCGTCGCTGGTGAGCAGCAGGCCGCCCCGGTGGTAGGTGTCCACCTCGCCGATGTCGGTTGCGGTGCGGACGCTCGAAGTCACGACGTTCGCCAGGTGTGCGGCCACTTCGACGCCCCGGTCGGCGAAGTACTGGGCGATCGTGTGGTCGTGGGTGAGTTGCCGGACCACCGTGCCGTCCCACGTGTACGCGCGGGCGTCGCCCACCCAGGCCACCCGGTAGCCGAGGTCGGTGACGTGCGCGACGACCAACACGCAGTCGCCGGATGGCAGGGCGCGCAGGGCTTGTTGGGCGGCAAGGACACCCTCGCGCGGCGAGGCCGCCATCACAGCGGTGGTGGCGGCGAGTTTGGCCGCTCCCGCCGCGACCGCGTTGTCGCCGATGCCGTCGGCCAGCGCGAAGACCCGGCCACCGCGGGAGGCGACCGCGTCCGCGTTGACGTGCCGGGTGCCCTGGGCTCCGGCCAGGTGCCAGGTGGGGTTCATTCCGGGCCTCCTCTTCTCCACCACCGAGGATCGACCCGCGCCCTGTGCGTTTCCTGTGCCGCCGCTGACCGGACCCTATGAACCGGGGCCCGCGAGCGGGAGTTCCACCCGGATCGTCGTGCCGCGGCCGCTGTGCGCGGGTTCCAGCAGCATCTCGCCGCCGTGCCGCTCGGCGATGGCGCGCGCCAGCACCAGGCCGAGGCCGGAGCCCATCAGCGGGTCGCTCTCGCCGCTGGGCATGCTGGTGAACAGCCTGCCGGAGTCGCCGGGCAGCGGGTTCTCGTCGGTGACCTCCAGCACCCACCCGGTGATCGCGCCGACCGAGTGCACGTGCACCGCGGCCGACGGTGGTGAGCTGCCGATCGCGGCGGCGACGATGTGGTGGATCATGCGCGCCAACAGGTCCCGGTCGCCGGAGAGCACCGTCGTCCGCTCGGCCGTGGTGTCGCGCACGGCGACCGTGCGGGCCGCCGCGGCCGACGACAGGGTGGCGATCTGCTCGCTCACCAACGATTCCATCGTGATCGGCGTCAACGTCAACGTCCGGCTGTGCGACTCGAGCCCGGCCAGGAACAGCAGCGTCTCGACCAGGGTCGCCATCCGGTGCACGTTCCGGTCGACCGCCTGCGCCAGCGTCGGGTCGCCGTGGCCGTCGATCAGCAGCGGTGCCAACGAGGTCAACGTCGTCAGCGGGGTGCGCAGCTCGTGCGACACGGTCGCGATGAACTCGGTCTTCAACGACGCCAACCGGGACAGCTCCGCGTTGCGGCGGCGCAGCGAGCGTTGCGACTCCACCTGCTCGGTGACATCCCGCAGCACCCACAGGTGCCCCAGGTGTTCCTCGCTCACCTCGACCGGGACGAAGTCCACCTCCACCACCCGGTTCGGCCCGAGGTTCACCACCGCCCCGCGCACCGGCACCCCCTCGGCCATGCACCGGCGGGCGAGCTCGTCGAGCTCCGCGTAGTACTCGGGCGGCATGCCGCGCAGGCCGCGCACCACCTCGGCGGGCAGCCCACCCAGTTCCGCCGGGGGCTTGCGCAGCTCCAGGATCGTGGTCGCGGTCGTGTTGGCGATCATCAGCACCCGGTCGTCGTCCTGCAGCAGCACCCCGACCTGCAGCGAGTCGACGAGCACCTTGAGCCGGGTCGCGGTGACCTTGTTGCGCCGCTGGGCTTCCTGCAGCTCGGTCACGTCGTGCGCGAAGGCGACCAGGCCACCGATCACCGGGTCGTCGAACCGGTCCAGCAGGTCGATGTCGAGCACCCGCCAGCCCACCGGGGTGCGCACCCTGGCCGTGTGCCGGACCTGGCCGCCGGGGTGGTCGGTGCGCAGCGCCGCCAGCAGTGCGCCGAGCGCGGCCTGGTCGTCCGGGTGCACCAGCGCGGTGATCGCGGACAGCGTGGTCTCGCCGTAGCGGACCGGGGTGCCGTCCGGCCAGTGCACCATGTTGCTCCAGCGGAGCAGGTCGTCCGGGCCGAACAGGGCGGCGATGCTGGGCATCTGGGCGATCACCGCGTCCCGGAAGTCGATCACCTCGTCCGCCCGCGCCGCGTCCAGGGTGGCCGCCACGGTGTCCACCAGCGGGGCCAGCCGCGGGTCCGGCTCGCCGTCGCAGCGCACCGACACCACCCCGCCGGAGGTCAGCGCGACGGTGGTGGTCGCACCGTCCACCGGGGACCCGACCCCCGCGTCGACCACCCCGGGCAGGGCGCGCAGCAGGGCGAGCGCGGCGTGGACGGCCCGGCCCGAGCGGTCGGCCCACGTCACGGCGCGCACCGCGGCCGCGCAGTCCCACGGGGAACCCGCGGTGGTGTCCGCCATCTGACCTCCTTGTCGTGATCAGTGTGTCGAACGTGGACCCCCCGGTCTCGGTCGGGACAACCGTTCCGCACCGGTTTCGCTACCGGCCACCACCCGATGTGGTGAAAAACGTCCCAGGTGGACCAGATGAGCGCTCCCGGACCGGCCGCGCTCGTAATGTGGCGCGGGGGACGCCCCGTACCGCCAGTGGAGTGAATCAATGTCGTCGGACCAGCCAGGTCACCGCGCTCGGCCCGCGCTCGCGGGCCTGCTCGACGAGGCCACCCGGCTGCTCGGCGCCGAGGACGATCCCAGCCAGGTGGCCGATCTGCTCGGCGAGGCCGTCCTCGGCGGGCTCGACCCGCACGACACGACGGTGCTGCGCTCGGTCATCGGCTTGGTGCGCGCCCTCGACGTGCGCGACACGGACCCGGCCGACGTGCCCCGCCCGCGAAGCGGCCCGCAGCCGGTCGCCGACCGGGCGCTGGTGGTCACGGTGGCCGAGGACGGCACCATGAGCGCGGCCGCCGACGCCCTGCACGACGTGCTCGGCTACCCGGTCGGCTCGATCACCCCGCGGCAGATGCGCGACCTGGTGCACCCGCACGACCTCGCGGGCCTGCAGCGCGCGTTCGGCTCGCTGGCCGCCGCGCCCGGCACCCAGGTCGAGGTGGACGCCAGGGTCCGGCACGCCGACGGCCGGTGGCTGGTGCTGGCGGTCAGCATGATCAACCTGTTGGAGACGACCGGGATCAACGCGGTCGTCGCGCACGGCCACAACGTCACCGAGAAGCGGGCCGCCGACCGGGCGCTGGCCATCGAGCGGTCCCGGCTGCGCGAACTGGTGCTGCACCTGGCGGGCGGCGTCGTCGTCGACGACGGCTACCGGGTGCTGATGGACAACACCGCGTTCGACCGGATCTTCCGGCCGGGCAAGGAGGTCACCGGCGCCACCGTTGCCGAGCTGCTCGACCTGGTGGCCAGCGAGTGCGCCGATCCGGCGGTGGCCTGGGAGATGCTGGACCGGATGATCCGCTCCGGGCAGACCCACCGGGCGGTGCGGCTGTCGCTGGCGGGCGGCCGGGTGGTCGCCTGCGACCTGGTGCCGCTGCGGGCCAGCTCAACCATGGGCACGCTCTGGTACTTCCGGGACATCACCCGCGAGTCGGTGGCCCGCTCGGAGCTGGAGGAGACCAACCGGGCGCTGGAGGAGGCGGCGAACCTCAAGAGCCGGTTCGTGGCCACCGTGTCGCACGAGCTGCGCACCCCGTTGACCGCGGTGCTCGCCTTCGCCGAGATGCTGGAGGACAGCACCGAGCCGCTGACCGCGCAGCAGGCGGCGCACCTCGCGGTGATCAGCCGCAACGCCAACCGGTTGCTGCGCCTCGTCGACGACCTGCTGCTGCTGTCCCGGTTGGAGACCAACCAGTTGTCGATGCGGTTCACCGACATCGACGTGGCCGACCTGGTGACCGGCGCGACCGAGAACCACGTGCCGATCGGGGCCCGCTCCGGCATCTCGGTCACCGCCACCGTCGGCCCCGGTCCGCAGATCCACGGCGACCCGGCCCGGTTGACCCAGGTGCTGGACAACGTGCTCACCAACGCCCTGAAGTTCACCAGGGCGGGCGGCGCAGTGCGGGTGGACGCCAGATCCGACCGGGCGAGTTGGACGATCTCGGTGGCCGACACCGGCATCGGCGTGCCCGCGGCGGAGCTGCCCGGCCTGTTCGACGCGTTCACCCGGGCGTCCAACGCGGGCGCGGCCGGTATCCCGGGCAGCGGGCTGGGGTTGTCCATCTGCAAGCAGATCGTGGCCGTGCACCAGGGCGCGATGACCATCGAGAGCACGGAGGGGGTGGGCACCACGGTGCGGGTCACCCTGCCCACCGGGCTCGGTCCGGAACTCGACGCCGACCTCTCCGGCGCGATCGGCATCGATCCGGCGGATCCGGCCGGGCCGGCCGGCGCGCGCGAGGTCGTGGGGGCCGGGGGAGTCACCAGCGGGGGGATGACCGCGGACGGGATGGGGCAGCGATGAGCACGGTGCTGGTGGTCGAGGACGAGCCGGACATCGCGCTGGCGCTGCGGGTGATCCTGGAGCGGGCCGGGCACGAGGTGACGGTCGCGCCGGACGGGCGGCAGGGCCTGCGCGCGCTGCACGAGTCGCACCCGACGCTGGTGCTGCTGGACATCGGGCTGCCGGTGATCGACGGCTGGATGGTGCTCGAACGGATCCGCGACGTCAGCGACGTGCCGGTGCTGCTGCTGACCGCGCACGGCATGGAGGCCGACAAGGTGCGCGGGTTGCGCGGCGGCGCCGACGACTACCTGACGAAACCGTTCTCCACCAGCGAGTTGCTGGCCAGGATCGAGGCCATCCTGCGCCGCACCGAGCAGGCGGGCGGCGCGGCCCAGTCCGAAGTGTACGACGACGGCATGGTGCGGATGGACCACCGGTCCCGGCGGGTGTACGTCAACGGGGTGGAGGCCGAGGTCAACGCGACCGAGTACCGGTTGCTCTCGACTTTCGTGCAGCACAAGGGCGCGGTCCTCTCGCCGCGGCAGTTGTTGAACCTCGTGTGGAACGACCCGACCGGGATCGGCGCGGACCGGGTCAAGTTCGCCGTGCTGCGGTTGCGCCGCAAACTCGGCTGGTCCGCCGACGACTCGCCGATCAAGGCGGCCCGCGGCATGGGGTACCGGTACGACGCGCCCAAGGCGTGAATTGTCACCGTCGGTGAAGACCGACATTTCGAACAATTACGGCCAATCGACGGGCCGCCTTTCTGGAATAGCGCGCCCGTCATTGGTCCGCCGCGTCGAGTGGGGGCGGCGGATGTACTGAACCGGTTCGGTTCCGTCGCACTGTTTATTTCCCAGTCGCCGGTTGTGCGGCAGGCCACACCGAATCGCCGGGAGCGGTGCTACAGTCCGCGCTTTCGCGACCGGCGCGTGCCGGGCCGCGCGACGACGCGCGAGGCGGGAGGCGGCATGGCTGTCCACGCGACCGGGGAGTCCCGCCAGTGGTCGGAGTTCGGCCGCCGCCTGCGCGAGTGGCGGCGCCGGGCCGGGCTCACCCAGGCCCAGCTCGGTGGTCGGGTCGGCTACCACCACAGCCTCATCTCGAAGCTGGAGAGCGGCGTCCGGGTGCCGCCCGCCGACCTGGTCGACGCCCTGGACCGGCTGCTGGGCACCGACGGCGAACTGGCCGCGCTGTGCCGGGAACCGGTGCGCGAGCCCGAGCCGCCGCAGCGGACGCTGCTGTCCCTGTTGCCCGGCGCCCGCCCGGCGACCGCCCCGGTCACCGTGCGGTCCTGGCCTGCCGCGCTGCCGGTCGACGGGATCGGCTGCCCGCTGCACGGCCCGCTGGGGTGCCCGGTGCCGGACCTGGCGACCGCGCGTGACCTGCTGGCGCTGATCGGCCCGCGGCGGTCCGCGCCGCACGGGGTGGAGCCGGACCTGACGCACGTGCTGACCGCCCTGCTGGTCGAGTACGCGCACACCAGCCTGGCGAGCCGCCCGGACGACGTGTTGCCCGCCGTCGAGTGGCTGCTGCACGCCCTGATCCGGCTCGGTGACGGCGACGCCGAACCCAACGCGGCGCACCAGCGGCTGGTCGCGCACTACGCCGCGATCGCGGGCAGGCTGCGGATGCTGCGCGGCCAGACGGCGCTGAGCATGGCCTGGTTCGGCCACGGCCTGGCCCGCGCCGACGTGGTCGGCGACGTGCCCGCCCGGGTGCTGCTGCTCGCCGAGGTCAGCACGCTGGCCCGGCTCGACGGCGACGCCGACACGGCCCTGGCCTGCGGTCGGGCCATGGCCGTCGCCGACGGGGACCGGGCGTGGACCAGGGTGCTCGCCCAGGTCGCCCTGGCCAGGGGGCACGCCCTCGCCGGGGACGACGCCGAGTGCCTGCGCGCCCTGGCCGCCGCCGAGACCGGCCTGAGCCGCCTCGGCGAGCGCGACCTGCTGGAGGTCCCGTGGCTGGTCGGCGACCCGGGCAGGCTCCGGGTGGACGCCGCCGCAGGCGCCGCCCTGCGCGACCTGGCCGCGTTGACCGGTGACGCCGCCGCCGCCCGTCAGGCCGTCGTGGTGACCGCCGGGGCGTGCGCGCTGGTGCCGGACTGGATGCGCCCGGCCGGGCTGCTGCTGACGCTGCGGCTGGCCGACGCGCACGCCTGCGCCGGGGAGCCGGACGCTGCGGTCGCCGTTGCGGAGCCGGTGCGGGCCGAGGCCGAGGCGGCGGGCCGGGTGACCATCGCGGCGGAGTTGGCCGGGCTGCGCTCGCGGCTGGGCCGCCGCTGGGCCGCCGTGCCCGAGGTCCGCGCCTTCGCCGAATAGCGCCGGTCGGCCGTCCTCGTCCGTTCGGCGTCGCCGTGTGGCGTTGTCCGCATAGCACTTCGGCATAACGCGTCGACATAGCACCGTGGCATAACACAATTCCGGCGGGTGGAATTCCAGCGCGCCGTCGAGATATTCGCCTCGGGCTCCGCGTGAATGGGTGGGCGAATTCATGGGGAGGGGTTTGCCTGATGTTGACAAACGGGCGTTGCCGGCATGGACACCATTGACTGTCACATGGCCATATGTGAATGCTTCGTTGCGCTCGGTGACATCCGCCCACTCCCGCGGGCACCGGGCGAAAACCCTGCCCACGAGGAGCATCCACATGAAACGCAGAACGCTGACGGCCGGGGTCGCCCTTGCCGTGCTGGCCGGTGCGGCGGTCGCGGTGGCCGCGCCACCGGTGTTCGCCGGTCAGAGCCAACCGAACCAGGTCCAGGACCGGCAGGCGCTCGCCGTCTCCGCCGCCGACCGGGCCGCCACCAGCGGTCTCGACGCGCTGGTCAAGGGTCCGGACGAGACCTACACCCGGGACCAGGTCACCCCGTTCGTCAACGACCTCTACTCGGTGAGCTACCAGCGCAGTTGGCGCGGCCTGCCGGTCGTCGGCGGCGACGCCACCGTGCTGGCCGACGGCCAGGGCACCGTGCGCGGCACGGTCGCGGGCACCAGGGCGAAGGTGGCCGTCCCGTCCACCACCGCCAAGGTCGCCAAGGCCGACGCCGAGCGCACCGCCCGCGGCCTGCAGGCGAGCACCGCCAAGGTCGAGACCGGCAGGCTGGTCGTCAAGGTCACCGCGGACAAGCCCGCGCTGGCCTGGGAGCACCTGCTCATCGGCACCAAGAAGGCGGGCGGCCCGAGCCATCTGACCGTCTGGGTGGACGCCACCACCGGCGCTGTCCTGGACCAGGTCGAGGACGCCGCCGACGGCACGCTCAACAGCGAGTGGAACGGCCAGGTGTCCATCGACACCACCCACTCCGGCAGCACGTACACGCTGGCCGACCCGACCCGTCCGGGTCTGCAGTGCGCCGACTACAGCGGTGGCACCGTGTTCTCCAAGTCCTCGGACAGTTGGGGCACGGGTAGCGCGTCCAGCAAGGAAACCGGCTGCGGCGACGTCGTCTACGACGCCAGCCAGGAGTGGAACATGCTCCGGGACTGGTTGGGCCGCAACGGTCACACCGGCTCCGGCCGTAGCTGGCCCGCGAAGGTCGGCTTGAACGAGCTCAACGCCTACTGGGACGGCTCGCAGATCACCATCGGCCACAACTCGGCCAACAAGTGGATCGCGTCGATGGACGTGGTCGGCCACGAGTACGGCCACGGCCTCGACCAGAACACCCCCGGCGGCACCTCGTCCGAGGCCGGTCTCGGTGAGGGCACCGGCGACATCTTCGGCGCGTTGACCGAGGCGTACGCCAACAACCCCAAGGACACCCCGGACTACCTGGTCGGCGAGACGATCAACCTGCAGGGCTCCGGTCCGATCCGGAACATGTACAACCCCTCGCAGGTCGGCAACAACCCGAACTGCTACAGCGCGTCCATCCCGAGCACCGAGGTGCACGCGGCGGCCGGTCCGATCAACCACTGGTTCTACCTGCTGGCCGAGGGCTCGAACCCGGGCGGTGGCAAGCCGACCAGCCCGACCTGCAACAGCTCCAGCGTCACCGGCGTCGGTGTCAAGGACGCCGGGCGGGTCTTCTACGGCGCCATGCTGCTCAAGACCAGCGGCATGACCTACAAGAAGTACCGCGTCGCGACCCTGACCGCGGCCAAGAGCCTGGACCAGACCTGCAACCTGTACAACCGCACCAAGGCCGCCTGGGACGCGATCTCGCTGCCCACGCAGTCCGGTGAGCCGACCTCCTGCACCCCGCAGGGCGGCAACGAGTTCTCGCTCTCGCTCAACCCGTCCTCGGGTTCGGTGACCCAGGGCAGCTCCGGCACCTTCACCGTCAACACCCAGACCACCTCGGGTTCGGCGCAGAACGTGACGCTGTCGGCGACCGGCCAGCCCGCGGGTGTGACCGTGTCGTTCAACCCGTCGTCGGTGCAGACCGGCGCCGCGTCCACCGCGACCGTCCAGGTTGGACAGTCGGCGGCCCAGGGCTCGTACTCGATCACGGTGACCGCGCAGGGTTCCACCAGCCACACGGCGACCTACAGCCTCACCGTGGGGACCGGCAACCCGCCCGGCGACAACAACCCGCCGAACATCGACCCGGCCGCGATCCAGGCGCACCTGAGCCAGCTCTACACGATCGCGCAGCAGAACGGGAACACCCGTCGCGCCGGTAGCGCCGGCTACACCCAGTCGGTCGCCTACATCAAGGGCAAGCTGCAGGCGGCGGGCTTCACCGTGGCCGAGCAGAGCTGCACCAGTTGCACCTACGTGTCCAACAACCTGATCGCCGACTGGCCGGGCGGCGACGCCTCCCAGGTCATCATGTTCGGTGCGCACCTGGACAGCGTCTCGGCGGGTCCGGGCATCAACGACAACGGCTCCGGCTCGGCCACCATCCTGGAGGTCGCGCTGCAGTTGGCGGCGAAGAACCCGACCGTGGCCAAGCACGTCCGCTTCGCCTGGTGGACCGACGAGGAGCAGGGCCTCAACGGCTCCAAGCACTACGTCGCGCAGTTGACCCAGGCGCAGAAGACCGCGATCAAGGCCTACTACAACTTCGACATGGTCGCCTCCAAGAACGGCGGCTACTTCATCAACAACATCAACAGCGCCGCCTCCGCCCCCCTCAAGGCCTACTGGGACACCCTCAACCTGTCCCCCGAGGAAGACGTCGAGGGCGTCGGCCGCTCCGACGACTACCCCTTCACCCAGGCGGGCATCGCCGCCTCCGGCTACGCCACCGGCGCGTCGGCCCGCAAGACCGCCGCCCAGGCCCAAAAATGGGGCGGCACCGCCAACGCGGCGTACGACTCCTGCTACCACAGCGCCTGCGACACGACCAGCAACATCAACACCACTGCGCTTGATCGCTCCGCCGACGGCGTCGCCTACGCCCTCTGGAAACAGGCCGTCACCAACACCCCACCCCCGGTGAACGACTTCACCGTCGCGGTGAACCCCGGCTCCGGCACCGCCAAGCCCGGCGAGTCCGTCACCACCACCGTCTCAACCCAAACCACCTCCGGCTCGGCCCAAACGGTGACCCTGTCCGCCACCGGCGCCCCCACCGGCGTCACAGTGGCGTTCAACCCCACCTCCATCCAAACAGGATCGTCCGCCACGGCAACGATCTCGGTCGGCCAATCAGCAGCCGCAGGCACCTACCCCATCACCATCTCCGGCGTCGGCTCGGCAACCCGTTCGGCGTCGTTCACCCTCACCGTCAACCAGGGCAACCCCGGCGGCTGCGGCCAAGACGTCATCGTCAACGGCGGCTTTGAGAGTGGTACCTCCCCTTGGACCACCACCTCCGGCGTAATCGACAACTCCGCCCAGGAGTCTCCCCGCGCCGGTAACTACAAGGCATGGCTCAACGGCTGGGGCAGCCCCCGCACGGACAGCGCCGCGCAGACCGTCACCATCCCGGCGGGCTGCTCCAACTCCACGCTGACCTACTGGCTGCACATCACCACCGCCGAGACGGAAGCCGTCCAGTACGACACCCTGGCCGTCACCGTTAACGGCACCACCGTCGGCACCTTCTCCAACACCGACGCCAACGGCGGCTACGAGCAGCGCTCAATCAACCTCGGCCAATACGCAGGCCAGTCCGTAACCATCAAGTTCACCGGCGTCGAAGACGCCAGCCTCCAAACCAGCTTCCTCATCGACGACGTAACCCTCCAAACCAGCTAACCCACAAGGTGTGGGCGGACCACCGCTACCGGTGGTCCGCCCACACCGCCATACCCGCCCCGCGCGCCTCGAACCAGCCCGCCCATATCGACGAAGCCCCACTCCCGCCCCGCGCGCCTCGAAACCCGCCGATCCCAACCGCCCGTTGTGGTGGAGTTGTTTTGTTTGGGGGGAGCGGTGGCCTAAGCCGGCGGGCGGGTAAGGCCACGCTTTCCAGTGGCCCCGCCTTTTAGCCTTACCCAGGCTGCCGCTAGGGGCCCCAGACAAAACAACTTCACCACAACGGGCACTCAAGCATTATCTGGCGCCAATGGCCGGCGTCGCCGCCAGGCGACCAGGCCGAAATCCCGAACCCCTAACTCCCCCACTCCTTAGCCAACAGCTCAAACGACCGCACCCGATCAGCAAACTCATGCGTAATCGTCGTAACCATCAACTCATCCGCCCCAGTCACCCGCTGCAACGTCCGCAACCGCTCCGCCACATCCGCCGCCGTCCCCACGAACTGGGTAGCAATCCGATCCGCCACCAACGACCGAAGCTCATCCGTCCACTCAAACTCCGCGGCGTCCCGCGGCGACGGAAACGGAATCGCCCCCTCGCCACGACGAATGCTCAAAACCCACTGCCCATAAGGCGAAGCAAGCTCCCGCGCAGTCTCCCCATCCTCCGCAACCACCACATCCGCCGACACCATCACATACGGCTCAGCCAACGCCGGCGAGGGCACAAAAGCGGAACGGTAAGCCTCAACAGCCTCCAACACCGTCGACGGACTCACGTGGTAGTTGGCAGTAAACGGAAGCCCCAATTCCCCCGCGGCCTGAGCACTCGGCCCCGCCCCAGACCCCAACACCCAAACCTGCGCATCAGCACCTTCAGCAGCAGGCGCATGAAACACCCGCCCATCAGCATGAGTATGCCCGCCGGCGAAGTAAGCCAATACCTGCCGAACATGATCCCCGTAATCAACCTTCTCATCCCGAGCACCAAGAAGCCGCTGATTCGTCTCCAGCCGCTCCAACACCTCAGTCCGATTCAGCGTGGACCGGGGTTTCCCAGGAATCAGTAACCCATCCACCACCCGATCAACCGCAGCCGGAGCACTCACCGAGGCAAACCGCTTGACCAAGTCGGCCGCCTTCACCAACCCCGACCGCCCCAGCCCGAGGTCGATCCGCCCGGGATGCGCCAACGCCACCGTCCCGAACTGCTCAGCCACGGTCACCGCCGGGTAGTACCCCAGCAGCACCGCCCCCGACCCCACCCGGATCCGACTCGTCGCCGAGGCGATCAACGCCACCAGCACCGGCGGCGCCGACGCCGCCACCCCCGGCGTGAAGTGGTGCTCGGCCACCCAGTACCGCTGGTAGCCGAACTCCTCCGCCCGACGCGCCAGTTCGATCGTCTCCCGCAGCGCGTCGCCTGCGGTTCGGCCTGCCGCGATCGGCGCCAGATCCAGGATGGACAGCGGGGTAGCCACCGGAGGTCCCCTTCCTCGCCAGTATGGGTCCCCACCGACGCTACCCGCCTGGTCACACCCAGCCCGGGATGTGGGCACCCGGAATAGCCCCACCCCGGGTCGGGTTGTCTTCCCGCTCCACGCGGTGTGATGTCGCGCGCCTGCCTCAGCTCAACCGGCCAAGACCCGATGGGGTCCGATGGGAGCGGGTTCGCCCCCCGGTGAGGCACGAGGGAGTACTTGTGAGCGACAGCATCGACGGCCTGACCCCGCTGGACGCCTTGGTCGCGGGTGGTGGCCCCGGTGACGCGGCCACCCAGGCGGCGAGCCTGCGGATGGTCCTGGTCAACCGGGCCGTGCTCAAGGTCGCCGCGACCGGCACCATCCTCGGTGCCAACGAGACCGCGCTGACGTTCACCGCTCGCACCCTGGACGACCTGGTCGGCACCCCGTTGGCAGGCCTGTGGGAGCTGCCCGCCGCCGTGGTCGCCGGGCTGCTGGACGGCACCGGCGAGCGCGCCACCGACCAGCCGGTGCTCGACGGCGCCGGTCGGACCCGCTGGGTGCGGCTGGGCGCGAGCCCGATCGGCGAGGGCGCCGAGGTGCTGGTCGTGTGGGACGACCTGACCGACCGCTACCGCCACGCGCACGAACTGGCCGCCAAGCAGGCCGCGGTGAACTCCTCGATGGCCGTGCTGGAGCTGGGTCTCGACGGCAGCGTGCTGACCTCCAACGACAACTTCCTCGCCCTGCTCGGCTACACCCACGACGAGCTGACCGGTGTCCACCACCGGCAGTTGTGCGAGCCCGCGCACACCGCGAGCGAGGCCTACCGCAGGCTGTGGGACGGGTTGCGCGCCGGTCAGTCGTCGACCGCCGAGGTGAAGCGGATCGGCAAGGACGGCCGCGAGGTGTGGCTGCGCACGTCGTTCACCCCGATCCTGGACCTGGACGGCGCCCCGCACAAGGTGGTCGAGCTGTCCCTGGACATCACCCAGGAGAAGCTGCGCAGCGTCGAGGCCAAGGGCAAGGTCGACGCGATCGGCCGCGCGCAGGCCGTCATCGAGTTCGACCTGGCCGGGATCGTGCTCGACGTCAACGAGAACTTCCTGTCCCTGTTCGGCTACAGCCGGGACGAGGTCGTCGGCCAGCACCACCGGCTGTTCGTCGACCGGGACGAGGCCCGCGGCCAGGCGTACCGGGACTTCTGGCGCGGGCTCGGCCTCGGCGAGCACGCGACCGGCGAGTACAAGCGGGTCGCCCGCGGCGGGCACGAGGTGTGGCTGCAGGCCAGCTACAACCCGATCTTCGACCTGGACGGGCGGCCGTACAAGGTCGTCAAGTACGCGATGGACGTGACCGAGCAGAAGCTGCGCAACGCCGAGTTCGTCGGCAAGGTCGAGGCGCTCGGCCGCGCCCAGGCGGTCATCGAGTTCGACCTGGACGGCACCGTGATCAGCGCCAACCCGGTGTTCCTCAAGCTGCTGGGCTACTCGCACGAAGAGGTCATCGGCAAGCACCACCGCGTTTTCTGCGACCCGGTCTACGCGGGTTCCGCCGAGTACGGGCAGTTCTGGGAACGCCTGGGCCGTGGTGAGCACGACGCGGGTGAGTACAAGCGGATCGGCAAGGACGGTCGGGAGATCTGGATCCAGGCCACGTACAACCCGATCTACGACCTGGACGGCAACCCGTACAAGGTCGTCAAGTACGCCATGGACGTCACCCAGACCCGGCTGCGCAACGCCGAGTTCGAGGGCAAGGTCAACGCGATCGACCGCGCGCAGGCCGTCATCGAGTTCGACCTGACCGGCAAGATCCTCGACGCCAACGCGAACTTCCTCGACCTGGTCGGGTACAGCCGCGGCCAGGTCGTCGGCCAGCACCACCGCATGTTCGTGGACGCCGCACACGCCGCGAGCGTGGAGTACCAGTTGTTCTGGGAGCGCCTGGGTCGTGGTGAGCACGACGCGGGTGAGTACAAGCGGATCGGCAAGGACGGTCGGGAGATCTGGATCCAGGCCACGTACAACCCGATCTACGATCTGGACGGGCGGCCGTACAAGGTCGTCAAGTACGCGATGGACGTGACCGAGCAGAAGCTGCGCAACGCCGAGTTCGAGGGCAAGGTCGAGGCGGTCAGCCGGTCCCAGGCGGTCATCGAGTTCGACCTGGACGGCACCGTGCTCAGCGCCAACGACAACTTCCTGCGCACCATGGGCTACTCGGTGCGCGAGATCGTCGGTCAGCACCACAGCCTGTTCTGCACCCAGGACTACGTGACCTCCGCCGAGTACCGCGACTTCTGGCTGCGGCTGCGCAACGGCGAGTTCCTCGCCGGCCGGTTCCACCGGGTCGGCAAGTTCGGCCGGGACGTGTGGATCCAGGCGGGCTACAACCCGATCTTCAACCTGCGCGGCGAGCCGTTCAAGGTCGTCAAGTACGCCTACGACGTGACCGAGCAGGTCGCCCTGGAGCAGCGGCTGGCCAGCAAGACCGACCAGATGAGCACCGCCATCCAGGCGCTGTTCGACTCGATCGACGAGATCGTCCGCAGCAGCGCTCGGGCCAGCGACCTGGCCGGGCAGACCCAGCGCAACGCCGAGGTCGGCGCGCAGGAGCTGCACCAGTCGATCGAGGCGATCGGGCTGATCGAGCGGTCCTCGGACAAGATCGCCCAGATCGTCCGGGTGATCTCCGAGATCGCCGGGCAGACCAACCTGCTGGCGTTCAACGCCTCCATCGAGGCCGCCCGCGCCGGTGAGCACGGCGTCGGCTTCTCCGTGGTCGCCGCCGAGGTCCGCAAGCTGGCCGAGCGCTCGTCGGACGCCGCCCGCGAGATCACCGATCTGATCCGCGACTCGGCCGAGCGGGTCGGCCACGGCGCCACCGTGTCCCAGCGCGCGCAGGTCGCGTTCACCGAGATCCTGGCCAGCGTCGAGAAGACGACCGAGTCGATCAAGGTGATCGCCGAGTCGACCCGACGCCAGCAGGACACCTCCTCGGAGGTGAACGCGCTCATCAAGCAGCTCACCGGGGAGACCCGGTGACCGGCGTCGACCTGCTGTACGGGGCGTTCCTGGTCGACGGTCGCCGGATCGCGCTGCCGCTGTCGCAGTTGCGCGAGGTCATCCCGGCGCCCGACCGCCTCGAACCGCTGCCGATCCGCTCGGCCGCCGTGCGCGGCGCGGTCACCCTGCGCCACCTGGCCATCCCGGTCCTGAGCCTGCGTGACCTGGTGGGCGGCGACCCGACCGGTGAACCGGAGGTGATCGTGGTCGCCGCGCACGACGGCCACGTCATCGGTCTGCTCGCCGACGAGATCCTCGGGGTCGAGTCGGTCGTCCCGGACGACCTGTTCCACCTGCGCTTCGCGGGCGCCTCCGACGGCCTGTTCTCGACGAGCTTCGAGTCCGCGGCGGGCCTGGTCAGCATCCTCGACTTCGACGCCGTGACCGCGCTCCCGGGGGTTCCCTCGGTGCGCGATCGTGGACGTCAGGAGGAGGAGTTGCGGACCCACCAGCGGGAGACCGGGGCGTCGCTGAACACGGTGTTGTTGTTGCGCTGCGCGGAAACCCGGCTGTGCGTCGGGGTCGAGCACGTGCACTCCGTGGTGCCCGAACTGCGGGTGAAGCCGTCGCCGATGGCGAAGGGTGCCTGCGTGGGTGTGGCGGAGGTCGGCGACTCGTGGGTCGCCGTCGTCGACACGCTCGCCTTGCTCGGCCTGGGCACGCAGGCCGAACTGACGCGCGGGGTGTGCCTCCGGCTCGGCCGGGGGATGGTGGTGCTCGCCGTCGGTGAGGTCACCAACGTCGCGTCGATCGTGTCCGACGACATCATGCCGCCGCCGCGCGCGGTCAGGTCCGCCATGCCGTTCCTGGCCGGGACACTCACCGAGAACGACGTCCAACACCTGGTCATCGACTCCGACGCCGTCGTCGCCGACCCGGAGGTGCTCAGCCTCGGCGCGCTGACCTTGGCGGTCGTCGACACCCCGGACGAGGCTCCCGCCGTGGTCCGGGAAACCGACGACACCGGTCGCGCGGTGCGGCCCGCCACGCGGTCCATGCTGACCTACCGCGCCGGGATCGAGGTGGCCACCGACCTCATGCAGATCAACGAGGTCCTGGACTACCCGGCGGATGTGCTGCCGGTCAGCACGCCGGGCATCCTCGGCCTGTTCACCCACCGGGGCTCCGCCGTGCCGCTGGTCGAACTGGCGGACGCGCTGGGCAAACCGGAAACCGGCTCGTCGGAGCGGAAGGTCCTGCTGGTGGGCACGGGCACGGACCTGGTCGGGTTCGTGGTCTCCGCCCTGCACGCCATCGAGGACTCGGTGTGGGAGGAGACGGCGGGCTCAACCCACCCCCGCGGCTTCCCGCTGATCCGGGTCAGCGGCGACGGACCCGCGCGCACCCTGCCCGAGGTCAGCCTGGTGGATCTCGGTACTACGCGTCCGTGACTTCGGGTGCGCCCGGCAGCCGGCTCAGCCACTTCGCCGTGACGTGCCCCGCCACATCGACCCCTTCGTGCCGGGCCAACAGCAGCAGGTGGCACAGCGCGTCCGCGACCTCGTCCCCGAACGCGGCGTCGAGTTCCGCCGCGCTCGCGCCCTGGGACCGTCCACGCCCGGCGCGACGCAGGTACGCCTGGGCAACCTCGCCGATCTCTTCCTGCAGCTTGACCATGAACCAGTCGCCGTCCCGGGCGAACCCGTTGCGCGCCGCGTACGCCGCCGACACCGACTCGGCCTGATCGGCCAACTCCCCGAGCTCCATGGCCGGACACCGTACGGCATCCACTCGATCGGGTGGGGTTCCCTGCCGGTCAACCGGTGGGCACCCCACGGCAAGACCCCTCCCGGCCGCAGCGGCGATACTCGGCCATATGACTGCCACGACCCCGCTCGTCCGACACCCGCTCGACCCGCTGGCAGGCGCGGAGATCGCCCGTGTCCGCGAGGTCCTGGTCGCGGCCGGGCGGGTGGGTGAGACCACCCGGTTCCCCAGCGTGCTGCTGGTCGAGCCGCCGAAGGCCGAGGTCAGGAGCTTCGTCGAGGGCGACGTGTTCAGCAGGCGGGCGCTCGCGGTGGTGCTCGACGTGGCGACCGGGGTGGCCAGCGAGGCCACCGTCGACCTGGTCAAGGGCGAGTTGACGAGCTGGCAAGACCTCGCGGTCGGCACCGGGCAGCCCGCCGTCCTGCTCGAGGAGTACGACCGCAGCGCCGACCTGGTCCGCGCGGACGAGCGGTGGCAGGCCGCGCTGCGGCGCCGGGGAGTCGAGGACTTCAGCCTGGCGTTCGTCGCGCCGTTGTCGCCGGGGCACTTCGGCTACCCGGAGGAAGAGGGGCGCCGGGTTCTCCGCGCGTTGACCTTCCTGCGCGACTTCGAGGAGGACAGCCCGTGGGCGCACCCGGTGGAGGGGCTGCTCGCGAAGGTCGACCTGATCACCGGTGAGGTCATCTCGGTCGAGGACTCCGGCGACGTCCCCGTCCCCGCCGAGCACGGCAACTTCGACGCCGAGCACGTCGGCCCCGCGCGGACCACGCTGAAGCCGATCGAGATCACCCAGCCCGATGGCGTGAGCTTCACCGTCGACGGCAACGAGGTGACCTGGGAGGGCTGGCGGTTCCGGGTCGGGTTCAACGCCCGGGAGGGGCTGACCCTGCACCGGATCGAGTTCGCCGAGAACGCGGGGGAGTACCGGTCGGTCGCGTACCGGGCGTCGATGGCCGAGATGGTCGTGCCCTACGGGGACCCGGCGCCGTGGCGGTACTGGATCTCGTACTTCGACGCGGGTGAGTACCTGCTCGGCAAGAACGCCAACAGCCTCAAGCTGGGCTGCGACTGCCTGGGCGTCATCCACTACTTCGACGGTGTCGTCGCCGACGACCACGCCAACGCGGTGACGATCCCGCAGGCCATCTGCATGCACGAAGAGGACTACGGCATCCTCTGGAAGCACACGAACATCCTCACCGGCGCGGTGGAGGTCCGGCGTTCGCGCCGGTTGGTCGTGTCGTTCTTCGCGACCATCGGCAACTACGACTACGGCTTCTTCTGGTACTTCTACCAGGACGGCTCGATCCAGTTGGAGGCCAAGGCCACCGGCATCGTGTTCTGCGGCGCCGCCGAGCCGGGCAGCACCTCCCCGTACGCGGCGGAGATCGCGCCGGGGCTGATGGCGCCGGTGCACCAGCACCTGTTCTGCGCGCGGCTGGACATGGAGGTCGCGGGGGAGCGCAACTCGGTCGACGAGGTCGACGTGGTCGGCATCCCGATGGGGCCGGACAACCCGTACGGCAACGCGTTCACCACCACGACCACCCCGCTGACCAGCGAGTCCACCGCCCAGCGGATGTCGGACTCGACCAAGGCGCGCAGTTGGATCATCCGCAGCGCCGAGAGCGCCAACCGGCTCGGCAAGCCGCGCGCCTACCAGTTGATGCCGCACACCGGCCCGGCGCTGCTCGCCCAACCCGAGTCGACCGTGGCCCAGCGCGCCGCGTTCGCCACCAAGCACCTGTGGGTCACCCGGCACGACGAGGCGCAGAACTTCCCGGCTGGCGACTACCCGAACCAGCACCCGGGCGGATCGGGTCTACCGACGTGGACGAAAGCCGACCGGGATCTCGACGGCCAGGACCTCGTCCTCTGGCACGTGTTCGGCCCGACGCACGTGCCCCGGCCGGAGGACTGGCCGGTCATGCCGGTCGACTACAGCGGCTTCCTGCTGCGCCCCCACGGCTTCTGCGACCGCAACCCCGCCCTCGACCTGCCCGACGGCGCCAAGGGCTGCGCGCACTGCCCGCCGGGGCAATGCGGTTGTGGTCATTAGTCCTTTCGTCCGACGACCGAACGTTCGTCTCCGTTTGTTGCCGATAGTGGTCCCGCGGTTGGCGGGATGGCGACGAGAAAGCGGCCCGCCCTGGACTTCGGGGTGGGCCGTTCTCGCGCGCGTGCCGGTTTCCGGTCGGCGTGTCCAGCGGTTCCACGGTTTTTCGGTATTTCTACGGACACCGGGGGTGTGCGCGCGGGCGCAGGCTGTTCGCCACACCGCCGCGCCCCGTTATCCCCTAGGATGGTGCTTTTCCCTGTGAACGTTCTGTCCATTGAGGACGTGTACGTGCACCGGTCGGGTCTGCCGATCGTGCGCGGTGCGACGGTCACCGTGGCCAGGGGCGCGGTCACCGTGCTGCTCGGCGCGAACGGGGCGGGCAAGACGACCCTGCTGGAGGGCATCTCCGGGGCCATCCCGATCGCCTCGGGGCGGATCACCCTCGGCGGCACCCGGGTGGAGCGGCTGCGCGCGTGGCGCCGGGCGCGGGCCGGGTTGGCGCACATCGAGCAGGACCGCACCGTGTTCCGCGATCTGTCCACTGAGGACAACCTGCGGGCCGCCTGTCCGCCGGGGCGGGCGATCGACCCGGTGCTCGACCTGTTCCCCGAGCTGCGCAAGCAGATCTCCGCGCCCGCCGGGCTGCTCTCCGGCGGCGAGCAGCAGATGCTGGTGGTCGGCCGGGCGCTGCTCGGTCGGCCCAAGGTGCTGCTGATCGACGAGATGTCCCTCGGCCTCGCCCCGATCGTGGTGGAGCGGCTGGCCAGGGCGGTGCGCAGGCTGGCCGACCACGGCGTCGGCGTGCTGCTGGTCGAGCAGTTCGCCAACCTCGCGCTCAGCATCGCCGACCGCGCCTACGTGATGGCCCGCGGTGAACTGGTCTACGCGGGCGACGGGTCCGCGCTGCGCGCCGACGGCAGGTTGCTGCACGCGCTCTACCTCGGCGAAACCCGCCACTGAACCCCGCCACCGAACCCGCGACTGGAGTCTGAAGTGGACACTGCGCTGGAGTCTCCCCGGTCGCGGCAGGCCGCGCGGCCAGCCAGACCGCTCGTCCTCGGCCTGGTGGCCGCGGCGGTGGTGGTGGCCGTGCTGACCGGCGTGGCGAGCAGCTACCAGTTGTTCGTGCTGACCACGGCCGCCGTGTCGGTCGTCTTCATGCAGAGCTACGGGCTGATCACCGGCCGGGCCGGTGTCATCTCGCTGTGCCAGTTGTCCTTCGCGGGCATCGGCGCCTGGGTGGTCGGCTGGGCCAACGTGGCCGACGTCCCCGGCGGCTTCTACGTGTGGCTGCTGCTCGGCGGCCTCGCCGCGGTGGTGGCGGGCCTGCTCATCGGGCTCCCGGCGTTGCGGCTGCGCGGGGTGAACCTGGCCGTGGCCACCTTCGCCTTCGCCACCGCGCTGGACGTGGTGTTCGGCGGGGTCGCCTACCCCGGCCTCGACACCTACGACTTCGTGCGCAGGCCGGACCTGTTCGACACCGACGAGGCCTACTTCGTGCTCACCGCGATCGTGGTCGCGGTGATCTTCGTGGCGCTCTACTTCCTGGACCGCAGCCGCCTCGGTGGCGCGCTGGTGGAGATCCGGTACTCGGAGCGGGCCGCCGCGGCGCACGGCATCAGCGTCACCATCGGCAAGCTCGCCGCGTTCGCGCTCAGCGCGTTCGTCGCCGGCATCGGCGGCGGGTTGATGGCCGGCCAGCTCGGGGTGCTGACCGCGGGCAACTTCGCCTCGTTCACCTCGGTCACCCTCTTCGCCATCGCGCTTTTCGTCGGCACCAACCACATCGAGGGCGCGCTGGCCGGTGGTCTCATCGGCGCGGTCGTGCCCGAGGTCATGGACTCCATCGGCATCCCGCAGGACCTGGCCGCGCTGCTGTTCGCCGTGGGCGCCATCCAGGTGCTGCGGATGGGCGGCAGCCAGACCGACCTCACCCGCTCACGCTGGCGGCGCCGCAGGCTGGCGAAGAACCCGCCGGTGGCCGCGGTGCCGCACGTGTCGGTGTTCGGCCCGATGCGGCCGGTGCGGGTGCTCGGCCGCGGCGCCCCCGCGCTGGAGGTCCGCGACCTGCGGGTCGCCTTCGGCAACCTGGTCGCGGTCAACGACGTCAGCCTGGTCGTCCCGCGCGGGCACGTGGTCGGCCTGGTCGGGCCGAACGGCGCGGGCAAGTCGACGTTGATCAACGCCGTCACCGGCTTCGCCGCGGGCTACACCGGCCGGGTCCTGCTCGACGGCAAGCCGATCGACGACCTGTCCGCCCACCACCGCGCCCGCGCGGGTGTGCGCCGCTCGTTCCAGCAGTTGCGGGTGCCGACCGCCATCTCGGTCGGCATGTTCCTGCAGGTGGCCGCGGGCCGGTCGGTGTCGCCCAAGGAGATCGACGAGCAGCTCGCGCTGTTCGGCTGCCCGCCCGCGGACACCCCGATGGAGGCGGTGGACGTGGCCACCCGCCGGTTGCTGGAGGTCGCCGGGCTCGCCGTCGGCCGCCCGCCGGTGCTGCTGCTCGACGAGCCCGCCGCCGGCCACTCCGCCGACGAGACCCGGCTGCTGGTGGAGCGGCTGGTGGAGATCCCGGAGCGGTTCGACACCTCGCTGCTGCTGGTCGAGCACGACATCGAGGTGGTGCGGGCGACCTGCGACCAGGTCGTGGTGCTCGACTTCGGCCAGGTGATCGCCGCCGGTCCGCCGGAGCAGGTGCTCACCGACCCGGTCGTCATCGCCGCCTACCTCGGCGAGTCCCGCACCCGGCACTGACCTCCCCGCGTCCCCGTCCCCGATCCCGTCCGGAGCGCCCCGCATGAGAGCGGCAACCAAGTTAGGCAGCCTCGCCACCGCGGCGGCGCTCGCGTCCACCCTGCTGACCGGCTGCAGCTCCGACGACAGCATCAAGATCGGCGCGATCGCCGGGCTGACCGGCAGCTTCATCACGGCCGAGGTGGTCAAGACCGCGCAGCGGGTCTTCGACGACGTCAACGACCGGGGCGGGATCGGCGGCCGGAAGATCGAGTTCATCGTCAAGGACGACACGGGCAACCCGCAACGCACCGCCCAGGTCGCCAGGGAGCTGGCCGACTCCGACATCGTGTCGATGGCCGCCTCGGCCAGCTTCACCGACTGCGACGTCAACGACGCCTTCTACCGGCAGAAGAAGATCAGCTCGGTGATGGCCGTCGGCGCCAGCGCCAAGTGCTACCAGAGCCCGAACATCGCCCCGGTCAACGTCGGCCCGTACACGCTGATGACCGCCGAGTTGCTGTTCGCCTCGGAAACCCTCAACGACACCCGGCTGTGCAACTTCACCGTCGTGCTGCCCGGCTCGGAGGACCCGGTCAAGAAGGCGCTGGACCAGTGGTCGCGGATCACCGGCAAGCACCTGGTCGTCAACGACCTGACCGTGCAGCAGTCCGGCGACCCGACCCCGTACCTGTTGCGCGCCAAGCAGGCGGGCTGCGACGCGATCATGTTCAACCCCACCGAGCAACTGGTGGTGCCGTTCCTCAAGGCGGCGCGCACCCAGGGCATGGCGGGCACCGACTTCCTGTTGCTGGCCTCGGCCTACACCGACAGCGTCGCCAAGACCGTCGGCGGGCTCGGTCTGAAGGTCTACGCCGGTAGCGAGTTCGAGCCGTTCACCGCCGACTCCGCCGCCAACAAGGACTGGCGGGACACCGTGGCCCGCGCGAAGGCCCCGGCCACCGCGTTCTCCCAGGGCGGCTACCTCGCCGCGAAGTTCACCGTGGACGTGCTCAGGAGCATCCGCGGCGACATCACCCGCGACTCGGTCAACAAGGCCCTGCGCGCCATGCGCCCGATCAGCGACCCGATGGTGGGTAACCCGTTCGTGTTCGGCCCGGAGCAGGTCCACCAGCCGAGCAAGACCTGCAAGATGGTCCAGCTCCAGGGCGGCACCTGGGTCCCGCTCGGCGACTTCATCACCGTTCCCGCCGCCAACTGACGGCCCCAAGCCCCGCTGAACCCCGTCGAGCCCGAAAGGCCCCAGCCCGTGCTCCAGTTGTCCGCGGCCATCGCCGGATTGGTGACCGGCGGCGCGTACGCCCTGATGGGGTTGTCCACGCTGCTGACCTACCGGCTCGTGTCGGTGGTGAACTTCGCCCAGGCCGCCGTCGGCGCCTTCGGCGCGTTCGCCATGGTCGTGCCCTACGAGGACGGCGTGCCGCTCTACCTCGCGGTGCCCACCGGCATGGTCATCGGGGCGGTGCTGCACTGCGCGCTCGGCGCCGTCATGGTCCGCTGGTTCTCCGAGGCGAGCGAGGGGGTCAAGGCGGCGGTGACGATCGCGGTCTACGCCGGTCTGGTCGCCGTGGGGCTGCGGTTGTTCGGCGCGCAGCACCCGCACCGGTTCCCCAGCCCGTTCGACGCGCCCGCGTTCACCACCGGCGGCGTCGTGGTCACCTGGACCGCCGTGGTCACCCTGGTGCTGGCCATCGCGTTCGCCGTCTTGCCCGCGGTGCTGCTGAACCGGACCCGCACCGGGCTGCTGCTGCGCGCCCAGTCGGAGCGGCCGACCACGGCCGAGCTGATCGGGGTGCGGGTGCCGCGGCTGTCCATGGTGGTGTGGGCGGTCGCGGGGGCGGCCAGCTCGCTCGCCGTCATGATCATCGCGCCGCAGTTGGCCAGCGACTTCGGCTCGCAGGCCGGGCTGATCACCCCGGCGCTGGCCGCGGTGCTGGTCGGCGCGTTCCGCAGCTTCCCGCTGACCCTGGTCGGCGGGCTGGCCCTCGGCGTGCTGCAGGGGGTGGCCAGCACCTGGACCGACGTGCAGCAGTTCCGCGGCGTGCTGCCGTTCGTGGTCATCCTGGTCGTGCTCGTGTGGACCCGGCGCGCCGATCGTTGGGACGAGCCCGCGTAGTCACCCCACCCGGGGGTGGGAAGGAGGTCGATCGGAGGATTTTGGTGCCCTGCCGGGATCTTTTGGTCTACGAAGGGAGACTTATAATGTATCCTGTTGAGGCCGCTCGCCCGACGCGCCGCGTCCCGTGCTCGACGGCGTGCCCGTGTCCGTGAGCGAGGAGACCGCATGAGGCCGAGAGTGACCGTGGCCGCCGTGCTGCGCGAGTTCAACGCCCCGTTGGAGCTTGAGGAGCTCCCGCTGCCGGTCGACCTGCCGCCGGGCGCCGCGCTGGTCAAGGTGCTCACCGCCACGCTGTGCGGCACCGACGCGCACCTGTGGCAGGGCGTGCTGCCGTTCGCGGGCCTGCCGATGGTCCTGGGCCACGAGACGGTCGGCGAGGTCGTCGCGCTCGGCCCGTACGCGGGCGAGGATGCCCTCGGCCGCCCGGTCGACATCGGCACCCGGCTGGTCTGGTCGGAGTCCGTCTGCGGCCACTGCCACGCGTGTACGGTGCTGCGCCAGCCGGTGTTGTGCGCCGAACGCGGCTACGGGTTCCGCCAACGCGCCGACAAGTGGCCGTTCGTCGTCGGCGGGCTCACCCAGTACACCTACCTCCCACCGGGCGCGCACCGCCTCGTGGTGCCGGACGACATCCCCCACCGGTGGGCGGCGGCCGCGGGCTGCGCGGTGAAGACCGTGCTGCGCGCGTTCGCCAACGCGGGCGGGGTCCGGCCGGAGTCCACAGTGGTCATTCAGGGCGCCGGGCCGCTCGGCCTGGTCGCCACCGCGCTCGCCAGTACGGCGGGTGCGGGCCGGGTGATCACCATCGGGGGACCGGCCACCCGGCTGGCCATCGCCGCGCGCTACGGGGCGGACGTCACCATCTCGGTCGACGAGGTGTCCGACCCGGACGAGCGGGTGGCCAGGGTGGAGGAGTTGACCGAGGCCAGGGGCGCGGAGTTGGTGTTCGACTTCGCCGGGTCCCCCTCGGCCAACCGCGAGGGCGTGCTGATGTGCGGCCTCCGTGGTAAGCACGTCGTGGTGGGGCTCACCGGCCCGCAGGCCATGCCCGTCCCGATGGACGTGGTGTTGAGCCGGGAGATCCAGGTCATCGGTTCCCTCAACGGGGACGTGTCCGACCTGGACCGCTCGCTGCGGTTCCTGAACGCCTTCCGCGACCGCTTCGACTGGGACGCCATGTTCGGCGAGCCCGTTGGCCTGGGCGGTGCCGACCAGGCCATCAAGGACATGGCGTCCATGGCGGCGGTCAAGGCCGTCGTCGACCCAGCACTCGACTGTGAGGAGATCTCCGGATGACCACCAACCCCGTTGACCCCAGCCCGCTGGCCGCGGTCGCGTCCGGCTTCATGGCCGCGAAGCAGTTCTTCGCCGCCAGCGAGTTGGGCATCTTCGCCGCGCTGGCCGCTGGTCCGGCGACCTCCGCCGAGGTCGCCGCGAAGGCGGGCGTGCCAGAGCGTTCGGCGCGCATCCTGACCGACGCCATGGTCGGCCTCGGCCTGCTGACCTACGCCGACGGCAAGTACACCAACACCGAGGCCACCGCCGCCTACCTCTCCGGTGGCGACGGCCTCGACCTGCGCCCGTGGCTGGCGTTCTGGGACGCGCTGAGCTACCCGCACTGGTTGGGCTACACCGACTCGATGCGCACCGCCGAGCCGCAGCCGTTCGACATGGGCGGCGAGCGGATGGGCACCTTCATGGGCGGCGTCCAGACCTACAACTCGCTGCACGCGCAGCAGTTGGCCGAGGTCTACGACTTCACCGCGCACGAGAACCTGCTCGACCTGGCGGGCCTGTCCACCGCGTTCCTGGACGAGGCGCACAAGCGCAACCCCAAGCTGCGCGGCGCGTTCGTCAGCACCGACATGATGCTGCAGATGGCCAAGGGCGGCGCGCCCGAGGGCTTCTCGGACTACGTCGAGTTCCACGAGGCCGACCCGCTGACCCAGTCGGTCCCCGGCCACTACGACGGAGTGCTGCTCGAGCACGTCCTGCACCGGTTCACCCCGGAGGAGAACAAGACCATCCTGACCAAGGCACGCGAGGTCGTCGACGCGGGCGCCAAGCTGCTCGTGCTGGACTTCCTGCTCGACGCCTCGGACGGCCGCCGCCTCGACCCGGTCCTCGCGGGTGAGTACCTGGTCATCGACGGCACCGTCGTCTACCCCGAGGACGAGGTCAAGGGCTGGCTCGAGGCCACCGGCTGGCGCTGGGTGGAGACCCGCCCGGTGCCCGGCTCGCCGCGCGTCATCGTCGCGGAAGCCGTGTAACCAGCCGTACCGCAACAAACCGCAGGCAGCACTGTCGCTGAAGGGATGACCCCGCCGTGACCCGTCGTCCGGTCGACCACACCGACGCCCCCATCACCGGCTACCTCGACCGGCTCTCCGCCCGGCCGGGGGAGCGGGTGGTGGTGCGCGCCAGCTCCACCGAGCCGGACGTGCGGGTCCGGCTGCTGCTGGTCGACCACGACGGCACCGCCCCGGTCCGGGTCCCGGTCAACGCCGGGCTCCCGGACCGGGTCACCGTGCCGCACCAGCACCTGGACCAGGGCTCCTACGGCCTGGTGCCGAACCCGCCGTCGTTCGGCGGCGGGGCGGGCGCGGTCGCCGGGGCGACCACGTTCGCGGTGTGGGTGTGGCCGACGGCGCTCGGCGACGGCCGGGTCGGCGTGCTGACCCAGGCCGGGGTCGCCGAGCTGGGCGTCGACGCGGCGGGCCGCCCGGAGTTCACCGCGCACACCGACGACGGCTCGTTGACCGTCACCGCGTCGGCGCCGCTGTGCGTGCGCCGCTGGTACCTGCTCACCGGCTCCTACTCCGAGCGCGGCATCCGGCTGGAGGTCCGGCCGGGGTCGCCGCTGGCGAGCGAGAAACCGGCCACCGTGGTCGTCTCCGCCCCGCGCGGCGCGCTGGCCGCATCGGACGAGCCGCTGGTGTTCGCCGCCCGCGTGGTCGACGGGGTGGTCACCGACAACTTCGACGGCAAGCTCAGCGCGCCCTGCCTGTTCGACCGGGCGCTGGACGCCGCCCAGGTCGCCGAGCTGGCCGCGGACACCACTGGCGCCTGGCACCGCGGTGCCGCCGCCCAGTGGGACCTCGGCCAGGAGATCGGCGGCGACCGGCTGCTCGACCTGGTCGACGGCAGGCACGGCACCCTGCACAACGGGCCGCTGCGCGGGGTCACCGCGCACGACTGGACCGGCGAGGTGCTCGACTGGCGGTTCGCCGACACCGGCTACGGCGCCGTGCACTTCCACAGCACCGACCTGGAGGACGCGGGCTGGGAGCCGGTGCTCACCGTCGACCTGCCCGACGACCTGCCCGGCGGCTGCTACTGCGTGGAGCTCGCCTCCGACGCCGGGGTCGACCGCGTCCCGTTCTTCGTCCGGCCCAGGGCCGGTGCCCCGCGCGCGCCGATCGCGTTCCTGGTGCCGACCCTGAGCTACCTGGCGTACGCGCTGGAACACGTGCACATGCCGTTCCTGCCCGAGGACCCGCGCGAGATCGCCGCCCCGTTCGCCCGCCGCAACCGGCTGCACAGCCTCTACGACCGCCACCACGACGGCGCCGGGGCGGCCACCGCCTCGCTGCTGCGGCCGCTGCTCGGCCTGCGCGACGACCACGTGTTCCGGCACGCGAGCGGCCCGCACCAGTACAGCGAGGACCTGCACCTGGTCGGCTGGCTGGGCCGCCAGGGCTTCCACTTCGACCTGGTCACCGACCACGACCTGGACGCCGAGGGCGCCGACGCGCTCGCCGGGTACGCCGCCGTGGTCACCGGCAGCCACCCCGAGTACTGGACCGGCGCCATGCTCGACGCCGCGACCGGGCACCTGCACGGCGGCGGCGCGCTGGCGTACCTCGGCGGCAACGGCGCCTACTGGGTCACCGCGATCCACCCGGAGAAGCGGCACGTCGCCGAACTGCGCCGCGGCTACTCCGGGGTCCGGATGTGGGAGAGCGAGCCGGGGGAGCTGCACCTGGCGTCCACCGGTGAGCCCGGCGGGCTGTGGGCCGAGCGCGGCCGCTCCCCGCACCGGCTGTTCGGCATCGGCACCACCGCGGCCGGCCTGACCCCGGGCGCCGCCTACGAGATCCGGGCCAAGCCCGGCGACGCGGCCGTCGACGAACTGTTGCGCGGCATCGACCGGGACACCCCGTTGGGTGATTTCGGCGCCCTGCTCGGCGCCGCCGCGTCCTTCGAGACCGACGGCTACGACGAGCTCCTCGGCAGCCCGCCGGACACCCGGCTGATCGGCCGCGCGCCGCTCGGCGAGAACTACATGCAGGCCGACACCGGCCCCACCACCCCGCACCCGCTGTCCGACCCGGTGGACCGCCGCCGGTCCGACCTGACCCTGCTGGACACCCCCGGCGGCGGGCGCGTGTTCGCCGTCGGCTCGATCGGCTGGTGCGCGGCGCTGTCGCACCGCGGTGACGCCAACGACGTCTCCCGGCTCACCGCCGCCGTCCTGCGCTCGTTCACCGCCGACCGGTACGGAAAGGAGCGCTAGATGCCGCTGCACCCCGAGGCGAGAGCGATCATCGCGGAGACCGACGCCCTCGGCGGGTTGATCCCGCTCGGCGTCCCCGCCGCCGAGCTGCGGGCCACCTTCGCCGCGAACTGGCGGCTGCCCGACGACCTCGAACCGGTCGGGCGGGTCTACGAACGCGCCATCCCCGGACCCGGCGGCGAGCTGCGCGTCCGCGTCTACGTGCCGACCGGGGACGGCCCGTTCCCCGGTGTCCTCTGGTTCCACGGCGGCGGCTGGGTGCTGGGGTCGTTCGCGGAGAACGAGGCCGTGTGCCGGGTCCTGTGCCGGGAAGCCGAGTCCGTCGTCGTGTCCGTCGAGTACCGGCTCGCCCCGGAGAACCGCTTCCCGGCCGCGGCCGACGACGCCGACGCCGCGCTCGCCTGGATCACCGAGCACGGCGCCGAGATCGACGTCGACCCGGCCCGGATCGCGGTGGCCGGGGAGGCGACCGGCGCCAACATCGCCGCCGTCGCCTGCCTGAAGACCCGCGACCGCGGCGGCCGGTTACCCCTGCTGCAGGTCCTCGCCGCGCCGGTGATCGCCCCACCCAGCACCGACCGCCAGTCCTATGTGGACTACGCGGAGGGCCACTTCCTGACCCGCGCGAGCATGGAGTGGTTCTTCCAGCAGTACCCGCGCGACCCGACCGACCTGCGCGACCCGTACCTCAACCCGCTCCAGGCGACCGACCTCACCGGCCTGCCGCCCGCCCTCGTGATGACCGCCGAGTACGACCCGCTGCGCGACGAGGGCGAGGAGTACGGGCACCGCCTGATGGACGCGGGCGTGCCCACCGAACTCGTCCGGTACCACGGCCAGATCCACGGGTTCTTCGCCCTGTTGGCCGACCGGCTCAGCATCTCCGCCGTGGCCCACCAGCGGGCGATCGACTCGCTGCGCAAGGTCTTCACCCGGGGCCTGTCCCTGACCAACACCACCGAGAGGCAGTCATGACCATTCCCCGCCGCCGCATCGGCACCAGCGGACCCGAGGTCTCCGTGCTGTCGATGGGCTCCTGGCACATCTACGACCGGATGCCCTTCCGCGAGGCCGTCGCCATGCTGCAGCGCGCGCACGAGGCAGGCATCAACCTGTTCGACGCCGCCTACTACGCCGGTTTCTCCACCGACGGCACCGTGGTCCCCGAGTCGTACACCGACATCCTGTTCGGTCGGGCCATCGCCGCCGCGGGCATCCCGCGCGAGGACTGGAAGCTCTCCGCGAAGCTGTGGCTGCAGGGCTTCCCGGAGAACACCTTCGAGGGCCAGTTGGACAACCTGTTCACCCGGGTCGGCGTCGAGCACGCCGACTTCGCCGTCCTGGGCGACCTGTTCGGCACCGAGCCGGACATGAAGGCGCTCACCGGTTCCCTCGGTGAGCTCGTCGCCAAGGGCAAGCTCGGCGCCTGGGGCGTGAACAACTGGTCGGTCGACCACCTGCGCGCCGCGCACGACGCCGCCGCCGAACTCGGCGTCCCCGGCCCGCAGATGGCCCAGCTCAAGTACAGCGTGGTCCGCCGGTCCATCCCGGACGGCCAGCCGTTCCGCGCCCTCGCCGACGAGACCGGCATCACCATCCAGGCCTCCGACGTGTTCGAGGGCGGCATCCTGGCTGGCAAGCTGGTGCCGGACCGCATGATCGGCCGCGACCCGGGCGGCATCCGCGAGCAGGTCGCCGCCGCCGCGGTCAAGCTGGCGGGCATCGCCGAGGGCTTCGGCGCCACCGCCGCCCAGGCCGGGATCGCGTTCTGCCTGGCCGACCCCCTGGTGTCCACCGTCCTGTTCGGCACCTCCCGACTCGCCCAACTCGAGGCCAACCTCGGCGCCGTCGCCCTCGCCGAGGAACACGGCCTGGCCATCCGCGAGGCCGTCGCCGACCTCTGGCTCGACCGCGACGTGGTGGACCCGACCGGGCGCTAGACGGTAGTTGTCCCTCCTGGTCCGCGCGGATGAGCAGTGGCAGGCGGCGCTGCGGCGCTGGGAGTCGAGGACTTCGGCCTGGCGTTCGTCGCGCCGCTGTCGCCGGGGCACTTCGGTTACCCGGACGAGGTGGGTCACCGGATTCCCCAGCTCGGGGCCAGCCTCGGCGTGTTGCGCTCGCCGAGGAGCACGGCCTGGTGATCCGCGAGGCCGTCGCCGACCTCTGGCTCGACCGCGACGTGGTGGACCCGACCCGGACGCCTGCTGGGTATCGGCCTGTCCACGGTGTTCTTGGCGAGGCGCCGGAACGGCCTCGTACTTGGGCGTTTCGGCAACGCGGCCAGGGACGTCGTGGGCAGGTCGAGACCCGGCCAACGTTCCGGGTCGAGCCGCTAGACGGTCCCGCAGGGGACTTGTCCCTCCGAGAACCCCGGGTTGACCCGTGGCGCACGGTGCGCATGCGCCGCGGGTCACCCGGCCCCACCGTATTGCCCCGTTCGGCGGAATGATCGTAAGTTCGCTGGGCTGGTCGAGGCGGAAGGTGGGCGGCGTCGATGGACCCGACGATGGTGGCGTCGGCGGTGCGGATCGGGTCCGCGCTCGGCTCCGCCGCCGCGGTCGAGTGGGACGAGGTCTTCGAGGCCATCACCGGGGCGGTGCCGCAGTTGCGCGCCGCCCAGGTCACCGGCTGGGACCCGGTGCTGCGCCGGTTCGTCGTCCTCGCCGAGCGCGGCTACTCCCGGTCCATCTCGCACGACCTCGCGCACGAGTTGCCGCGCACCCGCTGGGGCGGCCTGCTGTTCGACTCCCCGGTCCCGCTGCTGATGGACGACGCCCCGCACAACTTCCGCGAATCCCCGCACTACCGGGAAAACCTCCGCCCGGCGGGTTTGGAGGACGGCCTGTCCGCCGCGTTGCGCGGCGGTGCCCACCAGGTCGTCGGCATCCTGCACCTGAGCGCCGCGCTGCCCCGCTCGTTCGGTGAACGCGCCCGTTGTTTCGTCGGCGAACTGGAAACCGCCATCGCCCGCCGCGTCGACCCGCTGCGCTCCCCCCGCTTCGACGCCTGGTTCGGTCCCGAGTGGACCGCCAGCCACCTCGTCCCCGGCGGCCCCCCACTCGCCTTGGCGGACCGCGACCCGTCCCCGCTCGCGGAAGACCCCGCCATCACCGCCCTCGGCGCCGCCTTCGGCGACCTCGGCGTCGGCACGGTGGCATTCCTGTGGCCGAGCCCCGATGGCTGGTACCGGGTGCGGTTATTGCGCATCACCGATGGTGTCCGCACCGCCGTCATCCTCGCCACGGCGCCTTACGCCAACGCCATCGGCCTCACCACCCGCGAAATAGACGTCGCCACCGGCATCGTCGCGGGCTTGAGCAACCAGGCCATCGCCGAAAGCCTCGTCGTCAGCAGGCGCACCGTCGAGACGTACGTGGAACGCCTCCTCGCCAAACTCGACTGCCAATCCCGCGGCGAAGCCGCAGGCGTAGCCGCCCGCGCGGGCATCATCCGCCCCACCCCAACCCCCACCGGCGTCGGCCACCTCCCCCGCCTCACCCGCGGCGCGGAACCGACCTGGCCGTAAGGACGCCGCAGGCGAATTCCACCAGGCCGCGGATTGCTGCCGCGGGCATGTCCAGTATTTGTCTCGGATTTGTCGAATTCCGCACCGCGGTGGTTGTCAACTCAACGCACTTGCCCGCTTCGCAACGGCTGCTGGTCCGCCAGCGGGCGGTTTCGGAGATGGTCACGAAAATCCCCACCCGGGTTTCCGGCCTCTCGGAGTGGAGGCGACCCGACGATTGTTTCCGACTTTCCCGACCGGAGAAATCCGCTGCCCGGGTGGGCCGCATTCCGCCAGCGCGCTTCCATCACCCACGGTAGCGACACGTATCTTTCGGGTGGCGTCAACCGGGTAGCGACACCCCCGGCGCTGCGGTACCCCGCCCGGGGGTGATGGTACTTTGGGTCCCGGGTCGGTGAAGTTCGTCATGACTATAGGCACGATGCTGCGTCGACCTCCTGATGGGTTACCACTGAAGGGTGTAAAGGCGTGGCTGGACAGCGTGACCCCTGGGTGTGCCGCAGGCTGGTCGGTCGGGCACTGCGCGACCTGCGCGATCAGCGCCACCTGACCCAGGCGGAGTCCGCGCGAGCGCTGGGGTGGTCGCAGTCCAAGGTCGTCCGGATCGAGGCGGGCACCCACGGGGTGTCCGCCCCCGACCTGCGGGCCATCCTTGAGTTGTACGAGGTCACCGCCCCGGCCGAGGTCGGCGCGTACCTCGCCATGGCGGACGAGGGGAACGGCACCTCGTGGTACGAGCCCTACCGCGATGTGCTCAGCGGCAATGCCATGCGCCTGTTCGCCTACGAGTCCATCTGCACCGGGATCCGGGTGCTCAGCCCGCTCCACATTCCCGGTCAACTCCAAACCCCCGAGTACGCCCGCGAGCAGTTGAAGCCCTACTACGTCGGTGACCAACTGGAGCGCGCCGTCCAGGCCCGCTGCGAACGACAACAACGGAACTGCGGTACGAGCAAGCCGCCTGCGGTGATGGTGATCGACGAGAGCGCGATCCGCAGGCTGGTCGGTGGCGAGGATGTCATGCGCGGCCAGTTGGAGCGGTTGCTGGCGGCGAGCGAGGACCCGACCAAGGTGATCCGCGTGATCCCGTTCGCCTCGGGTTGGCACGCCGGGTTGGAGGGCCCCTTCATCCTGCTCGACATCGACAACCCGCTGCGCGGGCCGGAGACCGTGCTCTACCGGGAGCAGTCCGACACCGACTTCTTGACCGGGGACAACTCAGACCTGTTGCGGCTGTACAAGTACAAATGGCACGAAATCCTGAGTTCGGCTCTCCCCGAGGACGGATCGCGTGACCTGATCGCCGAGCAGATCCGGAGGCTCGGCTGGTGAGCGACCTGACTCAACGAGCCCGACCTCCCGAGCCGGACCCGCCTGAGCCCAAGTCGACCGAGCAGATCGGCTGGCTGCAGCAGCTTCTGGGCTTTCTTGCTGGTGAGGCGAAGAACAGCAAGAACGAGATGTCGCGACGAAATGTCGTCTTCGTGCACCGGATTATCGCTGTCGTTGTGGTGACATATTGCATCGGCTCAGTGTTGCTGTTGGTGATTTCCAGTGTACTTGCCGCTTACTCCGAAACGAGAACCTTGGGCGCCGCGCTGTTCGGTGCCGATAGCCTGATGTGGTCCGGGTTGGGCCTGGCGGTTTCGCGCAGCCGGAAGCGGAAGGGCAAGCCTTCGTAACGTATTTGCCAAGTGGTCCGCGGAAAGTCCTGCCGCTAACGAAACGATGAGAGCGCAGGCGTATGGCGCCACATTGGCGGGAAAACGCAAGGACAGAGCGTCGGAAACGACCGTCGCGAGAGTCGTGGTCGCTACCGCGACACCGGCGAAGTAGGCGGTGTAACCTGCGAAAACGCGGGCCTTGTGAGCGTTCATGAAACCAATCCTGACCACTGCGCGTCCGGGGTGTGGCCAGCGTACTGGCTCATGCGGTGGCGTGGGCTCGTTCGAACCGGTTGTGCTGAGCCGGTTTTTGACAACCACTCACCATGGTGCACCTTCGGTTCCCCCGCTCGGTTGGGCAGCAAGATCATCTTCCCACGGATCCCAGTGCGTACAACCAGGATCGTCGGGATCCTGCGGATCATCGTAACGCGTACGGGGCAAGTTCGACCGATCGGCCCACCCGGTTGTGTAGTTCAGTCCGTGTCCCGGCGAAATATGCGCGCTTACCTGATAGGCGTGTTGTGGCGGGTTTCCGCGCCGGAATCGAAGAGGGTGTGCATATGCGGGGTCGATTGCTCGTACCGTTCGTCGTGGCCGGGTTGGTCGCTGGTGCGGGGACGGCGGTGGCGGTGGAGCGGGGGTTGCCGTTGCCCTACTCGGGCGGGGCTGACCAGGTCATCACCGTTGTCACCTCCGGTTCGGGAGCCACCACGGCGACCTTGACGGCGTGGCGGCGGACCGGGGGCGGGTGGCGGGCTGACGTCGGGCCGGTTGCCGCGTACGTCGGCGAAGCCGGAGTCGGGTTCGCCAGTGAGGGCAGTACCAAGACCCCGGCCGGGGTCTGGACCCTCACCGAGGCCTTCGGCCACAAGCCGACCAACGGCACCCGCCTGCCCTACCGCCAGGTCGACACCTCCGACTGGTGGGTCTCCGACGTCAACTCCCCGCGCTACAACACCCCGTACCGCTGCGCACCCGGCAGTTGCCCCTTCAACGAGAAGGCCGGGGAAGACCTGGGCAAGGTAGGCGCCGTCTACGACCGGGCCGTCGTCATCGACTACAACCGGAACCCCGTCGTCAAGGGCGCAGGCTCAGCCTTCTTCCTGCACATCAGTTCCGGCAAACCCACCGCAGGCTGCGTCAGCGTCCCCGCGCCAACCATCGACACGATCCTGACCTGGCTCGACCCGGCCGCCCATCCCGTCATCGACATCGGCACCGCGTGAGGATGCCCCCGCCCAGCAGGCGGGGGCGCTCAGCACGGGTCAGGCGAGGAACTCGGTCAGCACCATCACCTTGGGCTCGGTCAGGTCCACCATCGCCGAGTGGACGCCTTCGCGGCCGACGCCGGAGTCCTTGATGCCGCCGTAGGGCATCTGGTCGGCTCGGTAGGTGGGGACGTCGCCGATGATGACGCCGCCGACCTGGAGTTTGGCGGTGGTGTGGGCGGCGACGCGGAGGTCGTGGGTGAAGACGCCTGCCTGCAGGCCGTAGCGGGACTTGTTGGCCTGGGTGATCGCCTCGTCCACCGACGACACCCGTTCGACGACGATGACCGGGCCGAAGACCTCCTCGGTCACCACGGCGCAGCCCTCGGGGACGTCCGCCAGGACCACGGGGTCGATCGCGTTGCCGTTGGTGCGGCCGCCGGTCAGCAGGGTCGCGCCGCGGCTCACCGCGTCGGCGACCCAGCCGGACACCCGGCGGGCGGCGTCGGCGTTGATGAGCGGGCCGACGTGGGTGTCCGGGTCGGCCGGGTCGCCGGTGCCCAGGGCGCGGACGCCGTCGACCAGGGCGGGCACGAACTCGTCGTAGATGTCGGTGTGCGCGTAGACCCGCTGCACCGACACGCACGACTGACCGGCCTGGTGCATGCCGAACGCGGCGACGCGGGTGGCGGCGCCGGGGATGTCGCTCCAGTCCGGGGCGACGATGACCGGCGCGTTCCCGCCGAGTTCGAGCAGCACGTGCTTGCGCGGGTTGGCGTCGTTGATCCGCCAGCCGACCGCGTCCGAACCGGTGAACGAGATGACCGGCAGCCGCGGGTCGCCCACCATGCCCGCGATCTGCTCGTTGGTCATCGGCAGCACCGACCAGGCGCCCGCGGGCAGGTCGGTCTCGGCCAGCAGTTCGCCGAGCAGCAGCGCCGACAGCGGCGTGGCGGGCGCGGGCTTGATGATCACCGGGCAGCCCGCGGCGATCGCCGGGGCCAGCTTGTGCGCGACCAGGTTCACCGGGAAGTTGAACGGGGTGATGCCCAGCACCGGCCCGCGCGGCACCTGCCGGACCAGGGCGACCCGGTCCTCGGAGCCGGGGTCGGTGTCCAGCCGCTGCACCGACCCGGAGAACCGGCGGGCCTCCTCGGCGCCCCAGCGGAACGTGGCGACCGCCCTGGTCACCTCGGTGCGCGCCCAGGTGATCGGCTTGCCGGACTCGCCGGTGATCAGCGCGGCGACCTCGTCGAGCCGCTCGTCCAGCCGCCGGGACACGTGGTCGAGCGCGTTGGCCCGCACGTGCGCGGGCAGCGCGGCGACCTCGTCGCGGGCGGCGGCAGCGGCGGCCACCGCCTCCTCGATGTCCTCGGCGGTGGCGTTGCTGGTGACCCCGGTGACCGCGGCGTCGTAAGGACTGCGCACGGTCACCGGGGAGTCGGAGGTGCGGGGCTTGCCCGCGACCCAGTAGGGCGTCACGGTCACTGCCCGGCCTGCCCGTAGTGCATCCACACGCCCTTGACCTCGGTGTACGCCTCGATCGCGTACGGGCCCATCTCGCGACCCCAGCCGCTGGACTTGAACCCGCCCCACGGCGCGACGGCGTCCGGGATGCACGGCATGTTGACGAACACGGCGCCCGCGCGGATGCCGTCGGCGAGCCGGTGCGCGGTGCGCACGTTGTCGGTCCACACCGAGGCGGCCAGGCCGTACGGCGAGTCGTTGACCCGGTGCAGCAGCTCGTCCTCGTCGCCGTAGTCCAGGACGGTCAGCACCGGTCCGAAGATCTCTTCGCGGACGATGGCCATGTCGTCGCGGACCCCGGCGAACACGGTCGGCCGGTAGAAGTTGCCCTTGGCCAGGTCACCCTCGCCGCGCGAGCCACCGGCGACGAGCTGGGCGCCGTCGGCGACGCCGCTGCGCACGTAGGAGTCGACCTTGGCCAGGTGCTCGGCGGTGACGAGCGGGCCGAGCTGGGTGTCGGCGGCGGTGCCCGGCCCGATCTTGAGCGCGTCGACGGCCTTGCCGAGCTTGGTGGCGAACTCGTCGACCCGCGCGGAGTCGACGTAGAGGCGGGCGTACGCGGCGCACACCTGGCCGCTGTTGAGCAGGCCACCGGCGACCGAGCCCGCCACGGCGGCGTCGATGTCGGCATCGCGCGCGATGACGGTCGGGGTCTTGCCGCCCAGCTCCAGGGTGACCCGCTTCAGGTCGTTCGCGGACGCGGCGACGATGTCCTTGCCGACCGAGGTGGAGCCGGTGAACGACACCTTGTCGACGCCGGGGTGGCGGACCAGGGCCTTACCGGCCTCGGGGCCACCGGTGATCAGGTTGACCACGCCCTTGGGGATACCGGCCTCGACGCACAGCTTGACCAGGTAGGCCGCGGTCAGCGAGGTCTGCTCGGCGGGCTTGAGGACGACGGTGTTGCCGCAGGCCAGCGCGGGCGCCAGCTTCCACACCATGATCATCAGCGGGAAGTTCCACGGCGCGATCAACGCGCACACGCCGACCGGCTCCCGCTTGTCGAACTGCAGCGTGTCCGGGAACGACACGTGCCGCACCGCGCCGTCGATCTTCGTGGTGAACCCGGCGAAGTAGCGGAAGTGCTCCACCGCCCCCGTCACGCTGACCGCCTTCGCCACCCCCAGCGGCTGCCCCTGGTCCAACGTCTCCAGCGCCGCGATCTCGTCACCGTGCGCCTCGATCAGGTCCGCGATCTTCCACAGGATCCGCGCGCGTTCGGTCGCCGGGAACCGCGTCCACGCCGGGAGCGCCGCCCGCGCCGCCGCCACCGCCGCGTCCACCTCGGCCTGCCCGGCGTCCACCAGCGTCGCGATCTGCTCCCCGGTCGCCGGGTCCAGGCTGGCGAACTCGCCGACGCCCTCCGGGCGCACCCACTCCCCATCGATGTACAGACTCTCGGTGCGCATCGGCTCCCCTTCCTTGCCGCCACTGGACGAACGCGGTAACCAGTGTCGAACGCCGAAGCCACCCGGTGATTGCCTGTCAGCGCATGGCCGTTGACCAGGCGTGCCCGGTGCCACTGTCCGCGTCCACCCCAGCAACGTACTTACCCCACGCCCATCCCGCTCACCGTGGCGCGCCGATCATGGAAGGCGCGGCTCGACCAGCCTGGCGACATCCAACGCAGGCCGGCACAGCGCCGCCTCACCCGCCCCCGACACGAACACATCCACCCGCGATGCGGCGCCGACCCCGATCGCGACCGCACACCCGGTACCACCGTCGGCGACGTACTGAAGGCCATCATGACCACCGACCCGCACGGACGTCTTGGGGTTGGCACTCACCGCGTCCTTGAGACTCCGGTTGCCGTAGACGTGTAAGCCGATTGTGTAACCGTCCCCGCTCTGGGCGTTGCTGACCCGCCACTCACACGAGGTCACCCCCTTGCTCGCCCCGGGCTTGGCTTCCCCAGTCACCCCCAACCGACCGAGATCCGCCGTGGACAGCAGTGAACAAGCCTTGATGTCCTCGGTGGTCGTCTTCGTGGATTCGGTCGTGTTCGTGGACTCGGCGCTGGTTGTGGGACCTGGTGGGTGGACAGCGGCCGGCGTGCCGGGTGTCCGGTCGGTGCACCCGGCCAACGCGAGTATCAGCAGGGTCACGCCGGCGACAAACCGGGAACAGCGCCTCACTGATGTTGACACCCCTCAGGTCAGGTTCTCGGCGACGTGCTGATCGGTTTGCCGATAGTTTGCCATGGCTTGCTGGATGGCGACTGCCGCAGCGGCCAGCGATCCGCGCAGTTGTTTGACCTGCGTGACGAACCCTGCCTTGTCGGTGGCGACCTGCTGGAGGTACGGCTTCATGGCGGTCGCGTTGGTGGAGCTGCCCAGCATCGCCGTCTGGCCCAACTCGTAGAAGTTCTGAGCCCGGCTATCGATCCAGTCGATCATGTTGTTGACCGCGTTCAACAACGCTTGACCACCGTGCTCGTTCACCTCGAAGCCGCCCCGGGCGGCGAGTGCCGCGAAGTCTCCCACGGCGGAACCGATGGTCCCGGTGCTCTCGTCAGCCGACATGCGTGCTCCCCCGGTGTGTTCGAGGGAAGCCTACCAACGGTGCCCTCAGCGCAAGCGCGGATTGAACTGGACGGAAGCGGGCAGTGGAGATGCCACGAACGCTGAGAACCAGGTCGGTCCCCCGGTGGGTGGCGCCGCGTTGGCGGTATTCGCTGGGGGAGGGGCTTGAAGGCGCGGCTGAGGTTCCTGGTCGGCGCACAAGGGCTATCCCCGCTCGACCCCGCTCACCGTGGCAGCACCACCTGACACGGTCTGACTGCAAATGAAAACTAGGGCAGGCGGGGCTCGATCAAGGTGGCCACGGTGGTCGCCGTCTTGCACCAGTCGGCCTGTGGCCCGTCGATGATGTAGACGTCCACTCGACTGGTAGCGCTGGTACCCATGGCGACAACGCAACCGGAGTTCGTGTCGTCGAGCGTCTGGACGCCGTTGTGTGTGCCGACGCGCACTGGAGTGCGTGGCTGGTCGCCCACCATGTCGTCGAGGCTGTTCTTTTGGTAGTAGGTGATGTCGATCGTGTAGCTGTCGGCGGCGGTGGCCTTCTCAACCCGCCAACTGCACGATGTCGCCCCCTTGGTTTCCTTGGGGCGCGGTGAACTGGTGATCCCGAGGTCGGTGAGCGTCTTGCCGGACAACCAGTCACACGGCTTGGCCGCGGACGTGCTGGTGGCATGCGTGCTCGGCGAGGCAGGGGGAGTGGCGACGACGTTCCCGGGGACAGGTGTCCCCGCTTGCCGCGCAGTACACCCCGTGACGATAAGTAACGCACCGGTGACCATCGTGAACCGGAACGAGCGCCTCACGGACCCTGTCACCCTTCAGCCGAGCCGGACCGCCGCCTACTGACGCGGACCAGTCGGGTCGACTAGCTCGGCGGGAGCAGTGGTTCCACTAGTTGAGCCGCGTTCTTCGCCGGTGCGCAGAGTGTGCTCGGGTCGCCGCCGAGGACCGAGACGTCCACCCTCGACTTCGCGGTGACCTCGATGCTGACCACGCAGCCGAGCCCGTCCGGACCGAATGCCTGAACTGCCTTGTGCCTGCCGAGGCTGATCGGGGTCGGCTGCCCGTCGGCCACCAGGTCCGCCAGCCCGAGTTTTGGATAGTAGGCAACGTCGATCGTGTAGCTCGTGCCCGCGTCCGCCTTGCGGACCCGCCAGCGGCACGAATCCACACCGTGGATTGGTCCCTTGGCGGGCGCCCCGGTGATTCCGAGCTGCGCTGCCGTCGAGTCGGTGATCAACTCACAGGGCCGCACGGCTGCCGCTGGTGTGCCACTGGTCTCGGTTGCGCTTGTCGACGTCGGCGCTGTCCCCGTGTCCTGTGGTGACGGCGTTCCGGTCGTTTGGGTCGTGCACCCGGCCAGCACCGTCAGCGCGACCACCAACACCACTGAGAACGTTCGCCCCACAGACCCCAGTCGCCCTTCAGCCGAATGTGCCGGCAGCGTGGTCGTCAGCCTGTCGGTAGTTTGCCATGGCCTGCTTGATGCTCGTCTCCGCTGTCACCAGGGACTCGCGCAACTGCTTGAGTTGCGTGAGGAAACCCGCTTGGTCTGTGGCGACCTGCTTCATGAACGGCTGCATGGCCTTGGCGTTGGTGGAACTGCCCAGCTTGGCGGTCTGGGCCAACTGGAGCAGTGAGGCCTGCTGGTCGTCGATCCAGCCCACCAGTCTCTCAATGGCCGCGATCAAGGCTTGGCCGCCGCGTTCGTTGACCGCGAAGCCACCGCTCGCCGCAAGCGCGGCGAACTGACCCACGCCCGAGCCGATCAGGCCGCTGATCTCGTCGGTGGACACGCACACTCCCCTGGTCTTCCCCTGTCGGAAGCCTAGCAACGTTGCCCTGAACTCAACCGGGGATTGGGCGCATCTGTGGCGTGCTCGCCGGTCACTGTGAAGGCAGGGGAGTGCTGGACCTCAGTCTCCCCGATGCGTGGCGCTGCGTTGGCGGTATTCGCTGGGGCTGAGGCCGTATTCGGTCTTGAACGCTCGGCTCAGGTAGGAGGCGTCCACCAGGCCCCACCGTGCGCCGATGGCGCCGATGGCCAATTGTTGCTTGGACGGGTCGGCGAGGTCTTGGCCGCAGCGTTCGAGGCGGCGTTGGCGGATCCAGCCGGAGACGGTGACGCCTGCGTCGCTGAAGAGTTTGTGCAGGTAGCGGGTGGAGATGTGGTGGGCGGCGGCGATTTCGGTGGGGCTCAGCGCGGGGTCGTTGAGGTGGGTTTCCACATAGGACTTGATTTTGACCAGCAGTGCGCCGCGGGTGGATTCGGCGGGGACGTTGGAGTAGTCGACGCGGTCGGCCAGGGCTGTGCCGAGCAGGTCGACGACGTTGCGGGCCAGGCGGACGCTGCCGTAGACCTGCGGGTCGTCGAGGTTCCTGGCCAGTTGCACCAGGATCGACGACACGATGCCGGAGACCCCGGAGCCGCCGCTGAACCGGGTGGCGGTGAGCTGTTCCACGTGGCCGGACGGCAGGCACAGCATGTCCCGCGGGAACATCAACACGAGCGTAGACGAAACGTCGTCGAAGGCGAGGGTGTACGGGCGGGTCGTGTCGTAGATGGCGAAGTCGCCCGGGTCCAAGGCGGCCTGCCTGCCGTCTTGGCTCAACCGCGCCGATCCGTGCAACTGCAGGCCCAGTTTGTACAGTTCGGGGTTGGCCCTGGCGATGGCGCGTTGGGTCCGCCGGACGGTGTGCGCGTCCGCGGTGGCCTCGTAGACGGCGAGGCTGCCCAGGTTCTGGCCGCGCAGGCGGCCGCGGAAGGCCGACCGCTCACCGGGGGCCGCCTCCAACGGGACGAACGTCTGCGACACCGCGGATTCCCACAGGTCGAACTGCTGCGCCGCTGGCGCGCCCGCCGTCGTCACCGAGTACGTCAACGCTGACCTCCTTGCCAGAGTGACACTGCGTGACTGGGAACACTCTGCCTTTCGGCCCAGTCACGTCAAGGGTCGGTCCCGCACCGAGTCCGACCCGCAACACTGCGATGCGCTCCGGGTCAACCGCTGTGCACGACCAACCAATCAAACAACGCCACGAGTGGGTACACCTGTTCCCATCGGTGGTGTGCACCGCCGTTGGAGTGGAAATCATATGCGATCCGCTACATGATTCCCTCCATGAAGTCCGATGGAGGAGGTCACCATGGGTGAGCTGGTCCTGGCCGCCAAGATCACACACGTGCCGTCGATCTGGCTGTCCATCCAGCCCGGCAAGAACCACGGTATCCGCAGGCCTGCGGAGCTGGGGTTGGCCGAGGTTGGTCGACGCGCGCGGGAGCGCGGTGCCGACACGTTCCTGGTGGCCGACTCGCACTGGATGAACAGCATGGGCTTCCACCTCAACGCCAAGGCCCGGCACTCCGGCTCGTACGCCTCGCACGAGCTGCCGCACTTCATCCAGGACCTGGAGTACGACTACGAAGGCGCTCCCGACCTGGCGAACCTGATCGGCGAGGAGATCAACGCCGGTGGACAGAAAGCCCTTGTCCACGACGTGAAGGACCTCGGTCTGGAGTACGCGACGCTGGTCCCGATGCACTTCATGAACCGCCAGGAGAACATCGGCGACGCCCAGCCGCTCGACGTGCTGCCGATCGGCTGCAACATCTACTCCACCATCGCGGAGAACCGCCGGGTCGGCGAGGCGATGCTGCGCGCCATCAAGCGCTCCGACCGCAAGGTCGCGTTCCTGGCCTCGGGTTCGCTGTCGCACCAGTTCCCCACCAACGAGATCTCGTCGCAGTACCTGAACACGATCTCCAACCCGTTCAACGAGCAGGCCGACCGGATCGTGCTGGAGCAGTGGCGCGACGGCCGGATCGCCGAGTTCCTGGCGACGCTGCCGACCTACAACGAGCGCTGCACCGGTGAGGCCGCGATGGCCGACACGGCGATGATGTTCGGCCTGCTCGGCTGGTCGGACTACACCGGCAAGGGCGAGCAGCTCTGCGACTACTTCCCGAGCAGCGGTACCGGCCAGGTCATCGTCGACTTCCCGGTGCCCGCGTGAGCGCGCACCCGCTGGGTCTCCAGCCGTCGAAGATCATCGCCGTGCACCTGAACTACCGCAGTCGGGCCGCCGAGCGGGGTCGGTTCCCCGAGGAGCCGTCGTACTTCGTCAAGCCGCCGTCGTCGCTGTCGCACAGCGGAGCGGACCTCATCCGTCCCAAGGGCACTGTCCTCTCCGCGTTCGAGGGTGAGATCGCCGTTGTCATCGGCAAGCGCGCGAAGAACGTGAAGCGTTCGGACGCCCTGTCCTACGTCAAGGGTGTCGCAGCCGCCAACGACTTCGGCGTGCACGACCTGCGCTACGCCGACCGCGGCTCGAACCTGCGCAGCAAGGGCGCCGACGGCTACACCCCGGTCGGCCCGGTGCTGCTCGACCCGACCACCGCCGACCTGACCCTGCGCACCTGGGTCAACGGGGTGCTGGTGCAGGAGGCGAAGGCCGACGAGCTGCTGTTCGACTTCGCGTACCTGATCGCCGACCTGTCCCGCACGATCACCCTCGAACCCGACGACATCATCCTGTGCGGCACCCCGACCGGTGCCACCGTCGTCGAGCCGGGTGACGTGGTCGAGATCGCCGTCGGCGACACCGAGAAGCTGGTCAACACCGTCGTCGAGTCGGTCGACGAGCTGCCGAAGCCGGGCGCGCGGCCCCAGGTCACCCCGGTCGACCGGGCGGCGGCGTTCGGCAAGGACGTCCCCGCCATTAAGTCGGAGACCGAGGCGGCGCTGCGGCGGGTGTCCACCGCGACCCTGTCCAGCCAGTTGCGCAAGCGCGGGCTCAACCACACGTTCCTCACCGGGCTGGCCCCCGCCCGCCCCGACCTGCGGATGGTCGGCACCGCGCACACGCTGCGGTACCTGCCGCTGCGTGAGGACATGTTCGACGAGCGCGGCGGCGGCATGAACGCCCAGAAACGCGCGGTCGAGGCGATCGGACCGGGCCAGGTGCTGGTCATCGACTGCCGCGACGAGCACGGCGCGGGCACGATCGGCGACATCCTGGCGCTGCGCGCGGCCCGCCGCGGCGCGGTCGGCATCGTCACCGACGGCTGCCTGCGCGACAGCCCCTCGTTCGGTTCGCTGGAGATCCCGACCTACTCGGCGGGCGCGCACGCGGCTGTCCTGGGCCGCAAGCACGTGCCGTGGGAGATCGGCGTGGACGTGGCCTGCGCCGGTGTCCTCGTGCGACCGGGTGACGTCCTGGTCGGCGACGGCGAGGGCGTGCTGCTGATCCCGCCCGCCATCGTCGACGAGGTCGCCAAGGACGCGCTGGAGATGGAGCGGCAGGAGCGGTTCATCCTGGCCAGGGTCGACGACGGCGAGTCCGTCGACGGGCTCTACCCGCTCGGTCCGAAGTGGCGTGAGGCCTACGACCGCTGGGAGGGCGAGTGACCATCCCCGCGCTGGAGGGCCGCTCCAAGACCCAGTACGCCTACGAGACCCTCAAGCAGCGCATCGTCGACGGCTGGTACGGCCCCGGCACCCGCCTGGTGTTCGACCGGATCGCCCGCGACCTGGGGGTCAGCGCCGTCCCGGTGCGCGAGGCGGTCCGCAGGCTGGAGGCCGAGGGCTGGGTGGTGTTCGAGCGCAACGTCGGCGCGCAGGTCGCCGGGGTCGACCCGGACCAGTACCGGCACGCCATGCACACGCTCGCGCTGCTGGAGGGCCACGCCATGGCCACCGCGAAGTTCACCCCGGCCGCGTTGACCCGCGCGGTCAAGCTGAACGACCGGATGCGGTCCACCCTCACCGAGTTCGACCCGCTGGGCTTCACCCGGCTCAACCGCGAGTTCCACCTGCTGCTGTGCGGCGGTTGCGCGAACCCGCACCTGCGCGACCTGATCACCCGCGAGTGGAACCTGCTGGACGTGCTGCGCCGCTCCACGTTCAGCATCGTCCCGGGCCGGGCGCGCGAGTCCGTCGACGAGCACGACGAGCTCTTACGCCTGCTGAGCACCGGGGCCCCCGCCGCCGCCGTCGAGGCCTTCGCCCGCCAGCACAAGCTCAACACGGTGAACGCCGTGGCGGGCCGGGCATAACTCCCACCGCAGACCTCCGATTCAGACACCAGCCTGGAGAAGTAGATGAAGTTCCGTTCCACCCCCGCCGCGGTCAAGGGCTCGATCGCCCCGGTGGTCACCCCGTTCACCGCAGACGGCGCCGTGGACCTCGACGGTCTGCGCAACCTGGTGCGCTGGCAGCTCGACTCGGGCTCGCACGGCATCTCCATCGGCGGTTCGACCGGTGAGCCCAGCGCGCAGACCATCGCCGAGCGCATCTCGGCGATGAAGGCCGTCGCCGAGGTGATCGACGACCGCGTCCCGTTCCTGCCCGGCACCGGCTCCGCCAAGCTCGACGAGACGCTGGAGCTGACCGCGGCGGCCAAGGACCTCGGCGCCGACATCGCGCTGGTCATCACCCCGTACTACAGCCGTCCGACCCAGGAGGGTCTGATCGCCTGGTACGGCACCGTGGCCAACGAGTTCCCCGACCTGCCGATCGTGGTCTACAACGTGCCCTCGCGCACCGCGCTGGACATCGCGCCGGACACGGTGGCGACGCTGCGCCGCAAGCACGACAACATCGTGGGCATCAAGGAAACCACCAAGGACTTCGAGCACTTCTCGCACGTGCTGCACAAGTGCGGCCGCGACTTCCTGATGTGGTCGGGCATCGAGCTGCTGTGCCTGCCGCTGCTGGCGATCGGCGGCATCGGTTTCGTCTCCGCGTTGGCCAACATCGCCCCCGCCGCCGTCGCCCGGATGTACGAGCTCTACGTCTCCGGTGACCACGACGGCGCCATCGACCTGCACTACCAGCTCGCGCCGCTGGTCGAGCTGCTGTTCGTGGAGACCAACCCGGCGCCCGCCAAGCACATCCTGCAGGACCTGGGTCTGCTCGAGAGCGGGTTCGTCCGCGCGCCGTTGATCGAGCCCACCGCCAAGGGGCTGGAGCGGATCAACGCGCTGCGCGCCCAGGCCGAGCACCTGCTCGTCCGCCCCGCCAACTGACTTCCCGCACCGGACAGCTAGGAGTGACCACCATGACGACCGAAGTCCCCCGCCCCGCGGACCTGCCCAGCGACCTGCGGCACTTCATCGACGGCAAGCCCGCGTCCAGTGTGGACGGCGCGACCTTCCCGGTCGCCGACCCGGTGACCAACGAGGTCTACGGCCGGGTCGCCGCCGGTGACGCCGCCGACATCGACCTGGCGGTGGCCGCCGCCAAGCGCGCCTTCACCGAGGGCCCGTGGCCGCGGCTGAGCGCCCGCGAGCGCGCCAAGGTCCTGAACAAGATCGCCGACGGCATCGAGGTCCGCGCCGAGCGCCTCGCCGAGCTGGAGACCTTCGACACGGGCCTGCCGATCACCCAGGCCCGCGGCCAGGCGCACCGCGCCGCCGAGAACTTCCGCTACTTCGCCGACGTCATCGTGGCCATCCACGAAGAGGCCTACATCGTCGGCGACAAGCAGGTGAACTACGCGATCCGCCAGCCTGCCGGTGTCGCGGGTCTGATCACCCCGTGGAACACCCCGTTCATGCTGGAGACCTGGAAGCTCGCGCCGAGCCTGGCGTCCGGCTGCACCGTGATCCTCAAGCCCGCCGAGTGGTCCCCGCTCTCGGCCAGCCTCCTCCCGGAGATCATGGCCGAGGCCGGTGTCCCGGACGGCGTGTTCAACCTGGTCCACGGCATCGGCGAGCAGGCGGGCGCCGCGCTGGTCGCCCACCCGGACGTCCCGCGCATCTCCTTCACCGGCGAGAGCGGCACCGGCCAGATCATCATGAAGTCGTCGGCGGACAACCTGAAGGAGGTGTCGATGGAGCTCGGCGGCAAGTCCCCCTGCGTGGTCTTCGCCGACGCCGACTTCGACCGCGCCGTCGACTCGGCGGTGTTCGGTGTCTTCTCCCTCAACGGCGAGCGCTGCACCGCGAGCTCCCGAGTCCTCGTCCAACGCGAGATCTACGACCGCTTCGTCGACGCCCTCGCCGCCCGCGCCTCCGCCGTCAAGGTCGGCATGCCCGCCGACCCCACCACCGAGGTCGGCGCCCTCATCCACCCCGAGCACTACGCCCGGGTCCTGGAGTACGTCGAGATCGGCAAGCAGGAAGCCCGTCTCGTCGCAGGCGGTTCCCGCCCCGCCCACCTGACCGAGGGCAACTTCCTCCAGCCCACGGTGTTCGCCGACGTCGCCCCCGACGCCCGCATCTTCCAGGAGGAGATCTTCGGCCCAGTAGTGGCCGTCACCCCCTTCGACACCGAAGAGGAGGCCGTGGAGTTGGCCAACGCCACCAAGTACGGCCTCGCGGGCTACGTCTGGACCACCGACCTCCAACGCGGCCACCGCGTCGCCCGCGCCGTCCAGTCGGGCATGGTCTGGATCAACTCCCACAACGTCCGAGACCTCCGCACCCCCTTCGGCGGCATCAAAGCCTCCGGCGTCGGCCAAGAAGGCGGCACCCACAGCATCGACTTCTACAGCGACCTCCGCGCCATCCACGTCGCCGTCGCCGACCTCCACGTCCCCCAGTTCGGCAAGTAGTTGTCACAATAGTTTCTTCCATCGAGGGCGGCCCAACACACTTGGGCCGCCCTCACCTTTACCCCCACCCCACCCCACCCCACCCACCCACCACCAACGAAACCCCAGGCCAAGTACCCCAACCCCCACCCCCGCACCGCGCGCCTCGAAACCCGCCGATACCAACTGCCCGTTGTGGTGGAGTTGTTTTGTTTGGGGGGAGCGGTGGTCTAAGCCGGCCGGCGGGTAAGGCCACGCTTTCCAGTGGCCCCGCCTTTTTGCCTTACCCAGGCTGCCGCTAGGGGCCCCAAACAAAACAACTTCACCACAACGGGCACCCCCGCTTTATCTGGCGCCCGAGCGCCGGCGTCGCCGAAGGCGACCAGGCCGACCCCCGAGGCGCAGCCGAGGCCCAGTGCCCCCTCACACCCCCCAGTTGCCCCATGGCGAACATTCATTGCTCGCCCGCGCACCACTGACCTCGACCATGCAGGCATCCACCCCCACGGGAATTAGCGTCCCCACCCATGGGCAGCATGGACGGCAGAGTGGCTCTCGTCACCGGCGCGGGTTCCGGCGTCGGCGCCGCCATCGCGCGGTGCTTCGCCGACGCGGGCGCCACCGTCGCCGTGCTCGACGCCGATTCCACCGCCGCCGAGCTCGCCTCCAGAGCTCTCCGCGCGGGCATGGTCGTCCGCGCCGACGTCTCCGACCCCGTCCAGGTCGACCACGCCGTCCAAGCCGTCCTCGACCACTACGGCAAACTGGACGTCCTGGTCAACAACGCAGGCGGTTGGGAATGCGGCCCAGCCGCCCCCGGCTCCACAATGGACATAACAGACGAACAGTGGCACACCGCCCTCGCCGCCCGGCTCGACGGTGCCTTCTACGGCACCCGCGCCGCGTTGCGGGCCATGAAGGGCCAGGGCGGCGTCATCATCACCGTGGCGGCCGAGTGCGGGCACCTGGCCCACCACAGCGCCGTCGACGGTGCGATGCGCGGCTTCACCGCCGCCGTGGCCCGTGACGTCGCACCGCTCGGGATCCGGGTCGGCGGCCTCGCCCCGGACTGCGCCGATTTCCTGGTGCCCGAGGACATCGCCGCCGCCGTGCTGGACCTGGTCGGTCCGGCCGGTGAGCGGTTCGCTGGACAGACGATCAAGACGAGAGGAACGGGTGCATGAGGTTCGCGGACACGGTGGCGCTGATCACCGGAGCGGGCACGGGTATCGGCGCGGCCACGGCCCGCCGGATCGTCGCCGAGGGCGGCAAGGTCGTGCTCACCGGCAGGCGGGAGGCGCCGCTGCGCGCGGTCGCGGCCGACCTGGGCGACTCGGCCCTGGTGGTGCCCGCCGACGCGGCTGACTCCGCGGCCATGAAGGCGGTCGTGGCGGCGGCGGTGGAGAAGTTCGGCAGGCTCGACGTGGTCGTCGCCAACGCGGGCGGCCACGGCCTCGGCACGGCCCTGGACACCGACGACGCGGGCTGGAAGCTGGCCGTCGAGGTGAACCTGACCTCGGCGTTCGTCACCATCCGGGAGGCGCTGCCCGCCCTGTGCGAGCGCGGCGGCTCCGTCGTCCTCGTGTCGTCGCTGGCCGGGTTGTTCGCCGGTCCCGCGGTCGCCGGGTACGTCACCACCAAGCACGCCCTGATCGGCCTGACCCGCTCCATCGCCCGCGACTACGGCAAGCACGGCGTCCGCGCCAACGCCGTGTGCCCCGGCTGGGTCCGCACCCCGATGGCCGACGACCAGATGGACGAGCTCGGCAAGGCCAAGGACGTCGACCGGGACGGCGCGTACCGCATCGTCACCGAGAACGTCCCGCTGGGCCGCCCGGCCGAGCCGGAGGAGGTCGCCTCCGTCATCACCTTCCTGGCCTCCCGGGACGCCTCCATCGTCAGCGGCGCCGTGGTCACCGCCGACGCGGGCTCCAGCGCCGTCGACCTGCCCACGATCGCCTTCGACTGACCCGGGTGCGGTGGCGGCTCGGCAGGGGGCCGCCACCGCTGTCCGGTCCCGCTACGCTGATGCCCATGGCGACATGGCAAGACCTGGTCCAGTACGTCCGGCTGAACTACGAGGTCATCTCGATCACCGAGGACGAGGTGCGCATCCTGTTCAACTTCGAGGAGCTCAACGAGGACGACCAGCGCACCCAGGTCGTCATCGTCGCCCTTGAGGTCTTGGACGCCAAACACGAATGGGTGCAGATCGCCTCCCCGATCGGCCTCGCCGACAAGGTCGACCTCAAGGCCCTCCTCGCCGAAATCGGCAACTCCTCCATCGCCTGCGGTGCCGCCGTCATGGGCAACCACGTCGTCCTGCGCCACTCCCTCCCCCTCAAAGACCTCGACCTGCACGAGTTCACCGACCCCCTCGAACTCCTCGCAGGCACCGCCGACCAACTAGAAGAAATGTTCTTCGGCGGCGACGAGTACTGACCCCGTTCGGCTGAACACTCGACGGGTAATTGCTAGAGTTCCCCCGGGATCGGCGACAAGGGGGCTCGCGGATGGACGCTGCGGACGGTGGTGGCGCGCTGCTCGGGGGTGTCATCGGTGGCGCGATGGGGGAGTTCGCGGCCTTGGCCGCCAGCGGGGGGTTCGAGGTCAACGAGCACGGCGGCCAAGCGCTGCTCACCGCGATCCACAACATGATCGAATGGCTGGACAGCCAGCGGTCGGAACTGGTGAACCTGCGGGAAAGAGCCAAGCTCGGCAGTTCCACCAACGCCGAGGTGATGAAACCGTTCATGCAACAGGTCGCCTCTGACGGCCAAGGATTCCTGACCCAGCTAGCGCAACTGCGCGATTCGCTCGGGACTGCAGAAAAGGCCATCACCCAGGCCATGGCGAACTACCGGGCAACCGACGACCTGGCGGCAGGGTCACTCGGGTGAGGGACGAATCCATGAAGCGCCCGCTGTGGTTGATTCCCGCGGCCTTGGCCCTTGCGCTGGCCGGGTGCACGTCCACCACGGGAGGCACGCCTGTCCCCGGTGATTCCCAGGCGACCGAGCTGCCCACGACGTCTGGCGGACCGCAGACCACGACCTCCTCTGACACGCCTGCGGTGCAGCCGTGTACGTTGCTGTCCGATTCGGCGGCTCATTCCCTGGGCGCTGCGGGAACACCGAAGCAGAAGAATTTCACCGGAATCTCCTCGTGCTCATGGCGAGTGGAAAAGGCGACCGCCGCAGACAGCTACCTGTTGGACATCGCCTTCTTCTCGGACCGCGGTGTGAAAGACATCGGCGGCCACGACAAGAAACCCGTCCGAGTCGGCCACCACGACGCAGTGCAATCCCTCGGCGCCGAGGACACCGGTTGCGTGGTGACATTCGGCATCACTGACACATCGCGTGTGGACGTGCGAGCTATTGGCGGAGACTCGGCCTCCCTGTGCCGGCCCGCCCTGGATACCGCGACCGCGATCGAACCCAACCTGCCCTGAAGGACGCCGGGCGGGTGAAACGCGCGTATTGGTTGGTGTTGGTCGCCGGGGTTCTGGCCGGTTGCACCGAGCACACGCCTGGGCTGCCGACTGGCGGGAACTCAGCGGCCGAACCGACGCGGGTGGTGACAACCGCTGCGTCCTCGAACAGCATCAAGCCGTGTCAACTGCTGTTGAAAGCCGAACTCTCGCGGTTGGGGGTTGCGAATACCTCGGGAAGGCCCAAAGACGTCAAGGGCTCCAGCGCGTGTACTTGGCGGGTTGAGAAGGCCGATCCGGGTGACAGCTACAGCATCTCGGTGGCGTTCCTGGAGACGCAGGGGGTCGGGGACCTCGTCGGTGTCCACCAGCGGGAGCAGGTCAAGGTCGGTGGGCATGACGGTGTGCGGCGTTGGGGGATGACAACGAGTTCGGTTGTGTGGTCGCCATGGGGGTCACCGGGACGTCGCGGGTGGATGTGACGACGGTGGGGGGTGGTGATCAGGTGGGGCTTTGTGTCCGGCCGAGGCTGCCGCGGAGTTGGTTGAGCCGAAGTTGCCCTGAGGCTGTGCGGCGGGAATCTGACATGCTGGGGGGTATGGACGACACGGACATTCTCGGGCGGATCACGGCGTTGGTTGACGAGGAGCACGGGCTTCGGGAGCGGGTTGGGCGTGGGGAGGTGCCGCCTGCCGAGGAGCGGGAGCGGTTGGGGGCGGTGGAGGCGGCGCTGGACCAATGTTGGGATCTGTTGCGGCAGCGGCGGGCTCGGCGGGAGGTCGGGTTGGATCCGGACGGGGCGCGGGCTCGGTCGGCGGGTGAGGTTGGGGGATATCGGCAGTAACGCGTGTCCATAACACGGAAAGCCCCACCGGACGAGAGCCGGTGGGGTTTTTCACAACCAGCGCGTGTGGATTGTCCGGTCTGTGAATTAGCTGTGTGTCAGGGGACTACGGGATAGCGCGCACAGTTTGTAAACATCCGCTGAGGTCATCATCCTGGTAAAACGGCGCACGTCCCACGAATGGATGAGTGTTATTGGCCTAGCTTATACAAGGCGAATCAGCCTGCCGCGCGTGGGCCATACTGATGGCTCGTTCAGCCTACCACTTGAGTAGGGTTCCCAGCGAATCGGACCGGACTGGTCGGTAGCGTTATGTGTTGGTCGTTGGACGTTCAAGACTTTGGTATCGGAACATTCACAGAATGGGAACCTGTGGGAATGCTAGTCCTTTCAGGTGGTGAATTGTGAATTCATACACCCGGTAGGGGCTGGTTGTGGTTACTTAGCACCGGTTATGTTTCGCGGGTCGCAACTCTGGCGACGACTGTGAATGCCGGTTGGCGGCATCTGCGTGTAATCCATGTGGGGTCGCTGCTAGGTGAAGGGAATTCGATATGGCAGCACCGGAGTCCGAGGCGCTCGTCGACGACACCGGGGTCCTGATGGGGGTGGGCTTCGCACACGGGGTGCGGTGGCGCGCTGGGGAGCGCCTGCAGCACCTGTTCCGGCGGTCGGATCACCCGGCCGTCGACACCGGCGAGTTCGTGCTCAGCTACGCCGACGTCGACGACCGGGCGAACCGGTTGGCGCGCTACCTGCTCGGTCGCGGGGTCGGCGCGGGTGACCGGGTCGGCCTGCTGTTCGACCAGGCGTGGCTGGCGTACATCGCGATGTTGGCGGTGTTGAAGGTCAACGCGGCGTACGTGCCGCTGGACCCGGGGTTCCCGCCGGACCGGGTCGGCTACATCGTCGGCGACGCCGACGTGCGGTTGGTGCTCACCCAGGAGCACCTGGTGCCGGTGCTGGCCGACAGCGAGACGGCCGTGCTCGGCGTGGATTCGGCGGCGGCGGCGATCGACGCGGTGGACAGCGCGCCGTTGGCCGACGACGAGTGCGGTGGGCCGGTCGACGACCTGTGCTACATCGTCTACACGTCCGGCAGCACCGGTCGCCCGAAGGGTGTCGCGGTGGAGCACGCGAGCATCTGCAACTTCGTGCGGGTCGCGGCCGAGGTGTACGGGTTGCGCCCCGACGACCGGGTCTACCAGGGCATGACGATCGCCTTCGACTTCTCCGTCGAGGAGACGTGGGTGCCGTGGGCGGTGGGGGCGACGCTGGTGCCCCGGCAGGCAGGCGGGGCGCTCGTCGGCCACGAGTTGGGCGAGTTCCTGCGGGAGCGCGACATCACCGCGTTGTGTTGCGTGCCCACGCTGCTCGCCACCCTGCCGGACGACCTGCCGGGGCTGCGGTTCCTGCTGGTGTCCGGCGAGGCTTGCCCGCAGGACCTGGTGGCCCGTTGGCACCACGCGGATCGCCGGTTCCTGAACGTCTACGGCCCGACCGAGGCGACCGTGACGGCGACGTGGACCCCGTTGGCCCCGGACCGCCCGGTGACCATCGGCGTCCCGCTGCCGACCTACTCGGTGGTGATCCTCGACCCCGAGCACCAGGTCGTCCTGCCGCGCGGCGCGACCGGGGAGATCGGGATCGCAGGTATCGGACTGGCCCGGGGTTACCTGAACCGGGACGACCTGACCGAGAAGGCGTTCATCGACGATTTCGTCGGGATCGGGAACAACCCGTCCGGCCGGATCTACCGGACCGGCGACCTGGGCCGGGTCGACGACGACGGCCACATCCAGTACCTGGGCCGGATCGACACCCAGGTGAAGATCCGCGGCTACCGGATCGAGCTGACCGAGATCGAGTCGGTCCTGCTCAGCGCCCCCGGGGTGGCGGCGGCCGTTGTGGACACCCACCGCCCGAACCCGGACACGGTGGAGTTGGTGGGCTACTACTCGACCTCGGGGCGGGTGGACGAGGACGACCTCCGCGAACACCTGCGTGAGCGCTTACCGGCGTACATGGTTCCCGCCTACCTGGAGCGGCTCGACGCCATTCCGTTGACCACCAGCAACAAGGCCGACCGGAAGAACCTGCCCGTGCCGAGCGGTCGGCGTCAAGCATCCACAAAGGACTACGTCGCGCCGGGGTCGCCGCTTGAGGCGGCGTTGGCCGAGGAATTGGCCGGCGTGCTCGGGGTCGAGCGGGTGTCCGCCGTTGGTCACTTCTTCAAAGACCTCGCGGTCGACTCGCTGTTGATCTCCCGGTTCTGCGCCAGGGTCCGTGCGCGCGCGGACCTCGCCACTGTGACCATGCAGCAGGTGTACCAACACCCGTCCGTCCGCGATCTTGCCGATGCCCTGCCCGGCAAGCCGCGGACCGCCGCCAGGGTGGCCGCCGCGGTCGACCCGATCAAGGGGTGGCGTTACGTGTTGTGCGGCGCCGCGCAGGCCCTGTTCTTCCTCGCCTACACCTACCTGTCCGGTCTGCTCCTCGACATCGGCCTTGATTGGGTGATGGCCGGGACGAGCGCGCCGAGCATGTACCTGCGGGCCGCCGGGTTCAGCGGCGCCGCGTTCCTGGTCGCCTGCGTAGTGCCGGTGGCGCTGAAATGGCTGCTGGTCGGCAGGTGGAAACCGGGGACGTTCCGGATCTGGGGGTTGACCTACCTCAGGTTCTGGGTCGTCCGCTCGGTCACCAGGTTCAACCCGATCCGGATGTTCACCGGTTCCCCGTTGTATTCCCTGTACCTGCGGGCAATGGGTGCGAAGGTCGGGAAGGGCGCGCTGGTGCTGACCCAGAACGTGCCCGTGTGCACGGACCTGCTCACCATCGGCGCGGGCGCGGTCGTCCGCAAGGACACCTATCTGCTCGGCTACCGCGCCGAGGCCGGGAAGATCACCATCGGCCGGGTCACCATCGGCGCCGGGGCCTACGTCGGCGAGACCGCGGTCCTGGACATCAACACGACCCTGGGCGACGACGCGCAACTCGCGCACGCCTCGCACCTGTCCGCGGGTGAGGCGGTCCCGGCGGGGGAGAGCTGGCACGGCTCACCCGCTCGACCGACCACAGTGGACTACCGACCGGACGTCGAGGCGCGGGCAGGTCGGGTGCGTCGGGTGTTCTACAGCCTGGCCCAGTTGGTGTTCCTCACCTGCTGGACGTTGCCGGTCGTGATGCTGGTCGGTGACCTGGTGTGGGAGCTGTTCCTGAACCTGGTCCCGGTCAACGCCGCCGACCCGCGCTTCTACCTGGTCGACTTGGCCGGAGCGGGCGCGGTGTTCGTCGCCGCGGTGCTCGTCGGTCTGCTTCTGGTGTCGGCGATTCCGAGGTTCTTGAGCCTGTTCCTCAAGCCGGACAAGGTGTATCCGCTCTACGGCGTCAAGTACACGATGCAGCGCCTGACTTCCCGGTTGACGAACATGCGCACATACCTGTTTCTGTTCGGCGACAGCTCCTACATCGTGCACTACCTGCGTTGGTTGGGTTACAACCTGCGTGGCTACATCCAGACCGGCTCGAACTTCGGCATCGAGGTCAAGCACGACTCGCCGCTGCTCACCCGGGTCGGCCCCGGCACGATGGTGTCCGACGGCCTCTCGGTGGCCAACGCCGAGTTCTCGTCGACCGCGTTCCGGTTGCGCCGCACCGAGATCGGACCGCGCAACTTCCTCGGCAACAACATCCTCTACCCGCCGGACGGCCGCACCGGCGAGAACGTGTTGCTGGCGACCAAGGTGATGGTGCCGGTGGACGGCCCGCCGCGCGGTGACACCGGTCTGCTCGGCTCGCCCGCCTTCGAGATCCCGCGGTCGGTCCAGCGGGACAGCCGGTTCGACCACCTCAAGTCCGGACCGGAGTTCCGCAGGCGGCTGGCCGCCAAGAACCGGTTCAACCTGGTGACCATCCTGCTGTTCCTGCTCACCCGCAGCGTCGACCTGTGGGGCATCGTGGTGATCAACACGATCGCGGCGGGTCTCTATCCCCGGTACGGCACCTGGGCGACGGCGGCGGGTCTGCTGGCGACCACCGGGTTCGTGCTGCTGTTCGGTGCCCTCGCCGAACGGCTGGTGCACGGGTTCCGGCCGCTCAAGCCCCGGTTCTGCTCCATCTACGACCGGTCGTTCTGGCGGCACGAGCGCTACTGGAAGCTCAGCTCCGGCCGCTACATCAACCTGTTCAACGGGACCCCGGCCAAGGTCCTCGTGTGGCGCCTGCTCGGGGTGCGGATGGGCCGCCGGGTGTTCGATGACGGCGTGGGCATCCCGGAGCGGTCCCTGGTGACCGTCGGCGCCGACACCGCGCTCAACGCCTTCGCCGTCGTCCAGGGGCACTCGCTGGAGGACGGCACCTTCAAGTCCGACCGGATCGCGCTCGGCGCCGGTACCGCGGTCGGCGTCGCCGCGTTCGTCCACTATGGAGTGAAGATGGCCGACAACACCGTGGTCGACGCGGACGCGTTCCTGATGAAGGGCAGCGAGACCGCCCCGGGGTCCCGGTGGTGCGGCAACCCCGCCGTCGAGCTGACCGAGCCAACGGAGACCGCCGCCCCGGCCGCCTCCGCGACCCCCGCAACCGCGCACACCCCGGGAGTGACCCGATGACCAACCTGATCGCCGAGACCGAGCTGCGCAGGCCGCGGGTGGAGACCCCGTTGCCCGGCCCGCGCTCCGCGGAGTACCTGGCCCGGCAGGCGCGCACCGAGTCCAACGCGCGCAGCTACCCGCGTGGCCTGCCGATCGCCATCGAGCGCGGTGAGGGCAGCTTCGTCCGGGACGTCGACGGCAACGTGTTCATCGACTTCCTGGCGGGCGCGGGGGTGCTCTCCCTCGGGCACAACCACCCGGAGCTGGTGCGGGTCATGGTCGAGCAGCTCGGGTCGCTGACCCACGGCCTCGACTTCCCGACCCCGGCCAAGGACGCGTTCACCGAGGCGCAGTTGTCCATGCTCCCGGCCGCCATGCGGGACCGGACGAAGATCCACTTCTGCGGGCCGACCGGGGCGAACGCGGTCGACGCGGCCATCAAGCTGTGCAAGACCGCCACCGGTCGCGGCGACATCGTGTCCTTCCAGGGCGGTTTCCACGGCGCCAGCCACGCCGCGATGGCGTTGACCGGTCTCGTGTCGCAGAAGCGGCCGATCGCCAACGGCATGCCGGGCGTGCACTTCTTCCCGTACTCGTCGTGCGCTCGGTGCCCGCTCGGCCTGCGCCCGGACACCTGCGAGACCAACTGCGTCACCTACCTGGAGCGGTCCCTGCGCGACCCGAACGGCGGCATCGCCAAGCCCGCCGCGGTGATCATGGAGCTGGTGCAGGGCGAGGGCGGCGTGATCCCGGCCCGGCCGGAGTTCGTCCGCCGGGTCCGCGCGGTCACCGCCGAGCTGGACATCCCGCTGGTCGTCGACGAGGTGCAGACCGGCTGCGGCCGCACCGGCACCTGGTTCGCCTTCGAGCAGTACGGGATCGTCCCGGACGTCGTCATCGCCTCCAAGGCGCTCAGCGGCGTCGGCTCCCCGGTCGCGGTGATCTTCTACGACGAGCGGCTGGACGTGTGGGCCCCCGGTTCGCACACCGGCACCTTCCGCGGCAACCAGCTCGCCTTCGCCGCGGGCGCCGAGTCGGTGCGGATCATCCGGCGGGACAACGTGCTCGGCAACGTCGTCGCCCGCGGTGAGCAGGTCGTCGAGCGGCTCGCCCGGATCGAGGGGCACCCGCTGGTCCGCGAGGTGCGCGGCCTCGGCCTGATGTGGGGCATCGAGCTGGCCGACGCCCCCGACGGCACCCCGGCCGGGGCGCTGGCCGCCGCCGTGCGCGACACCGTGCTCCGCCAGGGCCTGATCGTCGAACTGGGCGGCCGCGACGACAACGTGGTCCGGTTGCTGCCGCCGCTCAACGTCACCGCCGAGGTCCTGGACACCGCCTGCGACCTCCTCGTCGAGGCGATCGAGGCCCTGCCACACCGGGAACGGGGCTGACATGGCACTCGTGGTGCAGAAGTACGGCGGTTCCTCGATCGGGACCCCCGAGCGGATCCTGCGGGTCGCCCAGCGGGTCGCCGAGACCCGCCGGGCCGGGCACGACGTGGTGGTGGTCGCCTCCGCCATGGGCGACACCACCGACGAACTGCTCGACCTGGCCGACCGGGTGTCCCGAGTGCCCGGCCCGCGCCGCGAGCTGGACATGCTGCTCAGCTCCGGCGAGCGGATCTCCAACGCGCTGCTGGCCATCGCGCTGACCGACCTGGGTGTCCCGGCGTGCTCGCTGTCCGGGCCGCAGGCGGGGGTGTTCACCACGCCGGAGCACGGCGCCGCGCGCATCGTCGACGTGCTGCCCACCCGGGTCCGGCAGGAGCTCGACCGCGGCCAGGTCGTGCTGGTCGCCGGGTTCCAGGGCCTGTGCAAGGACACCGACGACGTCACCACCCTCGGCCGCGGCGGCTCGGACACGACCGCGGTGGCCATCGCGGGCGCGCTGCGGGCCGACGTCTGCGAGATCTACACCGACGTCGACGGTGTCTGCACCGCCGACCCGCGGGTCGTGCCCACCGCCCGGCTGCTGGAGCGGGTCGGCTACGCGGAAATGCTCGAACTCGCCGCGAACGGGGCCAAGGTCCTGATGCCCCGCTCCGTCGAGTACGCCCGTCGGCACGGTGTCGTGCTGCACGTGCGGTCCTCGTTCACCGACCAACCCGGCACGATCCTGGCTGATCAGGAGGTGGAGATGGAGAAGACGGCGATCACCGCCATCGCCCACGACCGCGGTACCGCCCTGCTGTCGGTCACCGGTGTCCCCGACGACGTCCTGCGGCCTGCCCGGGTGTTCCGCGCCCTCGCCGACGCCGGTGTCGAGGTCGACATGCCGGTGCACCGGGCTTCGCGTGGGTGGGTCGACCTGTCCTGCGTGGTGTCCCGGTCCGCGGCGCGGACCGCCGTCGGCGCCCTGCACGCCGCCGCCGACGACATCGGGTTCGACGCGGTGGCCTGCGACCAGGGCGTCGGCAAGGTGTCCGTGGTCGGCGCCGCGCTCACCGCCGACGTCACCGCCACGGTGTACGAGACGTTCGCCGCGCTCGGCGTCCGGATCGCCCTGTTCACCACGTCCGAGCTGCGGCTCTCCGCCCTGTGCGGGGAGGACGAGCTGGACCGGTCGGTGCGCGCCCTGCACGAGGTCTTCGAGCTGGGCGCGGGCGACACCGGGGACCAGGCCGTGGTCTACGCGGGCAGCGGCCGGGGCTGGTGATCGATTCCGTCACCGACGGTCAACACCAGCCCCGTCCGGGGGAGTTTCCGGGGGGCGTGTAACACGGCCCCCCGGTGCCGCGAACTGGTGAGTGCGGCCCCGGCCAAGTCTTCTGACAGCCCCCCGATCAGCCTTGACGGGGCCGCACTCCTCTTCTCCCAGGTCAACGCACCCGGGGAGCTTGTTTCGAAGTCGGTGTAACTCTTCCGCCGCCACCGCCGTCTGGTAGTCAGCGAACCCCGGACGGAAGGACGGACGATGGACCTCTACGTCGCCGACGCCAACAACGACGGAACCGTGGACACCGCCATGGTCGACACCAACGGTGACCACGTCGCGGACGCCGTCGCGTCCGATGTGGACGGTGACGGCCAGGTCGACGTCACCGTGTACGACCTCAGCGGCGACGGGTACGCCGACGTGGCCTACGACCACACGGCCGCCCTGGACCACTCGATCGACCCCGGCTACTCCGCCGACCCGGGCTACTCCACGGACCCGACCTACGGCGACCTGAGCACCGCCGCCATCTACCCCGACGCGGCCCACACCGACTACAGCGACATCTCCTCGGCCTACCCGGCGCCGTACGACATCCCCAGCGGCACCCAGGCAGTCATGGACATGACCACCAGCGGTCTCGCCGACGCGCACACGCTCTACCAGGACGCGCTGCACCCCGGTTCGGTGTCCGCCGACGACGTCGCGGCCGCCAACCAGCACATCGACACCGTGTCCCGCAACACCGCCGCCCTGGAGGGCCAGATCTACGCCGACCAGGTCGACCACCAGATCACCGTCGAGAACGCGCAGCGCTCGGCGCTCACCGAGGCGCACGAGACGGCCACCGACCTCTACATCGGGACCGACCAGGCCATCTCCCGCGCTCAAGACGCCATCGACGGGTGAACAATCCCCCCGTGACCCGCCCCCGCCTGTCCGCCGTCGCCTGCGTCCTGACCGCCCTGTTCGTGCTTGCGGCGCCGTCCGCGCACGCCCAGCCGCAGCCGACCCAGCCCGCCGCGCCGCCGTCGACAACGGCGGTGCCCGGGACGCCCGTTGTCACGGCGCCGCAGACCAGCACGGCTCAGCCCAGCACCCAGCAGATCAGTACTCAGCAGCCCAGCACCCAGCAGCCCACGGCGGGTAACGGCACGAACGCCCCCCAGCCCGGCGAACCGGAATCGGGCGGGTCGCCCTGGCTGCTGCCCGCGTTGATCGGGTTCGGCGTGCTCGTGTTGGCGGGCGCCGGGTTCGCGATCACCCGCCGCCGGGTGTCGGTCCCGCCCGCTGTCGCCGGGTTCGGCGACGGCTTGTCGCCCACGCCGATGCTGGGTCTGCCCGAACACCGGCGGCCCGAGGACAGCGTGGTGCTGGCGGACGCGCTGCGGGTGGTCGCGGCCAACGCGCCGGGCGAGGCGATCCGCACCCAGGTGACCCGGCTGCTCGACCAGCCGCACGACCGCGCCGCCCTCGTCCAGGCAGCCATCCGGTTGCGTGACCAGCTCACCGAACGCGGACCTGGCCTGGCCGACCACCTGCTCGGGGCGCTGGGGGCGGTCGGGGTCACGCCGGTCCGCGCGGACGGCGAGCTGTTCGACCCGCACCGGCACACCGCCGTCGGCTCGGTTGACGCGCCGCGGCCGGACCTGCGCGATCGGGTGGCCGAGACGGTCAAACCCGGGTACCTCGACCGCGGCGCCGTGCTGCGGTTGCCGGACGTCGTCCTGTACCGCTGAGGAGGTCGAGCTACTGGTGCCCGAGCTGTTCGCGCAGTGCGCGGCGTCCACGGTGGATCCACACGCGCACCGAGTTGACCGGGGCCGCCATGACGGACGCGACCTGGTCGTAGGTCAGGCCGCCCGCCCACAGCAGGATGGCTTCCCGGTGCCGCTCGGGCAGGGTCGCCAGCGCCGACCGGACGTCCATGGTGGTCGCGACCGCGTCGGCGAACGGGCCGGAGGCGGGCTCGGCGACACCGTCCAGGTCGACCTCGGCGCGGCGCTTGCGGGTGCGCAGCACGGTCAGTGCGGCGTTGCGGGCGATCGCGTAGACCCACACCGCGAACGTGCACGACCCGGTGAACCGGGGCAGGCCCTGCCACGCGGCGACCTGGGTCTCCTGCAGGGCGTCCGCCGCGTCGGCGTGGTTGCCGGTGAGCCGCACGCACAGCGCGTACGCCCGCCGCTCCGCGTCCGCCCAGAGCACGCGGAACGCCGCCTGGTCACCGGCCGCGGCGGCCCGCACGAGGTCGGCCTCCGGGTCCGGGAAGGGGCCAGGGGTCACCGCGCTCCACTCTCGACGATCTCTCGGGGTCAGTCGGTGATTCGCCGCGACCGGGGGTCGCGTTATCGCCCGGAGGTCATCGGTGACTGAGGAGTTCTCCCAGGACGCGCTGCGTGCGCTGCTGCTCGACAGTGTCCGGCCGCTGCCGCCGGAGACCAGCGCGGCGATGCTCGACGTGACCTTCACCGGCCACGAGCCCGTCGAGCACGACCTGCTGCCCGACCTCGACCACGCCGAGCCCCACTCCCACGAGGACCTCGGCTACGACCTGTTCGACCACCACCACGCTGACGACCACGCCGATCACCACTCCGATGACCACCACGTTGATGACCACCACATGGCCGACCACGGTGATCCCGGTAGCGACTGGTACGACCACACCGATGGGCAGGGTGACGACGGCCATCCTGGAGTGCACTGGTGACCCATCCCGACCGGGCCGCGGCGGTCCTGCGCGCCCTGTGCCGCTCGGGTGCCGACCGCGCGACCGACCTCGGCCTGCGCGCGGAGCTCGCTGCCATCGCCGACCGGCTCGACCGACCGCTGCAGCTCGCCGTGGCCGGAGCGGTCAGCGCGGGCAAGTCGACCCTGATCAACGCCATCCTCGGTCGCCCGGTGGCGGCGGTCGACGCGGGGGAGTGCACCCGGGTCGTGACCTGGTACGAGTACGGCCCGACCCCGCACGCCCTGGTCGAGGACGCCGCGGGCCGCACCCGGTCGGTCCCGCTGCCGCTCGGTGACCTCGGCGGGCCTGCTGGGGACGTCGTCCGGATCCGGGTGCGCCTGCCGGACCCGTGGCTGCGCACCGTCACCGTGATCGACACCCCGGGCCTCAACACCGTCACCGACTCCGAGGAAACGACCCGCGCCCTCCTGTTCGGCGACGCCGCGGCCGAGCACGCACAGGCCCTGGTTTATGTCTTGCGCTACGTCCAGCGGTTCGACGCGGACACATTGGACCAGTTCAGGTCGCTCGCCACCGCGTGCGGACTCACCGCGGTCAACACGGCCGCCGTGCTCAGCCAGGTCGACCGGCGTGCCGACGACACCGACCCGTGGCCGACCGCGCGTCGGTTGACGGCTCGCGCGGCGGCGGAACTCGGTCCGACCGTGCTGGACGTGACCCCGGTCATCGGGCTGCTCGCCGAGACCGGGCGGGCGCGGCTGTTGAGCACCGAGGACCTGGTCGAGCTGCGCTCGCTGGCCGCGAAGTCGCCGGTCGTGGTGGAAGACCTGCTGCTGGACCTGACCGAGTTCGGCGCGGACCCGGCCGGTGAGCGCTTGGTGGAGCGGCTGCACAGGTACGGGATCACCGTCGCGGTCGAGTATCTGCGGAACCATCCCGACGCCGGGCTTGACGAGGTCCACCGGGAACTCGTGCGGTGTTCCGGGTTCGTCGAACCCGGTCTGGCGGCGGTGATCGGTCGGTTCACCCGGCACGCGGACCTGCTCAAGGCGCATGCCGCCCTGGTCAGGCTGCGTGGTCTCGGCAGCCGGTTCGCGGGTGGTCCGGACGGCGCCCTGATCGGCAAGCTGATGTCCACTGTGGACGAGAACCGGCCGCTCGCGGACGAACTCGGTGGCCTGCGGGTGCTTTCCGCGTGTGCCGCCGTGGCCGCCGGTGGTCTGGTGCTGGACCAGGACATGACCGAACAGTTGTTCCGGCTGGTTCGCGGGGACACGGCCGCTGCCCGACTTGGTCTCCCACCGGGATCGAGGGCCGAGGAAGTCGTCCGGGCCGCTCGTCAGGCTTCCCGGTCCTGGCGCGAGGTAGCGCTCGTCTCGGGTCACACCGTCGCGGGGCACCGAGCGCACGACGTGCTCGCCGCGTTGGAGGACATCGCCGACGCGGCTGCTCCGGTGAGCTTTGATCGCGCGCTGGTGGAACGTTTGCGCGATGAACCGCTCATCGCCGAGGCGGATCGCCGGGCGGTGCGGTGTTTGCTGGACGGCCGAACGTCCGATGTGGATGAATTGGGCACGGCGACCAGGTTCCGCGCCCTGCTGCACCGGCCGCTGCCGCCCGCTGTCCGACGCGCGCTGGAAGCCGCGTGCGCTGCCTTCGAAAGTCTTGCCGGGAGCCGTTCGTGACCCAAGACATCGTCCGCCAGGTCCTACGGCTGGCCAACGACACACACGGCCTCGCGGTGCGGCTGGGGCGGGAAGACCTGGCCGGGGTCCTGGCTGAACAGGCGAACCGGTGGTCGGAGTCGGTCACCACGGTGGTTGTCGCCGGGGCGCAGAAGCGCGGCAAGAGCAGACTGGTGAACGCGTTGGCGGGCGTGCCCGGGTTGTTGCCGGTCGACGCGGACATCGCCAGTGAGACGCAGGTGACACTGTCCTATGGGGACTCGGTTACCGCTGTGGTTCGCCGGGGTGAGGAGTCCGAAACCATCGATCCGGCTCGCCTTGCCGAGTACGCCTCGGTTCTCGGTGATCCGGCGCGGCGTCGTGGTGTCACGGGGGTGGACATCACGGTCAACAGCCCTGTGCTGCGGGGGATTCGGCTGGTGGACACGCCCGGGGTGGACAGCCTGACGGTGGGGCACCGGCATGCGACGGTCGCTGCGCTGTGTCGGGCGGATGTGTTGTTGTTCGCGGTGTCCGCGCAGGATCAGCCGATTCTGCGGCATGAGTTGGACTTTCTTCGTGAGGCTGCTTCGCGGGTGCCCACGGTGGCGTTTGTGCTGACCAAGGTGGAGGACTCGGCGGGGTGGCGTGAGTTGCTGACTGAGAACCGTGAGCGGCTCGCCCGATCGGTTGATGGCTCTGCCGCGCGTTTGCTGAGTGCTCCGTGGCTGCCGGTCAGCGCGAAACTTGCCGAGGCGGCTCAGGTGTTGGCTGCGGCGGGGGAGAGTGAGCGTGCTGCCGCGCGACGGGAACGGAGTGGGTTTTCGGCGCTGGAGCGGCATGTGGGTATGTGGGCGGAGCGGCGTGAGCTGATTCGGGCGGGGGGTGTGCTGGCGTTGGCGACGGCTGCGGCGCGTGAACTGGCCTCGGTTGAAGGGGATGCGGCGGCTGTGGCGGCTGAGGATGAGGCCGCGGTGGCTGCTCGGTTGGCTGAGGTGGACGGGGAGTTGGCCGCGCTTGCCGGTCGGCGTCGTGATCGGAAGCTGCACGCGCTGGATCAGCAGCTTCTTGCTCGTGATGCTGGTCGGCAGGTGAAGGCTGTTTTGGATCGGTTTCGTCGGGTGTATGAGGATGAGATCGCTGAGCTGAGCTCGCCGGGGGCGATGTCGCGGTATGTGGACGCGTTGCCGGACAGCCTTGATCAGTCGATGGCTGCTGCTTGGGTGGAGATCACGGTGGCGGTGGAGGAGATCGCTGTTCCGGCGTTTGCCGGGTATCTTTCGGGGGTGGATGCCGAGGTGGTAGATCTTGCGATTCTTGCCCGGCCTGACGGTCCTTCGTTCACCGCGACTCGGGTGGCGGCTCGGTTTGATCTCTTTGCGGAGGGGTTGCCGACGGTGATGATGGCGGGGAGTGTCAGCTATTTGGCCACGGCGCTTGGTGCTGCGGCGTTGTCGCCGTTGGCGCCGCTGGCGTTGGGGTCGGTGTTGGCTGTGGGGTTCTTTACGCACAAGCGGCGGTTGGCTGCTACTGGGCGGACTCGGGCGGCTTTGACCAGTGCTTTGCGGGATGCGTTTGGGGCTGCGGCGGTTGATATGACGCATGCGGTGGATCGGGCGGTGCTGACTTGGCGGGCGGTGGCTGAGCAGGCGGTTGATGAGGCTTTGGTGAAGCAGCATGAGGGGTTGGTTGCTCGGCGGAAGGCGTTGACTGTTGCTGGTGTGGGGGGAGGGGGTGCGGGGGCTGCGGCGGGACTGGTGGAGCGGGCGGGGGTGCTTGGGCGTGTTCTTGGGGAGGTGTGAGGGGTCACTGGGCTTCGGCTTCGCCTCGCTGTTCGGCCTTGTCGCCTGGCGGCGACGCCGGCCTCGGGCGCCAGATTAAAGCGGGGGTGCCCGTTGTGGTGAAGTTGTTTTGTTTGGGGCCCCTAGCGGCAGCCTGGGTAAGGCAAAAAGGCGGGGCCACTGGAAAGACGTGGCCTTACCCGCCA
>NZ_KI519518.1:80403-193924 GCF_000482865.1 Actinokineospora inagensis DSM 44258 | reverse complement strand
GGGGTCGTTGGGGGTTGCGGTGAGTGAGAGGGAGGGGGATGGGGTTATGGGGTGGGTAAGGCTTGATGGGCGAGGGGTGGGGCTGGAGGGAGCAAGGAGGGCTGGGTGGGGTGGGGGAAGATGATGTGTGAGGCGGGACACAGATAACTTATGCGCATAAGGAAGCTGATATGGAACGCACTCTGGGTGGGCACGGTGTGTGATCGCGACCACGGGCGCCTTTTTGCGGAGGTTGTGCTGGTCAAAGGGGGGTAATGCGGATTGAGAGAAATCCGTGTTGGCGATCGGGGGAATGCGCGCGCGGCTGGACGGGGGTGGTCAGGTGGCGTGCGCCGAGTAACCGCCGGGGATTGTGATCTTGGCCGCCGCGGTGAATTCACGGCGGGAGTTATACGCTCTGTCACCTGCCTGGCTGTCCGACGTGGACTGTCGTTTGTGTTCTCGGGGGACCGGTTCACCTGCGACGGAGCGGGACGGCAGGTCACGCTTGTGCATCTTCAATTGCTACCCAGTGTGTAGTCGGTTGCCTACACACGAGAGGGCTCGCTGATCGGGTTACATAAGAACTAACCCTCCGTGTAACGGCCCCGGGGAACCAAGCGAATGAGCTATCGCAGCCAGCACCCGATCGCCGCAGCTCGGGCGTGGCTCACACCCTGATTCGTCCACGGCTAGGAGCTAGCGACGCTCCGTGCCCGTGATACCCGATCCACCCACAACGGGGGATACACGATGCGTGACCAAGTCGGCCTTCCACGACGGCGAGCGTCCCTGTGGCCCGCACCAACCGGTGCCCGCCACGGCGCCAACCTGCCCGCGGGTGAGCCTTCCTACCCGCCGGTGGCGGGTTGGGAGCCGCGCTACCGCACGGGTGTGCTGCTGTCCGACCTGTTCTCCGTGTTGTTCGGGGTGCTCGTCGTCGGCGGCTTCGTGGCGGCCAGGGTCGATCCGGCCAGCCCGCTGGTCACGCCGACCGGCATCGTGACATTCGGCGTCCTGGTCGGCTCCCTGACGGTAAACCGCGTGTGGAATCTCGCAGTTCTCGGCCAGGGCGCCGAGGAGTTCCGCCGCCTCGGTCGCGCGTTCGTCGCGGCCGCCGTCGTGTTGGCGCTGGGCGGGCTGCTGTTCGACATCGCCCGGATCCGGCCGTGGGTGTTCATGGTGGTCCCGGCGACCGCGCTGCTCGTCTTCCCGATGCGGTACGTGCTGCGCCAGTTCTTACACCGCGCTCGCCGTGAGGGCCGCTGCCTGCTGCCGGTGATGGCCGCGGGCAACACCGAGACCATCCGCGACCTCATCTCCCGCACCCGCGGCGCCACCCACCTCGGCTGGCGGGTCGACGCGGTGTGCACCACCGACGGCCTCGCCGACGACGTGACCGAGATCGACGGTGTCCCCGTGGTCGGCCAGTTGCGCGACCTCGCCACCCACGCCCGCCGCGGCGGCTACCGGATCGTGGCGGTCACCCCGGACGCCTACTGGACCCCGAAGCGCCTGCAGCAGCTCGCCTGGAAGCTGGAGGGCTCCGGCGCCGAGATGGTGGTCACGCCGGTGCTGATGGAGGTGGCCGGTCCCCGGCTGCACGTCGACGCCGTGCTCGGCATGCCGCTGCTGCGCGTCTCCGCGCCCTCGTTCACCGGGGTGCGCCGCATGGTCAAGGACGTGTTCGACAAGGTCGGCGCCTTCGCGCTGCTGACCCTGCTGGCCCCGGTGATGATCGCCGTCTCGATCGCGATCGCCGTGGACACCCGCGGTCCGGTGTTCTACAAGCAGCGCCGGGTCGGCAAGGACGGCCGCGAGTTCACCATCGTCAAGTTCCGCACCATGGTGGTCAACGCGCACAAGATGGTCAGCGACCTGGCCGAGCAGAACGAGGGCCACGGCCTGCTGTTCAAGATGAAGAAGGACCCGCGCGTCACCCGGGTGGGTGCGATTCTGCGCCGGTACTCGATCGACGAGCTGCCGCAGCTGTTCAACGTGGTCGCGGGCCCGATGTCGCTGGTCGGCCCACGGCCGCCGCTGCCGGAGGAGAGCGCCCGCTACGCCCCGGACGTGCGGCGCAGGCTGCTGGTCAAGCCGGGCCTGACCGGGTTGTGGCAGGTCAGCGGCCGCAGCGACCTCCCGTGGGAAGAAGCGGTCCGGCTGGACCTGCGCTACGTCGAGGACTGGTCGCTCGCGCTGGACGCGGTCATCCTGTGGAAGACGTTCCGCGCGGTGTTCACCGGACAGGGCGCCTACTGACCACCCGTTCCACCAGGGGATCAGAGCAAGTCACGACGCGCCCGCGCGGGGAATCTCGGTGCGGGCGGGAATCAGCACCGAGTAAGGGGATTCAGCGTGGGAACGATCGGGCTAGCCGTCATCGGCGCGGGCTACTGGGGGCCGAACCTGGTGCGCAACGCGCAGGCCACTCCGGGCCTGCGCCTGCAGTACCTGTGCGACCTCGACGCCGACCGGGCGCGCAAGGTGCTCGGCGAGTACTCGACCGTGGCCGTGTCGGACTCGTTGGACGAGGTCCTGGCCGACCCGGCGGTCGACGCGGTCGCGATCGCGACCCCGGCCAAGACGCACCTGCCGGTCGCCATGGCCGCGCTGGAGGCCGGTAAGCACGTGCTGGTCGAAAAGCCGCTGGCGGCAACTTACGCCGAGGGGCGCCAGCTTGTCGAGGCTGCGGACAAGCGCGGTTTGACGCTGATGCTCGACCACACCTACTGCTACACCCCGGTTGTGGCGCACCTGCGCGACCTCGTCCGCAGCGGCGGCATCGGCTCGGTGCAGTACCTGGACTCGGTGCGGATCAACCTGGGCCTGGTGCAGCCGGACGTGGACGTGCTGTGGGACCTGGCCCCGCACGACCTGTCGATCTTCCTGTCGATCCTGCCCGACGGCGTGGCGCCGGTCGCGGTTGCCGCGCACGGGTCGGACCCGATCGGCGCCGGCCGGGCGTGCGTCGCGCACCTGACCATCGAGCTGACCGGCGGCGCGATGGCCCACGTGCACGTGAACTGGCTGTCCCCGACCAAGGTCCGCACGATGATCATCGGCGGTTCGGCGCGGACCGTCGTGTGGGACGACCTGAACCCGGCCCAGCGGCTGGCCATCTACGACCGGGGTGTCGACCGCAAGGACGCCACCGAGGTCGGCGAGCAGACCAGGGCGCAGACCCTGGTGTCCTACCGGACCGGTGACATGGTCGCCCCGGCGCTGCCGGAGAAGGAGGCGCTGCGCGCGGTGATGGCCGAGTTCCACGCCTCGATCACGCAGAGCCGCCCGCCGCTGACCGACGGCCGGTCCGGCCTGCAGGTCCTGTCCATCCTGGAGGCCGCGTCCGCGAGCCTCGCCCAGGGCGGGGCCTTCCTGCCGATCCTGGGTGCCGACGTCACTGTTGCAGAGGGAGTCAACGCATGAGCGCGCAGCCGATCGAGGGCCAGCGCATCCTGGTCACCGGCGGTGCGGGCACCATCGGCTCGGCCGTGGTGGACCAGTTGGTCGCCGCGGGCGCGGCCGAGGTGACCGTGCTGGACAACTTCGTCCGCGGTCGCCGGGAGAACCTGGCCGCCGCCGTGGCCGCCGCGGGCGACCGGCTCAAGGTGGTCGACGGCGACATCAACGACCGCGCGCTGGTCGGCACCCTGACCAAGGGCCAGGACCTGGTGTTCCACTTGGCCGCGATCCGGATCACCCAGTGCGCCGAGGAGCCCCGGCTGGCGCTGGAGAGCCTGGTCGACGGCACCTTCACCATCATCGAGGCGGCCGCAGCCGAGGGGGTCAAGAAGGTCATCGCGTCGTCGTCGGCGTCGATCTACGGCCTGGCCGAGACCTTCCCGACCACCGAGCGGCACCACCCGTACAACAACGACACCTTCTACGGCGCCGCGAAGGCGTTCAACGAGGGCATGCTGCGCAGCTTCAAGGCCATGTCCGACCTGGACTATGTCGCGCTGCGCTACTTCAACGTCTACGGTCCGCGTATGGACGTGTACGGCCTGTACACCGAGGTGCTGATCCGCTGGATGGAGCGGATCGTCGGGGGCGAGCCGCCGCTGATCTTCGGTGACGGCGCCCAGACGATGGACTTCGTGCACGTCCACGACATCGCGCGAGCCAACCTGCTGGCCGCCCGCGCGGACGTCACCGACACCGTCTACAACATCGCCAGCGCGCAGGAGACCAGCCTGCTCGGCCTGGCCCAGGCGCTGCTCGCCGCGATGGACTCGGGTCTCGGCGTCGAGCACGGCCCGGAGCGCAAGGTCAACGGCGTGACCCGGCGGCTCGCCGACATCAGCTCCGCCGAGCGCGAGCTGGGCTGGCGCCCGGAGATCAAGCTGGACGAGGGCCTGCGTGGTCTCGTCGAGTGGTGGCGCGCAGAAAAGGGCGTTACCGCGGCTGGTGCTCAGGAAGGCGCGGTCTGACGATGGCCATCCCCGTGATGAAGCCGCTGCTCGGCGAGGAGGAAGCCCTCGCCGTGGCGGAGGCCGTGCGCTCCGGCTGGGTGGCGCAGGGGCCGCGGGTCGCCGCCTTCGAGGAGGCGTTCGCGGCCAGGGTCGGCGCGGCGCACGGCGTGGCCGTGTCCAACTGCACGACCGGGCTGCACCTGTGCCTGTACCTGCTCGGCGTCGGCCCCGGCGACGAGGTCGTCGTGCCGTCGCTGTCGTTCATCGCGTCGTCGAACGCGGTGCGCTACTGCGGCGCCACCCCGGTGTTCGCCGACGTCGACCCGCTGACCGGCAACCTGACGGCCGAGTCGGTCGCCGCGGCGCTGACCCCGGCCACCAAGGCGGTCATGGTCGTGCACCAGGGCGGCGTGCCCGCCGACGTCCCGGCCATCCGGGCGGTCGTGGGTGACGTGCCCGTGGTGGAGGACGCCGCGTGCGCCGCCGGGTCGACCCTCAACGGCGCCCCGGTCGGTACCGGCGCGCTGCTGGCGGCCTGGTCGTTCCACCCGCGCAAGCTGCTCACCACCGGTGAGGGCGGCATGGTCACCACCGACGACCCGGAGTGGGCCAAGCGGTTGCGCAGGCTCCGCGAGCACGGCATGAGCATGTCGGCGGCGGACCGGCACGCGGCGGGCGGCGCGGTCGTCGAGTCCTATGTGGAGACCGCGTTCAACTACCGGATGACCGACATCCAGGCCGCGATGGGCCTGGTGCAGCTCGGCAGGCTGGACGGGATCATCGAGCAGCGGCGCGCGCTGGCTGCCCGCTACCACGAGCTGCTGGCCCCGTTGGGTCTACGCGCGGTGACCGACCCGACCCACGGGACGACGAACTACCAGTCCTTCTGGGTGGCGTTGCCCGATGACGCCCCCGCGCTGACCGAGGTGCTCGGCAAGCTCGCCGCTGCGGGCATCTCCGCGCGGCGCGGCATCATGGCCGCGCACCTGGAGCCCGCGTACGAGGGTCACCCGCACGGGCCGCTGCCGCACACCGAGCAGATCGCGACCCGCTCGCTGATCCTGCCGCTGCACCACGAGTTGACCGACGCCGACCAGAAGCACGTGGTCGGTTCCCTCGCCGACGCGCTGGGGTTGGTGGCGTCATGAGCCCGGCCCGTCCGGTCGCTGTCGTGATCGTGACGTACAACAGCGCCGAGGTCATCGGCGACTGCCTGCGCGCCCTGCCCGCCGCCCTCGACGGCGCGGGCGAGTCGCGGGTCATCGTGGTCGACAACGCGTCGACCGACGGCACCGCCGACGTGGTCGCGGCGACCGACACCGAGGTCAAGGTGGTGCACCGGGCGGGCAACGACGGGTTCGCCGCGGGCGTCAACACCGGTTTCGCGCACGCCGACGGCTGTGACGTGCTGGTGCTCAACGCCGACATCCGGCTGGCGCCGGGTTCGGTCAAGCTGTTGCGCGCCGCGGTCCGGCCCGGGGTTGGCGTCGTGGCGCCGAAGCTGACCGAGCCCGACGGCACCATCCAGCACTCGCTGCGCCGCACCCCCACGGTCCTGCGGACCCTGGGGGAGGCGGTGCTCGGCGGCGACCGCGCGGGCCGGTTCGGCCCGCTGGGCGAGACGATCACCAAGCCCGCCGCCTACGAGCGCGCGGGCTTCGTCGACTGGGCGACCGGGGCGGCGTGGCTGGTGACCCGCGAGTGCATCGACGAGATCGGTCCGATCGAGGAGCGCTACCTGCTCTACTCGGAGGAGACCGAGTTCATGCTCCGCGCGGGCGCGCGGGGCTGTCGCACCTACTTCGAGCCCGCCGCGCAGGCCGTCCACCTGGGTGGCGAGTCCGGCACCTCGCCGCGGTTGTGGTCGCTGCTGGTCACCAACAAGGTCCGGCTGCACCGCGAGCGGCACGGCAAGGTCGCGGGTGCGGCGATGTGGGCGGCGTCGCTGGTCAACAGCCTGCCCCGCGCGGTCAAGGGTTCGCCGACGCACCGCGCGGCCGTGCGCGCGCTGCTGACCCAGCGCCGCTGGCCCGCGCCGCTGTCCACCCCGGTCAAGTCCACTGTGGACAAGGGTGCGCCGCCGTACGTGTGCTTCTCGGCGCAGGACTGGTGGTACCACAACCAGGCGCACTCGGACTTCCAGTTGATGCGCCGGGTCGCCAAGCACCGCAAGGTCCTGCTGGTCAACAGCATCGGCCTGCGGATGCCGACGCCGGGCAAGAGCACCCAGTTCCTCCGCCGCATCCTGCGCAAGGCGGGCAGCGTCGCCAAGCTGGTCCGCCGCCCGCTGCCGGACGTGCCGAACTACTACGTGATGACCCCGCTCCCGCTGCCCTTCTACGGCAGCGAGCGGGTGCGCGCCCTCGGTGCCGCGCTGGTCCGCGCCCAGGTGCGGGCGGTGTGCCTGCTGCTGCGGATGCCGAACCCGGTCGTCGTCGCCACCATCCCCACCGCGTGGGGTGTTGTCGAGCCGATGAAGCGCCGGGCGCTGGTGTTCAACCGGTCCGACCGGCACTCGGCGTTCCCCGAGGCCGACCAGACCACCATCGCCGCGCTGGAGGACAAGCTGCTCACCGGCAGCGACCACGTCCTCTACGTCAGCAGGCAGTTGCAGCAGGAGGAGTCCGGCGCCACCGGTGACCGGGCGTACTTCCTCGACCACGGTGTCGACCTGCAGCACTTCCGCCGCCGCGAGGAACTGCCCGCGGACATCGCGAACATCCCCGGCCCGCGCATCGGGTTCTTCGGCAGCCTGGACGACTACCTGGTCGACTTCGACCTGCTGGAGCGGATCGCCGGGGAGTTCCCCGAGGCGTCGCTGGTGCTGATCGGCGACGCGACGCTGTCGATGGAGCGGTTCGCGAAGTACCCGAACGTGCACTGGTTGGACTTCCGGCCGTACGCGGACATCCCGGGCTACGGCACCGGGTTCGACGTGGCGCTGATGCCGTGGCTGGACAACGACTGGATCAAGCACGCGAACCCGATCAAGATGAAGGAGTACCTCGCGCTCGGCCTCGCCGTGGTCAGCACCGACTTCCCCGAGGTGCACCAGTACCCTGAGCTGATCAGGATCGCCCGCGGCCACGACGCGTTCGTCGAGGCGGTGCGGCAGACCATCGCCGACGGCGGCCTGTCCACTGTGGAGGGCAGGCGGGCGGCGGTGCTGCCCGCGTCGTGGGACTCCCGGGCGCGGCAGTTGATGGACCTGGCCGAAGGGCAGCGGTAGCGATGTGCGGAATCGCCGGAGTGCGCAGGTTGGACGGGGCCCCGGTGGACCCGGCCGTGCTGGTCGAGATGGCCAGGCGGCTGCACCACCGCGGTCCGGACGACGCCGGGACCTGGATCGAGGGGTCCACCGGTTTCGCGCACACCCGGTTGTCCATCATCGACCTGGGTGCCTCGGTGCAGCCGATGCTCACCCCGGACCGGCGGAAGGTGATCGCCTTCAACGGCGAGATCCTGAACTACCGCGAGCTGCGGTCCCAGGTGGACTACCCGTTCCGCACCAGCGGCGACACCGAGACCCTGCTGGCGCTCTACGCCAAGCACGGCGTCGACAGCGTTTCCAAGCTGCGCGGCCAGTTCGCGTACGCGCTGCACGACGAGGACACCGGTGAGCTGCACCTGGTGCGCGACCGGCTGGGCATCCTGCCGCTGTACTACTACATCGACAAGGACGTGTTCGCGTTCGCGTCGGAGATCAAGGCGCTGCTGCCCGCGATCAGCGAGCGCAGGGTGGACGTGGCGAGCCTGCACGACTACCTGGCGCACCGGTCGGTGCCCGCCCCGTACACCCTGGTCGAGGGCGTGCGGAAGGTCCCGCAGGGGCACCGGCTGACGCTGGGCCGGGACGGTCAGGTCCGGCTGCGGGCGTACTGGCAGATCCCGGCCAACGCCGCGCACCGCGACGTCACCCCGGAGGAAGCGGTCCGGCTGGTCACCGACGCGCTGGACGCCTCGATCGACGACGCGCTGGTCGCGGACGTCCCGGTCGGCGCGTACCTGTCCGGCGGCATCGACTCCAGCCTGATCTCCGCGCTGGCCGCGAAGGCCAAGCAGGGCGAGGGGCTGCACACGTTCTCCGCCGGGTTCGGCGACCCGCGGGTGGACGAGCTGAACTGGGCGCGCAAGGTGGCGGGCATCGTCGGCAGCGAGCACCACGAGGTGATCGTGTCCGCCGACGACTTCAAGGACAACTGGCACAAGCTGAGCTGGCACCGGGACGCGCCGCTGTCCGAGCCAGCCGACGTGGCCGTGTTCAAGCTGGCCGAGTTGGCCAGGCAACAGGTGAAGGTCGTGCTCTCCGGTGAGGGCAGCGACGAGTTGTTCGGCGGTTACCCGAAGTACCGGTTCGCGCAGGCGACCCGGTGGGCGGGCCTGATCCCGGCGCCGCTGCGCGGTCGGATACTGCCCCGGCTGGAGCGGGCGCTGCCCGCGTCCCGGTCGCGGTTGGGCGTGGCGGTGCGGGCGATGGGTGAGGGCAGTTCGGCCGAGCGGATGCGCGGCTGGTTCGCGCCGTTCACCGAGCGCGAGCGCGACGGGCTGCTGGGCGGTCCGGCGGTGCGCAGCGCGATCGGCCCGTACCAGCGCGGCCGCGGTGACGCGTTGAGCCGGATGCTCTACGCCGACTCGCACGCCTGGCTGGCCGACAACCTGCTGGAGCGTGGCGACCGGATGTCGATGGCCGCGTCGCTGGAGCTGCGGCCGCCGTTCCTGGACCACCGGCTGGTCGAGTTGGCGTTCTCGCTGCCGTCGTCGGTGAAGGTCCGCAACGGGGTCGGCAAGTGGGTGGTCAAGGAGGTCGCCCGCAGGCACCTGCCCGCCGACGTGGTGGACCGGGCCAAGTCCGGTTTCAAGGTCCCGTTGGACGCCTGGTTCCGCGACGGCCTCAAGGACATGGCCAACGACCTGCTGACCGGACCGTCGTCGTTCGTCGGCACCGTGCTGGAGCCGACCGCGGTGCGCCGCCTGCTCGACGAGCACGGCGCGGGCACCCGCAACGAGCAGCCCCGGCTGTGGACCCTGTTGTCGCTGGAGGTCTGGCACCGCGAGTTCGCCAAGCAGCAGGTGGGGGCATGACCCAGCCGCTGCTGCTCGTCGGGGCGGGTGGCTTGGCCAGGGAGGTGCTCGCCGCGGCGCGCGCGCTGCCGGGGGAGTTCAAGACCATCGGCATGCTCGACGACAACCCGGAGCGGCACGGGTCCGAAGTGGACGGTGTGCCGGTGCTCGGCCCGACCGGGCTGGTGCACGAGCTGACCGACGCGCTCGTGCTGGTCTGCGTGGCCTCCCCGGTTCGCCCGGACGGCCGGGCGACCGTGGTCCGCAGGCTGGACCTGCCCGCCGAGCGCTACGCCACCCTCGTCCACCCGGCCGCCTCGGTCGCCCCCGGCGTGGAGCTGGGCGAGGGGACCGTGCTGCTGGCGGGCACCGTGATCACCGCGCCGCAGCGGGTCGGCGCGCACGTGTTGACCATGCCGCACGTGCTGTTCACCCACGACGACTCGGTCGCCGACTTCGTCACCTGCGCCGGGCGGGCCGCGCTCGCGGGCGCGGTGACCGTCGCCGAGTCGGCTTACCTGGGGGCGGGTTCGCTCGTCCGCCAGGACGTCCGCATCGGTGCCCGCGCCGTGCTCGGCATGGGTGCCGTCGCGCTGTCCGACGTGCCGGACGGCGAGACCTGGGTCGGCGTTCCGGCCAGGCCCATCACCAAGCCCTCTTGAGGAGAACCCACCATGACCGGCCCCATTCCCCTGGTCGACCTGGCCGCCCAGCACGCCGCCGTGGCGGATGAGGTGGCCGAAGGCTGGGCGGCCGTGCTGGCCAAGACCGCCTTCGTCGGCGGCCCGCAGGTCGCGGCCTTCGAAGCCGAGTACGCCGCGTTCGCCGGGGCCGAGCACTGCGTCGGCGTCGGCAACGGCACCGACGCGCTGGAGCTGGCCCTGCGCGCGCTGGAGATCGGCCCCGGCGACGAGTGCGTCGTGCCTGCCAACACCTTCATCGCCACCGCCGAGGCCGTGGCCCGCACCGGTGCCACCACGGTCCTGGTCGACTGCGACCTCGACACCGCGTTGATCGATGTCACCGCCGCGGCGGCAGCGGTCACCACCCGCACCCGCGCCGTCCTCCCGGTCGACCTCTACGGCCAGGTCGCCCCGATCGACCAGTTGCGCTCGGTGCTGCCGTCCAACGTCGCGATCCTGGAGGACGCCGCCCAGTCGCAGGGCGCGACCCGCAACGGGCAGACCGCGGGCTCCTTCGGTGACATCGCCGCCACCAGCTTCTACCCGGGCAAGAACCTCGGCGCGTACGGCGACGCGGGCGCGGTCACCACCTCGCGGGCCGATCTGGCCGAGCGGGTCCGGCTGCTGGGCGCGCACGGCTCGCCGCGCAAGTACGAGCACCCGGTGCTGGGCTTCAACTCGCGGCTGGACACCCTGCAGGCGGTCGTGCTCTCGGCCAAGCTGCGCCGTCTCGCCGACTGGAACGCCGCCCGCCGGGTCGCCGCCGACCGCTACACCGCGTTGCTGTCCGGTGTGGACGGAGTGACCACCCCGGTGGTCGCCGCGGGCAACGTGCCGGTGTGGCACCTCTACGTCATCCGGGTCGCCAACCGGGACGCGGTGCTGGGCAAGCTGCACGCCGAGGGCATCGGCGCGGGCATCCACTACCCCACCCCGGTGCACCTCACCGGCGCGTTCGCCGACCTCGGCCTGGGCGCGGGAGCGTTCCCGAACGCCGAGCGGCTGGGGGCGGAGATCCTGTCCCTGCCGCTGTTCCCGGAGATCACCGAGGCCCAGCAGGAGCGGGTCGTGTCCGTGTTGTCCGAGGCCGTGCGGTGAGTGGAGTTTTCGTCCACGAGCGTGGACTCTGCGAGAGCGACGAGGTCGGCGACGGCACCCGGGTCTGGGCCTTCGCGCACGTGCTGCCCGGGGCCGTGGTCGGCCGCGACTGCAACATCTGCGACGGGGCGTTCGTGGAAACCGGGGCCGTCCTCGGCAACGGCGTGACGGTGAAGAACGGGACCCTGGTGTTCGGCGGGGTCACCTGTGAGGACGACGTCTTCCTCGGCCCCAACGTGCTTTTCACCAACGATTTCCGCCCCCGAGCGCACATCAAGAAGGGGCCGGACCAACTGGTCGACACGGTTGTCCGCCGGGGGGCGACCCTGGGCGCGGGCACCGTGGTGGTCTGCGGGACCGAGATCGGGAGCTTCGCGTTCGCGGGCGCGGGCGCGGTGGTGACCAAGGACGTCCCGCCGCACGCCTTCGTGGCGGGCAACCCGGCGGTCCGCAAGGGCTGGGTTTGCGAATGCGCAGCCCGGCTGGACGACGCACTGCATTGCGCCGACTGCGGTAGCGACTTCCGGGTCGCCGATGACGGCAACGGGCTGACCCGGGTCTAGTTTTTCACGTTCGAGACCAATGGCCGCCGATCACCATCGGCGGCCATTCGGGCTTTAATGGATGTTGCTCGTGTTCGCACTCTGCGCCGAACAGGTGATTACCGGGCGCTACCTGCCGGTTGGTGACCCACCTCACCAGGGCCGATTCCCGGTCAAGAAATCCCCATTGGACACTGGGAGTCCGCTGGGAGAAGTCGTTCGGCCGGGTAAAGCGATCAAGTCCACTCAGGACTCTCCGTGTTCAATTCGTTACTTGACAATGGCCACTGGTACTCCCGTCGGGGGTAACAGGGTGCGATGATGTGACGATGTGCAGGTAAATAGGAACCGCGTGCCCTGTAGCGCGTCCCCTATTCGGTGCCAACTTCAGATATTTCGCTTAGGGCGGTTACTTACCGTGGAGGCTCGGATGGACCGTGCGATGCTGGCCGCACGCGCTCGGGGGCGGACGGGGCGCTGGGTGCGCGCCGTTCTCGCAGGTTTAGTTGTGATTGTCGGACTCCCTGTGCTCGTCGCCGCGCCGGCCTCCGCCGGACCGTGCGACGCGCCTGTCAACGCCATCGTCTGTGAGAACTCGAAGACGGGTACTCCACGCGGCGACTGGTGGGTCGAGAGCCCCTACGGGGACATCGAGGGCTACGCGACGCAGACCAGCGTCCAGCCCGGCGAGCGGCTCGACTTCAAGATCAAGACAGCGAGCACCAACTACGAGGTGGACATCCTCCGCCTCGGCTACTACAACGGCGACGGCGCCCGGCTCCAGCAGGTGCTGGCCCCGACCGCGCACCTGCCGCAGACCCAGCCCACCTGCGCGTCCCAGGCCGCGACCGGACTGGTCGACTGCGGCAACTGGACCGTGTCCACGTCGTGGAACGTCCCCACCACCGCGGTCCCCGGCTTCTACGTCGCGAACTTCATCCGCAACGACGGCACCGCGGGCGCTTCCCAGTACCCGTTCGTCGTACGCAACGACTCGTCGACCTCCGACATCGTCGTGCAGACCTCCGACGAGACCTGGCAGGCGTACAACAAGTACGGCGACAAGCCCAACGTGAACGAGTTCAGCCTTTACGAGGGCGGCTTCTCCGGATCAGCGGACGGTCGTTCGTACAAGGTGAGCTACAACCGGCCGTACCGGAACTCCGGCACGTCGAGTTACCTCAACGCCGAATACCCGATGATCAGGTTCCTCGAGCGCAACGGGTACGACGTCAGTTACCTCACCGGCGTCGACATCACGCGCAACCCGGCCCTGCTGAAGAACCACAAGGTCTACCTCTCTTCAGGCCACGACGAGTACGTCAACGCGACCCAGCGGGCCGGTATCGAGGCCGCCAAGGCCGCAGGCGTGAACCTGTTCTTCTCGACCGGCAACACCATGTTCTGGAAGACCCGGTTCGAGAACTCGATCGACGGCTCGAACACCGCGCTGCGCACGATGGCCTGCTACAAGGAGACCAAGGCCCCGGGCGGCGCGAAGATCGACCCGGACCCGGCGTGGACCGGCACTTGGCGCGACCCCCGGCAGTCCCCGCCCAGTGACGGCGGCAAGCCGGAGAACGCGCTCATCGGCACCCTGTTCGACGTAAACGGCTACCGCGCCGACGCGATCCAGGTCCCGGCCTCCTACGGCCGCAACCGGTTCTGGCGCAACACCTCGATCGCGAACGCGACCACCACGACCACGCTGCCCACGGGCACCCTGGGCTACGAGTGGGACAGCGACCCGGACAACGGGCTGCGCCCGGCCGGTTCCGTTCCGCTGTCGGACACCACGGTCAACGTCGACGACGGCCAGTTGCTGCTCGACTACGGCTACCTCTACGGCGCGGGCACGGCCAACCACAAGATGACCATGTACCGCGACCCGAGCAGCAAGGCGCTCGTCTTCAGCGCGGCGACGGTGCAGTGGTCGTGGGGCCTGGACACCGAGCACCTGTTCCCGGCAGGCGCCCCGGCGACCGCGCCGACCAGCGTGATCATGCAGCAGGCCACGGTGAACCTGCTCGCCGACATGGGTGCCCAGCCCAAGACCCTGATGTCCGGTCTGGTCCTGGCCACCAAGTCGACCGACACGACCGGCCCGACGGTGACCATCACGTCCCCGGCGGCGGGCACCACCGTCCCGGCGGGCACCCCGCGCACCATCACCGGTACCGCGGTCGACAACGGCGGCGGCAAGGTCGGCTCGGTCGAGGTCTCGGTCGACGGCGGCCAGAGCTTCCACCGCGCCACCGGCCTGGACAACTGGACCTACCAGTGGACCCCGAGCAGCCTGGGGACCACCACCATCCAGGTCCGCGCGTCCGACGACAGCGCGAACCTGGGCTCGACGGTGACCCGCCCGGTGACCGTGGGCGCGCAGCAGTGCCCGTGCACCCTCTTCGGCAGCCAGACCCCGACCACCGTCGACGGCGGTGACGCGGCGGCGATCGAGGTCGGCACCAAGTTCACCACCTCGGTGAACGCCACCGTGACCGGTGTCCGCTTCTACAAGGCGACCACCAACACCGGCTCGCACACCGGCTCGCTGTGGACCTCGGCCGGTCAACTCCTGGCCACCGGCAACTTCTCCGGTGAGACGGCCTCCGGCTGGCAGACGCTGAACTTCACCAGCCCGGTCCAGATCCGCTCCGGGCAGACCTACATCGCCTCGTACTACGCGCCCACCGGGCACTACTCGGTCGACGCCGGGTACTTCAACACCAAGGGCGCGGGCATCGTCCCGCTGACGGCACCGGCCACCGGCAACACCCCGGGCGGCAACGGCGTCTTCAAGTACGGCGCGGGCTTCCCCAACGGCTCGTACAACGGTGGCAACTACTGGGTCGACCCGGTCATCACCACCGACACCGCGGACAACACCCCGCCGGTGGTCAGCTCGGTCACCCCGGCGACGGGTGCGACCGGTGCCTACATCGACGGCAATGTCACCGCCGTGTTCAACGAGTCGGTCGACCCGAGCAGCGTCCAGATGACCGTCCAGGCGGGCGGCAACCCGGTCGCGGGCACGGTCAGCGTGGACGACAAGACGGTCACCTTCACCCCGACCGACCTGCTCGCCACCAACACCACGCACAACGTGACGCTCAACGCCACGGACGGCTTCGGCAACGCCCTGGCCGCGACCAAGACGTGGAGCTTCAGCACCGGTACGACGCTGCAGCCGTGCCCGTGCAACCTGTTCGGCTCGCGGACCCCCGCGATCGCCGACTCGGGTGACTCGAGCGGGGTGGAGCTGGGCGTGAAGTTCAGCACCGGTGTCAGCGCCACCGTCACCGGTGTCCGGTTCTACAAGAACTTCAACAACACCGGCACGCACACCGGCTCGATCTGGACAACCAGCGGGCAGCGCATCGCCACCGGCACCTTCTCGAACGAGTCGGCCTCCGGCTGGCAGACGCTGACGTTCGCCGCGCCGGTCCAGCTCCAGGCGAGCCAGACCTACATCGCGTCGTACTACGCGCCGGGCGGGCACTACTCCGTCGACAACGCGTACTTCGCCAGCCAGGGCGCCGGTCGTGGGATCCTCACCGCGCCGACCTCCGCCGCGGCGAACGGCAACGGCGTGTACGTCTACGGCGGCGGCTTCCCGAACAGCTCGTACAACTCGAACAACTACTGGGTGGACCCGGTCATCGACACCAACGGGGCGGACAACACCCCGCCGTCGGTGACGTCGGTCGACCCGGCCGCGAGCGCCACCGCCATCTCCACCGGCACCGGCATCACGGCGAACTTCTCCGAGGCGATCAACCCGACCTCGCTGCAGTTCACCGTGACCCGCGGCGGCACCTCGGTTCCGGGCACCACGCACCTGTCGGCTGACGCCCGCAGTGTCGTGTTCGCCTCGACCGACATCCTGGCGGGCAACGCGCAGTACCAGGTGAGCGTGCGGGCGTCCGACGCGTGGGGCAACCAGATGGCCTCGGCCTATACCTGGTCGTTCACCACCGGCGCCGCGGGCCAGTGCCCGTGCACCCTGTTCCGGCCGACCGACGCGCCCGAGACGAGCGCGACGGACGCCCAGGTGGAGCTGGGTATGCGGATCACCCCGAGCGCGAACGGCTACATCACCGGCGTCCGGTTCTACAAGGTCGCCGGGGACACCGGTTCGCACACCGGCACGCTCTGGACGAGCGCGGGCGCGCAGGTGGCGACCGGCACGTTCACGAACGAGACGACCAGCGGGTGGCAGACACTGACCTTCGCCACCCCGGTCCAGGTGACGGCCGATACCTCTTACGTGGTCTCCTTCTGGGGGTCGGCGGGCAAGTACGGCTACACGCCGCAGTACTTCGCCACCAGCCACGTGAACGGCCCGATCACGGCCCCGGCCAGCACGGACACCGCGCCCAACGGCCTGTACCGGTACGGTACGGGTGGGCTGGTGCCGAACGGGTCCGGTAACGGAACGAACTACTGGGTCGACGCAGTGTTCGCGACCAGCGTTTCCTAGCCGAAGGGGCTAACCAGTGGCCGGCGTTGATGTGGTCATCCCGTGCTACAAGTACGGCAAGGTACTGCCGATTGCCGTGCGCAGTGTGCTCGACCAGCCCGGTGTCGACGTCCGAGTGCTCGTCATCGACGACTGCTCGGGCGATGGCAGCGCCGACGTGGCCCGCTCACTGTCCGAACAGGACAGTCGGGTCACCGTGGTCGAGCACAAGCAGAACAAGGGACACATCGCCACCTACAACGAGGGCCTGCTGGACTGGGCGAGCGCCGACTACTGCGCTCTCCTCTCGGCCGACGACGCCCTGACCCCGGGTGCGCTTCGACGGGCAACCCGCCTGCTCGACGCGCACCCGGAGGTCGGGTTCGCCTACGGCCGCCCACTGCACTGGGACGGCAGCGACCCGCTGCCGCCCGCCAGGACCGAGGACAAGGGCTGGACCGTCTACAACGGACTAGCCTGGCTCCGCCGCCGCTTCGCGTTGGGCGACGGCTGCATCACCTCCCCCGAGGTCGTCGTTCGGACCTCGGTGCAACACAAGTTCGGCGGCTACAACCCGGAACTCCGGCACACCGGCGACATTGAGATGTGGATGCGCTTCGCGTTGCACACCGACGTGGGTTACCTGCGCGGCGTCGACCAGGCCTACTACCGGGTCCACGGCCAGAACATGTCGGCGGCGTACTACGCGTCGATCGTCAACGACTTGCGTCAACGCCTGGCCGCCTACACCGCCATCACCACCCGGGAAGACAACAACCTCCCGGACCGCCAGGACATGGACCGCACCGTCCGCCGAGTCCTCGCCCGCGACGCCCTCCGCCGCGCAGGCCGCGCCTACGACAAGGGCCGCAGCGAGGTCGACCCGGTGGATGAGCTGGTCGACTTCGCCCGCGAGGCTTTCGGCGACATCGAGTCCCTGCCCGAGTGGCACACCCTCCAGTTACGCAAACGCCTCGGCCCCAAGCGCGCGCGGGCGCTGTCTCCCTTGGTGCTGACGGCCCCCGCCCGCCGCCTCCGCCACCACGCCCGCGTCCTCAAGTGGCAACGCGAGGGCATCTAGCCTTTTGCTGGAACGCCGCCGCCGACCTCCCCGGTCTGCGGCGGCGTTTCTCATGTCACGGCTGGTAGGCGGTGACCTCGCAGAGTTCCAACTTCCGAGTCCTCAGCACGGTCAGCGCCGCCTCGGACACGACGAGGGATGCCCGGGGAACGAGCCCGATGTCGTCTTCGCCGCCCTCGTCGGCGAGAGTGCTGGTGGCGTCGCGGATCTCGAAGCCGCTCAGGGCGGACTGGGCCAGTGCCTCGGCCAAACCCCCGGTCACCAGGAACACCGGGAAGGCGGTGACCAGGTCGTCGCCCGACCAATCGTGGAAGGCGCACTCCACCCGGCTCACCTCGGGCGGGTACGTGCTCCGGTTGACCACCGAACCGGCACCGAGTTCGCCTGCGACTTCGGGGTCTAGTGCGAAGTAGTTCACGTGCTCACCTTGCTGTGGGGTCTACTCCGCCTCGTACGGAATGACGTCGCAGAATTCCAACTGGCGGGTTCGGAGCGCGGCGAGTCCAGCGTCGGAGACGACGAGGGTGCTGTTCGGCATCAGCCCGAAGTCCTCGTCGCCCGCTGTTCCCGTGATGACGAGCCATCTGAACGCGGGAAGCGTGGAGACGTCGCTGATCCAGTCCTCGCCCTCGTCGGCGAGGGTGGTGCTGGCGTCGCGGAGCTCGAACCCGGTCAGCTTCGACGCCGCCAGCACCTCGGCCAGGGCGGTGGTCACCAGGAACACGGGGTGCGAGGTGATCAACTCGTCGCCCAGCCAGTCGTGGAACGCGTATTCGACCTGGTTTGCCTGGGGAGGGTGAACCCGCATGTTCACCACGGAGTTCTTCCCGAGCTCCCCGGGAACCTCGGGCTCCAGTTGGTAGTACACAGGGGCAGTTGCCTTAGGTGGTGATGGCGGCGACCAGGGCGGTCAGGCTGTTGGCTGGGATGACGAGGATTGGGCCGGTGGGGTTTTTGGAGTCGCGGAAGGCGGCGAGAGCGTCGGTGGTGGTGACCTCGACGCACTGGCCGTTGGCGCTGCTGGCGGAGCTCTTGCGCCAGGTGTAGGCGAGTTCTACGCATTGGCCGTTACCGCTGCTGAAGGAGCTTGTTCGCCAGGTCATGGGGCCTCCTACTTGGAGAGGGATGCCACCAAGGTTGTCAGGCTCGCGGCCGGGATGATGACCGCCGGACCGGTGGTGTTCTTGGAGTCCCGCAGGGCCGCGCTGTCGCCGGCGAAAGCGATCTCCACACACTCGCCGTTGCCCCCGCTGAAGGAACTCTTGCGCCACGAAGCGGCTGCGAAGTCGCGGCTGGTCATGGGTGTCTCCTACTCTCTCTGCTTTGCGAGCTGGGTCAGTCGCTTGGTTGTATCGGCGGGACTCTTGGCGACTGCCCGAAGATGATCGAACGCATCGGTGAAGGTTGCGACGTCTGAGCCGCTTTCCAAGAAGAGGTCGCCGCCGATGCTCTCGATATAGATCAGATCGGTATCCACGGGGTCTGCGAACCCCAGAAGGACAAATGATCCAGGCATGCCCGGATGTGCGCCCGACGCGAAGCTGATCACCTGCAACGTTATGTTCGGCTGTTCTGCGGCCTCGGCCAGTCGCTTGATCTGGCCGCGCATCGCTGCGGCCCCGCCAACATCGCGGTGCAGCGCGGCTTCATCCACGATGGCCCAGAGTGTCAGCGGCTTGTCGGCGGCGAGTAGAGCCTGGCGCTCCATCCGCGCCCGAACTCGGTCTTCCACCTCTTGGTTGCTGATCTTCGGCATCGTGCCGCGAATGACGGCTCGGGCGTAGTCCTCAGTCTGAAGCAGCCCAGGTACGAACAACGATCCGTAGCTGCGGATCGACTTGGCTTCGGCCTCGAAGCTGATGTAGGCGGTGTACTCCTCCGACAGCTCTGCGTGGAAGGGCTGGAGCCAGCCTTGCGTCAGGGCGTTCTTGGACAGGGCTACCAACTGGGCGCGCTCGTCGTCCGCTGTGCCGTAGAGGGTGAGCATGGCGGTGAGGGTTCTGCCTTGGGGGCGGGCCTTCGCCGTTTCGATGCGGTAGAGGGTGACGCTGTTGATGCCCGTCTGGTCGCTCACCTCGTCCCGGGTCAGCCCGGCTTCCGTGCGCAGACGGCGCAGTTCGGCGGCTAGGCGCCGCAGGCGAACTGTTGGTGTCTGCTTCCGCTGTCCCACGGGGTCCAATCTTTCCGCACTCCCTCCCCACCCAGCAAACGCATGAACATCTTACGCAAGGTTGCGTTCCTCGCAGGACTGGTGCATCCTTGCGGTGTACGGTTTCTACACCCCGACCTGTCACCCTTTGTAGGCGGGGCACCTCAACCCACCGGGAGTGGCCGATGCCGACCGCCAAGTTCGCCTTCAACGGCTCGTACGTCATGGAGTACAACGTCCGGAACCCGCACGACATCGAGATGACCTTCGGTAAACCGGGCGAGACCCCCGAACTGTCCGTGCGGGTCGACGACATCTCCCGGGTCGCCATGATGGCCGTCAACGCGACCAGCGACGTGCACGTGATCCTGAACCTGCCACCCGACCAGGACTGAGTCCCCACCCCATGCCGCCGCCCGCCGTGCCCCCGGCGGGCGGCGGTTTTCCGTGCAACCTCGACACCGCGTCCTGGCGTGTGTAACCCGTAACCGAGCGGGCCAGGGGGTTCGATGAAAGATCGGGACAGCGAGTTCGCCGCGTACTTCGCGGCGCGCTCCACGAGCATGCGCGCGACGGCGTACCTGTTGTGCGGTGACTGGCACCGGGCCGAGGACCTGGTGCAGACGACCTTCGTCAAGCTCTACCGCGTGTGGCACAAAGTCAGCGAGCACGACAAGCTCGACGGCTACACCAGACGCATCCTGGTCCGCACCTTCCTCGATGAGACCCGGCGGGGCTTCTTCCGCCGCGAGACCGTCACCGAGGACCCCGGCGACCCCGCTGCCGCCGCCAACGGCAGCGTCGAGGACCGGCTTGAGTTGCTGCGCGCACTGACCAGGGTGCCCGCACGGCAGCGTGCCGCACTGGTCCTGCGGTACTGGGAGGACCTGTCGCTCGCGGAGACGGCAAAGGCCATGGGCTGTTCCGAGGGAACGGTCAAGAGCCAATCCGCCCGCGGACTCGGTTACCTCCGCGACATCCTCCCGACCCCCACCGCGACCTCTTAGGAGAGGGACCTCATGGACAACTTTCGCGACGCCTTGCACGGCGTCATGAACGCCACCCCGACCCCGCCCGCGATGAACCCGGACGAGGTCGTCGCCGCCGCTCGCTCCGCCCAGCGTTCCCGCCACACCCGCAGGCTCGTCCTCGGCACCTCGGCCGCCGTCCTCGCGGTGGCCGCGGGCGCCCTCACCATCCCCGTGCACGGCTCCGACGGCCAGGTCGCCCCCGGCGCCGCGGCGGGCAAGCCCGGCGACCCGACCAAGTCCTGCGACCCCACCAAGCCGGGAGACCCCACCAAGCCAGGAGAGCCCACCAAGACCGGCGGCCCCACGAAGCCGGACGACTCCACCCCTTCAGGCGGCCCGACGACGACGAACGGGTCCACGAAACCGGGTGACCCGAAGGCGGGCGACCGCACCAAGGTGACCATCATCAACTCCGGCAAGCCCTGCGGCCCCGGCAAGCCCGACGAGACGCAGCGGTCCGGCCCGGAAGCCGACCGCGCCCACCGCCTCGAAGCCGCGCTGCAGGCGCTCCTCCCGGCCGGTTACACCTCGCCCGCGACCGTTCCGGGCACCGAGACCCCCGGTCACGACGTCCTCGCCGAGCGCTCGGGCGACGCCCCCTGGGACTACCGCGCCTCCCTCGCCGTCAGCAACAACGGCACGTCCTGGGGCTACCTCTCGGCCGTCCTCTACTCCGGCGGCAAGAACGACAAGAACGACAAGGTCGAGCAGGCCGACGGGTGCCCCACCGAAACCAAGGACGGCAAGGACAGCAAGGACAAGGGCGCGGAGCCGCCCACCTGCGTCGTGATCACGGTCGACGGCAAGCAGGTCGCCGTCACCACCGCCCCGCCGTCCGCGGCCCGCAAGGGCCAGTGGGCCTTGTTCCGCTTCGCCGACGGCGACGTGCTGTTCCTCGCCCAGAGCAAGTATTTCGCCGACACCGTCACCGAGCTGCCCGCCTTCCCCTACACCCTGGAAGCCCTCGCCCGCGTCGCCACTGACACCCACCTCGACGTCAAGTAGCCCCAACACAAGCAGCCCCCGCCACATCCGGCGGGGGCTGCTTGTGTTGGGGGATCAGGCTTTCCAGGCGGTGTAGTAGCTGTCCTCGTTGACCAGGTACCGCACCGTGGGCTCCGGCACGTGCTGCACGACCCGGGTCCGCGACATCCGGTGCACGAACTCCCAGTCTTCCTTGGGAAGCGTCTGCTTCACCCGCGGAATCCGGCTGAACAGCACGTCATCCGCGCGGCGCAGCACGATCGAGTTCGAGTCGACGTAGGGCGAGTCGTCCACCATTGTCTTGCGGTCGAACGGTTCTGAGAGCACATCGAGCACGGAGCCGTCCGCGCGGCGGCGCTCCACCGCGGAGTAGACCAGGTCGGCGCCGCGACCCAGGGTGGCCAGCGTGTGTTCCAAGTGGTCTTCGCGCCAGGTGTTGTCGTCGTCGAGGAAGGCGATGTACTTGGAGCGGGTCAGCCGGATGCCGACGTTGCGCACCAGGCCGAGCACCGCCGAGTTGCGGGACAGGCTCACCGCGACCAACCGGGGGTCGGACGGCAGCGCGGGCAGGCCGCCGCCGTCGTCCACCACGATGATCGTCTGGTCCTGAACCGTCTGCGCCAGCGCCGATTCGACCGCGACCGGCAGCAGGCCGGGCCGCTTGTACGTCGGCATCACCGTCGCCACCAGGGTTTCCGGTCGGTCACCCACGACCGACCGCAGCGACGCCACCTCGGCGTCCTCGAACCGGCGCAGCTCCGGCACCCGCCTGCCCAGCACCAGCTTGGTCTTCGCCTCGTGCATCGGCCACAGGCCGAACGCGTCGCGCAGCGCGCGGCGGGCGAACGCCGAGGCGCCGCCGCGGTCTTTGAGCGGGGCGGTCATGCGGAAGCCTTTCCGGGCAACATCTTGCGCATCGGGTACACCACGGGGAGGTACAGCACAGCGGCGGCCAGGCCGCCGACCCCGACCTGCAGCCAGGGGTTCGTGAACACCGAGCGGACCACGATCGTGGACGCGACCAGCAGCACGCCGCCGACGACCGGTCGGACGCAGGCCAGCACCGACGGCATCAGCCGCACCCCGCGCCGCCGGATCACGATGGCGAACGACGGCAGCACCACCAGCGTCGCCACCGTCGCCTGGGCGATGGCCGCGCCGCGGATGCCGTCGAGGTGGGTGCCGATGATCAGGGCGGGCAGCACCGCGCCCAGCCACAGCGCCTGCAACCCGATCAGCGCCTTGTTGCCGTCCAGCGCCACCAGCAGGTCGTAGCCGATGAACAGCACGATCCGCACCAGGCCGAGGACCGCCAGGAACTGCAGCGCGGCCGCGCCCGGCACCCACTGCTCCCCGTACACGATGTGCAGCATCGGCGCCGCGTAGCAGCCCAGCAGGGCGCACACCGGCAGCGCGCCCGCCACCAACAGCCCGACACCGCGCGCCACCGACTGTTCGAGCTGCGGCTTGTCGTCGGCCAGCCGGGCGAACCCGGCCAGCGACACCCGGCGCGCGGCCTCGGAGAAGATCTGCAGCGGCAGGCTCGACTGGTTGAACACCATCATGTACAGGCCGAGGGCGACCGTGCCCGCGATGGGCCCGACCACGAACTTGTCGATCTGCATCACCGACAGCGTCAACACGCTCGCCGCCGCCAACGGCAGCCCGAACACCAGCAGCTCGCGGGCGATCGCCTTGTCCCACCCGGGCCGCACCTTGATCGGGCACAGCAGCAGGTAGCAGACGACCGAGACCACGTTGCCCGCCACCTGGCCGATGGCGAAGCTCATCGCGCCCGCGCCGGAGAGCGCCAGCGAGATCGTCAGGCCGGTCACCACCACGAACGCGAGCGCGTCGCAGAAGAACCTGGTGCGCTGCTTGAACTCCCGGTTCAGGATGGTCGACGGCACCGACGCGATCCCGTCCAGGATCACCGCGACGCACAGGACCTGGACCACCGGCACCGACGTCGGGCTGCCCATCAGGTCGCAGATCACCGGGGCGGTCGCGAACAGCGCGGCGTAGAGCACCGCGGAGGTGCCGACGGAGATCGTCATGGCGGTCGGGGCGAACTCGCGGACGTCCCGTTCCCAGCGGACGAGGGCCAGACTCACGCCCAGCTCGTTGAACGCGTGCAACACGATCAACACGGCCGCCGCGACGCCGAACACGCCGTAGTCCTCAGTGGTGAGGATGCGGGCCAGCGCGATGCCGGACACCAGGATGCCCAGCCGCAGCACGGCGGTGTTGAGCAGGCTCCACAGCACGCCGTTGCCGACCTTGCTGCCGACCGTCGGCTGTGGTTCCGGGTCGGGTTCGACCGGTGGCGGGTCGAGGGTGGGCGGGCGCGGTGTCTGTGGCGCCTGTTGGGCGTCAGCGGCGGTCACGCGGGAACCTCGGGTCTCTGCTCAGGTCGCTTGCGGGGACGGCGGGGCGGCCCGGTCGACTTCTTCCCGGACGGGCCGCCCCGGTCTAGTCGTCGTCGGTCCCGCCCCGGGCGTTGCACCGGCGGACCCAACAGTGGCGGAATCCCACCCGGCTGCTCCCGCACGGTGCGCCACAGCGCGCCCGCCAGGCCGATGAGCAGGAAGGTGTAGCCGGTGGCGACGGCGAAACCCATCAGGTCGAAGGTGGCCGAGGAGATGCCGGGGACCGCGATGCAGGCGGCCAGGGTGATGCCGAGGTCGCGGATGCGCGGGTCCTTGCTGGCCAGCCGGGCGCGGAAGGCGCAGTACATGCCCGCCAGGTAGATGAAGATCAGCAGGGTCAGCCCGATGACGCCGTTCTGCACCAGCGTGCCCAGGTACTGGTTGTCCAGCCAGCCGTACTTCTCCGGCAGGTAGGTCCCCATGCCGCGGCCGAGCCACAGGTGGTGCGGGATCTCCTTGCCCGCCCGCTCCACCGCCCGCCGCCTGCTCTCCGCGCTGGGGTCGACGCTGATGCTGGTGAACAGGCTGAGCAGGGTGCCGACCAGGCCGGGCACCATGATCCGCATCGCCACCAGGAAGCCGAGCATCCCCCACAGCGCGCGGACCCGGCGCTTGGGCGCCATCGCCGGGATGATGAAGATCGCCGCGATGCCCAGGCCGAGCACCGCCGAGCGGGACAGCGACTGCATCGACGCCACGGCCAGGATCGCCAGGCACAGCCACCAGCGCCGCTGCGGGCCGCCGTAGTCCATGTTGCGCAGCGCGTAGTACAGGGCCAGCGGCACCGTCATCGCGCACACCACACCGAACTCGATGGGGTGCCCGGCGGTGCCCGCGGGCCTGCGGAAGCCGGACCGGTCCAGCACGTGCGACAGGTCGCCGTTGGCGCGCAGGCCGGGGAAGTTGAGGTACTGGGTCAGGTCGAACCCGAACTGGAACTGCAGGATGCCGACGAAGGCCATGAACGTCGCGCCGACGATCATGACCTTGAGCACCCGGTCGATCCGGTCCAGGCCGCGCACCCCGTCGGTCACCGCGATGCCGACCGCGGTCACCGCCAGGATCGTGATCAGCGTGCGGTCGGCGGCGTTGAGCTCGTCGCCGGGCAGGTAGCCGTAGGTCGCGTAGCCGTAGGTCGCGAGCTGCGACGAGGCGAACAGGAACAGCGCGGTCCGCGCGGCGTTGCGGCCCTTGGCCACACCCATCGAGCTGACCAACTGCGCCAGGAACCACACCACGCCCATGACCAGGCCGAACGCCACCCCGGGGGTGAGCGACATGGGCAGGCCCTTGATCACCAGCGCGGCCGGGATCACGGTCATCGCCAGCGCGTAGACGCACGCCAGCGTGGCGCCGTCAAACCTCGCTTTGCCCTTGGCCGGTGGCAAGTGGTCCGGCAGCGCTTCCGGGGCCGCCACGATCAACCACGCGGTTCTTGCGGCGCCTGCGCGGGCTTGACCCGGACGGTCGGCGGCTCCCGGTACTCGCGGTTGCCCTGGCCCTGCGGCCGGTTCAGCGCGCTACCGGTGTTGAGCTGGCCGCTCGTGCTGCCCGCCGCCCCGGAACCGACCGGCCTGCCGTTGCCGGACTCGGCCTGCGCGGGCCGCACCCGCTGGGTCAGCTCGCCTGCTCCGACGCCCATCGGCTGCGGGGTCCGGCTCACCGGCGGCAGCGACGGCCGGGACGGGTGCTCCTGCGCCTGGCCCGTGGGGGCTTCCGGCACATCGAGGTCGTCCAACTCGTCGTCGAGGTCGGCATCCTCCGGGTTCTCCCGACGGCGCTTGCGCTGCTGCAGCGTGTCGATGCCGTAGACGGCGCCGAGGCTGGCGATCAGACCGAGGGCCAGCGCCACACCGGCCGCGCGCAGCTTCCCGCCGCGCAGCGGTTCCGGCTTGGTCGGCGGCACCACGTCGTCTACCCCGATGAAGGTGCTCGGCGGCGCGTTGAGCGCCTGCTGCCGCTTGGTCAGCTCCTGCTTGACCTTGTCCAGCACCTTCACGCACAGGTCGCGTGCGGCGGACTCGGTGGAGCTGTCCGCCTTGACGCTGATGAACGGGCCGCCGTCACCGCCACCGGTCAACACGAAGGTGTTGTCCGGGCCGTCGGCGCCCAGCGACTTCACCACCTCGGGGGTGTTGATGCTCTGGATCACGATCGACGCGGAGATGGTGAGGCTCGTGTCGAACGCCAGCAGCGGGTTGGTCTGCCCGTTCACCTTGTCCGTGGTGCTGGTCGGGCCGCTGGACGGCGACGTCAGCACGATCGTGGCCGTCGACTCGTATTGCAGCGGCATCGCCACGTAGACGGCCCCCGCTGCGCCGACGGTCACGGCGAACACGGGGAGCGCCACGTACCACCGCTTCAACAGCAGCAGCAGTGTCTTGAAGAAATCCATCATCTGCGCCCCAACACACGACGTGACACCGAGGAACCGGTCCGGTCGCTCACTTGTAGATGAATCGCCAGCGGAAGAAAGTCGTTACTCGTTGTGATGCTACGCGCCGGTTGACTCGGCCGAACGGTCCAACGACCGTTGCTACCGATTCAGGTCGACCCGGTAGCGCCACACCCGGTAGGACGTCCCGTCCGCCACCGGGGTTGTGAGGAGCAGGTCCCGATCGCACACGACGATCTGGACCTTGGTGCCGCCGCCCTGCTCCGGTTCGGTGAACCGGACGCAGCCGGGGTTGGCGGGGTCGGGGGTGCCCGGGTCGCTGTCGCCGCGGGCGTAGAGCGCGACCCCCCGATCGGCGAGGAACCGGTGCACGGTGCCGTTCTTCAGCGCGTCGAGGTAGTCGGCCGAGTTGACCAGGCCCTCCAGGTGCACCAGCGGTCTGTGCAGGTGGTAGCCGAGGCTGCCCGCCCGGTCGCCCATCGCGATCGGCTCGTTGACCGGGGTCAGTGCGTCGATCTGGGCGGCGACCGCCGGTCCGTCCTCGATGAACGCCGAGCGGGCCACGTTCGCCCGGGTCGCCCGGACCGCGTTCGCGCCGACGACGGCGACCACCAGCAGCACCAGCGCCGCGGCGCCCAGCTTGCGCACCGGCACCCAGCGCGCCCACCGGTCCACCACGGACGGTCCGGCGAGCGCCACCGCGAGCGGCGCGGAGGAGAAGTACCAGGGCCACAACTGCCAAGTTGAGGTAAACGCGTAGTAACCGACGGTCAGCACGCCGCCCGCCAGCACCACCGCGCCGAACCGGGCGGCCAGTCCGAGGTGTCCGGTCGACTTGGCCAGTAGCGCGCCGAGGACGACGAGGATCCCGATCGCGCCGAGATAGGTCGATTGCCCGAAAAGGACCGGTGAGGTGAGGAATTGCCCGATCGTGTCGACATTCACCCCGTGGCCGCCCAATGCCTTCGCCTGACCGGAAACCGGTAGCGGAGTGTGGAACAGCCACTGGTTGACCGCCACGTACGCGATCAGCGCGACGGCCGGGACCGCGACGAACGACCCGGTCAGCTTCAGCCACGGCTTGCCCGCGCGCACCCAGCCGGTGATGGCGACGACACCGAGCACGGCCATCGGGAACACGGTGTCCAGCCGGGCCAGCACCGCGATCGCGGCGATCACACCCGCGTTGCGGGCGGCGGCCGGGCCGAAGGCGGGCGCGGTGAAGCCGTCCGTGCGCAGGTAGGTCGCGGCCAGCCAGAGCAGCGCGAACAGCAGCAGCCCGGTCTCCATGCCCGAGTACCAGAACGACGGGCCAGCCGCGCCGAGGATCAGCAGCGGGGCCGCACACAGCGTGGTCACGACCGGACGCCCGGTGAACCGGCCAATCCGGTCGATCTGCCGTCCGGACGCAATCGCCAGGGCTGATGAGACCAGCGTCACAGCAACCAGCGCGGTTTTACCGTTCGTGATCGAAAACACCGGGACGAGGATCAACAACCACAGAGGGTGATATCCGTTGGTCGGGTCCAGTCCGTTGAATGTTGACCCGTCGCCCGCGGCGATGTGACCGGCGACGCCGAAGTAGTAGAAGGCGTCGTCGTCGAACAGCCCGACCGCGGTCGAGTACGGCGAGAACACCACCATCGCCACGCGGATGATCGCGAGTACGCAGGCCACCGCCGTCGCGGTGAGCCAAACGGGCGTACTCGTGCGCGCCTCGGCCGCGGCCAGTGGCCGGTCCGGGGCGGGGGTCGGTCGGGCGCTCGTGCGCATCCCAGCTCCCGGCTGCCTGGATGGGGGTGAGCGATTGTGCTCGGTGCAGGCATCGCGCCACACGCGGAATCGTTACGCAGCGTCGCTTTGCGCGATCGGGTGACGGATCCCACTCTTGGTAATCAGATTACTCGTCGCATCGTGACTGCATTGTGATCTGGTGCTGGATGTGCATAGAGTGCCGCAGGCTCCGGCGCTCCGACGGCCGGGCCGAAACCCTTGTCCTGCAACGGGGGCGACTTGTTGCCAACCGGAAGGATCTCATGTCCGCTCGACCTCACACGTCCGCGGAGTTAGGCAAGCTGCACGGGCTCAGACGGGCGCGAAAACTCGCGCTCACAACCGGTGTGGCGCTGGGGGCCCTGGTACTCGCGGCGGGCTGCAAGCCCGTGGCGGGCAAGCCGACTCCACCACCGCCGCACATCCCGACGACGACCACCATCGAGGCGCCCACTTCGGCGCCCACCGGGACCGAGACCACCACGACCAGCGCTCCACCCACCACGACGGTGTCGAGTGCGACCACCACGGCCTCGGGGACCATCAAGCCCACCAGCGCCAAGCCCACCGCGACTCAGCCCCGTCCGCCCGGCTCACTGCCCGCGGGCGCGGTGCCCCAGCCCGGTCAGGTCGGCTACACCGGCGACCGCGGCAAGCTGAAGGTCGTCGACGGCCCCGGCTCCGCCCCACCCGGCACCGAGTGGAACTCCGGCGCCCTGCGCTTCAGCGGCAACGTCACCCTCGACGGCTACTGGATCAAGGGCGGCATCGAGTACAACGGCAAGGGCACGCTGACCATCAAGAACTCGGTCATCGAGGGCAACCACAACAGTTGGGCGCCGGTCCTGGGCAACGCGGGCCACATCAACATCAGCGACACGACCGTCACCTACAAGGACAGCCAGTGGCCGGGTCCGCAGTGGGGCAACGGCGCCATCCACGGCGACGCCACGGTCACCGTCGTCCGGTGTGACATCTCGGGCACGCCAGACGGGATCCAGAACGGCCCCGGCGACAGCACGATCGAGCAGAGCTACATCCACGACCTGCTGCTCGCGGGCACCTACCCGAACAACACCCACAACGACGGCATCCAGGCCTACGGCGGCCCCAACCTGGTCGTCCGCTACAACCGCATCGACATCAGCAACGCGGGCAAGTCCTACGACGGCACCCACCAGAACGCAGCGGTGTTCATCATGGACAGCGACGGCGGGTCCACCACGGGCCTGCAGATCGTCGGCAACTACCTCGACGGCGGCGGCTACATCATGCGCGTCGGGGCCTCCACCCGCGGCGCCGTCATCACCGACAACCACTTCGGCCCCATCACCGGTGGCTGGGGCGAGACCCTGGTCGACGACGGAGCCACCGTCTCGGCCTGGTCGAACAACACGACCTCGGCCAACAAACAGATCAACAAGCCCTCCTAGGGCTGCCCGAATCGGCCGCCGCCACCAAACCCCCAGGTGGCGGCGGCCTTCGTGCTTACGACACCGGTCCAGGCGATGAAGCGCCCGCCACCAGTTCCCGTGGCTGGCCCGAGCCGTCCGCCGCCGACTCGTAGATCGTGGGGGCGCCCCCGGTCTGGACCTTGGCGTACGCGAGTTTCGCGTTGTTCAGCCACGCCGCCTGGTCGTCCACCCCGTCCGAACCCGGCAGCTCGGTCTCCTTGCCGCTCGCCAGGTCGAGCACGTAGAGCTGCCACGTCCCGAGTCGCCCGCCGCGCTTCTTGTACGCGATCCGCGTCTGGTCCGGCGACAGCGACGGGCACTCGGCCGACTCGTGCACCGTGGCCATCGTCCGCGCACGCAGGTTGCCCTTCACCAGCCACGTCTTGCTGCCCGACCCGAGCGTCGCGTAGAAGGTGTTGTCGTCCGACGCCACCGTCACACCCCAGTAGTTCTCGTTGGCGCGCTTGTCGGGCACCCCGTCGACGGTGGTCGTGAAGTTCTCCAGCGACTCGATGAGGGTGCCGGTGCGCAGGTCCAGGACGCCGGTGCGGGTGGAGAAGCCGCCGGGGGAGAGGTAGGAGTCGCCGGTGACGAAGACGGTCCAGGACACGACCTTGCCGGACGCCGACACCCGGGCGCGCGACGGCGTACCCGGCAGCGGGACGGTCCGGACCTCGGCGCCGGACGAGTCGAACACGGCGGCCTCGTAGGCGTTCGGCAGGGTCATCCGCAGGCACACGGTGGTCCCGGCGGCCTTGTAGACCCGCAGGCACTTGATCGACCCGGGTGTCCGCTTGCCGGTTGAATCCAAAGTGGACACCAGGTTCTGCCCGCCGTCGTTGTCGACGAACAGCAACCCGTCGGCCACCGGCGCCCCCGGCTGGGACGCGGCCTCGTTCTGGTCTTTCACGGTCACCACGACGTACCCGACCGCCACCGCGATCACGACGACCATCGCGGCCACCCCGACCACGATCCGGTGCCGCACGAACCAGTCCTTCACCGCGAGACCTCCGGGCGGATCAGCAGGTAGACCCCGACCAGCGCGGCCGCCAACGCGCCGATCGCGATGAGCACCGCCGAGCTGAAGGCGAGGCTCTGCAGGAACAGTCCGAAGAAGACGGAGCTGGCGAACCGGGCCAACGCCTGGCCGGTCTGCACAATGGACAGACCGCCCGCGCGCAGGTGGTCGGGCACGAGGGTCGAGCCGTGCGCCATCAGCACCCCGTCCGTCGCGGCGTAGAACAGGCCGTGCAGCGCCAACGCGACGATCACCAGGATGACGCCGCTGAACGGTCCGAGCAGCAGCAAGTACACCACGAACAGCACCACGTGGCCCGCGAAGAACATCCGCCAGCGGCCGATCTTGTCGGCCAGCTTGCCCAGCGGGGTGGCGGCGAGCAGGAAGGTCAGCGCGGTGCCGACCGGCATCAGCGCCAACCAGGTCGGCGCGACGCCGGACACCTTCTGCAGCACTACGAAGACGAACGCGTCGGAGATGGTGGCCAGGCCGAGCAGCCCGGCGGCGATGGTGGTGCGCCGCATGCCCCGGTTGCGCAGCAGGGCCAGCGTCGCGCCCATGGTCACCGGCTTGCCGGGCACCCGCTCCAGCCGCGGCTGGCGGACGAAGCTGATCAGCACGATCACGCCGAGCGCGGCGAAGCAGAAGCTGATCATGAAGATCGGGCCGGGCCTGGTGGTCAGCCAGGTCAGCATGACGAACGTCGCGAGTGGACCGAGCAGCGCGCCGACGGTGTCCATCGTGCGGTGTACCCCGAACGCCTCGCCCAGTTTCTCCTTCGGCGTGACCAGGGAGATCAGCGCGTCCCGCGGCCCGGTGCGCAACCCCTTGCCCGCCCGGTCGACCGCGAGCACCCCGCCGAGACCGACCGAGGACGCGCCGACCGACGGGAAGACCAGCTTCATCACCGCTGACAATCCGTAGCCGGCGACCGCCACCGCCTTGTGCCTGCGCACCCGGTCGGACACGTGCCCGCCGACCAGCCGCAGGATGGCGGTCGCGCCGGTGTAGATGCCGTCGAGCAGACCGAGCTGCAAGTAGCTCATCTGCAGGTTGAAGATCACATAGACCGGGAGGAACGCGGTCACCATCTCCGAGGAGATGTCTGTGAGCAGACTCACGGTCCCCAACAGCAGAACCGTCGTCGGAACGCGGGACCGCCACGATCCGCCTTCCGCAGGCGTGGTCTTGGTCTGCCTGGTCGACGCTACGTACACCCGAACACCTCCGCAGCTAGCCCGCATTGCCGCGGCGCCTCGACTGGCGTATCGGCGGATGACCACGGTGTGTAACAAGGTGCCGAACTGGACCGAATCTTTGGTGGGTACTCGCCGGGCCTGCTCATACCCCCGGTAACCGATGTGCCCGATCGAGCGACCACACAAGCAGTGCCCCCACCCCCTTGGAAGAGGTCCCCGTGAGCCGTCAGAGGGCCCCGCACGTCCTGATCATCGTGCAGAACCTGCCCGTCCCGCTCGACCGGCGGGTCTGGCTGGAATGCAAGGCGCTCCGGGCCGCGGGCTACGAGGTGTCGGTCATCTGCCCGAAGGGCCCCGGCGACCCCGGTTATGCCGTGCTCGATGGCGTCCACCTCTACAAGTACGAGCCGCCCAAGCAGGCCGAGGGGCTGCTCGGGTACGCGTGGGAGTTCGTCTACTGCTGGCTGCGCACCGCCGCGCTGACCCTCAAGGTCCGCCGTCGCGCCAGGTTCCACGTCATGCAGGCCTGCAACCCGCCGGACACCTACTGGGCGCTCGCGCTGCTGTGGAAGGCCGACGCGGTCAAGTTCGTCTTCGACCACCACGACCTCAACCCCGAGGTGTTCCGGTCGCGGTTCGGCGAGCCGAAGAAGCTCGCGGGCAAGGTCCAGCTCGCCATCCTCAAGTGGCTTGAGCGCCGCACCTTCCGCACCGCGGACCGGGTCATCTCCACCAACACCTCGTACCAGGACATCGCGGTCAACCGCGGCGGCGTCAACCGCGAGCACACGACGGTGGTGCGGTCGGGTCCGGACACCTCCGTCATGCGGCCCGTCTACGCCGACCCCGACCTGCGCCGCGGCGGCAAGCACCTCGTCGCCTACCTGGGCATCATGGGGCCGCAGGACGGCGTCGACGGCGTCCTGCTGGCCGCCGACCGCATCGTCAACCACCACGGCCGCCGCGACTTCCGCTTCGTCCTGCTCGGCTTCGGCGACTGCCTCGACGAGCTCAAGCAGCAGAGCAGCGACCTCGGCCTCGACGACTACGTCGAGTTCACCGGCCGGGTCGGGCCGGAGAAGATCTCCAGCTACCTGTCCGCGGCGTCCATCGGCCTCTCGCCCGACCCGCGCAGCCCGCTCAACGACGTGTCCACGATGAACAAGACCATGGAGTACATGGCCTACGCGCTGCCCGTCGTCGCCTACCGGCTCACCGAGACCGTGGTCTCCGGCGGCGAGTGCGCCGTCTACGTCGAGCCCGGCGACAGCGACGGCCTCGCCGACGCCGTGCTCGAACTCGCCGACGCCCCCGAGCGCCGCGCCGAGCTGGGCACCAAGGGCCGCCGCCGCGCCGAGCAGGTGCTGGACTGGCGCCCGCAGGCGCAGGCCTACGTCGGGGTGTATGACGAACTTCTCGGGTTCCCGTCGGCCGGTCCGTTCCCGGACGGCTGGCCCGCGGTGGACCGCAGGTCCGGCCAGGAACCGGCGGAGCTGCGCGACCAGTGGGGCAACCAGTTGGTCGACCTCCGCGACGAGGCGGCGTTGCGCGCGTTCGCCGCGACTCGCATCATGACGCCGTCCGAGCCGGTCCGCGGCCAGAGCTGATTCCGTTTCGCAGGGGAGAGAATTGATGTTCGTCCGACGGATCGCCGTGATCGGCACCGGGTACGTGGGTTTGACCACGGGGGCCTGCCTTGCCTCCCTCGGCCACGACGTGGTCTGCGCCGATGTGGACGCCGACAAGGTCAAGCGCCTCACCGCCGGTGAGGTCGACATCCTCGAGCCCGGCCTGGCCGACCTGGTCGCCGAGGGCATCGCCGCGGGCAGGCTCAGCTTCGTGCTCGGCGCCGCCAACGCCGTCCAGCACGCGCCGGAGGTCATGTTCCTGTGCGTGCCGACCCCGATGGGCGTCGGCGGCGTGGCGGACCTGAGCATCGTCGAGTCGGTGGTCGAGGAGGTTCGCGAGCTGCTGCCGGTGGACTGCGTGGTGGTCAACAAGTCCACCGTGCCGGTCGGGACGGCTGAGCGCACCGAGGAACTCCTCGACCGCGCCGACGTCGCCGTCGTGTCCAACCCGGAGTTCCTGCGCGAGGGCAGCGCGGTCTACGACTTCCTCAACCCGGACCGCATCGTCGTCGGCGGCCGCCAGCAGGACGCCGCGGAGCGGGTGGCCGCCTTGTACGCCAAGCTGGGCGCCCCCACGGTGCTGACCGACGCCCCCAGCGCCGAGCTGGTCAAGTACGCCGCCAACTGCTTCCTGGCGATGAAGCTGTCCTATGTGAACGCCGTCGCCGAACTGTGCGACCGCCTCGGCGCGAACATCTCGGATGTCACCGAGGGCATGGGCTACGACAAGCGCATCGGCCAGGCGTTCCTGCAGCCCGGCCCCGGCTGGGGCGGCTCGTGCCTGCCGAAGGACACGTCCGCGATGGTGCAGTTGGCCGACGCCGCCGACTTCGAGTTCCGCCTCATCCGCGCGACGATCGACACCAACACCCGCCAGCGGCAGCGGATGGTGGAGAAGGTCCGGCTGGCCGTGACCGGCAAGCGCAACGGTTCGCTGTCCCGCCGCAAACTGGCCCTGTTCGGCCTCACCTTCAAGGCGGGCACCGACGACCTGCGCGACTCCCCCGCCCTGGCCGTCGCCGCCCTCCTCCGCCAGGCAGGCGCCGACCTGGTGGGCTACGACCCGGCCCTGAAGCCGGAAACCCGCCACCCGGACTTGTCCTCGGTCACCGTGGCCGACGACCCGTACGAGGCCGCCAAGGACGCCGAGGCTGTTGTTGTGCTGACCGAGTGGCCCGAGTTCCGCTCCCTCGACTGGTCCCGCCTCGCCGACTCCGTCCGCAACCCCATCGTCGTCGACACCCGCAACCTCCTGGACCCCGCCGTCGCCCGCCGCGCAGGCTTCCAGTGGATCGGCCTCGGCAAGCCGTAACCCCACCCCGAGAAAGCCGCCGCGCCCCCCACGCCCGGCGGCTTTCTCCTTTCCAGCAGCCACTCCCCCGAGTCCCAGCCTTGAGCCAACAGGCGCCGCCCACACCCGACACCTCACTCCGCCCACTCCTCAACACGCGATGACCACCAGCTCTCACCGTCGCGCGGCTGACTAGGGTCGCCAGCCTCCGTCCTGCCGTACCGCTTTGGAGATCCAGCTCCCGCTCGCTGGAAGGCGATGAGTACTGGGGCTTGGTCGTCGTGCGGCTGCTTTGCGTTCGGTGGGTTCCATCGTGCTGTGACACGTGGCCCCTGGGGTGCGTCTGGTTCTTGCTTGTCACAAGGCGATGAGGACCAGGGCTTGGTCGTCATGCGGTTTCGGCCTGGGCCAGCGGGTGCCGTCCGGGTCGGACTCTTCGGCGGCCCGGACCGCGTCCAGCACGGCCTGGGGACCTTTGGAGCGGGCCAGGGTGAGTACCCCCGACCAGGTGAGGACCCCGTAGTCGTCGACTCCGCAGGAGACGCCGTCGCTCGCCATGAGGATGTGGTGGACGGTGTCGCGCGGCCAGGACCGCCGCACCGCGTGCCGAGCCGCCGCCGGTACCGCCTCGGCCACCCAGTACCCGCCCTCCTGGTTCCGCAACGCCGCCGTCTTCCGCGCCGACGCCCGCACCGCCGCCACGTGATCGGCCGAGTACCCACCCCCACCCTTCAACCGGTCCCGGTAACTCCCCCGCGGCACCATCCGCAACCGCTGGTCCTCGACGACGTCCGGTTCAGGCAGGAACGCCACCACCGGACTGTCCGCCAACACGAGCGCCTCCACCTCCGCCGCGTTCCACCGGACGATCGACACAGTGCTCGACGGACTCTCCCCCGGCGTGAACCCGTTCCCCCGCGCCACCGACCGGATGGCCCCCGCCAACAGGTCCGCCAAATCCAACTCAGGCGCCGCCGACAGCCGCGCCGCCACCTGAGCCCCCAACTCCGCCGCGTACGCACCCCCACTGGGCAAGTCATCCCGCATCGACGTAGCCCCATCCAACAACACCACCGCGTCGGGCAGTACGAGGACAACGTCCTCACTGGGCCGCGCATCCCCGCCCAGCCCAACCCCCGCCGCCTCCGCCATCGCGATCTCCGGCACCCCCCGATGCTCCCAGACCCACGATCATCCCGCCGCGCCCCGCCCTCCTTTCCCCACCCTCCACTCCACACCCAGCCAATTCCAGCCACCCACTCCCAGCCCACCCCAACCCGTTCCCCACCCCCACTGCCTGCCCCGCCCGACCCCAGCCAACAACCCGGCCCCCGACCCGAAGCCCAGCCCGCCCCAGTACGACCGACCCAGCTCAGCCCAGCCCCACCCGACCCAAGCTGGCCTGGCCCGACCCAAGCTGGCCCAGCCCGATCCCACTCGACCCAAGCTGGCCTAGCCCGACCCAAGCTGGCCTAGCCCGACCCAAGCTGGCCTAGCCCGACCCAAGCTGGCCTAGCCCGATCCCACTCGACCCAAGCTGGCCTAGCCCAACCTGACAGCCCGCCCCGGGCCGCCCCAGCCCTTCCCTTTTTGTCCCAGCCCGACCCAAGCTGGCCTAGCCCGATCCCACTCGACCCAAGCTGGCCTAGCCCAACCTGACAGCCCGACCCGAGCCGGCCCAGCCCAGCCCGGCTCGACCCAGCCCAGCCCGGCTCGACCCAGCCCAGCCCGGCTCGACCCAGCCCAGCCCGGCTCGACCCAGCCCAGCCCGGCTCGACCCAGCCCAGCCCGGCTCGACCCAGCCCAGCCCGGCTCGACCCAGCCCAGCCCGGCTCGACCCGGCTCGGCCCGGTCTCACCCGACTCAGGCTGGTCCAGCTCAATCTGGCAGCCCAACCCGAGCTTGCCCAGCCCGACCCGGTACGGCACGGTCCCGCCCGACTCAAGTCGGCCCTGCCCAACCCAAGCTGGTCCGGTCCAGCCCCACCCGACTCAAGCTGGCCCAGTTCGACCCCAGCAGTCCGACCCCAATCAAGCCCAAGCCCAACCCAAGCTCGACCCGGTCCCACCTGACCCAACGCTGGCCCAGCCCAGCCCGACCCTGCCAAGCCCGACCCCGCCCGACCAGGCCCGATCCGGCTCGACCCGACTCAAGCTGGTCCAGCCCAGCCCAGCCCGAGCCGAGCCGGTCCGGCTCAATCTGGCCAAGTCCAGCCAGCCAAATCCGACCCAACCTGACCCGGCGAAGCCCAACCCAGCTCAGCCCAGCCGAGTCTCACCTGGCCCACCCACGGCCGGCTCAGGTCACGCTCGCTCAGCCTTGCCCACGGCCGAGCCAAGTCCGCTTGGTCGGGCTGGTCTGACCAAGCCCAGCCGCTTTGCCGGGCTGTCGACCTGGACAGCCAGTTCAGTCGAGTGGCTTGCCGGGGTCGGTCACACGGGCGAACTCGTCAACCAAGGTTGACACGGCGCCTGTGTCAACCTATGTTGACGGTATGGCTGAAGCAACCCAGTTGGCCAGTGCGGCCGGTGACCGGGATCCCCGGGTCGGTCTGCGGGCGGTCGCGGCGCTGCGCAAGTTGTTGGAGCAGCTCGAGGCGGTTCAGGTGCGGAGTGCGCGGCTGAACGGATGGTCATGGCAGGAGATCGCGGCCGAGCTCGGGGTGAGCAGGCAGGCCGTGCACAAGAAGTACGGGAGGCACTAGATGTTCGAGCGGTTCACCAAGGCGGCGCGGGTCGTCGTCCGGGACGGCGTGCACCTCGCCGAGCGGGATGAGGCGGCGTTGATCGAGCCCGAGCACCTGTTGCTCGGTCTGCTCAAGCAGGACGGGACCCGCGGTACGGCCGTCCTGGCTCGGCACGCCGTCACCGCCGAGTCTGCCAAGGCGGCCATCGAGGTGACGCGCAGGCGGGGTGGGTTGTCGTCCGCGGAGACCGAGGCGCTCGGCGAGTTCGGCATCGATGTCGACGCGGTTGTCGCGGCGATCGAGCAGAACCACGGTGAGGGCGCGTTGGCGCCCGCGGCGCGTCGTCCACGAACCTCTGGTCCGCGGTGGCGGGTTCCGTTTTCCCGTGATGCCAAACGGGTTCTGGAACTCAGCCTCCGTGAGGCCTTGGAACGCGGCGACAAGTCCATCGGTGACGAGCACGTGCTGTTGGCGCTGCTGCGCGTCGGTGGTGTCGCCACCGAGGCGTTGGCGTCCCTGGGGGTCACCCATGAGAACGTGCGCACCTATCTCGCCTCCGCCTGACCGCTTGGTGTCCGGGCGGGTACCTCCTTGTTCGTGTTGGTGGTGCCGGGTGCGGCTCCGCCGCTGGGTGGTGTGACGGTGATCAGCGTTGCAGCACCGAGAGGATGTTCCCGGCGGGATCGGTGAACCAGGCGATCGGCGGCCCGAACCCGCGCATGACCCCCCGCTCGTCCTGGTTCTCGTTCTCGTAGTGCTCGAACCGAACACCCTTCGCCACCAGTTCGTCCACAGCGGACTCGATGTCGGCGACCGGGAAGTTCAGGACGGTGAACGTGGCGGGGGCGTGGTTGGGCTTGGGGTAGACCAGCACGTTCCCGCCACCGCCCAGGTGCAGGGTCAACATACCGTTCGCCGCCGACAATCTGAGGCCGAGCGTGGTGCCGTAGAACTCCTTGGCCGCCGGGATGTCGTCGACGGAGAAGCCGCTGAAGGCGTCGGTCTCGGTGAGCATGGTCGTTCCTCCTTGAGTTGGCTGTGGTGCCCGCCAACCAGTGTCCACGTTTTCTGTCAAGCCCGCACCAAGTTGTCCACAGGCTGTCACGGGGTCACGGCGAGGAACAGGAAAGCGCTGAACACCGTGAGGTGCACGGTGCCCTGCAGCAGGGTCGCCCGGCCGGAGACCAGGGTCAGCGTGCTGACCAGCAGGGTCAACACGAGCAGCACCAATTCCTTGGGGCCAAGGCCAAGCCTCAGCGGCCCGGTGAGCCAGATCGACGCGACCGCGATCGCCGGGATCGTCAGCCCGATGCTCGCCAGCGCCGAGCCGAGTGCCAGGTTCAGGCTCACCTGCAGGCGGTTGCGCAAAGAGGCGCGCACTGCGGCAACCGTTTCCGGTAGCAGTACAAGCAACGCGATGAGGACGCCTACGAAAGACACAGGTGCGCCAACAGAGTCCACTGCGGACTCTAGAGTCGGTGAGACTGTCTTAGCCAATCCCACTACAGCAACCAGGCAGGCCAAGAGCAGCACAAGACTCGTACGAGTCGTCTTTCCCGATGGTGCGTCCGCGTGCTCGTCCTCGCTGGCGCTTGTCTTGGGCAGGAAGTAGTCCCTGTGGCGCACGGTTTGTACGAACACAAATACGCCGTAGAGCACCAGTGACGCGACACCCGCGAACGCCAGTTGCGCTCCGGAGAACGTCGGTCCCGGTGTGCTTTCCGTGAACGTTGGCAGCACGAGGCTCAACGTCACCAGGGCGGTGATCACCGCGAGCGCGCCACCCGACGCGTGCGCGCGGAACTCCTGGACGCGGTGCCGCAACGCGCCGACCAGCAACGCGAGTCCGACGATCCCGTTGGTGGTGATCATGATCGCGGCGAACACGGTGTCCCGGGCCAGCGCCGCCGCCTTCTCGCCGCCCGACACCATCAGCGTCACGATCAGGGCGACCTCGATCACCGTGACCGCGATGGCCAGGATCAGCGTGCCGAACGGTTCACCGACCCGGTGGGCAACGACCTCCGCGTGGTGCACGGCAGCGGTAACGGCGCCGGCAAGACCGAGGCATACGAGCACTATCAGGAACGGCCCGAGGTGACGGCCGTAGGACGACACGAGGATAAGAAGGGCGGCGGGCGGTACGGCCAGGCTCCAGCGTGGCAGCGTCGGGGCGTTGGTCATGCTCCCGACACTAATGTCCGACTTTCACCTCGGCTCGTGGACGCCAAGTCACCATCGGGAGGAACATCTGCGCGAGTGGGCCGATGGCGAGCGCGTAGATGACAGTGCCCACGCCGACCGATCCCCCCAACAGCCACCCCGTCGCCAACACGATGATCTCGATGGCGGTTCGCACCCAGCGGATGGCGTAACCGGTGCGGGCGGAGATCCCGGTCATCAGCCCGTCGCGCGGTCCGGGCCCCAGGCGCACACCGATGTACGCGGCCGTGGCAAGACCGTTGAGCGCGACGGCGGCGATCATCAAGACGATCCGGGTGAACATGTTCGACGGCGTCGGCACTACCGCCAAGGTCAAGTCGATCGAGGTCGACACGAGTAAGACGTTGGAGATCGTGCCGACCCCGGGGCGCTGCTTGATGGGAATCCAGCACAGCAGCACGACGAGGCTAACTGCGGCGGTGACAGTGCCGAAGCTGACGCCTAAGAGCTTGTGCAACGCGTCGTGCAGCACGTCCCACGGTGCGAGGCCGAGTGCCGCCTTGATCTGCAGCCCGGTGCTGAAGCCGTAGAGCGCCAGCCCGACGAACAGTTGCGGGAGTCGTCTGCCTGGACTGGTCCGGAGCGGGAGGGTGGACAGGTCGGTGGGGGCCATGGCCCCATCGTTACCGACCATTGGACTTCAATCGAGAGCCAATCTGCGAGAATTGGCCCATGCTTCCCCCTGGAGGACGGGTCTCAGCAGCGCGATTGGTCCGCATGCTGGGTGAGTGGCGTGACCAAGGCAACAGGTCGGGCTCCGCCGGTCTCGCCGCCGGTATCCGCCTGCTCATGTTCGACGGCCAGTTGCCGCCCGGCACCACGCTGCCCGCCGAACGCGAGTTGGCGGCCGCCCTGGGCGTCAGCAGGACCCTCGTCGCCACCGCCTGGGACCTCCTCCGCGAGGACGGCCTCATCGTCAGCAGGCGCGGTTCAGGCTCGCGAACCACCCTCCCCGCCACACCCGCCAACGCGCCGTTCCAGGAACGCAACCAGCCGCTGGACCTCGCCACGGCCGCGCCAGGCGCGCTACCAGGGGTAGGGGTGGCCGTTGACGCTGTCCGCGCGGCGTTCGCGGTAGAGCTGTCCAACCACGGTTACCTCGGCTACGGGCTCAACGTCTTGCGGGAACGGCTCGCCGACCGCTTCACGGCTCGGGGGTTGCCCACCACGCCCGATCAGGTCCTGGTCACCAACGGAGCCCACCACGCGCTCGCTCTGGTCCTACGCGCCATGGCCGGCCCCGGTGACCGCGTGCTCGTGGAGCAGCCCACCTACAACAACGCTCTAGAGGCCATCCGCTCCGCGCACGCCATCCCGGTCCCGGTACCCATGCCTGAGCAGGGGTGGGACCTAGAGGGTGTTGATGTGGTCTTGCGTCAAGCCGCGCCACGGCTGGCCTACATGATCGTCGACTTCCACAACCCCACCGGTCGCCGGTTGGACGCCGCGGGCCGCGAGCAGTTGGCCGCCATCTTGCGCCGTGCGCGCACCCCTGTCGTGATCGACGAAACGCTCGTTGAGCTAGACCTCGACGGCAACCCCCTCGACGGTCCGCCCCCGATGGGGTCATTCGAGCCGGGCTTGGTCATCACGGTCGGTTCCGCGAGCAAGTCCCACTGGGGTGGGCTCCGGTTGGGTTGGATACGCGCGTCCGACGAGATCATTGGCAGGCTCGCCGCGTCCCGGCGGGCGTTCGACCTGGGTTCCCCGGTCTTCGAGCAGTTGGTCCTCGCGCAGCTCTATGCCGATCCGGAGCCATTGCTACGTGAGCGCCGCGCCGAGATGGCGGCGACAAGGCATGTGATGGTTGACGCGTTGCGCGAGCACTGCCCCACCTGGTCCTTCGAGATCCCCCGGGGCGGGCTGAGCCTGTGGTGTGAGCTGCCTGAGCCGATTGGCACCCGACTCGCGGTCGCGGCGCAGAGCGTGGGGGTGCGGTTGGCACCTGCCTCGAGGTTCAGCGCCCACGGTGGCCTGGACCGGTGGCTGCGGTTGCCGTACACGCTACCGGCGCCGTTGCTGACCGAGGCGGTGCGCAGGCTCGCCGGAGTGGCCGCCGTCGTCACCGGATCGCCTGGAACGCTCGGTTCCGATGGTCTAATCCCGGTCGCCTAGGTGGCCTCAACCCGGTCGAGGCGGTAGAAATCCAGTGCGCTGGATGGCGTAGTTGTTTGGACCTTTCGCCATCGGGAGCGCCCAGCCTCGGTGCGCACCCCGATGGTCGGCACAGCCCCGCGTTGTGCCGACCACCCGGGGTGGCCGAGGGGGAGCCCCGGCGCCGCGGGGGCATCGCGGCGCCGGGGCCAGGTCCCGATCTGACCGGGCGCGGTCGGCAGATCGGGTCGGGAAATGGCTGGTGAGCGGTGGGGACGACCGGTCAGTGGACAGACCGGTCCCGTGGAAACGGCCCGGTCAGTCCGGGGCGGACGAGAGCAACCCGGCGGCGTCGCCGGACGGCTCCACCGGGCCGGACGCGGTCGCGCCCGCCACGGCGAGCGGTGCCAACCGCGCACGGTCGGTGAGAACACCAAGGGATGCCCTGGCGTGACCGCCGTTGTCGTAAGACGGCGCTGCCGCCGAACCGGGCGCCGCCGGGCAGGCGGGCGCGGTGGGTGCGGGAACTTGGGGGGTCTTCCCCGACTGGGCCAACGGGCCGTCGTCCGGGTTCTCCGATTTGGCAGGTGGTGCTGCCTGCGGCGGTGACGCCACATCGATCGTCTGCGCGATGGCGGTAACAGCCCGCACGGCCTTGACGGCTTGTCGACGCGGTTTAGCCCGCTCGACGCTCTTACGGACAGGCGCGGCCTGCGGCTCTTGCGCTACCGGTGCGACCGCGATTGGTGGGGGAGGGGGGATAGGAGGAGTGACTACGACCGGTGGTGCGGCTACCTCGTTCGACACCGCGCCCGCGTAGACGGTTGTCTGCGGCCGGGTCGTCGAGGTGATGCCAATGGCGCTGACCGCCGCGGCGGGCCTGGTCTTGGTGTTGACCACGTACCCGGAGACAACGGCCTGGTCGTCGCCCGGTTCCGAGCTCAACCCGAGACCGATGTCGGCGGACGCGCTGCCCGCGAGCACCACGCCGATCACCCACGCGGCCACCACCAGCCCACCGGTGACGGCGAGCCGGAGCAGCAGCCGGGACAGGTCGACCGACCGTGCCACGCGCATCACCGCCATCCCGGTTCCCATCGTCGAGCCGCCACCGACCGGTGTGACCAGGCCACTATCCAGGACCGGGTCGTCCTTCTGCACCCTAACCGCGTGTGTTCCACCCGGAAAGACGGCGCAACGCGTCCGCCGCCGCCACCCCACCGTCGCGTTGATCACCGACAGTGGAATCCACCGGACCGGGTGAACCTCGCGGTCTTCCGTGCGAGTGCGCGGCTGCGACGTCACGGTGTCCCAAGTGCACACAGACCGCAGTGCGACCGCGCGGTCCGGATCCGCCGAACGCGAACGCCTTGTGGCCTTGCACGATCCGGACGGTTGTCGACCGCCGTCCGTCTACGCCGGCTAGCTCTACCGGAGCCATGACGTCACAAGGGGAGCCGCGCCCGACCGGTGCAAGACGAGCCGGATAGTGCCGTCGGGTCGCTCGGCGCAGAACGTGCCGATGGAGCCCACCGCGAGAACCTCGACCGCGCCGTGGGAGTGCAGTTCGACGTGGGTGACGTCGAGCTTGGGGTCGACCAGGCCGGTGACCCGCCTGCCCAGCTCCACCAACAACCCGTCACCGCGCCACACCGTCCGCGCCCCGGTGGCGAGCACGCCCTTCACCTCGGTCAGCTCCACCTCCACCCACCGCGCGCCGAGCATCGACCCGGCCACGACCGCGGCGTCCACCACCCGCCGCGGAGTCGGGTCCAATCGGTCCAGCAGGCCGCGCAGCTCGGACAGCAACTCGTCGTCGGAGATCCAGCTCGTCATCCCGCCACCTCGTCCGGCATGCCGAGGATGGTGAGCTTGCGGCGCAGGATGTCCAAGCAACGTGCTCGGGTAGTGCTAACGCTCGTGGTAGCGACACCTACCGCATGAGCTAGACGGGGGTAACTGAGTTCTGGCGCGAATGCCATTAGGCCCAAGAGTTGTCGGCAGCGCTCGGAGAGTTGGTTAAAAGCGCGCCACAAGAGGTCGTCGCGGTTGGAGCGGATAACGCGTTCCTCGGGTTGTTGTTCGTCGCGGAGCAGCGTCCCCCATTCCATCCAGTCGACGCTGACTTCCTGTTTGTGGGCGCCCACCATCCGGATCGACTCCCGTCGGGCGGTCGTGGTCAGCCACGCCGACAGCCGCTCCGGGCTGTGGATGGTCGAGGCCTTTTCGGCGAGCGCGATCCAGGTGTTCTGGCAGACGTCGGCGGAATCGGCGGCGCCCAGGCGGAAGGACCTGGCCACCCGCCACACGGTCGGCGCGAACCGGGCAACGAGATCGCGCCACGCGGTCTCGTCGCCGCCCCGGGCGCGGTCCAACAAGTCTGCTGTGGACAGTGTGTTCACGCTGTTCCCCGATCTGAGGTCGGCTATTTGCCGGCTCAGACGGACCCGCCCCGGTTCCCGCTCCCCGCGCCCCTCGAAGGTGTGATTACCGCTGCCCGATCCGGTTATTGATGTGCGATCTCCGGCAATTCCGCTGAGAGCGGAGTTGGCCCGGAGTAGCCCGGATGAGTGATGACAGACCACCCCGGCCGCCGGTTGTCTGGAACCAGCGGCAGAAAGGAAAAGGTGATGCCTAACGCAAACGACGCAACCGGGAGATGGCCTCGTCCAAGACCTCATCGCGCTTGCAGAACGCGAAGCGGACCACGTGGCGCCAGCGATCTGGATTGTCGGTGAAGACCTGGACCGGGACGGCGGCCACGCCCACCTTCTCCGGGAGGGCGCGGCAGAACTCCAGACCATCGGTGTAACCGAGCGGGCGGACGTCGGCGCACACGAAGTAGGTGCCCTCGGCGGCGCGGACGTCGAACCCCGCCTCGGCCAAACCCGTCGACAACCTGGTGCGCTTGTCCGCCAGTGACGCCCGCAGCTCGGCGACCCACGCCTGTTCCGAGCGCAGCGCGTGGGCGACCGCGGGTTGGAACGGCGCACCGCCGACGAAGGTCAGGAACTGCTTGGCCGCCCGCACCGCCGCCACCAGCTCGGCGGGACCGCACACCCAGCCGATCTTCCAGCCGGTGCAGTTGAAGCTCTTGCCCGCGCTGGAGATCGTCAGGGTCCGGTCGGCCATCCCCGGCAGCGAGCCCAGCGGCACGTGCTCGCGACCGTCGAACAGGAGGTCCTCGTACACCTCGTCGGTGATGGCGATCAGGTCGTGCTCCCGGCACACCTCGGCGATCGCGGTCAGCTCGGCGCGGGTCAACACGGTGCCGGTCGGGTTGTGCGGGGTGTTGACCAGGATCGCCCTGGTCCGCGGGGTCACCGCCGCGCGCAGCGCCGCCACGTCGAGACCGAACCGGCCGGACGGTTCCTCGACCAGCGACACGACCCTGCGCTCGGCTCCCGCGAGCGCGACCGAGGCCGCGTACGAGTCGTAGTAGGGCTCGAACAGGATCACCTCGTCGCCACCCTGCACCAACGCCAGCAGCGACGCCGCGATGGCCTCGGTGGCGCCCACCGTGACCAGCACTTCGGTGTCCGGGTCGAAGTCGGTGCCGTACCTGGCCCGCTGCTCGGCGATCGCCGCCCGCAGCTCCGGTCGCCCGGGGCCCGGCGGGTACTGGTTGACGCCGGACGCGATCGCGTCCTGGGCCGCGGTCAGCATCCCGGCCGGTCCGTCCGTGTCCGGGAAACCCTGACCGAGGTTGACCGCGTCCAGGCGCACGGCCAACGCGGTCATCTCCGCGAAGATCGTCGAGGTGAACGGCTGCAGGCGGGGCACGAGGCTGCTTCGGGGCACGACCACGCATCCTCACGGAGAATGGGCCCGTGGAGCAACCGACACCCGCGCCAGACGGACCTCAGGGGCCGCCCCGGTCCGCGTGCCCGAGGTGCGATTGCCCGGCGGAACCCATCGCTGACCTCGCCAAAGGTCGGTGGATCGCGGTGCCCGCAAGGGCAGGACATCCGGTCGGGTGGTCGCGTCCGACCGGCGTCGTCCGGGCTGGATGGCCGCCGGGGGCTCATGAGCGGTTGGGCTTGGTTGGCGCGATGTCATCGCTGTTGAGGTCGTGCCGGGTGGGGTCGAGTGCAGCACACGGGAGTGGGTGTGGCGCAGCCCGCGAGGTGGGCGGGAGCGGAATGCGAGCTGTGGTCGTTGGTGGGGTGAGCGGTGTGCGTGACTCAGTGGTCGGCGGCCGGGCGGTGTTGGGTGTGGGCGGGGAGGCGGGCGGCCATGAGTGATGTGGTGGGGCGGCAGGCGGTGTCCGGCGCGGAGGCGCGGCAGGACGGCGAGGTGCCCGCGACTGGTGCCGGTCGGCTTGGTACCAGTCAGCAGGGTGTCGGTCACCAGGGTGCCGGCAGGCAAGGTGCCGGTCAGCAAGGTGGGGCCGTGCCGTCGCCGGTGCCGGGGGAAGCGGAGAAGCGGCGGGCGTTGCGGCGGATGAAGCTGGTCGCGCTCGCGTTCCTCGGGGCGGCGACGGTGGTGTTCCTCGTGACGACGATCTGGGGGGCGAACGGGGCGCCCGGGTGGGTCGGGTATGTGAAGGCGGCGGCCGAGGCGGGGATGGTGGGCGCGCTGGCCGACTGGTTCGCGGTGACCGCGCTGTTCCGGCGGCCGCTGGGGCTGCCGATCCCGCACACCGCGATCATCCCGTCCCGCAAGGACGCGCTGGGCAACAGCCTCGGTGAGTTCGTCGGGACGAACTTCCTGTCGGAACAGGTTGTGCGCGAACGGTTGCGCCGGGTGGGAATCGCGGCGCGGTTGGGGGCTTGGCTGGCGCGGACCGAGAACGCCGAGCGGGTCACGTCGGAGTTGGCGACCGTGGTGCGCGGGGCGGTGACCGTGCTGCGCGACGAAGACGTGCAGGCGGTCATGGAACAAGCCGTTGTCTCCCGGGTGGTGAAGGTGCCGTGGGGACCGCCGCTGGGGAAGTTGCTCGAGCGGGTGTTCGAGGACGGGGCGCACCACAAACTGGTCGACCTGATGTGCGACCGCGCGTACGACTGGGTGAAGGGCAACTACGACCAGGTCATGACCGTGGTGTCCGACCGGGCGCCGTCGTGGTCGCCGAAGTTCTTCGACTCGTTGGTCGCGGACAAGGTCTACGGCGAGGTGCTGTCCTTCGCGTGGGCGGTCAAGACCGACGTCAACCACCCGATGCGGCTCGCACTGGACACGTTCCTGCGCGAGTTCGCGGGCGACCTGCAGCGCGACCCGACGGTCATGGCCCGTGCCGAGACGGTCAAGCAGCAGGTCCTCGAACACCCCGAGGTGCAGAACCTGATCGGCTCCGCTTGGGCCACGGCCAAGAAGATGCTGCTCGACGCCGCCGAGGACCCCTCCAGCGAACTGCGCACCCGGGTTCGCGTCGCCCTCGTCGCCCTCGGCGAACGACTCGTCGGCGACGAGACGCTGCGCACCAAGGCCGACAGTTGGGTCGAGGGGGCCGCCGCCTACGTCGTGCTGAACTACCGGGCCGAGATCACCACCCTGATCACCGACACCGTCCAGCGCTGGGACGCCGAGGAAACCGCGCGCAAGGTCGAACTGCAGGTCGGCCGAGACCTGCAGTTCATCCGCATCAACGGCACCGTGGTCGGCGCGTTGGCGGGTCTGATCATTTACACCGTCGCCCAGTTGATCGGCTAGCGGTGAGCTTGTCGTTTGATCGGGCCGTTACTGGGCCTGGCCGAGTTTGGAACGCTCGCGCCAGGCGCGGGCCTTCTCCCGGTTTCCGCAGACGCGCATGGAACACCAGGTGCGTGAGCGGTTGCGGGAACGGTCGAAAAACGCCCAGCGGCAATCGTCGGCGGGGCAGATCTTCAGCCGGTCCCACTCGCCGAGGACCGACAAGCGGGTGGCGGCCGCCAGGACCGCGCCGGTCACGGTGTCCGCGACCAGGGTTGGCGTGGCGGTGACCAACTCGATCCGCACCGTCGCGGCCGGGAACGCCGGAGCGTGCGGGCCACCGACCACGGCGCGCAGACCGTCCCGGGTCGCGCGGACCGAGGGATCGTCGACCAGATCGCGCTCGGTCAGCCAGATCCGCCAGCGCGCCAGATCGTCCAGGACATCGGTGCGCTGCTCGACGTCGACCGTGTTCAGGAAATCGAGGACCAGCTCCACGTCGTGGGCGGCACTGACCTCAGCAGTACTCACCACACCACAGTAGGCCGAATACCGGTTGCCCGGCGTGTGGCTAACTCTTGCGCTCCCTTCACCGGTTATGGCGTTTTCCGGCCAGTGCACTGCCTCCGGCGGATCATCTGCCCAGCTCAATGATCTATTCCTAGTGTGTATACCGGTGCGGTATCGTCTTCACCATGTCGATTGGGCACGCCCTGCTGGGGCTGCTGGAAACCGGTCCCCGGCACGGCTACGACCTCAAGCGGGTCTACGACGAGCGGTTCGGGCAGGACCGGCCGCTCGCGTACGGCCAGGTGTACTCGACGCTGTCCCGCCTGTTGCGCAACGGTCTGGTGGAGGAGAGCGGGTTCGAGGTCGGCGGCGGGCCCGAACGCAAGCGGTACGCGATCACCGACGCCGGGGTCACCGACGTGTCGGCCTGGCTGATCACCCCGGAGAACCCGCAGATGTACCTGCAGAGCGCCCTCTACACGAAGGTCGTCCTCGCCCTGATGTCCGGCCGCGACGCCGAGGAGGTGCTCGACGCCCAGCGCGCGGCCCACCTGCGGTCGATGCGCGAGCTGACCAGCCGCAAGCAGGGTGGCGACCTCGCCGACCAACTCATCTGCGACCACGCGCTGTTCCACCTCGAGGCGGACCTGCGGTGGCTGGAGCTGACCGCGGCCCGGCTGGCCGACCTCGCCAGGCAGGTCACCGGATGAGCGCCACCGCGCTGGACGGGGACCAGCCGACCACCTCGGACACCTTGCTCAGCGCCATGGACCTGCGGAAGTCGTTCGGCCACACGACTGCGCTCGACAGAGCCGGGATCACCGTGGCCCGTGGCGAGATCGTCGCCATCATGGGTCCCTCCGGCTCGGGGAAGTCGACGCTGCTGCACTGCCTCGCCGGACTCGTGACCCCGGACTCGGGCACGGTGCTGTTCGAGGGCCAGGACCTCGCCGACTTGTCCGACCGGGCGCGCAGCGCGCTGCGACGGGGCGAGTTCGGCTTCATCTTCCAGTTCGGACAGTTGGTTCCCGAGCTCTCCTGCGTGGAGAACGTCGCACTGCCACTGCGGTTGGCGGGGACGCGCCGACGGGTCGCCGAGGCGCGGGCGCGGGAATGGTTGGCCCGCTTGGAAGTCGAGCAGATCGCGGACAAGCGGCCGGGCGACGTGTCCGGCGGTCAAGGCCAACGGGTGGCGGTGGCCCGTGCGCTGGTGACAGCGCCCAAGGTGGTCTTCGCCGACGAACCCACCGGCGCCTTGGACTCGTTCAGCGGCGAACAGGTGATGCGCCTGCTCGTCGACACGGCCAAGCAGACCGGGGCGTCGCTGGTGCTGGTGACCCACGAGGCCAGGGTCGCCGCCTACTCGGACCGCGAGGTGGTGGTCCGAGACGGTCGGACGCGCCAACGGGCCGAGGTCTCCTAGCTGCTCGATCCGGAACGGAGACGTGGTCAACGTTCCGGATCGAGCCATCAAAGCACCCGGCGAACGCCGGAACAGCCACCCGGACGGACATGGCGATCGGCAGGGCACGTGAAGGGTTGATGAGGGGGTGAGCGGGTGAGGCGAGCGGGGTCGTTGTGGGACTGGCTCAACGACATGGGGATTGGGGTGCGGCTGGCCGTGGGGGGTGGCCGGACCTCGTTGGTGCGGTTTGTGCTCAGCGCGCTCGGGGTTGGGTTGGCGGTGGCCGTGCTGTTGTTGGCGGCATCGGTCGGTCCGATCGTGGAGGCGCGATCGGGGCGGGATCTCACCGGCGTTGGCGATACGCGACCCATCGCCGGGGTTGCTCCGACGATCTTCTATACCAACCGGTCGGAGTTTCGCGAACGTCAGCTCGACCTGCTCTACCTGCGCGGCACCGCGGCGGATTCGCCCGCGCCCAAGGGGATTCCGGGGGTGCCCGGACCCGGTGAGATGTACGTGTCGGCCGAGATGGCGGACCTGCTGACCGACCCGCTGCTGCGGGCGAGGTTCCCGGAACGGGTCGTCGGGACGATCGCCCCCGAAACCGTGCGGGACCCGCACGACGCGGTCGCCTACCTCGGGTCGGGCGACCTCGACCGGGCCGCCACGCCGGAGGTGGGGTTGGCCTACCGGTTCGGGCTCGACCCGGTGCCGTACTCCGGGCTGCGGCCCAACCTGTTGCTGTTGTTGCTGCTGGGCATCATCGCGGTACTCATCCCGGTTTTCATCTTTCTCGTGTCGGCCACCCGGATCGCGGGTGCCGAACGGGACCGGCGGCTCTCGGCGTTGCGGCTGGTCGGCGCGGACAGCAGGCAGGTCCGTCGGATCGCGGCGGCCGAGTCCCTGGTGGGCGCGGTGTTCGGGGTGCTGGTCGGGATCGGGGTGTTCCTGGTCGGCAGGCAGGTGGCGGGCGGCGTGACCCTCTACGGGGCGAGCGTCTACACCGCCGACATCGTGCCGGTGTGGTGGCTGGCCGGGTTGGTGGTGCTGTCCGCGCCGGTGCTGGCCGTGTTCGCCGCCCAGTTCGCGCTGCGCCGCACCATCATCGAACCGCTCGGCATGGTCCGCCGCGGCACGCCGACCGGCAGGCGGCTGGCTTGGCGGCTGGTCGCCGTGCTCGCGGGCATCGGTGTGCTGGCCTGGCTCGGCCGGTCCAAGCAGTACACGACGGTCTCCGCGGGGCAGGCGGTCGCGGTCGCCATCGCGGTGTGCCTGGTCTTGATCGGCGTGCCCGTCCTGCTCCCCTGGGTGGTCGAGCGCGTGGTGCGCCGCCTGCGCGGCGGGTCCGCGTCCTGGCAGTTGGCGGTCCGCAGGCTGCAACTGGACAGCGGGACCTCGGCCAGGGTCGTGAGCGGGGTCGCCGTCGTCCTCGCGGGCGCGATCGCCCTGCAGACCGCCCTGCTGTCCCAGGCGAGTTCGTACTCGCTGCCCCGGACCGGCTACGACTCGACCCCGCCCGCCAGTTGGCACAACACCGCGGAGGTCTACGTGGCCCAGCAGGGCGCGGCCGGGATCGACCGGCTGCTCGCGGGTGCCCCAGCGGTCCAGTTCTGGAGCCGCATCCGGTATGTCGACTTGCGGTCGAGCTCCGGCGACGGCCTCACCGCCTTGGTGACCGACTGCGCCATGGCCGAACGCATGAGCGCGGTGGACTCCTGCGTCGACGGCCGGATGTACGCGAACCCGGATGTGCCCCTCAGCGGCTTCTCGCCCGGGGCGTCGGTCTCCGCCGTCCTCTACGACGTGCGCGGCGGCTACGGTCCTGGCTCCGGCACTCCCGAGTCGCGGTCCTGGACCCTCGCGCGCCCCATCGAGCGCGGCATGAACCCACTCAACGCGGGCGCCGTGCTCCTGATCACTCCCGGGGCGCTGCCTGCCCTCCCACCCGCGTCGCTGAACCAGTACGGGGTGCTGCTGGACCCGGCGGACCCCGACTCGATCGACCGGTTGCGCGTCGCGCTCGGCCCGCTGACCTGGCGGGCTTTCGTGCCCACCTACAGCCTCTGGAAGCCGGTGACCACCGAGGACGAGAACCAGCGGACGTTCCTGACCATCCGGCGCGGACTGCTGGTCGGCGCGCTGCTGACGTTGATGCTGGCCGGGATCAGCCTGCTGGTGCTGGCCGTGGAGCACATTCGGGAGCGCAGGCGACCGCTGGCCGTGCTCGCCGCCTCCGGGGTGCCGACCGGGGTGATCGCCCGCTCGCTGCTGTGGCAGATCGTCGTGCCGATCGTGCTGGGGGTCGCCGTCGCGGTGGCACTCGGGGGGATCTTGGCCGTGCTGGTGGTGCGGCTGATGCGGGTGGACCTGGTGGTCGACTGGCTCGGCGCGGCGGCGATGACGGGCGCGGCGGGCGGGTTGGTGGTGCTGGTCTCCCTGCTGACCCTGCCGTTCCTGCGCAGCGCGACCCGGTTGGAATCGCTGCGCACCGAATAGCCGGAGCCAGGGGCCGACTGGGGGTCGGCCCCTGGCCCAGCCGAGCAGGATCAGTCCACAGTGGATGATGGTGAACACGGTGTGCCTCCGGGGTTCCTCGCTGACCGGCACACGATGGCAGAAATCGCAAGACCCGGTGAAAAGTTGTCCACAGGGTCGTCGAACCGGCAGTGGCAGGCACCGGATTCGCCGACTACCCCTCGGTCAGCCGGAACAGCCGGAGCGCGAGCTGGATCTCCAGCGCCCGTTCGGGGGCCTGCCAGTCGGCGCCGAGCAGTGAGCCGATCCGTTCCAGCCGCTGCACGACCGTGTTCACGTGCACGTGCAGGAGATCTTTGGCTCGGGTGAGGTTGGCGCCGGAGGTGAAGTACGCGTCCAGGGTGTGCAGCAGTTCGGTGCCGCGGCGGTCGTCGTAGTCCAGTACCGGACCCAGGTTGTTGTGCACGTAGCTTTCCAGGTCGGCGTTACCGAGGAGCAGGCCGACAAAGCCTAGATCGGACATGGCACCACCGTGTCCGGACCGACCTAGCGCCAAGAGGGATCGGACACACAGCACTGCCTCAGCGTGTGCGGCGACAAGAGCATCCATGCCCGTGGCGGGACCTGCGGCACCTACGGTCACTGGTGAGTCCACAGTGGAAGACAGCGACATCGCGATCCGCGCGGCCAATGCACTCGGGTCATTGGTGCGCGTAAGAAGCACTACTTGCTCTGCGTGTACACCGATTAGTACGGCGAACTGGCTCGCGGCGGCGAGGAGTCGCCTACGAGACACCTGGTTGGCAGCTATCACGAGCACCGCATAGGGCGCGGCGAGGTCTACACCCAGCCTCTGTCCGCGTGCCAGCAACGCGGCGGGGTTACGACCTGGCGCGGTAAGCAGATCCGACAGGAGTTCGCCGCGGACCTCATCCTCGGCCTGCACCACCGACCGTCGGAGCATCAAGAGGAGCGCGGTGACGACGCCCGCGCGCTCGAACAGCCTCCGGTCGGCGTCGGCGAGTTCGGGCTGACCGGTCAGCATGAGGCTACCGAGAACTTCCTGCCCCGCCTGCACCGCGCATACCCACCCGTCCGGAGTGGACACGGCGCGGCCGGTCACCCTGGCCGTCGCGACGGACTTGCCATCGAGGTAGACCTGCTGGTTGCCGACTCGGGCCAGTTCCGTGCCCGACTCGTCGAACACCACGATCCCGCCGTGCAGCACCTCGGCGACGGCGGCCGCGACCTCCGGCAGGTCGCCCCCGCGCAAGACCAGGTCGGTCAGCTTGTCGTGTGCCTCCTCGGCGCGGCGCATGGCCTCGTTGTGCGCCTTGATGGTGGCGTTGGCGGCGTTGAGGTCGGCGAGCGTCAGCCGGGTCTCGTCGAGCAGACGCGCGTTGTCGATGGCGATGGCGGCGTGGTCGGCCAGCGAAGACAGCAACGCCACCTCGCTTGGCGAGAAGTCCCGAGGCGACCGGTCCGCCGCGAACAGGACCCCGATCACCTTGCCGCCCACGGTAAGAGGCACGCCAAGGATCGCCGTGATGCCCTCTTCTTTCACCGACGAGTCGATCGGTGTGGTGTGCCGGAAACGGGAATCGGCGAAGTAGTCCCGAGTCGCGTAAGGGCGCGCGGTCTGCGCTACCAACCCGCCCAGACCCTCGCCCATCCCCAAGGTGACCTGCTGGAACAAGGCCGACGCGGACCCTTCCGTCACGCGCATGTAGGTCTTGCCCGCGTGCTCGTCGTTGAGCGTCAGGTACGAGACGTTCACGCGCAGCAGCATCCGCGAACGCCGCACGATCGATCGCAGTACTTCGTCGGTATCGCGCAACCGGGCCAGATCGCTTGCCGTGTCGAACAAGGCGGTTAGCTCCGCCTCGCGGCGGCGATGGTCTACCAGCGTCTGCCTTACCCGTACCGCGTCCTCGGTGGCTGTATCCACCACCACCAGCTCGTCCGGGGGAAGACCGGCGGCGCGCGCCGTTACCGCTACCTGCGTCAGCCGCTCACCGCTCGACCCCGTGACCAGGAGACCAAGCAATTCACGAACAGCGTCGTGCGCTTTCACGGGGGTCATGGTCGCACCAATCCCCGGGCACCGCGTGGGGGCCGCCCGAATCGCCGGACGGCCCCACCGGCGCGGTCAGCCCGCTGTAACCGCCGTCGCCGAGGCCGTGGCCACCGGTTCGGTCAACGACCGGCCGCGGGTTTCCCGCGAAAGGAGGACGGCGACCACGGTGATCGCACACATCCCGAGCAGGTAGAACGAGACCGGCAGCGTGCTGTGGTAGGCCTGGAACAGCGCTGTCGCGATCAACGGTGCCACCGCGCCCGCCGCGATGGACGACAACTGGCCGCCGACCGAAAGACCTGTGTAGCGGACACGCGTGGGGAACTGCTCGGAGAAGAACGCCGCCTGCGGCCCGTACATGGCGCCGTGCAGCACCAGCCCCACCGTGGCCGCGATGACGATTACTGCGGGCGAGCGCGAGTCCAGCATCGTGAAGAACACGAACGCCCACGCCGCCATCGACACCGCGCCGAACAGGTAGACCGGGCGTCGACCGATCAAGTCCGACAACGCGCCCCACAACGGGATGGCGACAAAGTGCACCGCCGACCCGATCAGCACCGCGTTCAGACCGACTGTTCGCGCCATCCCCAGCCCGGTGGTGACGTAGACGAGGATGAACGCGGTGATGACGTAGTAAGACACGTTCTCAGCCATGCGGGCGCCGATCGTCAACAGCACTTGGCGCCAACCGTTGCGGAAGACCTCCACCACGGGCACGTGCGGTTCAGCGGCCTTCGCCTGTGCCTCTAGGAACACCGGGGACTCGGTCACGGACAGGCGTACCCAGAGGCCAACCATCACGAGCACGCCGGACAACAGGAACGGCACACGCCAGCCCCATGACAGGAACGTCGCATCGGACTGCGTGGCGGCAAGAAGCGTCAGTACCCCTGTCGCCAACAGGTTGCCGCCGGGGGCACCGCACTGCGGCCACGACGCCCAGAACCCGCGCCGCTCAGGGGAACCGTGCTCGGACACGATGAGCACGGCCCCACCCCACTCGCCGCCCAACGCGAACCCCTGGACCAGGCGGAGGGCGGTTAGCAGCAACGGTGCACCGACGCCGATGGCGGTATAGGTCGGTAACAACCCCATCGCGAAGGTTGCCCCGCCCATGAGTAACAGGCTCAGGACCAGTAAGCGCTTACGACCCACCCTGTCGCCGAAATGTCCGAACACCAGACCGCCGATAGGCCGGGCGACAAACCCCACTGCATAGGTCAAGAAGGCCAGCAACGTCCCCGTGAGGGGGTCGGCTGTCGGGAAGAACAACTTGTTGAAGACAAGAGCCGCAGCGGACGTATAGAGGAAGAAGTCATACCACTCGATCGTGGTGCCGATGAGGCTCGCACCGACGACGCGCACGAACTTGGACATCGCTGTCAGCTCCAATCAGTTGGCTGTCCAGCCGCCGTCGACCGGGATGGAGATCCCGGTGACGTTGGCCGCGTGGGGGCCGCACAACCACCGCACGATGGCGGCGACCTCGTCCGCCTCGACCAGTCGCTTGATCGGCGACCGGTCCAGCAGCACCTGGTCGACCACCTCGGTCTCGGCCACCCCGTGCGCCAGCGACTGGGCCTCGATCTGCGCCTGGACCAGCGGCGTGCGGACATAACCGGGGCTGACGCAGTTGCTGGTCACGCCGTGTGGCGCCCCTTCGACGGCGGCGACCTTCGACAAACCCTCAAGCGCGTGTTTGGCGGTCACGTAGGCGGCCTTGAACGCGCTCGCCCGCAGCCCGTGCACGCTGGAGATGTTCACGATCCGACCCCAGCCACCCGCGTACATGTGCGGCAGGCAGCGCCGGACCAGCAGGAACGGCGCGGTCACCATCACCCGCTGGATGAGTTCGAACCGGTCCGGGGGGAACTCGTGCAACGGCGCGACGTGCTGCAGGCCCGCGTTGTTGACCAGGACGTCGACCTCGGCCGGGAGGGTGTTCACCGCTGCCGGGTCGGCGAGGTCGACCACGTGCGCGATCCCGCCGACCTCGGCCGCGACCTGCTCGGCGGCGGGGCCCGCCAGGTCGGCCACGTGCACCTCCGCCCCGGCCGCGGCCAAGGCCAGCACGCACGCGCGTCCGATCCCGCTCGCCCCGCCGGTCACCAGCGCGGTCCGCCCGCGCAGGTCGCCTTTGTGATCCGTGCCACTCGTCATGCCTGATGACGTTAGGTACACGCAGGGCCACCGACCATGTGCGTAGCTCCTACAACCTGACCTCGATAGGTGTTGATCACCGACACGCCGACAGGAGCTGGATGATCTGCGTACTCTGGTTGGTGTGATTTGTCCGAAGTGTCAGAATGTGATGCGCACCGTCGACCGGCTCGGCGTGCACATCGACCAGTGCGAGGGCTGCCGGGGCATCTTCCTCGACCGCGGCGAGCTGGAGCAGATCGCTGCCGCCGAGCAGCGCCACTACCAGACGCCACCGCAGTACCAAGCGCCCTCGCCGTACCAGGCCCCGCCGCCCGGGTACCCGCCGCAGCCGCAGTACCCGTCCCCCGCCGCGCACGGGTATGGCAACCGCGACTCGCCGCCCGGGTACCGCGATTCGCCCCCCGGCTACCGGGACTCACCTCCCGGATACGGCCACCAAGGCCACTACGGCCATCAAGGGGCCAAGAAGCGGCGGAAGGGCTTCTTTGAAGAACTCTTCGACTGACCGTTGAACCCGATGATCTGCGCGGCCTGCGGCGAGTGGGCCGACGAACCCCGCGCCGACGGTGATCTACTGGTCTGCGAGTTCTGTGGACAGCGGGAGCCGTTCGCGCGGCTCCCGCTGTTCGCCCTTACCGGTCCGAGCGGCACCGGTAAGTCGACCGTGGGCAGGCGGCTGGGCGCGCTGCTCGGCGACCGCGCGGTGGTGCTCGAGCAGGACGTCCTGTGGGTCGGCGCGCTGCGCGACCCTGAGGACGACTTCGGCGCGTTCCGGCAGACCTGGTTGCGAATGGCGGCCATGGTCAACCAGAACGGCCGCCCGGTGGTGTTGTGCGGAACGGTCGCGCCGCCGCAGTTTGAACTACGGCCCGAACGCGTTCTCTTCTCCAACATCCACTACCTGGCCCTGGTCGCCGACGATGACGTGCTCGCGCAACGCCTCCGTGACCGTCCTGCCTGGCGCGGTTGGGACGACGAGCAACGGATCGCCGACATGGTCACCTTCAACAGGTGGGTGAAAACAGCCGCGACCGATCCACCCATGCAGTTGCTGGACACCACAACGGCGCCGGTAGAGGAAACGACGAAGGCTGTCGCCAATTGGGTTCTTAGCCTGCTCAAGCACCAGTAGTGCCGTCGATGGCTTCGCGTAGGAAGTCCGCGTGGCCGTTGTGCCTGGCGTACTCGGACACGACATGCTGGAGAACGACCCGCAGCGACACGTCCGACTCCCAGCGCGGGGAATAACCGATCACGTCGAGCGACACCGCAGCCTGCTCGATCTCGCGTGCGCGTGCCACCTCCCGTCGCCACGCCGTGAACGCCTCGGCGACGGACGCGCCCTCGACGGTGAACGCCTCTTGGAAGTCACCGTGGTCGGACCACACGAGCGGTAAGTCCTCACCGTTGATGACCCGTTGAAACCAGGTGCGCTCGACCTCGGCCATGTGCCGGACGAGGCCGAGCAGCGTCAGTGTCGAAGGTGGACACGACCGGCGGCGCAGGTCGTCGTCGGACACCCCCTCGCACTTGAGTTCCAAGGTCGCGCGCTGGAAATCCAACAGCCCGCGCAGCACCTCCCGCTCCGCGCCGACGGTGGGCGGCCCGATCCGTTCTGTCATGCCACCCAGCATTCACCAGGGACCGGGTGCGGCGCTCGGCAATTGTCGCGCCGTCGGAGCTGTGATCGACCACACCGACCTGCGCAAGCACTCTGCTTGCAGGAGTTAGCACCCCGGCGTACCGTCGAAGGAGACCGAGGAGGCACCGGTGGACGACAACGAGGGCAGCGCGATCGACAAGGTCGCCGACCTCGGCCGCGGGATCGGCGAGTACATCAAGCAGCAGCGCAACACCGCCGAGATCTCGCTGCGCCAACTGGCCCGGCTCGCCGGGGTCTCCAACCCCTACCTCAGCCAGATCGAACGCGGCCTGCGCAAGCCGAGCGCCGAGATCCTGCAGCAGATCGCCAAGGGCCTGCGGATCTCCGCCGAGGCGCTGTACGTGCAGGCCGGGATCCTCGACCGCCCGGCCGGGGGTCCGGTGGCCGACGCCGTGCGCGCCGACCGCGACCTGACCGAGCGGCAGAAGCAAGTGCTGTTGGACGTCTACGAGTCCTTCCGCCGTGAGAACGCCGCGCGCGCCGACAGCGCGAACCCTGGGGAAACCCAACCGGAAGTCGAACCGAGGAGTGACGATGACTTCGCCGAAGACCGATGACGCCCGCAAGGCAGGCGGCCAGGCGGTCGCCGCCGTCAACACCGCCCTGGAGCAGGCCCGCACCCCGCTGATGGCCGCCCTCGGCGCGGGTGACCTCGCCGCCAAAGCCGTGCTGGAAGCGGTGACCAAGGCCAAGGCCCGCGCCGAGGCCACCCCCAACGAGTTGCGCGGCAAGTTCGACCCCGCCGAGCTGCGCAAGCTCGTCGAGGAGTACACCTCCGCCGCGTTCCGCCTATACCAGGGCCTGGCCGAGCACGGCGAGGACGCGCTGGGCAAGCTGCGGGCGCAACCGCAGGTCAAGAAGCTGGAAGAGGCCATCGAGGCCGCGCAGACCCGGGCCGGGGTCGCCGTCGGCGACGCGCGCACGCTGGCCGAGGACGTGCTGGCCAAGGTGACCGGCAAGGCGCGCGCCGCGGGCGAGAAGACGGCGGAAACCGCCGAGACGGTGGCCGCCGACGTCGCCGAGGTCGTGCTGGACGCCGGTGACGAGGTCGCGAGCGAGGCCCGCCGGGCCACCAACGCCCGCAAGCCCGCCGCCAAGCCCACCGAGCAGTGAGCCGACCGGGCCCCGGGCGCGACCCCCTGCCGGGTGAGCGCCCGGGGTCTTGTGGTGGACCGGGCCAGAACGCACGTAGGCTGATGCGGTGCCGATAGCCGCGTACTGGATCCTCGAGGTCATCGACTGGGCAGCCGTCCCCGTCGCGGCTTTCGCGTTCATCCACGCGCTGATGCAGCGCCCCGACGCGTACACGGCGGCCGAGCGGCTCACCAAGCCCGCCTGGGTCGGCATCACCGCGGGCGCCACGCTCGCCCTGTTGCTGTTCAAGTTCGCCAGTCCGGGTTACATCATCTGGATGGCCGGGCTCGTCGCGGCGCTGGTGTACATCGTCGACGTGCGACCGAAGTTGATCGAGGTGCAGCGCGGCGGCCAGCGGTGGTGATCACCCGCTCGTACGGCTCGGGTGACCCGCGTACGGCAGTGGTCCCCGGTTTGGGTGCGACGGCTGGTGAGGCCCGCATTCCGGCGTCTGGGTTGCCAGGTACCCGCGTGGTGCTGACGTTGCCTTCGCACGCTGACGCGCCTGACGCCCCCGTGGACTACTGGCGGTACCCGACGATCGCGGCTGACGTCGCCGGTGCGCTTACCGGAGTTCGGCAGGCGATAGGCGTATCACTCGGGGCTGCCGCGCTGTGCAACCTCGTCTCCACCTCGCCGGACTCACTGGACCGGCTTGTGCTGATGCTTCCTGCGGCTCTTACGAACCCGAGACCCCCTGCATCCGCGCAACACGTGCGGGAGATGTCCACCGCGGCGGTAAGTGGTGACAGGGCACGTCTTCGCGCTTTAGTCGCCGCTGATGCACCCAACGGTCTCGATACCTACGTCGATGAACGCACCGACGCCCTACTGCGGCTTGGTCCCGCTCTTAGCGCCGTCGCCGACCAGGTCCCGGTACCGGATTCCGGCGCTCTTACCGCTGTCACCGCCGAAGTCTTGGTAGTCGCCGCCACTGGCGACCTCCTTCACCCGATGGAGACAGCGGAAGAGGCGGCGAACGCGTTCCCCAAGGCCACCTTGGTCAGGTTCGACTCACCCGCGCCCATGGTCACCCACCGTCGCGAACTGCGGGCGCTGCTCACCGACTTCCTCGGCGTAACCTCACGCGGGTGATCTGGACAATCGCCGGAAGCCTCACCGTTCTCCCCGTGGCCGAACACCCCGAACTGCTCGCTGAACCCGTCGCCAAGGCACTCGCCGGTCTCGACACGGACCAGGCCGGGGTGGCCGAGATCGACCCCGACCTCGCCGACACGGCCGCCTTCTGCGAGCACTACGGCTCACCGCTTGCCGCCTCGGCCAACTGCGTGGTGGTACTCGGCAAGCGCGGCAGCGAGGAGCGCATGGCCGCCTGCCTGGTGTTGGCAACCACCCGTGCGGACGTGAACGGAGTCCTCCGCAGGCGTCTGGACGTGCGTAAGGCCTCCTTCGCGCCGATGGACCGGGCCGTCGCGGAGAGCGGCATGGCCTACGGCGGCATCACCCCCATCGGATTGCCGCACGACTGGCCGCTCTTCATAGATGCCGCTGTGGCCGCCGCGCCCGAGCTGGTCATCGGCAGCGGTATCCGCGGCAGCAAGCTGCTCGTAACGGGTGACTTGGTCGCCCGGCTACCCGGCGTTGAAGTAGTCGATGGGCTAGCGCGATAGACCGAACGAGCGGCGTTAACCCCGACGATCGTCGGGATGAGGCCACATTCCCTGTTCCACCACGCTTTCGGTGTGCTTGCATACGGCCCGTGAGCAGGAGAGGGGCAATCACGTGACTACGCAAACCGAGGTCGACGGGACTGTTGTCGAACGAGCGACCATCCGGGTCGGGGTCGTCGACGACGAGCCGATGGCCCGCTCATTCGTGACCAAGATCCTGGGTGCCGCGGCGGACGTCGCCGTCGTCGCCGAAGGTGCTGACGGAGCCGACGCACTGGAACTGGTGCGCACCACCGAACTGGACGTCCTCTTGCTCGACCTGCGCATGCCGCGGATGGACGGCCTGGACACCCTGCGCGAACTGCGCAGACAACCGAGAGTGCCCGCCGTCGTGGTGCTCACCACGTTCCACGCCGACCAGGCCGTCGCCACCGCGCTGCGCCTGGGTGCGAAGGGGTTTCTGCTCAAGCACATCGAGCCCGCCGAACTCGTGCGCGCCGTGCGGGTCGCCGCCAACGGTGGTGCCGTGCTCGACCCCACGCTGACCAACGACCTGATGGGCCACCTGGCCACCCACCACCTCGACCGGATCGGCGCTGCCGCCGAGGTCGCCCGGCTGTCCGCACGGTTGCGCGACGTGCTCCGGCTGGTCGGCATGGGTCGCAGCAACGGCGAGATCGCCGAGGAACTGCGGCTGTCCGACTCCACCGTGCGCGGCTACGTCTCCGAGATCCTGGCCGCCACCGGCTGCGCCAACCGCGTCACCGCCGCCGTCCTCGCCCAACGCGCTGGACTGCTCGACTAACCACATGTCCGACTGACCTGCGCTCTTACGTCCGCGTTGAGCGACAGGTCGGTCGCGGCTGGGCTACCGCGCCACCGTGTACGACTGCAGGAACGCCACGGCTTCGTCGGCGTCGTCGGTGACCAGGATCCACTTCTCGGCCGGGCGACCCTTGGCCAGATTGCTCACTAGAGGTGCGGCGGGGACATCTTCGGTCCAGAACCTCTTACCCAAGAAAATCATGGGTGCGGCAGGGCCAACGGAGCCGTAGTGGTTCTGTGTGTAATCCTGGAACACCTCTTGGACCGTGCCCGCGCTACCGGGCGTATAGATGATGCCGCCCGTGGCCACCGTGAGCAGGCCCTCTTCGCGCACCGAGTTCTCGAAGTACTTGGCGTGCAACTCGCAGAACGGATTAGGTGGTTCATGCCCGTAAAACCAGGTCGGGATTCCGATGGTTTTAGGGTTTTCGTTCACCGGTAGGTCTACCGACAAACCAGCGGCCAACCAGCGCCCGATCTCGGCGGGGTCAACGGCTCGACCACTGCCGAACTTGGGCGCGGTCGACAGTGCGGCAAGTGCATCGTCCACACCAGACTTATCGGCGAGGCGCGCGCCGAGCGGGATGGCCTCCATCGCACCGGGGCCGCCGCCGGTAAGAACCGTGAAACCAGCTTTTCCCAAGCGAACACCTAGCTCTACCGCGTCTCGGTAGCCCTCGGAGTCGCGGGTAAGAGCGTGGCCGCCCATGACGGCCACCGGCATGTCGGTAAGAGCCTCGTTGAGCGCTTCGCTGATGCCGTGGTCGTGCAGACGTGCTGCCAACGCGTGCAAGGGGTCCGGCGGGTACTGCAACTCTTGGGTGTGCCGATAGATCCGCGCGTCGGGCGTATCCGCGTACGACTCCGGGTGCGCCGGATCAAATCCAGCGAACAACTCCGCGGGCGTATAGAGGCGCGACCGGTACACCTCGTACGGCACGCCCGGGACCGCGGGGAACAACAGGGCGCCCGCGGCGTTCGCGCGCCGCTGGGTCTTCGGGCGGACCGCGCAGCCCAGGAACAAGGCGCCGTCCAGCGACGTCCGCAACAGCGCGTCAACGTCCGAGTCCATCAGGTCCAACCCGATCAGGACAGCACGACGCAGGTCCAAGCCGTTCGCACGATGCTCGCGCAGGCCTGGCAAATCGGTGATCTCGATCCGCACCCCGGTAGCCTACGGAAGGCCCGGTTGCCTACGTACGGAGAATGATGAACCAGGTGCAGGCGCTCGCCGAGCGCACGATCGCCGCCCCCGTCGACCGCGTCCGCGCAGCCGTCGCCGACTACCGCGGGGCGCGTGCCCGGATCCTCACCGGGCACTACAGCGACTACGAAGTCCGTGAAGGCGGCACCGGTGGCGGGACCGTGGTGCACTGGCGGCTGCAGGCCACCAGCAAGCGCGTCCGGGACTGCCTGTTCGACGTCACCGAGCCCAAGCCGGGCACGCTGGTCGAAGCGGACCGCAACTCCACGTTGGTCACCACCTGGACGGTTGACGGGAACGGCACCACCTCCACCGTTCGCATTGCCACCACCTGGGAAGGTGCGAACGGCATCGGGGGGTTCTTCGAGCGCCTCTTCGCCCCCGCGGGGCTCAAGCGCATCCACGACGAGCTCTTGGCCAATCTCGCGGGCGAGGTCAAGGTCTAACCCGCCGCTTGGATGAACGGCGCGTAAAGAGTCCGGACAGGACGTTGAATCAGTCCACACCGAACACTGTCTGGGCCGCGGCGTGCCGCACGACGCGGGCACCCGGCCCGCGCCGCGCGTACCCGGTGGCCACCAGCACCATGCTGGTGGCCACCGGGTTACCGGGCTAGGTTGACGATCCCACAGACCTGCTCGACATCGAGCAGGTACGCCCACTTGGTGTCCTCGTGCGGCCACTCGCGATCAGCGGCCAGGGTGAGGCAAGCGGACAGGTCGGTAGTGGACAGCGGTCTCAGGGTCAGGTTGCGAATATCCCCAGTTGTCACAAGGAGATGGTCCCGCGCGTTTGCGTTGTGCGGCAACCGAATTAGTCGCTCATAGCGCCGATCCGGATGTTCGTCAAACGGCTATCCCCATGCCATCGAGTGAATGACGCCGACCGCCACCCGGCCTAATCTGGAGTCGTCAAGCCAATTCGGTCCCCGAAGGAACCCGTTGTGTACCAACACACTTGCCGCTCACAGAACAACAGTCTTGTTGCCGTGCACCAAGATCCGGCCCTCCAAGTGCGCCCGCAACCCCCGCGCCAGCACCACCTTCTCGATGTCCCGGCCCTTGCGCACCATGTCCGCCACCGAGTCCGCGTGCCCGACCCGGATCACGTCCTGCTCGATGATCGGACCCTGGTCCAGCTCCGCCGTCACGTAGTGCGAGGTCGCCCCGATCAGCTTCACCCCGCGCTTGTGCGCCTGGTGGTACGGGCGAGCCCCCACGAACGACGGCAGGAAGCTGTGGTGGATGTTGATCGCCCGCCCCGTCCAGTCCGCGCAGAGCTCGGCGGGCAGCACCTGCATGAACCGGGCCAACACGATCGCGTCCGGGGTGCTCGCGTCCACCAGTTGCCGCAACTGGGCGAACGCCGCCGCCTTCCCCTCCGGATCGGCGGCCGGGAACGCCACGTGGTGGAACGGGATGCCGTGCGCCCGGGTGATCGAGGCCAGGTCGGCGTGGTTGCCCACCACCGCCCGCACGTCCACGTCCAACTCGCCGCTGTGCACCCGGCCCAGCAGGTCGTACAGGCAGTGTCCCTCCTTCGACACGAGGATCACCACCCGGCGGCGCACCCCCATGTCGGTCACGCTCCAGTCCGCCGCCGGGCTCAGCTCCCGCGCCACCCGGCCGAACCGCTCCCGCAGCTCGTCCACCTCGAACGGCAGCGAGTCCGCCCGCACCACCTGCCTGGTGAAGAACCAGTTCGTCTCCGGGTCCGTGTGGTAGGCCGCCTCCACGATCCACCCCCCGGCATCCGCCAGGAACCCGGAGATCCGCGCGACGATGCCCGTGCGGTCCGGACACCCCAACCTGATCACATAACGACGCTCATTCGGCACCGGCCAATCCTCGCAGCCCATGTCCACTTGGCAGCGTTCGCACACCCCCTGACCAGCGGTGCTCGGCTGCTTGGGTAGGCGGTGCGGGTGCCGAGGCGCGGGTCCCGCGGCATGGGGCTGGCGGCGCGGGATCTGCGGCATGGGCCAGCGGGACGGGTTCCGCCATGTGGTCCGGCGGCATGAGTCTGGCGGCACAGGTCCGGCGGCACGGGGTCGGCGGACGGGTTCTGCGGCGCGGGTCCGGCGGCATGGATCTGGCGGCATGGGGTCGGCGGCGCGGGTTCCGCGGTGTGGGTCCAGCGGCAGGGGTTCTGCGGTGTGGGCCTAGCGCCATGAGGCTGGCGGCACTCCGCAGTGTGGGTCTGGCGGCACGAGTTCAGTGGTGCGGGTGTGACGGCATGGGCCAGGTGCATGGGGCAGGTGGCACGGGTCGGCGGCGCGGGTTCCCTGGTGTGGGTCTGGCGGTGCGGGTCTGGTGGCATGGGGCTGGCGGCGCGGGTTCCCCGGTGTGGGTCTGGCGGCGCGGGTTCAAGTGGTGCGGGTGTGGCGGCATAGGTCGGGTGGCACGGGTTCTGCGGTGTGGGTCCGGTGGTACGGGGCTGGCGCCATGGGTCGGCGGAACGGGTTCCGTGATGTGGGTCTGGCGGCATGGGTTCAGCAGTGTGGGTTCAGCGGTGCGGGTGTGGCGGCAGGGGGGCAGGTGGTGCGGGTCTGGTGGCACGGTCCAGGGGTGGGGTCCGACGGAGGTTCGGGGATGGGGGCGGTTGGGGGCTTGAGGTCAAGTGCCTGCGGGCGCCACTGACGACCAAGGGAGGGTGATCTCGCCGAGTCGCCAGCGACGGCGGGTGTCCAGCACCGGCCATCCGTCGGCGGCCAGTAGCCGCACGGTCTCGACCCAGCGGGCGCGTGGGCCGAACGGGACGAATGGGGCGGCGGTCGCCCAGCGGGCGTCCAGGGCGCGTAGCAGGTCGTACACGGGTTCGCCGGGGATGTTCCGGTGGATGAGGGTCTTCGGCAGGCGTTCGGCGAGGTCGGAGGGGCGTTCGATGGTTGCGGGGAGACTGGCCAGGGTGAAGGTGCGTGGGCCGTCGGCGTCCAGCAATACCCAGGTGCAGCGGCGGCCGATCTCGTCGCAGGTGCCCTCGACCAGGAGGCCACCGGGGGCGAGTCGGGAGATCATCGTCGACCAGGACTGCCACGCCTCGGGCTCGGTGTACTGGCGGAGCACGTTGAACGCGCGCAAGAGAACAGGGCGGGCACCGGCCAACTCGAAACCGCCGCGGCGGAACTCCAGCAACGGCGGGTCCTCGAACGGCTTGGCGGCGGCCACCCGCTCCGGGTCGATCTCCACACCGAGGACGTGCACATCGGGGCGGACGGTGCGCAGTCTGGCGGCCAACTCGACGGTCGTCACCGGGGTGGCCCCATAACCGAGATCGACGACCAAGGGGGTAGGACTGTCCAAAACAGACTGAACAGATGGGGTGCCGACCAGCCAGCGGTCCACTCGACGCAGGCGGTTCGGGTTGGTGGTTCCCCGCGTGGGGACTCCCAATGCCCGAGCTCGACCGGCCGCCAGTCGCGGGACCTTGGCCATCACCGTGGCTGGGACTCGGCGAAGGTGGCCTCGGTGGTGAGGAGGGCGTGGACGCGCTCGGCGATCACGGACTCGATCTTGCCGCCGATGAGCGGGATGCGGACCTTCACCTCGGCGGTCGTGCGCAGGTGGCTGCCGGACGGGCTGTCGGTCAGGGCGTAGCGGCCGGTGACCTCGCCGGGGATACCGGAGACGGTGGCGCGGGTGGTGCCTGCGAAAGCCGGGCCGTCCGGCTGCCAGGACTCGGTGCGGTCGACGACCAGGTCGCCCTTGATCAGGCTGCGGACGGCGGAGGGGAGATCGGTGGCGGAGATGGTCTGGCGCAGGCGGTAGCGCACGGTGCCGTCCGGGGTGACCTGGTGGTCCACCAGGGTCGCCTCCTTGCCGCCGACGGCGTGCAGGCGGGACTCGAGGAAGGCGCGGTCGACCAGGCGGGCGTGCACGGTCGCGGCGGGGGCGGAGAACTCCGCGCGGTGCTCGATACGGCTGGTCATGAGCGGGAGGTTACCGTTGGTGCCCGTGACCAGCCTCCCCCTCGGTGCCGACGTCCGCTCCGGTGTACCGCTCTCCGGCTACACCACCCTGCGGCTGGGTGGGCCCGCGGCCAGATTCGTGACCGCCACCACCGCCGGGGAGGTCGTCGACGCCGTCAAAGCGGTCGACCGGAGCGCGGGGCCGCTGCTGGTCCTCGGCGGCGGGTCCAACCTGGTCATCGGCGACCTCGGGTTCGACGGGACCGTGGTCCTCGTCGCCAACCGCGGGAGCAAGATCGACTGCACTGAGCCGGGGCGGGTGCAGCTCACCGTCGAGGCGGGCGAGGACTGGGACACCGTTGTCGCGGGCACCGTCGAAGCCGGGTTGGGGGGGCTGGAATGCCTGTCCGGCATCCCCGGTCTGGTCGGCGCCACGCCCGTGCAGAACGTGGGTGCCTACGGGGTCGAGGTGTCGCAGGTGCTCGTCTCCGTCGACCTGCTCGACCGGGGGACTGGCGAGATCCGGACGTTGCGTGCCGACGAACTCGGGCTCGACTACCGCACCAGCGTCCTGAAAGGCACCGATCGGGCCGTTGTCCTCCGGGCGCGCTTCGCGCTCACCGACGACGGGCTGTCCGCGCCCATCCGGTACACGGAACTGGCGCGCGCGCTCGGGGTGCGGCAGGAAGAACGCGTGCCGGTCGCCGACGCGCGGGCGGCGGTGCTGGAACTGCGGCGTGGCAAGGGAATGGTGCTCGACCCCGCCGACCACGACACGTGGAGCGCCGGGTCGTTCTTCACCAACCCGATCATCCCGGTCACCGCCCTCGACGACGTGATCGGCCGGATCGCCGCCGTGGTGGGGGCTGATGTCACCGTGCCCAGCTACCCGGCGGGGCCCGGCACGGCCAAGCTCTCCGCCGCCTGGCTCATCGAACGCGCCGGGTTCGGCAAGGGCTACCAGCACGGTCGAGCCGCATTGTCCGGCAAGCACACCCTGGCCCTCACCAACCGCGGCACCGCCACCACCGCCGACATCCTCGCCCTCGCCCAAACCGTCCGCGACGGCGTCCGCGCCTCCTTCGGCGTCGACCTGCACCCCGAACCCGTCCTGATCAACTGCGCCCTCAACTGACGCCCGACCCGCCCCGTCGGTCAGGTGGTGCGGTGGGCGCGGGTGGCGGAGGCCTGGGCGCGCGGTTTGAGGACGATCTGGTCCAGGTTCACGTGTGGCGGCCTCGTCACGGCGAAGGTGATCACGTCGGCGACGTCGTCGGCGGTGAGCGGGGTCAGGCCGTCGTAGACAGCGGTGGCGCGGGACTCGTCGCCGTTGAAGCGGGTGAGGGAGAACTCGGTCTCGACCATGCCGGGGAGGATCTCGGTGAAGCGGATCGGCTGGCCGAGGAATTCGCCGCGGAGGGTGCGGTGCAGGGCGGATTGGGCGTGCTTCGCAGCCGTGTAACCGGCGCCGCCGTCGTAGACCTCGATGGCGGCGACGGAGGTGACGGTGACCACGTGGCCGTTGCCGGAGGCGACCAGCTTCGGCAGCAGGGCCTTGGTAACCCGCAGCGTGCCGAGCACATTCGTCTCGTACATCCAGCGCCACTGGGACTCATCGGCGGCGTCGACGCGGTCCAGGCCGCGGGCGCCACCGGCGTTGTTCACCAGCACGTGGCACTCTGGGACCCGGTCGGCGAACGCGTCGACCGAGGCGGGGTCGGTCACGTCCAGCTCGACCGCCTCGCCGCCGACCGCGGTGGCGACCTCAGCGAGCCGGTCCAGCCGTCGGGCGCCGAGCACGACGTGGAAACCGGCCGCGGCCAAGTGACCGGCGGTGGCCGCGCCGATACCCGCGCTCGCCCCGGTGACAACTGCGATTGGCTTGTTCACGGGTCCCGATCCTGCCCGGTCGCGGCCCGCCGAGCCGGACACGGGATTATGAGCACAGTCACACCCGCGGCGGCGCACCCCATCGCCGCCCAGGCGTCCTTCATCGGTGGGGAAAGATTCGACACTGGAGGTTCCACGGTGAGACGACCCGCTTCGCGGAGGACCACCGGACTCGTCGGCGCCTCGTTCCTGGCCCTCGCGTTGCTCGCGGGCTGCACCTCGGAGCAGTCCGGCACCGCCAACAGCGGAGGTGGGAACAACAGCGGCGGCGGATCCGGTCAACAGCAACAGCAGTCGGACGTGTCGTCGGCGAAGCTCACCGCCAGCGTCGCCGCCAACGCCACCGACGTCGCACCCGGCGACCCGCTCAAGATCAGCGTGTCGGACGGCGCCATCGACACGGTCGACGTGCAGAACCCCGACGGCAAAGCGGTCAAGGGCACGGTGTCCACCGACAAGCTGTCCTGGTTGTCGACCGAGGTGTTCGGCTACGCGAAGACGTACTCCTACACCGCGCAGGCCACCGGCGCCGACGGCAAGAAGACCGAGCTGAAGGGCACCTTCAGCACCCTCAAACCCGCGAAGACGCCGCGCGCCACGATCAACCCGGCGGACAACGCGACCGTGGGCGTCGGCATGCCGATCAGCGTGAAGTTCCCCGAGGGCAAGGTCACCGACAAGGCGGCCGTGGAGAAGGTGCTCAAGGTCGACGCGTCGGTGCCGGTCGACGGCTCCTGGGCGTGGCTCAACGACCAGCAGGTCGACTGGCGGCCCAAGGCGTACTGGCCGGAGAACACCAAGGTCACCGTGACCGCGAAGCTCTACGGCCTGGCCTACGGCGGCGGCGCGTACGGCAAGTCGGACCTGACCACCACGTTCACCGTCGGCCGCAACCAGGTGGTCAAGGTCAACACCCCGGACCACAAGATGAACGTGTACCGCGACGGGGCCCTGTTCGCCAGCTACCCGTCCAGCAACGGCGACGACGCCAACCCGGACCGCAACACGCCCAACGGCACGGTGATCGTGATGGAGAAGGACCCGATCGGCGACTTCTCCAACCCGAAGTACGGCTACACCAACGTGATGAAGAAGTGGGCCGTGCGGATCTCCAACCACGGCGAGTTCATCCACGAGAACAACGACAACCGGGCCAACATCGGCAAGAACAACACCTCGCACGGCTGCGTGAACCTGTTGGAGGCGGACGCGAAGGCGTACTTCGACAGCGCGCTGATCGGCGACCCGGTGGAGATCACCGGCTCCAAGGCGAACATGCCGACCACCTCGGACGTGTTCGACTGGTTGATCCCGTGGAGCCAGTGGCAGTCGATGTCCGCGCTGCACTGACCGTGGTCGACAACTCCTCGTGATCGACAGTCCCTCGTGATCGACAGCGTGGTGGGTGCGGGCGGCGCCAGGTTGGCCGTCCGCACCGCCGGTGACCCGGCCCGGCCGCCGATCGTGTTCGTGCACGGTTGGGCGCAGTCGAGCCTCAGTTGGGCCGCCCAGTTCGCCGACCCGGTGCTGACCACAGAGCACCACCTGATCGCTTTCGACCTGCGGGGCCACGGCGAGTCCGATGCCCCCGCCGACGGCTATGGCGATTCCGTGACCTGGGCCGCCGACCTGGCCGCCGTGCTGGCGTACGCGGGCCGACCGGCGACCGTGGTCGGCTGGTCCTACGGCGGTCTGGTGATCACCGATTACCTGCGTACGCATGGTTGCGCGAGCCTCACCGCGATCGTCCTGGTCGGCGCGATCACCGAGATCGGGCCGGGCCGCCCGGGTGGGAAGACCGCTCGGGCGATGGTCGAGGCACTGCCCGACGCGCTGTCCGACGACCCGGCCGTCGCCGTTCCCGCTGTCGTGTCGCTCACACTCCGCACCACGGCGGAGCCCGTTCCGGGTCCGCTCGCGCAGGCCTGGGCGGGTCAGACGCTGCGGGTGTCGCCCGCCGTGCGCAGGGCCCTGTTCAGGCGCGATGTCGGCAGCGCGGACGTGCTGTCGGCGGTCTCCGTGCCCACCCTCATCGTCCACGGCACCGAGGACGCCGTCGTCGATCCTGCCGCCGCCGAGTACGCCGCCGGGAAGATTCCCGGTGCGAACGTGCGTTGGTTCCCACGGGTTGGGCACGCGCCCTTCGCCGAACGGGTCGACGAGTTCAACGGCGTACTCCGCGCTGCGGCGGCGGAGGGTGGGAAGGGGTGAGCCGGGGTGAGTCCCACGCAGTTGCGCAGGCCGCGCCGGGTCGCGGTCCTGTCGGTGCACACGTCGCCGTTGGAGCAGCCCGGCACGGGTGACGCGGGCGGCATGAACGTCTACATCACCGAGACGTCCACCCGGATGGCGCAGCGGGGGATCGCCGTCGAGGTGTTCACGCGGGCGACCGCGTCCGATCTGCCGCCCGTGGCCGAGCTCGCGCCGGGTGTGCTCGTGCGGCACGTCTCGGCGGGCCCGTTCGAGGGACTGCAGCGCGCGGAGCTGCCGGACCAACTGTGCTCGTTCACCGCGGGGGTGCTGCGGGCTGAGGCGCGGCACGAGCCGGGCCACTACGACCTGGTGCACTCGCACTACTGGCTGTCCGGCCAGGTGGGGTGGTTGGCCAGGATGCGCTGGGGGGTGCCGCTTGTGCACACCGCTCACACGCTGGCCAAGGTGAAGAACGCGGCGCTCGCGGAGGGTGACGCTCCGGAGCCGCTGGCGCGGGTGCTCGGCGAGCAGCAGGTGGTGGACGAGGCCGACCAACTGATCGCCAACACCGATGTCGAGGCCGCGCAACTGATCGACCTGTACGACGCCCCGCCCGAGAAGGTCCGGGCCATCGCGCCCGGGGTGGACCTCGACCGGTTCCGCCCGGGTGACCGGGCCGCCGCGCGCGCCGAGTTGCGGCTTCCGCAGGACGCCTTGGTTGTCGCGTTCGTCGGTCGCATCCAGCCGTTGAAGGCGCCGGACGTGCTGTTGCGGGCCGCCGCCGAGATGGTCGACCGGGGTGTCGTCGCGCGTGAGAAGCTCGTTGTCCTGGTGGCGGGTGGGCCTTCCGGCAGCGGTCTGGACCAACCGGCCGCGTTGCAGGACTTGGCTGTCGCGCTCGGTATAACCGATGTCGTTCGGTTCTTGCCGCCGCAGGCAGGTGACGCTCTCGCCACCGTCTATCGCGCGGCCGATGTTGTTGCCGTACCAAGCCACAACGAGAGTTTTGGACTGGTCGCCCTAGAGGCGCAGGCGTGCGGTACGCCCGTCGTCGCCGCTGCCGTGGGAGGGCTGCCGGTCGCTGTTGCCGATGGTGTTTCCGGCCTCTTGGTCAACGGGCACGCCACGGTCGACTGGGCCAACGCCCTCGGCCACCTCATGACCGCGCCCCGGCTGCGCGCGGAACTGGGCGAGGGCGCTCACCGGCACGCGCGGGCGTTCTCCTGGGACCGCACCACCGACGCCCTCATCGCGGCGTACGGCGAGGCCGACCACATGCTGCGGTACTGGCTGCGGCGTGCTGAGGTTGCGGTGTGACGGACGCGCATTCACTCGACCAGGTCATCGCCGACGCCCTCGACGAGCGGGAGCTGAGCTACCAGCGGCGCGGGCAGGGCCAGTTCGACGTCACGCTCCCCGGTATCCGCAAGCAGCGCACCAATTGCCGCCTTGTCCTGGGCAAACACGCGTTGACGGTGGAGGCGTTCGTCTGCCGCCAGCCGGACGAGGCGCACGAGGCGGTCTACCGGTTCCTGCTCCAGCGCAACGCTCGGCTCTACGGTGTGCACTACACGCTCGACCGGTTGGGGGACATCTACCTGGTGGGCCGGGTCAGTCACGCCGCGGTCACGGCCGACGAGCTGGACCGGCTGCTCGGGCAGGTGCTCGAGGCCGCCGACGGCGACTTCAACACCCTGCTGGAGATCGGTTTCAGCACCGCCATCCGACGGGAGTGGGACTGGCGGACCGCGCGCGGCGAGTCGCTGGCCAACCTCCAGGCGTTCGCCCACCTGCTCGAACCGTCCGGGCAACGGCACCGTGTCCCGGATGACGCCGACTCGTGATCACCCGCGCCGCAACGCGCTGAGCCCCCCGGTTCGTCCCTTCGCCAGACAGGCAGACCCTCGGGTCTTGTCGGAGAGGGGACCGAGATGGTGTTCCGGAGAGCCCGCCTGGCCGGGCTGTTACTGGTGGCGGGGGCGTTCGTCGGCGGCTGCACGTCGTCCGCGTCTGATTCCGCCGAATCCGCCGCTGTCGCGCCCGCGCCCGCGAACGCCGGTGGCGGGATGGGCGACAGCGCGGGCGCCAAGGCGCAGTACACCCCGCCCGCGCCGAACCAGCCCGCCGGGCAGCCGCAGCCGCAGATCAGCCAGCCGGGGGTGGACCGCAAGCTGGTGCGCACCGCGAGCGTCGACCTGACCGCGGGCAAGATCTCCGATGCCGCCGACACGGTCCGGCGGGCGGCCGTGGGGCTGGGTGGTTACTCGGGCCAAGAGCAGATTTCCGATGAGTCCGCCGGGCTGACCGTGTTCGTGCCGTCGGACAAGCTCGACGCCGCGCTCGACCGCATCGCCGCTGCGGGCAAGGTCAAGAACCGGACGCAGGCGGCGCAGGACGTCACCGAGGAGGTCGTGGACGTCGACAGCCGGGTGCAGACGCAGCGGGCCAGCCTCGCCCGGGTGCGGGCGTTGCTGGACCGGGCGACCGGTATCTCCGAGATCGTCGAACTGGAGGGCGAGGTCACCCGCCGCGAGGCCGACCTGGAGTCGCTGCTGAAGCGGCAGCAGGCTCTCGCGGGCAGCGTCGCGCTCTCGACCATCACCGTGCGGATCAGCCTCGACGGTGCCGCGCCGCCACCGGCCGGTGACGACGGCGAGTCCGTGCTGGGTGCCTTGTCGACCGGATGGCACGCGTTCATCGCCACAGGCGGGTTCGTGCTGCGCCTGATCGGCATGGTGCTGCCGTTCGCGGTCGCCCTGGGCCTGCTCATCTACCTCTACCGCTGGCTCGTGCGGCCCACGCGGTCGAAGGAACCGGACACCGAGCAGCCGGAAGAACTCGCGGCGGAACCGGCTACCGAGGGGGTGTGAGTCGCGGGGCGGTTCGAGCGAGGGGGAGTCGCATTCCCGAACCGCCCCGCGCCAGCCCGCTGCGTCCCGTGGCGGGGGGCACCCGGGAGCCTCGCGGGGCGGCGGCTCGGCAGGGGAGTCGAGCCGCGCGGGGCGCCGCCCGGGTCGGGGAGTGCGTGGGAGCCGACCCGTGGCGCCTATAGGTCAACTTGGCAGATGCTGGACAGCTACACAAGGCCGACAACTACGCCATTCGTGGATGTCGCAGACCGTTAGTAACTATTTGGTCACGGAAGTGGGTGCTTGGACAACTAGCTGTGCCTTTTGGGGGCGTTTGGGGGTACAAGCTGGCCCTAACGGGTGTCACGCGATCACGTGAAATGTCGAGTAGTCCAGTGATGGCGACCGTTCGGCCCACGCCGCTGCGCGGGGCCCGTCCGCCGGGTCGACCCGCCGCCCCGGTCTGGCAGTCTTTCGCCATGGCCATCGGAACCCTGGTGCTGCTCCGCCACGGCGAGAGCGACTGGAACGCGCTGAACCTGTTCACCGGCTGGGTCGACGTCCCGCTCTCCGCCAAGGGCGTCGCCGAGGCGAGCCGCGGCGGCGAACTGCTCGCCGCGGCCGGGATCCACCCGGACGTCGTGCACACCTCGCTGCTCCGCCGGGCGATCACCACCGCCAACCTCGCCTTGGACGCCGCCGACCGGCACTGGATCCCGGTCAAGCGCGACTGGCGGCTCAACGAGCGGCACTACGGCGCGCTGCAGGGCAAGGACAAGAAGCAGACCCTGGCGGAGTTCGGCGAGGAGCAGTTCATGCTCTGGCGCCGCTCTTACGACACCCCGCCGCCGCCCATCGAGCCGGACGGCGAGTACAGCCAGCACGGCGACCCGCGCTACGCCGACCTCGGCGACAGCGCCCCGCGCACCGAGTGCCTCAAGGACGTGGTGGCCCGACTGCTGCCTTACTGGGACACCGAGATCGTGCCGGACCTGCGCGCGGGCAAGACGGTTCTGGTGGCCGCGCACGGCAACTCGCTGCGCGCGTTGGTCAAGCACCTGGACGGGATCTCCGACGCCGATATCGCCGCGATCAACATCCCGACCGGTATCCCACTGCGCTACGACCTCGACGAGTCGCTCAACCCGATCAAGGCGGGCGGCACTTATCTCGATCCGGACGCTGCCGCCGCCGCGATCACCGCTGTGGCGAACCAAGGGCGATAGCCCGACTGTCAGGCTGATCCACTGACCTCAGTGGACTGAGGGATCGGGCGAAGTGGACACCCAAGTGAGTCTTGGAGTGTCCACTTCGGTCGGTCCGGGGGTGCGACACAACGAGCAGCCATCGGTGCGGGTGTGATCCCCCTAACGAAGGATGACGGCCGGGGGCGGTGGGCAACCCGGTGGACAAAAACTGACAGTTACTCGCTAGTAGGACACGATCGAGTGAACGCGATTTGACGCGGTGGGGAACAAGCAGGCACAACGGTGTCGGCACGGTCACCAATGCGCTGTCCGGGCTGGTCAAACCGCCCCGCCCCCTGCTTACGATCCTCGGTGTGGCCGCCCCGGTCTATCTCGCGCTGTCGTTCGGCACACTGCTGATCGGCCTGTTCGTCGGCTTCCTGTTCGGCCGTTCGCGGTCGAGCGGCACCGGACGGGCACCGACCGGCCCCACCGTCGCCGACCTGGTCCAACGGATCATCCAGTCCACCCACACGGGGGTGGTCGTGCTCAACCGGTTCGGCGATGTGGTGATCCACAACCCGCGCGCGGAGGAGCTCGGCCTGGTCCGCAACAACCGGGTCGACGACCGCGCCCGCAAGGCCGCCGAACTGGTCGTCGAGACCGGTGACCCGGTGGAGATCGACCTGTCGCCGCTGGAGTCCCGCGGCGGCCGCACCCCCGAGGCCGTGCTCGGCGAGGTCCGCCCGCTCGGTGACGGGTTCACCGCGGTCGACGCCGACGACCAGTCCGACGCGGTCCGGCTGGAGGCCACCCGGCGCGACTTCGTCGCCAACGTCAGCCACGAGCTCAAGACCCCGGTCGGCGCCATGGCGCTGCTCGCCGAGGCCGTGCTCGACGCCGCCGACGACCCGGTCGAGGTGCGCCGGTTCACCACCAAGATCCTGCACGAGGGCAACCGGCTGGGCACCCTGGTCACCGAGCTGATCGCGCTGTCCCGGCTGCAGGGCGCCGAGCGGCTGCCGGAGATGAACACCGTCGAGGTCGACGCCGTGGTCCGCGAGGCGATGGGTCGCGCCCGGCTGGTCATGGAGTCCACCGGCATCGAGGTCGCCACCGACGACGACAGCGGCCTGCTGGTCGAGGGCGACCGCACGCTGCTGGTCACCGCGCTGTCCAACCTGCTGGAGAACGCCCTCGCCTACTCCTCGGCGGGCAGTCCGGTGTCGGTCAGCCGCTCGGTCGACAAGGGCTTCGTGGAGATCGCCGTCACCGACCGCGGCATCGGCATCGCCGAGGAGGAGCAGCAGCGCGTCTTCGAACGGTTCTACCGGGTCGACCGCGCCCGCTCCCGGGCCACCGGCGGCACCGGGCTGGGGCTGGCCATCGTCAAGCACGTGGCGGCCAACCACGGCGGCGAGGTCCGGCTGTGGAGCAAGCCCGGCCTCGGTTCGACGTTCACCCTGCGCATCCCGGCCCACCTCGCGGCCGCGGAGGTCGCCACGAACGGTGCGGAACCCACCCTGGTGGGCGGCCGCGCGACGACCGCTCCGTCGAAATCCGACGGCGCCGCTACCGATCACGGAGGAATGGCATGACGAGAGTGCTGATCGTGGAGGACGAGGAATCCTTCGCGGACCCGCTTGCCTTCCTGCTGCGCAAGGAGGGCTTCACCGCCGCGGTGGCCGTGACCGGCCAGCAGGCGCTGGAGGAGTTCGACCGCAACGGCGCCGACATCGTCCTGCTCGACCTGATGCTGCCCGGGATGAGCGGCACCGACGTGTGCAAGGCGCTGCGGCAGCGCTCCGCGGTCCCCGTGATCATGGTCACCGCCCGGGACAGCGAGATCGACAAGGTGGTCGGCCTTGAGCTCGGCGCCGACGACTACGTGACCAAGCCCTACTCGGCGCGCGAGCTGATCGCCAGGGTGCGCGCGGTCCTGCGCCGCGGCGGCGAGGCGGGCGGCGACGGCGAGCTGCTGCCCCAGGTGCTCGCGGCCGGACCGGTCCGGATGGACGTCGAGCGGCACGTGGTCACAGTGGACGGCACCGACGTCCCGTTGCCGCTCAAGGAGTTCGACCTGCTGGAGTACCTGCTGCGCAACGTCGGCCGGGTGCTCACCCGCGGCCAGTTGATCGACCGGGTCTGGGGCGCCGACTACGTCGGCGACACGAAGACGCTGGACGTGCACGTCAAGCGGCTGCGCTCGAAGATCGAACCGGACCCGGCGTCGCCGCGCCACCTGGTGACGGTGCGCGGTCTTGGTTACAAGTTCGAGTCCTGATCGTCTCCCCGGTACGGTGCCCCCGTGCGCCTAGGTGTGCTCGACGTCGGGTCCAACACCGTCCACCTGCTCGTGGTGGACGCTCGTCGTGGTGCCCACCCGACCCCGGCCCGGTCGGAGAAGACCGTGCTGCGGCTGGCCGAGCGGATCACCCCGTCCGGCCAGTTGTCCAAGGTGGGCGCGGACGAACTGGTCCGCACCGTCGCCGCCGCCCGTGAGTCGTCGGTCCGGTTGGGCTGCGCCGACCTGATGGCCTTCGCCACCTCCGCGGTGCGCGAGGCGGGCAACTCGGCGGCGGTCCTGCGCCGGGTGCACAAGGAGACCGGCGTCGAGCTGAAGGTGCTCTCCGGCGAGGACGAGGCCAGGCTCACCTTCCTCGCCGCCCGCCGCTGGTACGGCTGGTCGGCGGGCAACCTGCTGGTCCTCGACATCGGCGGCGGCTCGCTGGAGCTCGCCGTCGGCATCGACGAGGACCCGGACTTCGCCTGGTCGCTGCCGCTGGGCGCGGGCAGGCTGACCCGGACCCGGTTCAGCACCGACCCGCCCGCCCGCGACCAGGTGCAGCGCACCGCGGCCTGGCTGGACGACCAGTTGGCCCCGGTCGCCCGGCGGCTGGCCAAGTACGGCAGCCCGGACCGGGCGGTCGCCACCTCCAAGACGTTCCGCACGCTGGCCCGGCTCACCGGGGCGGCACCGAGCTCGGCGGGCCCCCGGGTGCGCCGGGTGCTCACCGCGACCGGGCTGAGCCAGCTCATCGCGTTCATCTCCCGGATGTCCGCCGCCGACCTCGCCGAGTTGGAGGGGGTCAGCGCGAGCCGGGCCCACCAACTGGTGGCCGGTGCGCTGGTGGCGCAGGCCACTATGCGAGCGTTGTCACTGCCCGAGTTGGAAATCGGGCCGTGGGCGCTGCGCGAGGGGGTCATCCTCCGGCGGCTGGACCAGACGAATGGCGAGGACCACACTGTTCTCTCGGATTGACATGATCCGGGTGGCCGCCGACCCCGCGGGGCCGGTGCCGCCCGCTGAGCGGGTGGGCACTGGACGGATTCGCCCGCACGGGGCACGGTGGAGTGGATGAGTCAAGAAGGTGGTTCGGAGCGCACCCAGCGCACCGTGGCCGAGTTGCTGGCCAAGTACGGCGGCGCGGCCGGTGAGGGCGCGCCGCGGCGGCGCAGGCGCAAGCCGGACGACGCCTCGGACACCGCGCCGCAGGCGATCATCGACCGGGTCATGTCCGACAGCGGCACGATGCTGCCGATCCGCGACGACCAGGACCAGCCCGAGCGCACCTCGCACCGGCAGGGCAGGCAGGCCGACCGGCCCGCCGCCCCGCAGCCGCACCAGCCCCCGCAGGCGCCGCAGCCGTCCCAGCAGGTGCCGCTGCCGGGTAGACGGGCCCGGCCGGAGCCCGTCGAGCCGCGCAGGCGCCCCCCGGTCGACCAGCAGCCGCTGACAGAGCAGCACCCGCCGGTCGCGCCGCCGATGACCCGGCCCGAGCCCCCACGCCGCGCCGAGCCGCCGAGGCAGCCCGAGCCGCCCCGGCAGGGCAGGCCCGTCGAGCCGTTCCCGAACCGGCCGGTCGACCCGGCCCCGCAGCCGTTCCCCCCGGAGCAGGCGCCGGTCGCCGCACGGCCGCCGCAGGGTCCGGCCACCGAGCAGCGCCCGCCGGTCGCCCGGCCGCGCCCGGAGGCCGTGGAGCCGCACACCGAGCAGTTGCCCCGGGTCCCCGCCGAGGACGCCCCGGAGCAGGCCGAGCCGCCCGCGGCGCAGGCCATGAGCCCGAACCGGGCACCGTTGCTGCCCCGTCGGGCGCCGGTCCCCGGGCGTCGGCCGGGCCCCCAGCCGGGCCAGCAGGGGCCGCAGCCCTCCCAGCCGCTGCCGGTCCCCCCCGGACCGCCGCAGCCCTCGCAGCCGCTGCCGGTGCCGCCGCGTCGCCCCGGGTTCCCCGGTGGCGAGTTCCCCGGCGACTCGTCGGAGACCGCGGTCGACCCGAACGGCCCGCCGCCGGAGTTCCACGACGAGTACGAGGGCTTCGACGACAAGGCCGCGACCCGGTTCACCGAGTACGAGGCGCACGACAACTTCGCCGACACCGTCGACGACGAGCACCTGGACGCCGACGACGACTACGACGGCCCGGTCGAGGACCGGGTCGCCGGGTTGGCCGACGAGGACGAGTACGACGAGGACGCGGCCGAGCGCGAGCCGCGCTCGGCGGGCCGCGAGTGGCTGATCATGATCGGCCAGCTCGGGCTGGCCGTGGTCGGCGGTGCCGTGGTGTGGCTGCTGTTCAACTGGCTGTGGCGGGTGCTGCCCGCGGCGGCGCTGATCGGCGCGCTGGCGGTGATCGTCGGGTTGGTGCTGATCGTGCGGAAGGTGCGGCGCGCGGAGGACCTGCAGACCACCGTGCTCGCCGTCCTGGTCGGCCTGTTGGCCACGGTGTCCCCGGCGGCGTTGCTCCTGCTGGATCGTTGATCCCGGTAGGTCTGTCCACCGCCTCGGTGTGGCCGAGGACGGCGTCGACCGCGTTCACCCTGGCCGCTGAGCTGGGGTACGACGGGGTCGAGGTCATGGTGTGGGCGGACCCGCTCAGCCAGGACGTGCCCGCGCTGGCCCGGCAGTCGCGCCGCAGCGGGGTGCCGGTGCTGGCCGTGCACGCGCCGTGCCTGCTGGTCACGCAGCGGGTGTGGTCGGCCGACCCCGAGGTCCGGTTGCGGCGGGCGGTCGAGGCGGCGCAGGACCTGGGGGCGACGACGGTGGTGGTGCACCCGCCGTTTCGCTGGCAGCGCCGCTACGCCGACGGGTTCGCCGACCTGGTGGCCGGGTTGGAGCGGGACGGCGGGGTCGCGGTCGCGGTGGAGAACATGTTCCCGATGCGCCGGGGTGGGGTGGTCGTGAGCGGTTTCCGGCCGTCGATCGACCCGACCGACGTCGGCCACGGCAGCTACACCCTGGACCTTTCGCACACGGCGGCGGCCAAGGTGGACGCTCGCGGGTTGGCGGCGCGGATGGGCGATCGGCTGCGGCACGTCCACTTGGCAGACGGAACCGGCCTCCCCAAGGACGAGCACCTGGTGCCCGGCCGGGGTGATCAGCCGTGCGCGGAGGTGTGCCAATCGTTGGCGCGCAACGGTTTCGCGGGCCAAGTGGTGGTCGAGGTGAGCACCCGGCGGGCGCGCGCGTCCGCGGAGCGTGTGGACGATCTGGCCGAGGCGCTGCGGTTCGCCCGGATCCACCTGGGTCAACAGTAGACAGTTCGGAGCAAAGGTAGGACGACCGGATGGCTGTATGGCTTGAGAGGACGCTGGCCGTACAGTTCGCGGGGTGAACCCGTTGCGTTCGTTGATTCTGGCTGCCGCGCGAAACGGCACCATCCGCCGTCTGGTGGCGACCGCTCCCGTGAGCCGGGACGTGGTGCGCCGCTTCGTGGCGGGCGAGACCACCGCGGAGGCGGTCGCCGTGACCCGGCGACTGGTCGACTCCGGTCTCACCGTCACCCTCGACCACCTCGGTGAGGACACGACCGACAAGGCCCAGGCCGAGCAGACCGTCCAGGCCTACCTTGACCTGCTCGACCAGTTGCACGCCCAGGGCCTGGCCGACCGGGCCGAGGTCAGCGTCAAGCTGTCCGCGGTGGGGCAGATGTTCGACGAGGACCTCGCCCTGGCCAACGCCCGGCGGATCTGCGCCGCCGCCGAGGCCGCAGGCACGACGGTCACACTGGACATGGAGGACCACACCACCACGGACTCCACGCTGCGCCTGCTCGCCGAGCTGCGGCAGACGTGGCCGTGGGTCGGCGCGGTCATCCAGTCCTACCTGCGCCGCACTTACGACGACTCGGTCGCGCTGGCCGCCGCGGACTCCAGGGTCCGGCTCTGCAAGGGCGCCTACAAGGAGCCCGACGGCGTCGCGTACCAGGACAAGATCGACGTCGACAAGAGCTACATCCGCTGCGTGAACGCGCTGCTCGCGGGGGACGGCTTCCCGATGTTCGCCACCCACGACCCCCGGCTGGTGCCCATCATCGGCGAACGCGCCGAGGCGCACGGCCGCAAACCCGGCAGCTTCGAGTACCAGATGCTCTACGGGATCCGACCGGACGAACAGCTCCGCTTGGCGCAGCTAGGCCACACCGTGCGGGTGTACGTGCCTTACGGCGGGGAGTGGTACGGCTACCTGATGCGCAGGATGGCCGAGCGACCCGCGAACGTGGCCTTCTTCCTCCGCGCGCTGGCCACCCGGAGCTGATTGTCTGGCGATCCGTGGCACAGCGCAAAATCGCGCGGCCGGGCGTGGCAGGCTATCGCCCATGAGTAGTGCTGCAGGGCACGGCGACGTCCGGGCGGGCGCGGGCGGGGCGTTCGCCGCCGCCGTCCGGGTGCGCCCACTGGGGGACGGCACGTTCACCGCCGACCTCCCGGGCGCCTGGACGGTCGGCGGGCGCCCGCACGGGGGGTTCCTGATGGCGTTGCTGGCCAAGGCGGCGGTGGCCACGCACAGCGGAGCCGGTGCGCCGCTGGTCGACCCGCTCGCGGTGAGCGCGCAGTTCCTGCGGCCACCGGGGGTCGGGCCGGTCCTGCTGCGCACCGACATCCGCAAGTCGGGCAGGCGTACCACGGTCGTGGCGGTGCACCTCGAGCAGAGCGGGCGCAGTTGCGTCGAGGGCGTGGTCACCACCGGGCGGTTACCGAGGGAGCGCGCGGCCTGGACGGACCTGCCGAACCAGTCGGCTGAGCCGCCGGGCAACGCGATCGACCTGTCCACGGTGTCGTCGGCCTCGGTGTTCAAGCTGAGCGAGGTGTGCGACGTGCGGCTGGACCCCAACGGCGCGGGGTTCCTGCACGGCCACATCGGCGACCCGCTGCGGCTGCGGCTGTGGGCGCGCCCGCGCGGTGAGCACGCCGACCCGCTGTTCGCCTTGGTGGCCGGGGACATCTCGATGCCGGTGACGTTCAACCTGGGCAGGCTGGGCTGGTCGCCGACGGTCCAGTTGACCGCGCACCTGCGGTCCCGGCCCGCGCCGGGGTGGCTGCGCATCCAGGTGGAGTCCAAGGCGGTGCACGGCGTCTGGTTCGACTCGGACGCGACCGTGGTGGACTCCACCGGTCGCCTGGTGTGCCAGGCGCGGCAACTGGCGCTCTCGGCCATCGGCTGATCCCGTGCCCGGGGCCGCGGGGTAGTCCGGGAAGATCGGTAACAGCCGGTTAGCCTGATCGCCATGACTGAGGCGAACGCGCGTCCGGTGATCGCCGTGCTCGGCGCGGGCAAGATCGGCGAGGCGCTGCTGTCCGGGTTGCTGCACGGCGGCAGGCAGGCCGACGAACTGCTGTTCACCGAGCGCTCGGCCGGTCGGGCGGCGCAGCTCACCGACACCTACGGCATCGACGCGGTCGACGTGCCGACGGCGGCCAAGACGGCCGACGTGCTGGTGGTCGCGGTCAAGCCGCAGGACATCGACCCGCTGCTCGACGACCTCGCCGCCGCGGTGCCCGCGCAGACCCTGATCGTGTCGCTGTGCGCGGGCCTGCCAACGTCGCTGTTCGAGCGCAGGCTGCCCGCCGGGGTGCCCGTCGTCCGGGTCATGCCGAACACGCCGATGCTGGTCGGCAAGGCGATGAGCGCGATCTCGCCGGGCAAGCACGCCACCTCGGCGCACCTGGCCGTGGTCGAGGAGATCCTGTCCGTGGTCGGCAAGGTCGTCCGGGTGCCGGAGTCGCAGCAGGACGCGGTGACCGCGCTCTCCGGCTCGGGTCCGGCGTACTTCTTCTTCCTGGTCGAGGCCATGATCGACGCGGGCATCCTGCTCGGCCTGCCGCGCGCGGTGGCCGAGAAGCTGATCATCCAGTCGGCGGTGGGCGCGGCGGCCATGCTGCAGGAGACCGGGGAGCACCCGGTGAACCTGCGCGAGGCGGTCACCTCGCCCGCCGGGACCACGATCATGGCCATCCGGGAGTTGGAGCGGCACGGGGTGCGCGCCGCGTTGTTGGCCGCCATCGAGGCGGCCAGGGACCGGTCACGGGAGCTGGGCAGCGCGCACGAGGCAGATTGAACCCGAAGTGACGTCGCACTTGTCACACGTGTCCCGCTACTCTCGATCGGTACACGTGCGTGTCGAATCCGTCGGTGGGGAAGCCGATGGCGCGACGCGTGGTTAAGGACGCGGTGGATCATGCCTGCGAGCAAGCGCGACTTGGATCCGCCCGGCCTCCCGCAGGTGCAATTCCTGACGGTGGCCGAGGTGGCGGCCCTCATGCGGGTCTCGAAGATGACGGTGTACCGGCTGGTGCACGGCGGTGAGCTGCCCGCGGTGCGGGTGGGCAAGTCGTTCCGGGTGCCGGAGAAGGCCGTGCACGACTACCTGCAGAACGCCTACTTCGACGCGGGCTGACGCGGGCGGTGGGCCGGCGGCGGGGGCGCGGCGGCGGGCGGGTACTCTGGTCAGCCGTTGTGCCTGGTGTCTTGGCGCGTCCTCGACGTCGCCGCACCGGAGCGCCGGACACCTGGAACGAACACGTAAGGACACACATGGGCTCGGTCATCAAGAAGCGTCGCAAGCGCATGTCGAAGAAGAAGCACCGCAAGCTGCTTCGCAAGACCCGCGTGCAGCGCCGCAAGCTCAAGAAGTAGTGGCCGACCGCGGCGTCCGCGATGGCGGGCGCCGCTGGTGCACCCCGTGTGACCTCCTGCGTGGCTCTGTCACGCGGGAGGTCGTCACCCATTCGAGTGGTTCAGTGCGCTTGAGTGGCCTGCCGCCTTGGCCGATTGGCTGCCGGTCTCAGACCGCGCGCTTGCGGTAGGCCAGCCCCGCCGCCACGGCCCCGGCCACCGCGCCCGCGCCGAGCACCGAGGGCACGCCGATCTTGGCGGCCTTGCGCCCGGTGCGGAAGTCGCGGATCTCCCAGCCCCGCTTGCGAGCCAGCTCGCGCAAACCGCTGTCCGGGTTCACCGCCACCGCGGTGCCCACCACCGACAGCATCGGGACGTCGTTGGACGAGTCCGAGTACGCCGTGCACCGGCGCAGGTCCAGCCCCTCCTTGGCGGCCAGCGAGCGCACCGCGTGCGCCTTCGCCGGGCCGTGCAGCATCTCGCCGACCAGCTTGCCGGTGAACACCCCGTCGACGCTCTCGGCGACCGTGCCCAGCGCCCCGGTCAGCCCGAGGCGGCGGGCGATGATGGTGGCCAGCTCCACCGGGGTCGCGGTGACCAGCCAGACCCGCTGGCCGGCGTCCAGGTGCATCTGGGCCAGCGCCCGGGTGCCCGGCCAGATCTTGTCCGCCATCAGCTCGTCGTAGATCTCCTCGCCGAGCGTGGTCAGCTCGGCCACCGTGTGACCGGCCACAAAGGACAGTGCCTGCTCCCGGCTGCTCCGGATGCCGTCCGCCGTCTCCCGGCCGCCGACCCGGAACATCACCTGCTGCAGGGCGAACTTGGCCAGGTCCGAGTTGGAGAAGAACTTGCGCGCGGCCAGGCCGCGGGCGAAGTGGAAGATCGACGCGCCCATCATGATCGTGTTGTCCACGTCGAAGAAGGCGGCGGCGGTCAGGTCGATCTCGGTGGGCGCGCCCGCGCCGCGTTCCATCGCGGCGGAGGCCGCCTCGGCGCTCGCCTCGCCCGCGAGCGCGGCCAGGCGTTCGAGTTCGGGGTTCTCCGCCCCACGCCGCACGGACACCGCACGTCCTCCCCGCTGGTCATCACCGGTCGCCACCAGCGTAGCGATCCACCGCCCGGTTCGGTGCCGACCTCAACCGATCTGGATCGCACCGAGACCGGGCAGCAGCGGCGGCAGCGCGATCGTGGGCAGCGGCAACGGAAGCGGCACCGTCACGCCGGGCGCTGCCGGGGTGCTGGTGCCGGGGGCCGTCTGGGTCGGGGCGCCGATGATCGGCGGCAGGTTCACCAACGGCGGTGCAGTCGTGGTCCGCGGTGGCGGCGGCGCGCTCGTCCTGGTCGGCTCGCTCGCCGGTGGCTGACCGGTCGGCACGGTCGGCGCCGCCGGGGTGGTGGTCACCTGGGGCACCCCGATCCCCGGCGCGGTGTCGGCCTGCGAGCTGGGTGGGGTCACCAGCACCCTGGGCGCGTCCGGGCGGACCTGGCAGGTGCCGGTCGCGGGCAGCGCGCCGATGTCGTCGAGGTCGCCGGAGGTCACCTGGTAGCAGGGCACCCTGGCGAGCAGACCCGCCGCGCGGCTGGAGATCCGGTCCAGCAGGCCCAGCGACGCCGAGACGCGGCTGTCGGTCGCCGACGGCAACTTCGCGCGCAGCGCGGCCAGCCGGGCGCCCTGCTGGTCGGCCCAGTCCCGCAGCGCGGTCAACTGGCTGCCGTCACCGGAGGTGGCCACGGCGGTGAGGCCGCGCGCGCCCGCGGTCGTGTCGTTGTCGAAGTCGCCGAGCGCGGCGAGGTAGCCGTCGGTCGGCGCGTCGGCGGGGTCGGCGAACCGGGCGGCCAGCGTCTCGATCTCGGTGACCCGCGAGGTGGCGAACTCCAGGTGCTTGAACGCCTTCTCCTCGGTGCCGAAGGTCAACCCGAGCGCGGCGGCCTCCCCGGTGCGCTTCACCCCGTACAGCGCGTCGCCGGGCAGCGCGTCCCTGGCCAGCAGCAGGCTCATCCCGGTCAGCGAGAACACCAGCGCCAGCGCGGCGACGGCGGCCACGGCGAACCGGGCGCGGGTCGACCCGCGCGGACCCGGTGACGGCAGGCGGCCAGGTGGCGCGGAGTCCGGGTCGCGCCGCCCACGCGGGGCGCGGCCCGCCCGCGGCGGTCGGCCGGGTCTGGGTTCGGGCCGCCGCTCCGGCGCGACGGTGGTCGAGCCCGCCGGGTCGTGCCGGTCCTGGCTGGTGCCGGTCTGGCCCGCGGTGTGGTTGCCGGTCTGGTCGCCGGCGTGGTCGCCGGAGTCCTGGCGGAGCGGGTCGGCCATCAGGCTGGCGGTGATCCTGGCCCGCATCCGGTCCCTGGCCGAGCCGTCCGGCGTGGTGAGCGGACCGAGCCCGGTGAGCAGTTCGACGACGGTGTGGTCGGTCTCGGTGAACTCGGGACCCAGTTCGTCGACCACGCCGGGATGCGCGCGGCCCGCGCGCGGTCTGTCCGCGCGCTCCCCGTGCGTCCCGGCTCCGCTTTCCACCATCCCGCTCCGACTCCTGTGGGTCTCGCTGTGGATGAAACGATTCCTCTGTCTCCGGGTTACGGCCCGGCCACGTGGCACATATCGATTGACCCCATCGGGTCAACTCAAACTCGTATGCGGGCCACGAGTCCGGAGCCCGCCACCTCCATCAACGCAGCTCGGTCGGCAGCAGTTGCGCCAGCCTGCGCACCGCGCGGTGCTGCAGCGCCTTGACCGCGCCCTCGTTCCGGTTCATGATCTCCGCCGTCTCGGCGACGGACAAGCCCTGCAGGAACCGCAGCACGATGCACTCCCGCTGGTCGTCGCCGAGCTGGTCGACGCAGCCGAGCAGCGCCTCACGGGTGACCTTGGACATGACCTGCTGCTCCGGACCGGCCTCGAGCCGCTCGGAGTCGCGGATCTCGCCGGTGGTGACCTCGAGCCGGAAGCGGCTGGACTTCACGTGGTCGAGCACCAGGTTCCTGGCGATCGTGACGAACCAGGCGCCGACGTCGCGGCCCTGGTAGGTGACGGAGGTGATCCGGCGTAAGGCCCGTAAGAACGTCTCGCTGGTGACGTCCTCGGCGAGCTCGCGGTCCCCGACCCGGAAGAGGACGTACCGGTAGACGACGTCGACGTAGCGGTCGTAGAGCTGACCGAAGGCCACCGTGTCGCCCTGCTGGGCGGCGTGCACCAGCGCCCAAGACTCGCTGTGCGCCACGTCCGGCACCGCGGACCCGGTCTGGCCGTCGGTGCCCGACCGTGCCGACGGCACGCCCCGGTCGGTGGGGTCGGATCGCGTCTGGCGGGTCATCGGACGGCCGCACACTCCCTCGGTCCCGGCGGTCGCGCCACCGCCGGGGGATCGCTCGAGCAGCTTACGGATTGTTACTTTTCAGTAGGTAACGGTGGGTGGGCCAGGATGGGGATGAAGTGAGTAGTTAACCGTGACGTGGGTGATCCGTGCCACACTGCGCTGCTCGCTGCTCCCTGATGGTGACCGGACGACGGAGAGGCGCCACCGATGGTCGACCCACCCGTGGACGTGCCCACCGGCAACGTCGCCGACCTGGTGACCGGGGCGAGCGAGAAGGTACCCGGCCGTCCCGGCCTGGTCGACGTCCCCGGTGGCCGTTCACTCACCTGGCAGCGGGTCGACGCCGCCGTCGACCGGTATGCGCACGTCCTCGCCGAGCGCGGGGTCGCTCGGGGGGACCGGGTCGCGGTCGTGGTGTCCAACGGTCTCCAGGCCTGTGTGGTGCTGTTCGCGGTACTCCGGGTCGGGGCGGTCGGAGTGCCGCTGGGGGTGGACGCCGTGCCCAGGGAGATCGACCGGGTTCTGGACCACAGCGGTGTGTGTTTCGCATTTGGCATACCCAGGGTTACCGATCGCGCTGGAAGAGTCGGCACCGCCCTCCCCGATCCGGTGATTGAGGATGCGCCGAGTGAGCGGTTTTCCGCCATTGGCGGCGGCGAGGACCTCGCCCTGCTCTGCTACACCTCCGGCACGGCGGGCAGTCCACGCGGCGTGATGCTGTCGCACCGAGCGCTGCTGGCGAATGTCGGTCAATGTGCTGCCTTGCGTCCCGCGCCCGTTGTCGCTAACGACCGGGTCTTGTTGGGAGTGCCACTCGCGCACGCTTACGGACTGTCCGGCTTGTGGCAGGTAGCGCTAACCGGGGCAACAGGTGTGCTGATCGGCAGGTTCACCGTGGACGCTGCCCTCGACGCCTGCCGCGAACACCGGGTGTCGACGGTCGTCGGCGTACCGGCGATGTACCGGGCCATGGCCACGGCGGGCCGCGACCGGCTCGGCGACGCGCTGTCCCGGGTCCGAATGCTCACCTCCGGCGCCGCCCCGCTCGACCCGCGCACGCACGCCGCGTTCCAGGCCGCGACCGGGCTGCCGATCTTCGAGGGCTACGGCCTCACCGAGACCGGCCCGGTGCTCACCTCGACCCTGGTCGGCGGCGCCAACCCGGTTCGGTCGGCCGCGCGATCCCCGGGGTCGACCTGCGCCTGGTCGACGCCGACGGACTGCCGGTCGCGAGCGGGGACGACGGGGATGCCGGAGATGACGTGGTTGCCTCGTTCGGCGAGGAATCCGATACCGGCATCGTCTCCGCCCGTGGCCCGAACCTGTTCAGCGGCTACTGGCCGGACGGTGACGGCGGCCCCGACGCGGACGGCTGGTTCCGCACCACCGACGTCGGCCACCTCGACGCCGACGGCGACCTCCGCCTGGTCGACCGGGCAGGCGACCTGATCATCGTCAACGGTTTCAACGTCTACCCGCACGAGGTCGAGCAGGTCATCGCGGAACTGCCCGGCGTTGCCGAGGTCGCGGCGATCGGCGTGCCCGACGACCGCGCGGGCGAGCGGGTGAGGGCGGTCGTGGTGGCGGTCGCGGGCGCCGACCTGACCGAGGACGGGGTGCTGGCGCACTGCCGGGCGAACCTGGCCCGGTTCAAGGTGCCCGCTTCGGTGGTTTTCGTCGAATCGGTCCCCCACTCGGCAACCGGGAAGATTCGCCGGGCCGGTCTGCGGAGTAGCGTCGACGTGTGAGTGAAGCGGTTGGCCGTGAGGTGACGGTGGTGACCCGGGTGGGCTGCCACGCCTGTGAGGTGGCCGAGGTCGAGGTGGCCAGGATCTGCGCCGAGGTCGGGGCGCGGTGGTCCACCGTGGACGTCGACTCCGACGGGGAACTGCGGGCCGAGTACGGCGACCGGGTGCCGGTGATCCTGGTGGACGGCGCCGAACACGGGTACTGGCGGGTGGAGGAAGACCGGTTGCGCGTCGCCCTCGCCTGATCGGGGATCCGATCCGGGACGGCCGCTGTTCCGAAGGACAGACGTGGACACTGCCACGGGAACAACAGAAGAGACGACGGCCCCGGCCGGGCGCCTGGGATTCTGGGTCGCCGCGCTGATCGGCGTCCTGTCGGTGGCCGCGGCGCTGGCCGCCGGGCACCTGGTGGCCGGGTTCGTCGGCCCGAACGCCTCACCCTTCCTCGCCGTCGGCAACACGGCGATCGACCTGACCCCGTCGTGGCTGAAGGACTTCGCGGTCGAGAACTTCGGCAGCCACGACAAGCAGGTGCTGCTGTCCGGGATGGCGGTCACCGTCCTGGTGCTGGCGGTCCTGGCAGGCGTCCTGTCGCGCCGGTCGGCGGTACCCGGGACTGTCCTGGCCGCGCTGGTCGGTTTGCTGGGGGTTTTCGCCGTGCTGCACCGGCCGGACCTCGGGTCGATCGCGGTGCTCGCGCCGATCGTGTCGCTGGTGGTCGGTGTGGCGGTGTTCCGGTTCCTGCACGGCGCGGCGGTGGCCGGGGTGGACGACGAGTCGCGGCGGCGTTTCCTGCGCCTGTCGGCGGGCGCGGTGGTCGGCGCGGGCGTTTTCGGCGCTGTTGGGCAGTTCCTGGCCGGTCGGGTCGATGTGGAGGGTTCGCGCGCCGCGGTCGGTCCGCTCAAGCCGACCACCCCGGCGCCCCCCATCCCGGCGGGTGCCGACTTCAGCAACATCGGCACGCCGGGCTTCATCACCGGCAACACCGACTTCTACCGGGTGGACACCGCGTTGACCGTGCCGCGGATCCGCGCCGAGGAGTGGCACCTGCGGGTGCACGGCATGGTCGACAAGGAGCTCAACCTGAGCTACGCCGACATCCGCAACCGCCCGCTGGTCGAGCGCGCGATCACCTTGACCTGCGTGTCCAACGAGGTCGGCGGGCCGTACATCTCGACCGCCAAGTTCATCGGCGTGCCGCTGCGCGACCTGCTCGCCGAGGCCGGTGTGCTCGACGGCGCCGACGAGCTGTATTCGTCCAGTGTGGACGGTTGGACCTGCGGCACCCCGTTGGACGCCGTGCTCGACCCGAAGCGGGGCGCGCTGCTGGCGATCGGGATGAACGGCGAGCCGCTGCCCGTCGCGCACGGCTTCCCCGCCCGGATGGTGGTGCCCGGCCTGTACGGGTACGTGTCCGCCACGAAGTGGGTGGTGGACATGGAGGTCACCAAGTTCGGCCAGAAGACCTTCTACTGGGAGGACCGCGGCTGGGCCGAGCGGGCGCCGATCAAGACCGAGTCGCGCATCGACGTGCCGCGCGGGTTCAGCTCGCAGCCCGCCGGGCGGGTGACCGTCGCCGGGATCGCCTGGGCGCAGACGGTGGGCGTCGCCAAGGTCGAGGTGCGGGTGGACGGCGGCGACTGGCAGGAGGCCGACCTGGCCACCGAGGTGAACGACCAGACCTGGCGGCTGTGGCGGACCGCGTTCACCCTCGGGCCGGGCGACCACCGGGCCGAGGTGCGCGCCACCGACCGCACGGGCGTGGCGCAGACCGAGACCAGGGTGCCGCCCATCCCGGACGGCGCGACCGGTTGGCACTCGGTGCTCTTCTCGGTGTCCTGAGCCGATCTTTCACCCTATCGAGCGGAAAATCGGCTCAACCAAGCCAAACCAGGGGTCGGGTGCGGTCGAATCCCCGGCGACAGTCCCCGTTGTAAGGAGATCCTGGTGAGCAAGTTCAAGCCGGTCCTCGGTGTCGCCGCCGCCGTCGCTGTCGTCGCGGTGGCCGTGACCGCGTGTGGCAGCAAGGATTCCGGCGCCCCCACGACCACGACAGCCCCGGCGGCATCGACAGCTCCGGCGACCATGGCGGGGATGAACGCGTCGGGCATGGGGGTGACCACCGCGTCGGAGGTGTTCGGGCCCAACTGCAAGGACCTGCCGCAGGGCGACACGGCGGGTGGCCTGACCGCGATGGGCACCCAGCCGGTGGCCACCGCCGCGAGCACCAACCCGCTGCTGACCAAGCTCGTTGCCGCGATCACGGCGATCCCCGGCCTGGCCGACACGCTGAACACCACCGACAACCTCACCGTGTTCGCGCCCGCCGACGCGGCCTTCACCGCCCTCGGCGACGCGAAGTTCAAGGAGTTGGCCGCCAACCCGAAGGAGTTGGCGCCGGTCCTGCAGTACCACGTGCTGCCCAAGCGCTACGACCGCGACGGCCTGGTCAAGGCCGGGAAGGTCCAGTCGCTGGACACCGCGGGCGGCGACATCACCATCGCGGGCACCGGCGACGACATCACCGTCGACGGCGCCAAGGTGCTGTGCGGGAACATCCCCACCCGCAACGCCACCGTCTTCGTGATCGACAAGGTGCTGACCCCGAAGGCCTGATCCGGCGCGGCCGGTTGATCAACACGGGTGGACGGGTCGCGGCCGTCCACCCGTTCGCGCACCCACCGGAAGGGGGAGGCGAGGGTCACCTATGACGTAGCTCCAAGGCCCTGGCCACCGACTTTGTGCACACGTTCACAAGCGGTACCGTAATGGCGACCCGGAGTCGGAAACCCCTCGAGGAGCTCTCACGTGGCGGCACAGCGAGGCCAGCGGAACGGGGTCGGCGTCACCCCGCCCGCCCCCACCGCCGCGGAGATCACCACCCCCATCCCGAGGGTCACCGAGGTCCCCGCCGCCCGCGACCGGGCCCGTGCCATCCCCGAGGCCGCCGTCGCCAGGCTCGCCGTCTACCTGCGGGTGCTCTCCGGCATGCAGGAGCAGGGCGCGGGCACCGTGTCCAGCGAGGAGCTCGCCGCCGCCGCCGGGGTCAACTCGGCGAAGCTGCGCAAGGACCTCTCCTACATCGGCTCCTACGGCACCCGCGGCGTCGGCTACGAGGTGGCCGTGCTGATCGAGGAGATCGAGCGAATCCTGGGACTCACCAGGAAACACAGCGTCGCGGTCGTCGGAATCGGTAACCTGGGACACGCCCTGGCAAACTATGGGGGATTCCCAGGACGAGGTTTTCCCGTGACCGCACTGTTCGACGTCGACCCGGACCTGGTCGGTGTGCCCGTCGGCGGGCTGCCGGTCGACCACATCGACGACATCCCGCGGGTGTGCGCCGAGCGCGAGGTCTCCATCGGCGTCATCGCCACCCCGCCGCCCGCCGCGCAGACCGTCTGCGACCGGCTGGTCTCGGCCGGGGTCCAGTGCATCCTGAACTTCGCCCCGGTCGTGCTGCAGGTGCCCGACCACGTCGAGGTCCGCAAGGTCGACCTCGCGGTCGAGCTGCAGGTGCTGTCCTTCCACGTCGCCCGCCGCGCGGACAACGCGATCGCGTTCGCCGAGGCGAACGGTGGGGCCAACGGGCACGTGCCGGGGGTGGTGGTCTCGTGAGCGTCATCGCCGTCGGCATGTCGCACCGCTCCGCCGAGGTGCGGCTGCTGGAGCGGGTCACCGTCGCCGCCACCGACGTGCCCAAGGTCCTCGGCGAGCTGCTGGCCTGCCCGAACGTGTCCGAGGCGGTCCTGGTCTCCACCTGCAACCGGGTCGAGGTCTACGCCGTCGTCGACGCCTTCCACGCCGGGCTCGCCGACATCGCGGGCGTGCTGTCCCGCCACGCGGGCACCGACGCCGCAGACCTCTACGAACACCTGTACGTGCACTACGCCGCCGCCGCGGTGCAGCACCTGTTCACCGTCGCCGCGGGCCTGGACTCGATGGTCGTCGGCGAGTCGCAGATCCTCGGCCAGGTCCGCACGGCCTACGGCGCCGCCAAGTCGGCGGGCACGGTCGGGCGCACCCTGCACGAACTGGTCCAGCAGGCGCTGCGGATCGGCAAGCGGGTGCACACCGACACCGGCCTGGACCAGGTCGGCGGCTCGGTGGTGTCCGAGGCGCTGGCCGACGCCGACACCGCGCTCGGCGGGCTCGCCGGTCGGCGCGCGTTGATCGTCGGCGCGGGCTCGATGGGCGGCCTGGCCGCCGCCGCGCTGCGCCGCGCGGGCATCGGCGAGGTCGTCATCGCCAACCGCTCCGACGCCAACGGCACCCGGCTGGCCGCGTCCCTGCGCGAGCAGGGCGTTCCGGCCCGCGCGACCGGGCTCACCGGGCTCACCGCCGCCATCGCCGCGGCCGACCTGGTGGTGTCCTGCACCGGCGCGGTCGGCGCGGTCATCACCGAGGACCACCTCGACCCGAGGGTCAAGCCGCTGGTCATCTGCGACCTGGGCCTGCCCCGCGACGTCGCGGACGGCGTGGCCGACCTCAACGGCGTCCACGTCGTCGACCTGGCGAGCCTGCAGCGCAGGCTGGCCGACGCCCCCAGCGGCGCCGACACGAGGCGGGCCACCGAGATCGTCGCCGAGGAGGTGCGCGGCTACCTCGCCGCGCAGCGCTCGGCCGAGGTCACCCCGACCGTCACCGCGTTGCGCCGCCGCGCCGCCGAGGTCGTCGACGCCGAGTTGCTGCGCTTGGACGCGCGGCTGCCCGACCTGGACGCCCCGGTCCGCGACGAGTTGGCCCGCACGGTCCGCCGGGTGGTCGACAAGCTGCTGCACACCCCCACGGTCCGGGTGAAGGAACTCGCCTCCGGACCGCGTGGGACCGGGTACGCCGAGGCGCTGCGCGAACTGTTCCAGTTGGACCCGCAGAAGCCCGCGTCCGTCGCCGCGCCGGACGACGCGGCCGCCTTGCCAGTTCAGTCTCTTGTGGACGGTGGTGCCCCGTGGACCGAGTGATCCGGATCGGCACGCGCGGCAGCGCGCTCGCCCTGACCCAGACCGGCACCGTCGCCGACGCGCTGACCCGCGCGGGCGCCCGGGTGGAGATCATCACGGTGTCCACCCCGGGTGACCGCTCCAGCGCGCCGATCGCCGAGATCGGCGTCGGCGTGTTCACCTCCGCGCTGCGCGACGCCCTCGCCGACGGCACCGTCGACGTGGCCGTGCACTCGTACAAGGACCTGCCCACCGCGCCGGACCCCCGGCTCTCGCTCGCCGCGGTCCCGCTCCGCGAGGACCCGCGGGACGCGCTGGTCGCCCGGGACGGCCTCACCCTGGGTGAGCTGCCCCCCGGCGCGCGGATCGGCACCGGCTCGCCCCGCCGCGCCGCGCAGTTGCGCGCGCTGGGCCTCGGGCACGAGATCGTGCCGATCCGCGGCAACGTGGACACCCGGATCGCGATGGTCGCCAACGGTGAGCTGGACGGCGTCGTCCTCGCCCGAGCCGGCCTGGCCCGGCTCGGCAGGCTCGCCGAGATCACCGAGACCCTCGACCCGATCCAGATGCTGCCCGCGCCCGCACAAGGGGCGTTGGCTGTCGAGTGCCGCGTCGACGACGTCGACGTCGAGCACCTGCTCCAGTCCACAGTGGACGATGAAGCCACCCGCGCCGCGGTGGCCGCCGAACGCGCGATGCTCGCCGCGCTCGAGGCAGGCTGCAGCGCGCCGGTTGGCGCACTGGCCGAGGTGGTGGAAGACCTCGACGCCGACGACAAGGTGGTGTACCGCCTGTCGCTGCGCGGGGTCGCCGCCGCGTACGACCCGACCGACCCGGCCGGGGCGGTCGACGTCATGCGCGCCTCGGCCACCGGTGACCTGACCGCAGGAGCGCAGCTCGGCCGGGCGCTGGCCGCCGAGCTGCTGGAACTCGGGGCCGGGGTGCTCTCCGGTCCCGAGGCGTAGTTGATGGGAAGTGGCCTGACATGACCACCCGTGCACGAAAGTCCCCCGGACGCGTCGCCTTCGTCGGCTCCGGCCCCGGCGACGCGGGACTGCTCACCGTCCGCGCGAAAGAACTGCTGGAGCGCGCGGAGCTAGTGGTGACCGACCCCGATGTTCCCTCCGGCGTGTTGGCGTTGGCCCGACCCGGCGCGGAGGTGCGGCCCGCCGTCGGCCAACCCGCCGACGTCGCCAAGGACCTGGCCGCCGAGGCCAAGGCGGGCCGGGTCGTGGTCCGCCTGGTCGCGGGCGACCCGCTGACCCACTCCGCGGTGGTGGCCGAGGCGCAGGCCGTGGCCCGCACCAGCGCGGTGTTCGACGTCATCCCCGGCGTGTCCGCCGCCACCGCCGTCCCGGCGTACGCGGGCATCGCGCTGGGCTCCACGCACACCGAGGTCGACGTCCGCGGTGACATCGACTGGGCGGGGCTGGCCGGTGTGCCCGGTCCGCTGGTGTTGCACGCGGGCGCCAGCCACCTGGCCGAGGCCGCGTCGTCGCTGGTCGAGCACGGCCTGGCCGCGCAGACCCCGGTCGCGGTGACCGCCGAGGGCACCAACACGAGCCAGCGCACCATCGACACCACGCTCGCCTCGCTGGCCGCCGACGCGGGCGAGATGTCCGGGCACCTGGTGGTCACCGTCGGGCAGGTCGTCGCGCAGCGGTCGAAGCTGTCCTGGTGGGAGTCGCGCGCGCTCTACGGCTGGCGGGTCCTGGTGCCGCGCACCAAGGACCAGGCGGGCGAGATGAGCGAGCGGCTGCACCTGCACGGCGCCATCCCCAGCGAGGTCCCGACCATCTCGGTCGAGCCGCCGCGCAGCCCCGCGCAGATGGAGCGCTCGGTCAAGGGCTTGGTCGACGGCCGCTACCAATGGGTCATCTTCACCTCGACCAACGCGGTCCGCGCGGTGTGGGAGAAGTTCGCCGAGTTCGGCCTGGACGCCCGCGCCTTCTCCGGCGTCAAGATCGCCTGCGTCGGCGAGGCCACCGCGGCCAAGGTGCGCTCGTTCGGCATCAACCCCGAACTGGTGCCCTCCGGCGAGCAGTCCAGCGAGGGCCTGCTCGCCGACTTCCCGCCGTACGACGACATCCTCGACCCGGTCGAGCGGGTGCTGCTGCCGCGCGCGGACATCGCCACCGAGACACTGGCCGCCGGTCTGCGCGACCGCGGCTGGGAGATCGACGACGTGACCGCGTACCGCACCGTGCGCGCCGCGCCGCCACCGGCCGAGACCCGCGAGATGATCAAGACCGGCGGGTTCGACGCGGTGTGCTTCACCTCGTCGTCCACCGTGCGGAACCTGGTCGGCATCGCGGGCAAGCCGCACGCGCGGACCCTGGTGGCCTGCATCGGCCCGAAGACCGCCGAGACCGCCCGCGAGTTCGGCCTGCGGGTGGACGTGCAACCCGAGCACGCGACCGTGCCCGCCCTGGTGGACGCGCTCGCCGAACACGCGGCCCGGTTGCGGGCCGAGGGGGCGCTGCCCCCGCCGCGCAAGACCAAGCGCGCGCGGCGCTAGGACCGACAACGGGCGGTGTGCCCCGGCACGCCGCCCGTGCGCTTCGAGAGGCTCCCGATGTTCCCCAACCACCGCCCGCGCAGGCTCCGCCGGACCCCCGCGCTGCGCCGCCTGGTCAGCGAGACCGAGGTGCGGCCCCGGCAGTTGGTCCTCCCCATGTTCGTCAAGGAAGGTGCCACTGAGCCCGTCCCGATCGCGAGCATGCCCGGCGTCGTCCAGCACACCCGCGACTCGCTGCGCAAGGCCGCCGTCGAGGCCGTGCAGGCGGGAGTCGGCGGGATCATGCTGTTCGGCGTGCCGCTCACCCGGGACGCCACCGGCTCCGGCGGGATCGACCCGGACGGCGTGCTCAACGTCGCCCTGCGTGATCTGCGCGCCGAGCTCGGCGACGACACGGTCCTCATGTCCGACCTGTGCCTCGACGAGTTCACCGACCACGGCCACTGCGGCGTCCTGGACGACAAGGGCGACGTCGACAACGACGCCACCCTCGCGGTCTACGCCGACATGGCCCTCGCCCAGGCCGACGCGGGCGCCCACTACCTCGGCCCCAGCGGCATGATGGACGGCCAGGTCGGCGTCGTCCGGGAGGCCCTGGACACCGCGGGCCACATCGACACCGGCATCCTCGCCTACTCCGCCAAGTTCGCGTCGGCGTTCTTCGGCCCCTTCCGCGACGCCGTCGAGTCGCAACTGGTCGGTGACCGGATGAGCTACCAACAGGACCCGGGCAACGCCAGGGAGGCCCTGCGCGAGACCACCCTGGATCTCAACGAGGGCGCGGACCTGGTCATGGTGAAGCCCGCCCTGGCCTACCTCGACGTGATCCGGGCGGTCCGCGAGCTGGCCGACGTGCCGGTCGCCGCCTACCAGGTCTCCGGCGAGTACTCGATGGTCGAGGCCGCCGCCGCGAACGGCTGGCTCGACCGCCGCCGCACGATCATGGAATCGCTCACCTCGATCCGGCGGGCAGGCGCGGACGTCATCCTCACCTACTGGGCCACCGAGGTCGCGGGCTGGCTGTCCGAGCACTGATCCCGGAGCGGGTATCTTCGCGCGGGTGACGGTGCCAGAAGAACCCCCGGTCATGCCCACCGCCGACGAGGCGGAGGGGCGGACGGACCCGCCGCGGTCGGTGCGGGTCTCGTTCTGGCTCTGGGTGGTCGCGGGCGCGGTCGGCGTCCTGGGCGCCGCGCTGTTCTTCGCGTTGCGGGAGGACTGGGCGCGGCGGGAGGCGGAGCGGGCGCGGCAGGCCGGGCAGGACATGAGCGCGTTCGACGTCCTGCAGACCGCCAAGGGCCTGTCCTGGTGGTTGCTGCTCGGGTCGATCGTCTTCCTGGGGTTCTTCCTGCTGCTGGCCTACCAGGCGCGGCGGGGGGTGCGGAAGGCGCGGGCGTTGCTGCTCGTGCTGGCCGTCTTCGGGGTGCTGTTCCAGTACTCCGTGGGCCGGGTGACGATCTACGGGTTGCTCAGCGCGCTGCTGATCCTGATCGCCGTCGGGTTGCTCTACGGGCGGGGGGCCCGCCGGTACTTCGCGGTCGACCGGTGACCGACTACGGTCCCGTGCTCTACGCCGAGCCCGGGTCGACGTGGTGGCCGGTGCTCTGGGGACCCGTGTTCTGCGTGGCGGGCGCCGTCGTCGAGGCGCTCACCGGTCCGGTGCACGGGCTCGCGTGGGTGGTCGTTGGTCTGGTCCTGTTCGGCATGACGGCGGCGTGGGTCAGCGCCCGGCGCAAGATCTGCCGGGTCGTGTTGACCCCCGCCACGCTGCGCCAGGGCCGGGAATCGCTGCCGGTCAAGGACATCAGGGCGGTCACCGACGTCGGCGCCCCGGTCGGGGCCAGGCCACTGGGCGGCGGGTGGACCGTGCCGAAGAAGACCACCGAGGTGCCGGTCGAACTCGACGACGGCAGCGTGGTCCTGGGCTGGGCGCGCGACCCGGCGGCGCTGGTCGCCGCCCTGCGGCCGTTGGTCACCGGTGAACACCCCGAGAACGGGGGCGCGGAAACTCTCAGGAAGCAATAACTTCTCCCCATGACATCTAGTGGCCCTGGTCCCCAGAACAACCCGTACGAGCCGATGCCGTCGGCGCCGCCGCTCAACGAACAGCCGGTCACCGCCGTGCGGCCGAAGTCGGTCGACACGGCGTTCCTGCTGTTCGTGGTGAACGCGGTCATCGGCCTGGTCGGCTCGATCATCAGCTTCACCGTCAGCAAGGACACGGTGCGCGACAGCCTGCGCGCCTCCGGGAAGTTCGCCAGCGACGCCGACTTGGACAAGGCACTGACCGCCAGCCTGGTGTTCGCGGCCGTCGTCGCGGTCATCCTGTTCGCGCTGTACTTCCTGTTCGCGTTCAAGATGCGCGCGGGCCGCAACTGGGCGCGGATGACCCTGGCCATCCTCGGCATCCTGGCGATCCTGCTCAGCGTGCTCAGCCTCACCACCGAGGGCACCGCGCCGCTGGCCATCGTGGTCAGCGTCGTGCAGATCCTGCTCATCGGTGGCGCGGTCTACTACATGTTCACCGCGGACAGCAAGGCCTACTTCGAGACCAACCGCCGCCGGTAGCTCTCGGCTCCGGGTCCCCAGACGCACGACCTCGACAGGGCGGTGGCCGCGTGGCCGCCGCCCTGCGCGGTTCGTATGGGACGGCCTGACCGGAATGCGGTCGATGTCCGGAGGCAATAGCGTCGCGCCATGACCACCGGTGGACCCGAGTACGACGCCCCGCCGCCAGTCCAGACCGCGTCCGCGCCGCGCGCCGCCCGGCCCAGGGCGGTGACCGCCGCGTTCGCGCTGCTGGTGCTGGAGGCCACGCTGAACCTGGTCATCCTGGTCCTGGTGGTCTCCGTCGGCCGCGACGGCTTCCGCGCCGTCTCCGAGCAGGTCGTGCGGGACAGCGGCAAACCGGTCACCGCGGCCAACGTCGACTCACTGATGACCTCCAGCTTCACCACCGCCCTCGTGCTCGCCCTCGTCCCGTGCGTCGTCTACGGCCTGTTCGGGTTCCCGCTGCGGTCGGGCCGCAACTGGGCGCGCAACGTCGTGTCGATCGTGGCCGTCGTGCACGTGGTGCTGCTCGGGTTGAACCTGGTCTCCGGCGGCTCGGGCCTCACCCTGGTGTTCAACGCGCTGCAGCTCCTGCTGCTCGGCACGGTCGTGTACTTCCTGTACACGAAGGATGCCAAGGACTACTTCGAGGCGGGCAGGCGGACGGGACACCCCTCGTAGAGGGCGGGTGAACCGATTCGGGACGCCGCCACCGACGTGGCGATCGCCTCGTAACACGGGGCGGTCCCGGGGCTACATAACTCGCGTGACCGAGCCCACCCCGGACCACAGTCCCGGTAGACCCCTCGCGGTGACCATCGCCGTCTGGGGGGCCGTGCTCTGCGCGGTGCTCACCGGGGCGGTGGTGGCCACCGCCGACCGGCCGCTGGGCTACCTCGGTTACGGGGCGGGCGCGTCCGCCGTCGCCGCCCTGGTGCTCGCCTGGCCGGTCCACTCGGGCAGGCAGTGGGCGCGGCTGGTGCTGATGCTGGTCGCCCTGGTCGCCGCGCTCTGCACCCCGGACGCGGCCAACGCGCACACCTCGCCGATGGCGTTCTACCTGTTCCTGTTCGTGGTGGCGGTTTGGGTCGCCGTGGTCACGCTGCTGTTGCGGGTGGACGCGCGCGCCTACTTCGCCGAGTTGCCCGTCGGCGGGGCATGAGAAGCTGACCGGGTGACCACGCAGCCGCCCACCGAGCCCGACGTCACTGGGCCTGAAGTCAGCAGGCCCGAAGTCACCGAGACCGAAGTCACCGGGACCGCTGGGCTGGACTGGCCGGAACCCGACCGGGCGGTCGGGCTCAACCAACCGCGCCGGGCCGTCGTCGCCGGGCTGGAGGTCGTGCTGGTCGCGGTGCTGGTGTGGGTCACGTTCCGGCTGTTCGACCAGGGCACCCAGCCGCTGGCGAAGGTCGCCGAGCGCCCCGACCTGGACTTCGAGCACTTCGCGGGCAACTGGCTGGGCGCCGCCGTCGGCGCGGCCACCGTCGCCGGGTTGCTGCTGCTCGACGCGGGCCGCCAACTGGCCCTCGCGGTGCGCACCAGGGCGTGAGCGCGGCCACCCGGCCCGGGTTTGCGAGACTGGACCGGTGACAGACGTGCAGGCACACGTGCGCGGCTCGGCCGCCCTGTTCGACCGGGCCAAGGCGGTGATCCCGGGCGGGGTCAACTCGCCGGTGCGCGCCTTCAACGCCGTCGGCGGGACGCCGCGGTTCATGGTCAACGGCCTGGGCTGCTACCTGTGGGACGCCGACGACAACCGCTACGTCGACCTGGTCGCCTCCTGGGGGCCGATGATCCTCGGCCACGCGCACCCCGCGGTGGTCGACGCGGTCCGGTCGGCCGCGGCCGCCGGGCTGTCCTTCGGCACCCCGACCCCGGGTGAGATCGACCTCGCCGAGGAGCTCATCCGCCGGGTGGCGCCGGTCGCCCAGGTGCGGCTGGTCAACTCCGGCACCGAGGCCACGATGAGCGCGATCCGGCTGGCCCGCGGGTTCACCGGCCGCAAGCGGGTGGTGAAGTTCGCGGGCTGCTACCACGGCCACGTGGACGCGCTGCTCGCCGAGGCGGGCTCCGGGGTGGCGACCCTCGGCCTGCCGACGACCCCGGGCGTCACCGGGGCGCAGGCCGAGGACACGCTCGTGTTGCCGTACAACGACTTGGCCGCCGTGCGGGCCGCGTTCGCCGAGCACGGCCCGACCATCGCCGCGGTGATCACCGAGGCCGCGGCGGGAAACATGGGCGCGGTCGCCCCGGTCGACGGGTTCAACGCCTGCCTGCGCGAGGTCACCCGCGAGCACGGCGCGCTGCTGATCATGGACGAGGTGATGACCGGCTTCCGCGTCTCGGCGGCCGGGTGGCACGGCATCGACGGGGTCGACGGCGACCTCTACACCTTCGGCAAGGTCATGTCCGGCGGTCTCCCGGCGGCGGCCTTCGGCGGTCGCGCCGACATCATGGCCCACCTCGCCCCGGTCGGTCCGGTCTACCAGGCGGGCACGCTGTCCGGTAACCCCGTCGCGGTCGCCGCGGGGCTGGCCACGCTGACCGCCGCGGACGCCTCGGTCTACCAGGCGCTGGACGACAACGCGGAGCGGCTCGGCGGGCTGATCACCGGCGCGCTGTCGGCGGCCGGTGTGCCGCACCGGGTCCAGTACGCGGGCAACCTGCTCAGCGTGTTCTTCACCGAGGACCCGGTGATCGACTACGCGTCCGCGAAGGCGGCCGCCACCTGGCGGTTCCCGGCGTTCTTCCACGCCATGCTCGACCATGGCGTGTACGCGCCGCCGAGCGCGTTCGAGGCGTGGTTCGTCAGCGCCGCCCTGGATGACGCCGCTTTCGAGCAGATCGCCGCGGCGTTGCCGCACGCCGCGTCCGCCGCCGCTGCCGCCGAGGAGCCCGCGTGACCAAGACCATCGTCCACCTGCTCCGCCACGGCGAGGTGCACAACCCGACCGGCGTCCTCTACGGCAGGCTGCCCGGGTTCCGGCTGTCCGAGACCGGCAAGCGCCAGGCGCTGACCGTCGCCGAGTACCTCGCCGACCACGACATCACCCACGTCGTCGCGTCCCCGCTGCAGCGCGCCCAGGAGACCGCGGGCCCCATCGCCGGGTCGCACCGCCTGGAGTTGGCGACCGACGACCGGCTCATCGAGTCGGCGAACGTGTTCGAGGGCAAGCGCGTCTCGGTCGGCGACGGCGCGCTGCGCGACCCGCGCAACTGGCCGTACCTGCGCGACCCGTTCACCCCGTCCTGGGGCGAGCCGTACCTGCAGATCGCGCACCGGATGCTCGCCGCCGCCCACCGCGCCCGCGCCGCCGCCGTCGGCCACGAGGCCGTGTGCGTGTCGCACCAGCTTCCCGTGTGGACGTTACGGCGGTACCTGGAGGGGAAGCGCCTGTGGCACGACCCCCGCAACCGCCAGTGTTCCCTCGCCTCCCTGACCAGTCTGCACTTCGACGACGAACGCCTGGTCCGGATCAGCTACGCCGAGCCCGCGGGCACCAGCGACCCCAAGAACACGGGGGCCTGATGCGCCTCGCCGCCGCTGTGCTGGGCGCCTTGCTGCTCGTGTCCGCCTGCTCCACGTCGAAGGACGCCGTCGAAGCGGGCACCGACTTCGTCTTCGTCTCGCCCGGCGGCAAGACCGACATCACCTACGACGGCGCCGACCGCAAACCCATGCCCAACCTCACCGGTCCGTCCCTGTCGGACGACGCGCAGATCTCGGTGGCCGCGTACCGGGGCAAGGTCGTCGTCCTCAACATCTGGGGCCAGTGGTGTGGACCGTGCAGGCTGGAAACCCCCGAACTGCAGAAGGTCCAGGACAAGTACGCCGCGTCCACGCAGATCATCGGCATCGATGTCCGCGACAACGAGCGCCAGGCCCCCCAGGACTTCCTCCGCGACCGGAGCATCACGTATCCGTCCATATACGACCCTCCCGGCAAAACCCTGCTCGCGCTGAAGGGTTACCCGCGCGCGGTCGTCCCCGCGACCTTCGTCCTGGACAAGCAGGGCCGGGTGGCCGCCGCCTTCATGCGCGACCTGCTCGCCACCGACCTCATCCCGCTGATCGACCGGCTCACCGCCGAGTGACCGCCCCGTCGGAGTGTGACCCAGCACCACCCGGGCCGCACCCCCGGCCGACCCTCAGATTCGCTTCCCTACGCTGACCGGGTGGATCCCACCCAACTGGCCGCCTCCGGCCCGCTGATCCTGGCGGCCGGGGTCTCGCTGGTGGCCGGGTTCATCTCGTTCGCGTCGCCGTGCGTCGTCCCCCTGGTACCCGGTTATCTCGCCTACCTGGCTGCTTTGGTGGGCGCCGACGCGCCCGCGGTGAACGACGACGAGGGGAAGAAGAAGGGTCGCTACCGGGTTCTCGGCGCGGTCGGCCTCTTCGTCCTCGGGTTCACCGTCGTGTTCGCGCTGACGATCGGCAGCCTGGTCTGGCTGGCGGACGCGCTCCTGGTCAACCAGGACCTGTTCCAGCGGCTCGGCGGTGTGTTGACCATCGCGATGTCGTTGGTGTTCATCGGGCTCATTCCCGGTATGCAGCGGGACATCCGGTTTCACCGGGTACCGCGGTTCGGTTTGGCGGGCGCGCCCGTCCTGGGCGGCATCTTCGCCCTGGGGTGGACGCCGTGCCTCGGTCCGACCCTGTCCGGGGTGATGTCGATCGCGGCGTCGACCGGGTCGGCGGCGGCGCGCGGGTACCTGCTGGTTTTCGTGTACTGCCTGGGCTTGGGGATCCCGTTCCTGGTGATCGCGTTGGGGGCGCGGTGGGCGGTGCGGGCGACGGCGTGGCTGCGGACGCACGCGCGGGGGATCCAGTTGTTCGGCGGCGGGTTGCTGTTCGTGGTCGGGGTTCTGCTGGTGACCGGTTTGTGGGGTGACATCGTGTCCTGGGTGCAGAACGCTCTCGTCTCCGATTTCAAGCTGCCCCTGTGAGGCGGCTCGGCGCGTTCCTGCGCAACACGTGGCGCGGCCTCACCTCGATGCGGACCGCGTTGATCCTGCTTTTCCTGCTGGCGCTGGCGGCGATGCCGGGCGCGTTGCTGCCGCAGCGGTCGTTGAACCTGCCGAGGGCGTTGGACTACATCGACGCGCACGGTTGGTGGGGGCGGCTGCTCGACAAACTGCAGTTCTTCGACGTCTACGCCAGCGTCTGGTTCTCCGCGGTCTACCTGCTGCTGTTCATCTCGCTCGTCGGCTGCCTGCTGCCGCGCACGGTCGACTACGCCAAGGCGTTGCGCGCCAAGCCGGTCCTGACGCCGAGGAACCTGAAGCGCCTGCCGCACCACGAGACCGCCGACCTGGACGCCACGCCCCAGCAGGTCATGGCCGACGCGGGCAAGGCCCTCAAGGGGTGGCGGCTGGTCGAGCGCGAGGAGGACGACGGCGCCCGCAGCGTCAGCGCCGAGAAGGGCTACCTGCGCGAAGCGGGCAACCTGGTCTTCCACTTCGCCATGCTGGGCCTGATCGTCGCCCTGGCCCTCGGGAAGATGTTCAACTACGAGGGCCAGGTCATCGTGATCGCCGACGGTGACCAGTTCTGCAACTCCGGGACCCTGGGCTACGACTCGTTCCGGCCCGGCCTGCGGGTGGACGGCACGAACCTGGACCCGTTCTGCGTGCGGGTGAACAGCTTCGACGCGACGTACCTGCCCAACGGCCAGGCCGAGCAGTTCGCCGCCAAGGTCGACTACCAGGCGGGCGGCGACCTCGACACCAACACCTGGCGCCCCTACGACCTGCGCGTCAACGACCCGCTGCGCACCGTCGGCGACCGGGTCTACCTGCTGGGCCACGGCTACGCGCCGACGTTCACGGTCACCTTCCCGGACGGCCAGAAGCGCACCCAGACCATCCAGTGGCGCCCGGTGGACAACCTGACGCTGCTCTCCGAGGGCGCCACCAAGTTCGACCCGCCCGGGGTGACCGACGCCGAGGAGCGGCGGAAGAAGCAGATCGCGATCACCGGCCTGTTCGCGCCGACCGCGCTGATCCAGGACAAGATCCTCACCTCCAGCCACCCGTCGCTCTCGGACCCGGCGGTCGCGGTCGACGTGATGCGCGGCGACCTGGGCATCGACTCCGGCCGCGGCCAGTCCATCTTCCAGATCGACCAGTCCCTGGTGGACAGCGGCCGACTGACCAGGGTGGCCAGGGAGAACCTGAAACCGGGCGGCGTGATCACCCTGGACGACGGCACCAAGATCAGTTTCGACGGGGTGGTGCCCTGGGTGTCGCTGCAGGTCTCGCACGACCCGACCCAGGTGTGGGTGCTCTGCTTCGCGGTCGGCATGGTGCTCGGCCTCGGCGTGTCGCTGCGGATCCGCAGGCGCAGGCTGTGGGTCCGCGCGACCCCGGACGGTGAGGGTCGTACCGTGGTGGCCGTCGGTGGTCTCGCCCGCACCGACCAGGCGGGTTACGGCGAGGAGTTCCACAGGCTTGCAGCCAAGCTGCTCGGTCCCAGGAGGGATGGCTAGATGCCGGTCAACGAGACGCTGGCCAACTACAGCGACTGGCTCTACGGCGCCGCCGCGCTCGTCTACGTGTTCGCCATGGTCCTGTACACCTTCGAGCAGGCGTTCACCCGCCGCGCGAAGAAGTCCGAGGGGGTCGCGCGGGAACTGGTCGGGGCGGGCGCCCCGGTCGACCCGACGCCCAAGATCGGCCGCATCGACAAGCCCAGCGCACCGGACCGGCCCGAGCGGTTCGGGCGGATGGCGGTCGCGCTGACCGTCCTCGGCGCGCTGCTGCACCTGTCGTCGGTGGCGCTGCGCGGGGTCGCGACGCACCGGGCGCCCTGGGGCAACATGTACGAGTACGGCGCCTCGGCGATGCTTGTGGCCGTCGTGACCTGGCTGGTGCTGCTGCGCAAGTTCGACGTGCGCAGACTCGGCGCGTTCGTGCTGACCCCGGTCGTGATCCTGATGTTCCTCGGCGGCACCGCGCTCTACACCGCCGCCGCCCCGGTCCAGCCCGCGCTGCAGTCGTACTGGCTGGTCATCCACGTGTCGGCGGCGATCCTGTCCAGCGGCCTGCTGCTGGTGCCCGGCGTGGTCAGCCTGCTCTACCTGGTGCGGGTCGCGCACGACGGCGACCCGGCCCGGTTCGCCAAGCTCGGCCCGCGGCTGCCCGAGGCCGACTCGCTGGACCGGCTCGCCTACCGCACCACGATCTTCGCCTTCCCGATCTACACGTTCGGGATCATCTGCGGCGCGATCTGGGCCGAGTCGGCCTGGGGCCGGTTCTGGGGCTGGGACCCGAAGGAGACGGTGGCCTTCGTGGCCTGGGTCGTCTACGCCGGGTACCTGCACTCCCGGGCGACCGCCGGGTGGCGGGGCAGTCGGGCCGCGGTCATCAACTCGGTGGCCTTCGGGCTGATCGTGTTCAACCTGTTCTTCATCAACCTGGTGATCGCGGGCCTGCACTCGTACGCCAAGTAGTCACCCGCAGGCCCTCTCACCTGCTCTTGCCCGTGCACACCGCGTCACCCCGTTTCGGTGGGGGACGCGGTGAGCGACTACCGTCGCCATCACAGGGTCGCGAGTTCGCGGGAGGGTCGCACGGGTGACTGGACGCCATGACGAGTCCGAGGCGGCCTGGCGGCCGCCGGTGGTGCCCGAGCCCACCGGGCAACCGACCCCCGACTTCGGTCCGGCGCCGGAGCTGGCCGAGTCGCACCTGGCCGAGGAGGCGGGCACCGACTCCGCCGAGTCCGCGCCCGCCGAGCAGTCGCCGGACCAGACCGACCTGTACGCGCCGCCCGCCCCCGAGCCGCCGCAGCACGGCAGGCCGCCGGTGCACCAGCCGGGTCAGCACGGGCACCCGGGTCAGCACGGGCAGGCGGGCGGGCCGCAGGGAGCGCCTGGAGTACCCGGAGCGCCGCCGCACGCGCGGGCGCCGCACCCGGCGCAGTCCGGCCCGCACCAGCTCATCCCCAACCAGCCGCAGGCGAACCAGCCGCACCCCGTCCACCAGGCTGTCCAGCAGCACCCGGCCCAACAGCACTCGCCCCAACAGCACCCGGCCCAGCAACACCCCGGTCAGCAGTACGCGGGTCAGCCGCATCCCGCTCAGGCGCACGCGGGCAGGCCGGTGGGTGGTCCGCCGGGGCACCAGTACCCGCCGCCGATGCAGCAGTTCCCGCCGCCGGGGCCGGTGCCGCCGCAGAACCCGTACGCGCCCAACCCCGCCAGCACCGGCCCGCACCAGGTCGGCTACTACGCCGACCCGGGCAGCCAGCACGGCGAGGAGCTGTCGTCGGCGCGGTTGCTCAAGCAGACCAGGCGGACGCCGCAGTCGGGCTGGCGCAAGGCGGTGTACGTGGCCAGCGGTCGGCTGATCAACGTCGGCGAGAGCCCGGCGGAGATCCGCAGGCGGGAGCTGATCGCCCGGGTCAACCAGCCGCTGCGCGGGTGCTACAAGATCGCCATGTTGAGCCTGAAGGGCGGGGTGGGCAAGACCACCACGACCACCACCCTCGGCTCGACCTTCTCGTCGCTGCGCGGCGACCGGGTCATCGCGGTCGACGCCAACCCGGACCGCGGCACGCTGAGCCAGAAGATCCCGTTGGAGACCACCGCCACCGTCCGGCACCTGCTGCGCGACGCGGGCCGGATCCGCCGGTACAGCGACATCCGGGCGTACACCTCGCAGGGCCCGAGCAGGCTGGAGGTGTTGGCCAGCGAGCAGGACCCGGCCGTGTCGGAGGCGTTCAGCGAGGACGACTACCGGCGCACGGTGTCGCTGCTGGAGCACTTCTACAACATCGTGCTCACCGACTGCGGCACCGGTTTGATGCACTCGGCGATGAAGGGCGTGCTCGACTTGGCCGACTCGCTGGTGATCGTGTCGTCCGGTTCGGTCGACGGCGCCCGCAGCGCGTCGGCGACGCTGGACTGGTTGGACGCGCACGGCTACCGCGCGCTGGTGTCCCGTTCGGTCGCGGTGATCAACTCGGTGCGGCCGAAGTCGGGCTCGGTCGACCTGGACAAGCTGGCCCAGCACTTCGGCGCCCGCTGCCGCGCGGTGTGCCGCATCCCGTTCGACCCGCACCTGGAAGAGGGCGCGGAGATCGAACTGGAGCGGTTGGCCGCGGAGACCAGGTTGGCGCTGCTGGAGATGGCCGCCACCGTGGCCGACGACTTCGCGGGCGGCCCGCGCCCCCGCTGAGCCCGGCCCAGCTCGGCCGACTCCCGGCTGAGCTGGGCGTGCGCCCGGTGCTACTTCGGCGGCGGGTCGTCACCGTCGTCCCGGCGGCGGAACTTCTCCAGACCGCGGAGGAACTCCGGGTCGTCGTCCGGGGCCACCACCGGCCCGCGGCGCTGCGCCACACCGGCGGTGCGCGGGCCGAACGCCCGCCAGAGCAGGACGGCCACGGTGATCGCACCGACCGCGGCGAGCAGGTAGAGCATGGGTGCCACCCTCCGAACCCGGACCCGTGTCCGAGCCATCGAGGTTAGCCGCCTTCCGGGGACCCGGGAGGCGTACCCGACAACCGAAGCCCCGGACCCGCCAGGCCGGGGACGGCGCCGGAACGTGCCCTGCCAAGCCGGGAACGATGCCGGGTGGGGAAGTGGGGGCGGGTGGCGGGAGAAGTCGACTCAGTTGGACTCGGTCGCCTCGGTGGTCAACTCGGCGAGCAGGGTCTTCACCTCGGACTCGCGGAAGCGGCGGTGTCCGCCCGGGGTGCGGATGGAGCCGATCCGACCGGCGGTGGCCCAGCGGGTCACCGTCTTGGGGTCGACCCGGAACAGGGCGGCGACCTCGCCCGGGGTCAACAGCCGTTCTCCGACGTGCGCGACGGTCATCGCGGCCTCCTTGGGGTCCGGTCGATCAGGGGTGAAACAGGAGCATCGTGGCACTTCGACCATCGGGTACTCGAACGGTTGGCTGATGGTAAAGAGGTAGTAAGGGACAAAACGGCCGGTTCGGACAGGGTTTGCGCACGCCGTACGCTTGCCCCCCGTGGACACTGTCGATCGCCGCATCATCGCCGCGCTGCGCACCAACGGCCGGGTCACCTACGCCGATCTCGGTCGCCAGGTCGGTCTCTCCGCCTCGGCCGTGCACGAGCGCGTCGGCAAGTTGGAGTCCTCCGGGGTGATCACCGGCTACCACGCCCAGGTCGACCCGAGGGCGGTTGGTCTCGGGGTCACCGCCCTGGTCAGCATCCACCCCACGGACACCGCGGACGACGAGGAGGTGGCCGACGCGCTGGGGGAGTTGGCCGAGGTCGAGTCGTGCTACCGGGTGGCCGGTGACGAGGCGTTCGTGGTCAAGGTGCGGGTGGCCACAGTGGACGACCTGGAGCGCGCGCTCGGCCGGTTGCGCCGGATCAAGGGGGTGGCGCGGACCCGGTCGACGGTCGTGTTGTCCACCCGGTTCGAGGGCAGGCCGAACCCGGTGACCGAGGAGGACGAGGGGTAACCTCGGGGCGTGGACGAGGCAGCCCTTCCCGAGGCGGAGACCGAGCGGCGCCCGGACGGTCACCTCGGCCGTGACCTGGCGCTCTACACCGCGCTGCGGGTGGTTCTGGTGGCGGCGGTGGCCTGGGTGCTGGTGCTGTTCGACATCCCGCTGCTGGTCGCGGTGGCCGTCGGCCTGGTGGCCGGGTTCCCGCTGGGGGTGTTGCTGTTCCGCGGCCTGAACAGCCGGATCACCGCCGGATTGGCCGCCCGGCACGCGACCCGCAATGCCGAGCGCGACCGGTTGCGCGCGCAGTTGCGCGGTGAGCTGTAGCACCCGATCGACGGGTGGCGTAGTCGCAGCTCGGCGTTAATGTTGGTACATGACTGCCGTGGATCGGTGCAGCGACAAGACCCGGGCGTGGGTGTGCGAGGCCGTGCGCGTGATCGAGGCCGACGCGAACCGCAGCGCCGACACCCACCTGCTCCCGTTCCCGCTTCCCGCCGAGTGGGGCGTGCGGCTCTACCTCAAGGACGAGTCAACCCACCCCACTGGCTCGCTCAAGCACCGGTTGGCCAGGTCGCTGTTCCTGTACGCGTTGTGCAACGGCTGGATCGTGGAAGGCACCCCGGTGATCGAGGCGTCGTCCGGGTCGACGGCCGTGTCCGAGGCGTACTTCGCCCGGATGTTGGGTCTGCCTTTTATCGCCGTCATGCCGCGCACCACCAGCCCGGAGAAGATCGCCCTGATCGAGCGGCAGGGTGGCCGATGTCACTTCGTGGACGAGCCCACCCGGATCTACGCGGCGTCCCGGGACCTGGCGGCCGAGTTGGGCGGGCACTTCATCGACCAGTTCACCCACGCCGAGCGGGCCACCGACTGGCGGGGCAACAACAACATCGCCCAGTCGATCTTCGACCAGATGGCGCTCGAACCGGACCCGGAACCGGCGTGGGTGGTGGTCGGCGCGGGCACCGGCGGGACGAGCGCGACCATCGGCCGCTACACCCGGTACCGCAGGCTGACCACCCGGCTGGCCGTGGTCGACCCGGAGAACTCGGTGTTCTTCGACGCCTGGCGGGACACCGAACCCGGGTTGACCGGGTGCCGCGGGTCGCGGATCGAGGGCATCGGGCGGCCGCGGGTGGAGCCGTCGTTCCTCGGCCAGGTCATCGATCGGATGATCAAGGTGCCGGACGCGGCGTCGATCGCGGTGATCCGCCGGGTGGAGCGGGTGCTCGGCCGCCGGGTCGGCGGGTCGACCGGGACGAACCTGTGGGGCGCCTTCGAGATCGTCGCGGAGCTGAAGGCGGCCGGGACCACCGGTAGCGTCGTCACGCTGCTGTGCGACGGTGGCGAGCGGTACTCGCACACCTACTACGACGACGAATGGCTTGCCGCGCAAGGGATCGATACGACCCCATACCACGCGGTGCTGGACGAGTTCCTGGCCACCGGTACTTGGAACGGCTAGCCGAGCCCGACCGCGACGGCGGTGGCCACGGCCCAGGTCAGCATCGCCAGGCCGGTTTCCTTCAGCACGGGGATCAACGCCAGGCCCACGTCACCGCGCGCCACCCGCCGCGACGACGGGCCGATGAAGACGGCGGCGAGCAGACCGACCAGCGCGACCGGCGTGTGCACGGCGGCGACCACCGTCACGACGAAGGGGACGGACACCAGAACCTGGTACAGGACACGGGTTCGGGCCTCGCCGAGCCGCACCGCCATCGTGTTCTTGCCCGCGACCCGGTCGGTCGGCACGTCGCGCAGGTTGTTCGCCACGAGCACGGCCGCCGAGAACGACCCCATCGCGACAGCGCCCGCGACACCCAGCCAGGTGACCTTGTCGGCCTGCACGTACTCGGTGCCGAGCACGGCGACGAGGCCGAAGAACAGGAACACGGCCGCCTCGCCCCACCCCGAGTAGCCGTAGGGGCGTTCGCCGCCGGTGTAGAACCAGGCGCCCGCGATGCAGGCCGCGCCGATCGCCACCAGCCACCAGTGCCCGGACAGCGACACCAGCAGCAGCCCGGCCACCGCGCCGAGACCGAAGCAGGCGAACGCGGCCGCCTTCACCGTGCCCGGAGCGGCGGCGCCGGAACCGACCAGCCGCAACGGTCCGACCCGGACGGCGTCGGTGCCGCGCACCCCGTCGGAGTAGTCGTTGGCGTAGTTCACCCCGACCTGCAGGGCCAGCGACACCACCAGGGCGAGCAGCGAGCGGACCCAGGAGAACGCGCCGACCGCGGCGGCCGTGCCCGCGCCGACCAACACCGGGGCCACCGAGTTCGGCAGGGTGCGCACCCGGGCGCCCTCGATCCACTCCGCGACTGTCGCCATCGGTCCATCTTCACCGATCCGGACCGGGCGGGCGGTGAGGGGATCGTCACGTCTTGTGGCGAATCCACACGTTCGGCTCCACGTAGACGGCGTGGTCGTGCTCGACGTCGCAGTGCACCGGCACCAAGGCCCCGGGGACCAGCACGGATCCGGTCCGGTCGAACGGCAGCCCGGTCCACTCCCGCCACTCGGCGAGCGTCCCCGCGATCGCCATCGACCGGGTGGCGACCGACTCGACCACCCCGCCCGCGCGCACGTGGACCCGCAGCCACGGGTCGACCGGCAACCCGTCGTCGCGGGTCCACGTCACGTAGTCGGCCATCGGGACCCCGGGGTGGTCGGGTTTGCCGTTCGGCCGGACCGGGGCGACCAGCGCGTCGAACCCGAGCGCGCGGGTGTTGTCCCGCAGCGCGGCCAGCATGACCGACGACAAACCCGCCCCACGCAGGTCCGTCCGCACGTTGATCTCCACGGCGGACACCAGGTTCGGTTCCTCGCCCAACGCGCGCCCGATGGCCGACCGCCGCAGCACCCAGTCCCACCCGTCGACCGGCAGCGCGTCCCCGGTCCAGTGGAACGGCACGCTGAACCCCTTCGCGACCAACTCGTCCGGGTGGTCGCGGTCGTAGGCGAGCAGGACGTACTCCGGGTAGTGCAGCGGGGCGAGCCAGAAGTACACCCCGGCCACCGGGTCGTGCTTCATGAACTCCGGCCAGCCACCGTCGAAGTCGTCGAGCTTGGACTCCAGGTCCGGCCGCCGCGCGAGCGTCGTGATGGCGAGGTCCATGGTTGTCGGACGTTAGCGGGTCGTCGGGTAGCGCTCCAGCGAGATTCCGTTCGCCGCCTCCTGGAGCGCCTCGTGGTTGGGCTCCTGCTCCGACATCCGCTCGACGAGGGTCTGATTCAACTCCACGAACGGGCGCATCTTGGCCTCGTACGCGGCGAACGCGGCCGCGTGGTCGTCGGTGCGGGACAGCTCACCCGCCAGCACGTACGCCCCGACCAGTGCCATGCTCGTGCCCTGCCCGGACATCGGCGACCCGCAGTAGCCCGCGTCCCCGACCAGCGCGACCCGACCGGACGACCACCGGTCCATCTTGATCTGCGCCATCGAGTCGAAGTAGAAGTCCGGCGCGACCAGCATCGCGTCGAGCATCTCCTGGACCTTCCACCCCGCCCCGTCGAACCGCTTGGTCAGCTCGTCCCGCTGGGCCCGCAGGTCGCGGTGGTCGATGCCGAGGTCGGTCCCCTCGAACCCGAGCAGACCGCGCGCCTCGGTGTTGGCGCGGGCGCTGTAGATGCCCGCCATCACGGTCTCGGTCCGGTAGTAGGTCTGCCAGTGGTCCAGACCGAGGATGTTGTCCATGGTGAACACGGCCAGGTAGACCCCGAGGTGGTGGATGTAGTCGCCCTCGTCGCCGAAGGCCAGCGCCCGCACCCGGGAGTGCAGCCCATCGGCCCCCACCACCAGGTCGAACCCGCGCGGCTCCGCGTTTTCGAAGGTGACCAGCACGTCGTCCCCGCGGTCTTCGATGGCGGTGATCGTGTCGCCGTAGACGTACTCGGCGGGCGCGATGCCCAGCAGGATCTCGGCCAGGTCGTCGCGCAGGATCTCGATGTCCGGGCTGTCGATCCGCCCCCCGGTCAACGTCTCCTCGGTCGAGCGGTGCAGCTCGGTGCCCTCACTGTCGACAAAGGACATCCCCCGCATGTCGGTACTCCGCGCCGCGACCGCGTCCCGCACCCCCATCCACTCGACGACACTCAGCGCCGCCCCCCGCACATCAATCGCCTGCCCACCCCGCCGAGGCCCCTCCGCCCGCTCGACGACGGTCACCGCAAACCCGTGCCTCCCCAACCAGTACGCCAACGCAGGCCCCGCGACACTGGCCCCCGAGATCAAAACGGACCGCATCAGATACTCCCCCTGCTCTGTTTATCCCCTACGCAGTAACGCCAACGTAGCGCGCCGCCCGCCCCGTGGCAAGGGCAAGATCCGGACCCCGGTTGACTTCTCCCCCGATCCCCACCCCCAACGCCACCCCTGTCAGCCCCCTCGCCCGCGACGACCTCCTCCACCCCGGGGTCACCTCCCCTCACATCACCCCCACCCACACGAGAACACCCACCACGACCAACTCACACAGCGCCCCCCCAAAAAAAACAGAACTCACCCCTCATCGACGAAGCGCCACTCCTGCACCGCACCCCTCAAACCCAACGCCTTATCGACGAAGGCCGCCAGCCCACCCCACGCGCCTCGAAACCCGCCGATCCCAACCGCCCGTTGTGGTGAAGTTGTTTTGTTTGGGGGGAGCGGTGGCCTAAGCCGGCCGGCGGGTAAGGCCACGCTTTCCAGTGGCCCCGCCTTTTAGCC
>NZ_KI519518.1:0-79988 GCF_000482865.1 Actinokineospora inagensis DSM 44258 | reverse complement strand
GGCGCGTGGGGTGGGCTGGCGGCCTTCGTCGATAAGGCGTTGGGTTTGAGGGGTGCGGTGCCGGTGTGGCGCTTCGTCGGTGTGGTGCGGGGGTGGTTGTGGTTGTGGTGGGGGGGGGGGTGGGGTGGTTTAGTTTTGTAGTAGGTTGATTATGGTGGTGCGGTCTATTTTGCCGGGGCCGCGTAGGGGGAGGTGGGGGACGATTTTGATTTGTTTGGGGGTGGCGTGGGGGCCTAGGGCTTGGCGTACCGCTGCTTTGAGTTCTGTCAGGTCTACCGGGCCGTTGGTGACTATGGCGGCGGCGACTTGTTGGCCCCATTCGGGGTCGGGAATTCCGACGACGCAGGCTTCTAGGACGGCGGGGTGGGTGGTGAGGGCTTGTTCTACTGTGGTGGGGGTGACCTTTTCGCCGCCGGTGTTTATGACGTCGTCGGTGCGGCCGAGGATTTTTAGGGTTCCGTTGGTCAGGGTGCCCAGGTCGGAGGTGTGGAACCAGCCGTTGTGGAAGGCGTCTGTTTTCGGGTTGAGGCGGTAGCCGTGGGAGAGGGTGGGGCCGCTGAGGTGGATCACGTTGTCGACCAGGCGGACTTTCACGCCGTCGAGGGGGGTGCCGTTGTAGACGCAGCCGCCTGCGGTTTCGGACATGCCGTAGGTGGTGACTGCTCGGACTCCCGCTTCGAGGACTCGTGTCAGCATTGTCGGGTTTGTGGCCGCGCCGCCGATGAGGACGGCGTCGAAGGAGCGGAGGGCGGCGAGGGCGTCGCCGCCTTCGGTGAGGAGGCGGCCGAGTTGGGTTGGTACGAGGGCGGTGTAGCGGGGGCCGTCGGCGGACAGGACGTCGGACGCGGCCTCGACGAACACGCGGCCGCGGAAGCCGGATCGGGGCATGACGGTCAGCGGGGTGCCCGCCAGCAGGCTGCGCACCACCACCTGCACCCCGGCGATGTGGTGGGCGGGCATGGCCAGCAGCCAGGTCCCCGGGCCGCCCAACCGCCGGTGAGTTGCCTCACCCGAGGCGCGGAGCGCGGCGGCGGACAGGAGGACGCCCTTGGCGGCTCCGGTCGAGCCGGAGGTCCGCACGATCAGCGCCGTGTCCGGCTCCACCGGCAGGTCCGGCCGCAGGTCCGCGATGCCGTCGCCCGGACCGAGCGGCACCACGGTGGGCGCCTGCTCGCCGGACAGGTGGGGGCGCAGGGCCGTGATCAGCGCCGGGACCGACGAGCCGTCAACGGGAAGCACGGGGACCATCCTGCTGGCAGCGCCTAGGCTCGGTCTGGTCGACCCCCGAGAGGAGCGAGCGGTGTCCACTGGGCCGCAGCAGGTGACCGAGGCGACTTCCGACCGGTGGGCGCCGGAAGACCCGCGACGGGCCGACCGGCCGTGGCGGCGCCCGCTGGACGTCGATCTCCGCGACGCCTACCTCAAGCGGCTCGGGTGGGACGCTCCGCCTGCTGCCACGGTCGAGACGCTTGTCGCGTTGCACCGGGCGAACGTGGATCTCGTGCCGTACGAGGTGGTGTGGCTCGCGTTGGGGGAGGAGCGCACGACCGAGCCGCTCGACTCGCTGCGGTACGTCATCGGCGGGCGTGGCGGTTACTGCTTCCACCTCAACGGCGCGCTGGGGTGCCTGCTGGACTGGCTCGGGTTCGACGTGCACTGGCGGGTCGGTGGTGTGCAGGGGCCGCAGTTCGCCGAACCCGTTGGTGCGAACGGGAACCACCTGACGCTGGAGGTCCACGGGCTGCCTGCGCCGGAGTCGCCGGACGGCAAGTGGTTGGTCGACATCGGCATGGGTGACGCGCTGTACGGGCCGCTGCCGCTGGTCGCGGGCGAGTACGACCAGGCGCCGTTCCGGTTCCGGTTGCGACCGTCCGACGTCGTCCCCGGCGGTTGGCGGTTCGACCACGACCCGTCGGCCCGGTGCCCGGGGATGGACTACGCGCCGTACGAGGCCGTGGTCGGCGATTTCGCGGCGAAGCACCTGGAGTTGACGACCAGCCCGGAGTCCGGCTTCGTCCGGGTCGTCGCCCTGTGCCACCGGGGCGGGGGCAAGCTCACCACGCTGCGCGGCCTGCGGCTGAGTGTGGTCGACGGGGACGGCGAACGGGTGCACGACATCGACAGCCCCACCGAGTACTTCGCCACCCTGGCCGAGCTGTTCCGGCTCCCACTGTCCGATGTGGACGACGACCGGCGGCGCGCGCTGTACCACCGCCTGCGCGCCGACCACGAGCTGTTCCTGGCGGGCAGGGGCGCTCAGTAGTAATAGGGGCTCAGTAGTAATAGGGGAAGTGCGACCAGTCCGGGTCGCGCTTCTCCAGGAACGAGTCCCGGCCCTCGACCGCCTCGTCGGTCATGTACGCCAACCGGGTCGTCTCGCCCGCGAAGACCTGCTGGCCGATCAGGCCGTCGTCGATGGCGTTGAACGCGAACTTCAGCATCCGCCGCGCCGTCGGCGACTTGCCGTTGATCTCCCGCGCCCACTGCAGCGCGGTCTCCTCCAACTCCGCGTGCGGCACGGCCTGGTTCACCGCGCCCATCCGGACCATGTCCTCGGCGGTGTAGGTCCGGCCGAGGAAGAAGATCTCCCGGGCGAACTTCTGGCCGACCTGGCGGGCCAGGTACGCCGAGCCGAACCCGGCGTCGAAGCTGCCCACGTCGGCGTCGGTCTGCTTGAACCGGGCGTGCTCCAGGCTGGCCAGGGTCAGGTCGCAGGTCACGTGCAGGCTGTGCCCGCCGCCCGCCGCCCACCCGGGGACGACGGCGATGACCACCTTCGGCATGAACCGGATCAGCCGCTGCACCTCCAGGATGTGCAGCCGTCCGGCCCGCGCCGGGTCCACCGTGTCCGAGGTGTCCCCGGAGGCGTACTGGTATCCCGTACGGCCGCGGACGCGCTGGTCGCCGCCGGAGCAGAACGCCCACCCGCCGTCGCGCGCGGACGGCCCGTTGCCGGTCAGCAGCACGCACCCGATGTCCGAGCTCATCCTGGCGTGGTCCAGCGCCCGGTACAGCTCGTCCACGGTGTGCGGGCGGAAGGCGTTGCGCACATCGGGCCGGTCGAAGGCGATCCGCACGGCCCCGGTGTCCACCGCGCGGTGGTAGGTGATGTCGGTGAAGTCGAACCTGTCGACGACCCGCCACCCGGCCGGGTCGAACAGTGCGGAAACCACGCGTTCAGCCACGATCGGCGAGCATGCCGGCGTGCCTGTGGACAGTCGTTCGCGGGGTCGGCGGTCGCCGTGTCAAGCTGGGGACGTGCACGACCTTGACTCGGCGTTGGCGGTCATTCGCGCGCGGGACGACACCGCGGCGAAGCACGCGCACGCGCTCTGGCACGTCATGCGCGCCACCGCCGCCCACCCGACCAAGGTCACCCGCTACGACGTGCAGCAGATGGTGTGGGGCACGTTGCCGCAGGCGCACCGCAGCCCCGGCGGGCAGGGCGCGTTCGAGGACCTGCACCAGACCTGCGAGTCGTTCGCCGAGCTGCTCGCCCTGCTCGGCCACGCCGGGTACGCCGGGGTCTGCCGCGACCCGGCCACGCACGCCATCCTCGACGCCGCCCAGGACGAGGAGCGCTACCGGCGGCTGGTGGCCGCGGCCTGGCGCGCGTCCGGGGTGTGGCCGCCGGACACCCCGCTGATGACCTGGGCCGAGCAGGGCGGCCCGATCGAGACGGCCCTGCACGCCGCCGCCGGTCGGCTGCTGGAGGAGGCCGTCGACGCGGGCACCCTGCCGGTCGACGGCGGCGAGGCCATGCGGGTCGGCCTGGTCATGCGGCTGCTCACCAGCCCGGAGAACGAGGGCGAGGAGACCTGGTTCGTCCGCCTGCTCGACGAACGCCTCGACGAGTGGACCCTCGGCCAGGGCAGCCAGACCCGCCGCGAGCTGATGGTCCGGCTCCGTCCCGAGATCCGCCGCGCCCCGGACAGCGACGGCGCCCAGCTCCCGGCGTTGACGTACCTGCTCGCCCAGTGCCGGGAGGCGGGGGCCCGGCTCACCACCAGCGGCTACCTGCCGACGTCGCTGGTCGGTGAGCTCATCGACCTGATGCCGACCTGCGCCGAGCTGTCCGGGTCCGGCCGCAGCGAGTCCCAGTGGCCGCCGGTGAAGCTGTTACGGGAGCTGTCCACCGACTTCGGCCTGACCACCCGCACCGGCGGCAGGCTGCGCCTCACCGACCAGGGCACCGCCCTGGTCGACGATTCGGACTCGCTGCTGATGACCGTCGGCGAACGCCTCATCACGCTCGACCGGTCCGCGTTGGGCGCCGTCCAGGAGGTCGTGTTCGCCGCCCTGCTCCTCGAAGACCGGATGGCCCCGGTCCGCGTCTACGAGAAGGTCGCCTACGTCCTCGCCGAGGAGGGCTGGTCCGGTGCAGGCGGCGCCGACTTCGGCCCCACCCACGCCGCCGAGGTCGGCTCCTGGTTCCTCCGCAGGCTCCGCGTGCTCGACGCGCTCGACGCCGACTGGACCGCCCGCCGGGTCGGTCTCACCCCGGCGGGCCGCGCCATCGCCCGCTGGAGCCTGCGCGCCCGCGTCCTGTTCCGCCGCCACCCGGACGACCTGACCCTCACATGACCCCTGCCCATCCCGCCCCACCTGCCGTCGCGGTCGAGGTGACCGCCGCTCGACCGGCGCCGTTTCGTGCGCTCGGGGGGTCGGTTGTCTGGCGGTGGTGCGCCCTCGCCAGGGAGTTCAGGGCGCGGTCAGCGGGTGCGCAATCGCTTGCGCGGCCGGGTTGGGGTAGTCCGGGCAGAAAGTTGACCGAGGTCCGGATGGGTGCGCTCCCAGGGTGGGGCGCTCCGGCCGATCTTCGCCCAGATGTGCCGGAGCGGTTGCCGGGTGGGGTGTGGGCGGGGAATGGTCGAGGGTCGGGTCCCGGTGGCCGCGGTGGTCTCGTCGTCGGTGGCGCGGTCGTGGGTCCGGGTGTCGTGGGCCGGTCGAGTGGTCCAGAGCGCGTTGAGGGGAATGGGGTGCTGTGAATCCGTCCACCGCGATGGCCACCGTGGTGGTCGACGAGTTGGTACGCAACGGGGTCCGGGATGTCGTGCTGTGCCCGGGATCGCGCAACGCGCCATTGGCGATCGCGTTGTACGAGGCGGCCACCCGGGGTGTGGTCGGGTTGCACGTGCGGGTCGACGAGCGGTCGGCGGGGTACCTGGCGCTCGGGTTGGCGCGGGCGTCGGGGCGACCCGCCGCGGTGGTGTGCACGTCGGGCACGGCGGTGGCGAACCTGCACCCGTCGGTGTTGGAGGCGCACCACTCCGGCGTCGGACTGCTGTTGATCACCGCGGACCGGCCGCCGGAGCTGCACGGGACGGGCGCTAACCAGACCATCGACCAGCGCGGCATCTTCGGCAGTTCGGCGGTGGCGGTGGACTTCCCGGTCGCCGAGCGGCGGGCGGGGCTGAACCCGGTGTGGCGCGGGCTCGTGTGCCGCGGGGTGGCGCGCGCGGAGACCGGTCGGCCGGTGCAGGTGAACATCCCGTTCCGCGAGCCGCTGGTGCCGACCTTCGGTGACGAGTGGCCGGACAAGCTCGACGGCAGACCGGGCGGGCTGCGCTGGACGACGTCGTCCGTCGCTCGGTCGGTGCCCGGGAACCGGGTCGATTTCCCGTTGCCCGCGCGGACTCTGATGGTCGTCGGCAGCGGTGACCCGGCCCGCGCGACGTCCGCGGCCGGGGTCGCGGCGAAGGCCGGGTGGCCGGTGGTGGCGGAGCCGGTGGGCGCCGCGGCCGCGATCGCCGGTGGGGCGCACGTGCTGCGCTGCGGTCCGCTGCTGCTCGGCACCGGCGCGCTGCCGGAGTCGCTGCGGCCCGAGGCCGTTGTGGTGGTGGGCAGGCCGACCCTGTCCCGCGGGGTGCGCGGCCTGATGGACCGGGTCCCGGTGTACGGCATCGGCGACCATCCACAGTGGACAGACCCGCAGTACGTCGCCACGCACGTGCGCGGCTGGCTCGACCAGGACGACCTGGTGCACGTCGCCGGGCACGACCAGCACTGGCTGGCCGCCTGGCAGGACGCCGAGGACGCCGCCGTCGCCGCCGTCGCCACCCTGCTCGACGACGAGCCGTGGCCCAGCGGCCCGCACATCGCCCAGGACGTCGTCGCCGCCCTGCCCCCCGGCGCCACCCTGTTCCTCGGCTCCTCCAACCCCGTCCGCGACGTCGACCTGTTCGCCGCCCACCGCGCCAACGTCACCGTGCACGCCAACCGCGGCGTGGCCGGCATCGACGGCAACCTCTCCACCGCGGCGGGCATCGCCCTCGGCGGCGGCGCCCCGACCTACGCCCTCGTCGGCGACCTGACGTTCCTGCACGACGCCAACGGTCTCCTCATCGGTCCGGGCGAGCCCCGCCCCGACCTCACCATCGTTGTGCTCAACGACAACGGCGGCGGCATCTTCTCCCTGCTCGAACAGGGCGCCGCCGAACACCGCGCGAGCTTCGAACGCGTCTTCGGCACCCCGCACAACGTCGACATCGCCACCCTCTCCCGAGCCCACGGCGTCCCACACACCCCCGCCACCACCCGCGCCGAACTGAAACAAGCCCTCGCGCCCGCCCCCGGCCTCCGCGTCGTAGAAATCCACACCACCCGCGACGGCCTCCGCGACCTGCACGCCCGCCTCCGCGCGGCAGTCACCGCCGCCATCAGTTGACCGCGACCGGTACGCGCTGCTCCACCGCGTCGGCCAGGTCTCGGACCACCTCGTTGCGCCCGACGGGGTGGGCATCGACGATCATCGGATCGCCCGCCCCGGTGCCCGAGTGCCTGCCTCGGTCGCGAACCTCAACCGGGTGCGAGTCCCCCTGCTCGCCACGTGCCCGGAGTCGGCGCTGTCGAGTTGTCCACAGTGCCTGGCCCCATCCACAGGCTGGCCCGACCGCCCTTGACAAGTCGCTTTCCGCGATATGTTCAGGAATGGGCCCCCGGCCCCCGGGTGGGCGGGCCCCTGCGTGGACCCGGGATGGCGAGCCGTCAATGACTGGATCGGTGGTTTTTGGCGGCTGGGTGTGCGGCGCGATCCACTGTCTGGCGCGATCCACTGTCCGGCGCGGTTGAGGGTGTGTCGCGGTCCTGCTGCCGGGGCTGGTGATCAAGCGCCGGGGTGGTGAGTCGTCGATGGTGGGTCGGTGGGTGGGGGTGTCCCGGATACGCTCGTGTCCGTGGACGAGCAACTCACCAGGTCGGAGCGGTCTCGGGCGGTCGCGGCGTTGGTGACGGTCGTGGTCGCGGGGTTGGTCGGCGCTTTGGGGGTGTTGTTGGTGGTGGCGGCGTTCACCGAGGACGGGGCGATCGAGGCGCACACGGGGAACGCGAACGCCGAGGTGGTGAGCGTGTCGTTCACGCGGACCCTGGTCCGGTTCCAGACCCCGGACGGTGCCGAGCACCTGCCGAGCGTGGGGGTGCTGTACCCGGAGGCGCTTGCCGAGGGGCAGGTCGTGCGGGTGGAGTACGACCAGCGGAACCCGGACCTGGTGCGGGTGGCCGGGCGCGGGGCGGCGTTGACGTTCCTGCCGGTCAGCACGGCTGTGTTGGGCGTGTGGGTGGTGGCGGGCGGGGTGCTCTACTGGCTGCGACGGCGGGGTCCCCTGAACGTGCGGAGGTTGCGCCCGCGTCGGCGGATCCGCATATAACACTTCTCCGCGGAATCGGCGGTCAGGTGTAACATCGGCGGGGTGGACCTGGAGCGCGAGTTCGAGCGTGTCGTGGCCGCGGACCACCGGGTGGAGCCGCGGGACTGGATGCCGGACGGGTACCGGGCGACGCTGGTCCGCCAGATCGCCCAGCACGCCCACTCGGAGATCATCGGGATGCAGCCGGAGGGGAACTGGATCAGCCGCGCCCCGTCGCTGCGGCGCAAGGCGATCCTGCTGGCCAAGGTGCAGGACGAGGCCGGGCACGGGCTCTACCTGTACGCCGCCGCCGAGACGCTGGGCGCGGACCGGGCCGAGCTGACCGAGCGGCTGGTCGAGGGCAGGCAGAAGTACTCGTCGATCTTCAACTACCCCACGCCGACCTACGCCGACGTCGGCGTCATCGGCTGGCTGGTGGACGGGGCCGCCATCTGCAACCAGGTCCCGCTCTGCCGCACCTCCTACGGCCCGTACGCGCGCGCCATGATCCGGGTCTGCAAGGAGGAGTCGTTCCACCAGCGGCAGGGCTACGAGCTGCTGATGACCATGATGAGCGGCACCCGGCAGCAGCGGGCCATGGTCCAGGACGCCGTCGACCGGTGGTGGTGGCCGTCGCTGATGATGTTCGGGCCGCCGGACGCGGAGAGCTCCAACACCGAGCAGTCGATGCTGTGGCGGATCAAGCGGCACACGAACGACGAGCTGCGGCAGCGGTTCGTCGACATGTCCGTCCCGCAGGCCGAGAAGCTGGGGGTCACCCTGCCCGACCCGGACCTGGTGTGGAACGCCGAGCGCGGCCACCACGACTTCGGCGAGATCGACTGGTCCGAGTTCTGGCGGGTCGTCAAGGGCGACGGGCCGTGCAACCAGCAGCGGGTGGCGCACCGGCGGCGGGCGCACGAGGACGGCGCCTGGGTCCGCGATGCCGCCGCCGAGTACGCGCGGAAGAAGGAGCGGGCGGCATGACCAGGTCATCGTGGCCGCTGTACGAGGTGTTCGTGCGCGGCAAGCGCGGTCTGAACCACGTGCACGTGGGTTCGCTGCACGCCCCCGACGACGAGATGGCGCTGCGCAACGCGCGCGACCTGTACACGCGGCGCAACGAGGGCGTGAGCATCTGGGTGGTGAAGGCGGACCACATCACCGCGTCCAGCCCGGACGAGAAGGACCCGTTCTTCGCCCCGAGCGGCGACAAGGTCTACCGGCACCCGACGTTCTACTCGATCCCCGAGGACGTCCCGCACCTGTGAACGGACCCGCCGATGGATAACGCGTACGACGGCCTGACCGACGCGGGCGAGGAACGGCACTGGGCCTTCGGCACCGGTTTCACCGCCGCGCTCGCCGGGGTCGACCGCGCCATCCCGGACGTCGACCGGGCCGCCCTCGCCGCGTACTGCCTGATGCTCGGCGACGACGCCCTCGTCTACTCGCAGCGCCTCGCCGAGTGGTGTTCCCGCGCGCCCGAGCTGGAAGAGGACGTCGCGCTGGCGAACATCGCGCTCGACCTGCTCGGCCAGGCCCGGCTGCTGCTGACCCGCGCGGGCGAGGTCGAGGCCGCGGGCCGGGACGAGGACACCCTCGCGTACCTGCGCGACGAGCGGGAGTTCCGCAACGTCCGGCTCACCGAGATCGACTGCGGCCCCGGTCCGGGCGGCGACTTCGGCACCACCATCGCCCGGCTGCTCGTCCTCTCCACCTGGCGGCTCGCCCTGCTCGGTCAGTTGACCGCCTCCGCGGACCCGGTGCTCGCCGCCGTCGCCGCCAAGGGCGTCAAGGAGTTGGCCTACCACCGCGACCACGCCGCCCAGTGGGTGCTGCGGCTCGCGGGCGGCACCGACGTCTCCCGCGCCCGGATGATCGCGGGTCTGGAGCGGGTCTGGCCGTTCACCGACGAGCTGTTCACCACCCACCCGGTCGAGGCCGCACTGCCCGGTGTCGCGGTCGACCCGGCCACCCTGCGCGCCGAGTTCGACCAGGTCATCGACACCGTGTTCGGCGCGGCGGACCTGGACCGGCCGGAAGTTCGGCAGGTCGCCCCGCTGGCCGGTCAGGCGGGCCGCGACGGCGTGCACACCGAGGCGATGGGCTTCCTGCTGGCGGAGATGCAGCACATCGCCCGGTCGACGCCGGGAGCGGTCTGGTGAGCGCGCGGCAGGTCGCCGAGCAGGTGCTCGACCCGGAACTGCCGGTGCTCACCCTCGCCGACCTCGGGGTCCTGCGCGACGTCCGGGAAGACGGTGATCGCGTGACGGTCACCATCACACCGACGTACTCCGGCTGTCCCGCGCTGGACGAGATGCGCGCCGACCTGGTCACCCGGCTCACCGACGCCGGTTACGCCGCCGTCGAGGTCCGCACGGTCCTGCACCCGGCCTGGACGACCGACTGGATCAGCGAGGACGGGCGGCGCAAGCTGGCCGACCACGGCATCGCGCCGCCGCAGCGGGTCGGTCCGCGTGCGGTCGGGCCGGTGCCGTTGAACCTGGAGCCGCCCGCCCGGCGGGTGCCGTGCCCGCGGTGCGGGTCCGCGCGCACCACCGAGTTGTCCCGGTTCGGCTCGACCGCGTGCAAGGCCCTGCGCCGCTGCGAGGACTGCCGGGAACCGTTCGAGCAGATCAAGGAACTGTGATCGTGCGCGCCTTCCACCCCCTCCCGGTCGCCGCCGTCGACCGCCTGTGCGACGACGCCGTCGCGATCACCTTCGCCGTCCCGGCCGACCTCGGCGACCGGTTCGCGTTCCGCGCGGGCCAGTACCTGACGCTGCGCCAAGACGTGGCGGGACGCGAGGAACGCCGGTCGTACTCGATCTGCGCCCCGGCGGGCGCGGCCCCGCGCATCGGCGTCCGGCGGGTCGACGGCGGGCTGTTCTCGGCGCACCTCGTCGACTCGCTCAAGCCGGGTGACGTGCTGGAAGTGTTGCCACCACAGGGTTCCTTCACACCCGCCGTCGAGCCCGGCAGCCACCACGGCCTCGTCGCGGCGGGTTCCGGGATCACACCGGTGCTGTCGATCGCCGCCACCGTGCTGGCCACCCCGTCCACGCGCGTGACGCTGCTGTACGGCAACCGCCGCAGCGACACCGTCATGTTCGCCGAGGAACTGGCCGACCTCAAAGACCGGTACCCCAGCCGACTCCAACTCGTGCACGTGCTGTCCCGCGAACCGGGCGACGTCGAACTGTTCTCCGGGCGGCTGGACTCCGCGCGCCTGGCAGCCCTGTTCGAACGGGTCGTGCCCGCCGAAGACATCGACCACTGGTGGCTGTGCGGACCGTTCGGCCTCGTCCAAGACGCCTACGCGGTGCTCAAGGCCCGCGGCGTACCCGCGACCCACATCCACCGCGAACTCTTCTACGTCGACGCACCCCCACCCGAGCCCAAACGCCCCGAGGGTCGCCCCGACGGCCCAACCGCCTCCGTCACCATCACCCTCGACGGCCGCGAAACCACCCTCACCCTCCCCCGCGACGAACCCATCCTCGACGCCGCCCAACGCATCCGCGCCGACCTCCCCTTCGCCTGCCGTGGCGGGGTGTGCGGCACCTGCCGAGCCAAAGTCACCACCGGCAACGTGCGGATGCGCCGCAACTACGCCCTGGAACAACACGAACTCGACGCCGGTTTCATCCTCACCTGCCAGGGCATCCCGACCAGCGACACAGTCACAGTCGACTTCGACGCGTGACTTCACGGTCCATCAGGTACCTTGACCACCGAGAGTTCACCGTCGTGGGCGGTGGGCGAGTCGCAAGGCCAGGTGCTCCCCGGGGAATACCGGGACCCTGGCCTTACGCATGTCACCCGAACGTGTAATACCTGCTGAGATGACGAACCGAGAGAACTCGGCTAGTCTTACGTCGAGAGTTCACCGTCGTGGGCGGTGGGCGAGTCGCAAGGCCAGGTGCTCCCCGGGGTATACCGGGACCCTGGTCTTACGCATTTTCAGGGCTCGGCGGCCGTGTCACTGTCTGAACAGCACAGCGCTCTCGACCACCTGCGGCGCGAGCAACGCCCACAGTTCGGGCACGCCCGCCATCCTCGCGTGGACCACCCCCGCCAGGATGTCAGCAGCCCACAGCAGCGGTTCGCTGCTGCCAGGCAGGTGGGTGATCGCGAACTGCACGCCCTTGTAGAGGTCGTTGTACCGGGCTTTCGTCGCCACCCGGATGTCGCGGCCGTTCAGTTGTCGGGTGCGACCTTCCATGCGGAGATCAGCCACACCGCGATCGTGCAATTCGACGACCAGGCGTTCCAGGCACTTCGCCCGACCACGTTCCTGATCGGTCACCGAGACCGGAGTACCTGTCACCACCACGTAGCTGCCGCCCAGCGCCGCGAGGGTCCGAACGGCATTGAGCCGCGCCTGGACCTTCATGTCATGCCAGTGCAACTTGCCGCGTCGGTGACGCCCGCGCAGTTCGAGCATGGCCTCTCGGATCGCTTCGCGTTGAGGCTCCGCGACGATCACAGCGCCGAGGATGTACGAACCGCCCTGTTCGACGGTGAAGTGCGACTCGTCGGCGAAGGCTTGGGGGATGGGGAGCACCTGGTAAGGCTAGGAACTCGAAAACTCCTCACCCGATCGAGGCATATGCCTTACGCGCTCGGGTGACCCGATAGCGGCGATCAGGCGGTCTTGGGTTGCGCGTACTAGTCTCCGCGTCGGGAGTTCACCGTCGTGGGCGGTGGGCGAGTCGCAAGGCCAGGTGCTCCCCGGGGCAGACCGGGACCCTGGCCTTACGCATGTCCGGGTGCCCTATGCGCTTGGGGTGACCTTGGTGGCTGCGGTGATGAGGCGGTCGTAGGTGTCGCCTTCTTTGGTGTCGTAGAGGCCCGCCAGGAGTTTCAGCACGAGTTTCATCAGGGTTTTGCGGGGGAGGCCGTATTTGGTCGCGATGCCCATGACCGTGGGGTTGCCGATGAGGCGGGAGAAGACGTTGCCGAGGCGGTAGTAGCTGCCGAGGGCTTGTTTCAGTGCCACCGGGTATCCGTGCAGGGCGCGTTCCCTGGCGGGGCCTTCGGCTCTGGCCAGGGCCTGGATCACGCATTCGGCGGCGAGGCGGGCGGATTCCATGGCGTAGCCGATGCCTTCGCCGTTGAAGGGGTTGACCATGCCGCCCGCGTCGCCGACGAGGAGGAGGCCGTCGCGGTAGTGGGGGGTGCGGTTGAATCCCATGGGGAGGGCGGCGCCGCCGATTTTGCCGAGGGCGTTGGGTTCGCGGAAGCCCCATTCCTCGGGGGTGCCGTCGAGCCAGGAGCGCATGAGGTGGCGGTAGTCGGTGCTGCCGAAGGCCTTCGAGGTGGACAGGATGCCGAGGCCGACGTTGACCGTGCCGTCGCCCATGCCGAAGATCCAGCCGTAGCCGGGGAGCAGGACCGGGTTGGCCGGGTCGGTGCGGTCCCACAGTTCCAGGTGCGACTCCAGGTAGTCGTCCTTGCTGCGGGGGCTGGCGTAGTAGCGGCGGACGGCGACGCCCATCGGCCGGCTGTCGATCTTGTCCAGGCCGACCGACAGGGCGAGCCGGGCGGACACGCCGTCGCAGGCGAGGACGATCGGGGCGCGGTAGGTGACCGGGGCCTTGTCCGGCCCGGCCTTGGCGGTGACGCCGACGACGCGGCCGCCGTCGACGATCGCGCCGGTGACCGTGGTGTGTTCGAGCAGCCGGGCACCGGCGCGCTGGGCGGTGCGGGCCAGCATCTCGTCGAAGTCCTGGCGGGGCCGGACCACACCGTACGGGGGGAACGACGCCAGGTCGGGCCAGTCGAGTTCCAGGGTGATGCCGCCGCCGACGACGCGCAGGCCGCGGTTGTGCAGCCAGCCCGCCTCCTCGCGGGTGTCGATGCCGAGGTCGATGAGCTGCTTGACGCCGCGTGGGGTGAGTCCGTCGCCGCAGACCTTCTCCCGGGGGAAGGTGCTCTTCTCCAGCAGCAGCACGTCGAGCCCGGCCCTGGCCAGGTAGGTCGCCGCGGTGGAACCGGCTGGACCGGCGCCGACCACGATGACCTCAGCGTCCTCGCCAGCTTTGCGGCGGCCGACCGTGGTGCTCATCGCGCTCCTTGTGAAAGCCTTCACGTACCCGGGTCCACTCTAGTAGTGGCGTGAAACGCCCCGGCTGTGATCAGCGATCCACCGGGGAACGCACGGAGGGCCCATGAGCAACCCTGAGCTGACCGACCCGGACCTGACCGCCACCCCGGCGCTGGGGATCCGGGCCATCCAGTTGCCCACCGAGTTACCCAGGGCCCGCCCGGCCCGCGGCGCCCGGTTCGTCACGTCGGCGCTGGTCCTGGCCACCACCGCGGTCGCCGGGCTGGCCGCGTGGCAGGCGTGGCGGTCGTACTGGCTGGTGCGGGACGTGTTCTCCGCGGTACCCACCGTCACCGAGGACCAGCTCCGCCAGGCCAACGACCGCAGCACCTGGCTGTCCTACGGTTGGCTGGCCGGGGTCGCCCTCTCCGGCGTCGCGTTCCTGATGTGGCTGTGGCGGGCCAGGGTCAACTCGGCCCGCATCTGCGACGCCCCGCAGCGCCTGCGGATCCGCTGGGCGGTGCTGTCCTGGTTCATCCCGCTGGGCAACCTGTGGCTGCCGCAGATGGTCCTCGCCGACGTGTGGCGGGCCAGCCGCCCGGACACCCCCGCCCGCGGCGCCGACCTGCGGACCGTCCCGGCGGGCAAGGTCGTCGGGATCTGGTGGGTGCTGTTCGTCGCCACGCACCTGGTCGACCTGTTCGCGGTGAACCTGCTCACCCGCGACAGCTCCGTGCAGACCTTCGAGAACGTCTTCTTCGCCGACGCCGCCAGCGCCGGGCTCGCGGGCCTGTCCGCGCTGCTGGTCATCTACATCATGTGGCGGGTCGACCGCCGCCAGGACGGCCGCGACCTCATCCGGTGAGCCCGGTGAGTCCGGTAAGCGAGGTGGACGAGGTGTCCGACCGGGACGAGGCCATCGCGCGGGCTTGCGCCGAGGTGGCGGCCGCACGGCGGACCAAGCCGCCGCGCTCGCGCGGGGGACGGCCGCGGGTGCTCCGGGCGATCGGGGAGTTCCTGGTCGAGGCTGTCGGTGAGGTCGTGGTCGGGTCGATCGTCGCCGGTGTCTCGCTCGGGCTGTTCGCGGGCGTGGTCGCGCTGGTGGTCTGGGGTTTCTCGGTCAGCCCGGTGGTGACGGTCGTGTTCACCGGCGGGGTCGCGGTGTTCCTCGCGCTGGGGGTGCGCGAAGTGTTCGTCCGCAAGCGGCGGGACCGGCTGGGCAAGCTGCTCGTCGCGGCCGGGGTGTTCACGATCCTCTGGGTGCTCGGACTGATCGTCTCCAGTCTCTAGTCCTTGGGCTTGACCGCGCGGTGGAGGGCGACGACGCCGAAGGTGAGGTTGAGCCATTCGACGTCCTGCCAGCCTGCTTGGGCGATCAGCTCGGCGACCGCGCGCTGGTCGTGCCAGTCGCGCATGGACTCCGCCAGGTACGAGTAGGCCTCGCTGTTGGACGAGAACGGCTTGGTGACCAGGGGGAGGCCGCGCAGCACGGTGTTGCGGTAGAGCCAGCGGACGGGGCGCGCCGGGGGTTGGGAGACCTCGCAGATGACCAGGCGGCCGCCGGGGCGGACCACCCGGTACATCTCGGCGAGGGCGGCGACCGTGTCGGCCATGTTGCGCAGGCCGAACGACACGGTCACCGCGTCGAAGGCGTCCGAGGCGAACGGCAGGTGGAAGGCGTCGGCGGCGACCCGGGGGACACCCCGGCCTGTGCCGCCGCGCAGCATCTCCAGGGAGAAGTCGGCGGCGACGCACCAGGCGCCGGAGCGGGCGTACTCCACCGTGGACACGGCGGTCCCGGCGGCCAGGTCGAGCACCTTCTCCCCGGGGGAGGCGTCGAGAACCTGCCGGGTGGTCTCCCGCCAGCGGCGGTCGAAACCGAGGGTCATGACCGTGTTGGTGCGGTCGTACCCCTGCGCGACCCCGTCGAACATCTCGGCGATGTCGCGGGGGTTCTTGTCCAGACCGGCGCGGGCCATCATGAGCGAAGACTACGAGGCCGCCTCAGCCGAGGCTCAGCGCGGTGAGCATGCCGCGCACCGAACTCGACCAGTCGAACTCCTCGGCCCGCGCGCGGGCAGCCGCCCGGCGGTCCCGTTCGGGCACCGACAACAGCCCTTCCACCGCCCCGGCGAAGGCGAACGCGTCATCGGCCACGGCCTGGCCGCACTCGGAGTTGACGATCTCCGGTAGCGCTGACGACTCCGACACCACGACCGGCGTACCGGACGCCAACGCCTCCAACGCCGCCAACCCGAACGTCTCATGTGGACCCGGTGCCAACGACACGTCCGCCGTCGCCAACAGCCGCGCCACATCCGCCCGGTCCGCCACGAAACCCAGGAACGTCACCGGCAGACCCGCCGCCCGCCGTCGCAACGCGCCCATCCGCGGCCCGTCCCCGGCCACCACCAACCGCGCGTTGCCGCCCGACGAGTGCAGCTCGGCGAGGGCGTCGACGCTGCGCTCGACGTGCTTCTCGGGGGACAACCGACCGCAGTGCACGATGAGCGCGTCCGCGCCCTGGGCCAACTCCGACCGCAGCGCCCCGTCCCGGCGGGTCGGGGTGAACGTGGTCAGGTCCACCCCCAACGGCACCCGCGCCACGTTGGCCGCCCCGATCCGGTCGAACTCGGCCCGCGCGAAACCCGTGGTGCACACGACCGTGTCGTAGTTGGCGGCCATCCGCCGGTTCGCGGCGTCGGCCACCCGGCGCGCCAGCGGGCCCGGCACCAGGAACTGCTCCAGCAGCCGGTCCAACCGCTCGTGCGAGATCACCACGCTCGGGATGTCCCGCTCCGCCGCCCACCGCCCCATCCCGCGCAGGGTGAGCCGGTCGGACACCTCCAGCCGGTCCGGCCGCAGCCGCGCCACCAGCGCCGACACCCGCATCGGGTCCACCGCCCGGTAGCCGCCGGTGCCCGGGATGCGCGGGGCGGGCAGCGTGATCCGCCGAACCCCGGTCGGCAGCCGCTCGTCCCCGGTCCGGCGACCCGGCACCACCAGCACGACCTCGTGCCCGCTCGCCACGTACCCCGCGCCGAGGTGGTGCAGTGCGGTGCGCAGACCACCCGACCGCGGGCCGTAGAAGTTGGCGAGCTGCACGATCCGCATGGCTCAGGCGGCCTTCGACCGTCTCCCCAACGTCACCGCGTCGTAGTGCCCGAGCAGCTCCTCGCACACCGCGCTCCACGTGCGGCCCTGCACGTCCGACCGGCCCGCCGCGCCCATCCGGCGGCGCAGCAGCGCGTCGGAGAGCCGGTCGACCGCGGGCACCAACTGCTCCGGGAACCGCTCCGGGTCCAGGAGGAACCCGGTCCGGCCGTGGTCGACCAGGTCCCGCGGGCCGCCCGCGTCCGGCGCGACCACCGGCAGCCCGGACGCCATCGCCTCTTGCACGGTCTGGCAGAACGTCTCGTGCGGGCCGGTGTGCACGAACACGTCCAGGCTCGCGTACGCGGCCGCCAGGTCGGCGCCCTCGCGGAACCCCAGGAACGCCGCGTTCGGCATCCGCTCCCGCAGCAGGTCGTGCTCCGGGCCGTCGCCGACGACGACCACCCGCACGCCCGGCCGCCCGTCCAGCGCCGCCAGGTGCTCCACCCGCTTCTCCGGGGCGAGCCGACCGACGTAGCCGACCAGCAGCTCCCCGTTCGGCGCCAGCCGGGCCCGCAGGTCCCGGTCCACCCGCTCCGGCGCGAACCGGCGGACGTCCACCCCGCGACCCCACCGGTGCACCCGGGGCACCCCGTTGCGGGTCAGGTCCCGCACCGCCTCGGTCGACGGGGCCAGTGTCCGGTCCGCGCCCGAGTGGATCCGGCGGATCCACCGCCACGCCGCCCGCGCCCCCCGGCTCAGGCCGTAGGACGCGGCGAACCCGGCGACGTCGGTCTGGTACACCGCCACCGTCGGCACGCCGAGCTTCTTGGCCGCCCACAGCCCGCCAGCGCCCAGCACGAACGGCGACGCCAGGTGCACCACGTCCGGGGCGAACTCGGCCAGGTCGGTCACCATCTTGCGGTTCGGCAGCCCGATCGGCAGCGAGGTGATCACCGGCAGGTCCACCGCGCGCACCCGGACCACGTCCGCGTCGAGGTGCCGGGTGGGGCCCGCGCCCGGCGCGATCACCATCGCCCGGTGCCCGCGCTGGTTGAGGTGTTCGAGTACCCGGAGAACGGAGTTCGTCACCCCGTTCACCTGGGGCAGGAAGCTCTCGGTCACGATCGCCACACGCACGCACCGACCGTGGCACCTCGCGCCTGCTTTCCGGTAGTCACCAGCGTGACGCGGCGGCGAACGACACCGGAACAGCAGGTGGGTACCGCCGGAATGACCAACTTTGGCCGGGCGCTAGCCGGCTTTTCATGTTCCGGACGTCCACCGGCCACACGGTGTGGTCACTCTAGGTTGGCATGACGCTCTTGCACTCCCGCTCGCGCAAGCCAGTGGAGCCTGGGCTGCTCTCGAGGGCCCTGGAGGTCGCGGGCCGGTTGGCCAACGACGCCACCGACGTGATCACCGCGACCGCGGGCCGCGGCGCACGGCCGGTCGTGCTCGACACGCCGTTCGACTGGGTCACCGACACCGACCGCATCCTGGAGCGCCACACCCGGCGGGTGCTCACCGCCGAGTTCCCCGGCATACCCGTCGTCGGCGAGGAGTTCGGCGCCGACCTCGGCTCCGACTCCGCCGAGTACCGCTGGGTCGTCGACCCGGTGGACGGCACCGCCAACTACATCGCGGGCGTGCCGTGGTGCGCCTACAGCCTCGCCCTGGTCGACGCCGAGGGCCCGGTGGTGGGGGTGGTCGCCGACCCGTACCGGGCCCAGATCTACGCCGCCGCCCGCGGCCGCGGCGCCCGCGCCAACGGTGTCCGCGTCCAGTTGACCGACCGCACCACCACGGCGGGCACCATCGTGTGCACCGAACTGGCCCGCAACGGCCCCTGGCCGGGCATGGGCGGGTTCATCGAGCGCGCCGCCGCCGCGCACGCCGGGGTCCGGGTGCTCGGGTCGGCCGCGCTGGCCGTCGCCCAGGTCGCCCTCGGCCACGCGGCCGCCGCCGTCCTGCACAGCTACCACGAGTGGGACGTCGCCGGGGCGGTCGCGCTGGCCCTGGAGTCCGGCGCCGCGGTGCTCGACCGACACGGCCAGGACGCGCCACTGCCGGTCGACGGGCTGCTCGTCGCCGCGCCCGGCGTCGCCGAGACGGTGCTGTCCTGGTGGCAGGAGACTGTCGCCTAGCGCGCGTACTGTGCGGCCGTGCGGTCGGTGACACCGGCGGTTCCACAGTTCAGGGAGAGATCCATGCAGACAGTCCACTCCGCCGACGGCACTCCCATCGCCTACGAGGCGGTGGGCACGGGCACTCCCGTCGTCCTCGTCGGCGGCGCGTTCAACGACCGCAACTCCACCGCGGGCCTGGGCGCTCTCCTGTCCGCCGAGTTCACCGCCGTCTCCTATGACCGCCGGGGCCGGGGCGACAGTGGCGACACGCCGGACTACACCGTCGACAAGGAGATCGCCGACCTCGCCGCCGTGCTGGAAGCCGTTGGCGGCGGTTACGTCTACGGCATGTCCTCCGGTGGCATCCTGGCTCTCCTCGCCGCCCACCGCGGTGCTCCCATCACCCGCGTCGCCGTGTACGAGCCCCCGTTCGACAACGTGTCCTCGGAGGACTTCGCCACCGCCCAAGCCGCCCGAGCCGCCTCCGGCCGCCGTGAGGAGGCCGTGGAGGCGTTCCTCCGGATCACCGGCATGCCCGACGCGGCCATCGACGGGATGCGCCAGGGTCCCGCGTGGCCCTACCTGGTCGGTCTCGCCCACACACTGTCCTACGACGCCCGGATCGTCGCCCAGGGCGCCATCCCCGACCTGGCCGACCTCGCCGTGCCCACCCTCGTCGCCGACGGCGCGGCCAGCCCGCCGTTCCTCCGCGACGCCGCCGCCGGCCTCGCGGCCACCCTGCCCGCCGCGACGGTGGTGACCCTGCCCGAGCAGACGCACAACGTGGACGTCCAGGTGCTCGCGCCCGAGCTGCTGAGGTTCTTCAGCGCCTAGTCGAGCCACCGGTCGGGGGTAATCCGCTCGGCTGAACTCTGCGGACGTTCGCCGGGTGTTTTCGGCGGTCGAACTGTTCGGGGGCCGTGGAATCTGTGGCGGTGGAACTGGTTCTCACTCGGAAGTGTGGCCGGGGGCTCGGCAATGGGCGCGATTCCGTACTCCATACCAGAATTCATTGCCAGGGTTCCCCATGGTGCTCGAATTGGTCTGTTAGCTGGTGCAAGCGGTGCGTTAGCGCTGGTCAGTGCGTCGGAAAGGATCATCGAGTGTTCACGGAGAGTTGCCGAGGGGGTCCGAGTCCCGGCTGTGAGCAAGGTCCTACACTGGGCCCGATGCTTGTGAAGCCGTTCACAACTTCGTATCTGGCTTGTGAATGTTTTCACAAGTCGAACGCACGGTCAGTTAGGGCCACCTAACCGACGGTGGTGTGACCCAGGGCCCATAGGGTTCCGGCCAGAGGACGCGGGAAAGGACGACCGAGGTGCCCACGCTCAGGCCTTTGCTGACGGAGTCGCTCGCCCAGGCGCCGGGAGTGCGGCCGCCGGATGTGTCGAACCTGGGGCTCTACCTGCCCCTCGTCGTCATGTTCGCGCTGGCGGCGGCGTTCGCGATCTTCTCCGCGCTGTTGGGTCCGCTGGTCGGGCCGAGCCGCTACAACCGGGCGAAGCTGGCGGCCTACGAGTGCGGCATCGAGCCGTCGCCGCAGCCGGTCGTCGGCGGTGGTCGGGTACCGGTCGCCTACTACCTGACCGCGATGCTGTTCATCCTGTTCGACATCGAGATGGTGTTCCTCTACCCGTTCGCGGTGTCGGCCGACATCCTCGGTCTCTTCGGCCTGGTCGAGATCTTCTTGTTCATCGCGACAGTCGGCTTCGCCTACGCCTACGTGTGGCGGCGCGGCGGGCTCGACTGGAACTGAAAGGGGGCGGACGACATGGGACTCGAGGAGAAGCTGCCCAACGGGATCCTGTTGGCCAGCCTGGAGAAGCTGGTCAACTGGGGCCGCAAGAACTCGCTGTGGCCCGCGACCTTCGGCCTGGCCTGCTGCGCCATCGAGATGATGACCACCGGCGGCCCGCGCTACGACATCGCCCGGTTCGGCATGGAGGCGTTCCGCGCCTCGCCGCGCCAGGCGGACCTGATGATCGTGGCCGGTCGGGTGACCAACAAGATGGCCCCGGTGCTGCGCCAGATCTACGACCAGATGGCCGAGCCGCGCTGGGTGCTGGCGATGGGCGTGTGCGCGTCGTCCGGCGGCATGTTCAACAACTACGCCGTCGTGCAGGGCGTCGACCACGTCGTCCCGGTCGACATGTACCTGCCGGGCTGCCCGCCGCGGCCGGAGATGCTGCTCGACGCGATCCTCAAGCTGCACGCCAAGATCGGCGACGAGCCGATCAACGCCACCCGCGCCGCGATCCGCGCCGCCAGTGGTGCCCGCACCGAGCTGATCCCCTCTTCCGTGAAGTACGCGAAGAAGAAGTGACCCGAACTGATGGCTGACGAGAACCCCACCACCCCGGCGGCCGACGCGGGCAAGGACACCGGCGCCGCGCACTCCAGCGCGCAGCAGCCGACCGAGGGCCTGCAGGACCCGAACGCGGTCGCCGCGCACCGGGCCCCGGTCCCGGCCGAGCCGGTCCAGGCCGGTCGCACCCGCAAGGGCATGTTCAACGTCGCGGGCACCGGCGACACCTCCGGTTTCGGCGGTCTGGTGCTGCCCGGCTACAGCCCGGCTCCGGCGGAGCGCCCCTACGGCGGCTGGTTCGACGAGTTCGTCGACGACCTCACCGCCGCGATGGCCACCCGCGAGATCCCCGGCGAGGCGATCCAGCAGATCACCGTCGACCGCGGCGAGATCACGTTCTACGTCCAGCGCGACCACCTGGTGGCGCTGTGCGGCCTGCTGCGCGACGAGCCGGTGCTGCGGTTCGAGCTGTGCAGCTCGGTGTCCGGAGTGGACTACGGCGTGGACATCGCGCAGCGGCTGCACTCGGTCTACCACCTGACCTCGATGACCTTCCGCCGCCGCATCCGGCTGGAGGTGGCGGTCGACGTGGACGACCCGCACGTCCCCTCGGTGGTCGGGGTCTACCCGACCGCGGACTGGCACGAGCGCGAGGCGTGGGACATGTTCGGCATCGTCTACGACGGCCACCCCGCGCTGACCCGGATCCTGATGCCGGACGACTGGGACGGCCACCCGCAGCGCAAGGACTACCCGCTCGGCGGCATCCCGGTGGAGTACAAGGGCGCGGAGATCCCTCCGCCGGACCAGCGGAGGTCGTACTCGTGACCACCAGCCACGACAACATCCAGGATGCGGACAGCCGGGACACCACCGAGGGCCGCGTCTACACGGTCACCGGGGGCGACTGGGACACCGTGCTGGAGGACGCGATCCACGACGAGCGGATCGTGATCAACCTCGGTCCGCAGCACCCGTCAACGCACGGCGTGCTCCGCCTGGTGCTCGAACTCGAGGGCGAGACGGTCACCCAGGCCCGCAGCGTCATCGGCTACCTGCACACCGGCATCGAGAAGAACTGCGAGTACCGCACCTGGACCCAGGGCGTCACCTTCGTGACGCGGATGGACTACCTGGCGCCGCTGTCCAACGAGGCCGCCTACTGCCTCGCGGTGGAGAAGCTGCTCGGCATCGAGGCGCCGCGCCGGGCGCAGGTCATCCGGGTGCTGCTGCTGGAGATCAACCGGATCAGCTCGCACCTGGTGGCGCTGGCCACCGGCGGCATGGAGCTGGGCTCGCTGACCGCGATGACCGCGGGCTTCCGCGAGCGCGAGGAAGCGCTGCACCTGCTGGAGTTCATCACCGGCCTGCGGATGAACCACGCGTTCATCCGGCCCGGCGGGGTCGCGCAGGACCTGCCCGACGGGTACGAGACCAAGGTCCGCGAGTTCCTGCAGGTGATGAACAAGCGCCTGCCGGACTACGACAAGCTGCTCACCGGGCAGCCGATCTGGCGCAACCGGCTCAAGGGCGTCGGCTACCTCCCGGTGGACGCGTGCCTGGCGCTGGGGGTCACCGGCCCGATCCTGCGTTCGGCAGGCCTGGGCTGGGACCTGCGCAAGACCGAGCCGTACCTGGGGTACGAGGAGTACGACTTCGAGGTCCCGACCTCGCCGGACGCGGACTCGTTCGCCCGGTACCTGCTGCGGGTCGAGGAGATCCACCAGTCGCTGCGGATCATCAACCAGGCGCTCAAGAAGCTGGAGCCGGGTCCGGTGATGGTCGAGGACCAGAAGGTGGCCTGGCCCGCGAAGCTGACCATCGGCCCGGACGGCATGGGCAACTCGCTCGAGCACGTGCGCAAGATCATGGGCCAGTCGATGGAGTCGCTGATCCACCACTTCAAGCTGGTCACCGAGGGCTTCAAGGTCCCGGCGGGCCAGGTGTACGTGCCGGTGGAGTCGCCGCGCGGCGAGTTGGGCTACCACCTGGTGTCCGACGGCGGAACCCGCCCGGTGCGCGTGCACGTGCGCGAACCCAGCTTCGTGAACCTGCAGTCGATGCCCGCGATGTCCGAGGGCGGCATGGTCGCCGACGTGATCGCGGCCGTCGCCTCGATCGACCCGGTGATGGGGGGGTGTGACCGTTGAGCAGCACCGGTTCCACGTACGGTGGCTCCAGCGTCGGGGCGGGTACGACCCACCAGGCGAGCGCGCCGGACACCGACGTGCTGGGGGTGTCCCCGGTCCCGGCCGGGCACCTGGTCGCCGAGGTGGTCGAGGACCTGTCGGTCTTCGACGGGGTGACCACCGAGCGGGCGCGGGCGATCATCACGCGGTACCCGCAGTCGCGGTCGGCGCTGTTGCCGATGCTGCACCTGGTGCAGTCGGTCGAGGGTCGGGTGAGCCAAGCGGGCATCCAGTTCTGCGCGCGCGAGCTGAACCTGACCGCGGCCGAGGTGAGCGCGGTCGCGACCTTCTACACCATGTACAAGCGCAAGACCTGCGGTGAGCACCTGGTCAGCGTGTGCACCAACACCCTGTGCGCGGTGCTGGGCGGCGACGAGATCTACCAGCGGCTCGGTGAGCACCTCGGCGAGGGCGGCAAGCGCCTGGGGCACAACGAGACCGCGGGTGAGCCGGGCTCGACCGGGTCGATCACGCTGGAGCACGCCGAGTGCCTGGCGGCCTGCGACCTCGGCCCGGTGATCCAGGTCAACTACGAGTTCTACGACAACCAGACCCCGGAGACGGCGCTGGACCTGGTCCAGGCGCTTCAGCGCGGCGAGAAGCCCGCGCCGACCCGGGGCGCGCCGCTGCGCGACTTCCGCACCGCGGAGCTGGAGCTGGCCGGGTTCTGGCCGGACGACGAGGCCGGTTACCGGTCCACTGTGGACGGCCCGAGCGCGGCGGTGGAAACCCTGCGCGGCGCCAAGTTGGCCGAGGACCGCGGGTGGACCGCTCCTGCCATGCCGAACCCGCCGCTTCCGGAGGTGGAGAAGAAGTGACCACCGCGAACAAGCCCGCGCCGGTCACCCCGGTGTTGACCAAGCGTTGGCTGTCCCCGACTTCCTGGTCCATCAAGACCTACGAGCAGTTGGAGGGCTACACCGCGCTGCGCAAGGCGCTCGCGGGAACCCCGGAACAGCTCGTCGAGGTCGTGAAGGCCTCCGGTCTGCGTGGCCGTGGTGGTGCCGGTTTCCCGTCCGGCATCAAGTGGTCGTTCATGCCGCCCAACGAGGACAAACCGCACTACCTGGTGATCAACGCCGACGAGGGCGAGCCGGGGACCTGCAAGGACATCCCGTTGATGATGGCCGACCCGCACTCGCTCATCGAGGGCTGCATCATCGCCTCTTACGCGATGCGGTCGCACCACTGCTTCATCTACGTGCGCGGCGAGGCCCTGCACTGCATCCGCCGCCTCAACGCGGCGGTCCGCGAGGCGCACGCGGCGGGCTACCTGGGCGCGAACATCCTGGACTCCGGGTTCGACCTGGAGATCACCGTCCACGCGGGCGCGGGCGCGTACATCTGCGGTGAGGAAACCGCGCTGCTGGACTCGCTGGAGGGCCGCCGCGGCCAGCCCCGGCTCAAGCCGCCGTTCCCCGCCGCCGCCGGTCTCTACGCGGCGCCGACCACGGTGAACAACGTGGAGACCATCGCCAGCGTGCCGTTCATCATCAACGGCGGCTCCGACTGGTTCCGCACCATGGGCACCGAGAAGTCCCCCGGCCCGAAGATCTACTCGATCTCCGGGCACGTGACCAACCCCGGCCAGTTCGAGGCGCCGCTGGGCACCACGCTGCGCGAGCTGCTGGAGCTGGCAGGCGGCATGAAGGACGGCGTCCCGCTGAAGTTCTGGACCCCGGGCGGCTCCTCGACCCCGATGTTCACCGCCGAGCACCTCGACGTCCCGCTGGACTTCGAGGGCGCCGCGGCCGCCGGGTCGATGCTGGGCACCACCGCGGTGATGGTCTTCAACGAGACCGTGTCCGTGCCGTGGGCGGTGATGAAGTGGACCCAGTTCTACGAGCACGAGTCGTGCGGCAAGTGCACCCCGTGCCGCGAGGGCACCTACTGGCTCACCGGCATCCTGGAGCGGATGGTCGATGGCAAGGGCACCGAGTCCGACATCGACACGCTGCTCGACATCTGCGACAACATCCTGGGCCGCTCGTTCTGCGCGCTCGGTGACGGCGCGGTCAGCCCGATCACCAGCGGCATCAAGTACTTCCGGGACGAGTTCTTGGCGCTCTGCGACAAGAACCGCGCACTCGTAGGAGCGCAGTCATGACCATCGCGCCCGAGAACCCCACCGCGACCAGGCCGGTGCCGGACGGGCACGTGCGGCTGGTCATCGACGGCAACGAGGTGGACGCCCCCAAGGGCGAGCTGGTCATCCGCACCGCCGAGCGGCTGGGCATCCAGATCCCCCGGTTCTGCGACCACCCGCTGCTCGACCCGGCCGGTGCCTGCCGCCAGTGCCTGGTCGAGGTCGAGATGGGCGGGCGGCCGATGCCCAAGCCGCAGGCATCCTGCACGATCACCGTCGCCGACGGCATGGTGGTGCGGACGCAGCGGACCTCGCCGGTGGCGGACAAGGCGCAGCAGGGCGTGATGGAGCTGCTGCTGATCAACCACCCGCTGGACTGCCCGATCTGCGACAAGGGCGGTGAGTGCCCGCTGCAGAACCAGGCGATGGCGCACGGCCGCACCGAATCCCGGTTCGTCGAGACCAAGCGGACCTTCGCCAAGCCGATCCCGGTGTCCACCCAGGTGCTGCTCGACCGCGAGCGCTGCGTGCTCTGCCAGCGCTGCACCCGGTTCTCCGCGCAGATCGCGGGCGACCCGTTCATCGAGCTGCTTGAGCGCGGCGCGCAGCAGCAGATCGGCATCGCCGAGGAGAAGCCGTTCCAGTCGTACTTCTCCGGCAACACCATCCAGATCTGCCCGGTCGGCGCGCTCACCAGCGCCGCCTACCGGTTCCGGTCCCGCCCGTTCGACCTGGTGTCCACCCCGAGCGTCTGCGAGCACTGCTCGTCGGGCTGCGCGGAGCGCACCGACTGGCGGCGCGGCAAGGTGATGCGCAAGCTCGCGGGCGACGACCCCGAGGTCAACGAGGAGTGGATCTGCGACCGGGGCCGGTTCGCGTTCCGCTACGCGAACGCGGGCGACCGGGTCACCCGGCCACTGGTCCGCGACGAGCGCACCGGTGAGCTGGTCGAGACCAGTTGGACCGAGGCGCTGCAGGTCGCCGCGGCCGGGCTGCTCAAGGCCCGCGACGGCCGCGGCGTCGGCGTGCTGGCGGGCGGTCGGCTGACCGTCGAGGACGCCTACGCCTACGCCAAGTTCGCCCGGATCGCGTTGCGCACCAACGACGTCGACTTCCGCGCCCGGCCGCACTCGGCCGAGGAGCTGGCCTTCCTGGCGTCCACCGTGGTCGGTACGACGCCGGACACCGGGGTCACCTTCACCGGCATCGAGAAGGCACCGGCCGCGTTGCTGGTCGCGCTCGACCCGGAGGAAGAGGCGCCGATCGTGTTCCTGCGGCTGCGCAAGGCGGCCAGGAAGAACCGGACCAGGGTGTTCCACCTGGGCCAGTGGACGACCCCGAGCGTCACCAAGACCAACGGCACCCTGCTGGCCTGCGTGCCGGGCAGCGAGCCCGCCGCACTGGACAGCCTCGCCGCGCACGCCCCGGACGTCACCGAGGCGCTCGGCGCGGCCGGGTCGGTCATCCTGGTCGGCGAGCGCGCCGCCCAGGTCCCCGGCCTGCTGACCGCGGTGCTCCGGCTGGCCGCGGCCACCGGCGCCAAGGTCGCCTGGATCCCGCGCCGGGCCGGTGAGCGCGGCGCGCTCGACGCGGGCGCCGCGCCGAACCTGCTGCCCGGCGGCCGCCTGGTCACCGACGCCGCGGCCCGCGCCGCCGTCGAGCAGGCGTGGGGCCTGGCCGAGGGGGCGCTGCCCGCCACCCCGGGCCGGTCCACCGACGAGATCCTGACCGCCCTGGACAACCACAAGCTGGACGCGCTGGTCATCGGCGGGGTCGACCCGCTCGACCTGGCCGACCCGGAGCTCGCGGTGCGCGGCATCGCCGAGGCCGGGTTCGTGGTGAGCCTGGAACTGCGGCACAGCGCGGCGACCGCGCTCGCCGACGTGGTGCTGCCGATCGCCCCCGCGGTGGAGAAGTCCGGCAGCTACCTCAACTGGGAGGGCCGCCGCCGCGCGTTCGGGCACACCCTGGAGGGCACCGGCGCGCTGCCGGACGGTCGGGTGCTGGACTCGCTCGCCGTCGAGATGGACGTCGACCTGTTCACCCAGACCCCCGCTGCCAGCGGCGCCGACCTGACCCGGCTCGGCTCGGTCGCCACGAGCGCGGCCGCCCCGGACGTCGCACCGTCCACTGTGGCCGAACCGGCCGCCGGGCAGGCCGTGCTGGCGACCTGGCGGCAACTGCTGGACAACGGGTCCATGCAGGACGACGAGCCGCACCTGGCGGGCACCGCCCGACCGGTGTTCGCCCGGCTCAACGCCAAGACCGCGACCGACCTCGGGGTGGCCGGGACCGCCACCGTGTCGACCGACCGGGGCGCGCTGACCGTCCCGGTGCAGATCGCCGACCTGCCCGACGGCGTGGTCTGGCTGCCGGGCAACTCGCCCGGCTCGACCGTGCGCCGCACCCTCGGGGTCGGCCACGGCGCCGTGGTGACGGTGAGTGGAGGCAACTCATGACCAGGGCAGAACTCCTGGCCGACGACCCGATCTGGCTGATCCTGATCAAGGCGGTGGTGCTGCTGCTGCTCGGCGCGCTCTCGACCATGGCGATGATCGTGCTGGAGCGCAAGATCGTGGCCAGGATGCAGCACCGGCCCGGCCCGAACCGGGTCGGCCCCGGCGGCTGGTTCCAGTCCATCGCGGACGCGATCAAGCTCCCGTTCAAGGAGCAGATCATCCCGGACACGGCGGACCGGAAGGTCTACTTCCTGGCCCCGATCATGTCCACCATCCCGGCGTTCGTGGCGTTCTCGGTGATCCCGTTCGGCCCGGAGGTCTCCATCTTCGGCGAGCGCACCGTGCTGCAGTTGGTCGACCTGCCGGTCGGCGTGCTGGTGGTGCTGGCCTGCTCGTCGATGGGCGTCTACGGCATCGTGCTGGCGGGCTGGGCGTCCGGCTCGCCGTACCCGCTGCTCGGCGGTCTGCGCTCGGCGGCGCAGGTGATCTCCTACGAGATCGCGATGGGCCTGTCCATCGTGGCGGTCATCCTGTTCTCCGGGTCGCTGTCCACCGGCGACATCGTCGACGCGCAGCACGGCGGCTGGTACTTCTACCTGCTGATCCCGAGCTTCGTCATCTACTTCATCTCGATGGTCGGCGAGACCAACCGCGCCCCGTTCGACCTCCCCGAGGCCGAGTCCGAACTGGTCGGCGGGTTCCACACCGAGTACAGCTCGATGAAGTTCGCGCTGTTCTTCCTCGCCGAGTACGTCAACATGGTCATCGTCTCGGCGTTCTGCACCACGCTGTTCTTCGGCGGGTACATGGCGCCGTGGCCGATCTCGCTGATCGACCACAACTACTTCAACACCGGCTGGTGGCCGCTGCTGTGGTTCTTCGGCAAGACCGCCGTCTTCCTGTTCGTGTTCATCTGGCTGCGCGGCACGCTGCCCCGGATGCGCTACGACCAGTTCATGAAGCTGGGCTGGAAGGTCCTGGTCCCGGCCAACCTGGTGTGGATCCTGCTGGTGGTCGCCCAGCGGGCGATCCGCAACGAGGCGGAGATCTCCACCAACACCATCCTGGTCACCGGCGGCATCGTGCTGCTGGTGCTCATCGGCTTGGCGTTCCTGCTGCCCGAGCGCACCGCGCCCGGCTCGGACGGCCCGGTCGTGCCGGTCACCGGCGGCGGCTACCCGGTCCCGCCGCTGGATCTGCAGGTGCCCACCAAGGCCGACCTGAAGCCGAGGACCCGGCGCAGGCGGGAGAAGGCCGCGGTCGGCGCGGGCGCGGACAAGGAGGCGCAGCAGTGAGCATCTTGGACCCCCTGAAGGGCTTCGGGGTCACCTTCTCGACGATGTTCAAGAAGGTCGTCACCGAGGAGTACCCGGAGAACTTCCCCGGCACCGCCGCCCGCTACCACGGCCGCCACCAGCTCAACCGGCACCCGGACGGGCTGGAGAAGTGCGTCGGCTGCGAGCTGTGCGCGTGGGCCTGCCCGGCGGACGCGATCTTCGTCGAGGGCGGCGACAACTCCGACGAGCAGCGGTTCTCCCCCGGTGAGCGCTACGGCGCCGACTACCAGATCAACTACCTGCGCTGCATCGGCTGCGGCCTGTGCATCGAGGCCTGCCCGACCCGGTCGCTGACCATGCTCAACGACTTCGAGCTCGCGGACGACGACCGGCAGCGGCTGATCTACACCAAGGAACAGCTCATGGCGCCGCTGCTGCCCGGCATGGAGCAGCCGCCGCACCCGATGCGCCTCGGCGACAACGAGCAGGACTACTACGTCAACGGCCCGCAGTTGGCCCGCAACGCGGAGGCGACCAAGTGAGCGCCACCATGCTGCTGGCCCAGGAAGCCGCGAACCACGTGTCCACCGGCGAGGCCGTGTCCTTCTGGGTGCTCGGCCCGCTGGCGCTCGCGGGCGCGCTCGGCATGATCTTCGCCAAGAACGCGGTGCACTCGGCGCTGTTCCTGGTGCTGACCATGCTCAGCCTCGGCGTGATCTACCTGGTGCAGCAGGCCCCGTTCCTCGGGTTCGTGCAGATCATCGTCTACACCGGCGCGATCATGATGCTGTTCCTGTTCGTGCTCATGCTGGTCGGCCGGGACTCGTCGGACTCCGTCGTGGAAGTCCTGCGCGGGCAGCGCTTGTGGGCCACCGTGCTCGGGGTCGGGCTCGCCGTGCTGGTCGTGGCCGCGGTCGCCCGCGCGCTCAACGACGTCCGGCCGGTCGGCCTCGCCGGTGAGACGGCCAACGGCGGCAAGGGCAACGTCGCCAACATCGGCCGGGCGCTGTTCTCCGACTACGTGTTCCCGTTCGAGCTGACCTCGGCGCTGCTGATCACCGCCGCCGTCGGCGCCATGGTGCTCGGCTACGTCGAGCGCCACCTGCGCGGCCGCAAGACGCAGAAGGAACTGGTCGAGGCCCGCTTCCGCGGCGAGCACGACCGCCCGTCGCCGCTGCCCGGCCCCGGCGTGTTCGCCACCTCCAACTCGGTGGCCACCCCCGCGCTGCTGCCCGACGGCTCGGTCGCCGAGGAGTCGCTGTCCCGGCTCATCGACGCCACCGCCTCGGCGAAGCTCGACGAGGAGCGCAAGGCCGTCGCGGGCACCCTGCCCGGCCCGGACGCCCGCGCGCTCGTCCCAGGCAAGGAGGAGTCGTGACCCCGACGTACTACCTGCTGCTGTCCGCGCTGCTGTTCACCATCGGCGCCGTCGGCGTCCTGGTGCGCCGCAACGCCATCGTCGTGTTCATGTGCGTGGAGCTGATGCTCAACGCGGTGAACCTGTCGCTGGTGACCTTCGCGCGGATCAACGGCTCGCTCAACGGCCAGATCATGGCGTTCTTCGTCATGGTGGTGGCCGCGGCCGAGGTCGTGGTCGGTCTTGCCATCATCATGTCGATCTTCCGGACCCGCCGCACCGCCTCGGTCGACGACTCCAACCTGCTGAAGTACTAAGGGGAACCTCCGGTGACGGGAACCATCAACCTCGCCGCTGCCGAGGTGCAGCAGGCGTCCGGGGTGGCGAATGCGGCGTGGCTGCTGCTCGTGCTGCCCGCGTTCGGGGCCGTGGTGCTGCTGCTCGGCGGTCGCCGCACCGACAAGTGGGGGCACCTGCTCGGCATCGCCACCGTCGTCGCGGCGTTCGTCTACGGCCTCATCCTGTTCTTCAGCACCACCTCGTTGGACGCGGCGGCGCGCACGCGCGACCTGCACCTGTTCGACTGGATCCCGGTCAACAGCCTCAACGTCGAGTTCGGCCTGCGGCTCGACCCGCTGTCGCTGACCTTCGTGCTGCTGATCACCGGGGTCGGCTCGCTGATCCACATCTACTCGGTCGGCTACATGTCCGACGACCGGGACCGGCGGCGGTTCTTCGCCTACCTGAACCTGTTCGTCGCGGCGATGCTGCTGCTGGTGCTGGGCAACGGGTTCGTGACCCTCTACTTCGGCTGGGAGGGCGTCGGCCTCGCCTCCTACCTGCTGATCGGCTGGTACCAGGGCAAGGACTTCGCGGCCACGGCGGCGAAGAAGGCGTTCCTGATGAACCGGGTCGGCGACGTCGGCCTGGCGCTGGCGATCTTCCTGATGTTCAAGAACATGGGGTCGACCCAGTACGACGTGGTGTTCGCCCAGATCGGCCACCAGTCCACCGGGGTCATCGTCTCGATCGGCATCCTGCTGCTGCTCGGTGCCTGCGGTAAATCCGGCCAGTTCCCGCTGCAGGCGTGGTTGCCGGACGCGATGGCGGGCCCGACCCCGGTGTCCGCGCTGATCCACGCCGCGACGATGGTGACCGCCGGTGTCTACCTGATCGCCCGGTCCAGCCCGCTGTACTCGCTGGCGCAGGCGGCCGACGCCCGACTGGTCGTGATGATCATCGGCGCGATCACCCTGGTGCTCGGCTGCGTCATCGGCTGCGCCTACGACGACTTCAAGAAGGTCCTGGCGTACTCCACGGTCAGCCAGATCGGGTACATGATCGTGGCCGTCGGCCTCGGCCCGGCCGGGTACGCGCTCGGCATCCTGCACCTGCTCACCCACGGCTTCTTCAAGGCCGGGCTGTTCCTCGGCGCCGGTTCGGTGATGCACGGCATGAACGACGAGGGCGACATCCGGCGGCTCGGCGGCCTGGCCAAGAAGATGCCGATCACCTTCGTCACCTGGACGCTGGGCTACCTCGCGCTGATCGGCTTCCCGTTCCTGTCCGGCTACTTCTCCAAGGACGCGATCATCGAGGCCGCGCTCGCCGAGGGTGGCACCCGGGGCTGGGTCTTCGGCGGCATCGCGCTGCTCGGCGCGGGACTCACCGCGTTCTACATGACCCGCCTGCTGATCCTGGTGTTCCTCGGCAAGCCGCGCTGGGAGAACCTGAAGTCCGCGGACGGCCGTGCCTACCACCCGCACGAGTCCGGCCCGACGATGACCGTCCCGATGATCATCCTGGCCATCGGCTCGGTCGCCGCGGGCGGCATCCTGTCCGGGATGCTGCCGGAGTGGCTCGAACCCGCCGTCGGCAAGCTGCAGGAGGAGCACGGCCCGCTCTCGGCGACCGTCGTCTCCATCCTCACCGTGGTGATCTCCGCGATCGGCGCCGGCATCGCCTTCGCCCTGTTCGGCCGCGGTGAGCAGCCGGTCGCCCGCCCCGAGCGGGTGTCCTTCCCGGTCCGCGCCGCGCGCGCCGACCTGTACGGCAACCACCTCAACGAGGCGCTGTTCGCCCGCCCCGGCGTCTGGCTCACCAGGTTCCTGGTGTTCGTCGACAACCGCGGCGTGGACGGCCTGGTCAACGGCATCGCGGCGGGCCTGGGCGGCAGCTCCGGCCGGCTGCGCAGGCTGCAGACCGGCTTCGTCCGCTCGTACGCGCTGTCCATGCTCGGAGGGTCGATCCTGGTGATCGCCGCACTGCTGATGGTGAGGTTCGCATGACCAACCCCACGTCGGTCTCCTCGGCGGGGTCCTGGCTGCTGGCGGCGCTCCTGCTGCTGCCGCTGCTCGGCGCCGTCGTCGTGGTCGCCCTGCGCGGCAACGACGGCACCGCCAAGGCCGCCGCGCTCGGGTTCTCCGTGGTCGAGTTCGTGCTCGGCCTGGTGGCCTGGTTCCGGTTCGAGCCGAGCGGGGCCCGGCTGCAGCAGTCGTTCTCGTTCGACTGGATCCCGTCCTTCGGCGTGCACATCTCGTTCGCCGTCGACGGCATCGCGCTGGTGATGATCGCGGTCATCGGGCTGCTGGTGCCGCTGGTGATCGGCGCGGGCTGGGCGGACAAGCTGCCCGAGGGCCGCAGCAAGGGCGGCTTCTTCGCGCTGATCCTGCTGGAGCAGGCGTTGACCGTCGGCGTGTTCGCCGCGACCGACGTGTTCCTGTTCTACGTGCTGTTCGAGATCATGCTGATCCCGATGTACTTCCTGATCGGCTCCTACGGCGGCCAGCGCAGGCAGTACGCGGCGGTGAAGTTCTTCCTGTACTCGTTCCTCGGCGGCCTGATCATGCTGGCCTCGGTCATCGGCTGCTACGTGATGGCCGGGAACGAGCTCGGCAAGGGCACCTTCGACTGGGCCACCCTGGTCCAGGTGGTGCACGACGCGCCGCTGTCCACCCAGATCTGGCTGTTCTTCGGCTTCTTCATCGCGTTCGCGGTCAAGGCGCCGCTGGTGCCGCTGCACACCTGGCTGCCGGATGCCACCGCCGAGGCGCCGATCGGGGTAGCGGTGCTGCTGGTCGGCATCCTGGACAAGGTCGGCACCTTCGGCTTCCTGCGCTACCTGCTGCCGATGTTCCCCGACGCCAGCCGCAAGCTCGCGCCGCTGGTGCTGGTCCTGGCGGTGGCCGGGATCATCTACGGCGCCATGCTGGCCACCGGCCAGCGGGACATGAAGCGGTTCCTGGCGTACGTGTCGATCGCCCACTTCGGCTTCATCGCGCTGGGCATCTTCGCGTTCAGCTCGCAGTCGTTGACCGGCTCGGTCACCTACATGGTCAACCACAGCATCGCCACCGGCATGCTGATCCTGGTGGTGGGCATGGTGATCGCCCGCGGCGGTTCCACCAGGGTCGCCGACTACGGCGGCATGGCCAAGCTGACCCCGGTGCTCGCCGCGCTGTTCCTCATCGCGGGCCTGAGCTCGCTGTCGCTGCCCGGCACCAGCTCCTTCGTCAGCGAGTTCCTGGTGCTGGTCGGCTCGTTCCCGAACGCGCCGGTGTACACGATCATCGGCACCGTCGGCATGATCTTCGCCGCGCTCTACGTGCTGTGGCTCTACCAGCGGGTCATGCAGGGCCCGCTGCGCGGCAACGCGCTGGTCGGCGCCGCGGGCGGGCCGGGCACCATGGTCGACCCCGAGGTGGGCGCCAAGCGGGCGATCGGCGACCTCAGCGGCCGGGAGAAGCTGGTGCTCGCGCCGCTGGTCCTGCTCATCGTCGGCCTGGGGATCTTCCCCAAGCCGGTGCTCGACATCGTGACCCCGGCCGTGAACGCCACCATGTGCCAGGCGGCGCTGGTCGACCCGGTCCAGGCTGTCCAGTCCGGAGAGAGGCAGTTGCAGTGTCGGTGATGACCTCCGTGCTGGTGCTCGCGCAAGCGCAGCCCGCACAGCCAGCGAAGATCGAGGCGCCGCCGATCGGGGCGATCTGGCCGATCCTGATCGTGCTCGGCGCGGCCTGCCTGAGCGTGCTGTTCGAGGCGCTGCTGCCCCGGCACCTGCGCTGGCCCGCGCAGGTGGCGCTGGCGCTGCTGACCCTCGCGGCCGCCGCGGTCAAGCTGGTCACCTACGTCTCCGACGCGCCTGCCGCGGGGGAGACGGCGATGTTCGGCACGCTCGCGGTCGACCGGCCCACGCTGTTCCTGTGGGGCACCCTGCTGGCGTTGACGCTGGGCGCGGTGCTGCTGATCGCGGACCGCTCGGTCGAGCCGGGCGGCGCGTTCGTCGCGTCCGCCGCGATCCGGCCGGGCACCGTCCAGGACCGGGCGCAGGTCGCCTCGACCGGCATGCAGACCGAGGTCTTCCCGCTGACGCTGTTCGCGCTCGGCGGCATGATGACCTTCTGCGCGGCCAACGACCTGCTGACCATGTTCGTGGCGCTGGAAGTGCTGTCGCTGCCGCTGTACCTGATGTGCGGCCTCGCCCGCCGTCGCCGCCTGCTGTCCCAGGAGTCGGCGGTCAAGTACTTCCTGCTCGGCGCGTTCGCCTCGGCGTTCTTCCTCTACGGCGTCGCGCTGCTCTACGGCTACGCCGGTTCGGTGCGGCTGAGCGACATCGCCGCCTCTGCCGCCGGTTCGGACCGCTCGGACACGCTGCTGTTCGCCGGGATGGGCCTGCTGGTGGTGGGTCTGCTGTTCAAGGCGTCGGTCGGCCCGTTCCACACCTGGACCCCGGACGTCTACCAGGGTGCGCCGACCCCGGTGACCGCGTTCATGGCCGCCTGCACCAAGGTCGCCGCGTTCGGCGGGATCCTGCGGGTGCTGCAGGTCGCCTTCGGCTCCACCCAGTGGGAGTGGCGCGGGGTGCTCTGGGGCGTGGCGATCGTGTCGATGTTGATCGGCGCGGTGCTCGGCCTGACCCAGACCGACGTGAAGCGCATGATCGCGTACTCGTCGGTGGCACACGCGGGTTTCCTGCTCATCGGCGCGATCGCGCTGACCGACAAGGGCCTGTCCGGCACCCTGTTCTACCTGCTGACCTACGGCTTCACCACGCTCGCCGCGTTCGGCGTGATCAGCCTGGTGCGCGACTCGTCCGGTGAGGCGACGCACCTGTCGCAGTGGGCGGGGCTGGCGAAGCGCTCGCCGCTGGTGGCCGGTGTGTTCACGTTCCTGTTGCTTGCCCTGGCGGGCATCCCGTTGACCAGCGGGTTCGTCGGCAAGTTCGTGGTGTTCCAGGCCGCGGTCGCCAGCGGGATGGCGCCGCTGGTGGTGATCGCGCTGATCGCCTCCGCGGTCGCCGCGTTCTTCTACCTCCGGGTGATCGTGCTGATGTACTTCAGCGAGCCCGCCGCCGACGGCCCCTCGGTGACCGTGCCCGGCGCGTTCACCACGGCCGCCATCACCCTCGGCGTCATCGTCACGCTGCTGCTGGGTGTCGCGCCCGCGTTCGCACTCGACTGGGCGGGCAGCGGGGTCTTCGCGATCCACTAGACCCGGGCGTTCCGGACTGTCTTGACGAAGGCCACCCCCGCGCCGCGCGGGGGTGGCCTTCGAGACATCCGGGGCGGTGTGCGCCGGGGTGCCAAGTAGGCTCGGGATTCCACAGCCGAACGCTGATCAGGAGTGCCGCTGCCGTGACCACCACCGAGAACTCCGGCATCCCCGCGTTCCTCGGCCTCGACCAGGCCGACCCCCGTCTGGTCGGCACGGTCGCGGGCGGTCTGGCCCGGGTCGAGTCGATGCTGCGCGAGGTCGTGCACAGCGACTTCGAGTTCGTCGACGAGGCGGCCCTGCACCTGTTCAAGGCAGGCGGCAAGCGGTTCCGGCCGCTGTTCACCCTGCTGGCCGCCGAGTTCAACGACGGCGCGACCGACCAGGTGGTCACCGCGGCGGTGGCGGTGGAACTGGTGCACCTGGCCACGCTCTACCACGACGACGTCATGGACGAGGCCACCATGCGCCGCGGCGACGCGTCCGCCAACGCCAGGTGGAACAACTCGGTGGCCATCCTGACCGGCGACTTCCTGTTCGCGCACGCGTCGATGCTGGTCGCCGACCTCGGCGCGGAGGCCACCAGGGTGATCGCGGAGACCATGCGCGAACTGGTCACCGGGCAGATGCGCGAGACGGTCGGCCCCGGCGCGGACGACCCGGTCGAGCACTACCTGTCGGTGATCGGGCAGAAGACCGGGTCGCTGATCGCCACCTCCGGCCGCTACGGCGGCCTGTTCTCCGGTGCGTCGCGCACCGAGGTCGAGGCACTGCACCGGTTCGGCGAGATCATCGGCGCCGCGTTCCAGATCTCCGACGACATCATCGACATCGCCTCCCCGGCGCACGAGTCCGGCAAGACCCCGGGCACCGACCTGCGCGAGGGGGTGCTGACCCTGCCGATGCTCTACGCCATCGCTGAAGGGGATGATCCCCGGTTGGGTGAGCTGCTGTCCGGCCCGATCGCCGCCGACGACGCGGTTGAGGAGGCCCTGGAGCGGCTGCGCCGGTCAGCCGGGCTGGAACGCGCCCGCCAGACGCTGGGGACCTACGTCGAACGCGGGTACGCGGCGCTCGGCGACCTGCCCCCGTGCGCCGCCCGCGACGCGATGGAACTGCTGACACGTTATGTAGTCGCGCGAACCCGCTGAGGCACCGTTTTGGCTGGCCCACTGTGACGTAGCGGCTAATTGCGCGGCATGCCGCCGGTGGTCCGACGCGTCGCAGTAACCTCCCCTAGGCTTGGACAACCGTGTGACGCGTCGGTCCGGACGCGGCCGGGAGGGAGAGGTCGGCGATGCCGTTCTTCGGGCAGGTGTGGGTGTGGAGCCTCGCCGGTTTCCTGGTCGGTGCGGCCCTGTGCTGGGCCATTGTCGCCCTCCCCGCCCGCAGGCGCGTCGTCGAGCTGGAAGACCAGCTCGCCCAGTCCCGCAGGCGCGACGCGCTGCCCGCAGCCGAGGACAGCGGCTACTCGATGGTCCCCGGGTTCCACGCGGAACCGGTGGAGCAGCGGGTCGCCGCGGGTGGCGACGACATCCGCCGCGGGCTGCTGACGCTGTCCGACGAGGACGACAACGGCCTGCGCGCGATGCCCGCCCCGTCCGGTGAGCCGTCGCTGACCGACATCGAGCCGGTCGAGCACGCCCGGCGGGTCGAGCCGTCGTCGGTCGAGGCCACCCAGTTCATCCGGCCCGCCGCCGACGAGACCGAGCGCGACTGGTTCGCCGACCCGCCCCAGTCCGACCAGTTGGTCGACGAGGCCGACGCCGCCGAGCACACCGCTGACCTCGATGCCGAGCACCGCGACACCGAGCAGGCCGACCTGGACGAGGCCGAGCGCGCCGACGAGCCGGTCCCCGCGGGCAGGCACGACCGGCTGGTCGACGACCTGGACGAGTCCACCGAGGCCGAGTACTACGCCGAAGACGACCACGAGCAGCCCGCCGCCGTCGCTGAGCGCTCCACTGCCGAGGACGCCGAGGACTACGACGACGAAGATCGCGACGACGACCGCGGCACGATCTTCACCCAGCACACCACGCCGATCCCGGCGGAACTGATCCGCGAGCTCGACGAGTCCGCCGACCAGCACTCGCTGGTCGACGACCTGGACGACGAGCCGGACTTCGACCGCACCGGCTACCTGGACCCGACCGAGGTGGCCCGCTACGGCACGCGCCCCGCCGAGGAACCCGCCCAGCACCACGAGGCCGCGCAGCACCACGAGCCCACCCAGTACAACGGGTCCACGCAGTACGACGAGGCCACGCAGCACGGTGAGCCCGCGCAGCACGATGAGGCCGCCCAGTACGAGTCGACGCAGTACAACGAGCCGACGCAGTACAGCGAGCCCGCGCAGTACGGCGAGTCGACTCAGTACGACGAGCCTGAGCAGTACCGCGAGCCTGCGCAGTTCAACGGGTCGACCCAGTACAGCGAGGCCACGCAATACAACGAGGCCACATACAACGAGGCCACGCAGTACGAGCGATTCGACGAGTCCGCCGACCGCGAGGACGACGAGCGCCGCGACGCCCCGGCCATCGCCTCCGTCGACCAGACGCAGTTCGTCCCGGCGATCCACGACGACGAGCCCGCGCCCGACCACACTGACGACGCAGACCGGTCTTTCGAGCCCGCCGCCGAGAACACCCGCTACCAGCCCGCCGACACCGTCGAGCCGTGGCGCCAGGACAAGGGCGCCGAGTGGCTGGCCGAGCCCGCGCGCGGGTCCGCCGAGCCGGAGTCCCCGTGGCGCTCCGCCGAGCCCGCGTGGACGTCCGAGCCGGAGTCGGACCTGGAGCGCAGGCCCGCGCACGCCGCGGCCGAGGTGGCGATACCCGAACCGGCGCGGGCGGTGGTGACCGAGCAGCCGGGGTTCCAGCAGCCCATCGAACCCACCCTGGCCTACGGTCAGGCCCAGCAGGAGCGGGGTGCGGGTCTGCTGCCGAAGCGGGTCCCGGCGAAGCCGCAGACCCGGTTCCCGTTCGGCGTGCAGACCTCGTCCCCGGCCGCCCCGCCCGCCCCCGTCGCCGCCCCGGCACTTGAGCCGCAGGTCGCGCGCACCGCGACGGCCACGTCCGACCGCGAGCGGTCTCTGTTCGAGCCGATCCTGCCCGCGGACACCTCCGGCGCGAGCAAGCCCGCGCCCCCGCCGCCGAACCGGCTGCGTGGCGCCCGCACGCTGCAGCAGTCGCCGCCCACCGGCGTCGACCCGTTCGTGCCGCCCGGCCCGTTCGGCCCCGGTTCGGCGATGCCGCTGCCCGGTGGCCGGTCGCCGTCCAGCGAGTACACGGTGAAGGCCAGCGTCACCGCGCTGCGCTACTGCTCGCCGGAGTCGCCGAAGTTCGACCGCACGGTCGCCGAGGTGTGGTTCCGCTCGGTCGCCGACGCCGAGCGGGTCGGCTTCCGCCCCCTCGGCTGACCCCCGGTCCGGGGGTCACCCTTTGGTGCGACGCGCGGCGGCGCACGGCCGTGCCTGGGTGGCAGCCGCCCACGCTGGGTGATACAAGGGTTTCCAGGCCGTGAACCCGTCCGGCGACGGCCACGAGGAGGCACCCATGCGGCGACCACTTCTCTGGTGCGTGCTGTCCTTCCTGCTCGGCATCGCCCTCACCTGGCGTTTCCTCACCAGAGCCGCCGCGCCGCGCCCCCCGTGGGTGATGCCGACCCCCAAGGTCCGCATCCCCCTCCAGTCCCGCGACGCCGAGTACACCCGCGTCTCCGGCACCCTCGACGACGCCTACGACGCCCCCGCGGCCCCCGCAGGCCCCGACGGCACCGCCCCCTCCACCGACTACACCGTCAAAGGCACCCACGGCGTCTTCCACACCACCGAATCCCCCGCCTACCCCACCACCACCGCCACCGTCTGGTTCCGCACCCCCACCGACGCCGAACGCGCCGGTTTCGTCCCCTGGAACGCCACCACCCCAGCCGAACCCAGCGACCTCTAGTCCTGCGGCCGCGGGTCTTCCCCGGGCTCGTCTCCCGGGTTGCCCCAGTCCTCGACCCCGTACCGCTTGCGGGTTTCGTCGGCCAGGTCGGTGAAGCCGTGCCGCTCCAACAGGTTGGCCTGGTTGACTCCGAACAGGGCGTTCTCGTTGTCGTCCGGGTCGGGTAGCAGATCGCTCCCCGCGACCGGATGGTGTCCGTTGCCGTTCTCACTGCCGTTGATGATGATGGGCGTGGCGATCGGCTCGGGCCGGTGGTCGTGGCGGTACCGCAGGTCCGGCTCGGCGTTGTTGGCGGTTGCCGAGAGGTGCGCCAGCGCCCCGATCAGGTCGACGGTCTCCCGCACCTTGGTCTGGTCCTTGGCCAGCCACCAGACGACGGTGCTGCCGACCGAGGTCAGCACGTCGTCGCTCAGGTAGGACCGCACTGTCCGCTCGTGGTCGATGTGCAACCGGTCGAGCTGCTGCTGCCTGCGCAGAGCGGCGAGTTCCTGCACGTAGGAGCGGTACTCGTCGCCGATGGTCAGGGTGATCGACGACGCCCACGCCGTGACCGCGCGGGTGGCGTCCGGCGCGACGTGTCCGAGCGCGGCGGTCAGCGCGTGCACGGTGCCGCTGTCCTCGGGGTGATGCCGCGCGGTCACCTGCCTGGCCCGGTCGAGCACAGCCTGCACGGCCAGCGCTTCCGGATCGGTGTGTACGGCCGCGTGCCCGAGCCCCTGCCACTGCACCGTGCACCCGAAGGTGAACGGAATCCCCTCGACCGAGCTGGCCAGGCCCACCGACGTCACCACCCGGGCGGCAGGCGGAGGCGGAGGCGGCGGCTCGACCGGGGGCGGCAGCGGCCGGAAAACCGGTTCCGGTTCTTCCACCCTCGGCGGATGGCTGGCCTGCCGCCACTGTTCCCGCGTTGCCAACGCGGTCACGCCGAGCAGGACGATCACGACCACGGGAGTGATCCACGCGTCCCACTGGAAGACCGCGCCCGCGAACACCGGTAGCAGCAGGGAAATCGCTCCCCACACGGCCACCCTCGTCATGTCCCTGCTCATCCCTGTCCTCTCTCGTTGGTGTAGTCGTCGATTCCCAGCGCGGCGTCGACGTGCCGCAGCACGGTGTTCGCCCGCGCCACGGCCGACCTCCGGTCGACGGCGTGGCGTACCTGGTCGCGGGCCAGCAGGTACAGCTCGTTGAGCAGGTTCGCCCGCCCCCCGCACGCCTCGATCACCAGCTCCGGGTCCCGACCGAGCCACTCCCACAGCAGGTCGGGTCGGTCGGTGCGCGTGGTGTCCCGGAAGATCTGTTGCCACAGCGTCAGCAGGTTCCGCCTGGTGTGGTACTCGCCTGCCATCGCGGGCGGGATCTGGAGGTCGAGCACGATGGCCCGATCGGTGTCGCTCAGGTTCTCGGAGCGGCACAACCGGTACAGCAGCCAGCGCTGGAACCCGTACCGGTGCACCGCGCGGATCAGCGTGTCGTGGGCCAGGGCTCGGACGTCCGGGTCGCTGTGCCTGGTGAAGTGGTGCAGCCGCACCAGCGCCTGCGGCGGCCGGTTGGGCGCGATGTCCTGTTCGCACGCTGTGATGAGGACCTTCGCGAACTCGGACTTCAGATCCCGGGCCCGTGACCGGTCGTACACGAACTCGCGGAACCGCCCGGACCACTCGGGGTCTCGCAGCCCGATCCGCAGTGCCCGAGCCGCCAGTTCGGGGTGCTCCCGGCGCTTCGGCGTGGTGGACCAGTGTTCGGCCAGCTTCGTCAACCGCAGGCCGTTCCCGGTCGTGAGCAGGAGATCGGCATAGCGGGTGAGCAGGTTGTCCGCCGTTTCCCCTGGCAGCACGGAGGCTCCGGTCACCTCCCGCACCCACAGTTCGACCGTGGGCCGCAGATCCGGGAAGTAGGTCCAGAAGTGCGTGCGCAGCGCGGAGTCCATCTCCAACTGGGTGAACGCCACGGTGCGCCGCCCGTCGGCGTGCAGCCCGACCTCACCCATCCGCTCCGCCAGGTGCGCGCCCGCCATGGCGTGCTGGTCGTCCCTGGGTAGCTTGACCATGCGGCCGAACATGGCCTCCGCGGCGACCAGCGCGTCCAGCGGTGCGCCGGACAGGAACGCCGCCGTCGCCATCAGGACGCGCGTGCCTGCTTCCTGGTGGTTGATGAACAGGTTCGCCGCCTGGTCGGCCCGGTCGAGTCGAGCAGCCAGGGCGGACCGCAACCAGGCGACCGGGTCGTCGCCGTCGCCGTGATCACGGGCCTGGACCGTCGTCCGCGCGAGTTCGGCGATGTCGTAGGGCGATCCGGTCAGGTAGTCCGACAACCGCTCCAGCTGCGACAGTGTGGTCGGGAGTCGGATGCCCTCGGCGGCCAAATGCTCGCGCAGCACGTCCGTGCCGTCCGGCCGCTGGATCTGTCGCTGCTGTGCGACAAGGGAATCCGGTAGCCAGGGCAGTTGTCGGATACCGGCCACGACGACGAGGCGGGCCTGTGCTCGTGCCACCGCCGCCAGATACGCCTCAAGTTCGGGCCGCAACTCGCGAACCCTGCTTTCCGGTACGTCGCAAAGGTTGAGCAGCAGCCGGTCGTCCTGCCGGAGTTCGTTGGCGTCCAGGACCGGATCATCGGGGTCAGGGGCTTGGTCGTCGAGCACCCGGAGCGCCACGTCGGCGCTTCCCCGGTCGGTCAACAGCATCAGCGCGGCGGTGACCTTGCCCGCGCCGTTCGGACCGGTGATCAGGATCGTGCTGGACCGGGTGAACGCGTCCGCCGGGAAGCCCGGTGGGACCACGAACCGCCCGGCCAGCCGTCGGATCTCCTCGGTGGAGAAGAACCGCGGCTCTCGTCGTCTCCGTTGCGGTGCGTAGAAGTGGTTGTGCTGGGGCCCGGTGCCGCTGTTGATGTTCGAGGGTGCGTTGACGTCATGGTTGGAGTTGATCGTCATGTCGAGCTGCGGTGGTCGTAGTACTGGGTACCCGAACCGTTGAGCTGCGGCCCCGAACCGCTGTTGATGTTGCTCGGGGAGTTGACGTTGATGTTGTGATTGATGTGGTCACGGCCCTGGGTGACGTTCCCCCGCACGTTCGTCGCGCTGTTCGTGGTTTCGGGCAGGCGGTCCTGCGGAGTCTGCACCGGTTCGTCGGTTCGGGGAAGGAACCCCTCACGCAACAGGTCGCCGGTAGGGGAAGGCACCCGCAGGTAAGCCAGGTCGGTCAGTTCCTTCACCGCCACCGGTGCAGGCACGTACAACTCGCGCGGTTCATCGGTGTACCCGCCCGCCACGGCGTCGTGGAAGGCACGAGCCGACACCACCGCCACGACCCGGGTGTTCGGACCGGAGCGGGCCAGCAGGGCTTTCACCGGCTCGGCGTCGAGCAACCGGTGTGTTTCCACCCGCGCGGTCCCACTGCCCTCGCTGATCAGCCCTTCACCGGTGTCGGTGACCGGGCCGACGTTCACGCTGACTCGCATCCGCAGCGGAACGGGGTCCGCGCGCACCCGGTCCCGGTAGTCCAGTTCGTCTTGCAGGGCTTGCAGCAGCGGCTTGAGCAACCGCGGCAACAGCGTGGACGGGAATCCCGCCGCGTAGCCGTCTCCGGTGGTGAACCCGAACCGCTTCTCGTCCCAGTCGTCGCCCAGGCCGCAGCGCTGGAACGCCGCGCGCAGGATCAGTGGTACCCGCTCGGTGATCTCGGCGTGGTTGCGGCTTTCCACGCCGCCGAAGCCCTTGACGTCCACCACCAGCAGCGCCCGGTAGGGCGGCAGGTCGGCCACGGTTGTCCTCCTCGTGTTCCGGTGCACGAGAGAGGATCGCGGGACTCGTCTGACCGAACTGTCCGTCGTCGGACAGTTCGAGTGGGATCCGGGTCACACCCCGGCGAAGGCGCGCAGCAGGCCCGGGTCGGCCACCGTCAGCCGCGGTCCCGGGGCCAACGCGCCGGAGTCCTTGAACCGCTGGAGGTACTGCGCGACGGTGCTGCGGACCATGCCCAGGGCGTCGGCCAGCTCCTGTTGGGAGAACGGTATCCGGGCCGGGTCCACCGCGGCGTCGTCGGCGAGCGCCAGCACCTCCAGCAGCAGCCGCGCGATCTTGCGTTCGGCGCTGAAGTGCACCAACTCCATCTCGTACGGCACGGTTTGGGAGAGCTTCGAGATCACGTAGTCGCCAAGGGCGCGTTGGCCGTCGTGCCGGTCGAGGAAGACGGTGAACTGCTCGGCGGACAGCAGCCGCGCCGTGCACCGGTCGATGGCCTCCACTGTGGCAGTGCGCGGGTTCGCCGTTCGCGCGGCGATCTCGCCGATCAGGTCACCGGCCGCGCGCAGGGCGATCAGCAGCCTGCCGCCGTCCGGTTCGGTGCCGTACACCTTGACCCGGCCGGATACCACGGCCAGCAGCCAGGTTCCCGGCTCGCCCTGGCGCATCAGGGTCGACCGGGGCGGGTAGGTCCGCTCCACCCCGTGGTCGAGCAGGCCCGCCCACTTCTGTTCGCCCAGCAGTTCGCGAAACCCCCGCACGGGCCGCGAAGTCACACGGTTCACGTCCGATGCTTACCGCATCCCGCCCGCGCGCGGTCTGACGATCACCCGAAAGCAGTCGAGCCCCCGACGGAGGCCGGGGGCTCGACGACGTGGAATGGTCAGGCGATGACGGTCCAGGTGTCCTTGCCGCGCAGTAGCGAGCCCAGGTCGGCGGCTCGGGATGCTTTCGCGTCGTCCACCTGTGCGCGGGCAGCGTCGTCGTAGGTTGGCCTGGTGACCGAACGGAAGACGCCGGTGACCGTGTGGCTGAGGTCCTGAGTGGACAGTCGGGACAGTGCGAAGGCGAAGGACGGGTCCTCGGCGTGGGCGTCGTGCACGACCAGGGCGTCTTCGCCGACCTCGCTGACCTTGGCGACGTCGAGTGAGCCGAACCCGGCCCGGACCACCCCGTACTCGCCGTTGGCGCCGAAGCGGATGGGTTTGCCGTGCTGGAGGGGGATCAGGCGCTGTTCGGCCTCGCCCGCGTCCTTCAGGACGTCGAACGCGCCGTCGTTGAAGATGGGGCAGTTCTGGTAGATCTCGACCAGCGCGGAGCCGCGGTGTTCGGCGGCTTGGCGCAGGACCTCGGTGAGCCCGGCCCGGTCGGAGTCGATGGCGCGGCCAACGAAGGACGCCTCGGCGCCCAGGGCCAGCGAGATCGGGTTGAACGGGTGGTCCAGCGAGCCCATCGGGGTGGACTTGGTGACCTTGCCGGTTTCGGAGGTCGGCGAGTACTGGCCCTTGGTGAGCCCGTAGATCCGGTTGTTGAACAGCAGGATCTTCAGGTTCACGTTGCGCCGCAGCGTGTGGATCAGGTGGTTGCCGCCGATGGACAGCGCGTCGCCGTCGCCGGTCACCACCCACACCGAGAGATCCGGGCGGGCGGTGGCGAGGCCGGTGGCGATGGCCGGGGCGCGCCCGTGGATGGAGTGCATCCCGTAGGTGTTCATGTAGTACGGGAAGCGCGACGAGCAGCCGATGCCGGAGATGAAGACGATGTTCTCCCGCTTGAGCCCCAGCGTCGGCAGGAACGACTGGACGGCGTTGAGCACCACGTAGTCGCCGCAGCCGGGGCACCAGCGGACTTCCTGGTCGGACTTGTAGTCCTTGGCCTTCTGCGGTTCGTCGGCGGTCGGCACCCCGGCGAGTCCGGGGAGCCCCAAGTCGATCGTGGTCATGCCGCATCGACCCCCTTCACGATGTCGGTGAGCACGTTCTGCAGTTCCTCGGCCTTGAACGGAAGGCCTGCGACCTTGGTGTAGCTGACGACGTCGACGAGGTACTTCCCGCGCAGCAGCAGCGCGAGCTGCCCGAGGTTCATCTCCGGGACCACGACCTTGTCGTACGAGCGCAGGACCGCGCCCAGGTTGGCCGGGAACGGGTTCAGGTTGCGCAGGTGCGCCTGGGCCACGGAGTGCCCTAGCTTGCGGACCCGCCGGCAGGCCGCGCCGATCGGGCCGTACGAGGAGCCCCAGCCCAGCACCAGGACCCGCGCCTTGCCGGTCGGGTCGTCGACTTCCAGGTCGGGTACCGGGATGCCGTCGATCTTGGCTTGCCGGAGCCGGACCATGCGGTCGTGGTTGTCCGGTTCGTAGGAGATGTTGCCGGTGCCGTCGGCCTTCTCCAGCCCGCCGATGCGGTGCTGCAGCCCGGCCGTGCCGGGGACCGCCCAGGCGCGGGCCAGCGTCTCCGGGTCGCGCAGGTACGGCCAGAACGCCGTGCCGTCGGGGGAGTTGGGCTCGGTCGCGAACTCCACCGTCAGGTCCGGCAGGTCGTCGACGTCCGGGACCAGCCAGGGCTCGGAGCCGTTGGCGACCGCGCCGTCGGAGAGCAGCAGCACCGGGGTGCGGTACGTCAGCGCGATCTGGGTGGCCTCCAACGCGGCCTTGAAGCAGTCGGCTGGCGACTGCGGCGCGACGATCGGCACCGGGGACTCGCCGTTGCGGCCGTACATGGCCTGCAGCAGGTCGGCCTGCTCGGTCTTGGTCGGCAGCCCGGTGGACGGCCCGCCGCGCTGCACGTCGATCACGATCAGCGGCAGTTCGGTCATCACGCCGAGGCCGATGGTCTCGGACTTGAGCGCGACGCCGGGGCCGGAGGTGGAGGTGACGCCGAGCGCGCCGCCGTAGCTGGCGCCCAGTGCCGCGCAGATGCCCGCGATCTCGTCCTCGGCCTGGAAGGTCGTGATGCCGAACTGCTTGTGCTTGGACAGCTCGTGCAGGATGTCCGACGCCGGGGTGATCGGGTAGGTGCCGAGCAGCACGGGCAGCTTCGACTGCTGCGCCGCCGCCACGATCCCGTACGCCAGCGCGGTGTTGCCGGTGATCTGCCGGTAGGTGCCGGGGGCGAGCTTGGCGGGCGCGACCTCGTAGGTGACCGCGAACGCCTCGGTGGTCTCGCCGTAGTAGAAGCCCGCGCGGAAGGCCAGCACGTTCGCCTCGGCGATGTCCGGCTTCTTGGCGAACTTCTCGCGCAGGAACCGCTCGGTGCCCTCGGTCGGCCGGTGGTACATCCACGACAGCAGCCCGAGCGCGAACATGTTCTTGCAGCGCTCGGCGTCCTTCTTGCCGAGACCCGTGTCGGCGAGCGCGTTCTGCGTGATGGTGGCCATCGCGACCTGGTGCACCTGGTAGGCCGCGAGCGAGTCGTCCTCCAGCGGGCTGGCCGCGTAGCCGACCTTGGTCAGGTTGCGCTTGACGAACTCGTCGGTGTTGACGATGAGGGTGCCGCCCGCGGGCAGGTCGGCGATGTTGGCCTTGAGCGCGGCCGGGTTCATCGCGACGAGCACGTCCGGCCGGTCGCCCGGGGTCAGGATGTCGTAGTCGGCGAAGTGCACCTGGAAGCTGGAGACACCGGGGATGGTGCCCTGCGGTGCGCGGATCTCCGCCGGGAAGTTGGGCATGGTGGACAGGTCGTTGCCGAAGGCCGCGGCCTCCGAGGTGAAGCGGTCGCCGGTGAGCTGCATGCCGTCACCGGAGTCCCCGGCGAACCTGATCACCACTCGGTCGAGTTTGGTGACCGATCGCGGGGTACCGGTGGCGGCGGCGCCACCGTCCACACCTGTGCTCATGAGCTGGCCGATCCCTCTCTCCTGACACCCGGCTACTGGTCGTGCCTCGTCCAACGGTAGGCATCCCGGGACCCCGGACCCGTGCAACGCGCTGCAGATCACAGTCCCCCGGGAGACCCCCGCCACAAAGTATCGGGTATGGGGCCGGTGCGGTCCCAGTTTGAGTGTAACTCTTGGTCACACTTATCCCGGATGGTGGACACCCGCGCCCGGTCAGTTGGATGCCGGACGATCGGCCCTGGTCGAGATGCGCGCCTTCATCTCCGCCAGGAGCTGGGCGAACTCGGGAGAATCCATCGAGTCGACCTGGGCGGTGAGCTCGGTCTCTATCGCGTCGTCGTGGCGGGTTTGCGCCGCGGTCGCGCGCATGGACCGTTTGATGGAGAGCACTAGGTCGCGTGGCGCCTTCGCCGCCGGTGCGGCCATGTCCACGGCGGTCCGGACGAGGGCGTCGTGGTCGCCGTCAACCGTTGCCAGAGTCAGCCCGACCCGCCGCGCCTCGGCCGCGTCGGGCACGTGCCGCAACAGCGTCATCGCCGTCGCGGTCTGCGGGCCGACCAGCCGCTGCAGCATCCAGGTCATCCCACCGCCGGGGTGGATGCCCAGTTGGAGGAACCGGGCGTCGAACCGTGCCCCCGGTCCCGCGATCCGGACGTCGGCCGCCAACGCCAGGTTCAGCCCCGCGCCGACCGCCGCCCCACCGACCGCCGCGATCGTCGGCAGCGCACACCGGGCGACCGCCAAGAACCCCGCGTAGATCCCGCGCAACCCCTCTTCCCGGGACTCGCCGAGCACGGTCAGGTCGGCGCCCGCGCAGAACGCGGGCGGGGTGCCGGTGACAACGACGGCGGACACGCCCGGGTCGGCCTCGCACTCGGCGACCAACTCGGCCAGCCGCGCGGAGCTCGCCAGGGTCAGCGCGTTACGCCGCTCAGGGTCGTCAAGGGTGAGCACGGCGACGCCGTCGCGCCGCTGGAGCTGGACGGTCATGCCCGGACCCTATCCGTGCTCCGGCGCGGGCGGTCGCTCCAGCAGGGTGGAGAGGACGACGGTGGAAACGGTGCGGGACACCATGTCCACCGCGCGCAGGCGTTCCAGCGCGTCCTCCAGGTGGTGGATGTTCGCGGCCCGCAGGTGCACGATCGCGTCCGCCGCCCCGGACACCGTGTACGCGGCGACGACCTCGGGCAGCGGCTCCAACCGCTGCCTGATCCGGTCCGGCGAAACGTTGCCCTGGCAGTGCACCTCGACGAACGCCTCGGTGCCCCAGCCCAGCGCCTCCGGGTTGACCACGGCGGTGAAGCCGCGCAGCACCCCCGCCTCCAGCAACCGGTCCACCCGCCGCTTCACCGCGGGCGCGGACAGCGAGACGGCCTTCCCGATCTCGGCGTAGCTGGACCGCGCGTCGGCCACCAGCCGCGCAATGATTCGCTGATCGATGACGTCCATGCGCAACATAATGCCGGTTGGAGGGCGACTGAGCGACATTGATGGTAGGCGTGGACCGGGCTTACATTTCGATCCATGACCTCGGCACCCGTCCGCCAGCCCACCGCGGCCCGCGTCGCCACCGCGCGGCGCTACCTGATGTGCGAGCCAACGCACTTCGCGGTCGAGTACTCGATCAACCCGTGGATGGACCCCACCCGCCCGGTGAGCACCGCCGCCGCCATCGCCGAGTGGACCGTGCTGAAGGACACCTACGAGCGGCTGGGCCACCGGGTCGACACGATCGAGCCGCAGCCGGGCCTCCCGGACATGGTCTTCGCCGCCAACTCGGGCACCGTGGTGGACGGCGTCGTCCTCGGCGCCCGCTTCCGCGCCCCCCAACGCACCGCCGAGGCCGACTTCTACCGCACCTGGTTCCTCGACCACGGCTACCGCGACATCGTCATGCCCACCAAGACCAACGAAGCCGAAGGCGACCTCGTCTGGACCGGCGACCTGCTGCTGGCGGGCACCGGTTTCCGCACCGACCCCGGCGCCCACGCCGAAGCCCAGGAAGTCCTCGGCGTCCCCGTGGTGTCACTGCAGTTGGTCAACCCCCGCTACTACCACCTCGACGTCGCGCTGTTCGTGCTGACCGAGGCCACACCGGGCTCGCGCGCCCACATCGCCTACTACCCCGCCGCCTTCTCCCCGGGCACCCAACGCCTCCTCCGCCGCCTCTACCCGGACGCCATCCTCGCCACTGAGGAAGACGCCGCCTGCCTAGGCCTCAACGCCGTCTCCGACGGCCGCAACGTCGTCATCCCCAAAGAAGCCACCGCCCTCACCGCCGCCATCGCCACCCACGGCTACACCCCCCACCCCATCAACATCACCGAACTCCGCAAATCCGGCGGCGGCCCCAAGTGCTGCACCATGGAAATCAGGGGCTGACGACTCGGCGTCGCGCATCGCGAACATCAGGCATGGTCCAAGTCGTTGCCGGTCGTGTGAGCGGGAAATGTCGTGGCGCTGTGGTGTGATTGCGACGAGGCTGTTAGGGCACGGCGGTCGCTGGGCACTTCAGCGCCGTCAGATCGTTGTCTGGAGAGGATTTCCATGAGCACTACTCCGCGTCCGCAGAAGCCGCAGGTTCCGGTGTTCCAGAGCAGTGCGCCGGTTGAGCAGCCGAAGGCGGTGCCGGTGCAGCGGCCGTCGGTGGAGAACCCGGTGTTCAGCGCCGCCAAGCGCTGAGCCCGGTGCGCGCCCGGGGTGGGGTGGGCGCGAGGATGGGCGGGATGAGCACGAATGAGTCCCGCAGGCGTTCCCGCAGGCAAGAGACCCGGTTGTGGCGCGTTCCGGTGGTGCGCGTCGAGCGGGTGACTCCGCACTTGGCCCGGGTGACGGTCCGGCACGAGTCGTTGGCGTCGTTGGCCGGGGCGGGGACCGACCAGAACGTGATGCTGTACCTCTACCCCGAGGGCACCGTGCTGCCCGAGCCGCTGACCCTGGAGTCGGCACGCGGATTGTGGGCGCGGGTTCGGCCGTTGACCCGGACATACACGATCCGCAGGCACGACCCGGTCACCAACGAGGTCGACATCGATTTCGTGCTGCACGGCGACGGTGGCCCGGCGTCGGCGTGGGCCGCGCGGGTCCAGCCCGGCGACGACATGATCTTCGTGGGCCCGTCGCCCGCCTACCAGCCCGACCCGGCCGCCGACTGGTACCTGCTCGCGGGCGACGAGACCGCGTTGCCCGCCATTGCGGCGATTCTCACAGCCCTGCCACCGGACAAGCCGGTGCTTGCCTTCGTCGAGGTCGCGGACGAAACCGAGGAACAGCAGGTCAACGGCATCACCTGGCTGCACCGCGGCGGGGTGCCCGCGGGTGAGAGCACCGCTCTGGTCGACGCGATCAGCGCCGCCGACCTGCCGGGTGGTGTCCCCGAGGTCTGGCTGGCGGGCGAGCGGACCGCGATGCTGGCCGTCCGGGCGCACCTGCTCGACGGCCGCGGCTACCCGCGGCCGCGGGTCCGCCCCACCACGTACTGGCGGCTCGGGGAGAGCGGCAACTAGACCGACTGTCCGGTTGGAACTTCTCACCCCACGTGCGCGTTGGACACGCGGACATCGCCGGTGCCGCGCGGAAGGGGGCGGACGTGCACTACAACGGACTGCGAACCGCCCTCCTGCTGGGCGGGATGAGTGGGCTGATCCTGGTCGTCAGCTCTTTCTTCGGCCGCACCGCGCTGGTCGTCGGCGTGCTGATCGCGGTCGGCGTCAACGGTTACGCGTACTTCAACTCCGACAAGCTCGCCCTGCGCGCGATGCGGGCCCGTCCGGTGTCGCAATGGGAACAGCCCGCGCTGTACCGGATTGTCGGCGAACTGGCCACCGCCGCCCGGCAGCCCATGCCCCGGCTGTACATCAGTCCCACGGCCGCCCCGAACGCCTTCGCCACCGGCCGCAACCCGCGCAACGCCGCTGTCTGCTGCACCACCGGCCTGCTCGACCTCCTCGACGAACGCGAACTCCGCGGCGTCCTCGGCCACGAGCTGTCCCACGTCTACAACCGCGACATCCTCATCTCGTCCGTCGCGGGCGCGCTGGCGGCCGCCATCAGCATCCTCGCCAACCTCGCCATGTTCGCGGGCATCTTCGGCGACGATGACGACGACCGCGCCAACCCCATCGCCCTGCTCCTCATCGCCCTGCTCGGCCCCATCGCCGCCACCCTCGTCCAGTTGGCCATCAGCCGCTCCCGCGAGTACCAGGCCGACGAATCCGGCGCCCGCCTCACCGGTGACCCACTGGCGCTCGCCTCAGCCCTGCGCAAACTCGACCACGGCACCCAGTTGGCCCCCCTCGCCCCCGAACCCGCCGTCGCCGTCCACTCCCACCTGATGATCGCCAACCCCTTCCGCCCCGGCGACGGCGTCTCCCGCCACTTCGCCACCCACCCCCCCATCGCCGACCGCATCACCCGCCTCGAACGCCTGGCCCGGGAACTCCCCCCACCCGCCTGACGTCCCTTGTCGCTCGGCCCCCTGGCCCCCGCGCCTGCTCTCACTCCTCGCCGAGTTCCACCCTGGGCGTCGAAGGCATGGGGATGGGGGCAAGGAGTTGCTGGAAGAAGTGGGCCAAGCGCCACAGGTGTAGGCGCTGACCGACGTTGAGATGGTGGAGTGCAGGTGCCTGCGGGTAAGGCGCGAAAATGGAGCCTGGCGCAGAGCGGATTCCGGCCTGGGCGGGGTGGGGGCGAGCAAGAGTGGAGTGGGGCCGCTGCGCGGAATGAGGCCAGGCGGTAAGGGCCAGCCCGCTACCGCCCTGGCCTCATTCGCCCAAGCGCTCGCCTCTCATCGGCAGCAGCGCCAAGTGGCTGTCGCGCAACGGTTCCAGCGGCCACCCCCCACACTTGCGCGCACGACCCCGTCACCAGCAACTCGCCAGCCAACGCCCCCACCCGATCCAGCTATTGACACCCCGCCCCACCCCCGCAAAATCCAACCCCGGCCCCCACCCTCTCCGGGGGGCGTCCCCGGTGCCAGTCTACCGGTTGCGAAGGGCGGGCGGGAGGACGCGGCCTTGCCTGTGGACAAGGTGGAGGGTTGTTCGTTGACCGGCCCGCCGACCTCGCCCGAATCCGGCGATTGACTTGTTCGCCTCTGCCGCAAGGTTCAAGATCGGCTCCGCCGTCTGGGGGCTTCAGGAGTCGCAGCACCTCAGTACAGATGGGCTGGTCGGGGTTGTCGTGAGGCTCGTTCTGCGCTCGTCGTCAGGGTGTGGGGACGGGGCGGGTCAGGCGGTGGCGCCTGCGGCGCGGGCGACGGTCATGACGTAGTCGCCGTAGCCGGATTTGGCGAGTTTGGTGCCGAGGGCGTAGCACTCGTCCGGGGTGATGAAGCCGCGGTCGAGGGCGATTTCCTCGAGGCAGGCGATGCGGACGCCGGTGCGGTGTTCGAGGACCTGGACGAACTGGCCCGCTTCGAGCAGGGAGTCGTGGGTGCCGGTGTCGAGCCAGGCGAAGCCGCGGCCGAGGTCGAGGAGGCGGGCGCGGCCCTGGCGGAGGTATTCCAGGTTGACGTCGGTGATCTCGAGTTCGCCGCGGGCCGAGGGGGTCAGCGACTTGGCGATCTTGATGACGTCGTTGTCGTAGAAGTACAGGCCGGTGATGGCGCGGTTGGACTTGGGGTGCGCGGGCTTTTCCTCGATGGAGACGAGTTTGCCGTCCGCGTCGACCTCGCCGACGCCGTAGCGCTGGGGGTCTTTGACGGGGTAGCCGAAGAGGACGGCGCCGTCGAGGTTGGTGGTGTTGGCCTGCATCATCTGGGAGAAGCCCAGGCCCCAGAAGATGTTGTCGCCGAGGACGAGGGCGACGTGGTCGTCGCCGACGAAGTCCTCGCCGATGATGAACGCCTCGGCCAGGCCGTTGGGGTGGGCCTGTTCGGCGTAGCTGAACCGGACGCCGAACTGGGTGCCGTCGCCGAGGAGGCGTGCGAAACTGGGCAGGTCGGCGGGGGTGGAGATGATCAGGATGTCCCGGATGCCCGCCAGCATCAGCACCGAGATCGGGTAGTAGATCATCGGCTTGTCGTAGACCGGCAGCAGTTGCTTGGAGATGGCCTGCGTGATCGGGTGCAGCCGGGTCCCGCTCCCCCCGGCGAGGACGATGCCCTTCATCACGGCTCCTGTCGTGTCCGAGCGCACCGGTTGGTTGTCCACCAAGCCGAGGCTACCCACGGTAGAGACGCCCGCATCCCCTGTTCGGCGACGACGCCCCGTCAGTGCATCGCCCCTAGCGCACACACAGTTACCGGTGACCCACGCCACCCTCGATGGTGACGGCCCAATCATCACTCACAGTGGAAACCGGGGAGGGGCGGGCCCGGTGCGGGCCCGCCGCGCCTCACCGGTAGTTCGTGAACTGCAGCGCGATCCCGAAGTCCGCGCCCTTCAGCAGCGCGATGACCTCCTGCAGTTGGTCCTTCTTCTTGCCGGACACCCGCAGTTGGTCGCCCTGGATCTGCGCCTGCACGCCCTTCGGGCCCTCGTCGCGGACCTTCTTCGCGATCTCCTTGGCCTTCTCCGCCGAGATCCCCTGCACCAGGTTCCCGGTCACCTTGTGCACCTTGCCCGACGGCGCGGGCTCGCCGACGTCGAACGCCTTCTGCGAGATCCCCCGCTTGATCAGCTTCTCCTTGAACACCTCGATCGCGGCCGCGCAGCGCTCCTCGGTGTCCGCCTCGAAGGTGATCGCCTCATCGCCTGCCCAGTTCACCTTCGCCCCGGTACCGCGGAAGTCGAACCGCGTGGACAGCTCCTTGGCCGCCTGGTTCAGCGCGTTGTCCACCTCCTGCCGGTCGACCTTGCTCACCACGTCGAATGACGGGTCCGCCACGTGCCTCGCACCTCCGCGCTAGGGGTTGTTCACCGACGGCACGGATGCTACCGCCGCCACCACCCAGGAGGGGGTCCCCGGTCGCGCAGGGGGGTCCCCGCTGGAACTCACCCAGACCCATTGGGTAAGGTTCCGCACGTCCGGCACCACCCGGACCCCGGCGGGTTGCCCGAGCGGCCAATGGGAGCGGACTGTAAATCCGTCGCGAAAGCTACAGAGGTTCGAATCCTCTACCCGCCACCACGTGTCCTGACCAGGACATATAACCGAATAGTAGATCGTCCGCCTCGGCGAAGATGATCTTTGGGTGCGGCTTTGGGTGCGAACGTACACTCAAGGCCATGCCTGTTTTGCCAGATGAATCCCGCCAGCGCGGTCGCATCGAGCAGCGCGGGTCCAACCTCCGCGTAGTCGTCTACGCGGGCGATGACCCGGTCACTGGCAAGCGCTCGTACCTCCGCGAGTCGGTCAAGGGCAACGACAAGGCTGCCTACAAGCGAGCCAACACGGTCCTTACCCGCCTGCTCGCCCAAGTCGAGAAGCAGCGGGTCACCGAGACCTCTATCTCGCTCGGCGAGGTACTTGAAGAGTGGCTCAAGGTCGCCGAGATGGAAGACAGCACCCGCGCGGGCTATCGGGGCTACATCGAGCGCAACATACGGCCCGCCCTAGGCGCCTTGGCCGCTCGCAAGATCACCCCTCGCGTCCTGGAGTCGTTCAACGCTGAACTCCGCAGGTGCCGTGACCGATGCGACGGCAAGCCGTTCGTCGCCCACAAGTCCACCGGCCTTCACGACTGCCTCAGCGTCGGGTGCAAGCCGCACATGTGCAAGCCACTGGCGGCGTCGACCGTGCGGCAGATCCACGCTGTGATCAGCGGTGCGTTGGCGGCGGCCGTGCGCTGGGAATGGCTGGACGACAACCCCGCGCGCAAGGCCCAGCGTCCGCGTCAGAGCCCGTCCCAGCCGAACCCGCCATCGGCGGCGGAAGCCGCTCTGCTGATCGAAGCCGCGTTCGAGGTCGACGACGATTGGGGGACGCTGGTCTGGCTGGTCATGACCACCGGGATGCGGCGCGGGGAGGTCTGCGCGCTCCGGTGGGACCACATCGACCTGGACCTGGGCGTGCTGGAGATCCGCCAGAGCTACATCGATCGCGGCGGGATCAAGAAGATCAAAGATACCAAGACTCACCAGATGCGGCGGATCGCGCTGGACACGGAAACGGCCGTCTTGCTGCGTGAATTGCGCCAGCGGTGCGGTCAACGATGCGCGGCCCTCAACATCGAATTCACCGGTGACCTGTACGTGTTCGTGGGCGCGCGGAACCCTGACCCGCGTGTTCCGTGCAAGCCGGACAGCGTCTCCGGCCGGTACAAGTACATGGCAACGAAGCTGGGCATCGAGACGCACATCCACGAACTCCGCCACTACTCCGCGACCGAACTCCTGACCGCAGGTGTGGACCTCCGGACGGTGGCCGGCCGCCTGGGACACGGCGGAGGTGGCGCCACGACGTTGCGCGTCTACGCGGCCTGGGTGGCTGGTGCTGACCGCAAGGCCGCCGAGATCCTCGCGTCGCGCATGCCCAAGCGCCGTTCGAAGCCATGATCAACGCGTAGTCCGCACCCACGGGTCACGTCGGTATCGTGTCCGCGTGAGCGACGAGCGCGGTGCCTGGACGGTCTTCGGTGAGCGAACTGTCTACGACAACCGGTGGGTGCGGGTCGGGCTCGCTGATGTCGAGGCGCCCAATGGCGAGCGGTGGGATTACCACGTCGTGCACCTTGCTCGGATCGCCATCGCGCTGATCGTGAACGAGCGCGACGAGGCGTTGATGTTGTGGCGCTACCGCTTCCCGACCGGCCAGTGGGGATACGAACTTCTCGGCGGCCTGGTCGACGATGGTGAAGAGGCTGTCGCCACGGCCGCTCGCGAGGCGGCGGAGGAGAGTGGCTGGCGTCCGACCGGTGATGCCGAGCACTTGATCAGCTTCGAGCCGCTACCGGGGCAGGTGACCGCGCCGGTCGATGTGTTCCTGTGGCGCTCCGCTGACCACATCGGCGACCCCACGGACACCGAAGAGACCGGTCGGGTGGAGTGGGTGCCGCTCAGCCGGGTCACCGAACTGGCTCAGCGGCAGGAGTTGTTGGGGTCCGGGACACTGGTGGCCTTGCTCCACTACCTGAACTCACGACGGCAGAACGAGTTGGCTGAGCCTGCGGAGTAGCCGGTCGGTCTTGATCTGCATGCCCAGGCGGCGGGCTTCCCGGGCGTAGGACTGGGCAGCCGTGCGGTCACCTGCTGCGGCGTGGGCGTAAGCCAAGTCCACCAGCATGGTGACCCGGGCGCGGAGGAAGTCCGGCGGAGTCCGGTACAACGCGTCGACCAGGTGGCTTATCGCGTCGGGGTCCCCGAGACCTGCCAGGGTGTTGCCGCGCCACCGGTCAAGGTGACTGCCGCCGAGGAAGACGAACGGCAGATCCGGGTCGACCGGATCGTTCGGCAGCAGCGCATTCGCGTCGTCAAACGCCTCAAGTGCTTCATCGCCATGGCCTGCCATGGCGAGGCTTTCACCGTGTGCCGCCGCAACCCACGAGCGCAGCAGCGGGGTAGCGGCGCCTTCGGCGAGGCTCCGTGCCTCGCCAACCTGACCAACCGCCAAAGCCGTTTCGTTGACGTCGATCAGCACGTATGCCTGCTCGGCCACGGCGTGGGCCAGCAGTGGCACCGAACCCGCCGCACGCGCTGCGGCCTTGGCCCGTTCGTAGTGCGCCTATGCCTGATTGGTCGCGTTCCGGTCCAGCGACTCCCAGCCCGCCAGCGTCGATGCCTCCACCAGCACAGCCGCCAATGCCTCACGTTGGCCACGTTGGGGGCCGTACCGCAGCAGGTCTTCCATCTGCTTGATCAGGTTCCGAAGCTGGTCGAGCAGGCTGATTCCACCGAATCGCCGGTCGACGTGGCGGGCGTGGTCGACTTGGCGCCGGAACAGGTCGATCGTCGCCGAGTCGACCGTTCTCGCCGCGCCAAGCCGGGCGCGAAGCTCCGCTGCTTCGACGTCGGTTTCCTCCGGTGGAAAGCCGAGTTCCTCGTTCGTACGGCCGTAGATGTCGCGGAACAGGCGCTGGTACACGGGCAGGCTGACCGCCTCGTGCCCATTCTCCCAACGGGACAGTTTGGTCTTGAGACTCGCCCGCGACATGACGGATTCGCCGAGCATGGACGCCCGTTGGTGGAGCATCCCGATCACCGCGTCCGCCGAGTACCCCAGCGACTTTCGAACTGCCTGCAGTCTTGTCGCCGCCATCAGCGCCGACCCCCGAATAATCGTGCTGACCTGCAAAGTTAACTGGAATTATCGAGCCTGCGGTTAACTCCGGCCACCTGTTCTATCGGTGCGCGGATGCCGTTTCTTGTAAGTGTGGACAGGGAACAGTCATCGTGTGTCCGGTCATCGGCGCTACTTGTCGGGCCGGTTGACCAGGCTGACGACATCTATCGTCAGGCCGTCCATCCGATCGCTGAGGTCTTCGAGACGGTCCTGGATCGCATCCAGCCGCGCGAGGATGAGGTCGGTGGTCTGGTCGCCGGTCTGGCCTGGTCGCAGTGGTTCGCGACCGAGGAGCACCGCGTACAGGTGACCCGGGTGCCATTCCAGCGCGATCGACAGCGCTTCCAGCGTCTTGGTGTTGCGGCGGCGCTCCACCGTGTGGTTCTCCAACTCGCGGATGATGGCCTGCGACACTTGCGACCGTTCCGCCAGTTGCTTCTGGCGCAGGCCGAGTTCGCGCGAACGCGACTTAATCGCCGCCGCGACCGCAGACCACTCCTCCGCCACGTATTCCTCCGCGCTCCGCCTCTGCCGCGAGATTAGCGCGCTGCCAATTCGTACGCGGCCCAACTCGGGTCGTCGATCCTGCATGTCGGCAAAGTCGCTGATGTTGTCGCAAATCAGGCTCAATGTCAGCGCTATATGTTCTCTAGGGGAAATTCGGCCATGGACACAGTCATGCCAGGTGTCAGCAGTCCCGTCTTCTACACCGTCCGCGAAGCCGCCAAGATCCTCCGCGTCGACCCGGCCACCCTCTACCGGGCGATCCGAGAAGACGGCTTCCCCGCCCTGCGAGTCAGGTCGCGCTACGTCGTCCCGTCTGCCGCGCTCGACAAGCTCATCGCCGAGGCCGCCGACACCGGTGGCCTGGTCGACCCGGGCCGGGTCGCTGCCGAACGTCGCACCGCCCGGGAAGTCCAGCGACTCACCGGGGGGACCTGGTGACCTTCGAGGAACAGACCGCAGCGGCCTTGGACCCGCTGGCACAAGTACCCGACGAAGTGTTGTGGGATGTCGTGACCAGAGACGGTGCCTGCATGTCGGTCTACACCGACGGGCAAGCGCCCGACTTCACCGGCGATGTCCTCTCCGACCGGGAACTGGCCGCGCGCATCTGCGCCGGTTGCCTGGTGCGGAACGAGTGCCTGGAGTCAGAGTTCCGCCTGGTCGGAGGCGCCTCTCTCGGCGTGTGGGGAGCGCTGAACGTCGAGGATCGACAAGCCGTCTACGCGGTGTGGCTCGTACGCCGCCTGGGAGGTGACCAGGGATGAACCCGATCACCATCACGCCGATGGCCCTGTTCGCAGGTGCTGGTATCGCGCTGGGCGTCCTGCTCGTGTGGCGGTCTGGCGTCCGCAAGGCACGGGCCGCCGCTACTGCTGCCCGAGCTGGTGCCCGTGCCGTGTCGCTGTTCGGTCGGGTGCTCGTCTTGGGCGGCATGATCACCGGTGTTCAGTGGGTGGTCATCGCCTACGCGGAGGACAACACCACGTTGGTCGCCGTGGTGCTCGGCCTGCCTGCCCTGTTCACAGCGAGCACCTTGGTTCGGCTGCTCACCGTCGTCACCGACTCGCCGCGTCGCGGTGGGAAGCGATGACGGTAGGTCGTGTCCGAGGGGCAGCCGCCATCGTGCGGCTGCCCCTCCCGGCCTGGACAAAGGACCGTGCTCATCTCCGTCAAGGGTTCCGAGACGGCTCGGCGTGGTTCCTCGGGCTGCCGTGGCGGTATGTGCGTGCCGTGTTGCGTGGGCTTGTCGTGGTCGCTCGCTGGTGGCGGGCATGGGTGACGGTGCGCGACTTCCGTCAAGCGGCCGAACAGCAGGACAAGCTTGCCGACAAGTTCAGGGAGATTCGCGAGTTGACGCTGCTTCGGTACCGGATGAGCGCAGGACTCACAGTGCTGTCGGCGAGCACCATCACGGTGTTGGACGTGCTCTATGGCGATCTGGTGTGGTGGGCCGTCGCGGCCGTCTTCTCGTCAGTGTTGGCGATGACCGGGCGGCGACGGGATGGCTCACCTGGACGGAAGGCTGTCCTGCCCGGTCCTCGAAGTTTGGCGTGGACCGTCGATCCGCTGGCTTTGGCGGAGGCGTTCCGCGACGCACGGCTGATCGGCAAGGATGAGTCGCTGCGCTTGGTCGAGCGTCCCATCCGGCAGGGTGCCGGGTGGGCGGTCACCGTCGACCTTCCGGCGACCAGGAAGGCGGCGGACGTGATCAGAAGCCGTGAAGCCCTGGCATCAGCACTGGCCGTCGATGAGTTGCAGTTGGTCGTGGAACGAGTCCGAGGTAACGGCGGACACGCAGGTCGGGTGGCGATGTGGGTGGCAGACTCCGACCCGTACGACAAGCCCGTTGAGCGAACGCCGCTACGCGTCACCGATCGCTGGGACGCTTGGCGCCCGGTTCCGTTCGGACGGGACGCTCGGGGTAGGCAGGTTGATCTACCTCTGGTGTGGACATCGCTGCTGGTCGGTGCGATCCCGAGGCAGGGCAAGACTTTCGCCGCACGGCTAGCTGTGGCGGGACTCGTGTTGGACCCGTACACCCGACTTTACGTCGCGGACTTCAAGGCAGGTAAGGACTGGGACGCCGCCGGATCTGTGGCCCACCGGTTCATGTCTGGAGACGACGCGGCCCATGTACTGGAACTGGTGGGCTGGCTCGCTGAGTTGACCGCTGAGATCCAGGCCCGGTACCGCCGGATGCGCACAATGGACGATGTCGTGTGCCCCGAGTCGAAGGTGACCCCGGCCATGTCGCGAGACAAGGCACTGGGCATGCCCATCACGGCTGTGGTCATCGATGAGGTCCAAGTCCCGCTGGAAGATCACACCATCGTGGACGTAGCCAGCAGGCGCATGCCGGTCGGTGAGCACATCGGCGAGCAGTTGACGTGGCTGGCCAAGAAGGGACCGGCGGCCGGACTGGTCCTCGTGCTGGCGACGCAACGTCCCGACTCGAAGACCATCCCGTCTGGACTCCGCGCTGTGCTCGGATCGCGGTTTGCCCTGCGGGTCATGGACTGGCGCGACAGCAACATCGTCCTGGGCGAGCAGATGAACACCAGGGGCTACGACGCGAGCCGCCTACTCCCATCCCACAAGGGCGTCGGCATCCTCCGCCCGGACGGCGAGACGAGCGGTGACGTCCTGGCCACGACCGTGCGGACCTTCTACATGCCCAACGACGACTGGCGGGCCATCTGCGAACAAGGGCGGGCACAGCGTGTCGATGAAGGCACCTTGACCGGCCACGCCAACGGCGAGCCTGCACCCACTGAGACAGTCCACACGGTCGTGTCCGCGCCGATCCCGGCGGTCCTCGCTCAGGTGGTGGAGTTCGTCGATCACCACGGTGACGGCCGGGACTTCATCCCGACCGCTGAGTTGGCCGAGGCGCTGGGACTCGAAGCGGGCGCGCTCGGCAGGCAGATGAGCGACCACGGCTGCGCCTCGACCCGAGACCGGATCACCACAGCAGACGGTGTTCGGCAGGTGCGCGGTTACCTGGTCCCCGAGATCAGGGACGCTGTTGACCGACTCCGCGCAGCGTCACCGGACGACACCTCCCCTGCCATTCTGTGACGCCTGTCTGTGATTGGCGGGAGCCTCTGATCAGCGGAAATCATCGTTGTGACACCTGTGACGGCTCGCCGGACTGTGTCACGAAGACGCGAAACGCGGCTGCCGGACCACTGTCGAGTGGTCCGGCAGCCGCCGTCACAGCGGGTCCAGCCTGCTCTAGACCATCGCCGACTCGGGCGCGGCGTGCTGGCCATACTGCTTCCGGTATTCCTCGCGAGCGGCGGTGGCCTTCGCGATCAGGTTGTCGAGCCCGCGCGGGCTGAACATGATCGAGAAGTCGTCGGCCGCGTTGAAGTCGATCTCGGTGCCTGCCCTGGTCACATTGGTGGTGATCTCGCAGAAGTCGATGACGAGCGCGATGCTCGCGGAGTACCCCTGTCCGAAAACGTTGCTCATGATCCGTCTCCCGTCGTCTGTTGCTTGCCAATCGTGGTTGCCGTCGCGTGCAGCCAATCCACGATCGATTGCGGTGTGTCGAGTTCGTCCCCGGAGGGGATGCCGTCCGTGCCCGTGCGCGCCTCCACGGTCACCTCGCAGCCCTTGTAGAGCTTCCCTTTCAGCCGGAACATCGGTTCGATGAATTCGTTTTCCGGCACGAACATGAGTCCGCGATCGGTCAGGGTGTTCCGCCACGCGAGCAAGTCCGCGCACATCTCGGCCAGTGCCAGCGATCCATCGATGATCACGTGGGCGCTGATCAGGCCCGACTGGACGCACGTGATGTCGATCCGTCCCGGAGTTGGCAGCCGGTAGATCTTCAGGTGCGTCGTGATCGCCTGGGCTGCGCTGGCCAGCAAGTCCTCAAACGCATCAGGACTGATGTCGGGTGGGCTGTGTCGATCGTTCATGCCACGGTCCACCTCGGATTTCGTAGCGTACGTACACCCGCCCGTCGCAGGTGCGCATCTGCTTCCACCCCCGTCGCCACCTCCCCTGCCATGTGCTATCCGTGCAACACTGACATCAGCGTTCCGTCAGCGCCCTCCACGGGGAAGGACCTGCGAACGACATGCACACGACATCAGCGGACGTGGAGCAATGCCCCAGAGACCTGCGCGAACCCTGCTGGAAAAGTTGATCAGAGACCGCAACCTGACCTTCGACGAATGCGCTGAAGCCCTCGACCGCCTCGCTTACGACTCAGGCGAGCCGGGCACCCTCAGCACCCGTCATCTCCAGCGCCTAGTCGCAGGCCGCCGTCCCAACGGCTCCCCACTCGGCCCAATCCGCCCCGCCACCGCCCGTCTGCTCGAACGCTTCTTCGAACGGGACATCAGTGCCTTGCTGCGGCCCCCTGACCTACCTGCCTCAGACAACTCGGCCGTTGAACTCCAACACCTCGTCCAACTCTCCGGCCGGGTCGACGCATCGGTGATTCACCTGCTTCGCGGCCAGCTCAACAGCATTCGCCGCCTGGACCGCCAGTTCGGCGCCATTGTCACCCACGACGAAGTCAAGGCCAAGATCAAGCAAGTCCGGCACCTCAGAACCCACAGCCTCCGCCCCGACACCCGCGCCTCCCTGGCGACCGTCGAGTCGGAACTCTGCACGTTGGCAGGATGGCAAGCCCTTGACTTGGGGAACCCCCAGCAAGCATGGGGCCACTACGAAGACGCCAAGGCCGCCGCCCGCGAAATCCCCGACCCGAACTGGCTGGTCCACGCCACCGCCGAGCAGTCCGTCGTGCTGCTGGACCTCGACCACCCCACGGCCGCAGTCGATCTCGTCGGCACCCTGGATCTACCCCGAGCGATGAAACTCGCACCGTCAATACGCTCGTGGTGCTTCGCCGCCCTCGGCGAGGCACACGCCGCAGTTGGTGACGAGAGGGCCAGCCTGACCAGCTTCGATCTAGCGGACAAGTACCTCTCCACCCCAGAGACAACCGGCCCATACGTCGCGCTCGACGCCATCCACCTTGCCCGCTGGCGTGGCCACGCCCTCGCCCGCCTGGGGAAGCGAGAAGCACCAGCGGTACTCGAAGCAGCCTTGGCAGATCTCGACCCGACGTTCGTCCGCGCTGCCGCCGGTCTACGCATAGACCTGGCCGTCGTGCACTGCTCCCTGAACGAGCCTGACCGAGCGTCTTCGCATGCCAGGGAAGCAGCCTCGGTTGCTGCGGAAATCGGTTCCACCAGGCAGGTCAAGCGCGCACTGGCCTTCGTCTAGCCCGCGTCCGAACAGGTTGCCTGCTCACGCGCCAGTCCCGGGCGCAACCGCAAACCAGCCGGATGCCGGGTTTGCTGACCCGTTCAACGCCTTTGACCAGCTCGTCCCCACCCTCACGGCGGCGTCGGCCGGGTCTGCTCTCCATTGGGTGCGAGTTTGGGTGCGAACCCGTGCCGGTTGATGCCTCTGGACACCCTTCCGCTGCCCCGTCCGGGTGAACTCTGCCCCGGTGTTCGCCCACATCTTCGCAGGTCAGGCGACTGTAAATCCGTCGCGAAAGCTACAGAGGTTCGAATCCTCTACCCGCCACGGCCTCGGCCGACCTGTGCCCACGGAGAGCGTGGGCCGGGTCGGCCGTTGTTGTATTGGGGGGCGACCCCCCAAACCCCCACGGTGCGATCTCTCCCGACCCGGCGTTGCTCGCTCGGGCCTGTCGGCCCTCACATCGAGATAACCAATTGGCGATCGCGGGCTTGAGTTGCTGGTTGAGTTGAACCCCTGAAGGTATTGGGGGGAATGGCTGGAGGGCTTGATGTGGGGAAAGGGGGACCGGCCACACCCCTGCACAGTGTGGCCGGTCCCGGGGGGGCGTCCGCATCGCGCGCGAGGGCGGCGCGGTGGGGACGCGCTTTCCGTGGGGGAGCCAACCCCGCGGAAAATGGTGGGTCGGGTGGGACCCGGGGGTGGGGGCGACCCGAGTGGGGCAACCGGTGGTCGCTGCGGGTAATTAACAGAATATCCGCGCTGACCCGAACGGTCGTCTCAGCTCGTCCCAACGGCCATTGACACTACCACCATCTGCGTCATTATGCCTGGTCAACGGCCTATTTTCGCGACGTGTCACCCGATCGCCGGACGTGCGGGTGTGGCGGGACTGGCTAGCTTTCGCATCCTGTCTTCCGGGTCCTACTCGCGGGGAGTTTCACCTATGGCGGCGTCGCACCGATTGGTCGTTGTTCTGTTGTCAGTATTCGCGGTTTCCGCGGTTGCGCCGCAGGCCGCCGCGGCGGGTGGTGGGTCTGATGTCGGGGCGGTGGTCGAGGCGAAGCCGACTTCGGCTGGGCCCAGTCCCGGTGCGCCGACACTGCCGTTGTTGCCCGATGACGGCCGGGATCGGTCGACCGGTGGGGGTGGGGTTGTTCAAGCTACTCCACTGCCTTTCAACTTCACTTTCGACTTCTCGGTTTCGTTGACCTCGCGGACGTTCTGGCCGTCCAACGACAGCAGGGCCTGCGTGAGCCTGCGCGGGACCGGCGGTAGCGATCCGACCTATTTCGGGAAGGAGGTCAAGGTGGAGATGTGGGACGCGTACGGCACCGACACCAAGGTCGGCCCGACGGTCCGCTACTCCCTCAACGGCAACGCCTACGGCTATTGCTGGACCGGTACCTACCCGTACCACGAGCACTATTTCCGGCTCGTGAAGGACTGGAGTCCGACGGTGCGGGTGTGGGGCAACGGGTGGGCGTCGGCGAGTTGACCGGGTGAGCGCACCGCTCCCAGCCGGATGGTCCCGCTCGGTGGTCACGGCCCGCTCACCCGCAGCGCTGTCGTGACCCCGGTCGGCTCGGCGGCCCGGTTGGTGAGCCAGCCGCGGCCGAACGCCTGGATGGTGCCGATGTTGACCAGGATCTCGGGGCGGTTCCAGGCGAGCAGCACGAGCCGGTTGCCGTCGGCGAGTGGTCCCGCCGCGGTGGGTTCGAAGGTCACGCCGCGGCTGGAGTCGCGCAGCCGCCCGGGGATCGCGGAGATCGCGGTCTCGACCTTGCCGACCGCGGCGAGCCTGGGCAGCGACGTGTCGATGGTGCCGTTCGCGTCGCTGACCACGCCGAGCACGCCCTGTGTCGTGGCGATGACGTCGCCGGGCCGCACGCCTGCCCCGATTGCGCGCACCGCTCTGGCCGGGTTGTCCACCCGGATGGTCACCGGCCCGACCTCGACGTCGTTGATGCCCGCCGCGATGGGGTACCGCTCCTTCTTGTCGTTCGGCATGACCAGCACGAGTTCGGAGTTCCACGCGCCCGCCCCGGTCTCGAACGCGGGCCACGCGACGCCGGGTTGCACGTTCGTCAACGGTGACAGGAAGTTGACCGACGACGTGTACACGTCCACATCGGTCGTTCCCGGTGCCGTCAACGCCAACCCGATCGCCGCGCCCTCGGTGACCTGTTCGTCCTCCGCCGCGGGCGCGGCCGCGAGGAACCCGACCGCGCGCTGCGCCGCAGGCACCGTCGTCACCGCGCGCAACAGCAGCTTTCCCTTGTCCGGCTTGCCATTCACCGACACCGCCGTCGTCACGAACGCGACCTGCTCGGTCCCCCCGGGCGCCGCGGAGATCAACACGACGGCCGCGAAGCACATCGACAGGTTCGGCGAGACCCCCGCGTACACCGGCCGCACCGATCCCGACGGCGGGTTCGCCGACGACCGCCACACCTGCTCCGCCGACGTCAACAGGGCCTGGTCGCCCGCGAGGTCGCCGCGCAACTGCCAGTCGCCGACCGTGCTGGCCACGGTCACCGCGGACTCGTCGGTGCGCCTGCCGACCACGAACGCCCCGGCGACCGCGATCGCCACGACCGTCAACGCCGCCACCATCTGGATCCGCTGGTGGCGCTGCGCCCGCCTGCGCCCGTGCACGTGCCGCAACACCCGGTCGACCTGGTCGGGTCGCGTCCGCACGCACACCGCGCCGAGTTCGTCGCGCAACCGGGACGCGGCGCGGTCCTGCTCCTCGGCGATCACGTCCCCCTCCTTCCCGGCGTGGCGGTCTCCGCCGCCCACAGTTGCCGCACCTTCGCCATCCCCCGACTGGTCAACGACTTGACCGTGCCCACCGAACAGGCCAACTCGGTCGCCGCCTGCGCTTCCGACAGGTCCAGCACGACCCTGGCCAGCACCGCCGCCCGTTGCCGGGGTGGCAACTGCTGCAGCACGATCAGCACGTGGTCGCGCTCGACCACGGAATGCGCGAAGTCCGCCAAGTCCACCTGCTCGACCAACTCGTCCAAGGGCACCGGCGTCTTCCGCTTCGCCACGCGCAAGAACTCGTGGTAGATCGCCTTGCGCGCGTACGCGACAGCGTTGTCCGCCGGAACCCGACGCCACCGGCGCAGACACCGCAACAGCGCCTCTTGCACGATTTCCTCGGCATCCCACCGGCGACCGGTGAGCATGACGGCGTACCGCAGCAGTTGGTCGTACCGCTCCCGGACAAACTGGTCGAAACCGGTCTCGACACCGCGCACGCCGCCACCTCCCTCACGACCTAAGACCACGCGCGGGCCTGGGATGGTTGCCGCCGCGTGGAAAGTTCCCGGCGGTACGCGTTGACGACCTGACCGTTGCGCGCTTTGTACGGCACGGTGCTGGGTCGATCGTCTGAGTTCAAGGCGCTGGCGGCCCCTGCTGTTCGCCTGCCTGTTCACGCCGGACTTGTTGGCGCTCTCGTTGGCAGGGCGGCTGCTGCCCACTGCCGTTCGCCCCGCTGTGCGTGTGGTGCCTAACGGAGATCCGCACTGCCCATCTGACCCGGCTCGCCTCGGAGCTACCCCCTGCCTGGGCACGCCGGACGGATCGGCGCACCGGACCTCGGCCTCCCACGGCCGCGCCTTCTCGGCGACCCGCACTGCCTGCTGCTGCTCAGTTATCCACAATCTCGTCGGTTGTCCACAGCCTTCGGGTTGATCTGTTTTCACAGCTCAACCCCGGTAGGCTGGCATCGAGGGCCGCCCCCGGGAGGGTGGGGGTCGCCCTTGGGTGGGGTGGGGGGTGTGTGTCAAGCAGTGGGGGTTGGGTTCGCTCGATTGTGTTGGGTGGGTGGACTGCTGGGGGGTGTTCGTGTGGGCGTTACGGGGCTTTGTGGGGCGGTGTGGTGGGTGGGGAGTTCGACGGCGGCGGTGGAGTTGAGGTTGTCCCGGGGCACCGAATGAGTGGATGAGGTCGAGCCGGCGGTTGAGGAGGGTGGCCATCGCCTCCGGGGGGCGATGAGGACATTGAGGTGCGGGGGCCTGTGGGTCGGTGGGGAGGGCTGGGATCGGGCGGCGGGGGCTTTGAGCAGGTGGCCGGGGGGACAGGGGTGTGAATGGGGGCAGCAGCGGGTCGATCTTGGTGGCGTCTATGAGGGGTGTTCAAGCGCAGTACGGTCGTTGACATGGATGTTTTTGTGGTCGACGCGTTCACCGACGAGCCGTTCAAGGGGAATCCGGCGGGGGTTGTGCTGTTGACCGAGGACCGGCCCGCGGCGTGGATGCAGGCGGTGGCGGCGGAGATGCGGCACTCGGAGACCGCGTTCGTGGATGTGCGGGGTGTGGATCCGATTCCGTTGCGGTGGTTCACCCCGGTCGCGGAGGTGGATCTGTGTGGGCATGCGACGTTGGCGGCGGCGCATGTGCTGGGTGGGGATCGGCGGTTTCAGACCCGCGGTGGCGTGCTGTCGTGTTCCGCTAAAGACGGCGGTGTGGAACTGGACTTTCCGGCCGATGATCTGCAGCCGGTTGAGCCGCCCAAGGAGTTGGTGGCGGGGTTGCCGGGAGTGACCGTGCTGGAGGCTCGCCGTGGGCGGGAGGACTTCCTCGTCCGGGTTGCCTCGGCCGACGAGGTTCGGGCGGTCCGTCCTGATCTCTCTGTGTTCGCACGGGAGTCCGCCAGAGGGGTGATTGTCACCGCACCCGGTGATCGTGGGGCTGACTTCGTGAGCCGCTGTTTCTACCCGGCTGTCGGCATCGACGAGGACCCGGTGACCGGGTCGGCGCATTGCACGCTCGCGGTCTACTGGGGGCGGGAACTCACGCGGTCTTCACTGGTGGGCGCCCAACTGTCGGCGCGCGGCGGGATTGTCCGGGTGGTGCTCGACGGTGACCGGGTGCGGTTGACCGGCCGGGCGGTGACGATCTTGACCGGGCGGTTGGGCTGCTGACCGACCGCTGAACCCGGTGTCCGCGCGTAACTAGCACACGTGCCTTGATCGCCTGATCGGGGTACAGTCAGCGGGCCGTCGGGGCCCCCGCACGCGTGGGGCGTGCAGCAGGGCCACCCACCGGCCGTCGGAGGAGGTTGCATGTCGGACCACCCTGGCGCGGCCGAGCAGGAGCGGGTGGCCGCGCAGTGGCAGACCGAGGACCAGGGTCCGGATCGCCGGTTCCTCGCCTTCTCCGTCCTCGTCCTGGTGTCCGCGGTGACCGCGGCGGCGCTGGTGTCCTGGTGGCTGCCCTCGCCCGCCACCCCGCGGGTGGTCGTCACCGGTCTGCTGCTGGCGCTGGGTTTCCTGCTCGCCGAGCAGCTCGCGATCAACATCGACGTCCGCAGCGGCGTCTCCTGGTCCATCTCGTTCTGCGAGATCCCGCTGGTGATCGGGCTGTTCGTCGCCCCGTTCGAGGTCGTGTTGGCCGCGCACCTGCTGGCCGGGGTCGGCACGCTGCTGGTCCGCCGGGTGCAGGACCGCATCCTCTACAACGCAGGCGCGATGGTCTTCGAGATCACCAGCGCGTTCGCCGTCGCCAAGTGGGTCAACGACGCGTTGGCGGGCATCGGGCCCGCCTGGGCGGGCGTGCTGGCGGGCGCACTGGTCGCGCCGCTGTCGAGCACCCTGCTGGCACTGGTCTGCGTCCGCGTCCTCGGTCGGACGATGCGGCTCAACGCCGCCGTCCGGCTGGTGCTGCGGACCCTGGTGCTGGGCCTGGTCAACGCCTCGATGGGGGTCGTCGGCTACCAGGTCGTCGTGCACGCCGAGGCGGGCTGGCCGCTGCTGGTCCTGGCGCTGGCGGGCCTGTCCGCCCTCTACCTCGCCTACTCCGGTCTGCTGCGCGAACAGCGCGACCTGGAGGCGCTGTCCGAGATCAGCCTCATCGTCGCCCGCTCCGGGCACCAGGCCGCGGCCAAGCCGTCGCTGGGCCGCACCGAACCCAACGACCTGGCCGAGATCGCGGACAGCGACGAGTGGCAGACCATCGCCGACCGGATCAAGGACCAGTTGGGTGCCGCCCGGGTCGTGCTCCGGCTCCGCTTCGAACCCCAACTGCCGCTGCACACCGTCGTCTCCGGTGACGACCTCCCGCCCGACGTGCGCGACGTCGAGGCCACCGGCTCCCGCGCCGACGCCCTGCTCCGGCTGCCCGGCTCGCACGTCCGGCACTTCCGCCGCGGCGACGCCACCCCGGACATCCGGCACGCCCTGCTCCGCCGCGCCGCCGACGAGGTGCTGATCGTCCCGCTGCGCAGCGCGAGCCACCTGCTCGGCGTCGTCGAGGCGCACGACAAGCTCTCCCGCTGGCGCGGCTTCGGCCAAGCCGACCACCGGCTCATCGGCACCATGGCCAGTCACCTCGCCACCGCGATGGACAACCGGCGGCTGCTGGCCACCCTCCGCCACGACGCCTACCACGACCCGCTGACCAACCTGCTCAACCGGCCGGGATTCCGCCGCGCCGCCGGGGAACCGCTGCGCAAACACCCCGACTCAGTGGTCCTGCGGATCGACCTCGACGTGCTGTCCACTGTTAGCGACGCCCTCGGCTACGCCTGGAGCGACCGCATGGTCGTCGCCGCCGGACGCCGCCTGCGCGACGCGCTCGGCCCGGACGTCGCGCTCGCCCGGCTGGAAGGCGGCCAGTTCGCCGCCCTGCTGGTCGACGCCACCACCGACGAGGCCCACCTGATCGCCGAACGGCTGCGCGCCGAACTCGCCGCGCCGTACCCGGTCGACCGGCTCACCGTCGAGGCCAACTCCGTCGTCGGCTACTCCACCCCGCGTTCCGGCGACGGCGACCAGCCCGAGTCCGACGTCGACGCCCTGCTGCAACGCGCCGATGTCGCCCTGCGCGCCGCCCGCTCCAGCGGCGACACGGTCAAGGCCTACCTGCCCACCATGGGCCAGATCTTCCTGCGCCGCTTCCAACTGGTCACCCAGTTCCGGCACGCGCTGGAAACCGGCCAGGTCAAGGTGCACTACCAGCCCAAGGTCGCCCTGCCCAGCCGCCAGGTCCTCGGCGTCGAGGCCCTCGTCCGCTGGCGCCACCCCGAGTTCGGCCGCCTCGACCCCGACGAGTTCGTGCCCGCCGTCGAGGCGGCGGGCCTGGTCGACGCGCTCACCGGGTTCGTGATGGACCAGGCGCTGATCCGGGTCCGCAAGTGGATGGACCGCGGCCTGCGCATCGCCGCCGCCGTCAACCTCTCGGTCCGCAGCCTCGACGACCCCAACTTCCCGCAGCGCGTCGCCGCCGCGCTCGACCGGCACGGCGTCCCGCCGGAACTGCTGACCCTGGAACTCACCGAGTCCGGCGTCATGGCCGACCCGCAACGCGCCCTGCCCGTGCTGCGCGCGCTGCACACCCTCGGCGTGGTGCTGGCGGTCGACGACTTCGGCACCGGCTACTCGTCGCTGGCCTACCTCCGCCAGCTCCCGGTGGACGAGGTGAAGATCGACAAGAGCTTCGTGCTGGGTATGGGCACCGACCTCGGCGACCTCGCCGTCGTCCGCTCGATCGTCGAGCTCGGCCACTCCCTCGGCCTCACCGTCGTCGCCGAGGGCGTCGAGGACGACGCCGCCCGCGACCAGCTCGCGGGCATGGGCTGCGACGTCGCCCAGGGCTACTTGATCTCCCGGCCGCTCTCCGAGAGCCGCCTGGAAGCTTGGCTGCAGGCCAGAACGACGCAGGCCAGAGGGCTGCGCGACGAGATGGTGCTCACCCTGCTCGCGTGATCGACCCCCCGTTTTGGAACTGCACCACGAGCTGTGTAAAGTACTCCACGTCCCCAGGGACACGGCCCCTTTAGCTCAGTCGGCAGAGCGTCTCCATGGTAAGGAGAAGGTCTACGGTTCGATTCCGTAAAGGGGCTCGGCAGTTCGGCCGCGAGACACCGGGAACGACAGCGGTGTGGCGCGGCCTGAACCATGTCATAGCGGTGTAGCTCAGTCGGTAGAGCAAGCGGCTCATAATCGCTGTGTCGCCGGTTCAAGTCCGGCCACCGCTACGCGATAGGCGACGTGTGTTGGCGGAAGGCGCCAACCAAGTCGCTCCGTCATTGTCCTGGGGGTCAAACCCCCAGACCCCAGCCGGGGGCAAGCCCCCGGACCCCCGCCGGGGGGCCTTGGCTTCTCGGGTACCTCGGTTGATCTTTCGAAGGGCTGGTTGTTGTGGCTTCTACTGACGTGCGGCCGAAGATCACGCTGGCGTGTGAGAGCTGCAAGCACCGCAACTACATCACCAAGAAGAACCGGCGCAACGACCCGGACCGCATCGAGCTGAAGAAGTTCTGCCCGAACTGCGGTTCGCACAAGCTGCACAAGGAGACCCGCTAGTCGGGTCCGCGCCCACCCGGCCGGGTGGGCGCCGGGTGCGTGGAGGCCATCTCGTCGTCGTGCGGGGTGGCCTTTGTGCTGTCTTGGGTTGGGTAGGGTTGCCGCGTGGCGCTGGAGCAGGGGTTTGTGGGGCGGGAGTACCCGCCGGACTCGGTGTACGTGGTGGGCCGGGAGAAGATCCGGGAGTTCGCCGAGGCGATCGGGGATCTACGGGCGGAGTACCTGGACGTCGAGGCCGCTCGGGCCTTGGGGTACGCCGACGTGGTCGCGCCGCCGACGTTCACCACGATCGTGAACCTGGCGGCGATCAACAAGATCGTGAACGACCCCGAGCTGGGGCTGGACTACAGCCGGATGGTGCACGGGGACCAGAGCTTCACCTTCCACCAGCCCGTCGTCGCGGGTGATCGGCTGGCGTTGACGACGACGGTGGAGAGCATCTCCCGGCGGGCGGGGAACGACTTCATCACGCTCAGGGCCGAGATCCGCACCGAGGACGGCGAACCGAGGGTCACCACGCGGGCGTTGCTGGTCGTGCGGGACACGGACGAGGAGCAGGGCTGATGGGCGTGCAGGTGGGCGACGCGCTGCCGGTGTTGCGGGTGCGGATCACCCGGGCCGACCTGGTGAAGTACGCGGGGGCGGCGCTGGACTTCAACCCGATCCACTGGAACGAGGCGTTCGCCAGGGGCGTCGGGCTGCCGGACGTCATCGGGCACGGGATGTTGACCATGGCCCTGGCCGGGCGCGTGGTGACCGACTGGGGCATGGGCGCGCTGGTGGACTACACCGCGCGGTTCACCCGGCCGGTCGTGGTGCCCAACGACGACGAGGGCGCGCTGGTCGAGCTGTCCGGCAAGGTCGGCGCGGTGAACGACGACGGGACGATCCGGGTCGACCTGTCCGCGAAGTTCGAGGGTCGGGCGGTGCTGGGCAAGGCGATCGCGGTGGTGCGGCCGTAAGGGCTCGCCCGGGGCTGGTTTAGATTCCGGGTGTGGCAGCTAACGACCTCATCTCCTTCGCCCGCGGTGCCCCCTCCATCGACATCATCGACGTCGACGGACTGAAGATCGCCGCGGACGCCGCACTGTCCAAGGACCCCGGCGCCGCGCTCGGCTACGGCACCGCGGTCGGTTACCCCCCGCTGCGCAAGCTGCTCGCCGAGCAGCACGGCGTCACCGAGAACCAGGTGCTGGTCACCAACGGGTCGATGCAGGCGGACGCGTTCCTGTTCGACCAGCTCGTCGTCGCCGGTCGGCCGGTGGTGGTCGAGCGGCCGACCTACGACCGCACCCTGCTCGGCCTGCGCCAGCGCCAGGCCGACGTGCGCCCGGTCTCGCTGCAGGTCGACGGCATCGACACCGAGGAGCTCGCGGGGTTGCTGGAGGGTGGGCTGCGGCCGACCTTCGCGCACATCATCCCGAACTTCCAGAACCCGGCCGGGTACACGCTGAGCCTGGCCAAGCGCGAGCGGCTGCTGGAGCTGGCCGAGCGGTACGACTTCCTGATCTTCGAGGACGACCCGTACGTCAAGATCCGGTTCGCTGGCGAGTCGCTGCCGACCATGCTGGAACTCGACGGCGGCCGCGGCCGGGTGGTCTACGCCAGCTCGTACTCCAAGACGGTCGCGCCGGGCACCCGGGTCGGCTACCTGGTCGGTCCGGCCGACCTGGTCGACAAGATCCGGGTGGCGGCGACCAACACCTACATCTCGCCGAACATGCTGGCCCAGGCGATCGTCCACCAGTTCAGCATCGGCGGCCGGTTCACCGACGCGGTCGGCAACGTCAACGCCGCGCTGGCCGAGCGGGTCCGCGTGCTGTGCGACTCGCTGGCCAGGCACCTGCCCGAGGCGAAGTTCACCGCCCCCGAGGGCGGCTACTTCATGTGGGTCGAACTGCCGGAGACGGTGGACGTGGCCAAGCTGCTGCCCGCCGCGGAGGAGCGCGGGGTGACCTTCGTGAAGGGCACCGACTTCCTCCTCGACGGCGGCCACTCGACCATGCGCCTCGCCTTCTCCGGGGTCCGCGCCGACGAGATCGACGAGGGCATCGCCCGACTCGCCGCCGCCGTCCGGTCGCTGGACGCCTGAAGATCGGTCCGGCCGGTTCGCCGTGATCTCCATCACCGCGGCGAACCGGCAGGTCAGGGCCGTGATCGGGACTCGATTTCGGCGCCGGGAAGCGGGTACCGTATGCTTCCGTGCTTGGAACGCCTCGACAGTCCCCATGCGTCGTTCGGTGGGGATAGTGGAGTGCGTCCGAACGTGGTCCACCGGGTAGAGTCGGTGGGGTGCGAAGGGGTGTAGCTCAATTGGCAGAGCAGCGGTCTCCAAAACCGCAGGTTGCAGGTTCGATTCCTGTCGCCCCTGCGTTTGTCGTCCGGTCCGGCTGACCCCGCGCCGGGCCGGGTAAACCCACCGAGCGGAGGAATGGCGTGGCCGAGGACCAGGAGCCGGAAGCCGGGCAGGAACGCCCGTCGCGTCCGTCCACCGCCGCCGCCCGGCGAGAGCGCCGTGGCACGGCTCGCCCGGCCGCCCGCGAGGACGCCGAGACCAAGCCCGCGGCGCGCGGCAAGTCGCCCGCCGCGAAGGCCAAATCCGATGCCACCCCGGCCGCGGACCGCAAGGGCCGCCCGACACCGGCCAGGGACCGCAAGGAGAGCCGCGGCTCGATCTTCGGCCGGTTCGCCCGGTTCCTCCGCGAGGTCGTGTCCGAGCTGCGCAAGGTCATCTGGCCGACCCGCAAGCAGATGCTGACCTACACCGCGGTGGTGCTGGTGTTCGTGGCCTTCATGGTCGCGCTGGTCGCCGGCCTGGACGTTGCCCTGGGCAAGGGCGTGTTCTGGCTGTTCGGCTGAGTTCGGCGCCGAGCAGGCCGCGCGCCACACGAAAGGAAGCGAGACCAACTGTGACCTCCGAGAACGGCGTGCCCGACGGGAGCGAAGCGAGCGACCTCTCCGAGGACCACGCCGAGCACACCGACGAGGTCATCTCCCAGGTCGACCCCGAGCAGGACGAGCAGGCGGAGTCCGAGCAGGACGGCGCGGCCGAAGCCGCGGGCGAGACCGAGGACGAGGACGACGCGGCCGACCAGGCCCCGATCGACGCCCCACCCGCCGACCCGGTGGCCGAGATGCGCGCCGCGCTGCGCTCGGCCCCCGGCGACTGGTACGTGGTGCACTCGTACGCGGGCTACGAGAACAAGGTCAAGACCAACCTGGAGACCCGCATCCAGACCCTCGACCAGGAGGACTTCATCTTCCAGGTCGAGGTGCCGACCGAAGAGGTCACCGAGATCAAGAACGGCCAGCGCAAGCAGGTGCAGCGCAAGGTGCTGCCCGGCTACATCCTGGTCCGGATGGAGCTCACCGACTCCTCCTGGTCGGCGGTGCGCAACACCCCCGGGGTCACCGGGTTCGTCGGCGCGACCTCCAAGCCGTCGCCGCTGACCATCGACGAGGTGCTCAAGTTCCTCCTGCCCCAGGTGGAGGAGGCCAAGCCCGCGGCGGCCAAGGGTGGCGCGGGCGGCACGTCGGGCCGCGGCACGACGGTCGAGGTGGACTTCGAGGTCGGCGAGTCGGTCACCGTCATGGACGGCCCGTTCGCGACCCTGCCCGCCACGATCAGCGAGGTCAACGCGGACGGGCAGAAGCTCAAGGTCCTGGTGTCGATCTTCGGTCGGGAAACCCCGGTCGAGCTGTCGTTCAACCAGGTCTCCAAGATCTGACCGGTCCGAGCGATCGGGCCGGGCAGACATACCGGGACGCGGCCATTCGTCCTGGGTATGTCCACCGCGGCGCCGTGCGCGCCGCACACCGGAAGCACTAAGGAAGCACGAGATGCCCCCCAAGAAGAAGAAGCTCGCGGCGATCATCAAGCTGCAGATCACCGCGGGCCAGGCGAACCCGGCGCCGCCGGTCGGCCCCGCGCTCGGCCAGCACGGCGTCAACATCATGGAGTTCTGCAAGGCGTACAACGCCGCGACCGAGGCCCAGCGCGGGACCGTCATCCCGGTCGAGATCTCCGTGTACGAAGACCGCTCGTTCGACTTCAAGCTGAAGACCCCGCCCGCCGCGAAGCTGCTGCTCAAGGCCGCCGGTGTCGCCAAGGGTTCGGCTGAGCCGCACCGCCTCAAGGTCGCCAAGGTGACCTGGGACCAGGTGCGCGAGATCGCCGAGACCAAGAAGACCGACCTCAACGCCGTCGACATCGAGCAGGCCGCGAAGATCATCGCGGGCACCGCACGGTCGATGGGCATCACGGTCGAATAAGACCCCAGCACCACGTGGGAGGGCCACGCGCTGGCCCGCACCACAACTGATCCGCGCGCGGCGGGTCCGCTTCCCGACCGGCCGCACACACACTTCGTAAGGAACAGCAATGGCAAAGCGCAGCAAGGCCTACCGGCAGGCCGCCGAGCTGATCGACCGCGAGCGGCTCTACACCCCGCTCGAGGCCGCCAAGCTCGCCCAGGAGACCTCCAAGGTCAAGCTGGACGCGACCGTCGAGGTCGCCATCCGGCTCGGCGTCGACCCGCGCAAGGCCGACCAGATGGTCCGCGGCACCGTCAACCTGCCGCACGGCACCGGCAAGACCGCCCGCGTCATCGTCTTCGCCACCGGCGACAAGGCCGCCGAGGCCGAGGCCGCCGGTGCCGACGCGGTCGGCTCCGAAGACCTGATCGAGCGCATCCAGGGCGGCTGGCTCGAGTTCGACGCCGCGATCGCCACCCCGGACCAGATGGCCAAGGTCGGTCGGATCGCCCGCATCCTCGGCCCGCGCGGCCTGATGCCCAACCCGAAGACCGGCACGGTGACCCCCGACGTCACCAAGGCGATCAACGAGATCAAGGGCGGCAAGATCAACTTCCGGGTGGACAAGCAGTCCAACCTGCACCTGGTGATCGGCAAGGTCTCCTTCGACCAGGCCAAGCTGGTCGAGAACTACGCGGCCGCCCTGGACGAGGTGCTGCGGGCCAAGCCGTCCGCCGCCAAGGGCCGCTACCTGAAGAAGGTCACCTTCTCCACCACCATGGGCCCCGGCATCCCGGTCGACCCGGCGAAGCTGCGGAACCTCCTCGAAGAGGACGCCACCCCGGCTTCCTGACTGTAGCTCGGAAAACGGCCCCCACCGCGGTGGGGGCCGTTTCTCATTGCCGGGCCTTCTTCTTGCCCCGGTCCAACAACTCCAACAACGTCACGCACACCACGACCGCCGCCCCCGCCACGATCCACCACAACGGCCCCGGCAACCGCAATGGAAGCGCCAACATCGGCTCCCACCCGAACACCTTCGACACGAACGGCAACACGCCCTCGTAGATCCCGGCCAGGAACACGACCGCCTGCAGCCCGTCATACCCCCGCTCATCCATACCGAGCACGGTAGGCAACGGCGGACTGCGATCGAGTCATGCCGTGGTCTGGGCTTCCCGTCCACCTTCTGGCTTAGTCACCCTGACAGGTGATCCGCTCGACTTCAGGTGATCACCGGTTTGCCCGTTCCCCTCGAGTGCCTTGCTTACGGAGTCGCCGGATTCCGCGCCCGCGGCGAGCACCTCTTCGCGTGTCGGCACCTGGCCGGTCACCTCGGGAACGAGCAGGAGTCCCGCTGTTCGGAGTCGTTCACGGCTCGCGCGCCGACTGTCACCCGCGTCCAAGACGCTGGTCAGTGCATCGTCCACGGTGTAGTGGTAGCAGTCGGTCGCTCGGTCAGTTCTTCGGGCACGGGTCGGGTTCGGCGTCGTGGTGGCTGATGGTCCACTGGTCGGCGCGGGAGCCGGGGATGATGTGCAGGGTGAAGCGGCCGAGGTGGGGGCCGCTGGTGACCTGCATGGCGCACGAGCTGATCACGACGGTGCCGTCGGCGCGGGGGGCGAGGTCCATGGTGACCGGGAACCGGGGTTCCGCGTAGTCGTTGACGTGGGTGACCTCGGCGTGCAGGCGTTGGATGGCGGTGGGGCAGTCGGGGGCGTTGAAGTGGCGGGCGAACTGGTCCTCGACCTCTTGCGTCTCGAAGCGGGTGCACGCGTCGGGGAGGACGTCCTGGGCGACGTTGTCGTAGAGGGCGCGGACGGCTTCTTTCGGCGATGTCGCGAACAGGACTGTGCGGTGGGTTTTGCCGCCGCCAGTTTGGGAGGCGGGGAGGTCCGGGTCGGGGCCGCCGAAGAAGTGCTGGTACGTCCAGGAGATCGCCAAGATCACCACGAGCAGGAAGGCCAGCCTGCGGAACCAGCGGTGCAGCAGGATCCGCAGCCACCGTGGGCGCGGTCTGCGCGGCGGGTTGGCGCGCTGGAACTCCTGGAACCGTTGGAACTCCTGGAACTGCCGCCACTGCTCCTGGTCCGGCGGCAGCGGCGCCGGTCCGGGGTGGACCGGCGGCGGGCCGGGCTGGATCGGGGGCGGCGCGGCGGGCGGGTGGCTCGGCCGGAGCGCGGGCGGTCCGGCGTGCTGGTCGGGGTCCGGCGGCTCGTGATCGACCATGGCACACATCATGCCGTGTCCGTCGACCCCGGTTTGGAGCCCGCGCCGACCCGGGCGTACGCTTGTCCCCGGTTCACCGAAGACCGCTGGTCCCTCCCGTGCGAACGGGAGGCGAAGGTCCCACCGAGATGTGGGCGGCCCGCGCAGGAGGACACGGATCAACCGGGTGGCTCGCGCCGCCCGCCACGCCCCGTGCCGTTCTGCGCCGGGGCGTTTCTCGTCTCCTGGGTCGGCCTGCGACCGAACACGAGAGGAGGCGACCCATGGCGAAGCCCGACAAGGTGAGTGCAGTCGCCGAGATCGCGGACAAGTTCCGTTCCAGCTCGGCCACCGTCATCACCGAGTACACCGGTCTCTCCGTGGCCCAGCTCACCACGCTGCGTCGCGCTCTCGGCTCTGGCACGACCTACCGCGTCGCGAAGAACACCCTGGTCCAGTTGGCCGCCGCTGACGCGGGGGTCCAGGGCCTGGACAGCCTGTTCGTCGGCCCGACCGCGATCGCCTTCGTCGAGGGCGAGCCGGTTGACGCCGCGAAGGCGCTGCGTGACTTCGCGAAGGACAACAAGGGTCTGGTCATCAAGGGCGGCTACATGGAAGGCCGCCCGCTCACCGTCGCCGAGGTCGACCAGATCGCCGACCTCGACAGCCGTGAGGTGCTGCTCGCCAAGTTGGCGGGCGCGATGAAGGGCAACCTCGCCAAGGCCGCCGGGCTGTTCAACGCCCCGGCCTCGCAGATCGCCCGCCTTGCCGCGGCCCTGCAGGAGAAGCGCGCCGCCGAGGGCGGCGCGCCCGCCGAGGACGCCGCAGCCGAGAGCTGAAGTACCCACCCGGAAGATCCGCGCCCGCTAGCCCGGGTGTGTCAGTGAAAGGAACGCCACCATGGCGAAGCTCAGCACCGACGAGCTGCTCGACGCGTTCAAGGAGATGACCCTCCTCGAGCTGTCCGGCTTCGTGAAGCAGTTCGAGGAGACCTTCGAGGTCACCGCCGCCGCCCCGGTCGCCGTCGCCGCCGTCGCGGGTGCCCCGGCCGCCGCCGAGGCCGTCGAGGAGCAGGACGAGTTCGACGTCGTCCTGGAGTCCGCCGGGGACAAGAAGATCCAGGTCATCAAGGTCGTCCGCGAGATCGTCTCCGGCCTTGGCCTGAAGGAGGCCAAGGAGCTGGTCGAGGCCGCCCCGAAGGCCGTCCTGGAGAAGGTCGCCAAGGAGGCCGCCGAGGCCGCCAAGGAGAAGCTCGAGGCCGCGGGCGCCAAGGTCGCCGTCAAGTAGTTCGCTTTCCCGCGAGGCCCGACACCCGGTGTGGTGTCGGGCCTCGCGGCGTTTCCGGCCTGCCGGGTTGCGGTTCGGGATCCGCCTTGCGCGAGCCGGGTTGTCCACAGGCCGGTGGGTTGTCCACAGGGAGCGCCGTGGGTCGGTTGTGGTGGTGGTGGGGCGGTAGACTGGCTTCGGGGACGCCCCCCGGGATGGGTGGGGGCCGCCCGGGACCCGTATGGGGGTGGCGCGGGGGCGTCAATCGCTGGATTGGGTGGTTGGTGGCGGCGCGGCGTCGGCCGGTCGTGTCCGGCCGGGGTGGTCGGGGTTGTCCACAAGCTGGTGGGTGTCCACAGGGAACGTCGTGGGTCGGTTGTGGTGGTGGTGGGGCGGTAGACTGGCTTCGGGGACGCCCCCCGGGATGGGTGGGGGCCGCCCGGGACCCGT
>NZ_AXWW01000007.1:156935-202785 GCF_000482865.1 Actinokineospora inagensis DSM 44258 | reverse complement strand
CGGCGACGCCGGCCTCGGGCGCCAGATTTTGCGGGCTGTGCCCGCTGGGGTGAAGTTGTTTTGTTTGGGGCCCCTAGCGGCAGCCTGGGTAAGGCTAAAAGGCGGGGCCACTGGAAAGCCGTGGCCTTCCCCGCCTGCCGGCTTAGGCCACCGCTCCCCCCAAACAAAACAACTTCACCCCAGCGGGCGGTTGGCATCGGCGGGTTTCGAGGCGCGCGGGGCGGGTTGGCGGCCTTCGTCGATGGGGGTCGGGTCTGTTTTGAGGCGCGTGGGGTGGGGGTGGAGGGTGGCGCTTCATCGATGGGGGCCGAGTTTGTTTTGAGGCGCTGTGGGGTGGGGTGGCGCTTCGTCGATATGGGCTGGCTTGTTTGGGGCGCGGGGGGTGGGGTGGCGCTTCGTCGATAGGGTGGGGGTTTTGAGGCGCGTGGGGTAAGTGTGTTGTGGTGCTTCGTCGGTGGGGGGGTGGATTGTGAAACGCCCGGCCAGGGGGTGTTCTGGCCGGGCGTTTTCTGTGTGTGTGTGTCTGGGGGTTAGGCGCGCTGGAGTTCTGGTTCTGGGTGGGGGTGGGGGGCGTGTTTGGCGGCGCGTTTGGTGCGGCGGCGTTCTTTGGAGTTTTCGACCATGGTGTAGAGGGTGGGGACTAGGACGAGGGTCAGCAGGGTGGAGCTGACCAGGCCGCCGATGACGACCAGGGCCAAGGGCTTGCCGATGAAGCCGCCTTCGCCGGTGACGCCGGAGGCCATGGGGAGGAGGGCGAAGATGGTGGCGGCGGCGGTCATCAGGATGGGGCGGAGGCGGCGGCGGCCGCCCTCGATGACGGCGTCGCGGACGGACATGCCGTCGGCGCGGTATTGGTTGATGAGGTCGATCAGCACGATGGCGTTGGTGACGACGATGCCGACCAGCATCAGCATGCCGATGAGTGACGGTAGGCCGAGGGGGGTGCCGGTGGCCAGGAGGAGGCCGATGGCGCCGGTCGCGGCGAACGGGATGGACACCAGGAGGATCAGCGGCTGCACCAGGCTGCGGAACGTGGCCACCATGATCAGGAAGACGATGGCGATCGCGGCGAGCAGGGCGAGGCCGAGGTTGGCGAAGGTGTCGGCCTGGTCGGCGCTGACACCGCCGATCTTGTACTGGGCGCCTCCGGTCAGTGTGACCTTGTCCAAGCGGTCGGTCATGTCCTTGGTGACGGCGCCGAGGTCGGAGGAGCTGGTCTTGGCGGTGAGGGTGGTGCTGCGGTCGCCGTCGGTGCGGGTGACCTGGACGGCGCCGTCCACTGTGGAGACCTGGGCGACGTCGCCGAGGGTGACCCGGCCGGTGGGGCTGGGCAGGGGCAGCGCCTTGAGGGCGGCGACGTCGGTGGGGGCGGCGCCGGTGCGCAGCACGATCTCCTGGCGGGTGCCGCCGATGGGCAGCTCGGCGACCTGGGTGCCGTGCAGCGCCTGGGTGGCGAGCTGGGTGACGGTCTGCGCGTTGAGGCCCTTGGCGGCGGCGGCCTTCTGGTCGACCACGATCGACACCCGCGGGGTGCTCTTGGCCAGGTCGCTGGTGACGTCGGTCAGGCCGGGGGTGCCCGCCATGGTGTCCTGCACGGTTTTGGCGGCCGCGGCGAGGCCGGTGGCGTCCGGGGCGGTGACGGTGACCTCGATCGAGCCGGACGAGCCGGTGGCCGAGTCGGAGCCGGTGTCCAGGGTGCCCGCGTCGGTGCCCAGCCGGTCCTTGACGCCCTTGAGGACGGCGTTCTTGTCGGCCTTCTCCTTGAGCGTGGCGTCGACGGTCGTGTCGCCGCCGCCACCGACGCCGAAGCCCGCCAGGGAGTTGTCGGTGCCGACGGTGACCTGGTAGACCTCGATCTCCGGGGTGGCGGCCAGCACGGCCTCCAGCTTCTTGGCCGCCGCGTCGCGGGCGGTCAGGCTGGTGCCCGGCGGCAACTCCTGGGTCATCCGGACCGAGGTGCCGCCGCTGTCGTCCAGGAAGTTGGTCTCCAGCTTGGACGCCAAGCCCATGGTCAGCACGAAGATGACCAGCGCCACCACCAGGGTGACCCACCGGCGCTTGGTCGCGAACCGCAGCACCGGCACGTACATGCGCTGCAGCGGGCTACGCCGCTCCTTGTCCAGTGCCGCCTGCAACTCGCGCTCGGCGGTGGCCGGGTCGGCGGACACGGTGGGGCGCTTGAGGAACCAGTACGCCAGCACCGGGACCACCGTCAGCGACACCAGCAGCGACGCGATGAGCGCGACCGTGACAGTGAGCGAGAACGGGCCGAACAGCTCGCCCGCGATACCGCCGACGAACGCGATCGGCAGGAAGACCGCGACGGTGGTCAGGGTGGACGCGGTGACCGCGCCCGCGACCTCCTTGGTGCCGTCGAGGACCGCGCGCAGCTTCTCCTCGCCGTACTCCATGTGCCGCTTGATGTTCTCCAGCACCACGATCGCGTCGTCGACCACCCGCCCGATGGCGATGGTGAGCGCGCCCAGGGTGAGCATGTTCAGCGACAGCTTGCCGGTCCACATCACCAGTAGCGCCACCAGGACCGACAGCGGGATGGACACCGCGGTCACCAGGGTGGAGCGGATGGACAGCAGGAACAGCAGGATCACCAGGACGGCGAAGGCGAGGCCCAGCATGCCCTCGGTGGTCAGGCCGGAGATCGCCTTCTCCACCTCGGGGCCCTGCGCGTACACGACGGTCAGCGTGGTCTGCGCGGCGCGGCCCATGTCGGCCAGCTTGTCGTTGACCGCCTTGGAGATCTCGACCGCGTTGCCGTCACGGGTCATGGTGACGACCACGCCCAGGGTCGGCTTCCCGTCGGTGCGGGTGATCACGGTGGCGGGCGCGAGTCCGGACTGGACGGTGGCGACGTCGCCGAGCGTGACCGGCTTGCCCTGCCCGGGAAGGACGAGCGTGCGCAGGTCGTCCACACTGGTCAGTGGGCCACCGACCTGGACGGTCAGCGACTTGTCCCCCTGGGCCACCGAACCGGCCGGAACCGTGGCACCGGCGGCGGACAGCGTGCCGGCGAGCGCGGTGGGTTCGACCCCGGCGGCGGTCAGCTTCGCGTAGTCGACGGTGACGGTCACCTGCTGGGTGCGGGAACCGCTGACGGTCGCCTCGCGCACCCCGCCGATGGCCTGCAGCGTCGGCACGACCTCGGCGTTGAGCCGCTGGGCGGCGGCGACCTCGTCGTCACCGGTGGTCGCGGCGAGCACCACCACCGGGATGTCGTCGGTGCTGCCCTGCAACACGGTCGGCTCGACGTTCTGCGGCAACTGCGGGCGCAGCCGGTTGACCACCTGCTGCAACTGGCTGACCGCGGTGTCCATGTTCGTGCCGTAGACGAACTGGACCTGCACGGTCGCCGTGCTCTCCGCGGACTGGGTGGTGATCTTCTCCACACCCTGGATGCCGCGCGCGGCCGACGAGATCGGCTCGGCGATCTGGTCGTCCACCACGTCCGGCGCCGCGCCGGGATAACTGGCCACGACCACGGCGCCGGGTAGCTGGATCGACGGCAGGAGTTGTTGTTTCAGCGACGGCAGCGCGATGGCGCCGAAGCCGATGATGATCAGGCTGAGCAGGCCAACCAGGCCCCGATTGCCCAGGCTGAGTCGTGCCAGCACGGACATCTGCGTGTTCCCCTCGAAGTACGGTCACCGGCTCCCCCGAGCGCGGCACACGCCCCTTCACCGGTGGAATCGGGGAAAGCCTGGCACAACAACCCTGAGAACCGATTCAGCCCTGAGACCGAGCCGGTGGTCATTCCCCAGTATGACCCTGGCCCGGGTCCGGTCCCGATCCCACGACCGGGTGGCGTCGCCGGGCGGTCAGTCCGTCCGCTCCTCGTGCCGCCCACCGTCCACTTGGTGTTCACCGGCCGGATCTGTTCCACCGCCGCCGGAATCGGCACCCGTGTCGTGCTCGCCGGTGCGGTCGCGGCCCGCGGCGCGCTCCATCTCCAGGCGCCGCCAACGCCTGCGCTGCCGCTTGGTCATCTTGGCCGGGTACACCTCTTGGATCGCCGCGTTGAAGTACGCGCCGATGACCACGGCGAGACCGATGAAGAACGCGAAGAGGAGGAAGGCGATCGGTGTCGCCAAGGCGCCGTAGGTGTAACCGGTGGTGGTGATCCATCCGATATAGAGGCGCAAACCGATGCTGGACAGCACGAACACGACCATGGCCAGTACCGCGCCCGGTAAGCCCCTGTGCCACGGCAGTTTCCTCGGCAGCGCCAACTTGTACAGGGTGGCCAGCGCGAGGACGAGCAGGATGGCGACCACCGGGTAGTACGCGATGCCGACCCACGTGGTGATGGTCGGCCGCCACGACACCGGGAACAGGTTGGGCAGCAGGTCCGGGCCGAGGGCGAGCACCGGGAGCCCGATGATGAGCAGCACCAGGCTGGCCATGTACAGCAGCAGCGCGAAGATCCGCTGCCACACCTCGTGTCGGACCCCGTACTGACCGTGTGCGACGGTGATCGCGTCGACGAACGACGACATCGCCGACGACCCGGCCCACAGCGAGATGAGGAAGCCCACCGAGACGATCTCGCCGCGCCCGACGGTCAGGATGTCCGACACGGTCGGCTGGATGATCTGCGTCACCACGTTCCCGCTGAACGCCTTGCGGGAGAGGTCGATGATGTCCGACTCGACCGCGTTGACCACGTCCTGGCCGAACCACTCGGCGACGAAACCGAGGCTGCCGAGCAGACCGAGCAGCAGCGGCGGCAGCGACAGGACCTGCCAGAACGCCGCCTCGGCCGCCTCGGAGAACAGGTTGCCCCCCCACGCCTTGGACAGGGTGCGCGCGACCAGCCGGGACGGCCCCCGGCGCGGCGTCGGCGGACCGGGGCTGCCGTCGCGGCCGTCCTGGGGTCCTGGCTGCGCGGTCATACCACCCCAGCATGGTCCATGACCGGGCGTCCGGCTTGATCGTGCGGCGGTTCGCGTCCGGCGTGTCGCGGGCTGCGGCGATCTTGGGCCGTCGGGCGGTATCCTCACGGTCGCCCTCAACCGGGTTCCGGCGCCACGTGGCGCCACGCCGCTGGGGGCATCGGCATGTCTGGGACTCGGCAGCCCCGGTGACCAGGACGTGCCCGCGTCCCGCGCCGGTGCAGGCGGGCGATGGCCCGCCCGGCAGGCGGGACGGCAGAGCGACTGGAGAGGAGCTGGGGCATCCCGTGACCCGGGCCGAGGTGCAACCGGAGCCGCAGGCGCAGTCGGCGGCCCGCCCGCTGCGGGCCTGGCAGCGGCGCGCGCTGACCAGGTACCTGACCGCGCGGCCGAAGGACTTCCTCGCGGTGGCGACGCCGGGCGCGGGCAAGACGGTGTTCGGGCTGCGGGTGGCCAGCGAGCTGCTGGCGGACCGGACGGTGGAGTACCTGACCATCGTGGCGCCGACCGAGCACCTCAAGCACCAGTGGGCGGCGTCGGCGACCGCGGCGGGCATCCCGATCGACTCGAACTTCACCAACTCGATGGGCGCGACCTCGCGCGACTTCCGCGGCGTCGCGGTGACGTACGCGCAGGTCGCGGCGCACCCGAGCCTGCACAGGGTGCGCACCGAGCAGCGCAAGACGCTGGTGATCCTGGACGAGGTCCACCACGGCGGTGACGCCAAGAGCTGGGGTGAGGCCGTCCGCGAGGCGTTCACCCCGGCGACCCGGCGGCTGGCGCTCACCGGGACCCCGTTCCGCAGCGACGACTCGCCGATCCCGTTCGTGGAGTACGAGCCGGACGGCGAGGGGTTCATGCGCAGCCGCGCCGACCACACGTACGGCTATGCGGACGCGCTGCGCGACGGCGTGGTCCGGCCGGTGATCTTCCTCGCGTACTCCGGTGAAGCGAGCTGGCGGACCAGCGCCGGTGAGGAGTTCACCGCGCGGCTGGGCGAGCCGTTGACCGCGGAGCAGACGGCCCGCGCGTGGCGCACCGCGCTGGACCCGTCCGGCGAGTGGATCCCGTCGGTGCTGGGGGCGGCCGACACCCGGTTGACGCAGGTGCGCCAGCACGTCCCGGACGCGGGTGGCCTGGTCATCGCGTCCGACCACGTGTCGGCGAAGGCGTACGCGAAGATCCTGGAGACGGCGACCGGCGAGGCGCCGACCCTGGTCCTGTCCGACGACCCGAAGGCGTCCGGCCGCATCCAGGAGTTCACCGACTCCGACTCCCGCTGGCTGGTGGCGGTCCGCATGGTGAGCGAGGGTGTGGACGTGCCCCGGCTCGCCGTGGGCGTGTACGCGACCAGCGCGTCGACCCCGTTGTTCTTCGCCCAGGCCATCGGCCGTTACGTGCGTGCCAGACGCCCCGGGGAGACGGCGAGCGTGTTCGTGCCGTCGGTCCCGGTGCTGCTGGACCTGGCGAGCCAGCTCGAGGCGGAGCGTGACCACGTCCTCGGCAAGCCGCACCGGGAAAAGGAGGGGTGGGACGACGAGCTCGTCGCCGACGCCAACCGCACCAAGGACGAGCTGGGCGAAGAGGAGAAGGCGTTCACCGCGCTGGGAGCCTCCGCCGAGCTCGACCAGGTCATCTTCGACGGCTCCTCCTTCGGCACAACGGCGATGGCGGGGACGGCGGAGGAAGAGGAATACCTGGGCCTACCGGGCCTGTTGGAACCGGACCAGGTACGCGCCCTGTTGCGACAGCGCCAAGACCAGCAACTGGCCGACCGGTCCAAGAGGGCCGCGGACAAGGAGCCGGAGCCCGCTCCGATAGCCCGCCCGCAGTCGGTTCAGGAACGGCTGGCGACGCTGCGCAAAGAGCTGAACGCCCTGGTCGGCATGGCTCACCACCGCACCGGCAAACCCCACGGCATGATCCACGGCGAACTCCGCCGCGCCTGCGGTGGCCCCCCGACCGCGCTGGCCACGGTCGAACAGCTCGAGGAACGCATCGCGACCCTGCGGTCATGGTGACCGGACTGGCCCTTCCGACCGGGTTTGCCAATGATGGGGGTGTGAGCGCACACCTGGTTATCGCCGACGAGGTCGCCACCGCCCTGGGTGAGGGGCGGGGGGTGGTCGCCCTGGAGAGCACGCTGCTGGCGCACGGGTTGCCGCCGGGGCGGAGCTTCGAGGTCGGGGTCCGGTTGGAGAAGGTGATCCGGGCGGCGGGGGCGGTGCCCGCGACGATCGCCGTGCTGGACGGGGTGCCGCGGGTCGGGTTGGGGATCGGCGAGCTGGAGCGGGTCTGCTCGCCCGGTCTGGCGAAGCTCTCGCTGCGCGACCTGGGGGCCGCGATCGCCATGCGGCGGGACGGGGCGACGACGGTGGCGAGCACGGCCACCTTGGCGCACAAGGCCGGGATCCGGGTGTTCGCGACCGGTGGGCTCGGCGGGGTGCACCTGTCGGTCCCGTCCGGCACCGTGACCTGGGACGTGTCCGCCGACCTTGACGTGCTGGCGAACACGCCGGTGACCGTGGTCTGCTCGGGGGTGAAGTCGATCCTGGACATCGCGGCGACCGTGGAGGTGCTGGAGACCCGGTCGGTTCCCGTCCTCGGCTACCGCACCGACCACTTCCCCGCGTTCTACCTGCGCGAGTCGGCCCACCGGGTGCCGTGGCGGGTGGACAACGCGGTCGACGCGGCCGAGGTCATCAGCGCGCACGGCGAGGTGTCCGGGTCCGGGGTGTTGATGGTGAACCCCGTCCCGGCCGAGTACGAGCTCGACCGGGCGCTGCACGACCGGCTGCTCGACGAGGGCATGGCGCTGCTGCGGGAACGCGACATCCGGGGCAAGGACGTCACCCCGGCGCTGCTGGAGCACTTCCACAGCGGGAGCGCCGGGTCGAGCCTGGCGGCGAACACCGAGCTGGTCGCGGACAACGCGCGGGTGGCGGCGGAGGTCGCGGTTCAGTTGTCGTCGCGGTAGAGCCGGGCGATCACGTCTTCGATGTCGGGCTCTTGCACCGAGAGGTCCCGTAGTGGGACCGCTTTGGCAAGAGCCGCGACGACCTCACCGGCCGCGGTGCCATCGAGTGTGAGGGTCACCCGTCGACCTTCGGCTTCCACCGCGGTGACCACGGCTCCGGGCAGGGTGAGCCCGTCGGGCCAGGGGAGTTCCAGGTCGGCGACGATGGTGCGGCGTGAGCGGTATCGGCTGTGCAGCTCGTCCACGGTGCCATCGTGCACGACCTTGCCGTGGTCGATGACCACCAAACGGCGGCATAGCTTTTCGATGTCCGCGAGGTCGTGCGTTGTTAGAACCACCGTGGTGTCCCCGCGTGTGTCGAGCTCCGAGAGGAAGGTGCGCACGGCTTGTTTGCTCAGCACGTCCAGACCGATGGTGGGCTCGTCGAGGAACAGGACTTCCGGCCCGTGCAACAACGCGGCCGTGAGTTCGCCGCGCATCCGTTGCCCCAAGGAGAGTTGCCGGACGGGCGTGTGGATGAACTCGTCCAGGGCAAGCAGTTCGGTGCACTGTTTGAGCCGGGCTGTGTGGTCAGTCTCGGGGACCCGGTAGATGTGCCGTAGTAGTGAGAACGACTCGCCAAGGGGTAGATCCCACCAGAGTTGTGAGCGCTGCCCGAAGACGACGCCGATGCGCTTGGCCAACGTTGTCCGTTTGGCCACCGGCTCCAGCCCACACACCTGGACCTCCCCACCACTGGGGCTGAGCACACCGGTCAACATCTTCAACGTGGTGGACTTACCGGCGCCGTTGGGCCCGATGTAGCCCACCATCTCGCCGCGTTCGACGGTGAGGTCCACACCGTCCACAGCGGACACCACGGTGCGCTCCCGGCGGAACCGGCCGACCTTGCGGTGGACGGTGAAGTCCTTGCGCAGCCCGCGCGCTGAGATGATCATGATCCGGTGCTCCGGTAGTGCCGGACCCCGACCCGCCAGAGCAGCGAGGCGAGACAGGCGGCGATGACGGCGACGACAGGTGAGAACCACAGCAGCCAGTCCGGTAGACCCAACGGGTCGGACTTGCCGAGTAGCGCAAGAGCGGGGAAGTACGCGACGAAGCCGAATCCGATGCCCAGGGTGAAGAAGTCCCGGAACCAGCCGCCGTACATGTTGTTCGGGTAGGCGGTGAAGTCGCGGCCGCCGTAGGTGAAGGCGTTGGCGATCTCGCCGGACTCGATCCACCAGAACGCGACCGACGCCCCCGCCACGAACAGGCTGATGAAGAACACCGTCCCGGAGATCGGCGCGAAGACCGCGCAGAGCACCCGGCCCACCGTCCAGTGGATGTCGGCCACGCACAACGCGACGACGTAGAACACCATCCCCTGCAACGCCCGACCGCTACGGCGCAACGCGAACGTGAGCGCCGCCAGTTGGGCCAGTGACGACAGCGGTCGCAGCAGCAGCGAGTCGAACAGGCCGGAACGCACGTATTCGCGCAGCTTGTCGACGTTGCCGACCACCATGTCCGCCGTGGCGAACGCGCCGGCCGACAATGCCGCCATGAGCATGACCTCTGTGCCGCTGAACCCGCCGAGGCCACCGGCGACGGAGAACAGGACGAAGACGGAAGCGATGTCCAGCGCGTTGGTCGCCATGCTGCCGAACACCTCCAGCAGGAAGGAGGCGCGGTACTGGACCTGGCTGCGGACCTGGGCCCGCACGATGCGCGCGTAGACGCCGAAAGGGCTCTCAGCCACCTTGGAGCACCAACTTCCGCATCGCCCTGGCCTGGACCCGCTTGCAGGCGAACAACGTCACGGCGCACCACGTCGCCTGGCTCGCGCACACCAGCAGCATGTTGGGCACCCCACCGCGCTCGACCAGGACGTCCAGCGGCGCCTGCATCAGCGCGGGGAACGGGGTGGCCACCCACAACGTGGTCTTCAACCACTCCGGGAGGATGGCCAGCGGGAAGTAGAGCCCACCCGCGAAACCGGACAGGAACACCCACAACATCGACGTGCCCCGGATGTCGAGCGTCCAGAACGCGGACAGGCCGATCAGGTACCGGCAGGCGAACCCGACGACCACCGCGAACAGGATCGACAGCGGCGCCAGCAGGTAGGTCAGCGGGTTCGCGGGCACGTAGAGGCCGAAGGCGAGCGCGCCGACCAGCACCGGGCCGACGAACCGGGTCAGCATGGCGAACCCGGACCGGCCGAGGTCGGTGCACAGATATGTCCACAGTGGATCGATCGGGCGGAGCAGGTCGGCGACCACGTCGCCGGTGCGCACCCGCTCGGCCAGGTCCAGCATCACCCAGGCGTTGACGACGGCCAGCACGCCCTGCCCGATCCAGACGTAGCTGACCAACTGCGGCCCGTCGTACCCGGCGACCGAGCCGCCCGCCGTGGCGGCGACGCTGAGCAGGATGTAGCAGCGCAGGAAGCCGAACACGGTGTTGGTGAACGCCCCGGCGACGGTGGCCTGGCGGTAGGTCGAGTAGCGGCGAAACCCGGCCGCCACCAGGGCTACCTGGGCATGCGCCATCACAAGGCTCCTCGGGGGTGGTTGCCGCAGACTGTGCGGGGGATGTTCTTACCGCAAGAGCCCGGTTGATGCGAGTTGTTTAACGGAGGCGGCCGATGAGCAGCGTCGTTGTCGTGGGCGACACCGCACTGGACATCGTGGTCCGGCACGACGGCCACATCGCGTGGGGCGACGACACCCTCGCCAAGACCTCGTTGCGGTCGGGCGGCGCGGCGGCCAACGCGGCGGCCTGGCTCGCTCACCTCGGCGAGTCGGTCACCCTGGTGTCCCGCGTTGGTGGGGACGCTGCCGCCGCCCACGCAAAGGCAGAGCTATCCGCCCACGGTGTGCACTGCGCGTTCACGGTCGACGAGTCCGCTGCCACCGGTTGCGTTGTCCTGCTCGTCGACGCCACCGGGCAACGCACGATGTTCCCCGACCGCGGTGCCAACGCCCTGCTGCGCTCGACAGACCTACCGGCCCTGGACGGCGCGAAACACCTGCACCTGTCCGGTTATGTCCTGCTGGACAGCGCGACTCGGCGAGCAGGAGTCGACATCCTCACCGCTGCCCGCGCGGCCGGTCTTACCACGTCGGTGGATCCGCAATCGGCCTCGCTGATCGACGACGCGGACGCCTTCCGCGAAATCCTGCGCGGCGTGGACCTGTTGCTGCCGAACCACAACGAGTACATCGCTCTGGGCGAGCGGCATGTGCTGACCGCGGTTGGTGCGGCGGCGGTGACAAGAGGTGCACAGGGGGCGTACTGGGTCGACAGCACGCAGAAGGTGGAAGAACCCGCTGCCGCAACCGAGTGCGTTGACACCACGGGTGCCGGTGACGCGTTCAACGCGGGCGCGCTGAAAGCCTGGCTCGCCGGCGCCCGACCACGGGACGTCCTGCGCGCCGGGGTCGCCGCGAGTGCGCTCGCGGTGGCCAGGACCGGCGCGCAGCCCGCTACTCCCGGGGATCGGAATCGATGACCTGGCGGTCGGTCGACTCGATCGCTTTCGCCTCGCGCTGGTAGCGGTTGACCTGCTCGGACTTGCGCGGCGGCCGGTCGTTGGCGATGAGCACCGCCGCCCACGGCAGCGGAACCGACAACGCCACGAAACCCAGCGCCAGCCAGGGGATCTGGTAGGTGAGCCCGGCCAGCAGCAGGCAGGGCAACCGCAGACCCATCATGATCATGTACTTGCGCTTGCGCGCGGCGAACTGTTCGTCGTACGACGGCTCGGCCTCGGTGATCAGAACCGGGGTGTCGTCCCGCTCGGAGCCCTTCACGACACCACCTCCGCCTGCCATCTTGTCACCTCGGAGTGCCAACTGCGCCATCCGGGTAGACCTGGGCAAAGAATCCCCCAGTTGCCGGTAAGAAGGTGGGTTATGACGGGATTCGCGGTCGAGGGGTTCGGCGCGTCCACCCGCCACCGCCTGGCCGGGGCCAACCTGGTCCGCCACCTCACCACCCGCGCGAGGGTGTTGGACGTGGCCGGTGGCCGGGGCGAGGACGGGGTGCCGCTGGCCGCGCTGGGCCACGAGGTGACCATCCTCGACCCGGCGGGCGCGATGCTGGCCGACGCGCTCGCCCACGCCTACGTGCGCGGTGTGACGGTGAACGTCGTGCAGGCGGCGGCCGAGGACGCCCCGGACCTGTTCCTGGCCGCCGATTTCGACGTGGTGCTCTGCCACGAGTTGCTGCACTACGCCGAGGACCCGGCCGCGTTGCTGCGCGCGGTGACCGCGCCGCTGCGCTGCGGTGGCCTGCTGTCGCTGCTCGGCCCGCTGCCGTCGGCCGCCCAGGCGCGGGACGCGGCGGTGGACCTCGGCGCGGAGATCGTCGCCAGGTACCGGCTGCCCGGCCACTTCCACCTGATCACCCGCGTCTGAGCCGTCCGGCGCGGTGTCGGTGCGCCGTGCGAGCATTCGCGGCGTGCTTCCCCAATTCTCGGACGAGTTCTGCGCGCGGTTGGCCGACGCGTTGCGGGTGGTCGGGTACGACGCGGACGGTGTGGTGGCCGCCCTGGGCAACCAGGCGCACGCGGCGCTGGGCCGGGGCGAACCGGAGCCAGCGCGGCGGTCGACCGCCGGTGGTGGACCGCTGGCGACGCTCATCCGCATGTTCCTGGTCGGCGACGCGGTCCCCCGCGCGCAGGCCGTGGCCGCGCTGCGCGGTGTGGACATCGAGGAGGCGGCGGCCGCCGGACTGGTCCGGCTCGACGGGGACAGCGCGCGGGCCGGGCTCGACCTGCGCCCGTACGGCGATGACGGAGACGACGGGGCCTCCTGGTGGGTCGTGGCGGACCTGGACGCCGACCAGGCGGGCGGGCCGGTGGGCGCGGACCACGTGCTCGGCATCGGGCACGCCTCGCTGAGCCTGGCCAGGGCGACCGTGCGCAGGCCGGTGGGCACGCTGCTCGACCTGGGCACCGGCTGCGGTGTGCAGGCGCTGCACGCGAGCAGGCACGCGGGCCGGATCACCGCGACCGACCTGTCCGAGCGCTGCCTGGCGCTGGCGTCGGCGACGTTCCGGCTCAACGGGCTCGACGTGGAGACCGCGCGCGGGTCCTGGTTCGAGCCGGTCGGGGGTCGGCGGTTCGACCAGGTGGTGTGCAACCCGCCGTTCGTGGTGGGGCCGCCGCGGGTCGACTACGTCTACCGGGACTCCGGGCTGGCCGGTGACGACGCGAGCGCGCTGGTCGTGCGCGGGCTGCCCGGGGTGTTGGCGCCGGGCGGGGTCGGCCAGTTGCTGGCGTCCTGGCTGCACCGGCGCGGCGAGGACTGGGCGGACCGGGTCACCGGGTGGCTGCCGGACGAGGGCGTGGACGCCTGGTTCGTGCAGCGCGACGTGGCCGAGCCCGCGATGTACGTGGGGACCTGGCTGCGCGACGCCGGGATCGACCCGCGGTCGGCGGAGGGGTCGGCCAAGGCGGCGGCCTGGCTGGACTGGTTCGAGGCGAACGACGTGGTTGGCGTCGGGTTCGGCTTCGTCACGCTGCGCGCGACCGACAGCGACACCGAGGTGGCCTGCGAGGACCTGCGGCACGCCTACGACGACCCGCTGGGCCCGGAGACGGGGGCGTGGCTGGACCGGGTGGCCTGGCTGCGCGCCAACGCCGACCCGGCCCGGCTGCTGGCGACCGAGTTCGCGGTGCCGTCCACCGTGGTGCTGGAGCGGGTGTCCGAGCCGGGCGCGGACGGCTGGGCGGAGCTGGTGCGCAGGTTGCACCGCACCGACGGCCCAGGCTGGCAACAGGAGACCGACGAGTTGGTGACCGCGCTGCTGGCCGGGTGCCGCGGCCAGGTCCCGCTGGGCGACCTGCTCGCGCTGCTGGCGGCGGGCCACGGCCTGCCCGCGGACGCCGTCGTCCACGCCGCGCTGCCGGTGGTGGCCGACCTCGTCACGCACGGGATGCTGCTGCCGAAGGAGCTGGTTTGAGGGCGGTCGTGGCCCGGGTAACCCGGGCCGGGGTGGTGGTCGCGGGCGAGACGGTCGGCGAGATCGACGAGCCGGGTTTGCTCGTACTGCTCGGGGTGCATGTGGACGACACCGCCGACAAGGCCCCGACGATGGCCAGGAAACTGCATGAACTGCGTGTGCTGGCAGGCGAGGAGTCCTGCGCGACCACCGGCGCCCCGCTACTGGTGGTGAGCCAATTCACACTGTACGGGGACACCCGGAAGGGCAGGCGGCCATCGTGGACGGCGGCCGCCCGACCGGACCACGCCGAGCCGCTGATCGACGCCGTGGTGGCCGAACTCCGCGCCAGGGGCGCCAGGGTGGCCACCGGCAGGTTCGGCGCGGACATGGCGGTGGCGAGCGTGAACGACGGCCCCTGCACCGTTCTGATCGACCTCTGACAGCGGGAACCCTGGCGACAACCGCCTGCCCGCCGTCGCCGGTGGACGGTCGTGTCCCCCACCGGGTGGACGCGAATACTCCACCTTCCGGTTGATGTGACACAAGATCCCGTGCTGCCACGGTGGGTTTGTGAGCGACACCGGTCTTCTCAGCGAAAGCTCAGGTAAACCTGAGCAACTCCCGACCGCGGGGTGACGTCATCACAGGGGGGAGGCACGGGAACGAATCCACTCCCCGCCACGTTCCACGAGCAGAACCACCTACAGGGGGAGGGAGCACCATGACGGTCCCGCAGCAGCGCGAGCCCCAAGAGCTCACCTACGAGTCGGCCGATCTGGACGCGCAGGGGCCCGCCGCCGACCTCGTGCGGGTGTACCTCAACGGCATCGGGCGCACCGCCCTGCTCACCGCCGCGCAGGAGGTGGAGCTGGCCAAGCGCATCGAGGCGGGGGTCTTCGCGCACCACATGCTCGAGTCCTCCCCCCACCTGTCCCCCGCCCGCCGGGCCGAGCTGCGGGCCATCGTCTCGGACGGCAACGTGGCGAAGAACCACCTGCTGGAGGCGAACCTGCGGTTGGTGGTCTCGTTGGCCAAGCGCTACACCGGGCGCGGCATGCCGCTGCTGGACCTGATCCAGGAGGGCAACCTCGGCCTGATCCGCGCGGTGGAGAAGTTCGACTACACCAAGGGCTTCAAGTTCTCCACCTACGCCACGTGGTGGATCCGGCAGGCGATCACCCGCGGCATGGCCGACCAGGGCCGCACCATCCGGCTGCCGGTCCACCTGGTCGAGCAGGTGAACAAGCTGGCCAGGATCAAGCGCGACCTGCACCAGCAGCTCGGCCGGGAGGCCACCAAGGACGAGCTGGCCAAGGAGGCCGGGCTGACCCCGCAGAAGGTCGCCGACCTGCTCGACCACGCCCGCGACCCGGTGAGCCTGGACATGCCGGTCGGCGCCGAGGAGGACGCCCCGCTCGGCGACTTCATCGAGGACGGCGAGGCCACCGACGCGGAGAGCGCGGTGATCTCCGGTCTGCTGCAGGACGACATGCGCCGGGTGCTGGCCACCCTGGACGAGCGGGAGCAGTCGGTGATCCGGCTGCGCTACGGCCTCGACGACGGCCAGCCGCGCACCCTCGACCAGATCGGCAAGCGGTTCGGGCTGTCCCGGGAGCGGGTCCGCCAGATCGAGCGCGAGGTCATGTCCAAGCTGCGCCAGGGCGAGCGGGCCGAGAAGCTGCGCGCGTACGCGAGCTGACCAGCCGGGCAGCCCCTGGGGAGGTTCGACGCCGCCGACCGATGTCACACGGACGGCGGCGTTGACATGTGACCCCAGTCACGGCAGCGTGGTCAGCACACATCCCCTGAACCACGCGGCGCAGCTCCCGGTTCCCGGGTCCTGCGCCGCCCGCGGCGGGAGGTCGGGACGGCCGGGGGCCGCCCCGGCCTTCCGGCACGTCGAAGCCGACTGCCGCGAGGCCCGGCAGACCGCGGCCCGCACGGTCACTCCGAGTCGCGGCTCGGCCGCGGACCCTGCTCGGTCGTCCGCTCCGGGAAGTTCACGTCGACCCGGCCGAGGGTGTGTTCGCGCAGTTCACGGACCAGTTTGAGGATCTCGGCGGTGCGGTAGTCCAACACGTCCAGCCTGCCCGCGACGTCGTCCGCCGAGCGGGCCGACGGCTCGTCCACCGGCTGCGGCGCCCTGCCCTGCGCCACGTCGATCAGGTGGTTCGTGTGCAGGTCGAGCACCTCGGCGATGGCGCGCAGGATGTTCTCCGAGCGACTGCGCTGCACTTTGTTGTGCTGCAGTTCGCCGACGACGGCCTTGGACACACTGGACCGCTCGATCAGCGTCGCCTGGCTCATGCCGAGGGCGACCAGCCGCTGCTGGATGACCCGCGCCACCGCCGCGTAATCCCCGGTAACGCCCGCCACGTGAAACTCCTCCGCGCTCGGCAGCAGGCCCAAACAATAGCGGTTGCCGTTTCCGGAAATCCGCCGGCTTCGTGGTATTAATTCAATCCAATCAAGGGGTTTAATCATCCCTTTTTCTCGCTTGAAGCCCACCTCGGCCACACCGGGGACCGAGACCGGGCGGACCTGAGCGGGGCTGAGGGGGTCACTGGGGGGAGGGAATGTCACAGTCCGATCGCCTGGCGGGGGCCCGGCCGAGGAGTAGGTTCTGCTGAATCCGGACGCGCGTGAGGGAGCCCGCACATCGTGACCACCACCACGAACTTCGACTACACCGACGTCCTGCCGCTCGGGCCGGACCACACCACCGAGTACCGGCTGGTCAGCGCCGAGGGGGTGCGGGTGGTCGACGCCGCGGGGCGGCGGTTCCTGGAGATCGACCCGGCCGCGCTCACCGCGCTGGCCAAGGAGGCGGTCAAGGACATCCAGCACCTGCTGCGGTCGTCGCACCTGGCGCAGTTGCGGTCGATCGTGGACGACCCCGAGGCCAGCGGGAACGACCGGTTCGTCGCGATGGACCTGCTGCGCAACGCCTGCATCGCCGCGGGCGGCGTGCTGCCGATGTGCCAGGACACCGGGACCGCGATCGTCATGGGCAAGCGGACCGAGACCGTCCTCACCGGCGGGACCGACGAGGAAGCCCTGTCCCGTGGCGTCTTCGAGGCCTACCAGGAGCTGAACCTGCGGTACTCGCAGATGGCGCCGGTCTCGTTCTGGGACGAGAAGAACACCGGGACGAACCTGCCCGCGCAGATCGACATCAACACCAAGCCCGGCACCGACCCGGTGTACGAGTTCCTGTTCATGGCCAAGGGCGGCGGGTCGGCGAACAAGACGTTCCTGTACCAGGAGACCAAGGCCGTGCTGAACCCCAAGCGGCTGGCGGCTTTCCTGGACGAGAAGCTGCGCGGCCTGGGCACCGCGGCCTGCCCGCCGTACCACCTGGCGGTCGTGGTGGGCGGGTTGTCGGCCGAGCAGAACCTGAAGGTCGCGAAGCTGGCCTCCGCGCGGTACCTGGACACCCTGCCGACCGCGGGATCGGCGCTGGGGCACGCGTTCCGCGACGTCGACCTGGAGCAGCAGGTGCTGGCGATGACCCGCGAGTTCGGCATCGGCGCGCAGTTCGGCGGCAAGTACTTCTGCCACGACGTGCGGGTGATCCGGCTGCCCCGGCACGGCGCGTCCTGCCCGGTCGGCATCGCGGTGTCCTGTTCGGCCGACCGGCAGGCCAAGGCGAAGATCACCCCGGACGGGGTGTTCCTGGAGCAGTTGGAGCGGGACCCGGCGCGCTTCCTGCCGGAGGTCACCGGGGACGACCTGTCCGACGAGGTCGTCAAGATCGACCTGACCCGCCCGATGGACGAGATCCGCGGCACACTCGCCGCGCTCCCGGTGAAGACGCGGCTGTCGCTGACCGGTCCGCTGGTGGTGGCCCGCGACATCGCGCACGCCAAGATCAAGGAACGGCTGGACGCGGGCGAGCCGATGCCCCAGTACCTGCGCGACCACCCGGTGTACTACGCCGGTCCGGCCAAGACCCCGGAGGGCTACGCGTCCGGTTCGTTCGGCCCGACCACCGCGGGTCGGATGGACTCCTATGTGGCCCAGTTCCAGGCGGCGGGCGGCTCGCTCGTCATGCTGGCCAAGGGGAACCGGTCCAAGCAGGTGACCGAGGCGTGCGCCGCGCACGGCGGTTTCTACCTCGGCTCGATCGGCGGCCCGGCGGCCCGGCTGGCGCAGGACTGCATCAAGAAGGTCGACGTCCTGGAGTACGCCGAACTGGGCATGGAAGCGGTGTGGCGCATCGAGGTCGAGGACTTCCCCGCCTTCATCGTCGTCGACGACAAGGGCAACGACTTCTTCGCCGGAACCGCGCAGCCGACCCTGCAGGTGACCTTCCGGCGCTGAACCGAGGAGGGAACGATCATGGCTGTCCAGTTCAACCACACCATCGTCCTCGCGAAGGACAAGCACGCCTCTGCCGCGTTCCTGGCCGAGATCCTCGGCCGCCCCGCCCCGAAGGTGTCCGGCCCGTTCGTGGCCGTCCAGTTGGACAACGGTGTGACGCTCGACTACGCCGACGCCGATGTCGACTTCCCGGTGCAGCACCTGGCGTTCCTGGTCGGCGAGGACGAGTTCGACGAGATCCACCGCAAGATCACCGAGCGCGGTCTGGTCCACTGGGCCGACCCGCACCGGCGCCGCCCGAATGAGATCAACACCCACGACGGCGGGCGCGGCGTGTACTTCCTCGACCCGGACGGCCACGCCCTGGAGGCGATCACCGTCCCCTACGGCGGCCTGCCCGGCTGAGGCTGTCCGGGCTTTTAGGGGTCGGGGCAGGCAGGGCGCTTGCCCCGACCTCGGGACAGTCGGTCGTTACTGGTTGGCGGCGGTGACGACGACCTTGCGGTCACCCACCGGCTGGTCGAGCGGAACCTCCACCGGCCGCGGCGTGACCACGGTGGCGCACATCTTGCCGCCCTCGGTGCCGCCCTGGGGCGAGGTCATCGGGGTCAGCACGACGGTCAGCGCCGAGTCGGTCTGCTCGGCGAGCTGGGCGTCGACCCCCGCGCAGGAGTCGTTCGCCAGGCCGATCAGTTGCAACTGCTTGCCGTCCTGGGACGCCCACACCCGGCGTTCCTTGTACGTGTCGGGCAGCGCCTTGGCGTCGACCTGGGTGGCGGGCAGCTCGCGGAACCCGGCGGGCACGGTGACCTTGCCGTCGGGTGCCACCCCGACCTGCGGGACGGCGGCCTTGGTGGGGGCGGGCCCGGTCTGCGGGGCGGCGGACCCGGTGGGGGCGGCCGAGCCCCCGGCGGTGGTGGCCGAACCGGGCTGGGTGCTGCCCGGGGTGGGCGCCTGGTTGGCCTGGTCGGCCGTACCGCCGCAGCCCGCGAGCAGGAGCAGGGCCAGGGCCGAGACGGCCGTGGACAGAGTGGTCTTCATAGCCCCAGGACGGTAGCCGACGACCGCGCGGTTGCACCGACCTCTCGACCGTCCAGGCAAAGCGGTGCCCCGGTCGGCGGGGCAAGACCGACCGGGGCACCCGGGGGAGGATGTCCGTCCTGCCTGCTCAGGCCGTCCGCTGCTCGCTGCGCAGAACCACCCGCCGGTCGCCCAACGGCTGGTCCAACCGCACCGAGAGCCTCGGGTACCGGATGTCCATCGTGCACATCCGCGGCCGCGCGGGCCGGGTCTCCACCAGGGTCAGCACGACGCGCGCGGGACCCTGGTCGCCGACCTCGGCACTGGCCTTGCCGCAGCCACCCTCCTGGGCGACAACGCCAACGTCGCTACCACCACCCTCCGTCCACACCACCGCGGGATACCCCGGGGCCAACCCCGTGGCATCGATCTGGGCGGCCGGGACCTGGCCACCCCTTTCGGGCGGTGTTCGGGCAGGCTGGCGATCAGGCTGGGCCGATCCCGCGGTCGACGGGGGCGTCATCGGTGCGGGAACAGCCGTCTGTCCGGCGCAAGCGGTCATCACCACGAGTAGAACGCCTGCGCCAAAGCTGGTTTGTAGGCGTCTCACGGGGACAAGACGGAGGCCGCGCGCGCCGGGGTTGCACGCGGTCGCTCAGTCCACCGGCACCGGCGTGATCGTGCGGCCGGACAGCGCGTCCCCACACCCGGAACACACCAGCAGTGGCTCGAACGGGTGGTCGCCGTGCTCGACCACCACCGCGGGCCCCTCTGGGGCGACGAACCACCGCTCCCCCCACGTCAACGCGCCCATGACCACTGGGAACAGCGCCCGCCCCTTGTCCGTGAGCCGGTAGGTCGAACGCTCGGCGTGGTCAAGGTCGCCGACCGGGCTGAGCACGCCCAGGGCGCTGAAGGTGCGCAGCCGGTCGGCGACGACCGTCGCGGGGGCGCCGAGGCGGCGTTGGAAATCGGGGAAGCGGCGGGCGCCCAGGTACGCGGCGCCGAGCATGGTGGCGGACCAGCGGTTGCCGATGAGGGCGCGGGACTCCGGGAAGAAGCCACCGCCGAGGCTGGTGGAGCCGCTGGAGCGGCGGCGCAGGGTGGCGGTCGGGGTGGAGCGGGGCCAGGAGCCGCTGGGACCGAAGGCGGCGCGGACATCGCGTGGTGCCACGGGTTCGGCGCAGCCGCGGCAGGTTTGGACGGGGGTGAACAGCTCGCCGCAGTCGAGGTGTCTGAGCAGGGGCAAGTCGGGGCCGGGGCCGTCGGCCCAGGTGAGTTCCCAGGACCAGACGGCGAGCAGGAAGGGCCAGAGACCGACCCCACGGGGGGTGAGCGCGAACTCGCGGCGGCCACGGGGCTCCAGCACGCCGAGGTCGCCGAGGTGGCGGAGCCGTGAAGCCAACACCGCGTTCGAGATCGGCAACAACCGCTGCCAGTCCGCGGGACGACTGGTGCCGTCCCGCAGCGCGTGCCGCAGGATCAACAGCGTCCACTCGTCCGCGACGGTCCCGATGGCGTGGGCGACGGCGTTGTCGCCGCCCACACCGAGCAGGCTGGGCCGGTCCGGCGGGTGGATCATGACCTGGGCAGGCCCACCGTGGTCGCCGGGTGGTCGGCGTCGGCCCAGCCGGGGATGGCCGAGCCGGGCGCCCAGGTGCTGTGCGTGCCGCTGCTGACCCGTTCGGGGAGCCGGATCCGGGCGAGCGGCCCGTCGTCGACCCTGGCGGCGTCGAAGACCAGGCACTCGGACCGGTCGGCGGTCATGTCCGTCGTCATGGTCACCAGGTACCCGTCATCCTCGCCGCGGCCACCCGCCCGGGGGGCGACGGCGGTCTCGCTGCCGAACACCCCGGCACCGTAGTGGTAGCGCTGCTGGGCGCCGGTGCGCAGGTCGTGCCGGACGATCCCGTCGAACAGGAACCAGCCGGGGGCGCCGGTGGAGGCGTAGGCGTACCGGTAGTCGCGTCCGGCGCGGTTCGGGTTGACCATGCCGAACTCGGTGATGTCGTCGCTGAGCCGTTCCTCGCGGGTGCGGCCGGTGGCCAGGTCCAGCCGCCACCGGTGCAGCCGGGTGCCCATGCCGTCCAGCGACAGCATGCGGAACAGCCGCGCGTACGCCGGGTCGCCCGGCCAGTGCCCGCCGCGGCCCTCCGGGTCGGACTGGAAGAAGCCGTCGACCACGATCTCGTCGCCGTCCTCGTAGGCGTTGACGAAGTGCAGCACGAAGGTCGGGTCGGCCTCGAACCAGCGGACCCGGTCGCCGGTGGCGCGGCGCGGCAGCACACCGAGCCGCAGCGGCAGTTCCGGGTGGAACCGGGCGACGTGGGCTCCCTTCGCGAGGAGGTCCGGTTCCCAGAACAGCGGGCAGTCGTTGAAGATGGCGTAGTTCTCGGTGAACGCCATGTCGTGCGGGAGCCGTGGGCCCGGTAGCGGGATGTCGGTGTAGTGCACGAGCTTGTCGTCTGCGTCCACCACGCCGTAGCGCAGGTGCGGTTCTTCCTTGCCGTAGTTGAAGAACATGAGCTCGCCGGTGGCCGGGTCCACCTTGGTGTGCGCGGAGACACCGTGCGCGGGGGTCCACGCGGACTTGCCGAGTGTCTCCAAGGTGAGCGGATCGATGCGGTACGGCTCACCGCATTGGTAGAACGTGGCCAACGCCACTCCCGCGTGTACGACGATATCGGTGCTCGCGGCGTCTTTCATCCTGCCGCGCGCGCCCCAACCGACCGGTCTGACCGCGGACTCGGGCTTCTCGGCTATACCGGCCCACAACGACTGTCGGGCCTCTTGCTCCGCCAGGAACCCGTCGGTGCGGATGAACCGGTTGCGGTAGAACGCCTTCCCGTCCCGGAATCCCACGACGTGGACCATGCCGTCGCCGTCGAACGGGTGGTAGGTGGCCAGCGCGGGGTGTACGGGGTTCTCGGTGTTGCGCAGGTAGACCCCGTCGAGGTCGGTCGGGATCTCACCGACGACCGCCAACTCGGTCGCCGCCCGCTCGACGGTCTGCGGCCGCCAGGGGCCCGTCCGGTACGGGTGGTCGTCGTCGGGTGGGAGCGTGCTCAAGACCCGGCCGAGGATCTCCACATCCATTTCGGACCCCCTGCCCGGTCACACTGGTGGTCTCTGGTTGCCACGTCCCGGAATCCGAGACTACAACTGGGGCGGTGACCAGGCCATGCTCCGGAAGAGGGGGTGCGCGGTGGGTGAGCCCTACCTGCTCGACTACGTCCGCACGCCCCGCGGCGGGGGCACCGCGTCCGGCGGCCTGCACCACGTGCCGCCGTTGGCGCTGGTGACGACCCTGCTCGACGCGCTGGTAGGCCGCGGTCTAGACCCGACCCGGGTGGGCGACGTGGTACTCGGCTGCGCGGCGCAGGTGGGCGAGCAGGGTGGCAACCTCGCCCGGACGGCGGCACTGCTGGCCGACTGGGGACACGGGGTGCCTGGCGTCATGGTCAACCGGTTCTGTGCCTCCGGCATCGACGCGGTCGCCCAGGCGGCGGCCCGGGTTCGCGCGGGTGAGGTCGACCTGGTGGTGGCGGGCGGGGTGGAGAGCACATCCCGGGTCGGCCCACTGGCCACCCGATCTCCACTGTGGACGGACGCGGAGGTGGTGCGGCGCACCGGGTCGGTGCACCCGGGGGTGGCCGCCGACCTCAACGCCACCCTGGACGGCTTCGACCGGGACGAGTTGGACGGCTACGCGCTGGAGTCGCAGCACAAGGCCGCGGCGGCCTGGCGGACGGGCGCGTTCGACCGGTCGCTGGTCCCGGTCGGCGGTCTGGACCGGGACGAACTGGTGCGCCCGGACAGCAGCCGCGACGTGCTCTCCACCCTGCCGCCCGCGTACGCCGGGATCGGCGCCGACGGGCACGACGCGTTGGCGTTGGCCGGTCGGGACTCGCCCCGGCGGATCGACCATCGGCACACCACCGCGACCTCCCCCACCCCCGCCGACGGAGCCGCGCTGCTGGTGATCGGCGACGAACGCGCCGCCCAGCGGCTGGGGATGACCCCGCGCGCCCGGATCGTCACGACCGCGGTGGTCGCGCGGGACCCGGTGCGGATGTTGACCGCGGGCCAAGAGGCGATGGCGCGGGCGATGCTGCGCGCGGGGATCACGCCGGGGCAGGTGGACGTGTTCGAGTTCGCCGAGTCGTTCGCGGCGCTGTGCCTACGACTGCGGTGGGCGTTCGACGCGGGCCCGGAGCGGCTCAACCCTGCGGGCGGCACGATCGCGCTGGGCCACCCGGTCGGCGCGACCGGGGCGATCATGGTCGGCGGCTGCCTGGAGGAACTGGAGCGGCGGGCGGGGCGGCTCGGGGTGGCCGGGGTGAGCGCGCCGACCGGGTTGGGCGTCGGGCTGGTGCTGGACCGGGGGTGATCCGGGCCGGGTGTTGTGGGGCATTCGGCGCATCGCCTTCACTCCCGCGCCACGGCCCGGCTTGATCGTGTTCACTGACCAGTCGTGGGCCGGGCTCAGAGTGATCAGGTGCTTCCCCTCCGCATGCCTGCTGCCATCGGCGTGCTCGTCGTTCTCCTCTTACTCGTCACGTCCGGGTGTTCCGCGACGCCCGGCGACCGGGTGGACATCCGCGATGTGCCGGCCACTACGGCACCGGCGGTCGGCAAGGGAGCGTCGACCGGTAGCTATACCGAGGACTGCGGCCGCGACGAGGAGAACCACCGCAACTCCGACAACGTCGTCGCCTCCCCCGGCGTTCACGACGGCGCGCACCACCTCCATGACTACGTGGGCAACCTCGCGACCGACGCGTTCAGCACCAACGACGTGCTCGCGGCCGCCAAGACCACCTGCCGCGACGGTGACCTCTCCAGCTACTACTGGCCTGTGTTGCGCGTCAACGGTCACCACAGCGAGGTACGCACCCCCGACTCGGTGACCATCACCTTCTTCGGTAGCCCCGTCAGCAACGTCGTCGCCATGCCCCGGTTCCTCCGCACGGTGACAGGCGACGCGAAGGCCGGTCCGTCCGCGCGCGGTACGTGGACCTGCTCCGGTTTTACCGACCGCGTGACGTTGTCCTACCCGGAATGCCCGAATGGCAGCCGCACCTTGCGCGTGTACGACTTCCCGAGCTGCTGGGACGGTAAGGGCACCGACAGCCCCGACCACAAGTCACACGTGCAGTTCCCGGGCACCAACGGCGGCTGCCCGCGCGCGACGTTCCCGGTGCCGAGGCTGCACATCGAGGTCGGTTACGACCTGCCCACGGGCACCGACATCGGCATCGACAGCTTCCCCGAGGTCGTCGACCGGGCGGCCGCATCGGACCACGCGCACTTCATCGACGTGCACACCGAGGCTGCCATGGCCGCCATCGTGACCTGCGTGAACTCCGGCAGGCACTGCTAGCCGGAACAAATTCGAACCGATCCGCCCCGGTGGCCGTGTCAGCCGCGAAGGGGCAACCGGACGCCGTTGGACAGGGAGTCGGCATGGCGAGGCTGTTCGCCCGGGAACGGGCGGCACGGGCGACATCGAGGGACGAGGCGCTGGTCCGCTCGCTCTACGAGGAACACGGCAAGGCGCTGCTGGCCTACGCCGTGCGACTCACCGGGGATCGGGCCGCCGCCGAGGACGTCGTCCAGGAGACACTGGTACGCGCGTGGCGGCACGCGGACAACCTGATGAGCAAGGAGGGGTCGGTGCGGGCCTGGCTGTTCACCGTGGCCAGGAACATCATCGTGGACCGGGTCCGGGCCAAGGCGGCCCGACCGGCCGAGGTGGCCGAGACGCCTGCGGCGGTCCCGGTGTCCGGCGACCACTCGCAGCGGGTGGTGGACTCGATGACCGTGCTCGCCGCCATCGAGGAGCTGTCGGAGGAACATCGGAAGGTGCTGGTGGAGGTCTACTTCCGGGACCGCAGCGTGGCCGAGGCCGCGCGGGAGCTGGGGATCGCGCCCGGCACGGTCAAGTCCCGCTCGCACTACGCCCTGCGCGCGCTGCGCACCGCGATGGCCGGGCGGACCGCGCTGGAGGGGACGCCGGCATGAGCGACCACGAGGCCCCGATGCTCGGCGCGTACGCGCTGGGCGCGCTGGACGAAGACGAACGAGCCGCCGTCGAGCGGCACCTGGCCGACTGCGCGGACTGCCGCGCCGAACTGCGTGACCTGGAGGAGGTGAGGGACATGGCCGGTGAGCTGCCCCCGGAGGCGCTGCTGGAAGGCCCCCCGGAGGACGGAGACCTGCTGCTGGCCAGGACCCTGCGCCAGGTCCGCGCCGAGGTGACCGCCGACCGCAACCGGCGGATCGCGGTGGCTGGTGTCGCCGCCGCCGTGGTGATCGCCGCGGTGCTCGGCGCGGGCGTCGCGATCGGCCGCTCGACCGGGACCCCGGTGGCGGGCGGACCGACGGTGACCGTCAGCCCGCCCGAACCCCAGGTCGACGGGACCCGGTTCCTCTCCGGGGGTGACCCCGGCACCGGCGTCCACCTGACCGCGAAGGTCGTGCCCGCCGCGGGCTGGGTCCGGGTCAACCTGGCCGCCACCGGCATCCCCGCCGGGGAGCGGTGCCGGGTGATCGTGGTCGGCACGGACGGCAGCCGCGAGCAGGCGGCCAGTTGGGTCGTGTCCGAGGCGGGCGCCGCGAACGGCACCACCCTGGATGGCTCGGCGATGGTCGACATGGCGAACATCAGCGCCGTGGAGATCGTCAACGACGCGGGCAAGAAGTTCGTGTCGGTGAAGATGTGACGCTCGGGGAGGGCCGGACCCCGGCCCTCCCTCACGCGATCGGGCGCAGCCGCCGTGGTCCGCTGTCGTGCCGCGACGGGGGTGGGCCGAGCGTGACGCGGCCGCCGGTCACGTACGCGCCCGCCGCCGACGCCAGGATGGGCTCCAGGGCCAGGGCGCGGATCTCGGGGATGTCCTCGGCGATGGCGGACACGCGGAGCACGAGCTGTTCCAGGGCGAGCAGATCAGCGGGCTCGCCGCCCGCGTAGCCCGCCAGGAGGGGGGCGGCCTTGGGAGATCGGATCAGGCCCGCGGCGTCGTTGTCGGTAAGAGGGACTGCGCGGTAGGCGCGGTCACCCAGGAGGTTGCTGACCAGTCCCGCCAAGCCGAAGGAGACGACGGTGCCGAAGGACGGGTCGTCTTGGAGTCCGATGCTGCACGAGTTGCCCTTCGGGGCCATGCGCTGGATGTAGACCTCGCGGACACCGGAAACGCTTACCAGTTCGGCATAAGCGTTGCGGATAGCGTCATCCGTCGTCAGGTCGAGTCGGACGCCGATGAGGTCGCTGCGGTGGCGGAACTGTTGGCTGGCGGTCTTCATCACCACCGGTAGGCCCAACTCCTTGCCCGCGACGACAGCGGCATCAGGGTCGGACACGACGTGGAACTGCATGACCTCTATGCCGTAGTGGCCAAGAAGCGCGGTGACCTCGTCGTCGGTCAGCTCCACCTCGGGTCCGTGGGCGCGGGCTTGTGCGGCCTCGACCACCGCGCTCGCCGCGGTGGGGTCGATGTCTTCGGGGCGCACGAAGGTGCCAGGTGGTGAGGAACGCCAACGGGCATAGGCGGTCGCACGGGCAAGAGCGAGCGTTGCCCTCTCCGGGCTCGGGTAGGACGGGATTGATCCTCGTATCGGCGCGCCAGTGGGCCCGAGTACGGCCAACTCCGCCGGGATGCCGTCCGCGGCAAGGAATGTCGACACGATGGGCTTGGTGTGTGCCTCGGGCAAACCCTCAGCGGCTTCCCTGAGGGCACGCGCGTAGGCGGTACCCGGAATGGCCAACGGGGGCACGAACACCACGATCAGCGAGTCGACGTCGTCCCGGCGCAAGGCATCGGCGACAGCGGCGGCGAACTCGTCCGGACCAGCTTGCGCACCGACGTCGACCGGGTCACCGGCGAGTTCCAGACCCGCGCCCAACGCGGCATCCGCGGCCAGCACCCCGATCGCCGACGAGTTCCCCACCACCGCGACCCGCTCCCCTTGCGGCAACGGCTGGTGTGCCAACAACAACGCGGTGTCGAAGAGTTGCGCGATCGACTCGACCCGAATGACACCGGCCTGCTCGAACAACGCCTGCACGCTGGCCTCATCCACCCGCACACCAGTGGCCGCCAACGCCGGTAGCACTGTGTTGCGCCCCGACTTGACCACCACAACGGGCTTCTTACGCCCCAAACGCCTGGCGAGCCGACCGAACTTGCGCGGGTTGCCGAAGGACTCCAGGTACAGCAAGACGACGTCGGTGGCCGGGTCGGTTTCCCAGTACTGCAACAGATCATTGCCGGATACATCGGCACGGTTACCCGCGGAGACGAAGGTCGACAGACCCAAGCCCCGCGCGGCAGCGTCAGCGAGGATCGCCGTCCCCAACGCCCCCGACTGGCAGAAGAAGCCCGCGCGCCCCGGTCCAGGCAAGGTTGGGGCAAGAGTCGCGTTGAGACGTACGGCGGGATCAAGGTTGACCACACCGAGCGCGTTAGGCCCCACGACACGCATACCGTGCGCGCGGGCCTCGTCGACAAGACGGCGTTCAGCGCCCTTGCCATCCGGACCGGTCTCACCGAACCCCGAACTGACCACTACGAGCGTTTTGACGCCCTTCGCGAGACAGGCGTCCATGACGTCATCGACCCCGGCGGCCGGGACAGCGACAACGGCGAGATCCACCGGGTCAGGGATGTCGAGCACAGTGGGGTAGGCGCGCACGCCACGCACAGACCGGTGCTCGGGGTTGACCGGGAACACCGGGCCGGCGAAATCGGCGGCCAACAGGTTGCCCAGCACCGCGTTGCCGACCTTCGCGTGGTCGGTGGACGCCCCGATCACCGCGACCGACCGGGGGTGCAGCAGGTTGTGCACACTGCGCGCCTCCGCCGCCTGCTCCCGCGCCCAGGCGACCGCCACCGAGGCCTCAGTCGGGTCGATGGCGAACTCCAGGTGCAGCACACCTTCGTCGAACACCCGGCTGACCTGGTACCCCGCGTCCCGGAACACCCGCACCATCTGGGCGTTCTCGGCGAGCACCTCCGCCTCGAACCGGCGCAGGCCGCGTTCCCGCGCGGCGGCGGCCAGGTGCTCCAGCAGGATCGACCCCAGGCCGCGGCCCTGATGGGAGTCCTCCACGACGAACGCGACCTCAGCGGAATCCGAGCTGGGCAACCGCTCGTACCGGCCCACGGCGACGATGTCGTCACCGAGCAGGGCGACGAACGCGACCCGGTCGTGGTGGTCAACGGTGCTGAACCGCTTGAGGTCCTTGTCCGGCATCGTCGGATACGGCCCGAAGTACCGGAAATACCGCGTGCGTTCGGACAACCTGCCGTGGAACGCGCGAAGGGCTTCCGCGTCAGTGGGCACTACCGGGCGCATGTGGACGGTACCGCCGTCGGAGAGCACCACATCTGCTTCCCACAGCGGCGGGTAGGCGTAAGGGTCCCGCTCGGACATGTCAGTCCCTGGGATCATCCGGGTCCAAGCCGTGCAGGGGGAAGACCGCGCCCCGCACGTCCCGGATCACGTTGTCGACGGGCTCGTCCCGCCCGCCGCCCCACCGCTCGAACGCCACAGTGCCGCTGCTGCCATCGCTGCCGTTACTGCCACCGTCGCCCATCGTGGACGGTAGGACGACGTTCGGCGCGACCTGGCGAACCGCCGTGGCCCACTCGACCGGGACAGCCGTGTCCACCGGCAGGTCGCGATCGAGCACCGTGGCCAACAGGTGCGTCCACGAGCGGGGAACAACCCTCAGCAGTTCGTAACCGCCGCCGCCGGTGACGAGCCACTTACCACCCGCATACGTTTGCGCCAAGTCCCGCATGGTCCGGTAGATCTCCCGATGACCGTCGACCGACAACGCCAGGTCCGCGAGCGGGTCCTCCACGTGCGTGTCCACTCCGCACTGGGTCACCAGCACCTGCGGTTTGAAGACCTCCAACAGCGACGGCACCGTCGCGTGGAACGCCCGCAACCACGCGGCATCACGTGTCCCCGGCAGGAACGGGATGTTGACGGCGCTACCTTGAGCGTTAGGCCCACCGAGCTCGGTGACCGAACCCGTGCCCGGCCAGAGCGTGGCCGGGTGTTGGTGCAAGGAGATGGTCAGCACGCGCGGGTCGTTGTAGAACACCGTCTGCACGCCGTCACCGTGGTGCACGTCCACATCGAGGTAAGCGACGCGGTCTACCCCGTTGTCCAACAACCACGAGATCGCCACGGCACAATCGTTGTAGACGCAGAACCCGGCGGCCCGGTCCGGCATCGCGTGGTGCAGACCACCGGCCAGGTTGACCGCCCGGTCCGCGCCGTCCACAATCCGCCGCGCCGCGGCCAGCGAACCACCCACCACCAGGGCCGACGCGGCGTGCATCCTGTCGAACACCGGGTTGTCCGCGGTGCCGAGCCCGTGCCCGACGTCCCAAGACGCCATCGGCGCCTCACGCACCGCGGCCACGTAGTCCGGCCGGTGCACCCGCCCGAGCTCGACGTCGTCGGCCGCCTCGGGCACCACGAACTCGACGCCGTCGAGCACGCCCAGCGCCTGGGACAACCGCATCGTCAACTGGAGCCGGATCGGGTTGAACGGGTGGTCGCCGCCCATGTCGTAGCCGAGCAAGGCGGGATCCCACACCACAGCCGCATCCGCTCGCATGCCAAAACCCTAGTGGCCCGACACCACCCCCGCCGGTAACCCGAAGGTGGCGGAAAGCGAGTCAGTGGTCACCCGTGGCCACCGGCCGCGCCGGGTCCTGGCTCCACTGCGACCACGATCCGGCGTAAAGAGCGGCCGGTCGCTGCGCGGAGGTGACCCCGGCGACCTCCAAGGCCAACACCACCGACGCCGCCGTCACCCCGGAGCCGCAGTAGGCGCCGACCGGCCCGGACCCGGCATCGACACCAAGTCCGGCAAAACGATCCGCCAACGCCGCGGGCGCCAACCACCCCCCGTCCGGACCGGTGTGGCCGGAGAACGGCGCGTTCACCGCGCCCGGGATGTGCCCCGCGCGCGGGTCGACCGGCTCGACGTCCCCGCGGAACCGCTCGGCGGCGCGCGCGTCCAGCAGCACGCCGTCCTCGGCCAACTCGGCCGCCTCGTCGGCGTCGATCACCGGCATCCCACCCGGGCGAACCTGGAAATCACCCGGTTCGGGCGACGGTTCCGCCGTGCCGGTCGCGCCGCCACCCGCGACCCACCCCGCGTAACCGCCGTCCAGCACGGCGACCTCACCGTGTCCCGCCCAGCGCAGCAACCACCACGCCCGCGCCGCGACCGAGCCGTTGTCCCCGTCGTAGACCACAACGGGCAGATCCGCGCGCACCCCGGCCGCGCGCAACACCCGCTCCAGATCGGCCGGGTCCGGCAACGGGTGCCTGCCGCCCGCGCCCGGCGCGGCGGCCAGATCCCGGTCCAGGTCGAGGAAAACCGCCCCGGGCAGGTGACCGGCCGAGTACTCGTCGTGGCCGGGCGGGCCACCCAGCCGCCACCGGACGTCCAGCAGCACCGGCTGCCGCGCACTGTCGAGAAGCGACACGAGGTCGGCGGGCGATACCAGAGCGGAGGGGAACGCGTTCACCGGTCCATCCTGCCGGCCCGGGTCTTTGGTCACCGCCCGCTACTACCCCGCTGCTCTGTCGGGGCGAACGACTAACATGGAACTGACGAAGGGGAACCGGCGTGAACGATCTCATCGACACCACCGAGATGTACCTCCGCACCATCTACGAACTCGAGGAGGAGGGTGTCGTCCCCCTGCGCGCCCGGATCGCCGAACGGCTGGGCCAGTCGGGCCCGACGGTGAGCCAGACGGTGGGCCGCATGGAGCGGGACGGGCTGGTCGTGGTCGCGGGCGACCGGCACCTCGAGCTCACCGACCACGGCCGCGCGCTGGCGGTCGCGGTCATGCGCAAGCACCGGCTGGCCGAGCGGCTGCTGGTCGACGTGATCGGCCTGGAGTGGGAGCACGTGCACAGCGAGGCCTGCCGCTGGGAGCACGTGATGAGCGAGGCCGTGGAGCGCAAGCTGGTCAAGCTGCTCGGCCACCCCACCACGTCCCCCTACGGCAACCCCATCCCCGGTCTGGACGAGTTGGGCGCCGGTGAGCAGGCGCCCGCGATCGAGGCCGGACTGGTCCGGGTGGACGAGGTGGCCCGGCGCGGCGGCGGCCGGGTCGAGGTGCGCCGGATCGCCGAGCACATCCAGATGGACCCGGAGCTGATGGCCGAGCTGAAGGCGGTCGGCGTGCTGCCGGGCGCCGTGATCGAGATCGGTTCGTCCACCGCGGACGGCGCGGGCATCCCGATCACCGGCGCGGGCAACACCGCCGAACTGAACCCGACCATGCTGCACGCGGTGCTGGCCCGCCTGCTGTGAGCCAGGCCGACCGGGCCGACGAGCGGTTCCGGCAACTGCACGGACGTCCCCCGGTCGGGGTGTGGTCGGCGCCTGGGCGGGTGAACCTGATCGGCGAGCACACCGACTACAACAACGGCCTGGTGCTGCCCTTCGCGCTGCCGCACCGGATCGCGGTGGCCGCCGCGCCGCGCGCCGACGGCCGGATCGCCGCCGTGACCATCGGTGACGACGGGTCACCCCAGCGCAGCGCGCCCGTCCCGATCGCCGAACTCGCCCCCGGCCGGGTCACCGGCTGGGCGGCGTACGTGTGCGGGGTGGCCTGGGTGCTGCGCGACGAGGGGTTCGCGACCGGCGCCGACCTGGTGGTCGTTGGCGACGTACCGACCGGGGCCGGGCTGTCGTCGTCGCACGCACTGCAGTGCGCGGTGGCCTTGGCGCTGCTGGGGTTGGCGGGCGCCGCGCCCGATCTCGACCGGGTCGCCCGGTGGGTGCAGCGGTCCGAGAACGACTTCGCGGGAGCCCCCACCGGGCTGCTCGACCAGACCGCGTCGCTGCGCTGCGTCGCCGGGCACGCCCTGTTCCTCGACGTCCGCTCCGGCGCGGCCGAGCAGATCCCGTTCGACAGCGGCGTGTTGGTGATCGACACCCGGGTGCGGCACGCCCTGGCCGACTCGGCCTACGGCGACCGCCGCCGCGGCTGCGAGGAGGCGGCGCGGCTGCTGGGGTTGCCGTCGCTGCGGGAAATCCCGGATGACCAGGGCGACGGTGCGGTGGGATCGCTCCCCGCCCCGCTGCGGCCACTGGTCCGGCACGTGCTGACCGAGAACGCGCGGGTGCTGGCAACCGTGTCCGCGCTGCGCGCTGGCGGTGACATCGGCCCGTTCCTGTCCGCCTCGCACGCCAGCCTCCGCGACGACTACCGGGTGTCCTGCCTGGAGTTGGACGTGGCGGTCGCCGCGGCGGAATCGGCGGGCGCGCTGGGCGCCCGGATGACCGGCGGCGGTTTCGGCGGTTCCGCCATCGCCTTGGTCCCCGTCGCCGCGGCGGAGGCGGTGCGGGCCGCTGTCCTCGCCGCGTTCGCCGAGCGTTCGCTGACGACGCCGCGGTTGTTCACCGCGACCCCCTCGGCGGGTGCGGGCCGGGACCGGTGAGAAGGTCCTGACACTATCCGCGGACAGCACGGCCGGGCTTTCGCGGTCCGGTCGGCACCATTCCATCGATGCAGGAGGAGGACCACGGTGAAGCTGCTCGTCACCGGCGGCGCGGGATACGTGGGCAGTGTGTGCGCTGCCCGGCTGGTCGAGTCGGGCCACGAGGTCGTGGTGGTCGACGACCTGTCCACCGGCCACGCGGACGCGGTACCCGACGGCGCCCGCTTCGTCGAGGCCGACATCGCCGACGCCGCCCCCACCCTGCTCCCCGAGGGTTTCGACGGCGTCCTGCACTTCGCCGCCAAGTCCCTGGTCGGCGAGTCCATGGTGGACCCGGCCAAGTACTGGGCGGGCAACGTCCTCACCTCGGTGCGGTTGCTGGACGCCATGCGCGACGCGGGCACCCCCCGCCTGGTGTTCTCCTCCACCGCCGCCACCTACGGCGAACCCGACCAGATCCCCATCGTCGAGACAGCTCCGACGCGCCCCACCAACACCTACGGCGCCACCAAGCTCGCCATCGACCACGCCATCACCTCCTACGCCGCCGCACACGGCTTGGCCGCGGTCAGCCTCCGCTACTTCAACGTCGCGGGCGCCTACGGCCGTTTCGGTGAACGCCACACCACCGAAACCCACCTGATCCCCATCGTCCTGCAGGTCGCCCTCGGTACCCGCGCCGAGATCTCCCTCTACGGCAACGACTACCCCACCCCCGACGGCACCTGCGTCCGCGACTACATCCACGTCCTGGACCTGGCCGAGGCCCACCTCCTCGCCCTCACCCACGCCCGCCCCGGCGAGCACCAGATCTACAACCTCGGCACCGGCACCGGCTTCTCCAACCTGGAGGTCGTCCAAGCCTGCCGAGAGGTCACCGCCCACCCCATCCCCGCCACCTTCGCCCCCCGCCGCCCCGGCGACCCCGCCACCCTCGTCGCCTCCCCCCACTCCGCCACCACCGCCCTAGGCTGGACCCCCACCCACACCACCCTCCACACCATCATCACCGACGCCTGGACCTTCACCCAATCCCGCAACCACACCCACCACTAGCGTCCACTTAGGACACGTCACCAGGGCTGCAACCCCCAGCCCAGGCAACAACAACACGCGCCGTGGCGGAGCTCGCCCCACCGCGAAGCTCCGCCATCGCGCGCACAGCAACGAGCACCGCAACACAACCACCCACGCACCCCCAAACCCCCACCCCATCAACAAAACGCCCCCCACCCGCGCGCCTCAACCCCCAACCCCCATCGACAAAGCTCCACTCCCGCACCGCGCACCTCAACCCCGCCTCATCGACAAAGCGCACCGTGCACCGCACGCCTCAAATCCCCATCGACGAAACGCCGCCCCCGCGCCGCGCACCTCAAACCCCCGCCCCATCGACGAAACGCCACCCTGCACGCGCGCCTCAAACCCCCGCCCCATCGACGAAACGCCACCCTGCACGCGCGCCTCAAACCCCCGCCCCACCCCACATCGACGAAGGCCGCCAACCCACCCCGCGCGCCTCGAAACCCGCCGATGCCAACCGCCCGCTGGGGTGAAGTTGTTTTGTTTGGGGGGAGCGGTGGCCTAAGCCGGCAGGCGGGTAAGGCCACGTCTTTCCAGTGGCCCCGCCTTTTAGCCTTACCCAGGCTGCCGCTAGGGGCCCCAAACAAAACAACTTCACCCCAGCGGGCACAGCCCGCAAAATCTGGCGCCCGAGGCCGGCGTCGCCGAAGGCGACCAGGCCGAAACCCGAGGCGAAGCCGAGGCCCAGTGCCCCTCACACCAAGATCAACCGCCAGTAAAGCCCCCGAATACACAGCCTAAACGGACCCACCGACAAGATCCGCCCGCCGCCCACAAACAAGATCAACCCGCTCCGAAGCCCCCAAATACACAGCCTACCCAAGCCCACCGACAAGATCGTCCCATCGACCAAGAACCATGATCAACCCAAACTTGAGCCCCTGAATACACAGCCTAACCAACACCACCGACAAACCCCCACACCAAGATCACCGCAGCACACCCCACAGCAAGATCACCAGCAGCAAGGCAACGCCACCCGCAACAAGACCATCAGCGGCAGCGAAGCAACATCACCAAAGCAAAGACCACCAGCAGCAGCACCGCGGCAAGATCACCGCGGCAAGGTCTACAAGCCCCACACCATCAAGGCTTCATCGACTCGTAAATCCGTTGGCAGTCCGGACACACCGGTGACCCCGGTTTTGGCGACTTCGTCACCGGGAAGACCTCCCCGCACAGCGCGACGACCATCGTCCCCGTCACCGCGCTCTCGACGATCTTGTCCTTCTGCACGTAGTGGAACATCTTGGGCGTGTCGTCGTCCGTCGTGTCGGTGCCCTCGGGGCGGGTGTCGACGTCCGGCAGGGTCTGGGTGGGTGCGCTCACATCTCCATTGTTGCACCGCCGGGGAAGCCCACCTGGCAGGATGCGGCCATGTTCCAGAAGGTCCTGGCCGGGTTCGGTGCCGGCGGCGCGAAGGTCGACGCCCAGCTCAACGCGGGGGCTGTGCGTCCCGGTGGGGTGTTGCGCGGGGTGGTGCACCTGCTCGGCGGCACTGTCGACCAGCAGGTTGAGGCGCTCGGGGTGACGTTGTTGGCGCGGGTGGACGGTCCGCGCGGCCAGGAGGACCTGCCGGTGGAGGAGGTGCGGTTGGCGGGTAGTGAGCTGGTCCGGGCGGGGGCGCGGGTGTCGGTGCCGTTCGAGGTGCGGTTGCCGTGGGAGACGCCGGTCACCTCGGTCCTCGGTAAGCACCTGACCGGCATGGCCGTGGGCCTGCAGACGACGCTGCACCTGTCCGGGTCGGTGGTCGACGCGCACGACGTGGACGCGGTGGCGGTGGAGCCCCTGCCCGCGCAGCACCGCGTTCTCGACGCCGTGTCCCGGCTGGGTTACCAGTTCCGCGGCGCGAACCTGGTGCAGGAGCGGATCGACGGGGTCGACCAGCAGTTGCCGTTCTTCCAGGAGATCACTTTCGACGCGCCGCAGGGTGGTCCGCTGAGCACCGTCACCGTCACGTTCGTGGCCGGTCCGCAGGAGGTCCAGGTGGTGCTCGACGTGGTGAAGCAGGTCCGCGTCGCCAAGGGCGGTGGTCTTGGCGGGCGGCAGCGGTCGTTCCTCGGCTCGTTCGTCGTGCGCGACGTCAACGCCCCGTGGGAGCGCCAACTGGAGGGCTGGTTGCGCCAGGTCGCGGCGGCGCGGGGGATCTTCGACTGATCGCGGCGTCCGCTGCGCCGAACCCGCCGGCACTGGTCACCTAGTGTGATTACCCGGCGGGTTCTTTACGTCCACCGGGTGACGCTGAACAGGTCTACCGGGCGGCCCGGTGACGGGTGAGCGTGGCGCCACTCTGTTACTTCCGTTATGTAATTGTGTCTCGATCCGGGCATCTGAATCGAATCAGTGTGCTTCCGGTCACCGCTGTCGGCGGCATATGTTGTGCCGCACAACATTCCCCTTGACGGATGCCGCCCCGGGCCCAGGTGGTGCGTCGTGGTTCGTGGAAGGGACCTCAGATGCGGTTGACCAGACTCGCCGTGACTACCGTCTGTGCGCTCAGCGCCATCTCGCTGGCCGCGTGCGGCGCCAACCAGGCCACCCCGCCCGCCTCGGGCGGCACGGGTGGGAACAGCACCACCCCGGCCGCCGCGGGTGGGGTGAAGGTCGGCGTGATCCTGCCGGAGACCGCCACCTCGGCCCGCTGGGAGGGCTTTGACAAGCCCATGATCGAGGCCGCCATGCAGGCCCAGGGCCTCGACGCGGACGTGCAGAACGCCCAGGGCGACGTGCAGAAGTTCACCACCCTGGCCGACGGCATGATCAGCCAGGGGGTCAAGGTGCTGGTCATCGCCTCGATCAACAGCGAGGTCGGGTCGGCGGTCGCGGCCAAGGCGAAGGCGCGCGGCATCCCCACCATCGACTACGACCGGCTCAACCTCGGCGGCAGTTCCGACTACTACGTGTCCTTCGACAACGTCAAAGTCGGTGAGCTGCAGGGGAAGGGCCTCGCCGACGCGCTGAAGGACAAGCCCGGCGCGCAGGTCATCGAGATCGAGGGCGCCCCGACCGACAACAACGCCACCCTGTTCCACAACGGGCAGGAGAACGTGCTCAAGCCGCTCTACGACTCCGGCGCGCTCAAGCTGGTCCGCTCGCAGCCCATCGACGGCTGGGACAACCAGAAGGGCGGCACCACCTTCGAGCAGATCCTCACCGGCAACGGCGGCAAGGTCGACGGCGTGGTCGCGGCCAACGACGGCCTGGCGGGCGCGGTGATCACCGTGCTGCGCAAGAACGGCCTCAACGGCAAGGTCCCGGTGACCGGCCAGGACGCCACCCCGGACGGCCTGATGGCCGTGCTGCGCGGCGACCAGTACATGACCGTGTTCAAGCCGATCAAGCAGGAGGCCGAGGCCACCGCCAAGCTGGCCGTCGCGCTGGCCAAGGGGGACACCGCGGCCGCCGACCAGGTCGCGGGCGACAGCAGTGACGACCCCAAGGGCAACCGCAAGGTGAAGTCCGTGCTGCTGGAGCCGCAACTGACCACCAAGGACAATGTGAAGGCCGTGGTGGAGCAGGGTTACGTCAAGGCGAGCGACATCTGCGGTGGCGCCCTCGCCGCGGTCTGCGGCCAACTCGGCATTAGCTGATCTCGCCGCCTGCCCGCGGATCGGACCCCGCGGGCAGGCGCGACCCACATCCGGAGACCGCCATGAGCGAACCGATCCTCGAACTGACCGGCCTGAACAAGAGCTTCGGCCCGGTGCACGTGCTGCACGACGTCGACTTCACCGTCCGCGCGGGTGAGGTCACCGCCCTGGTCGGCGACAACGGCGCCGGGAAGTCCACTTTGGTCAAATGCGTGGCCGGGATCCACTCGATGGACTCCGGCAGCGTCTCCTTCAACGGCGAACGGGTCGGTATCAGCGGACCCGGCGACGCCGCCCGGCTCGGCATCGAGGTCGTCTACCAGGACCTCGCGCTGGCCGACAACCTCGACATCGTGCAGAACATGTTCCTCGGCCGGGAACGCGGCAGCGGCTGGCTGCTCGACGAGGCGGCGATGGAGCAGGCGGCGCGGGAAACCCTCGCGTCGCTGTCGGTGCGGACGGTGAAATCCGTGCGCACCCTGGTTTCCGCGCTTTCCGGCGGTCAGCGGCAGACGGTCGCGATCGCCAAGTCCGTGCTGTGGGAGAGCAAGGTCGTGCTGCTCGACGAGCCGACCGCCGCGCTCGGCGTCGCGCAGACCCGCCAGGTGCTCGACCTGGTGCGCAGGCTGGCCCAGCAGGGCCTCGGCGTGGTGCTGATCAGCCACAACATGGCCGACGTGTTCTCCGTCGCCGACCGCATCTCGACGCTGTACCTCGGTCGCATGGTCGCCGACGTGGCGACCCGCGACGTGACCCACGCCCAGGTGGTCGAGCTGATCACGGCCGGTCGCTCCGGCGACCTCGGCCTGGCCCGCCCCGAGAACGCGACCGTGTGAGAGGGGGACCGATGGAATCCGACATCCACCACCCAGTGGCTGACAACCCGGCCGACAACCCGGCCGACAACCCGGCCGACAACCCGGCCGACGACCTGGCGCCCGAGGCGCACGGCCACCACCGCGCCGACGGCGCCATCGCCGACTTCGGCATCGACACCACCGCCCAGTCCACTTGGGAGGCCGTGCGCGACTACGGGTCCCGGCTGCGCGCGGGCGACCTCGGCTCACTGCCCGCCGTGCTCGGCCTGGCCGCCCTGGTGATCGTGTTCTGGGTGCTGTCCGAGGGCTTCATGACCCTGGACAACACCGCGAACCTGCTCGCCCAGGGCGCGGGCAAGATGGTCATCGCGATGGGCCTGGTGTTCGTCCTGCTGCTCGGCGAGATCGACCTGTCCGCGGGCACCGCGTCCGGTGTGTGCGCGGCGGTGATGGCCATGCACTACGTCCGCGCCGGGAACCTGTTGGGCGGCATGGGAACCACGGTGTTCGCCGTGTTCCTCGGCGGGCTCATCGCGGCGGTCGGGCTCGCGTTGCTGATGCGGATCTGGGCGGGCGCCGTGCTCGCCGCGGTCGCCATCGCCATCGCGCTGTCCGGGGCGGCGCCCAACCCGTGGCTGGAGATGCTGCTCGCCATCTCGGTCGGCGCGGCCATCGGCGTGCTCACCGGCTTCCTGGTGTCCAAGATCGGCATGCCGTCGTTCGTGGTGACGCTGGCCCTGTTCATCACCTGGCAGGGGGTGATCCTGCAGTTCATCGGCGAGGGCGGCGTGTTCGGCATCGGCACCCAGCCGGTGCTGTTCTCCGTCGCCAACGGCAACATGTCGGTCACCGGCGGTTGGGTGCTGTGCGCCGTCGCGGTCCTCGGGTACGCGCTCGTCGTCCTCGGTGAACACGTGAGCAGGCTGAACCGGGGCCTGGTCACGTCGCCGACCCCGATCGTGCTGGCCAAGGTCATCGGGGTCGCGGTCGTCGCCGTCCCGGCCACCTACGCGTTGACGGTCAACCGGTCGACCAACGACTCCGTCGTGATCCGCGGCGTGCCGTACGTCGTCCCGATCGTGTTGGTGCTGCTGGTGGCCGGCACGTACGTGCTCAACCGGACCCGCTACGGCAGGCACGTCTACGCCGTCGGCGGCAACGCCGAGGCGGCGCGGCGCGCGGGCATCAACGTGAGCCGAGTCCGGGCCAGTGTGTTCGTCGTCGCGTCCGCGACGGCGGCGCTCGGTGCCATTGTGTACTCGTCGAAGGTGGGGTCGGTCGACCCGCAGGCAGGTGGGCTCAACACCCTCCTGTTCGCCGTCGGCGCGGCCGTGATCGGTGGCACCTCGCTGTTCGGCGGCCGCGGCAAGGTGTTCCACGCGGTGGTCGGCGGTCTGGTCCTCGCCGTCGTCGAGAACGGGTTGGGCCTGCTCAAGCAGCCCGCCGCGGTGGTCAACATCGTCACCGGGCTCGTACTGTTGCTCGCGGCGACCGTCGACGCCCTCTCCCGGCGGCGCGCGGCGGTGGGCAGGTAAGGGCAGGACCGGAGGGCGAGCAGGTGACCAGCACACCCACGGCGGGCGCGCGCCCCGACGAGGTGCGCAGGCACAACCGCACCGCGCTGCTGCGCCGCCTGCACGTGGACGGCCCGTGCACCCGCGCCGCCCTCGCCACCGAGCTCGGCCTCAACCGCAGCACCATCAAGGCGCTGGTCGACGGCCTGGCCGAGTCCGGGGTGGTGGAGGAACGGGTGCCGCGCGCCCGCTCCGGCGCGGGCCGCCCGTCGCTGCTGGTGCTGCCGCAGCCGCTGGCCGCGGTCGTGCTGGCCGTGGACATCCGGGTCGAGCAGGTCGCCATCGCGCTGGTCGGCCTCGGCGGCCAGATGCTCGGCCGGGACAGTTGGAACCTGCGCGGCCGGGCTGGCGAACCCGACGAGGTCATCACCCGCGTCATCGAGTCCACCCGTGTCCTCGCCGAGGAGCTGAAGGTCGCCCCCGTCGCCGCGGGCATCTCCGTCCCCGGCGTCGTCCGCCGCCGCGACGGCTTCGTGCACGAGGCCCCCAACCTCAAATGGACCGGAGTCCCCCTCGGCGACCGCCTCACCGCCGCCTTCGGCTTCCCGGTCCGCGTCGCCAACGACGCCGAGATCGCTGCCCTCGCCGAACACCTCCGCGGCGCCGCCCGCGGCTCCCTCGACGCCGTCTACGTCTCAGCCGACGTTGGCGTGGGCGGCGGCGTCATCTCCGACGGCTCCACCCTGCGCGGCACCGCGGGTTACGTGGGCGAACTCGGCCACATGGTCATCAACCCGGCGGGCCGCCCCTGCTACTGCGGCAGCCGCGGCTGCTGGGAAACCGAAGTCGGCGAACTGGCCCTCTGCCGAGCCCTCGACCTCCCCACCCCCTCCCCCCGCGGCCGGATCGTCGCCGAACTCCGCGCCCTCACCCCCGACCACATCCCGGTAGTCCTCGGCGAGTTCACCCACTGGCTCGCCACCGGCCTGATAACCATCGTCAACGCCTTCGGCCCCGAACTGGTGGTCCTCGGCGACCTGTTCACCGCCCTACCCCCGCAGGTCGTCACCGAGGTCGCCGCCACCGTCTCCCGACGCAGCCTGGTCAGCCGCGCCATCGGCGGCACCCGACTCCTCACCTCAACCATGGGCACCGACGTCAAACTCACCGGCGCCGCCGAACTCGCCTTCGAACCCGTCCTCCACACCGTCTAGTCCCCACCCAGACGCCCCCTTGACAACCGCTTACTCCGCCCCTACGCGGGTCCAGGCGGCCCCCACCCTATCCCGGGGGGCGTCCCCGGTCCCAGTCTACCGGCTTGGCGGGGCGGGAACGAGGAGGTGGCTTGGCTGTGGGCGGCTTGAGGGGTTGTGGATAACTCGACCTGGGCGGATGGAGTGGCGGGGCCGGTCGGCGTGGGAAATCACGCGGTCGGGGGATGGGCTTGGGGTGGTGGCATCTGTGATCCGCGTGGGCGGCGGGGGTCGCAGGCGGTGTGGGCGGAGCGGAAGCGGGTGGCTGTTATCCGCGTGGAGGTAGGGGGTCGGGATTCGCGGGAAGGGTCGGGTTCTGGGGGGGGGCGGCGTCGGGGTGGGGCGGCGGAGGTTGCCTGCGGTGTGGGTGAAGTGGAAGCGAGTGGTTGTTGTCGGCGTGGAGGTGGTGGAGGTGGTGGAGTCGGAGGGGCAGGGTTCGCAGGAAGAGGCCAGGTTCTGGGGGCGGCGGAGGTCGCAGGCGGTGTGGGGCGAAGCGGAAGCGGGTGGCTGTTATCCGCGTGGAGGTGGTGGAGGTAGGGGGTCTGGGTCGCGGGAGGGGCCGAGTTCTGGAGGCGGCGTCGGGTTGCGGTGGTGGAGTGGGCAGCAGGGGCCAGGGCCGTGGGGAGGGGCGGTGGCGGTCGGGCCAGGAAGGAGCCGGGGCGGCACGCGATGGCCTGAGTCCGAACGGCTGGGGGCGGGAACATGGGCGCAGGGGGAGAGCTCTGACCACGGAGGGTCGGTGGCAGGAGTTTCGACGGCTGGGCCGAGGTGAGCCCGGTGTCGTGCGACCGGGATGGTCCTGGGCTCACCGTGGCCGTCAAGCAGCGTCCGGCAGCGGCTGGGACAAGGTCGCCACGCAGGGAAGGCGCGCGCTGACAGAGCAGGCGGACGGGGGCCGGGAACAGCGGAACGGGCGGGACCTGGTGGTCCCGCCCGTTCTCCGTTGTGGTGGTGGTGCTTCCGGCGAGCGGTGCTCAGCCCTTCTGCGACAGTTCCGCCGCCATCTCGCGGAGCCGGTCTTCGTGGGCGCGGGCGTGGTGTCCGCAGAAGAGCAGCTCGCCTCCGGAGGGAAGTACGGCGCGGACCTGAGCGGCGGCGCCGCACCGGTCGCACCGGTCGGCGGCGGTCAGCTCGGGGCGGGTGAGCGTCGTAGTCGTCATGGGAGTTCTCCCTCCGTCCCGGAACCGGTCACACCGGTTCCCTTTTCGGCTGCGGTCACGAGGAGCGGTGCCCCGCCGTGGTCGCGCTTCTACTCTTACAGACGCGCGAGCCTCCGGCAGTGTTCCCGCGCCCGTTGTGGGCGTCGGCAACCTCTGATTAACCCGGTTGGCCCAGCGGAGCGGGCTGTTTCGGGCTCCACGCTGGGGTTCTTCCAGCGGTGGGTGGGGTGGCTACCTGGTGTTCGCTCTTACGTCGTTCACCATCGGCGAACGCGGGCCCGGCAATAGGGAAACGCGGAAGCGCCGCCCGCCGGGATCCGGGGGGCGGCGCTTCGGGGTCGAGCGTTTACTCCAGGTAGTCGCGCAGGACCTGCGACCTGGAGGGGTGCCGGAGCTTGGACATGGTCTTCGACTCGATCTGGCGAATCCGCTCGCGGGTGACCCCGTAGACCTGGCCGATCTCGTCGAGGGTGCGCGGCTGGCCGTCGGTCAGGCCGAACCGCAGCCGGACGACACCGGCCTCGCGCTCGGACAGCGTGGCCAGCACCGACTGGAGCTGGTCCTGCAGCAGCGTGAACGACACCGCGTCCACGGCCACCACGGCCTCGGAGTCCTCGATGAAGTCGCCGAGCTGGCTGTCGCCCTCGTCGCCGATGGTCTGGTCGAGCGAGATGGGTTCCCTGGCGTACTGCTGGATCTCCAGCACCTTCTCCGGGGTGATGTCCATCTCCTTGGCCAGCTCCTCCGGCGTGGGCTCGCGGCCCAGGTCCTGGAGCAGCTCGCGCTGGATGCGGCCGAGCTTGTTGATGACCTCGACCATGTGCACCGGGATGCGGATGGTGCGGGCCTGGTCGGCCATCGCGCGGGTGATCGCCTGCCGGATCCACCAGGTGGCGTAGGTGGAGAACTTGTAGCCCTTGGTGTAGTCGAACTTCTCCACCGCGCGGATCAGGCCGAGGTTGCCCTCCTGGATCAGGTCCAGGAACGCCATGCCGCGGCCGGTGTAGCGCTTGGCCAGCGAGACGACCAGGCGGAGGTTGGCCTCCAGCAGGTGGTTCTTGGCGCGCTCGCCGTCGCGGACGATCCAGCGCAGGTCGCGGCGCAGTTGCGGCTGCAGCTTCTCGTTGTCGTCCTCGGACTTGCGGACCCGCTCCGCCGCGTAGAGCCCGGCCTCGATGCGCTTGGCCAGCTCCACCTCCTCCTCGGCGTTGAGCAGGGCGACCTTGCCGATCTGCTTGAGGTAGGCGCGGACCGAGTCGGCGGACGCGGTGAGCTCGGCGTCCTTGCGGGCCTGCCGCAGCGCCTCGGACTCCTCCTCGTCCCAGACGAAGTCGCTCTCCTTGGTGCTGCTTTCCTTCGGGTCCTTCTCCTCGGGCTCCTCGATCGCCTCGTCGACCGGGTCGACCTCGACCTCCTCGAGGTCGGACAGGTCGGGGTTCTCCAGGTCCTCCGGGCCATCGCCGTCCGGGCCGTCCGGCCCGTCGCCTGCCTTCTTCGGGGCGCCCTTGGCGGCGGCGGGCTTCTTCGGGGCTCGCGCGGTCTTGGCCCCCGCGGCCTTCTTCGCCGTCGTCTTCGACGCGCCGTCGAGCTCCTCGTCCTCGGCGCCCTTGGTCGTCTTGGCGGCGCTCGCCGACGCCGTGGAGCGTCGGGTTGCGGTTCGTGCGGCTGCCACGTACGCCCTTTCACACAGTCCATCACGGCCGCGGCCGGTGGAACGGCGGCCGTTGCCGGGAGTTCGGGGGAGAGCCCTGGGGCTGGTTCCGCCGCGGGCCGTGTTCCATTGTAGCGACGTACGGCGTGTCCCCGGGAAACGCCAAGGTCGAAATGCCTCGATCCGGGTCCGAACGGGCCCGCTAACCCCCGGTGACCTGCCGGGCGGCGACCGCGGCTCCGACGATCCCGGCGTCGTTGCGGAGCTGCGCGGGCACCACTTTCGTGCGCACGTCCAGCAGCGGCAGCCACTTGTCGGCCTTCTTGCTGACCCCGCCACCGGCGATGATCAGATCCGGCCAGATCAGGTTCTCCAGGCCGCGCACGTACCGGCTGACCCGGTGCGCCCACTCCTCCCAGGACAGGTCTTTTTCGTCTTTCACCGAAGCCGCGGCCCTGGTCTCCGCGTCGTGGCCGTCGATCTCCAGGTGGCCGAACTCGGTGTTGGGCACCAGCCTGCCGTCGAGGAACAGGGCGCTGCCGATGCCGGTGCCGAAGGTCAGCAGCACCACCACCCCCGACGAGCCCTCCGGCCGACCGAAGCTGATCTCGGCGGTCCCGGCGGCGTCGGCGTCGTTGAGCACCACCACGTCGTCCGCCGCGCGCCCCAGCCGCTTGGCGAACAGCGCGGCGGCGTCGGTGCCGATCCAGGACTTGTGGATGTTGGCGGCCGAGTGCGCCACCCCCCGCTTGACCACCGCGGGCAGGGTCACCCCGACCGGGCCGGTCCAGCCGAACCTGGTGACGATCTCGGCGACGACGTCGGCCACCGCGTCCGGGGTGGACGGCGCCGGGGTGGGGATCCGCACCCGGTCACCGACCAGCGCGCCCACCTCCAGGTCGACCTCGCACCCCTTGATCCCAGATCCGCCGATGTCCACGCCGAAACCGCGGGCTGCACCCATCCCCGGGTCCTCTCCTACTCGATTCAGTCCCGTCTCCTGGGCAGACATTAGCCGCCGACCGGGCGGTGTGGTCCGATAGCCGGGTGCGAGACCTAGCCGAGATCGCGGTGGCCGTCGCCACCGAGGCGGGCCGGTTGGCCAAGGCCACCCGGGCGAACGCGATTCGTGACGTTGACACCAAGACCACCAGGACCGACGTGGTGACCGCCGCCGACAAGGCCGCGGAAGAGTTGATTCGTACCCGATTGGCCCAGTTGCGGCCCGGCGACGCCGTCCTGGGCGAGGAGACCGGCGGGGCCGCGGGCAGCGGGGTCACCTGGGTGGTCGACCCGATCGACGGCACGGTCAACTACCTGTACGGCTACCCGTGGTACGCGGTGTCGGTGGCGGCCCAAGTGGACGGTGCGTCGGTCGCGGGTGCCGTCGTGGAACCCGCCGCGGACCGCACCTGGTGGGCCGCGCGCGGCGCGGGGGCCTGGTTGAACGGCGAACGGTTGGGTGTTTCAGCGCCCATCGACCTGTCGGTCACGTTGCTGGCGACCGGGTTCGCCTACTCCGCCGAACGCCGAACTGCGCAGGCGGCGGTGCTGGCCCGGCTGCTCGGCGACATCCGCGACATCCGCCGCAACGGCGCGGCCGCGCTGGACCTGTGCGCGGTGGCCGCGGGCTGGGTCGACGCCTACTGCGAACGCGGTCTGTCCCGGTGGGACTGGGCGGCGGGCGCGCTGATCGCCGCGGAAGCCGGTGCGGTGGTCGAACTGCCCGGCGAGGCGCTGGACCTCGGCGACGACGCGGTCTTCGCCGCCGCCCCGGCGATCGCCGAACGCCTGCGCGCCGCCCTGCTCGACGCGGGCATGGGCGACTTCTAGGGGATGTCTCGTAACTGATCTTGTGGTTGGTTCCGGTGGTGTGGTGTTCAGTTGGTGATGGTGAGGTTGTGGAGGAAGGCGATGCCCGCGGCGGTGGTGGCGAGGGTGTGGCCCGCGCGGCGGTAGTCGCGCGGGATCTTCCAGTTCTTCCTGCGGGCCAGGGCGTGTTCGACCCGGGCTCGGACCCGGCGGTGGATGGTGTTGAGGTCTTCTTTCCAGGTGGGCAGTTCGGTGCCGTCGCGGGGCTTGCGGTAGGGCATGATCACGCCGGGGTTGCCCTGGTGGCCGCCGTCGGCCAT
>NZ_AXWW01000007.1:0-156925 GCF_000482865.1 Actinokineospora inagensis DSM 44258 | reverse complement strand
CTTTCCAGTGGCCCCGCCTTTTAGCCTTACCCAGGCTGCCGCTAGGGGCCCCAAACAAAACAACTTCACCCCAGCGGGCACAGCCCGCAAAATCTGGCGCCCGAGGCCGGCGTCGCCGAAGGCGACCAGGCCGAAACCCGAGGCGCAGCCGAGGCCCAGTGTCCCCCCTCACCCCGACCAAATACCCCCCTCCACCGGCGTCCCCTTCCCCCGCACCTCATCAATAATCACCCGCACCTCCCCCGGCGGCACCCCATGATGCGCCGCCGAGTCCAACAACGCCGCCAACCGGTGCTCCGGTTCCGCCTCCAACGCCACCCCCAGCGCCACCCGCGCGAACACGCCATCCCCCTGCAAATAGGCACTCATCGCCACATGAAACGCGGGCTCCGCCCGCCACGGCCCCGGCAACACCCGCGCCAACCGGGTCCACAACCGCGCCGCCCCGCGATCTCGCGCCGTCAGCGGTATCTCCAGACACGCCTCCCGCACCGCCGGATCAACCAGCGCCACCGCCAGCCCCACCACGTCGTCCTCGGTCAACTCGGGATCAGCCTGTTCCCCCGCGAACCGATCCACCACCGCCAGCACCCGCGCCACCTTCTCGGGCACCCCGGCCTCCTCCACCGCGGCCCGCGCGCGGATGAGCTCACCCCGACGCGCCAGGTCTTCCGGTGGATCCGACCCCAAACTAGCCGCCATCGCCTCCCGGGACGAGTACGGCACGACACCTTGCACGGTGAACTGAGCGGCCAGCGCGGACGTGGTGGGGTCGGCGACCGTCCCGGCCTGCTCGGGGTCGGTGTACGACCGCCACGGCTCGCCCACGGCGACCGTGGCGGTCCAGAGCGTGTGTTCGACCGAGATGCCGACCCCGACGAGCGCGTCGGTGACGGTGTCGACGAAGAACCGGTGGCCCAGGGGTTCACCCCCACCGACCACGACCAGGACGGCCGCCGCCAGGTTGTGCCCGACGAGGATGTCGGCGAGGTGGTCGGCCATCGCCTGTTGGTTCTCCGGGCTCGGGAGGTCGACCCGGACCAGCGGACCGATCTCGGTCGTGTCGCGGATGGTGAGCGCGACCAGGCAGTCCGCCGGGGCGAACCCGATGAGGTACGGGAGCGCGGCGATGATCTGGTCGGCGTGGTGCAGGTTGGTGGTTGCCATGGGTCCACTGTCGCGGGGTCGACGGGTCCGCGGCGGGTGGACGAGTCGACGGTGGACTCATCCGGGGGTTGTGGACAAATCATCCACAACACAGCCGCAGTGCTCGTCACCACTGGGTGTTGGTTTCCGAGCCGACCGAGCCACCCCACGTCACGCACTTGTCGGCGGCGGCCCGGACGACCGGCTCAGCCTAGTACTAAATCGATCCGAAGTCAGGTCGAAGTCGCCGTCATTCGGCCTGAAATCATCCAGGTCGACCGGGGTTGGTGGGCGAACACCCCCCAACCCCGGATCACGGCTACCCCACCGCCGCCGTCAGCGCGGCGAGCCCGCCGACCACCGGCAGCTCCAGGTCGCTGCCCTTCAGGTCGACCGAGATGCCCGCGCCCGGGGCCGGGCGCAGGGTGAACTCGTTGTCGCTGGAGAGCACGACCAGGCCGAACTGGTGGCCCGCCGGGAGCACGTAGTCGTTGGGCACCAGGTCGACCCGCAGGTCGTAGGCCTTGCCCGGGGTGATCGGCTCGGTGCGGCTGATGGTCTTGCGGTTCTGCGGGTCGGTCCAGCCGCGGGTGACGATGGTCGACTTGCCGTCCGGACCGCGGTCGACCAGCAGGGCGGTGACGTTCGCCGCGGGCCGGGTGAACGACAGCCGCAGGTAAGCCTCGACCTTGCCGCTGATCCGCAGCGGGGTGGTCGACGGGCGGCTGAGGTAGGCGAGCCGGTTGGGCGAGGACGGGGCGTTGGCGAGGTCACCGGCGAGCTTGGTGGCGTCGTCGGTCAGCGACTCGACCACCCGGCGGTCCGGCCGCCCGATGGTCAGCGGCCCCGAGGTGGACCCGCCCGCGCCGGGGTAGAGGGTGGCGGGCGAAGCGCTCGGGGCGGGCCACTCCGGCTCGTCGACCCAGGACTTGTCCTCGCGCTGGATGGTCAACCGGGGGCCGTTCTGGATGCCGTTGTCGATGCCATAGAGGTAGTGCGACATCCACTTGTTGAGGGTGGCCAGCCACACGTCGCGGCGCAGGCCGATCGGGTCGGTGTGGCCGGACTGGTGCAGCCAGATCTTGTGCTCGACGCCGTGCGCCTTAAGCGCCTCGTACCACTGGGCGACCTGGTTCACCTTCACGTTCCAGTCGTGCAGGCCGTGCACGGCGAGAACCGACGCGTGGACGTTGGCGACGTCGTCGAGATAGTTGCGCTCATCCCAGAAGTTGCTGTAGTCGCCGGTGACGCGGTCCTGCTCGGCGGTGATGTCGTCGATCACCGGGGTGCAGGGAGCACGGTCCGCGCGGGTGTGCACGTAGTTGGCGAGCACATCGAGGTCTTCACCTTGATAGGTGCCAGGGGCGACGACAGCGCCGTCCGCGCGGTAGTAGTCGTACCAACTGGAGATGGCGGAGATCGGCACGATCGTCTCCAACCCCTGCACACCCGTTGTGGCTACCGCGTTGGGCAAGGTGCCGTTGTACGACACGCCCATCATGCCGACCTTGCCGGTGGTCCAACCGGCCGCGACAGGCGCACCGGCGACATCGCGCGCGGCAGCCCTACCGTTGAGCCAATCGATGACCGACCGCGCGCCGATGGTCTCGTTGCGGCCACCCGAGGTGGGGCACCCGGTGGACTGCCCTGAGCCCAACGACTCCGCGTACACGACCGCGAAACCGCGCGCGGTGAAGTACTGCTCGTAAGACCACGTGATCTGCGGGCTGGGACCGTCGAGACCGGCCTGCGCCGCCTTCGGCCCAGGACGGTTGTCGGGCACGTGGAGTTCGACGTCAACGTTGTGGTTCACGATGGGATTGCCACCCGCGTAGTACGGACTGGCCTGGTACACCACGGGAACCTTCAAGCCCTGCTCGGTCGCCTTGGGCCGGACGACCTCGACGTGCACCAGGTCGTCCTTGCCGTCGTTGTCGCTGTCGACCGGCGCGCTCACCCACAACGACTGGCGCACCACGTCGGTGGGGCTGAACACGGGTTGGGCCTGCCCGTCGACGAACACGGGGGCGGGCGGTTCGTCCTGCGCCGCGGCCGGTGCGACCACCAGCGGCAGGGCGAGCAGGGCGGTGACGGCACTGGCGACGGCGGATCGCGCGCGTCGCTTGGGTTGTCTCACGGGTTCTCCACATTCTTCGCAGGGGGACCTGCGACGCACCTTCACCCGGGCGCGGAACGGGTGTCAAGGGCCATCCGGACCGTCCACAAGGGATGGTCGGCTTGACGGCACCCGCGGACTCGGCCAGACTCGGCGGCGTGTCCGTGGTCCTCGGCTGGTTGGTGCCGCTTCCCCTGTACGGGGAGGACCACGAGCGCGGCGACCTCGCTTGGTGACGCGCGCGCCCGTTCCGCGCCGTCCGTTCACCCAGCCGAGAAGTCGAGAGGTCTCGTCGTGTCCACTTCACCCGTGCCCGAGCACGCCCCGTCCACCGACATCCGCACCTACATCCGCGCCCTGCCGAAGGTCGAACTGCACCTGCACCTGGTCGGGTCCGCCCCGCTCGACTCCGTCCTGGAGTTGGCCCGCCGCCACCCCGACGGCGGTGTCCCGGTCGAGCGCGACGAGTTGGTGCGGTTCTACGAGTTCAGCGACTTCACGCACTTCATCACCGTCTACGGTTCCGTGGCCAACCTCGTGCGCACCGGCGCCGACATCGTCACGTTGCTCGTTGGCATCGCCCGGGATCTTGCCGCCACCAACGCCCACTACGCCGAGGTGACCGTCACCGCGTACAGCCACCTCGTCAGTGGGATCGATCCGGCGGAGTTGGCCGAGGCGTTGACGGCAGGGCGAAAGCGCGCGCTGGCCGAGCATGGCGTCGTCCTCGCGTGGGTGTTCGACATCCCGGCCGGGCTGGAGCACTTCAGCGAGGAGAAGACGGTCGACTGGGTGTTGCGGTACCTGCCCGAGGGCTCTATCGGCTTCGGGGTCGGTGGGCAGGAACACCGGATGCCGCGCGCGTCGTTCCGACGCTCCTTCGACCGGGCAAGGGAAGCCGGTTTGCACTCGGTTCCCCACGCGGGTGAGACCGTTGGACCGGAAGAGATCTGGGCGGCACTACGGGAGTTGGGCGCCGAGCGGGTAGGACACGGAGTTAGCGCTGTCCGCGACCGGGACTTGTTGCGGCATCTGGCCCACGAGAACATTCCGCTTGAGGTGTGCCCGACGTCCAACCTGTGCACGCGCGCGGTCACCGACCTACGCGATCACCCGTTGCCAGTTTTGTTGGCCGCGGGGGTACCGGTCACGTTGGCAACGGACGACCCGGGGATGTTCCACACCGACCTCAACCGCGAGTACCTGCTCTGCCACGAGGTCCTCGGCCTGGGGCGGGGCGAGCTGGCCGACATCGCGCGAACCGGGGTGCGGTCCGCGTTCTGCCCGCCGGACCTCAGGGCGGAGCTGCTGACCGGGATTGATGCCGTAGCGCGGTCCGGTGAGTAGCCTCGCGGCGTGACCACAGTTGACGCAGGTACCGACACAGGTCTCGACGCCGTGATCGTCGCGGTGACCGTCTACCCGGGACAGGCGCGGATCACCCGCCGCGGCACCGTGTCCCTGCCCGCGGGCGAGCACCGGGTCCTGGTGGGCGGGCTGCCGCAGTACATCCACGCCGACTCGGTGCGGGTGGCCGGGCGCGGGCCCGCCTCGGTGCTGGGCGTCGGGGTGCTCGCGCAGCGCAACCCGCAGACCCCGGACGCGGCGCTGGGTGAGCTGGAGGACCGCCGCGACGCGCTGCAGGCGGACCTGGACGAGCTGGCCGACCGGCACAACGTGCTGTCCGCGCGCGTCGAGCTGATCACCACCCTGGCCCGGCGCGCGGGTGGCACGTTCGCCCAGGCGCTGGCCAAGAACGAGACCGACCCCGGTCGGGTGGCCCAGGTGGGCGACGCGCTGGCCGACCAGCTCACCGACGTGCACACCCGGCGCCGTGAGCTGACCACGGCGATGCGGACCGTCCAGGACGAGCTGTCGGAGGTCCAGCGACGCATCGCCGACCGGCAGGGCCACCAGCCGCCGGACCGCACCGCGATCGAGGTGGAACTGGCCGTGTCCGAGCCGGGCGAGGTCGAGCTGGACGTCTCCTACCTGGTCGACTCGGCCACCTGGGAGTCCCGCTACGACCTGCGGCTGGTGGGCTCGACGCTCGCGCTGACCTGGTACGGCCTGGTCACCCAGCACAGCGGCGAGGACTGGCCGGAGTGCGACCTGCGGCTGTCCACCGCCCGGCCCGCGACCAGCGTGGACGTGCCGGAGCTCGCCCCGTGGTTCCTGGACGTGGAACGGCCGATGCCCAAGCCCATGGCGCGGTCGTCGGCGGACATGGCGTACGGCGCCGCACCGATGATGGCCGCCGCTGCCCCCGGCGGTGGTGGTGCTGCCCTGGCGGCGCCGCTCGTTCAGGCCGTCGCGACCGTTGAGCACGGCGAGGCCGCGGCCGTGTACCGCCCATCGCGGCCGGTAGCGGTACCGACGGACGGTATTGCCCACCGCACCACGGTGGCGACCATAGAGTTCTCGGCGGAGGTGGACTACGTGACCGTGCCGTTGGTCGGTCCTGAGGCCTACTTGCGCGCGACGGTGACAAACACGTCCGAACACACACTCCGACCCGGGCAGGCTTCGATCTTCCACGACGCCGAGTTCGTAGGTACGACCACGTTGGCGATGTGGGCGCCGAGCGAAGAGGTCGAGTTGACCCTGGGCATCGACGACCGTCTTAGGATCGAGCGCGAGCTGGTGAAGCGGTCGACGACCAAGGCCGTGCTGGGTGGCAGCCGACGCCAGGAGTCGGCCTACCGGATCAAGGTGGGCAACTTCGGCCCGCGAGCGGCCAAGGTCACCGTGGTCGACCAGGTGCCGGTGTCGCGCAGCGAGTCGGTGCAGGTGCGGGACGTGTCGCTGCGGCCGCAGCCCGCCGAGCAGACCGACCTGGGTGAGGTCACCTGGAAGCTCGACGTGCCGCAGGGCCAGACCACCGAGATCACCATCTCGTTCCGGGTCGACGTGGCCAAGGGCTCCACCCTGTTCGGCGGCCGTGACTAGCGGCTAACCGGGCCAGGTAGCTCTACCTGGCCCGGTTAAAGCTCGGCGCGAACGCGGTGAGCACGGATTCCGCGTGAGCCATGGACGCGGCGGGGTCAGCGTCCGGGGTGCCGATGGTCGGGTCGAAGTTCAGGTCGATGAACAGCTCGGTGACGCCCTGCTCGGCGAGCCCGGCGAAATCGCCCCGGATCTGCTCGACCGTGCCGGTCAGCGGGCGTCGATCGGCGCCCGCTGCCTGGTCGGGCCGCACGAGCACGACACCGCGGCAGACCATCCGCAGCCGGTCCGGGTCGCGGCCCGCGCGCTCGGCGGCGGCCCGGACGACACGGACCGACGCGCCGATCGTGGTCAGGTCGGTGCGGCTGCTGCTGATCCAGCCGTCCGCGATCCGTCCCGCGCGGCGCAGGGCCGGTTCGGCCGCTCCGCCGAGCAGGATCGGCGGCCCACCGACCTGGGTGGGCTTGGGATCCATCCGGCTGGCCGGGACGCGGTAGAACTCGCCGTCGTGGTCGACGACGTCGTCGCTCCAGAGGCGGCGCAGCAGCGGCACGTACTCGTCGGCGCGCTTGCCCCGGCGGGCCTTGTCGACGCCGACCGCGGCGTACTCCTCGTCCGACCAGCCGATGCCCAGCCCGGCGTCGACCCGGCCGCCGGAGAGCAGGTCAGCCGTGGCGAGCTGCTTGGCCAGCAGCGCGGGCGCGTAGAACGGCATGTTGATGACCGCTACGCTCAGCCGGACCCGAGTGGTGCGGGCAGCCAGGTACGAGAGCGTGACCACCGGGTCCAAGACGCTGCGGTAGGCCTCTCCCCAACTGCCGTCCGGCGGGGACAAGAGGCGCTGCATCGTCCACAACGACCGGTAGCCCAGCTCCTCCGCCCGGGTGGCAACTTGCACGACATTGTCGACTGTGGCCCATGAACCCGACACGGGCACCGCGATTCCCAGCTCCACACCCCCAAAGTAATGGACCGCCGGCAGACTGGCGCGCATGACCGACGACGCCGCCGACCCGCACGCCGCCAACCCGCAAGGCACGGCCGACCCGTACCTCTGGCTCGAAGACGTCACCGGCGAGCAGGCCCTGGACTGGGTCCGGGCCCGCAACGCCGAGACCGCCGCCGTGCTCACCGACGGCGAGCGGTTCGCGACGACCAAGACCAGGCTGCTGGAGGTGCTCGACGCCGACGACCGCATCCCGTACCCGCGGCGGCGCGGCGAGTTCCTCTACAACTTCTGGCAGGACGCGGCCCACCCGCGCGGGTTGTGGCGGCGCACCACCCTCGACGAGTACCGCACGGGGTCACCCGCGTGGGAGGTGCTGCTCGACCTCGACGCGCTCGCCGCGGCCGAGGACGAGAACTGGGTGTGGAAAAGCTCGTCGGTGCTCAAGCCGGACTACGACCTGGCGCTGGTGGAGCTGTCCCGCGGCGGTGCCGACGCCACGGTGGTCCGCGAGTTCGATCTACGCACGGCGACCTTCGTCACCGACGGCTTCACCGTCCCGGAGGCGAAGACCCGGGTGAGCTGGATCGACGAGGACACGATCTACGTCGGCACCGACTTCGGCGAGGGGTCGCTCACCACGTCCGGGTATGCGCGGGTGGTCAAGAAGTGGCGCCGCGGCACACCGTTGGCGGAGGCCGAGACGGTCTACGAGGGCAAGCCCGAGGACGTCACCGCGTACGCGTACCACGACCGCACACCGGGGTTCGAACGGCACCTGGTCGGCCGGTTCCCGGACTTCTTCACCTCGGAGGAGTTCCTGCTGACGCCGGAGGGGCCGCGGCGGATCGAGGTGCCCGACGACGCGAATGTCGACGTGCACCGGGAATGGCTGCTCATCACCCCTCGGTCGGACTGGACCGTGGCGGGCACGACCTACCGCTCGGGTTCGCTGCTCATCACCAACTTCGACGCTTACCTCGCCGGCGAGCGGAACCTGACGGTCCTGTTCGAGCCCGATGAGCACACCTCGCTAAGCGACATGTCTTGGACCAAGAATCACCTGATCCTGGTTGAGCTGTCCGACGTGAAGACCCGCTTGGAGGTTCTTACCCCGGGGCCGGACGGTTGGCGTCGCGCGGAACTGCCCGGTGCGCCGGAGGTGGGGTCCGCGGACGTGGTTGGCACCGATCCCGACCACAGCGACGAGTACATGCTCAACGTCAGCGGATACCTGCAGCCCTCGACGTTGCTGCGCGGCGAGGTGGGCGGCGATCTGGAGACGTTGCGGCAGGCGCCGTCGTTCTTCAACACGGACGGGCTGACCGTCGAACAGCACTTCGCGACCTCCGACGACGGAACCAAGGTGCCGTACTTTGTCGTACACGGCGAGGACACGAGTGGCCCCACCTTGCTCTATGGCTACGGCGGGTTCGAGGTGTCTCTTACCCCGAGCTACAGCGGTGGTCTCGGTCGAGGCTGGCTGGAACACGGCGGTACCTATGTCGTTGCCAACATCCGCGGGGGCGGTGAATACGGTCCGGCGTGGCACCGCGCAGCATTGCGCGCGAACCGGCCCCGCGCCTACGAGGACTTCGCCGCCGTGGCGAAAGACCTTGTGGCGCGCGGAATCACCACCCCGGAGCGGTTGGGCGTGCAGGGCGGCAGCAACGGCGGCCTCCTGGCGGGCGTGATGCTGACCCGCTACCCGGACCTCTTCGGCGCCGTGGTCAGCCAGGTCCCGCTGCTCGACCTGCGCCGGTACCACCAACTGCTGGCGGGCGCGTCCTGGATGGCCGAGTGGGGCGACCCGGACAACCCCGACGACTGGGCCTACCTGAAGACCTTCTCCCCGTACCACAACGTCCACTCCATCCACAGTGGAGCAAAGTACCCACCGGTCTTCTTCGTCACGTCGACCCGTGACGACCGCGTGCACCCCGGACACGCGCGCAAGATGGCCGCCCGCATGATCGAGCTCGGCCACTCGCCCCACTACTACGAGAACATCGAGGGCGGCCACGGCGCCGCCGCCGACAACGCGCAGCGGGCTTTCATGTCCGCCATCGTGTACGAGTTCCTCCTCCGCACCCTCGCCTAAGCTGTACCACGCCCCCCACACCAGCCGTCCCCAACCGACCGGTCGGAGGCGGGCGGGAAGCACACAGCACACCCAGCCACCCACCGGCGGCCAACCGACCAGGTCGGGAACGATGCCGAGCGGGGACGAGGGGGCGGGCGGCGGGAAGGAATAGACACCTTGTTGGCGCTGCATTGTCTGGTTACGGTTGCCGGAGAGGTGGCGCTCTGGGCTGAGGACTCCGCTCGACCGGCTCGTAGGGCGGGTCGAGCGACCAAGGCCGTGGCCACGCACCCGTTCGCCGTACCGACCCGCGCGCTGGCGGGGCTGGTCGTGGGCAGTCCCGACGAGGTGCCGGTGCTGCTGCCCTCGTACCCCGCGGGCCCGGTGGCCTCCCCCGAGTTGGTGCGGGACCCGCTGGCCAAGCAGGCGGCGCCGCGAGGTGACGTGCGGCTGACGCCGTGGCGGGTGCCCGTGTCCAGGATGTCACCGGCCGTGTTCGCCCGGCACGGCATCCCCCGGCTGGGCGATGTGCGGACCGGGGTCAGCCTGCGGTTCCTCACCGCGGTCGTCGCGTTCGCCGAGGACCTGGTGGACCGGGGTCGGGTGCTGCCGTCGATCGCCCAGGAGGAGGACGGGCCGGTCGCCCGGTGGCGCCCGGTGCTCTCCGGCACCGACTCGGCCCGCTACGCCCGGTTGCGCGACGCGCTGCCCCCGGTGCTGCGGGCCGCCCAGGTCGAGGGGTTGACCGGCAGGCGGGCCGAGGACGTCCTGCGGCCGGTGCTGGACGCCTTCGTCGACTCGACGGCCCGGTCCCGGCTGGCGGGTGTCCGGCTCGGCCCCGCGGGCCGCAACGGCTCGGCCTCCCGGGCGCTGCTGACCGCGTTGACCGACGACCCGCTGCTCGACGCGCCCGCCGACCAGGCCGCGCGGCTGGCCGCCAGCCTGGACTCCTGGCGGTCCGGCGTCGACTTCGACGGCCCGGTGCGGGCCTGTTTCCGGCTGCGCGCCCCGGAGGACGACGACCCGGACTGGACGCTGGAGTTCCTGCTCCGCGCGGTCGACGACCCGAGCGTGCTGGTCCCGGCCAAGCAGGTGTGGCGGGGCGACGGCGGCCTGGTACTGCGCCGCTGGGTGCCCCGGCCGAGTGAGCTGCTGCTGGCCGAGCTGGGCCGCGCGGCGCGGGTGTACCCCGAGCTGGACGCCTGCCTGCGCGAGTCGACCCCGAGTGGGCTGCGGCTGGACGCCGAGGGCGCGTACCGCTTCCTCACCGGCGCCGCCGGACTCGACCAGGCCGGTTTCGGGGTGCTGCTGCCGTCGGGCTGGCGGTCCGCCGAGATCGGGCTGCGGCTGAGCACCAGCAGCCAGGGGGCGGCTGGTGTGGTCAGCCGCACCTCGCAGTTGGGCAAGGACGAGTTGGTGGCCTACCGGTGGGACTTGGCGCTGGGCGAGGAAACCCTCACCGAGGCGGAGCTGCGCGAGCTGGCCGAGGCGAAGGTGCCGCTGGTCCGGGTGCGCGGCAAGTGGGTGCAGGTCGACCAGCGGCGCCTGGCCGAGGGGCTGGCGTTCCTGGAGCGGAGCCGGTCCGGGGAGATGACGGTCGGCGAGGTGCTCGAGCTGGCCTGGACCCCGGAGGACGAGATCGAGCGCCTGCCGGTGCCGATCGTCGGCCTGGGCGGCACGGGCTGGCTGGCCGACATGCTCAACGGAGCGGTCGACGGGCACCTGGAGCCGGTGGACACGCCCGAGGACTTCACCGCCGAGCTACGGCCCTATCAGCGACGAGGTGTCGCCTGGCTCGCCTTCCTCGACAGGGTCGGCCTGGGAGCCTGCCTCGCCGACGACATGGGCCTCGGTAAGACAGTTCAGCTCTTGGCGCTTGAAGCGATATCGCGCGCGCGGGACAAGAAGCCGCCGACGCTGTTGGTCTGCCCGATGTCGTTGGTGGGCAACTGGCAGCGTGAGGCCGAACGGTTCGCGCCGTCGCTCCGGGTCCACGTGCACCACGGCGCCGACCGGCTCGCCGGGATCGACCTCGCCGACGCCGTTGGCGACGCCGACCTGGTGGTCACGACCTACGCCATCGCCACCCGCGACGCCCCGCTGCTCGGTGCGCTGACCTGGGACCGGATCGTCCTCGACGAGGCGCAGAACATCAAGAACAGCGCGTCCCTGCAGTCCAGGGCGGTGCGGTCGCTGCCCGCCAGGCACCGGGTCGCGCTAACCGGCACCCCGGTGGAGAACCGGCTGGCCGAGCTGTGGTCGGTGCTCGACTTCGCCAACCCCGGCCTGCTCGGCCCGCTGGCCCGGTTCCGCGCCCGCTACGCGGTGCCGATCGAGCGGCACGGCGACGAGGGCGCGGCGACCCGGCTGCGGCGGGTGACCGGACCGTTCGTACTGCGCAGGCTGAAGACCGACCCGGCCATCGTCGACGACCTGCCGGAGAAGTTCGAGATGCGCCAGCTCTGCAACCTGACCACCGAACAGGCCTCGCTGTACCGGGCCGTGGTCGACGACATGCTCGCCAAGGTCGACGAGGCGGAGGGCGTGCAGCGCAAGGGGTTGGTGCTGGCCACCATGACCAAGCTCAAGCAGGTCTGCAACCACCCCGCGCACTTCCTCGGCGACGGGTCCCGGGTGCCCGGTCGCTCCGGCAAGCTGGCCCGGCTGGAGGAGACCCTGGAGCAGGTGCTGGCCGAGGGTGAGCGGGCGCTGTGCTTCACCCAGTACACCGAGTTCGGGGCGCTGCTGGTGCCGCACCTGGCCGCCCGGTTCGACACGGACGTGCTGTTCCTGCAGGGCGGCACCCCGAAGCGGCAGCGCGACGCCATGGTCGAGCGGTTCCAGTCCGGCGACGGCCCGGGGATTTTCCTGCTCTCGCTCAAGGCGGGCGGCACCGGGCTGACCCTGACCGCGGCCAACCACGTCATCCACCTGGACCGGTGGTGGAACCCGGCGGTGGAGGACCAGGCGACCGACCGGGCGTTCCGGATCGGGCAGCGCAAGAACGTGCAGGTGCGCAAGTTCGTCTGCATCGGCACGCTGGAGGAGCGCGTGGACACGATGATCGAGGACAAGCGGGCGCTGTCGAAGCTGGTGGTCGGCACCGGCGAGAGTTGGCTGACCGAGCTGTCGAACAACGAACTGCGTGAACTGGTGACGCTGTCGTCGGAGGCCGTCGGTGAGTGACGACGAGTGGTGGCGGGACGCCACCGCCAAGACGATCCCGGTGGAAGATGGACTGCGGACACGTAGTCAACGCGGTGACATAGCGCGCACGTGGTGGTCTCGTCGCTTCATAGAGGCGCTGGAGGTCCTGGGGCTCGGTGGCCGGTTGGAGCGCGGTAGGCGCTACGCGCGCGCGGGGCAGATATTGAGCATGTCCCTGTCGACCAGCATCGTCGTAGCCACCGTCCAGGGATCGCACCCGGAGCCCTACCGCGTGCGGATAGGCATCAAGGCGTTCACCGCCGATGAGTGGCAAGAGGTGGAGAAAGCGCTTGCCGGACAAGCGTTGTACCTCGCCAAGCTGCTCGCTGGTGAGCTGCCGCGCGACATCGAGGACGTGTTCGCCGCCGCGGGTCTGCGGCTTTTCCCCGACAGCACCAAAGAGCTGTCGATGGACTGCACGTGCCCAGACTGGCAGGTGCCGTGCAAACACCTTGCCGCAGCGTGCTACCTGCTCGCGGAGAGGTTCGACGCGGACCCGTTCGACATCCTTACCTGGCGCGGTAGGACCAGACAGCAACTGCTGGACGGACTACGCGGTGCACAACCCGCGGAAACCACCCACGAGGAGCCTCTTACCGACTTGTTGTCCGAGTACTGGGGAACCGCGGTGACCGTGCCGGTCGTGTCAACCACGCAGACGGCGCCGGACGCCGTGCTCGACCAACTTGGCCCCTTACCGCTGACGGTCGCCGGACGCCCTCTGGTGGAATGGTTGCGACCCGCCTACCGGGCGCTGGTCGACACAGACACCGAGTGAGCGGGAGTTCGGGTGAGCGGACGGTTGGACCGGCGGGTGACGACCGTGGCGGAAGACCTGCTGCGCCGCAAGCGGGTCGTCGCCCCGCTGGACGTGCTCACCGGTCTGGGTTGGCTGGGCAGCCGTTCGGTGCAGTCGTGGGAGCTGGGCCGTGAGCCGCAACTGGACAGCCTCGCCTCGGTCGCCCCGGACCGGCTCGCCGAGGCACTGACCCTGCTGCACGAGTGGGCCGCCGCGAACGGCCTGCTCCGGTCCGAAGTGGACTACGTGGCGGCCACCAGGGACCGGCGAGCGCTGCGGTTCAGCCGCACCGGTGACCCGGCCGTCGAACTGGCCTTCCGCACCCAGTGGACCGATCCGGCGCTGACCCCGGAACGACGCGCCAAGCTGACCCAGCGGCAGGCCAAGGCGCCGGACCTGGTCGTGATCAGCTCCGACAAGCGGTGGACCTGTTCGCTGTGCGGCGCGACCGGCGAGTTCCACTTCCTGGAGGACGACAAGCCGCTCTGCCTCGACTGCGCCGACATGGGGCACCTGGTGTACCTGCCCGCCGGGGACGCCGCGCTCACCCGCCGGGCCCGCAAGGCCAGCGGGTTGGCGGCCGTGGTGGCGCGGTGGAGCAAGTCGCGCAAACGCTTCGACCGGCGCGGCATCCTGGTCGAGCAAGCCGCGCTGGAGGCCGCCGAGGAGCAGTGCCTCGCCGACGGGGAACTGCGCGAGCGGCGCAAAGCCCGAGACCGGGTGCGGCGGGCCGCCCAGGACGTCGAGTTCCAGGCCGAGTTCGCCGAGCACATCCGGGTGCTGTTCCCCGGTCTGGCGACCGAGCGCGCCCTGGCGATCGCCGAGCACGCCGGGACCCGCAGCAGCGGCCGGGTGGGCCGCTCCGCCGCGGGCCGGGCGTTCGACGAGAACGCGGTGACCCTGGCCGTGGTCGCCGCCATCCGGCACGAGGAAACCGACTACGACGCCATGCTGATGGCGGGCGTCCCCCGGGCCACCGCCCGCGAACGCATCCGCGACGACATCGACCGCGTGCTGGCCCGGTGGCGGCGGCCCGCTACTTGACGTCGTCGGTGTCCGCCGACCACGTGTCGCACGCGGCGGTCGAGGCACCGGTGACCCCGCGCTCTGCCCAGGCGGTCTGGTTCTTGGCGGTGCCGTGCGAGTCGGAGTCCTCGGTGTCGCCGAAGCTGGTGATGGCCTGGGTGACGAACCGCTGCGTGAGCGCCGCGGTCTCGGTCTTCAGGAACAACCCCGCGAAGCAGTTCGCCTGCAACTCGGTGCGACGGGACAACTCCATCGCCTCCGGTTCCCCGGCTTTCGACTCCTGCGTCGCGGACGCCGTGAGGATCCCACTCAGGGCCTGCACATGGTGACCGTATTCGTGCGCGAGAACGGCGAGGTGGTACGGCGCGGACTCCCCCGCCGCCCTGGCTAAACGGGAGTGTGGCATGTAGATGGTGCGGTCGCGGTAGCAGTAGAAGGCGATCGCCTCGTCCTCGCCGGGCGACTTGCCGCACTTGGCCTTCGGATCGTCCACCACGGACAGCTTCGGCGAGTTGAACGGCTTGGCCGCGGCTTCGAGCGCGGGCTGCCACGCCTGGCCCAGGCAGGTCAGCGCGGCCCGGTAGAACGCCTCCACCTGCGCCGCGGTCCGGCCGACCACGGGGAGTGCGCACGGAACGGCGGTGAGTGCCCGCCCCGGGTTGAGCAACCGGTTCGACGAAATACCGACCACAGTGGATGGTTGCGGCTGGTCGTCGCCGACGGCGTACGCGTGGCCGGAGACCGTCTTCGGCCCGCGCACGGCCCGGTTGACCACGCTCAACCCGAGCATCGCCAACACCACCAGGCCCAGGACCGCGAACACCACCACCGGCCGGTTGCCCGCGCGCCCACGCGGCGGCCCGATGGTCGCGACGGCGATCGGCGACATGCCGCCGAACCGCGGATCCTGCCCGTGCACAACTGCCCCCAGTACCCGAAGAACCGCGGGGCGACCGGCCCCCCGAGCCACGCGTACCACCATCATAGAGCGGCTGAGCCGTCCGCAGCACCCTTGACATCCAGTGCTTCCGCGCGGGCGGCCCGATCTCGACCGACCCCCAGCCTGCCGAGACCACCCAGCACCCGACTGGTCACCCAGCGCGACCGAGCGCGTACCTGCCTGCGACCTTGACCTTGGTGGAGGTCAAGCCCCCGCGAGGAAATCGGCGAACTCGACGGTGCCCTCGGCGTGCTCCGGGGCCAGGTGGTGGCCACTCCGGTACGCCGCGAACGTCTTGCCCGGCAGGCTGACCGGCACCCGCGCCGCCCTGCGCCCCGTCGCGGCCAGGTACTGCCCGGCGAGCTCACGCGCCGACCACACCGTCGGCCCACCGAGGTCCGGGACCCGCCCACGCGCCTGCCCACCCGCCAACTCGGCCAACCGCCCCGCCACCGTCCCCGTGTCCACCGGCTGGAACCGCAACGCCGGGTAGAACAGCAGGAACCGCTGAGCGGAGAACAACTTGGCGATCAACTGGTGGAACTGGGTGGCCCGCAAGATCGTGTACGGCAGCCCCGACCCTTCGACCAGCCGCTCGGCCGCCAACTTCGCCCGGTAGTACGGCAGCGGAACCCGATCAACCCCGACGATCGAGATGTAAACCAGGTGCTGGTTGTCCTTCGCGGCCTCGATGAGCTTCGCGGTGGCGTCCACGTCCCTGCGACCGAGCGTCGTGGCGCAGTGCACGACGGTGTCGACACCGGTAAGAGCCTCCGTCAACCCCGCACCCGTGAGCAGATCACCGCGCACCCCGTCACCGGACCGCGTCAAGACCCGCGAACCGGGCAGCAGCCGCACCACATCCCGACCGAGCGTGCCGGTACCACCAGTCACAAGAACGGACACAACGCCTCCCGGTTTCGTCAGGTCACGCGGAAGACGAGGCAGCCTCCCGAACCGTGACACCCCGCCGCCGGGTCGCCGCTGTGAACTCCGCCACGACCTCCCGGACGAACCCGACCCGCGTCACCCCCAACGCCCGCAACGCCGCCCCGTGGTCCACCGCCACCACGAGTACAACAGCGAGGAACAAAACCCGCCAGGCGGCCAGCCCCACCCCCGACAGCACCCCGGCCAACCGATCCATGTGAAACGGCACGTGCCGCCGCTCATCAGCCAAGATCCGCCCCGCCACCACCGCCGTCAGCGGATCACCGGCCCCGTCCCGCAACACCCGGTAATACCCCAACGCCACCACCTCGGCGATCATCAACACCATCAACTCAAGGTGCAGCCCCAACGCCCGCCGCAACCGGACGAACACCTCATCACTCCAGTGCGACGCCACCGTCCCCGCCCCGGCAGCCGCGAGCAACTTCCCCAACATCCGAGCGTGATTCTGCTCCTCTTTGACGAACAACCTGACGGCCTCCCCATACGCGCCGCCCCCGGCTTTCTCAATCAGATTCGCCCCATCACCGTCTTCCCCGACCTGGAACTTCTGCACACTCCGAACAACCACCGGATCCAACTCGGCGCCCACCCCCCAATCCGGCTCCACCCGCTTCCCCCGCCGAACCGCCTCTTCCCGAAACTCCCGCAACCACCGCTCATCATCCACACCACCCACCATGCCCCGCCCAGACCCGTTCCGACGCGCGCTTCACCGTTCTCTCACCAGTCCGAGCGCACACCTCCACCACCCACCACGAATCTCGACGTTCGGAGACCCCATGCCACCAACCGCCAAGCAAGTCGTTGCCCACTGGTCAGACCGCGAAGACGAATCCAGCCTGGCCGTCGACTGGGAAGAAGCCCACGAACGGTGCCGGCGCTGCGCCTACCGCGCCCGCCTGGAGAAGTGCCACATCGTGCCCGCGTCCCTCGGCGGAACCGCCACCCCCGACAACCTGGTTCTGCTCTGTAGTCGCTGCCACCGCGAAGCGCCGAACCACTCCAACCTCCAATACATGTGGCAGTGGCTCCGAGCGACCTGCGTGCCGCTCTACGACACCTACTGGACCGTCCGGGGCTGGGAGGAGTTCGAGGTGATGTTCGGGCGCAAGCCCTTCGCCACCTTCGCCGACGCCGGCGAGGATTCCCCGGCGAGCGACTACCGCAGCCTGTTGGCGGCGGAGTTCGACCAGACCATCATCCACTTCGGCGAGGGCCGCCGGAACCCGGCCACCATCGCCTGCATGATCGCCGAACTGGAGCAGAAGCTGGCCACCCGCCTCGGCATCACCCTTCCCGACCCGCCCGCGACCAGGGCGCGCACCGGACCGTGGGGGATCTGAGACGAGAAACCACGACGGGGTGTCCGCCAGGTCGGCGGACACCCCGTCAAAGGGCCTTGATCAGCTACAACCGGACGTCGATCCGCAGCCCTCGCACACGTAGCACGAGCCTGCCGGGCGCATCTTGGTGCCGCAGGTCATGCACAGCGGCGCGTCGGCGGCCTTGCCGAGGTGGAGTTCGAGCAGTTCCGTCGAGCTGTGCGCCGCGACCGGTGCCGGGGACGCCGCGACCGAGGTGCGTGGGGTCGCCTCGACGGAGGAACGCATGCCTTCGAGGTCCACATCGGACGGTGGGCCGTAGTCGGCGGCGACCTGGGCGGAGCGTTCGTCGGCGGTGAAGATGCCGAGTTGGGCGCGCTTGTCGTACGGGAGGTAGTCCAGGGCCAGCCTGCGGAACAGGTAGTCCAGGACGCTGGTGGCGATGCGGACGTCCGGGTCGTCGGTCATGCCCGCGGGCTCGAAGCGCAGGTTCTGGAACTTGGAGACGTAGAACTCCAGCGGGATCCCGTACTGCAGGCCGACCGAGATGGACATGGAGAAGGCGTCCATCACACCGGCGAGGGTGGAGCCCTGCTTGCCGAGCTTGACGAAGATCTCGCCGAGGCCGTCGTCGGGGTAAGAGCCCGCGTGCAGGTAGCCCTCGGCGCCGCCGACGGTGAAGGAGACGGTCTGCGACGGGCGCTTCTTGGGGAGGCGCTTGCGGACCGGGCGGTACTCGACGACCGTCTCGGCCTTGGCGGTCTCCTTGGCGCCCTTGCCCGCGGACAGCGGCTGGCCGACCTTGCAGTTGTCCCGGTAGATGGCGAGCGCCTTGAGGCCCAGCTTCCAGCCCTGGAAGTAGATCTCCTCAACCTCGGCGACGGTGGCGGACTCCGGCATGTTGACCGTCTTGGAGATCGCGCCGGAGATGAACGGCTGCACCGCGGCCATCATCCGCACGTGGCCCATGGGGGCGATGGACCGCTCACCCATGGCGCAGTCGAACACCTCGTAGTGCTCCGGGCGCAGGCCGGGGGCGTCGATGACGTGGCCGTGCTCGGCGATGTACTCGACGATGGCCTCGACCTGCTCGCCCTGGTAGCCCAGCGCGGTCAGGGCGCGCGGCACGGTCTGGTTGACGATCTGCATGGAGCCGCCGCCGACCAGCTTCTTGAACTTGACCAGCGCGAGGTCGGGTTCGATGCCGGTCGTGTCGCAGTCCATCATCAGGCCGATGGTGCCGGTGGGGGCGAGCACGCTGGCCTGCGCGTTGCGCCACCCGTTGCGGCCGCCGACCTCCAGCGCGGACTGCCACTCCCGGGTCGCGACGCGCTGCACCGCGGCGTCGTTGGCGTGGTAGGTGCGGACGAGGTCGTTCGCGGCGGCGTGCCTGCGCATGACCCGCTGGTGCGCCTCGGCGTTGCGGGCGTACCCGTCGAACGGGCCGACGATGCCCGCGAGCTCGGCGGAGCGGCGGTAGGCGGTGCCGGTCATCAGCGAGGTGATGGCGGCGGCCAGCGCGCGGCCGCCCTCGGAGTCGTAGGCGTGGCCGGTGGCCATCAGCAGCGCGCCGATGTTGGCGTAGCCGATGCCGAGCTGGCGGAACCGGCGGGTCGTGTCGGCGATCGGCTCGGTCGGGAAGTCTGCGAAGCAGATGGAGATGTCCATCGCGGTGATGACCAGCTCGACGGCCTTGACGAAGGTCGGCGCGTCGAACGACCCGTCGTCGGCGAGGAACTTCATCAGGTTCAGCGACGCCAGGTTGCAACTGGAGTTGTCCAGGTGCATGTACTCGCTGCACGGGTTGGACGCGGTGATCCGGCCCGACTCGGGGCAGGTGTGCCAGGCGTTGATCGTGTCGTCGTACTGGATGCCCGGGTCGGCGCACTCCCAGGCGGCCTTGGCGAGCTTGCCGAACAGGTCCTTGGCGCCGACCCGCTCGATGACCTCGCCGCTGGTGCGCGACCGCAGCCCGAACTGGCCCGCGGACTCCACGGCGTGCATGAACTCGTCGGACACCCGGATCGAGTTGTTGGCGTTCTGGTACTGCACCGAGGTGATGTCGGCGCCCCCGAGGTCCATGTCAAAACCCGCGTCGCGCAGCACGCGGATCTTGGCTTCCTCCCGCGCCTTCGTCTCGATGAACTCCTCCACGTCCGGGTGGTCCACATCGAGCACGACCATCTTCGCCGCCCGCCGAGTAGCCCCCCCGGACTTGATGGTCCCCGCCGACGCGTCCGCCCCCCGCATGAACGACACCGGCCCGGACGCGGTACCACCGGAGGAAAGCAACTCCTTCGACGACCGAATGCGCGACAGGTTCAACCCCGCCCCGGACCCGCCCTTGAAGATCAGCCCCTCTTCCTTGTACCAGTTGAGAATCGAGTCCATCGTGTCGTCGACGGCCAGGATGAAACACGCCGAGACTTGCTGGGGGGAGCTGGTGCCGACGTTGAACCAGACCGGTGAGTTGAAGCTGAACACCTGGTGCAGCAGCATCCAGGTCAGCTCGTGCTCGAAGACCTCGGCGTCGGTGGTGGTGGCGAAGTAGCCGTGTTCGACGCCGCCCGCGACGTAGGAGCGGACGACCCGGTCGATGAGCTGCCGCAGCGAGCTTTCCCGGATGGTGGTGCCGACCGCGCCGCGGAAGTACTTGCTGGTGACGATGTTGGTGGCGTTGACCGACCAGAAGTCGGGGAACTCCACGCCGCGCTGCTCGAAGTTCACCGAGCCGTCGCGCCAGTTGGTCATCACCACGTCGCGGTGTTCCCAGGTGACCTCGTCGTACGGGTGCACCCCCTCGGTGGTGTAGACGCGCTGCACCCGCAGGCCGCGCCGCGGTGTGTCCGTCGGTCCGTCCGCCGCGGTCTCCACGGTCTCGGTCATGACCGCTCCCTCTCCCTCGTCAACTACGCCTTGTGCTGGTGTGGCCACGTCCGGGCTCCCCGTCCGATGCGGCCCAAGTCGGAATCGGCGTTCCCCGCCCCGGGGACGCCTGGTCTGACGCCTACTGCCCATCCTCGTGCGCCGCCTCCCTGGCGGTGACCGCCCGGAGGTCGGCTATCTCCTTCTCGAAGTCGGCCACCGAGGAGAAGGACCGGTACACGCTGGCGAACCGCAGGTAAGCGACCTCGTCGAGCTCGCGCAGCGGGCCGAGGATGGCCAACCCGACCTCGTGGCTGGGTACCTCGGCGCTGCCGGTCGCCCGGACCGCGTCCTCGACCTGCTGGGCGAGCAGTTGCAGCCGGTCCTCCTCGACCGGTCGCCCCTGGCAGGCCCGGCGCACCCCGCGCACGACCTTGTCCCGGCTGAACGGCTCGGTCACCCCGGAGCGCTTGACGACGGCGAGCACCGCCTCCTCGACCGTGGTGAACCGGCGGCTGCACTGCGCGCAGGCCCGCCTGCGGCGGATCACCTGGCCGTCGTCGACCTCCCGCGAGTCGACGACCCGCGAATCGGAGTTCCGACAGAACGGACAGCGCATTGCCTTCTCCCCGGACGCCCGCGTGTCCTCCGTCCGGCGGAGCCGGTCAGGCACGCTTGGTGATCAATCTGTGGACAACTGGTGGTTGGTCGGTGGACAACCCACCCCAACCTGTGGACAACTTACAACGGTGTGACCACTAGATGTTGGGGTGGACCGTATGTCGAGACCCTACATGGACGCAACTCGGACACGCCGAATCGACTCGACAACCACGCAACGCGGTCACCGCCGCACCGTCCGATTCCAACCACCGGGTGAACGGCCCGCGTCACTCGTCCGTCCGAACCGGCATTCAGCCATCCGGTCCAACGCGGCGGTTCCCCCATACCCCGGCGGTCCCCACCGGCGCTCCCCGGCAAACCACCCGGCCGCGCACCCCGCCGAACTCACCCGGCGCGAACCTCACCCGCCGCACACGCGGACCTCACCCAGCCGAGTGATCATGAACACCGGCAGTTGATCTTGGCTACACCCGGGGGTGGTCAACACCCCGGGAACACGCATCGTCACCCGACGCGACCCAAGCGCTACTCGACAAGGCCGTCGACACCACGCGGACCGCGTTCAGCGGCCCGAGCACCCCTCGGGAGCAGACCCACCACGAGCGCGGCCACGTCCCGTCGGCGGTCGCGCGACACCGTCCACTCCAGACGGTTGATCAACCCGAGGTCGGCACCGTCAACGCCTGCCCAGGTCGGACGGTCGGGTCGGACAGTCCATTCAGGTCCTGGATCCGCCGCACCACGTCCCCCGGGTCGCCGTCCGGCACCATCCGCACCGCGATCTCCGAGAGCGACTCCCCCGGCGCCACCCGCACCACGGTCGTCGTCGACGGGATCTCCGGCCGCCCCGCCATCGAGCTCGCCGCCAGCCCGATCCCGTACACGACGGCCGCGACGGCGACCGCGACCGCGATCATCACCAGGACCGGCATCGGCGCCTTCCGCGGCCCGCACTCGGCCGCGGCGACCACGTGCGCCGCCGCCGGGTCCCGCCGCCGGGTCGGCGGCCGGAGCCTGCCCTGGCCCACCACCCGCCCGGTGCGCGCCGGGGCGTCGGGGACCAGCCGCAACCGCCGGTCGACCGCTGTTTCCGCTGGCAGGGTCTCCGCCGACCACACCGCTGACCGGACCGCCGTCCGCGCTGCCATGGCGCCTCCAAGTACCACCGAACCGCTTGCGTTCGAACTTCCGTTCGATCGAACGCCCGTGCGAGAGGTGTCTACCACCCCGCACCGACAAAATCGAGACCCGTTCGGCGTGTCGCTCGAACAGGTGTTTGATCTGCGCTGGTCGGCGGGCTAACGTCGGAATCCGCAGAAGATCGAAGTCGGCTCGGCCCGGCTTCCGAGTCGGCATCGAGGTGCACCGGGTCCGCCCGGCACCGCAGGGAGGCAGGCAAGTGGCAGGCACGAGTGGTCGCAAGCCCGCGGGGCCGCAGAAGAAGAAGCCCGCGCCGGGTGACAACGTGCGCAGCTTCCCGCAGTCGGCGCACGTGGACCCCGCCGACCTGCCGCAGCGGCAGCGGCAGGTGCTCGAGGTGATCCGGTCCTGGGTGCAGCGGCACGGTTACCCGCCGAGCGTCCGGGAGATCGGCGAGGCGGTCGGGCTGACGTCGACGTCGTCGGTGGCCTACCAGCTACGCGCGCTGGAGGAGAAGGGGTACCTGCGCCGCGACCCGAACCGGCCGCGCGCGATCGGGGTGCTCCCGGCGGACGCGTCGCAGGCGCAGTTGCGCGGCGAGCAGGTGGCACCGGTGCTGATCGAACCGGCCGAGGCGGGTCCCACCCCGACGTACGTCCCGGTGGTCGGCCGGATCGCCGCCGGTGGGCCGATCCTGGCCGAGCAGGCGGTGGAGGACGTGTTCCCGCTGCCCAAGGAGCTGGTCGGCGAGGGCGCGTTGTTCATGCTGAAGGTCGCGGGCGATTCGATGATCGACGCGGCGATCGCCAACGACGACTGGGTGGTGGTGCGCCAGCAGCCGACCGCGGACAACGGCGACATCGTGGCCGCGATGATCGATGGCGAGGCCACGGTGAAGACGTTCAAGCGGCGCGACGGGCACGTCTGGCTGATGCCGCACAACGACGCGTACAGCCCGATCCCGGGTGACGAGGCGACCATCCTGGGCAAGGTGGTCGCGGTCCTGCGCAGGCTCTGAGGGGCGCTAGGACCGCTTGGCGGATCGGCGGTGCATGAGGAACAACGCGCCGCCGACCGCGACGGCGGCGAGGCCGATGGCGGGCACGGTGGACATGCCGCCGGACTCGTCGCCGCCCCCGCCGCCCGAGGTGGCGGACGCGGTGCCGGGCTCGGCCGGTGCCGTCGTCGCGGGCAGTTGCGCCGTGGCGCCCTTGACCAGGCGGATCGGGGTGCCGACGCCTTCCGAGCCGGAGACGATGGTGCCGTCGGCCTCCAGCGCGATCGCCTCGCCTTGGCGCTCACCCGGTAGTGGCACCCGAGTGGGTTTGCGCTTGAGGGCGGCCATGATGTCGCCGTCCGGCGCGGGGTAGAGGTAGGCGTCGGTGTAGGTGCGCAGGGCGATGGTGGTGCCGTCGGCGCTGACGGTGCCACCGGTGACCATCATCGAGCCGATGAGCTGGTTGATCGGGCCGCCCTGGGTGTCGGTGCTGGTGATCTGCACCTCGCCGACCTTCTCCAGCGCGGTCGGACCGGGGGTGCCGAGCGGCCCCTTCGGTCGGTAGACCTCGGATACCCCGAACGGGCTCTTGGTCACCAGGTAGGGGACACCCTTCTTGTCCAGCAAGAGGGTTTCGGTGTCATGTGGACCGTCCGGGTAGGTCAACCGGTGCAGGGTCGTCTTGCCCGCGGGGGTCAGTTCGATGAGCGCGATCGTGTCGCGCTTCTTGTTGTTGTCACCGGTGTCGGCCAACCAGAACGTGCCATCGGCCGCTCGGGCGACGTCTTCCACGTCGTACGGGTCGATCGGGCCGTTGATGACCTTCTGCACCTTGCAGTCGTGGCCGAGGACGAACACGGTCGACTTGGTGCCGCCGTCGTTGATGGCGAACCAGTGTTCCCCGTCGGTGGCGAGGCCGGACAGCTCGTTGAGCCGCTTGTCGTTCTGCACGCACGCTTCCGTGGGCGCCTGCGGGTCGGCAGACGCGTTGGGAATCCCCACCGTGCACAACCACACGACCAACGCCGTCGTCGCCAACCGCCGCACCGGCCACCTCCCCCTGTCACATCCACCGTAGCCGCGTCGCGGCGCCACAGGTGCGGACGCGCGTGGGCACCGGCGCGTTCACGCGAAGGGCCCCGGGTGAGACGGCTGTCTCGCCCGGGGCCCGTTCAGACGTGTCTCAGACGGTGGTGTGGTCGACCGCGAAGGCCTCCAGCACCCCCGCCAGGTCCGGCTTGACCTTGGCCCGCAACTGCGTGCCCGCCTCGGTGTGCTCCTCGGAGAGCACCTCGCCCTCCCGGTGCACCCGGGCGACCAGCTCGCCGCGCACGTACGGCACGAGCACGTCGACCTCCCGCTCCGGCCGGGGCAGCAGCCCGGCGACCCGCTCGCGCAGCTCCTCGATGCCGGTCCCGGCGTGCGCGGAGACGAACACCGCGCCGGGCAGCAGGTGCCGGAGCCGGGCCAGGGCGAACTCGGAGGTCGCGTCGACCTTGTTGACCACCACCAGCTCCGGTGGCATCGCCGTGCCGCGCCGGTCGCCGATCTCGTGCAGCACCTCGCGGACCGCGTTGACCTGCCACTCCGGCATCGGGTCGGCGCCGTCGACCACGTGCAGCACCAGGTCGGCGTCGGCGACCTCGTCCAGCGTGGACCGGAACGCCTCGACGAGCTGGTGCGGCAGGTGCCGGACGAACCCGACCGTGTCGGTCAGCGTGTACGTGTGGCCTTCCGGGGTTCGCGTCCGCCGGGTCGTCGCGTCCAAGGTGGCGAACAGCGCGTCCTCGACCAACACACCCGCCCCGGTGAGGGCGTTGAGCAGGCTGGACTTGCCCGCGTTGGTGTAACCGGCGATCGCGACGCTGGGCACCTCGTTGGCCGTGCGCCGACCCCGCTTGGTGTCGCGGACCGTGCCCATGGCCGTGATCTCCTTGCGCAGCTTGGAGATCTTGGCCCGGATGCGCCTGCGGTCGGTCTCCAGCTTGGTCTCACCGGGGCCGCGCAGACCCACGCCGCCGTTGGCACCACCCGCTCGACCACCGGCCTGCCGGGACAGCGTCTGGCCCCAGCCGCGCAACCTGGGCAGCAGGTACTGCAGTTGCGCCAGCTCGACCTGGGACTTGCCCTCCCGGGACCGGGCGTGCTGGGCGAAGATGTCCAGGATCAGCGCCGTGCGGTCGATGACCTTGACCTTGAGCCGGGCTTCCAACTGCTGCAACTGCGAGGGTGAGAGCTCGCCGTCGCAGATGACCGTGTCCGCGCCGGTGGCGCGCACGACCTCGGCCAGCTCCAAGACCTTGCCGGAACCGACGTAGGTGGCCGGGTCCGGTCGGTCCCGCCGCTGGACGAGCCCTTCCAGGACCTCCGAGCCCGCCGTCTCGGCCAGCCGGGCCAGCTCCGCCAGCGAGGCGTCCGACTCCAGCGCCGTCCCCTCGGTCCACACGCCGACCAGCACGACCCGCTCCAGGCGGAGCTGCCGGTACTCGACCTCGGTGATGTCCTCGAGTTCGGTGGAGAGCCCGGCGACGCGCCGCAGCGACGACCGTTCCTCGAGTTCGAGTTCGCCCAGGGAGAGGTCAGCCGGGTCGGACAACGCGCCGTCAAAACCGTGCTGAGTGATTTCCTCTGTCACCTGGTGAACCCATCCTTCGGTTTGTTGCGAAATACGGCACCCCTCCGGTGTCGCGGTACGTCTATCGTCGCACGGTGCAGCGGCGGATTCGACCCAGTTATTCCCCCGGATACCACGCGACGTAGACGGCGGTGCGTTCGGCCCCCGGTCGCGGCGGCCTACACCGGTACTCGTCGAGCAGGGCGCCGAGCCGGTCCATGAACTCGGTCCGCTCGGCCGCGTCGACCTGCACGACCAGCCGGGTCTGGGTCAACTCGCCCAGGTCCGTGCCCGCGACCTCGGCCAGGTAGGCCTGCAGCATGGCCTCGGCGAGCCCCACCTTGTCGCCGTGGTCGTAACCCAACTGCCAGATCACCCCCGAGGACACGTAGGGGATCTCCTTGGCGCCCCGGTTGCCCCGCCGGGCGGGCTGCGGCTCCAGGAAACCGGCCGCGACCAGCTTGCGGACGTGGTGCAGCGTGGTCGCCGGGTCCTTGTCCAGCCTCTCGGCGATCTCCTTGTTGGTCAGCGGCCGCTGGTAGGTCAACCGGATGATCCGCAGCCGGACGGCCGACCCCAGCGTCTCCAGTTCGGCCGCCGTCGCCACCCGGCGGGTCGGTATCGGGTCGTCGCTCACCACACCAGCGTAAACGCGGCCCTGTGGACAACCGATTGACCGTTTCCAACCACTTCGGGATCCTGGTCCCATGACGACGAAACAGCGTGCCGACCAGACTCAGGCCAGGGCAGCCCACCAACTCCCGGTGAGGGTTCCCTCGGCGACGAACGCCACGGGACCGGTGAGGGTGCTGGTCACCGCCGAGATCGTGACCAGCACGGTGCCACCGGGGATGTGCACGGTCACGGCGCCGGTCTCCTGGTCGCGAGCGGCCAGGGCGGCGGCAGCGGCGGCCACCGTGCCAGTGCCGCAGGACCGCGTCTCGCCAACGCCGCGTTCGTGCACCCGCATCCGGATCTCGCCGGGGGCTGTGGGCTGGATGAACTCCAGGTTCACCCCGTTGGGGAAGAACCCGGGGTCGAACCCGGGCTGCACGGTCAGGTCCAACGCGTCCACCGAGTCCACCACACACGCCAGGTGGGGGTTGCCCACATCGATGCCCAACCCGGTGAACGTCACCCCGGCCACGGTTGTTGACGAACGGCCGAGCCGCCGGACCGCGCCCATGTCCACGGTCACCGCACCGTCGGCGTGGACCGTCGCAGGCCGCAAACCGGCCCGCGACCCGACCGGGAACTCAGCGGAGTCCACCAGGCCCGCGTCCTTGAGGTACCGGGCGAACACGCGAACACCGTTACCGCACATCTCAGCCACGGACCCGTCCGCGTTCCGGTAGTCCATGAACCACACGTCCCCGTCGATCCCAGGAGGTGCGTCCGGCAGCGCTTTCGTCCGAACCACGCGGAGAACGCCGTCCGCGCCCAGTCCCCGGCGGCGGTCGCACAGGGCCCGCACCCGCGCCGCGGTCAGATCGAGTTCGCCGTCGGGATCGGGCAGCAGCACGAAGTCGTTCTCCGTGCCGTGCCCCTTGAGGAACGGAATAGCCACCCCACCAGCCTACGGCGACCACACACCCCACCAAGACGGAGGTAGCGGAGGAACCCTCACCCACAACTGAATACAGCGCACCACGACCTGAGTGGACGGTCGGGCCTGTCGGCGACCTCGTGCGCACCCTGACCGTTGTACCGGCGCGGCAGCGCGAGTTACCGCGCGGCGGCGCGAGTTACCGGCGCAGCAGGGCGAGGGCGGCGTCCAGCAGGTCTGGGCGGGCAGCGTCGAGCCAGGTGATGCGGGCGTCGCGGCGGAACCAGGAGCGTTGGCGACGGACGAAGCGGCGGGTGGCGCGAGCGGTCTCGGCGGCGGCAGCGGCGAGCACGGAGTCGAGGGCGGTCCCGACAGCGGCGAGAGCGGGGTCGAGAGCGGTCCCGGCAGCAGCAGCGGCGAAGGCAGGATCGAGGACGGGGTCGAGGGCACTGGCCGAGGCGGTTTCCCGGGCACCGTGGTGCGCGGTGTCCAGGTGGCCTGCCATGTCGGCGGCGCCCGGTGGAGAGCCCTTGGGGTCCAGGGTGCCGAGGTTGTCGAGGGCGTCGAGGTTGTCGAGAGTGCCGAGGGCGGCCAGGACCTGCTGGTAGCCGAGGGCGCGGGGGGCGGTCTTGCCGTCGCGGAGGCCGAGGCGTTCCAGGGCGCGGACCTCGTCGACCAGGCCGGTGGCGAACATGCGGTCGACGCGGAGGTCGACGCGGGTGTCGAGGGCGGCGGGGTCGCGGTCGAGGCCGATCATGACCATGTCGTAGCGGGCGGGGCCGGGTTTGGGCATGGTCGCGGAGAACGGGCGGCCGGTCAGTTCGATGACCTCCAGGGCGCGCACGATCCGGCGGCCGTTGCCGGGGAGCACAGCGGTCGCGGCGATCGGGTCGAGCTCGGTCAGGCGGGCGTGCAGCGGGCCGGTGCCGACCTCGGCCAGTTCGGACTCCAGGCGGGCCCGGATGGCCGGGTCGGTACCGGGGAACTCCAGGTCGTCGACGACGGCCTGGACGTACAGGCCGGAGCCGCCGACCAGGACCGGGACCCGGTCGCGGGCCAACAGGTCCTCGACCACGGCGCGGGCGTGCCGCTGGTAGGCGGCGACGGACGCGGTCTCGGTGACGTCGAGCACGTCGAGCAGGTGGTGTGGGACGCCGCGGCGTTCGGCTGGGGTGACCTTGGCGGTGCCGATGTCCATGCCCCGGTAGAGCTGCATGGCGTCGGCGTTGACGACCTCGCCGCCGAGGCGTTCGGCGATGGCGATGCCCAGGTCGGACTTGCCGGTGGCGGTGGGGCCGACGACGGCGACGGCGAGCGTCACGCGGGGTCCCACACGGCCAGGTGGTAGGCCACGCCGAACGGGGTGGACACGCTGGACTCGACCGGACGCCACTGCCTGCCGTCGGCGCGGGCCACGCCCGCCAGCACCTGCCACGGGGCGCGGCCGACGGCGCCGAGTTCGGTCGCGACCGCCGGGTCGAGCCGGTCGAGGGCGTCCAGGTCGGCGGTGGCCAGCGCCTGGGCGACGTCCGCGTCGAACGCCGTGGCGCGGTCGTCCGGCTTGCCCACGGACCGCTCGCCGTGCCGGTGTGAGCCGTCGCCGAGGACGAGCAGGCCGACCGGGTCCGGCCCGGCCGGCTCGGCGGCCAACCGCGTCCCCTCGGCGGCGCACGCGGCGGGCGGGAGGCCGACCGGCACAACGTGGACGGTTACGTCGCCCGCGGCCACCTGCCCGCGCAGCCAGCCCGCGACCAGGGCGGGCAGCGGCAGCATCGGGTCGGCGAAGGCGAGGTCGGCGGCGGGGCCGAGTCCGACCCGGACGTCCACGCCGTAGCCGCGGAACGTGCCCGCCGCCTCGGGTCCGTACCGCCCCGGCCGGTCTCCGGCGCCGACCACCAGCCAGCGCGGGGCGGCGGCGGCGAGCGAACGGGCCACGGCCAGGCAGTCGGCGCGCAGGGCCGACGCGTCCCGGTCGCCGCCCCCGGTCAGTTCCGGCACGATCAGGGGCGGATGCGGCAACACAGCAACACGGCGGATCACGGCGCCGAGGTTACTGTCCGTCGAACAAAGTTGGCGCTGACGGCCCACGGACAGCACCTTTTGCGGCACCATGATGACCACTGCGGCCCTCCGGAGTACCCAGGCGCCTCATGACCTGTTTGAATGCGCGCGGGTATGGAGATGCCGCACGGCCCGAGGGCCGTTCGCACAGTGCTGGGCCCCGCGTGAGCGGGGCGTCCGCGCCAGACGCGGGCACGCAGGCAGGAGGAGTCGGCGATGACGGACAAGGACGAGAGCGTCGCGGCGGTGGCGGGGCAGGCGGGTGAGCCGGAACAGGCACCGGCCGCCCAGACCGACCCGGACCCGACCGCCCCCGAAACGCCGTCCGCTGGGGAGACCCCGGAGCAGAACCCGGACCTGACCGCCACCACGCCGCCCACCGCGGCCACCCCGGAACCGGCCCCGACCCCAACCGGTGGAACGCCTCCGGTGGCGAGCACTCCGGACCAGGACGCGGCCCAGACCAGCGAAACGCCGTCCGCGGCAGACACCCAGGAGCAGGACTCGACCGCCAACACCTCGTCCGCCACGGACGCGCCGAGACTGGTGGTCACGGTCACGGACGTGACGCCCATGGACGCGGTTCCGCCGCCCAGCCAGGTCGTGTCGCGCCAGTCCGCCGCGGTGGTGCCCGTGCAGGACGCGGGGGCGCCCCAGGTCGCGGTGGCGTCGGCTGAGCCGGGCAAGTGGGGCCGGGTCGACGAGGAGGGCACGGTCTACGTGCGCACCGCCGACGGCGAGCGCCCGGTGGGGTCGTGGCAGGCCGGTGAGCCCGAGGAGGGGCTGGCGCACTACGCCCGCCGGTTCGACGACATCCGGACCGAGGTCGAGTTGCTCGCGACCCGGTTGGCGTCCGGGTCGGGTGACCCGAAGCAGGCGGCGACCAACGCCCGGCACATCAAGGACAGCCTCGCCGAGGCGCACGTGGTCGGTGACCTGGTGGCGCTTGAGGCGCGGATCGACTACGTGCTCGGCAACGCGTCGGTCGCGGTCGAGGCGGCCAAGCACGCCCGCGAAGAGGCCAGGGCCGGGTCGGTCGCGCGCAAGCAGGAGTTGGTCGACGAGGTCGAGAAGCTGGCCGAGGAGTCGACCCAGTGGAAGGTCGCCGGTGACCGGCTGCGCGCCGTCCTGGACGAGTGGAAGACGATCAAGGGCGTCGACCGCAAGACCGACGAGCAGTTGTGGCGCCGGTTCTCCAAGGCGCGCGACACGTTCAACCGCAGGCGCGGCTCGCACTTCGCCGACCTGGACCGCCAGCGCGCCACCGCCAAGACCCGCAAGCAGGAGATCGTCGACGAGGCCGAGCGCATCGCCGAGTCGGACGACTGGGGCGCCACCGCCGGTCGGTACAAGGACCTGATGGTGGAGTGGAAGGCAGCGGGCCGGGCCCCCAAGGACGCCGACGACGCCCTGTGGCAGCGGTTCCGCGCCGCCCAGGACGCGTTCTTCTCCCGCCGCTCCGCCGTCTTCGACGAACGCGACGCCGAGTTCGCCGACAACGCGCGCAAGAAGGAGGAGCTCCTCCAGGAGGCCGACAAGATCAACCCCGGCTCCGACCTGGACGGGGCCCGCGCGGCCCTGCACCGCATCCAGGAACGCTGGGAGGCGATCGGCAAGGTCCCGCGCGAACGCATCCGCGACCTGGAGGGCAAGCTCCGCGCCATCGAGGACCGGGTCCGCACGGCCGCCGACGCCCAGTGGCGCCGCACCGACCCCGAGGCCGAGGCCCGCGCGGCCCAGTTCCGCGAACGCGTCGAGCAGTTCGAGGCGCAGGCCGCCAAGGCCCGCGCCTCGGGCGACAACCGCCGCGCCGACCAGGCCGAGGCCCAGGCCGCCCAGTGGCGCGAATGGCTCGCCGCCGCCGAACAGGCCGTCGCCACCCGCTGACGCGTCACCCTCGAACGACCCCCGTCCGCGCTCGCGGCTCGGGGGTCGTTCGCTTTTCCCACCCGCTATTGGTTTCGGACAAAAGATCTTCGAATCGAGCAGCCCCCGAATCAAGCCTGGACCTCGTAGGCGATACACGACCGGCGCCGATAGCGGGTTGGGGGCCACCGAGCGACATGTGGACAACTCGGATTGCGCGGTTGGCACAGTGGGATTCACGCGACCAGGGGAAACAGTCGTGGCCGGGTTGAAGAGCCCCCGAATCCGAGCCTAGGTGGTCGGCGCAGGCGGCGGCGAGCAGCACTTGTTGGTTGGGAATGGCGGTGAGGGATGTGGATAACGTCAGGGGCGAGTGCCACTGCTGCTGACGCCAAGGCCTGGTGCGCGTCGGCGATCATTTGGTGCGACTCGGGATCGGCGAACAACGGGCCGCCGCGGCGGTGGATGGGCGTGGTGAGCAGCCCCCGAATCAAGCCTAGGGGGTGGTGGGGTTGGGTGGGGAGTCTGATTGGGCGACGGGGGATGGCTGTGGGGAATGTGGATGGCTCGGGGTGTAGAAGAGAGCGATGGGGGTGCACAAAGGGGCGATTGAGGGTGCACACAGGCGCGAGTTGTCCACAGGGGACGGGTGATTGCCGGGGAATGTGGGTGCGAGCAGGCAGGATTGATTCGGGGGCTGCTGGGAACGGGAGGGGTTACCGCTTCTGGTAGGGGCGGGACCAGGTCGTCTTGAACCAGAGGGCGGCGAGGGTGATGATGGCGATCTCGCTGATGATCAAGCCGATGCCGGGGCCGGGCGAGTGGGTGCCCGAGGTGGATTGGCGGGTCCAGATGGCGAGGAGGCCGTCGACGGCGGCGAACCAGCCGCCGAGGGCGGCGATCCAGGTGAGGGTCCAGCGGCGCAGGATCAGGGCGATGGCGGAGGCGAGGATGCCGAAAGCCAGCGAGGTGCCCGCGAACAGGCGGGGGACGGCGCCCGCCTTGCCGGTGGCGTCGCCCGCGGCGAGGAGGACCTGCCAGCCCGCGGCGGAGCCCATCCAGGGGAGGACGTAGCCGACGATCAGGACGAAGACGGCGATGGCCAGGATGATGGCGCGCAGACCCAGGTCCACCGGGGCGGCGCGTTCGACGGCGTCGATGTCGCGTTTGAGGGTGGCGAGGTCCTGGTCTTCGGTCATCCGCAGCCTCCGGCGGTGGTGGGGGGTTGGCCGAAGGCGGGGAGGCCGAGGCTGACACCCGCGGTTTTGGGGCGGATGCCCGCCTCGTGGTTGTCGCCCGCCCGGGTGCGGCGGTGGCTGACGAGTGCGCCGTCGGCGACCAGGTGGTGCGGGGCGGCGTAGGTGATCACGGTCTCGACGACGTCGCCGGGGCGGATCGCGGGGGTGTCGCCGGGGGCGAAGTGGACCAGGCGGTGGTCGCGGGCGCGGCCGCTGAGGCGGTGGGTGTCGGCGTCCTTGCGGCCCTCGCCGGTGGCGACGACGACCTCGACGGTCCGCCCGACCTGTTCTTTGTTCAACTGCCAGGCGATGTCGTTCTGCAGCGCGATGAGGCGGTCGTAGCGTTCCTGCACGACCTCCTTCGGCAGTTGGTCGGGCATCGTGGCGGCCGGGGTGCCGGGGCGCTTGGAGTACTGGAAGGTGAACGCGTTGGTGAACCGGCAGCGTTCGACGACGTCCAGGGTGGCCTGGAAGTCCGCCTCGGTCTCGCCGGGGAAGCCGACGATGATGTCGGTGGTGATGGCGGCGTCCGGCATGGCGGCGCGCACGTTGTCGATGATCGACAGGTAGCGCTGGGTGCGGTACGAGCGGCGCATCTCGCGCAGCACCCGGTCCGACCCGGACTGCAGCGGCATGTGCAACTGGTGGCACACGTTCGGCGTCTCCGCCATGGCGGCGATGACGTCGTCGGTGAAGTCCTTCGGGTGCGGGGAGGTGAATCGGACCCGCTCCAGGCCGTCGACGTCGCCGCAGGCGCGCAGGAGCTTGCCGAAGGCGAAACGGTCGCCGAACTCCACGCCGTACGAGTTGACGTTCTGGCCGAGCAGGGTGACCTCAAGGACACCCTCGGCGACCAGGGCGGACACCTCGGCCAGCACGTCGCCGGGGCGGCGGTCGCGTTCGCGGCCGCGCAGCGCGGGGACGATGCAGAAGGTGCACGTGTTGTTGCAGCCGACCGAGATCGACACCCAGCCGGAGTGCGCGGAGTCGCGGCGGGCGGGCAGCGTGGACGGGAAGACCTCGAGCGACTCCAGGATCTCGACCTCGGCGCGCTGGTTGTGCCGGGCGCGGTCGAGCAGGGTCGGCAGCGAGCCGATGTTGTGCGTGCCGAACACGACGTCCACCCAGGGCGCCCGGCGGACGATCTCGCCGCGGTCCTTCTGGGCGAGGCAGCCGCCGACGGCGATCTGCATGTCCGGGTTGGCCGTCTTCGCCGGGGCGAGGTGGCCGAGGTTGCCGTACAGCTTGTTGTCGGCGTTCTCCCGGACCGCGCAGGTGTTGAACACGACGACGTCGGCGGTGGCGCCCTCGGGCGCGGCGACGTAGCCCGCGTCCTCCAGCAGGCCGGACAGCCGCTCGGAGTCGTGGACGTTCATCTGGCACCCGTAGGTGCGGACTTGGTAGGTGCGCGCGCTCATCTCGGTGTCCGAGGGTACGCCCGGCCGGGCACCCGGCCGATACTGCCCGGCCACCCGGTGGCGGTTTCCCGGTTGACCGCACGGCGCGCGGCTGGGCTCTGGCACCATCGTGCAATGGCGCGCGGCAGGTCGACCGGCAGGGTGTTCGCGGCCGTGGTCGCGGTCCTCGTCGCGCTGGTCCCGCTGGTCACGGTGGCGGGCTGCGACGCCCAGTTCCCGACGGCGCGGCTGCGGATCGCGGCGGGCAACAAGTCCGGGGTGTACAGCACGATCGCCCAGTTCATGGCGGGCACGTGGCAGAACCGGCTGGGGATGGACAGCAAGCCGGTGGTACTGGAGACCGGCGGGTCGCCGGACAACGTGAAGCGGCTGCTCTCCGGCGACGTGGACATCGCGTTCAGCGCCGCGGACGTGGCCGCGCAGCCGACGTCCGGACCGCGGTCGCCGCGCGCGCTGGCCCGCATCTACGACGACTACCTGCACGTGGTGGTGCGCGACGACGGCCCCATCCAGGACATCGCCGACCTGCGCGGGATGCGGGTGGCGGTCGGCGCGAAGGACTCCGGGGTGGAGTTGATCGCCAAGCGGCTGCTGGCGCTGACCGGGTTGGACGGGCCGGGGCTGCTGACCGAGCGGTCGATGGACCTGGGGCAGTCGATCGAGGCGTTGAAGAACCGCCAGATCGACGCGTTCTTCTGGTCCGGTGGGCTGCCCACCCCGTCGATCTCGACGTTGGAGCAGGTGCTGCCACTCCGGCTGTTGGACTTGGCGGCGGAGATCCCGCGACTGCGCAAGCAGTTCCCGGTGTACAACACGGCGTCGATCCCGGCGTCGGTGTACCACCTGGCGGGCGCGCCGGTGAACACGCTGGCGGTGCCGAACTTCCTGCTGGTGACCGACCAGATGTCCGACGACTTGGCGGAGGGTTTGGTGCGGGAGTTGTTCGCCGCGCTGCCGGACCTGGCCAAGCAGACCCCGGCGGCGTTGGCGATAGACATGCAGTCCGCGATCGAGACCGACCCGGTGAGGCTCCACCCTGGAGCGGAGAAGTTCTATAGGGGCGAGAAAGTTTAGTCCTGCGCCGGTAGGTCTACCGAGACGCGGAGGCCGCCGTCTTCGGGTAGGTCTAGGCGCAGGTGGCCCCCCGCGCGCGCGACAACCCGGCTGACGATCGCGAGACCCAGCCCGGAGCCGGGCACGTTCTGATGGCTGTTGCTGCGCCAAAACCGGTCCGTGGCGCGTTCCAACTCGTCTGCCCGTAGGCCCGGTCCGTGGTCCCGCACGCTTACGCGCACAACGGAACCGCTAGACCGATCGACGTAGATAGAGACGCGGACAGCGCTACCGCGTTCGGTGAACTTGAGGGCGTTGTCCAGCAAGGCATCCAGGATTCCGTCCAGACCACGCGCCGGTGCCAGTGCACGGACCGTGCCTGCGGACCCCTCGGTGTCGAGGGTGATGTCGCGGGACGCGGCGACCACGCGCCAGTCGGCGACCCGCTCGGCGACGACCTCGTCCACGTCGACCGGCAGCAGCTCGCCGCCCGCGTTCTCCGCCCTGGCCATGGCGAGCAGCTCGTCGAGGATCTGGTTGAGCCGGTTGGCCTCGGCGGCGGCGGCGACCCGGTGGTCCTCGGCCTCGACGTCGACGTGGCCCTCCAGGTTGACCAGCCGCAGCTTGAGCGCGGTCAGCGGGTTGCGCAGTTGGTGCGACGCGTCGGCGACGAAGGCGCGCTGGGCGGCCAGGGCGTCGCCGACGCTGGACGCCATCTGGTCGAACGAGCGCACCAGTTTCCGCAGCTCCGGCGGCCCGTGCTCGTCGCCGACCCGGTCCGCCTGCCTGCCGCTGACCACGGCGGCGACCAGCGACCCGGTGGCCTCGTCCAGCCTGCGCACCGGCCGCAGGATCCACTGCACCACCGGTACCGCCAGCAACAGCGCGATGCCGAACGCCACCACCCCGCCGACCACGATGCCCAGCCACCACCAGGTGACCCGGGTGCGGCCGCTGTCGGTGGGTGAGACGGTGATGACCGCGCCGCGCACCTCGCCGTCGACCAGCACCGGACCGGCCAGCACCATCGGCCGGTCGTCCCACGGCAGCAGCAACGACCCCGGTTCCGGTCGCCTGCCCGCGAGCGCGCGCTGCATCTGCTGGCGCACGTCGTCGTCGGTGAGGTTTACCGGGGCGGGCTGGTTGCGCGGCCCGGAACTCACTTGTGGCGAACCGTCTTGGTCGACGATGAGCACACGGATGCCGTAAAGGTCGTAGTAACGGCCTAGTTCCTCTTGCAGCAAGTCGGGAGTGCCGTCTGTCAGCGGTGTCTGAGCCATCGACGCGAAGCGGTTGGTGTCCGCAAGGCGGTCCAGGAACATCTTCTGCTGCTCTGAACCGGCCACCGACAGCGCCAACGGCAGGCCGAGCCCGAACACGAGCAACGCCACCAGGAACAGCACCATGCCGAGCAGCCGAGTGCGCATCACACCTCCCCCGCGATGCCGGTGGGACTGGCAGGTCTCTTACGCGAGTCTGCCCGGTTGCCCCGACAGGCGGTAACCGACCCCCCGAACGGTCTCGATAAGAGCGGGCCTGCCGAGTTTGGTGCGCAGCGTGGCCACGTGCACGTCCAGCGAGCGGTTTTCCGCCGCGCCCGGCTGTCCCCACACCTCGCCGAGGATCTGTTCCCGCCCGCACACCGCGCCCCGCGCGTCGACGATGAGCGCGAACACCTGGAACTCCTTGCGGGACAGCGGCACCGGCTCACCGTCCACAGTGACCTCGTGCCGGTCGAAGTCCACCCGCACACCGTCGAGTTCCACCACGCCCGCGGGCGCGCCGCCGCGGTCGGACCGGCGTCTGCGCACGGCGTGCACGCGCGCCACCAACTCGTCCACGTCATAGGGCTTCACCAGGTAGTCGTCGGCGCCCGCACGCAATCCCATGATGCGGTCGTCGACCTCGCCGCGCGCGGACACCACGATGACGGCGACGTCGCTGGCCGCCCTGATCTGTCGACACAGGACCACCCCGTCCACGTCCGGCAGCCCGAGGTCGAGCAGCACGACGTCGACCTCCGGTACCAGGCCCAGCACGCCCGCGCCGGAAGCGAGTCTGCGCACCGCGAGACCCCGCCGCGCCAGGGCCGGGATCAACGCGTCCGCGACCCGGTCGTCGTCCTCCACCAGCAGCACCCGCACGCGCACCTCCATGGTCCCCAGGGCTCCCGTGTGACAGAGTTGAGACCCTAAGTGTTGCTCAAGGCCGGGGGGAGTGGTGGCCCCGCGGGGTAGGTTTCCGCCAACGCGCACCCGCAGACCCCTGACGCGCACCGCGAGAGCACCGCGCACGGAGGAGACCATGAGCGAGGAGACCACCGATCGGCCGATGATCCGGATGGCCGCGGTCGACAAGTTCTTCGGTCAACTGCACGTGCTCAAGAAGATCAGCCTGGACGTGCCGAAGGGCCAGGTCGTGGTGGTGTTGGGGCCCTCCGGCTCCGGGAAGTCGACGCTGTGCCGGGCGGTGAACCGGTTGGAGCCCATCGACTCCGGGGTGATCGAGGTGGACGGGCGCCCGCTGCCGTCGGAGGGCCGCGACCTGGCCCGGCTGCGCGCCGAGGTGGGCATGGTGTTCCAGTCGTTCAACCTGTTCGCGCACAAGACGATCCTGGAGAACGTCACGCTGGCACCGGTCAAGGTGCGCGGGCAGGCCGTGCCGGACGCGCGCAAGACCGGGCTGGAATTGCTTGAGCGCGTGGGAATCGCCGACCAAGCCGACAAGTACCCGGCGCAGTTGTCCGGTGGGCAACAGCAACGCGCCGCGATCGCCCGCGCGTTGGCCATGCGCCCCAAGGTGATGCTGTTCGACGAGCCGACCTCGGCGCTGGACCCCGAGATGGTCCAAGAGGTGCTGGACGTGATGACCGCGCTGGCCGCCGACGGGATGACCATGCTGGTGGTCACGCACGAGATGGGCTTCGCGCGCAAGGCCGCCCATCGGGTGATCTTCATGTCCGACGGCGAGGTCGTCGAGGACGGCACACCCGCCGAGTTCTTCACCGCCCCGAAGTCCGCGCGCGCCAAGGACTTCCTGGGCAAGATCCTCACCCACTGACGCGTTCGCCCGTACCGACAACCGAACGGGCTGGCGTGCCCAGCCTGCGACACGAGGGAGCACACATGCGACTCCGGCGCCTGATGTTCGGCACCGCGGCCGCCGCACTGGCCTGCACGGTGGCCGCCTGCGGTGGCGGCAAGGACACCGGCTCGTCGAACCCGCCGGTGAACACCTCGGCCACGTTCGACGCCGGGACCACCATGGCCAAGCTCAAGGACGCGGGGAAGATCCGCATCGGCACCAAGTTCGACCAGCCGCTGTTCGGCCTGAAGGGCCTGGACAACAAGCCGACCGGGTTCGACGTGGAGATCGCCAAGCTGGTCGCGGCCAAGCTCGGCGTCGGCGCGGACAAGATCGAGTGGGTGGAGACCCAGTCCAAGGTCCGCGAGGAGTACATCGAGCAGGGCAAGGTCGACCTGATCGTGGCGACCTACACCATCAACGACAAGCGCAAGGAGCGGATCTCCTTCGCGGGCCCGTACTACGAGGCGGGTCAGGACCTGATGGTGAAGAAGGACAACTCCGCGATCACCGGCCCGGAGTCGCTGAAGGCGGCCAACGCGCGGGTGTGCTCGGTGACCGGGTCCACCCCCGCCGAGACCATCAAGAAGTACGTCGACCCGGCGAACGTGGTCCTGTTCGACGTGTACTCCAAGTGCGCGGACGCGTTGAAGAACAACCAGGTCGACGTGGTCACCACGGACAACGTCATCCTGCTCGGCCTGGTCGACAAGTCCGCGGGCGCGTTCAAGCTGGTGGGCAAGCCGTTCACCACCGAGCCCTACGGCATCGGCATCAAGAAGGGCGACACGAAGTTCTGCCAGTTCATCGACGACACGCTCAAGGCGGCGGCGGGCGACGGCAGCTACGAGAAGGCGTGGCAGGACACGGCGGGCAAGGTGGCGCCGGACGCGCCGAAGCTGCCGGACCTGGACACCTGTAGCTGATCGGCGCACTCGGGGTGCCCGCCGCGGTCCGTGGCGGGCACCCCGCCGCCCTACCGGGCTGGGAGACCCCGTGAACGTCATCCTCGACAACTTCTCGCTCTACCGCGACGGGTTCCTGCAGACCTTGAAGATCTGCGCGCTCGCCGCGGTCGGCGCACTGGTGCTCGGCACGGTCGTCGCCGGGTTCCGGGTATCACCGGTCCCGCCGCTGCGCTGGGTCGGCACCGCCTGGGTCACCGTGTTCCGCAACTGCCCGCTGACCGTGGTGCTGTTCTTCTGCGCGTTCGGGCTGCCGGAGATCGGCGTCAACGGCGCCTACTTCTGGTTCGGTGTCACCGGTTTGGTGCTGTACACCTCGGCGTTCGTCTGCGAGGCGGTCCGCGCCGGTGTCAACTCGGTGCCCGCCGGGCAGGCGGAGGCGGCGCGCGCGGTCGGGCTGACGTTCGGCCAGTCGCTGACGTCGGTCGTGCTGCCGCAGGCGCTGCGCACGGTGGTGCCGCCGCTGGGCAGCGTGATCATCGCGATGATCAAGAACTCGGCCATCGTCGGCGCGTTCGGCGTCGGCGGCGACCTGTTCGCCGTCGGCGACACGCTCACCTCCGCCCGCGGTGAGGCGGCGCTGCCGGTGCTGACCGGGGTCGTCCTCGGGTACCTGGCCATCACCATCCCCGGTGGCCTGCTGCTCGGCCTGCTGGAGCGGAAGGTGGCGATCGCGCGATGACCACGTCCGTGCTCTACGACGCCCCCGGACCGCGCACGCGGCGGCGGACGCTGGTCGGCAGCGTGCTGGCCGGGCTGCTGGTCGTCGCCGTGCTGGCCGTCGTCGGCTCCCGGCTCGACGAGAAGGGCCAGTTCAGCGCCGAGAAGTGGGACCCGCTGGTCAACCCGTCGTCCGACACGTTCGACCAGGTGTGGAACCTGCTGGGCGGCGCGCTGGTCAACACGCTGGTGGCGGCCGCGCTGGCGATGGCGTTCTCGCTGGTGATCGGGACCCTGCTGGCGGTGCTGCGGATCACGGCGTCCCGGTGGTACCGCTGGCTGGTGGTCGGGTTCATCGAGCTGTTCCGCGGTGTCCCGGTGGTCATCTCGATCTTCTTCGCCGCCCGGGTGCTGCCGACCCTCGGCGTCGACCTGGACAACCTGTGGTTCCTGGTCATCGGGCTGACCGTGTACAACTCGGTGATCATCGCGGAGATCGTGCGCGCCGGGGTGAACTCGCTGCCGACCGGGCAGCGGGAGGCCGCGGAGTCCCTCGGCCTGCGCCGGGCGCAGGTGCTGGGGCTGGTCCTGCTGCCGCAGGCGTTCCGGGCGATGCTGCCCGCGCTGATCAGCCAACTGGTGGTGGTGCTGAAGGACACCTCGCTCGGGTTCATCATCAGCTACGAGGAGACGGTGCGGACCGCGGGCATCATCATCCAGAACCTGGGCAACCCGATCCAGGTGTACCTGGTCGTGGCCGCGTTGTTCATCGCGGTGAACTACGGGGTAAGCCGCTTGGCGGTGTACGTCGAGCGGCGGCTGAGCCGGGGTAAGAAGGCCGCGGCGACGTTGTCGGCCACAGATCCGGCGGGTGCCGGAGCGGGTGGGGGCGGTTGACCCGCACGGTCGTACTCGACGTGATGCCCGCAGACCCCTGGGGTCTGCGGGCATCACGTTGAAGACCGCCTACTTGGTGCGGCGGAAGAGTTTCGAACCGAGCCACACGATCGGGTCGTACTTGCGGTCGGCGACGCGTTCCTTCATGGGGATGAGGGCGTTGTCGGTGATGCGGATGTGCTCGGGGCAGACCTCGGTGCAGCACTTGGTGATGTTGCACAGGCCGAGCCCGTTGGCCTCCTGCGCGGCGGGGACGCGGTCGGCCGTGTCGAGCGGGTGGAACTCCAACTCGGCGGCGCGCATGAGGAAGCGGGGACCGGAGAAGGCGTCCTTGTTGTCCTCGTGGTCGCGGACGACGTGGCAGGTGTTCTGGCAGAGGAAGCACTCGATGCACTTGCGGAACTCTTGCGAGCGCTGGACGTCGACCTGCTGCATGCGGTAATCGCCGGGGGCGAGGTCGGCGGGTGGGGTGAACGACGGGATCTCGCGGGCCTTGGTGTAGTTGAACGACACGTCCGTCACCAGGTCGCGGATCACCGGGAAGGTGCGCATGGGGGTGACCGTGACGGTCTCCTCCTCGGTGAAGGTCGACATGCGGGTCATGCACAGCAACCGGGGCCTGCCGTTGACCTCGGCCGAACAGGAGCCGCACTTGCCCGCCTTGCAGTTCCACCGGACCGCCAGGTCGGGCGCCTGGGTGGCCTGCAGGCGGTGGATGATGTCGAGCACGACCTCGCCCTCGTTGACCTCCACCAGGAAGTCCCGCAGCTCACCGCCCTCGACGTCGCCGCGCCAGACCTTGAACTTCGCCTTGTACGGCAACTCCTCAGTCCTTTCGTGCCGGGTGGGTGTTCAGCTCACCGTCGGTGTAGTACTTCTCCAGCTCGGTCAGCTCGAACAGCTCCAGCAGGTCTTGGCGCAACGGCTCCTGCTCCTTGCGGGTGACCGCGACGTCCGGGACCAGCGCGTCACCCTCGGTCGAGCAGACCAGCAGCGTGTTGCGCCACTGGGCGTCCATCATCGGGTAGTCGTCGCGGGTGTGGCCGCCGCGGCTCTCCGTGCGGGTCAACGCGGCGCGCGCAACGCACTCGCTGACCAGCAGCATGTTCCGCAGGTCGACGGCCAGGTGCCAGCCGGGGTTGTACTGGCGGTGGCCCTCGACGACGACCTGGCCGATGCGGGAGCGGATCTCGGCCAGCTTCGCCAGCGCCTGCTCGACCTCCGACGCCTTGCGGATGATGCCGACCAGGTCGTTCATCGACTGCTGCAGCTCGTTGTGCAGCGTGTACGGGTTCTCCTCGACGCCGTTGGCGGGCGGCTCGAACGGCGCCAGCGCGAACTCCGCCGCGGTGTCCACATCGGACTGGGCAACCGCAGGGCGCTCGGTCAGCGACTCCACGTAGGACGCGGCGCCCAGACCCGCGCGGCGGCCGAACACCAACAGGTCCGACAGCGAGTTGCCGCCCAACCGGTTCGAGCCGTGCATACCGCCCGAGCACTCACCGGCGGCGAACAGGCCGGGCACGGTCGCCGCGGCGGTGTCCGGGTCGACCTCGATGCCACCCATCACGTAGTGGCAGGTCGGGCCGACCTCCATCGGCTCGGCGGTGATGTCGACATCGGCCAGCTCCTTGAACTGGTGGTACATCGACGGCAGCCGGTTCTTGATCTCCTCGGCGGGCAGCCTGCTGGCGATGTCCAGGAACACGCCGCCGTGCGGTGAGCCGCGACCGGCCTTGACCTCGGAGTTGATCGCGCGGGCCACCTCGTCGCGGGGCAACAGGTCCGGGGTGCGGCGGTTGGTCTCCTGGTCGGTGTACCAGCGGTCGGCCTCCTGCTCGCCGTCGGCGTACTGGCCCTTGAACACGTCCGGGATGTAGTTGAACATGAACCGCTTGTTGTCGGAGTTCTTCAGCACCCCGCCGTCGCCGCGCACGCCCTCGGTGACCAGGATGCCCTTCACGCTGGGCGGCCACACCATGCCGGTCGGGTGGAACTGGACGAACTCCATGTTGATCAGGGTCGCGCCCGCGCGCAGCGCCAGCGCGTGCCCGTCACCGGTGTACTCCCAGGAGTTCGAGGTGACCTTGAACGACTTGCCGATGCCACCGGTGGCCAGCACGACCGCGGGCGCCTCGAACAGGATGAACCGACCCGACTCCCGCCAGTACCCGAACGCACCCGCGATCCGGTTGCCGTCCTTGACGAGCTCGGTGATCGTGCACTCGGCGAAGACCTTGATCCGGGCCTCGTAGTCGCCGGACTCGCGGAAGTCCTCCTGCTGCAGCGACACGATCTTCTGCTGCATGGTGCGGATCAGTTCCAGACCGGTGCGGTCACCGACGTGCGCCAGCCGCGGGTACGTGTGCCCGCCGAAGTTGCGCTGGCTGATCCGGCCGTCCGCGGTCCGGTCGAACAACGCGCCGTAGGTCTCCAGCTCCCACACCCGGTCCGGGGCTTCCTTGGCGTGCAGCTCGGCCATCCGCCAGTTGTTCAGGAACTTCCCGCCGCGCATCGTGTCGCGGAAGTGGACCTGCCAGTTGTCGTTGGAGTTCGCGTTGCCCATCGACGCGGCGCAGCCGCCCTCGGCCATCACCGTGTGCGCCTTGCCGAACAGCGACTTGCACACCACGGCGACCCGCAACCCGCGCTGGCGAGCCTCGATCACCGCGCGCAGCCCGGCGCCACCAGCCCCGATGACCACCACGTCGTAGGAGTGGCGCTCGACCTCGGTCATGTGTTCCTCTCGAAATCTGGCTTTTTCCCTGGCGCCTCTAGAAGAAGCGCAAGTCGGAGATGGTCCCGCTGGCGACGAGCATCACGTAGAGGTCGGTCAACACCAGCGTGCCCAGCGTCGTCCAAGCAAGCTGCATGTGCCGGACGTTGAGCTTGGAGACGAGTGTCCACGCGCGGTAGCGCAGGGGGTGCTTGGAGAAGTGCTTGAGCCTGCCGCCCGCGATGTGCCTGCACGAGTGGCACGACAACGTGTACGCCCAGAGCAGGACCACGTTCAGCAGCAGGACCAGGTTCCCCAGACCGAGGCCGTGGGTGAGGGCCACGATCGCGTCGTAAGTATTGATCACCGAGACAACGAGCGCCACGTAGAAGAAGTAGCGGTGCGCGTTCTGCACGATCAGCGGCAGCCGGGTCTCCCCCGAGTACGACCCGTGCGGCTCGGCCACCGCGCACGCCGGCGGCGACTGCCACACCGACCGGTAGTAGGCCTTGCGGTAGTAGTAGCAGGTCAGCCGGAAGCCGAGCAGGAACGGCAGCGCCACGAAGCCGAGCGGGATCCAGCCGGGCAGCTCCGGCAGCGGGGTGCCGAAGTGGCTGGATCCCGGCAGGCACGACTCGCTCAGGCACGGCGAGTAGAACGGCGTCAGGTAGCCGTACTGCTCGACCACGTACCACTTGCCCATGAACGACCGGACGGTCGCGTACACGATGAAGGTCAGCAGGCCCAGGTTCGTCAGCAGCGGCGGCAGCCACCACCGGTCGGTCCGCAGGGTGCGCGCGGGGATACTCGCCCGTGCGGGGGCGCCAACACCTGACGTCATCGTGTCCTCGTCGATCCTGTTGTCGACCGGCGCCGCGCGCCGGCCCTGGTTGGGCTAGCGCTGGTAGCCGCCGACACCCTCGTCGTCGGCCCCGTGCCAGAGCGCGGGGTCGTACGGGGTGTCCGGCACGACCACGACGTCGACCTCCTCCGCCCGCCGCGGCACCGGGGCCGATGACGAGCCGGTGAGGTCCGCGGCGTCGATGTCGATCCGCTCGATGTCGTTGACGAGCCTGCGCACGGCGGGCACGTCGCCGTAGCGGGCGCGCAGGGCGCCGACGCACTGCCGGAGCTGACCGATGGTCCGCTGCAGCTCACTGATCTCGGTACTCGACATGTGCACACCTCCGTACCCGGGTCCGGTCGCGGTGTCGGGGTCCGTAGCCGTCCGTGGACCCGCGACGCCGCTCGTCGCCGACTGTGCCTTGCGACGGCAGATGTGACAAGTACCACACGCGGCGGGTCGATGGGTGATCACCCCCTCGCCAACCGTGGTCAACACCTGTGATCTCGCGCACACGTTGACCTTGGTCTTGTGTTGTTAGGGCTGGTGAAACCGTTGCGAGGCAAGGGAAGTGAGCCGCAACTGTCGATTGTGACACTGCCCACTGTGGCCGGCCCTCAAGGTCGTTCCAGGCATGCGGCCCGCCCGGTTTTCGCCCCCGGGAATTGCCGCGACCTCCGCCGCCCACTCACTGGCCGTGATGACGCGGACGCGGGTTGTCGACCGGGAACCCGGACAAGTCGGGCCACCCGCGCACGACCGTGCCGACTACCGCCACCGGTCTGCCGGATCAAGGCAGGGCTGGAGGAAGCGGAAGCGAACCCGCTTCCGGACTGGTCGACCCGCGGGGACTAGTCGGCTTGGTCGGCCCGGTCGGCGTCGATCTCGGTGCGGACGACGCGGTAAGCCAGCCCCTCCGAGTAACCGCGGCGGGCCAGCATGGCGACCAGCCTGCGGATCTTCACCTGGTCGTCGTGGGCGCGCAGACCGGGGAGCTTCTTGCGGACCAGCTCGGCCGCCCGCTCCACCTCGGCGTCGGTGTCCACCGCCGCGACCGCCTCGGCGACCACGTCCTCGTCGACCCCCTTGCGGCGCAGCTCCGTGGCCAACGCCCGCCGCCCGAGCCCCCGGTGCTCGTGCCGCGACCGCACCCAGCTCTCCGCGAACGCCACGTCGTTGATCAGCCCGGCGGCGTCGAACTTCGCCAGCACCCCGGCCGCGACGTCGTCCGGGATCTCCTTGCGCCGCAGCGCCTGCGCCAGCTCCAGCCGGGTCCGGTCCCGGCCCGCCAACAGCCGGTAGCAGAGATCCCTGGCCTTGGCGGCCAACTCCGCCCGGTCCGGCTCGCCACCGGTCGAGTCCTGGTGGTCCGCGCCCCGCGCCTCGGGATCGGCACCGCGCCGACCGGCTCGCCGGGAGGCCGCCCGCCCACGGCGATCACGCTCGCCACCGGTCGGCTCCGACGTCTCCAGATCGAGGCCAGGCCGTTCGGTTTGCCGGGTGGCCGCGCGGCCGCCACCGGGCTCGTCCGACGCGGCGAGCCTGCGGCGCAGGACGGCGAACTCGGGCGCCTCGGCGCCTTCTTCAGCCGAGGTGCTCAAGTCTTCTCGTGCGGCGGCGCTTCGGGACGCGCGTGCCGAGATGGTGTCGGGACGAGCCGCGACACCCGTCGTACCCGCCCGGGGCGAGGCGGTTCGCCGCGCCCCAGCGCCGCCGGTCGGGGCGGAACCACCCGACGGGTCAGCAGCTTCCCGGCCGTCGGCAGTCTGCCGTGGACTGTCCTGTGTGGACTTGTCCGGCCCGGTCGCCCACCAGTCGTCCGGCTCGGGTGGGGTGGCGGGCGGGTTCTCCTCGGTGCTCCACCACTCCCCCGCCTGCGCGGGTGCCTCGGCGTCGGGCTCGGCCCACCAGGTCCCCGGGGCTGCCTCGGCGGCCCCGGGGGCGGGCTCGGGGGCGGGCTCGGTCCACCACCCGGCGGGGGTGTGGTCGGGCATCAGAACTCGACGGGGGCGGGAGCGGTCTCGTCGGCGTCCAACTTGGCGCCGATGCCGAGCTTCTCCTTGATCCGCTTCTCGATCTCGTCGGCCACGTCCGGGTTCTCCAGCAGGAACTTGCGGGCGTTCTCCTTGCCCTGGCCCAACTGGTCGCCCTCGTAGGTGTACCAGGCGCCGGACTTGCGCAGGATGGCCTGGTCGACGCCCATGTCGATGAGGGAGCCCTCGCGGCTGACGCCCTTGCCGTAGAGGATGTCGAACTCGGCCTGCTTGAACGGCGGGGCGACCTTGTTCTTCACGACCTTGACCCTGGTGCGGTTGCCGACCGGCTCGCCGCCGTCCTTCAGGGTCTCGATGCGGCGCACGTCCAGCCGCACGGAGGCGTAGAACTTGAGCGCCTTGCCACCGGTCGTGGTCTCCGGGGACCCGAACATCACGCCGATCTTCTCGCGCAACTGGTTGATGAAGATCGCGGTGGTGCCGGAGTTGTTCATCGCGCCGGTCATCTTGCGCAGCGCCTGGCTCATCAGCCGGGCCTGCAGGCCGACGTGGTTGTCGCCCATCTCGCCCTCGATCTCGGCGCGCGGCACCAGGGCGGCCACCGAGTCGATCACGATGATGTCCAGCGCGCCGGAGCGGATCAGCATGTCCGCGATCTCCAGCGCCTGCTCACCCGTGTCCGGCTGGGAGACCAGCAGCGCGTCCGTGTCCACCCCCAGCGCCTTGGCGTACTCCGGATCCAGGGCGTGCTCGGCGTCGATGAACGCGGCGATGCCGCCCGCGCGCTGGGCGTTGGCCACCGCGTGCAGGGCGACGGTGGTCTTACCGGAGGACTCCGGGCCGTAGATCTCGACGACCCGGCCGCGCGGCAGGCCACCGATGCCCAGGGCCACGTCGAGGGCGATGGAACCGGTCGGGATGACCGCGATCGGGGCACGGCCCTCCTCGCCCAGGCGCATCACCGAGCCCTTGCCGAAGTTCTTGTCGATCTGGGCAAGGGCGAGTTCGAGCGCCTTGTCCCGGTCGGGTGCTGCAGCCATCTTCGATCCACCTCGGGTCTGTTTCGTGCTCACGGGGGGCACGCTACGGGCAGGGACCGACGATTGTCGGCGGGCACCGCCGGTCTGTGGACAAACGTCGGGCGTCGTCTCCCCGGGAGGGTAGCGAACACCTGTTCGACCTCGACCGCCGACACGCCGGTGCGCGGGTCACCGGCGGTCCGGTGGCACCTCGAACGCGTCGCAGACGGCCTGCCAGATCTCCTTGGTCGGCAGCCCGGCGTCGATCGCCTGGTCGACGGTGCGGCCGCCGAGAGCGGCGAAGACGTGGTCGTGGGCGATGGTCTCGGCCCGCTGGGGGCCGAACTCGTCGGCGAGCATGGCTCGGAAAGCGGTGATTCGCATCGCCGCCAGTTTAGTGGCCCGACCCCGAGCGGACAGCCGCGCGGCCGGGGTGGTCATCGGACGGGGTGGTCGTCGGCCGTCAGGCGGTGCTGCCGGGCTTGACGTGGTCGTTGAAGTAGCCGAGGACGTCGCCGTCGCCGGAGCCGGAGGTGGACGGCAGCGCCATCACCGTCCCCATGATCGGCGTGCCGGACACGGTGAACATGAGCAGCGCGGTGCCGCTGCCCAGGTCGGCCACCTGGTACTTGCCGCTCTTGCCGCCGCCGTCCCAGTTGCCGTTCTGCGCGGACGACTTGCCCGCGACCACGGCGAAGGCGGCGTCGATGTTCTGCTGCACCAGGTCCTCGGAGGTGAACTGGTGGTAGAGCACGTAGTAGCCGCCGCTGGGCTTGCAGGTCACCGCGATCGCGCCGGGGGTCGCCTGCTCGGAGCCGTTGATCTTCATCCCGGCCGCGCAGTCGTCGTTGGCGACCTGGCCCGCGACCTCCCGCATGCACGGCGTGAAGCCCTGCGCGTCGGTGGTCTTGTCGGTGCAGTCCGCGGTGACGCCGCCGGAGCTGCCGCTGGTGGCGATGATGATGCTGACGATGCCGATCACCACGACCGCGACGACGGCGGTGGCGATGTACCAGACCTTGTTGGAGTTCTGGCCCGGGTTCTGACCGGCGTTCTGGTGCGGTACCGGTAACGGCTGGTGCTGCACCGGGGTCGGCATGGACGGCGGGTTCTGCGCGGGCGTTGGCACCGACGGCGGGGCCTGCGCCGGAATCGGCCGCGACGGTGGACCCTGTACCCGCTGCGTGCTCGGGAACGTCTGCGGGGTGGGTGCCTGCGCGGGTTGCGCGGTCTGCGACGGCTGCGCGGTGAAGCCACCTGTGCGCGGTGGGACCGTCGTGCGCGCGCGGCGGACAGCGTCAATGGCTCCGGACATGTCGCCGGTGCGCATCGTGATGCCCTCTTGCGGCACGTGGTGCGCGCCGAGGGCGACGGCGGTCTCCGGCTGGTCCAGGCTGGTCGGCACCACCCGCAACTGCTCGGCGATCAGGGTCGCCACCAGCGGGATCCGGCTGGAGCCGCCGACCAGGTAGATGCCGACGAGCCGGTCAGGGGTCATCCCGGTGGACCGGATGGTGGCCGCCAACAGCTCGACGCTGCGCAGCATGCCCGGCCGGATCAGCGCCTCCAGTTCGACCCGGGTGACCAGGACGTCGTTGAACGGCTCCGGCAGCGGCACCTCGGTCTGCGGGTGCCGGGACAGGGCTTCCTTGGCGGCCTTCACGTCCTCGCGCAGGGCCCGCTGGGCGCGCCGGTCGGCGGTGGACTCGGGGCGCAGCAGCCGCTGCCAACCGACCGGGTCGCGGTGCGACACCTGGCGCCCCACGTGCTCCAGCAGCGCCTGGTCCACGTCGAGACCACCGAGGTCCGGCAGGCCAGCCTCGGCGAGGACGACGAACCCGTTCTGCGTGGCACCGACGATGGCGACGTCGAACGTGCCCGCGCCGAGGTCGTAGACCGCGAGGGCCTGCCCGGAACCGAGGGTCTGCCCGGGGAACGAAGCGAAGTGCGCCGCGGCGGCGACCGGTTCGGGAACCAGGACCAGGTTCGACCCCATGCCCGCCTGCCGCGCCGCCGACAGCAGCACGTTGCGCCGCACCGGCCCCCACTGCGCGGGATGGGTGAGCCGCACCTCGTCCGGCTTCTTGCCCGCCAACTGGCGGGAGGTCTCGTCGGCGACCCTGCGCAGCACGCCTGCGAGCGCGTCGGTCACCGGGATGACGGTGTCGCCGAGCAGCAGCGTGCCCTCGTCGACCCGGCGCTTGGGGTTGGGCTCGAACCGGGACGGGTCCAGTCGGGCCCGCCGTTCGGCGTCACGGCCGACGACCAGGCCGCCGTCCTCGCCCGCGAACACGGCCGAGGGCATCATCGAGGCCCCGTCGACGTCGACCACCCGCGGCGGGCGGCCGTGCGCGCACAGCACCGCCACGGTGTTCGACGTGCCGAGATCGACCGACAGGACGTTCACTGCTCTCCCCTCAACGCGCGCCCGCTTCGGGCATCCCCCCAGGGTGTCGTCGCAGATGCTCCCATGTGTGACACGCCGCGTGGGCTCGGTCGCCCAGATCGCCACGTGCCCGAGGTCACCCGCGGTGGCGCCCTACCGTACCCAGGCCCGCGGCGGTCTCCCACGTCCACCACGGCGAGGTCCCGGGTGGACACTCAGCGGAGTTGTCCACATTCGCCGGGGCTGTGCACAGCCCCGGTCGGGCCGTGGCGTTGTCGGCCACCTGGGGTAACCATGGACTCGTGACCACGAACCCGCTCGACCTCTTCACGGCCCCGACCCGGCACTGGTTCGCCGGGGCGTTCGCCGCGCCGACCGACGCCCAGGCCGGGGCGTGGCGGGCGGCCGCGGCGGGCGAGCACGCGTTGGTGGTCGCCCCAACGGGATCGGGCAAGACACTGGCCGCTTTCCTGTGGGCGCTGGACCGGTTGGCGGCGGAAGGTGTGCCGTCGGACGCCAAGCGGCGCTGCCGGGTGCTCTACGTGTCACCGCTGAAGGCGTTGGCGGTGGACGTCCGGCGCAACCTGCGCGCCCCGCTGGCGGGCATCCGGCAGGCCGCGCACCGGCTGGACCTGCCGGAGCCGGACATCGCGGTCGGCACCCGCACCGGCGACACCCCGGCCGACGAGCGCCGCTCGTTCGCCAGGACCCCGCCGGACGTGCTGGTCACCACCCCGGAGTCACTGTTCCTGCTGCTCACCTCGGCGGCGCGGGACTCGCTGCGCGGGGTCGGCACGGTGATCGTCGACGAGGTGCACGCGGTGGCGGGCACCAAGCGCGGGTCGCACCTGGCGCTGTCGTTGGAGCGGTTGGACGCCCTGTTGGAGCGGCCCGCGCAGCGGATCGGGCTGTCGGCGACGGTGCGGCCGGTCGAGGAGGTGAGCGCTTTCCTCGGCGGCGGCCGACCGGTCACGGTGGTGCGGCCGGAAACCGCGAAGACGGTTCAGGTCAGCGTGGAGGTCCCGGTCGCCGACATGGCGAGCCTGGGCGAGGGCCCCGCCACCCCGGTCGACCCGGACGCGCCGGAGGCCCCGGACCGCCCGTCGATCTGGCCGCTGGTGGAGCGGCGGGTGCTGGACCTGGTCCGGGCCCACCGGTCCACCATCGTGTTCGCCAACTCCCGGCGGCTCGCCGAGCGGATGACCGCCCGGCTCAACGAACTGGCCGCCGAGCAACTCGCCACCCCCGCCGCGGTGGAACGGTTCGCCACCGACACGATCGGCCGTGGGCAGCCCGCGGCCGAGGCGGTGGACCCGCGGGCGAACGGCGACCCGGCGGTAGCACTCGGCCGGTTCCCGGCGGAGGCGGTTGGGCAGTCGGGCGTGACCACGATGGTCGCGCCGGTGGTGGCCAGGGCGCACCACGGGTCGATGTCGCGGGAGCAGCGGACCGTGGTCGAGGAGGACCTGAAGTCCGGCCGGCTGCCGTGCGTGGTGGCGACGTCCTCGTTGGAGCTGGGCATCGACATGGGCGCGGTCGACCTGGTGGTGCAGATCGAGGCCCCGCCGACGGTCGCGGCCGGGATGCAGCGGGTCGGCCGGGCGGGCCACCAGGTCGGCGCGGTGTCGCGCGGGGTGATGTTCCCGAAGTTCCGCGGCGACCTGGTGTCCTGCGCGGTGGTCGCGGAGCGGATGGCGGGCGGGGCCATCGAGGCGGTGCGCTACCCGCGCAACCCGCTCGACGTGCTCGCCCAGCACATCGTGGCGATGACCGCGTTGGAACCGTGGACGGTGGCGGACCTGGTCGGACTGGTGCGCCGGGCCGCGCCGTACGCGTCGCTGCCGGACTCGGCGCTGTACTCGGTGCTGGACATGCTGGCGGGCCGGTACCCGAGCGAGGAGTTCGGCGAGCTGCGGCCGCGGATCACCTGGGACCGGGTCAGCGGCGAGCTGCGCGGGCGGCCGGGGGCGCAGCGGCTGGTGGTCACCTCCGGCGGCACGATCCCCGACCGCGGCCTGTTCACCGTGATGACCCCGCCGGACGAGCGCGGCTCCGGGTCCCGGGTCGGCGAGCTGGACGAGGAGATGGTCTACGAGTCCAGGGTCGGCGACACGTTCCTGCTGGGCACCTCGGCCTGGCGGGTGCAGGACATCACCCACGACCGGGTGATCGTCACCCCGGCTCCCGGCGAGCAGGCGCGGATGCCGTTCTGGAAGGGCGACGCGCCGGGGCGGCCGCTGGAGCTGGGCCGGGCGCTGGGCGCGTTCGTCCGCGAACTGTCCTCAGTGGAGGAGCCGGCCGCGCGCGAGCGGGCGGCGCTGGCCGGTTTGGACGAGTGGGCGACCGACAACCTGCTGGCATACCTGGGCGAACAGCGCGCGGCGACCCGGCACATCCCCGACGACCGGACCGTGCTGGTGGAGCGGTTCCGCGACGAGCTGGGCGACTGGCGGCTGGTGGTGCACTCCCCCTTCGGCGCACAGGTGAACGCGCCGTGGGCGTTGGCGATCGGCGCGCGCCTACGGGAAAGACGCGGCATAGAGGCGCAGATGGCGCACTCCGACGACGGCATCGTGATACGGCTACCGGACGCGGTGGACGATGCCGGGCAAGAGGTGGTCGCCGGGGTCGAGGACGTGTTGCTGGATCCCGATGAGGTGGAGCAGATCGTGGTGGCCGAGGTGGGCGGCTCGGCGTTGTTCGCCTCCCGGTTCCGCGAGTGCGCCGCGCGCTCGTTGTTGCTACCGCGCCGTGATCCCCGCCGTCGCACGCCGCTCTGGCAGCAACGGCAACGATCGGCGCAGTTGTTGTCGGTGGCGGCGAAGTACGAGCAGTTCCCGGTCGTGCTGGAGGCCATGCGCGAGTGCCTGCAAGACGTGTACGACGTGGCGGGCCTGCGCGAGCTGATGACCGACGTGCGGGCGCGGCGGGTCCGGGTGGTCGAGGTGGAGACCCCGTCGGCGTCGCCGTTCGCGCGCAGCCTGCTGTTCGGCTATGTGGGCATGTTCCTCTACGGCGTGGACGTGCCGCTGGCCGAGCGGCGGGCGGCGGCCCTGTCGCTGGACAGCGCCCTGCTGGCCGAACTGCTGGGCTCCGAGGCGATCCGCGAACTGCTCGACGTCGACGTGCTGGCCGAGGTCGAGCGGTCGCTGCAGCGGCTGGACCCGAACCGGCACGCCCGGCACGCCGAGGACGCCGCCGACCTGCTGCGCTTCCTCGGCGACCTGTCGGTCGAGGAGGCCGCCGAACGCGGCGTGCGGCCCGAGTGGCTCACCGAGCTCGTCGCGGCCCGGCGGGTGCTGCGCGTCCGGATCGCAGGCGCGGAACGGTACATCGCGATCGAGGACGCCGGTCGGGTCCGCGACGCGCTGGGCACCGCGTTGCCGGTGGGTGTACCGGAGGCGTTCACCGAGCCCGTCGCCGATCCCGTGGGCGATCTCTTGGCCCGGTACGCCCGCACACACGGACCGTTCCCCGCGCAAGAGGCGGCGGTCCGGTTCGGGCTGGGCGTGTCCGTGGTGACGGGCGTGTTGGAGCGGTTGGCGGGCAGCGGCCGGTTGGTGCGCGGCGAACTGCGCCCGGGTGGCACCCACACCGAGTACTGCGACGCCGAGGTGTTGCGCCGGTTGCGGCGCACCTCCTTGGCCCGGCTGCGGGCGGAAGTGGAACCGGTGGAGGCCGCCGCGCTGGGGCGGTTCTTGCCGAGTTGGCACGGCATCGGCAGGCAACCGCGCGGCGTGCCAACCGCCGACGACGTCCTGTCGGTCATCGAACAGCTTGCCGGAGCACCACTTCCGGCGAGCGCGGTCGAGTCGTTGATCCTGCCCAACCGGTTGCCCGGCTACAGCCCCGCGCTGCTCGACGAGCTGACCGCGGCGGGCGAGGTCACCTGGTGCGGCACCGGGGCGCTGGCCGGTGGCGACGGTTGGGTCGCCTTCGCACCCAGCGATGTCGCGGACCTGTTGCTGCCGGACGTGGAAGAGGCCGTCCCCGACACACCACTGCACGGCGCGGTTCTGTCCGCATTGGACGGTGGTGCGCTGTTCTTCCGCCAGATCGCCGACCGCACCGGCGCCGTCCTCCTCGACGGTGGCGCGGAAACCCCCGCCGACCAGGACGTGGTGTCCGCGTTGTGGGACCTGGTGTGGGGTGGCCTGGTCACCAACGACACCATCGCCCCGCTACGAGCGCTGGTGTCCGGCAAGGGGGCCGCGCACAAGCCCCGTCGAACACCTCCGCGCGGCCGGTACGCCCGTCTCCGCACCGCGCGACCGGCGATGCCCAGCCGCACCGGCCCACCAACCGTCGGCGGCCGGTGGTCGCTCGTGCTCCCCCGCGAAGAAGACCCCACCCGCCGCGCGCACGCCCGCGCCGAGGCGTTCCTCGAACGCCACGGCGTCCTCACCCGCGGCGCCCTCGACACCGAACGTGTCGTCGGCGGCTTCAGCGGCGTCTACAAGGTGCTGCGCGCCATGGAAGACTCCGGCCAGATCATCCGCGGCTACGTCGTCGAGGGCCTCGGCGCCGCCCAGTTCGCCGCCCGCGGCGCCGTCGACCGCCTCCGCGCCCTCTCCCGACCCGACTCGCCCGTTCCCACCCCCGACGTCACCATCCCCGACGGCTGGCCCGTCCCCGCCGCCATCAGCCAACCGTCCACACCGGACACCCCGGTCAACGCCGTCGTCCTCGCCGCCGCCGACCCCGCCCAACCCTACGGCGCCGCCCTCGACTGGCCCGCCCCCGTCGGCGACGGCAAACACCGCCCAGCCCGCAAAGCGGGCGCCCTCACCGTCCTGGTCGACGGCACCCCCGCCCTATACGTCGAACGCGGCGGCCGCACCCTCCTCTCCTTCACCGACGACACCCCCACCCTCCACGCCGCCGCCACCTCCCTCACCCACGCCGTCCGCGCAGGCTGGCTCGGCCCCCTCTCCGTCCAAAAAGCCGACGGCGAAACCGCCCTCACCTCCCCCCTGGCCACCACCCTCCGCGACGCCGGTTTCCACGCCACCCCCAAGGGTCTGCGCCTCCGGGCCTGACCCACGACCACGAACGAACAGGAAAGGCGATGCCAACAGGTAACTCACTGGGAGATGCGTCCAGGAACACCAGCACCAAGCCGAAACCGTTAGCGCTCAGCAAGGTGACGAGCAATGCGGCCACCCACCGCAGAACCTCAACGCACCCGACCAACGTGTTCGGCTTGGCAGGTGCGGTGTCGCCCGCATTCTCCGCGGCTTGGGGCACAAGGTTGTGTCTCACCTTTCGGTGGCCCGGGGTTGTCCAACGACCTCGCCGCGGGTTCAGCGGGAGGTGAGCACGCAGAACTCGTTGTGTTCCGGGTCGCGGAGAACGGTCCAGGGGGCGTTGTGCTGGCCGACGTCGGCGGGGGTGGCGCCGAGAGCGCGGAGGCGAGCGACCTCGGCGTGCTGGTCCTCGCCCGGGTGGGCGGCGACGTCGAGGTGGATGCGGTTCTTGGGGGGTTTGGAGGTGTCGGTGCGGAGAAATTCGAGCCAGGGGCCGTGGTGGTCCATGCGGTGCAGGGAGGCGTAAGCGGGGTCGTCGCGGACGATGCGCCAGTCGGTGGCGGCGGCCCAGAAGGTGGCTTGGGCACCGGGGTCGTTGGCGTCGACGACGATCGCCGCGACGGCACCGGTGTCCGCGTACTCGGGGCGGGGCTCGAGCACGCAGAACTCGTTGCCCACGGGATCGGCGAGCACCACCCACGGAACATCGCCCTGGCCGATGTCGATCCGGGTCGCGCCCAACGACAACGCCCGGCGGACGGTGGCGTCCTGGTCGGTCGGGGACAGGCTCGACAGGTCCAGGTGGACCCGGTTCTTGCCGTTCTTGGCCTCCGGCACGGGAACGAACACCAAGTCCATGTCCCACCCGTCTTCCGGTGGCGCGGACACGTCGACCTCACCGCCGTCGGCCTCCGCCACCCGCCACCCGAGGAGGTCGGCCCAGAACCGGGCCAGCGCTAACGGGTCGACGGCGTCCACCACGACATTGACCAGGCGCGTAGGCATGCCTGGACGCTAGTGCACGTGACCGTTTCCCGCCGACGAAACCGGCCGGGTGGGGACGAGCCGGAACTCGTTGCCCTCCGGGTCGAGCAGCACCCCGTCCGCGCGGGTCGCGCCGATGTCGAGCAGGTGCGAGGTGTCCGCGTCGTCGTCGGTGGCGGCGAGGTCGAGGCTGACCCGGTTCGGGCCGTGGCGTTCCTCCGGTACGCGGAGGAACTCGATCCACGGCCCAGTCGTGTCGGTGGCGCGCAAGGCCGCCGAGTTCTCCTCCGCGTGCACCAACGGCCACCCCGTCGCGGCCGACCAGAAAGTGGCCTGGCGAAGCGGATCGGCGGCATCGACGACGAGGGCGGCCAGCGGACCGGTGTGGTGGTAGAGGTCGCCGGGTTCCAGGATGCAGAACTCGTTGCCCTCCGGGTCGCGGAACACCGTCCACGGCACCCCCGGCCCCTGACCGACGTTGACCTCGGTGGCCCCGACATCAGCCGCCAACGACGTCAGCACCTGGTACTCGTGCGCGCTCTCAGTCGCCAGGTCCAGGTGGATCCGGTTCTTCCCGGTCTTCCCCCACCTGGCGGGCACGAACGCCAAGTCCAACCCGCATCCCCCCAGGTCAGGCGCCACCAACCGATGACAGCCCGCGCGCCCGGGAGTGGCGGTGCCGCCGAGCATGATGTACCAGAACTGGGCAGCGTGCGCCGGGTCGATCGCGTCGATCACGAGGCTCGCCAGGCGGGTGGACATATCCGACACCGTAGTCCTGTCCGCCCCACCACAACTCCCCCGCGCGTTCCCACCCCCGCACTTCGCCCGAAACCCATTGCCACGCAACAAAAGAAGCCCTAGGCGGTGAGTTCCACAACTTCGCCCTGACAACCTGCCCCGACTTCCGTCCGGGCACGCCCTCCCCGACTTCCCGCCACCCACCAAGTCAAGTTGCCCACCCCCAGCCCAGGGCTTCAGCCATCCGCCCAGGTCGAGTTGCCCACTCCCCGCTTCTCAGCCACCCGCCCAAGCCCAGTTATCCGCCCCTGCCTGCGGACTTCCAGCCATCCCCAAGTCGAGTTGCCCACTCCCCGCCCCGGGGGCTTCTCAACCACCCGCTCACTCGCCCCGGCTTCCCAGCCATCTGCCCAGGTCAAGCCGCCCCTCCTGTCCCCCGGACTTCCCGATCATCAGCCCTAGGTCGAAGTTGCCCACCCACTGTCCCGAGCCTCCCGACCATCCACTTCAGGTCGAAGTTGTCCACCCGCCACCCCGCCCTCCCAGCCGTCTACCCAGGTCGAGCTGTCCACTCGCTCCCGTGCTTCCCAGCATCCGCTCAGGCCGAGTTGTCCACCTCTATCGGCCTTCCCGGCGTTCGCCCAGGCCGAGTTGTCCGCGTCTGCCGGCCTTCCCAGCGGCCGCGCAGATCGAGTTGTCCACATTCCGCCCAGCGGTCCACAGCCAACGGCACCACCCCCTGTTGACCTTGCCACCCCGGTAGACTGGCATCGGGGACGCCCCCCGGGAAGGGTGGGGGCCGCCCGGCCGCGGGGAGTGGAGGGGCAGGGGGTGTGGCTGGTGGGAGGGGATCCCGCCGCCCGTCGGGGAGCAGGGGCGCGGCGGGGGTCAGCGGGTGGCGAGGCGGAGGAGGGCCCAGAGTTGGGTGAGGGCGTCGAGGTCGCCGTCGCGGTGGACTTCGTTGGAGAAGACGGCGCGGCGGCCCCAGAGCCAGAGGTAGAGCTCCTGGGGGGACGCGGTGACCGTGGCGGCGGCGAGGGCGGCGGCCAGGGGTGGGACGGGGGTGGCGGCGGTGCTGGTGGTGGTGACCTCGGCCAGCCAGGTGTGACCGGCGGTGCGGACGGCGACGCTGGTGGCCCTGGTGCCCGCGACACCGAGGGTGGCGAGGCGGTGGGTGAACCACAGGGTCAGCACCTCGTCGACCCCGTCCACCGCGACGTCCGCCGGGACCGGGTCGATGTCGACCCCGGCGGCGCCTTGGACGTCGACCCGGTGCACGGTGGCCTCGTGCGCCATGCGGCGGCGCCAGAAGCCGTAGGTGAGGTCGGTGGGGTGCCAGGTGGGGCACGGGGCGTCCGACGGGTGCGCGGCCAACTCGCCGAGCAGGGTGCGCAGGCCGTCGCGCAGGTAGTCCTCGACCGGTTCGCCGTCGCGGGGTTGACGCCGCCAGTGGGTCGGGCGTTCGCCGGTGCGGATCCAGGTGACGGCGACCCGGTACACGCTGCCCAGGTGCCGCGCGGTCTCGCCGACGGTCAGGCCGGGGCAGCCGGGCACCGGGCGGTCCGGGTCGGCGGTGGCGGCGAGGTCGGCCACCGCCGAGGTCTCGGTTTCCAGGACGTCGAGCAGCCGGTCGGCATCGATCAGCGCGGTCACCGCCCGCTGCCGTGCACGGCGCGGTGGACCAGGGTGATGAACTCGGCCACGTGCCGGTGCAGGTCCTCGGCGGCGCGCGGGCCGACCCGGCTGGTGATCCCGGCCTGCACCGCGGCCCTGGTCGCCGAGCAGGACGCGAAGAACGCCGCCCACTCGCGCATCTCCGGGGCCACCGACGACATCAGCGTCCACACGCTGGTCGGTTTGGCCCGACCGCGGTGCGGCCTGCCCCGCGCGGACAGCAACGCGGCCGCGGCGCGCAGGGCGCACAGGTACGACTCGGTGAACAGGTGCGCGGGCGCGGCGTCCGGGGACACCGCCGCGAACCCGAGCTCGGCCTGCCGCAGCAGGGTGACCGCCGCGGCCGGCGGTGCCTGGGTGACGGGGAAGTCCAGCGTGCTGGTCATTCAGGGCCTCCTCGCGATCAGACGTCGGGCGACGACACGCCGAGGGGAGCCGGCGGTGCCCGGTGGTGCGGCGCTTCCCCCGCCCACCACCGGGCGTGTTCGAACTTGTGTTCGAACAAAACCAGAGTAACCCGAGGTGGGCGCCGGTTCAAGCGGCCCGCGGTGTGACGTGCCGGGCCGGGTGGTGGGATGGAGCGGTGAGCGCAATCGAGCACCGGTCGGTGGCCGGGACCGCGGCGGCCCTCCGGGCGGCCGGACTGGACGCCGCGGCCGACGGGATCCGCCTGCTCGCCGCCGACGTCCGCACGGCGGCCGCCGCGGCGGCGGCCCTCGGCGTGCCGGTCGGCGCGATCGCCAACAGTCTCGTCTTCATCGCGACCGGCGAGCCGGGCTCGGGCGAGCGGACCGGGCCTTGGCCGCTGTTGGTGCTCACCTCCGGTGACCACCGCGCCGACACCGGTCGGCTGGCGGAGTTGGTCGGCGCCGTCGAGGTCCGCAAGGCCGACCCCGCCTTCGTGCGCGAGCACACCGGTCAGGCCATCGGCGGGGTCGCGCCGGTCGGGCACCCGGCGCCGGTGCGCACGGTGGTCGACGAGCACTTGGCGCGCTACCCCGAGGTGTGGGCCGCCGCCGGTCACCCGAAGTCGGTTTTCCCCACCACCTACGCCGATCTGGTGACCCTCACCGGGGGCACGGCTGCGTGGGTCGCCGCCGAGGAGGATGATCCGTCGACGTGACCGCCGCACCTTCCCCCGATGTGGCCCGCTTCGCCGAGCTGACCGGCGATGAGCTGCGCACCCGCCTGCGGGAGGCGCTGGCCCTCTACGTCACCGCCATGCGCTACCCCAGGGGCACCGCCGAGCAGCGGGCACCGATGTGGCTGGCGCACGTCTTGCGCGTGGGGTGGCGCTGCGTCGCCGCTTTCGACGCCGAGGACCGCATGACAGGCATCGCCTACGGCTACCAGGGCGCCCCCGGGCAGTGGTGGCACGAGCAGGTCAAGCGCGGGGTCACCGAGCGGCACGGGGCGCCGTTGGCCGACGCGTGGATGGCCGACTACTTCGAGCTCACCGAGCTGCACGTGCTGCCCGACGCGCAGGGGCAGGGCATCGGCGGTGAGCTGGTCCGCAGGCTGGTCGCGGGGGCCGCCAACCGGCACGTGCTGCTGTCCACCCCGGAGGGCCCGTCCCGGGCGTGGAACCTCTACCGGAAGCTGCGGTTCGTCGACGTCCTGCGCGACTACCAGTTCGCGGGCGACCCGCGGCCGTTCGGCGTGCTGGGCCGCGAACTGCCGCTGGCGGACTGAGGGTCACCAGGCGAAGACGGTGACCTTGTCACCCTGGTGCGCCTTGCTGCCCGCGGCCGGTCCCTGGGTGAAGACGCGGCCGTTGGGGTTGGAGAACGGCTGCAGGTCCAGTTGCAGGCCCACCCCGGCCAGGATGGTCTGGGCCTCCTGCACGGAATGGTTGGTCACGTCCGGCACGGTCACCGCGGACGACGTGATCACCGCGACCCGCTTGGACGCGCCCGCGTCGACCTTGGCGCCCGCCGCCGGGTCGGTGCGCACCGCGCGGCCGCCGTCGACGTCCGGGGAGAACTCGGGCTGCCCGTCGTAGGGTTCGAGGCCCGCCTGGGTGAGGGCCTGGAACGCCTCGTCCCGGGTCTTGCCGTGCACGTCCGGCACGACCTTGGGCGCGGGCCCCTTGCTCAGCACGATCACGACGCGCTGCCCGAGGTCGAGCTTGGTGCCCGCGGGCGGGTCCAGCTTCACGACGCGACCGGCGGGGACGTTGTCGTCATAGACGTTCTTGCCGTCGTCGTACTGGGGTTGCAGTTCCTCGCCCGCCACCGCCTGCTCGGCCTGGTCCTTGGTCACCCCGGCCTGCACGTCGGGCACGACCGGTTTCCCGGCGGACACGACGAGCTTGACCTCGTCGCCGCGCAGCGCCTCCGCGCCCGCCGCGGGGTCGGTGCTGATGACCACACCCGCCTCGACCTTGTTGTCGCGGACGCGGGTGACCTGCGGGCTGAGGTCGGCGGAGCGGATGGCCTGTTCGGCGGCGGCGGAGTCCTGGCCGGCCAGAGCCGGTACCTGGGTGTAGCGGCCGCTGGAGAACCACCAGATGCCGGTGGCGAGCAGGCCGACCACCAGCACGGCGGCGATGCCCAGGAGCACCAGCCTGCGGGTGTTGCCCAGCCCCGGTTTGGCAGGCTCGGGAGCGGCGGGGATGCCGTACGGGATGGAGTGCGGGCCGGTGACCGGCTGCTGCTGCGCCGACTCGATGACCCGGTCCAGGTCCGAACGCAGCATCGCGCGGGTCCCCTGCGGCCCGGCCGCGGAGAACCCCGGGACCTGGTGCACCACGGTGGCCTGCGGGAACGCCCCCGACTGCGGTTGCGGGAACGGCACGGACTGCGGCGGCGCGGTGCGCAACGTCGAGTCCGGGTCCAGGTTCTGGTTCTGGTTCGAGGCGATCGCGGCGGCCGGGACCTTGACCGTGTCCTCCGGGTCCAGCGCGGCCAGTTCCTCGGCGGCGGCGTGCGTCGGACCGGACGGCAGTTGACCGGACAGGGAGTGGGCGGACGTGGTCGTCGAGTCCGGCGGCGCGGGATTGGGGATCGGGACCCGCATCCGCGGCAGTGACAGGGTCGCCCGGACCTGCTGCAACTCCACCAGGAACGCGGCGCCGTCGGCGGGGCGGGCAGCCGGGTCCCGGCGGGTCGCGCGGACCACCAGTTCGTCGAGCATGGGCGGGATGCCGGGCACGGCGGCGCTCGGCGGCGGGACGTCGTCGTTGACGTGCCGGTAGGCGACGGTCAGGGCGTTGTCGCCGGTGTACGGCGGGGAGCCGGTGAGCGCCTCGTAGAGCACGATGCCCGCCGAGTAGACGTCGCCGCGGGCGGTGGCGGTGCCGGTGGTGACCTGCTCGGGCGAGAGGTAGGCGACGGTGCCGAGGATGACGCTGCTCTTGGTGGTGCCGACGCTGGAGACAGCCCGGACCAGGCCGAAGTCGGCGACCTTCACCATGCCGCCGGTGCCGATCAGCACGTTCTCCGGCTTCACGTCCCGGTGGATCAGACCCTCACGGTGCGCGGCGGCCAACGCGGACAACACCGGCTCCATGACCGCGACCGCCAGCGGGACCGGCAGCGTGCCGCGCTCGGTGAGCAGGTCACGCAGGGTGCCGCCGCTGACCAACTCCATCACCAGGTAGACGTGGTCGCCGTCAAGACCCTGGTCGTGCACGGCCACCACATTCGGGTGGTGGATCTTGGCGGCCGACCGGGCCTCCCGCTCGAACCGCTCGACGAAGGTCTTGTCGGCGGCGAACCGCGAGTCCATCACCTTGATCGCGACCGGTCGGTCCAGCCTGGTGTCCACGCCCCGGTACACCGCCGACATCCCGCCGCGAGCCAGCGGCGCGTCGACCCGGTAGCGCTGCTCCAGCAGCGCCCCGACCAGACCCGGCGCGTTGTCCTCCACAAGGGTGGATCGTACGGAGCGGCGGGTCGGCACGCGCCCACCCCCGGGAATCTGTGACTTGTGGCCCGGTCAACTCGGCCGAGTTGTCCACATTCCCCTCGATCGTCCCCAGCCCGCAGCACCCGCCCCTGTCGATCTCGGCCAGCCGGTAGACTGGCCTCGGGGACGCCCCCCGGGAAGGTTGGGGGCTGGCCTGGGGGACGGGCGGAGCTGAACTTGGCTGCGCGGGTCGATTGAGTTGTCCACGTTCTTCCTGGCCGTCCACAGCCCGCGACGCCCGCCCCCGTCGATCTCCGCCGGCCAGACTGGCCCCGTGAACGCCCCTGGACAGGGCGAGGGCTGGCCTGGGGCGCGAGTGGAGCCGAGTCGAAGCCGAACTTGGCTGTGCGGGTCGGTTGAGTTATCCACATTCCCCGCGACCACCCACAGCCCACGACACCCGCCCCTGCCGATCTCCGCCAGCCGGTAGACTGGCCTCGGGGACGCCCCCCGGGAGGGTGGGGGCTGGCCTGGGGCGCGGGCGGAGCCGAGTGGGGCTGAGCTTGGCCGTGTGGGGCCGGGCTGGGTGGGGCTGGGGCGTGGGTGGGAATGGCGGTGGGGCTTGGGTACCACCCTGGCCGGGTGAATAGTCGACTGCCTTGGGGCGGCGGGTATGGCATCGTTGCGGGCTGTGAGTTCAATCCCCGCGGCCACCGATGTGCTCGATCCGGACGTCCCGGTACTGCCGCTGCCTGATGTCGCCGACCGCCTCGCTCAGCCGATCACTCGGGTGCACCAGGCGTTGCGCGATCACCAATTGCTTGCTGTGCGGCGTAAGGGGGTGCTGGTTGTGCCTGCCGAGTTCATCACCGACGACGGTGAGTTGGTGAAGGGGTTGGCGGGCACGATCACCGTGCTCAATGACGCCGGGTATGGGCCGGATGAGGTGATCCGGTGGTTGTTCACCGCCGATGACACCTTGCCCGGCAGGCCGATTGACGCATTGCGTGGCGACCGGGGGCGTGAGGTCAAGCGCCGGGCGCAGGCGCTCGCGTTCTGAGTCGGGCGAGCGCGCACCGCGCCAACCCCGGTGCCGCCATGACGATCCTGCGCCCGGCGGGTACGACTGCCCGCCGGGTGAGGACGTCGTGGTTGGCGGCGGCGATCTCGTCCAGGATGGCCGCGTAGAGGCGGGTGGCGGTGGCCACGCAGGGGCGGGACATCGAGTCCAGCAGCGCGATGCCCGGTTCGGCGGCCCGGTAGGCGGCTCGGGCGAGGGCCGCGAAGTGCGCGATCGCTTGCCGAACGGCTTTGTCCGGTCCGTGGGCGCGGGCGTGGAGCAGCCGGTCCCGGTCGACGTCGAAGGCCGCCAAGTGGTCGGTGGGCAGGTAGATCCGGCCGCGGTCGAGGTCTTCGCCGACGTCGCGAAGGAAGTTGGTGAGTTGGAACGCCTCGCCGAGTGCCGACGCGTATGGGGCGGCTTCGGCGCGGGTGGACACAGTGCCCAGGACCGGTAGGAGCATCAGGCCGATCACTCCGGCGGAACCGTGTGTGTAGTGGGCCAACTCGGCCAGGTTGGCGTAGTCGGTGACGGTCAGGTCCATCCGCATCGACTGCAGGAAGGCCGAGAACAACTCTTGGTCGATGTCGTACCGGCGCACGGTGTCGACGAGCGCCTGCAGCACGGGTTCTTGGGTGGGACGACCATCGAAGGCTGACTTAAGAGCCTGCTCCAACGCGAACAAGTCACCGGCCGGGTCGGGCCCGGGGTCGTCGACAAGCTCGTCGGCCACGCGCGCGAAGCCGTACAACGCGTGCACGGCTGGTCGGCGCGACGGTGGCAGCAGCTTGGTCGCGAGGTAGTACGTGCGGCCGTGGCGGGCGTTGATCTCGCGGCTGCCCGCGTAGGCCGCGTCCAACGTGGTCAGCGCGCGCACCCCACCCATTGCCCCGCCGGGCAGCCCCCGGCGGCTTTGGCGGTGTCGACCAACTGCTTGAGCAGCCCGTAGGCCGAGCCCGCGGTGTCGGCGGCGGTGAGCAGGTCGACCCGGCACACCGCCCCGGTCACGCCGAGGCAGACCCGGGCCTGCCCCTTGGCCTCGTCGGTCCAGCGCTTGTCGGACACGCCGTACTTCCAGACCTTGTTCGCCTGGCCGATGGAGTAGACGAAGTAGGCGCCGTCGGTCTGGTGCGCTTTGGCGTCCGCGGGCGTGGCCTTGGTCGCGGCGGTGAGCTTCGTCAGGTCGGGCGGGTCGGCGAGCACCACGGTCGACCACTCGACGCTGTACGGGTGATTGCCGGGCACAGTGTTGGCTTTCGCGTAGAACTGCACCCACGCGGGGGAGGACAACGTGCAGGTGGCGCTACCGGGTTGCCCTGGCGCGATCGGACCCGCCTGGGATTCACACACACCGAGCGGCTGGCTGTCGCCCTGCCAGTTACCGCGCACGGACACCTTGACGGATGCCTTGCCGCCGTTGGTGAACTGCACGACGATCGAACAACTCGTCGCGCCACAGCCTTCAAAGGTGTGGCCGCTCTCCTGCACGGTGTTGAGCACGTCCACCGGCGCCGTCAACTGCCCCGCCGCGGTGGCCGTGTCCTGGTAGAACTTGGGCAGGTCCGTGGTCGTGTCGGTGACCGTGGTGGACAGCTTCTTGACCGTCGTCGTGTCCGACTGCCCCGCGGTGTCCAGCTCCACCTTCACCACGCCGTGCGGGGCCTGGTCGGCCAGGTAGACCGCGCCCTTCACGGCGGGCAGCCGGAACACCTTCGCGCCCGCCAGGTCGCTGGTCTTGCGGTCGGCCAGCGGTTTGCCCGCGTCGTCGGCGTTGAGGATCAGGTACTGCCGCAGCGACTGCGGCGTGAACACGTCGGCCAACTCCATGCCGATCAACCCGCCGGGGACCTTGACCCACCGGTCGGCCACGGCCGTGCCCTTGCTCTCCGCGTTGGTCACCCCGGACAGCGCGGCCCAGAAGTCCGCCGCCGCCTTCAGGTACGTGCCGCGCTCGACGACCAGCACGCTAGCGGGCTTGCCACCCAGGGTCAGCGATCCGGCGATCTCACCGGAGCTCGCCGCGGACAGGTCGAACTCGACCGGCGAGCCGGACGCGGTCGACATGGTGCCCTTGTAGTGCAGCAACCCGGCCTCGCCCAGGTCGACCAGGGACTGCGCGGCCGAGTCGGAGGTCGACGGCGGGCCGATCGTGGCCGCCACCGGCGACCCCGCCACCGCCGAGTCGCACGCGGCCACCAGGGCGAGCACCGCGAGCACCGGAACCGCGCGAGCCCCCCTGACTCCCCTGGGCCCCCGCCAAGCCGACCAGCGCATCGCCGCTCCCAATCGCCACCCACCTCGCCGCGAGCATTATCACGGCACCGGTTGGCCGGACTCCAAAGATAACCTCACCGGCTGCCGACCGACCGGCGCCCGGACACCCGGACACCGTCCGCGCCGACCACCCGCAGCGCGGCCAGCCGACCCGAGATCACCACCGGCGGGACGCCGACCCCGGGCGTGGTGCCGCAGCCGGCCAGCACCACGTTGTCCACGCCGGGCACCAGGTTCCGCGGCCGGAATGGTCCCGTCTGGGCGAAGGTGTGCGCCACCGAGAACGGCGTGCCCTCCGCGAGACCGGCCGCGGCCCAGTCCGCCGGGGTCACCAGCTTGCGCAGCTCGATGGCGTCGCCGAAGCCGGTCAGGCCGCGGTCCTGCAGCACCCGGACCAGCTCGTCGCGGTAGATCGGGCCGATCCGGGACCAGTCGACCGGTCCGGTGCGCAGGTTCGGCGCGGGGGCCAGCACGGAGACCTGTTGCCTGCCCGCGGGCGCCATCGCCGGGTCGGTCGCGGTGGGGCGGGTGACCAGCAGCGACGGGTCGCCCATCAGCAGGCCGCGGCGGGTGATCTCGTCGAAGGTCTCGGCCCAGGCGGCGCCGAAGAAAACCGTGTGGTGGTCCAACACATCCCATGAACGGGTGACACCCGTGTGCAGGACAACCGCCGACGGGGAGTAGCGCAGCCGGAGCGGCCTGCGCGGCGTGACGCCGAGCAGCCGGTAGGCCGCCTGCAGGTCGGCGGTGAGCACGACCGCGTCGCACGGCACCCGCTCGCCCGCCGTGGTCCGCACCGCCCGCACCCTCGACCCGACCCGCTCCAGCCAGGCCGCGCTCGTGCCGTACCGGAACCGCACGCCTGCGCGGGCCGCCGCGTCCGCCATCGCCTCCGCGACCGCCCCCACGCCGCCGCGCGGGAAGTACACGCCCGCCACGGTGTCCATGTAGGCGATCACCGCGTACGCCGCCAGCGCCCGGTTCGGCGCGACCCCGGCGTAGAGCGACTGGAACGAGAACAACCGGCGCAACCGGTCGTCGGACAGGTACCGCGCGACCGCCGGGCCGAGCCTGCCGAAGCCGCCCAGCGCGGTCAGCCGCGCCAGGTCCGGGACCAGCAGGTCCAGTGGCGAGTCGAAGTTCGTGTCGATGAACCGGTCCCGCTGCACCCGGTACAACCTGGTCAGCCAGGACCGCAGCCGCAGGTAGCCCGCCGCCTCGAGCGGACCGGCGACCCGGCGGACCTCCTCGGCCATGGCGTCGGCGTCGGTGTGCACGTGGACCGTGCTGCCGTCGGCGAAGTGCGCCCGGTACGCCGGGTCGAGCTTGATCAGGTCGAGGTCGAGGGACGCGCCGACCGCGGCGAGGGCCTCCTCGACCAGTTCCGGCATGGTGAGCACGGTGGCGCCGGTGTCGACCGTGTACTCGCCCAGCCGTTCCCGGCGGACCCGGCCGCCCGGGGTGGACGCGGACTCCAGGACGGTCACCTCGCGGCCCGCGCCCGCCAGGTGCAGCGCGGCGGCCAACCCGGCCAGCCCGGCCCCGACGACCACGACGTGGTCGGTGCGCCCGGGGATCGCCCGCGTCCCGGCCATCGCTAGCTGGTCCTCCTGGTCGCCGCGACGGCCAGCCCGGCCAGCACCCCGCCCGCCGGGTCGGCCAGGTCGACGGAGGTCAGCGCGCGCATCGCGGTGTCGGTCAGCTCGTCGATGCGGTGTTCCGACTCGGCGACGGCACCCAGGTCGACCAGCAGCTCGCGCACCCGTTCGACGGTCGCCGAGTCGAGGTCCTCGTCACCCAGCGCACCTCTGAGCAGGCTCGCGTCGGCCGGCCTGCCCGCCGCGTCCGCCCGGCGCAGACCCACCGACATCAGCAGCGTCCGCTTGCCCTCGCGCAGGTCGTCGCCTGCGGGCTTGCCGGTGACGTCGGTGTCGCCGTACATGCCGAGCAGGTCGTCGCGCAGTTGGAAGGCCACGCCGATGTCCGCGCCGAACGCCCGCAGCGCGGCGGTCACGTCCTCGTCGGCGCCGGCCAGCGCGGCACCCATGTGCAGCGGCCGCTCCACCGTGTACGCGGCGGTCTTCATCCGGGCCACGCTCAACGCCGCCTCGGCGGACTCGTCGCCCTTGGCCTGGGTCAGCACGTCCAGGTACTGGCCCGCCAGCATCTCCGCGCGCATCGCCTGCCACGGCACCAGTGCCGCCGTCCGCCGCTCGACCGAGAGCCCGGAGCCGACGTACATGTCGTCCGCCCAGGCCAGCGCCAGGTCGCCGAGCAGGATCGCGGCCGCGGCGCCGAACCGGTCCGACGCGCCCAACCAGCCCCGCTCCCGGTGCCGGGCGGCGAACTCCACGTGCACGGTCGGTTTGCCCCGGCGCACCGCGGAGGCGTCCATCAGGTCGTCGTGCACCAGCGCGCACGCCTGGATCAGTTCGAGGGCGCTCACCGCGCGCAGCACCGCCTCGGCCTCCTGGCCGTCCCCGGCGCCACCCGCGCCGCGCCATGCCCACCAGGCGAACGTCGGCCGGATCCGCTTGCCGCCGCCGAGCACGAACGCCGCCAGCGACTCCACCGCCGACCCGAACGACGGCGCCATCTCGGCCATGCCCGCGTGCCGCGCGGCGAGGTAGTCGGCCAGGGCCCGTTCGACGTGTGCCGCCGGGGCGGCGTCTATGGAATTGTCGATCACCGGGGTAGGCCGCACCCGCCTATCGTCCGCCGTGCCGCGGCCGTCCGGGCAGCGGGGGTCGCCGAGTGTGACCGAACCCGCCCGCGCTACTCCGGTGGTGGCCCACCCTTCGGGAGGCGCGTCCCACGGGCCGGGAGGCCGCTAGGCTGGTCGGCATGACGACCGTGGTGCAGCGCATCCGCGTGGCCGGGCCGGTGTTCTCCGTGGAGTTCATGCCGCCCCGCGACCACGCCGACGAGCAGCGGCTGTGGAACGCGATCCGGGAGCTGGAGGGGCTGGACCCGGCGTTCGTGTCGGTCACCTACGGGGCGGGCGGCTCCAGCCGGGACCGCACCATCCGCACCACCGGCCGCGTCGCCCGTGAGACCACCCTCGTCTCGATGGCGCACCTGACCGCCGTCGACCACTCCATCGCCGAACTCCGCAACGTCATCGGCTGGTACGCCGCCCTCGGCATCCGCAACATCCTGGCCCTGCGCGGCGACCCGCCGGGCGACCCGAACGGCGACTGGGTCCCGCACCCCCAGGGCCTGCACTACGCCGACGAACTGGTCCGCCTGGTCCGTGAACTGGGCGACTTCTGCGTCGGCGTCGCCGCCTTCCCCTACGGCCACCCGCGTTCCAACGACCTGGACGTCGACACCGACAACCTCGTCCGGAAGTTCACCGCGGGCGCCGACTTCGCCATCGCCCAACTCTTCTTCGAGCCCGAGGACTTCCTCCGGCTCCGCGACCGCGTCACCGCCCGCGGCTGCGAGGCCCCGCTGCTGCCCGGCATCATGCCGATCACCACCCGCAAGACCCTGGCCAAGATGGTCGAACTCTCCGGCGCAGACGTTCCCGCGCGCATCGCGGATCGCCTCAACCGCCACGCGGAGGCGGCCGCGTTCCGGGCCGAGGGGATCGACCTGGCGACGGAGATCAGTGCTCGGCTGCTCCAGGAAGGCGTGCCGGGCCTGCACTTCTACACGTTCAACCGGTCCAAGGCGACCAAGGAAGTGGTGCACCGCCTCGGCCTGGTCCCGGCCCGCACCTGACGGGCCGGAACCGGCTCGAGCCGGTCAGCCGAAGAAGACCTCGGCCTCGGCGTAGCGCTCCAGCGGCACCGTCTTCAGTTCGGCGGTCGCCTCGGACAGCTTGACCCGCACGATGTCGGTGCCCTTGAGCGCCACCATCACCCCGAAGTCGCCGTCCGCCACCGCGTCCACCGCGTGCAGGCCGAACCGGGTGGCCAGGACCCGGTCGTACGCCGTGGGGGTGCCGCCGCGCTGGACGTGCCCCAGGACGACCGCGCGCGACTCCTCACCGGTCTGCTGCGCGATCTCCTCGGCCAGCCAGGTGCCGACCCCGCCCAGCCGGACGTGGCCGAACGAGTCCTTCTCACCGGTCAGCAGCACCTCGTTGCCGCCTTCGGGCAGCGCGCCCTCGGCGACCACGATGATCGGCGCGTACTGCCGCTCGAACCGGCGCTGCACCCATTCGATGACCTTGCGCACGCTGAACTCGCGCTCCGGCACCAGGATCACGTTCGCGCCACCGGCCAGCCCGGAGTGCAGCGCGATCCAGCCCGCGTGCCGACCCATGACCTCCACGACCAGCGCCCGGTGGTGCGACTCGGCGGTGGTGCGCAGCCGGTCGATCGCCTCGGTCGCGATGTGCACGGCCGTGTCGAAGCCGAAGGTGTAGTCGGTGGCGCCGAGGTCGTTGTCGATGGTCTTCGGCACGCCGACCACGCCGATGCCGTCGTCGGTCAGCCGCTTGGCGACCCCCAGGGTGTCCTCGCCGCCGATCGCGATCAGCGCGTCCACCCCGTGCTCGGCCAGCACCGCGCGGATGCGCTCCGGGCCGTCCGCAACCTTGTACGGGTTGGTCCGCGACGAACCCAGGATCGTGCCGCCCCTGGTGAGGATGTCCTCGACGTCGTCGAGGCCGATCGGCCGGTGGTCGCCCTCCAGCGGGCCCTTCCAGCCGTTGCGGAACCCGACGATCTCCCAGCCGTGGGCCTCGATCCCCTTGCGCACGACCGCCCGGATGACCGCGTTGAGCCCGGGGCAGTCGCCGCCCCCGGTGAGTACGCCGACCCGCATGACTACCGACCTTCCCCGAGCGTGTACCAGTGATGGGCATCACTGCTTCTCCGCGCCCAGGGTGCCGGCAACTGAATCGGTATAGCAAGCAAGGTCGACAGCTTACTTTCCGTTGCGCTGCCGCCACTGTGCGTCGATCACCCGCCAGCGGACCAGGTTGTGCCGGGCGTCGGCCAGCGCGTCGTGCGCGTCGTCCGGCGGCGGGGGCAGCGTCGGCTTGCCCGCGTCCTCCCAGCGTTGCCGCAGCTCTCGGGTGAACCGCGGGACCACCCGGGGCAGCGCGGGCATCGCACCCCACAGTTGGCCGAGCACCACGTGGTCGTACGCGCCGAACCACGCCCACAGTTCGATCTTGTCCCGGGCGTGCGGCGGGGTGAGGAACTCCAGCAGCCTGCGCCGCAACTCCGCCCGGTCGCACCACGCCTTGTCCGCGGGCGAGGGCAGCTTGTCCAGCACGTTGGCCCGCACCCACGGCCCGGCCCGGTCCGGGTCGAACTCGGTGGAGACCGCGTAGAACTCGCGCCCGTCCTCGTCGACGACACCGATCGACACCAGGTCGATGGTCGTTCCGTCCTCGATGAACTCGGTGTCGTAGAAGAACCTCACCGAGCGAGCCTAGGCCACTTGCGTCGTGTGGATACTCATCGACATGCGAAAACGGGCTCTGGCGGCCGTTCTGGTCGCGTTGGCCGCCGGGTGCGGCGGACCGGCCGCGCCGACCGGGGTGCCGCTCACCAGGGTTGATCTTCCCGGTGAGCCCGTGACGCTGACCGCGTACGGCGACTCGCTGCTCATCGGCACGCACCGCGAAGGCCAACCGGTCGTCCCCGGCCTGCTCCGCCGCGATCCGTCCGGCGCGGTGACCGAGATCCCGCTGACGACGGCCACCCCGTACGGCAAACTCGCCCGCTGGACCGCGATCGACACCGACGGCACCCGGGTGGTGGCCATCGGCGGCGAACGCGGCGGCGCCCACGGCAACGTCCGCTGGAGCGTCTGGGACGGCACCGCGGCCGGTCTCGTCGAGAAGCGCCAGGGCTTCAGCACCTTCGGCGGCTACGGCGCGGGCGACCTGACCGGCGTCATGATCACCCCCAGCACCCCCGCCGTCGTCGGCGGCTGGGAGAACCCCACCGCGGGCTTCGACATCGCCGACTGGCTGCCCACCGGCGACGACTGGATCCGCCAGCCCACAACGGGAACGGCCCTCGAATCGACCGCCCAGCACCTGCCGTTCCCGATCGCCGCCACCCGCTACGGCCCCGGAATCCTCGTCGTCGGCTGGGAGTTCGCCAACGGCGTCGTCACCCCCACCGCCTGGCACGCCCCCACCGGCGCCACCGGCTGGACCAAAACCCCGTTGCCCGCAGGCGGCCCCGGCGCCGCGATGTCCGTCCACTGCACCGATTCCGGCTGCGTGGCCGCGGGCCGGGTCAACGGAAAACTCGCCCTGTGGCGCCTGACCGGCGACACCTGGACCCCACTCCCCGACCCACCCGCCATCCCGGTGGGCGACCAGGACGTCCTCGCCGCCCCCGTCGAGACCGACGGCGCCGTGATCCAGTTCGCCGCGGACGGCAACCAGGTCAAAGCCTTGCGCCTCACCGGGAACACCTGGACCGCGCACACCCTCACCGGCCCGACCGGCACCCCCACCGCGACCCTGGCGTTGGGCCCGACCACCTTCCTCGTCTCCGGCGGCACACTGTGGACGACCCAGGCCACGGCACTGCGCTGATCCGCGCTGATCAGCCCGCCTCGGTCTCCGGGACGCGCTCGTGGGAGCGCTGGGCCGGGAGGTGGAGCTCCTTCGCCTTGGCCGCGTACATGTCGACGTACTCCTGGGTGGAGAGTTCCATCAGGGCGTACATGATCTCGTCGGTGATGGAGCGTTCGACGAAGCGGTCGCCTGCGAGGCCGTCGTAGCGGGTGAAGTCGAGGGGTTCGCCGATCTTGACCCGGATCGGGTACGGGCGCCACAGCGTGGAGCCGATCGGGTTGGCCTTGTCGGTGCCGATCATGACGACCGGGATCACCGGGACCCCGGCCTCCAGCGCGATCCTGGCGACGCCGGTCTTGCCCTTGTACAGCCGCCCGTCCGGGGAGCGGGTGCCCTCGGGGTAGATGCCGACCAGGTGGCCCTCGCGCAGCAGCCGGATCACCGTGTCCAGGGCCGCCTGGGCCGCGGAGCCGCCCGAGCGGTCGATCGGGATCTGGCCGACGCCGGTGAAGAACCACTTCTTCAGCTTCCCCTTGACGCCCGGCGCGGTGAAGTACTCCAGTTTCGCCGGGAAGGTCACCCGCCGCGGCACCACGAGCGGGAGGAAGAACGAGTCGGACACGGCGAGGTGGTTGCTGGCCAGCAACGCCCCGCCGGTCGTCGGCACGTTCGCCAGGCCCTCGACCCTCGGCCGGAAGAACAGCCGCAGGACGGGGCCGAGGAAGACCCGCTTCATCAGCCAGTACAGCATCCGGTCCTCCCGCGCTTCGGCCACCCTGGGTCATCCGAGCCTACGAACGTCCCGCCGTTCGGCACAACGGACGCGCACCGGCACGACACGCGGGCGATCTCCCGAGACGCGCCGGGCACGAGCGGCTCGATTCGTGCGACGATGGCCGTACCCCCACCACCGGTCGGCATCATTCTTGAGGAGGGGCAGGTGCCCGTCGAGGAAGGCCTGCGCTTCGCGCACGACGGTTCGACCGAGGTCGGTGTGCTGCTCAGCCACGGGTTCACCGGGTCACCGATCAGCATGCGGCCGTGGGCCGACCGGCTCGTCGCCGAGGGCTACAGCGTGCGGTTGCCGCTGCTGCCCGGCCACGGCACCACCTGGCAGGAGATGAACCGCACGGTCTGGACCGAGTGGTACGCGGAACTGGAAACCGCGTTCGCCGAGCTGACCGACCGCTGCGCCACCGTGTTCGTGTTCGGCCTGTCGATGGGCGGGGCGCTGTGCCTGCGGCTGGCCGAGGAGCACGGGTCGCGGGTGGCCGGGCTGGTCCTGGTCAACCCGTCCGTGCTGTCGCTGCGCCGGGCCATCCGGCTGCTCCCGCTGCTGTCGCGGATCGTGCCATCGGTCACCCCGATCGCCAACGACATCGCCAAACCCGGGGTCAGTGAACACGCCTACCCCCGCACCCCGTTGCGCGCGCTCGCGAGTCTGGCCAAGCTGTGGGAGACGGTGCGCCGGGACCTCCCCAGGGTCGACCAGCCGGTGCTGCTGCTGCGCTCGGCGGTGGACCACGTCGTCGAGCCGGAGAACGCCGCCGCGATCCTGGGCGGCGTCTCCAGCGGCGACGTCACCGAGGTCGTCCTGGAGAACAGCTACCACGTCGCCACCCTCGACCACGACGCGCCGGTGATCTTCGACCGCAGCGTCGAGTTCGTCCGGCGGGTGCGTGCCGAGCGGGCGGGTGATCGGGTGTGAAGAGTCGTCCCGGTGACGGACCCGAGGACGTCGACGCCGCCTTCGCGGCCATCGTCGCCGACCTCCGCCGCGAGGGCGTCGGCCTGGACGCGGACCTCCCGGCCGAGCTCCGCGCCCCCCAGGAACCCACCGACCCGGCCCCGCCGCCCGCCGCGCCCGCGACCGCGACGTGGCGCAGCCACGAGACCGAGATCGACTGGGCCAACGAGAACGAGCACGAGCACTACGAGCCGCCGGAACCGCCGCCACTGCCGAGGTTGCGGCCGCTGACGATCGTGGCGCTGGCGGCCCTGGTCGGCGGGGTCCTGCTGCTGGCCCTGTCGAGCCTGCTGGACCTGGACGCCCGCGTCACCACCCCGGCCGCGCTGGTCTGCCTCGCGCTCGGCATCGGTCTGCTGCTGTTCCGCGCCCGCAAGACGCCACCCACCGGCGACGACGACAACGGCGCCCAGGTCTAGCCCGTCCGGTCCGGCCCGTCCGGGTTTACCGGCCCGGGGCGGCGAGCCTGGCCAGCCGCCGCGGGGTGGGCCAGCGCACGTCGTGCACCCAGCCGAACCGCTCGAAGATCCAGATCACCCTGGCGGAGACGTCGACCTGGCCGCGGCGCACGCCGTGCCGGGCCGAGGTGGGGTCGGCGTGGTGCAGGTTGTGCCACGACTCGCCCATGGACAGGATCGCCAGCGGCCAGAAGTTCGCCGACCGGTCCCGGCTGGCGAACGGCCGGTCGCCGACCATGTGGCAGATCGAGTTCACCGACCACGTCACGTGGTGCTGCAGGGCGACCCTGGCCAGCCCGGCCCACAGGAACCCGGTCAGCGCGCCCCACCACGACCAGGTGATCAGGCCGCAGAGCAGCGCGGGCAGGCCGACGCTGAGCGCGACCCAGAGCGGGAACAGCCGGTCGACCGCGCGCAGGTCGGCGTCGGCGGCCAGGTCCGGGGCGAACCGGTCCACGTTCGTGCGGTCCCGGCCGAACAGCCAGCCCATGTGCGCGTGCCAGAAGCCCCGCACCAGGGCGACCGGCGAGGTGCCGAACAGCCACGGCGAGTGCGGGTCGCCCTCCCGGTCGGAGAAGGCGTGGTGGCGGCGGTGGTCGGCCACCCAGGTGATCACCGAGCCCTGCGCGGCCAGGCCCCCGGCCACCGCCAGCGCGATGCGCAGCGGGCGGTTCGCCTTGAAGGCGCTGTGCGTGAAGTAGCGGTGGTAACCCACCGTGATGCCCAGCGTGGACACCGTGTAGAACGCCGCCGCGACGGCGACGTCCACCCAGCCGATGCCCCACCCCCACGCGACGGGCACGACGGCGAGCAACGCCAGGAACGGGACGAGCAGGAAGATCCGGATGGTCACCAGTTCGGCGCGGCCCGCCTGCTCGGCCAGCAGGGGTTTCGCGGGCGGCCGGGGTTTTTCGACGGTGGGGGTGGCTGTGGTCATGTTTCGCCTTGCTCGGGGGAGGGCGTGTCGCCCGCGGTCGAGTCCCGCGGCGGCGCACGTCGGTCTGGGTCGGGCTGGGGTCGGGCTGGGTCGGTCTGATCGCCAGGACGGCACCCGGTGCCGGAAGAGGACCCGCGGTTGCCGCGGACTCGGCTGACAGGGGCGGGAACGCTGCCGGGGTCCACCCGGTCGGCCTGCGCTCGGTTGACCGCCTGCACCCGACGGTACGCGGGTCGCCACGCGCGGGCCACGCGGCGTGGTCACACCCGAAATCACCGTTCGTGGGTTAGACTGGGCGCGAGGGACTGTTGACCGCCCGCACCTTGTGGGCGCTTTCCCGTTTCACCGGCCGTTGACGCCACCCTGTTTCCCAGCGCGTACCGCGCGGATTTCGCCTTGGCCGCTGCTTGAGTACCACCGGGTGCCGCCGAGCCGTTGAGCAGTCCGATGTGGTCGCCAGAGCACCCAGAGCACATGGCGCGACGCCGCCACAACCGAACCCCACCGAGGGAGATCACGTGAACCCACCACCGACCGCACCGCGGGCACCGGCTCGATCCGTGCTGTTCAGCCATCCGACCACTGAGGACCACGCGGCGCCCGAGGTCGCGGGCCGCACGCCCCTGCCCAGGTTCCTGACGTCCAGCGGCGAACACGTGCCGCACCCCGCGGACCACGACGGCGGTGGGAAGACCGCGTGACCGCTTCCCGAGTGGACCCGCGGACCTCCGCCGTCCGACTCCGGCGGTGGCACCCGGACGACGCGCCCGCCGCGCTGCGCGTCTACGGCGGATCGGCGGCCCACCAGGTGCGTGACGTGGTCGACATGCGGGCGCGGCTGGTGCGGTGGAACGCCGACCAGCACTCCCCGTACCTCGGCCACTGGGCGCTGCTGCGCCGGGGCGAGAGCACGCCGGTCGGCGGGGCCGCGCTGCTGCCGCTGCCGCCGGGCGACGAGGACCTGGGGATCACCTGGCAGTTCGGCCACGACGGCGACGGCGGTGCCCACGGCGATCTGGACGATCGTGACGACCTGGCCGCCGAGTGCGTGCACGCGCTGGCCGACTGGGCCTTCGCCCACGGCGCGGACGAGGTGTTCGCGGTCGTCGCGGACGGGGTGGCGGAACCGCCCGCGGTCCGCCGCAACGGCATGTCCTGGGTGGGCGAGACGACGAAGTACTTCGGGCGGAAGACCCAGGTGTACCGGCTGCGGGTGGCCGACCTCGACCCCGGTGCCGCCGACAGCGTGCGGGTGTGACCGGCCGTGGACGCCCCCGGCGAACGTCCACGGCCGGGTCAGACGAGGCGGATCAGCGGATCAGATGACGCGGACCGAGCAGGCGTGCCTGCCGTTGCGACCGGTCCCGACCTGGAACTCGACGGACTGCGCCGCGGCCAGCCGGGCCGGGTTGTAGTCGTGGATCTGTGAGCGGTGCACGAACAGGTCGGCCCCGCCCGCGGCCGGGACGATGAACCCGTAGCCCCTGGCACCGTTGAACCACCGCATGGTCCCGGTCGCCACGTCCGGGCTCATTCGGTCCACCACTGGGCGCCATGGGCGCTCGTGGCGGGTTTGACCGGGGCGGCGGGCGGCGCGGGCGGCTGCGGGTCGGTCAGCCCCAGCATGTCCAGCAGCGCGTGCCGGTCGTCGAGGTCGAGCGAGTGGCCGACGACGGTACGGGCGGCCCGCCGTTGCTGCACGGCCTCGCTGAGGTCGGCATCGGCGCGGGTGGTGGCGAACCCCACGGCCGCCGCAGGCGGTCGGCCCGTTCGCGTCCAGCGCGAACCATCCGCACCGGCGGTGGGAGGAGAGGGTGGCGACACGAACTGGCGTTCCGGCGACAAGCCGGCACTCCTGTCCCCGGGCCCGAGAGTCCTGCCCGGATTCAACCAGGGGGTGTGCGGGCTGATGCCTGCACCACGAACCCTGGTGGTCGACCGTACCAGCCGCGGACCACTCGACCGGTCGACGAACTCCGGGTCGAGCCGCTAGAACCGGCTGACGGTCGGCGGTCCGGCCAGGCGGACGCTGCGGCGGTGGGAGAAGAACGCCAGGGCGAGGACCAGCAGCGACACGCCGAGGGCCGAGGCGCCGACGATGGCCACCCACTTGCTCCAGGACACACCGGACTGGTCGGTGTACTGCACGGTGGCGTCGAACTCGGTGACCGCGCCCGCCTTCGGCTTCCAGGTGACCGTGCCGTTGTCGTTGACGCCGTTGGTGCGGGTGACGCTGCCGGGGAACGAGATCTTGATCTGCACGTCGGAGCGGTCGGCCGGGAGCTCGGTGAGGTCGACCGAACCGGAGACGGTCACCAGGTCGCCCGCGCGGCGGAAGCCGACGCGGTACTGCTTGCCGCCGCTGATGGTGTCGCTCAGGACGGTGATCTCGGCGAAGCTGAGGCCCTGGAAGGACACGGTCTGCCCGACGTACCCGTCGGCGCTGTAGATCTGGGTGCGCACCTTGCCCTTGAGCTCCGGGGCGATGGTCAACGCCGGGCCCGAGTCGCCCTGTTTGCCGGGCAGGGCGGCGATCACGATCTGCCCGGACACCAGGTCGTCCTCGGACAGGGCGAGCGCCGCCTGCACCCGCACGCACCCCGAAAGGGTCACCAGCGCGATCAAGGCGAGCGGGATCATGGCCGCCCACCTGCGCAAACGGGGTCGGGGTGGTCGCTTGGCGTGGTACACGCGGCCATCCTGCCGGCATCGTCCACCGCGCTCGCCGCCGACTGTTGGGTAACGTTCGGGCATGGCGTCCTCCCCACACGACGGTGTGCACGAGATCTGCGACCGCTACGTCGACGACATCGCCGCCGCGGATCCGATCCTGGCGACGGTCCTCGGTGTCCCGGGCAGCGGCGGCGACCTGCCGGACCTGTCGCCGGACGGGGTGGCGCGGCGGGGCGAGATCGCGCGGGCCGCCGCGGCCGCCATCGCGGTCGCCGAGCCGTCCGACGTCGGCGCGGCCAACGCCAAGGCGGTGTTCGCCGAGCGGGTCGGGCTGCAGGTGGAGCTGTACGACGCGGGCGAGCGGCTGGCCGAGCTGAACGTGATCACGTCGCCCCCGCAGGACGTCCGGCAGGTGTTCGACCTGATGCCGACCGACACGGCCGACGACTGGGCCGTGGTCGCGCGGCGGCTGACGAAGGTGCCCGCCGCGCTCACCGGCTACCGCGCGTCGCTGCTGGAGGCGGCCGGACGCGGCCACGTCGCCGCGCTGCGCCAGGTCACCAAGGTCGCCGAGCAGTGCCGCACCTGGGCGGGCGCGAAGGGCGGGTCGTCGTTCTTCGCCGACATGGTCGCCAAGGCCGACGTCGACGGGGGTCTGCGCGCCGACCTGGACTCCGCCGCCGCGACCGCCGCGACCGCGTACGCCGAACTGGCCGAGTTCCTGACCGCCGAACTCGCCCCGAAAGCCCCCACCGAGGACGCCGTCGGCGAGGAGCGCTACCGGTTGTGGTCGCGCGAGTTCACCGGCGCCCGCCTCGACCTGGTCGAGGCGTACGAGTGGGGCTGGGCCGAGTTCGCCCGGCTGGAAGCGGAGATGAAGGAGGTCGCCAACCGGATCTCCCCCGGGGCGACCATCGCCGAGGCCGCCGCCGCGCTCGACGCCGACCCCCGGTACCAGGTGCGCGGGCAGAAGGCGCTCGAAGAGTGGATGCAGCGGCTGTCCGACCAGGCCCTGACCGACCTGCGCGGCGTCCACTTCGAGATCCCCGACCCGGTGATGCGCCTCGAATGCCGCATCGCCCCACCCGGCGGCAGCGTCGGCGCCTACTACACCGGCCCCACCGACGACTGGTCCCGCCCCGGCCGCATGTGGTGGTCGGTTCCCGCCGACCGCGAGGACTTCTCCACCTGGCGCGAGGTCACCACCGTCTACCACGAGGGCGCCCCCGGCCACCACCTGCAGATCGCCACCGCCGTGCTGCAGGCCGCGAGCCTCAACCGGTTCCAGCGGCTGCTCGCCTGGGTCCCCGCGTACGGCGAGGGCTGGGCCCTCTACGCCGAACGCCTCATGCGCGAGTTCGGCTACCTCTCCGACGACGGCGACCTGCTCGGCATGCTCGACGCGCACATCTTCCGCGCCGCCCGCGTCATCGTCGACATCGGCATGCACCTGAAACTGGAAATCCCCCGCGGCGCGGGCTTCCACGAAGGCGAGCGCTGGACCCCGGACCTCGGCCTGGAGTTCATGCTCACCCGCACCATCACCGACCCCACCCACGTCCACGACGAGATCGACCGCTACCTCGGCTGGCCCGGCCAGGCCCCCACCTACAAACTCGGCGAACGCCTCTGGCTGCAAGCCCGCGACGAGGTCAAATCCCGCCGCGGCGCCGACTTCGACCTCAAGACCTTCCACCAGAACGCCCTCGAAATGGGCGCCATGGGCCTCGACACCCTCCGCGAACGCCTGGCCGCCTTGTAGCCGCCGACCTGGTCGGGTCCTGCAGGCTCCGAGCCCCCGCGTGCCGAGCCTGCAGGGGCGTTGAACCGGGTCATGTCCGGCACCACTTGCTCCGGTGACCATCGCGAACCAGCCGGAACCACGCCCCACCAGGCAACTCTCGATTCGCCGCGCCGGATTTTCACCCTTCCGGGCTACACAAGTTATCCACAGGTAGCCCCCCGCGACGCGCTGGCGAAGATCCACTGTCGGGCAGGGGCGGTAGACTGGCCTCGGGGACGCCCCCCGGGAAGGGTGGGGGCCGCCCGGGGGTGGGGGGGGTTCCCGGCGAAGCGGGTTTGCGCTGGGCGGGGTGGGGGTTCCGGGTGGGCGTGGCGGTAGGCCCGGAAAACCGGCCCCCACCAGGCAAAGCTCTCGATTCGCCGCGCCGGATTTCACCCTTCCGGGCTACACAAGTTATCCACAGGTAGCCCCCCGCGACGCGCTGGCGAAGATCCACTGTCGGGCGGGGGCGGTAGACTGGCCTCGGGGACGCCCCCCGGGAAGGGTGGGGGCCGCCCGGGGGTGGGTGGGGTTCCCGGCGAAGTGGGTTTGGGCTGGTTGGGATGCCGGGTGGGTGGGGTGATGTCGCGGACCCGGTGTGGTCGGTTCTCGCGGGGCCGGTGGCTGTGGAGCGGAGCGGCGAGCCGTTGGGGAGCCGGGATGTGTTGGGGGCGGGGGCTGTGGAGCGTCACATGGCGGTGTCGGCGCGCTTGGTCGGAAAGGGGGATGTTCAGCAGGCTGAGGTTCGAGTGGCGGGGCGGGCCTGAGTGGGGTGGACTGAGTGGCATGGTCACCCGATCGAAGGACTGGTGGGCGCTCGGTGGGTTCGGGCTGTTGAGCTACGGGGTTGCCGCGCTCGGGGCGCTGGCGACGACCGGCAACGTGGATGGGTGGTACGCGAGCGCGGGCAAGCCCGGTTTCACGCCGCCCAACTGGCTGTTTGGTCCGGTATGGACAGTCCTCTACGGACTGATCGCGGTTGCCGGGTGGGTGGTGTGGCGGCGGCGGGATCGGGGTGGGTTGGCGCTCTGGGGGGTGCAGTTGGGGCTCAACCTGATCTGGACGCCGATGTTCTTCGCGTGGCGGTGGTTGTGGCCCGCGTTCGTGGTGATCGTGTTGTTGGACGTGGCGGTGGCCGCCACGATCGTTCGGGGTCGGCGGGTGGTGGGGTGGTTGTTGGCGCCGTACCTGGGGTGGATCTTGTTCGCGTCGGCGCTCAATGCCGGGGTGGCGGCGCTGAATTAGAGTGCGGCCATGGACGAACTGCTCTGGGCGGGTGCGGACGCCCAGGCCCGTGCGTTGCGTGATGGTTGGGTGAGCGCGCCCGAGTTGTTGGAGTTGGTCCTGCGGCGGGCGGGCGAGCTCGCCGGGACGCTCAACGTGTTCCGCACTGTCTACACCGAATCGGCCCGTGCGGCCGCTGAGGCGGCTCAGCGCAGGTTGGAGGCGGGTGAGCGGCTGCCGTTGCTGGGGGTGCCGGTGGCGGTGAAGGACGACTTGGACGTGGCGGGGGATGTCACGGCGCAGGGCGGCCGTCCGCAGTTCCCGGTGGCCGAAGAGGACAGTGCGGCGGTGGCGTCGTTGCGGGCGGCGGGTGCGGTGATCGTCGGGCACACGCGGACGCCGGAGCGGTGTCTGTGGCCGTTCACCGAGTCGCGGTCCACCCACCCGACCCGCAACCCGTGGCATCCCGGGCGCACGCCGGGTGGGTCGTCCGGTGGGTCGGCGGCGGCGATCGCGGCGGGGATCGTGGGGGCGGCGACGGGGTCGGACGGTGGTGGGTCGGTGCGGATACCGGCGGCCGCGTGCGGGGTGTTCGGGTTGAAGACGAGCCGGGGTGTGGTCGCGTCGAGACCTGGTGGCTGGCAAGGGCTTTCGACGGTCGGGGCGCTGGGGCGCAAGGTGGTCGACGCGGCGTTGTTGCTCGACGGGCTCACCGGCGGTGAAGCCCGCTACCGGTCGGCCGCCGACGTCGTCCCGGAGCCGACCCGGATCGCGCTGGCGTTGCGGACTCCGCTGGGGGCGCCGCCGCTGGCCCCGGCGTACCGGCGTGGCGTGCTCGACGCGGTGGCCGCGTTGCGCGGCCTCGGTCACACGGTCGTGGCGGCGGATGTGCCGTTGGGTGCCCGGCCGACGCCGCAGTTCGTGGTCCGGTACCTGTGTGGGGTGGCCGAGGACGTCGCCGGGTTGCCGCACCCGGAGTGGTTGGAGCCGCGGACCCGGCGCATCGCCGCGATCGGTCGCCGGGTGCCGGGGCGGGTGCTGCGGTGGGCCCGCGCCGCCGAGGACGACCTGCACGAGCGGATGGCGGCCTTCCCGTTCGAGGTGATCTTGCAGCCGGGGTGGACCCGGACACCGCCCGAGGTCGGCCTGTTCCGCGGCGCGGGGTTGGTCCGGACCTGGCTCGGGGTCAGCGCGCGCATCCCGTACTTCCCCACGTGGAACGTCCTCGGTTATCCCGTTGCCGCGCTGCCGGTGGGACGTGACGATGTCGGGGTGCCCATCGGCGTGCAGTTGATCGGCAGGCCCAACTCCGAGCGGACGCTGTTGTCCCTGTCCGGCCAGTTCGAGGGGGTTCGACCGTGGTCACAGGACAGACCTGCCCTGTGACGGTCCACGAACGCCTGACCCGGCGCTATGGGACGTCCGTGTCGCCGTGGCTGGCAGCCCTGCCGCGCAGGCTCGACGAGCTCGCGGAGACCTGGGACCTGCGCTTGGCTAGGCTGTGCATTTGGGGGCTTTGCTGCGGGTTGATCGTGGGGTGAGGGGTCTCTGGACCTCGCTGCGCTCGGGGTTCGGCCTGGTCGCCTGGCGGCGACGCCGGCCTCGGGCGCCAGATTTTGCGGGCTGTGCCCGCTGGGGTGAAGTTGTTTTGTTTGGGGCCCCTAGCGGTGGCCTGGGTAAGGCTAAAAGGCGGGGCCACTGGAAAGACGTGGCCTTACCCGCCAGCCGGCTTAGGCCACCGCTCCCCCCAAACAAAACAACTTCACCCCAGCGGGCGGTTGGTATCGGCGGGTTCCGAGGCGCGCGGGGCGGGTTGGCTGCCCCCGTCGATGGGAGGGCTGGTGGTGATCGACCCGGCGGGCACCCTGGGCGACCCGGAGTTCGACGCGGTCGACTACGTCCTCGGCGCGGCCGACGTCGCGGCCCGGTGCGCGGACCTGGCGGCGATCACCGACCTGTCCGCCGAGCGGCTGGACGGCTGGTGCCGGGCGATGGCGCCGTTGGTCGCGATCGGGCAGCAGAGACTCGGACGTCCGATTGACCACCTGGTGGAATATCTCGATCTTTAGCGCACCGAATTGGGTGCCTCGTCGACCAACGCACCGATGTCCAGGTATGCGGCGAATGTGCCCAACCAGTGTTCGGCGGCATAACCGAAACCGAATACGTAGCGCCAGCCCGCCTCGTGGTGGGCGCGTTCGGCGGCACGGGCCAGTGCGGCGTAGCGGTGTCCGTCGGGCAGGCCGTCGGCGATGCCGCGCCACGCCCAGGCGCGGGAGAGCGCGAGCCCGGCGAGGTGGGAGCCGTGCGGGTCGGTGGGGTCGTCGACCGGGACGGGGGCGCGCAGGTCGGCCCAGCGGGCGGCGGTCAGGTCGGGGAGGAAGGCGTCGAGCCAGGCCGCGAAGTCGTCCGGGCGGAGTACCCGGCGCATCAGGTCGGCCTCGGTGAGGGCCGGGGAGAGGAAGTCGGCGGCGCTGGGTTCGATGCCGCCGTAGTCGCGGTCAGCGAGGTGGAACCGCCTGGTCGCGGCCTCGCAGGCGGTCGCGAGCTCGGTGTCGCCGTTGGCCCGAGCGGCGTCGAGGACGAGTGAGATCGCGAACGCGGAGTTGGTGTGGGTGCCGACCCTGGTGGGCCACCGCGCGGTGGCGAGCCAGGTCAGCCAGCGCGTGCGGACGGCCACCACCAGCGGGGATAACGCTTGCGCCCAGCGCGCTCCGGTGGCGGACGAGCGACACTCCGCGTCGAGGAGGAGCAGCCACGCCCAGCCGTAGGGGCGCTCCCAGAACGCCCCCTGACTTGTGCCGAAGAACCCCGCCTCGACGGCCGCGCCCCCGGGGGTGATCAACCCGTCCAGGACGGTCTCGGCGGCGCGGTCGGCCTGCGGGAACAGACGCAGGATTCGCACGGCCAGCCAGGTCTGGTGCACGCACGAGTGCCAGTCGAACGAGCCCGCGAACACCGGGTGCAGTGCCCGCTGCGACACCAGGTCATCCGGTGATTCGACCAGGTGGATCCAGTGCACGGGGTAGTCGCGGCCGATGTTGGCGATCGCGGTGTCGAGCAGTCGGCGGGCGGTGTCGACGTCGAGTCCGGGGCGCGGGTTCGCGGTGGCGGTCATCGGCGCATCTTGCCGAACGCAATTGCGGGTGGGCAGTGCTGTTACGTTTTTCCGCCAGTTCGCACCGGGTGTGAAATATTGCGTCCCGCCGCCCAACCGGCGGCGGTGAACTCGTAGTCTGGTCACGTGAACTGGACCGTCGATGTGCCGGTGGACACCCTCCCGGAACTCCCGCCGCTACCGCCCGCTCTGCGCACCCGACTCGACGACGCCCTGTCCCTGCCCGCCGCCCAGCAACCCGAGTGGCCCGACGGCGAGCAGGTCCGCCAGGTGCGCACGGTGCTGGAGAGCGTGCCGCCGATCACCGTGCCCGCCGAGATCGACCGCCTGCACCGGCGGCTCGCCGAGGTCGCCAACGGCAAGGCCTTCCTGCTGCAGGGTGGCGACTGCGCGGAGACCTTCGCCGACAACACCGAGCCGCACATCCGCGGCAACATCCGCACCCTGCTGCAGATGGCCGTGGTGCTCACCTACGGCGCCAGCCTGCCGGTGGTCAAGGTCGGCCGGATCGCGGGCCAGTACGCCAAGCCCCGCTCCGCCAAGACCGACGCGCTCGGCCTGCCGGTCTACCGCGGCGACATCGTCAACTCGCTGGTCGCCACGCCCGAGGCCCGCGTCCCCGACCCGTCCCGGATGATCCGCGCCTACGCGAACGCGGGCGCCGCGATGAACCTGCTGCGCGCCCTCACCGGCGCCGGTATGGCCGATCTCACCAAGGTCCACGACTGGAACCGGGACTTCGTCCGCACCTCGCCCGCCGGGGAGCGCTACGAGGCGCTGGCCACCGAGATCGACCGGGGCCTGCGGTTCATGCAGGCCTGCGGCGTCGAGGACTCCTCGCTGCACAGCGTCGAGGTGTTCGCCAGCCACGAGGCCCTGCTGCTCGACTACGAGCGCGCCCTGCTCCGGATGGACAACTCCGGCCCGGACGCCAAGCTGTACGACCTGTCCGCGCACTTCCTGTGGATCGGCGAACGCACCCGCCAACTCGACGGCGCGCACGTCGCCTTCGCCGAACTGCTGTCCAACCCGATCGGCCTCAAGATCGGCCCGACCACCACCCCGGAAATGGCGGTCGAGTACGTCCACCGGCTCGACCCGCGCAACGAGCCGGGCAGGCTCACCCTGATCAGCCGCATGGGCAACGGCAAGGTCCGCGACGTCCTCCCCGCCATCGTGGAGAAGGTCGAGGCCTCCGGCCACCGCGTCATCTGGCAGTGCGACCCCATGCACGGCAACACCCACGAGTCCTCCACCGGCTACAAAACCCGCCACTTCGACCGCATCGTCGACGAGGTCCAAGGCTTCTTCGAGGTCCACCGCCGCCTCAACACCCACCCCGGCGGCATCCACGTGGAGTTGACCGGCGAAGACGTCACCGAATGCCTAGGCGGCGCCCAAGAAATCTCCGACGCCGACCTCGCAGGCCGCTACGAAACCGCCTGCGACCCCCGCCTGAACACCCAACAGTCCCTAGAACTCGCCTTCCTCGTCGCCGAAATGCTCCGCTCCTAGCACCACCTCGACAAACGGCGGTGGCCCAAGCACCTGGGCCACCGCCGTTTTCGTACGTCCAGACCTCAAGCCTCCACAAGGGACACCACGTGGATCAGGTCGCCGTGCTGCCGCTTCCCGGGCAGGTCTCCCCGTTCTGGTCTTGGTGCGAGTTCACCGTGTCGCCCGACTTGGATGCCGCCGCTTGCCCACACACCGGGCAGTAACCGCCACCGGCCATCGCTGGTCATCCCCTCTGCTTGGTCACGATCTTCTCGGGTTGGGCGTGGTCGTCCCCACCCGCAGGCGAAGTGCTCGTAATCAGAAGTTCGACCACCACCCCATCGGTGAAGGTGACCTTCTGCACGCGGCCCGCTTTCCCATGGTCGACCGATTCGACCGACTTCACCTCCGGGTGCGCCCGCACCTGGTCGCCGATCAGATCGCGCAGTCGCTGGTTGCGCACCTCAGCTCACCACGCCTCTCGGGGAACGCGGTAGTCAGCCGACGCCGGGATGCCGGGACCGGTCACCCGGTACACCTGCACCGTGCTGACCGCCCCGTTGGCGTGCTCGACCCGCACGATGTTGTGGTTGTGCGGCTCCGTTTCCGAACCCGCGCCCTTGCTGATGTCCTGCACCACCGTCAACTCGTCGTGGTCGAGGGCGGTCAGATCCGCCGTCAACCACTCCGCGAATGCTTTGAGCTTCACCCCGGAAGTCTCCCACAAGGTTCCTTGGCCATTCCATTTCTCGACATCGACGACCACCGGCCGCCCATTCCCCGAACACAGCTCAGACCAGTGCCGCCGCCAGGACGGCCGCGCCGATCATGCCCGCGTGGTCGGGATAGGTGGCTGGGCGGACAACGGGGTAGGGCCGGTGCCCCGCGCCGGTGAGCAGGTCCCGCAGGCGGCTGGTGGCCTCGGGAAGGAAAAGGTCCGCGGACACCGACACGCCACCCCCGAGCGCGATGGTGTCCGGGTCATAGGCGTCCGCGGCGAGGGCCAACCCTTCCGCGAGCCAAGCAGCAAGGTCAGCAACAGCAGCACGCGCCACCGGGTCACCTTCACGAGCGGCCGCAGCGACCGTGCGACCAGTGGGGTGCGACCCAAGCACAGTAGGAGTCCCGCCCGCCGCGAGGTCCTGGGCCACCGCTGCCAAAGCGGTGCCGCTGCAGTACCGCTCCCAACAGCCCCGCTTGCCGCACGGACAGGTCCGCCCCGCCGGCACAAGACGGAGGTGGCCGAGTTCAGGGGCAACTCCGTGAGCCCCGCGATAGATCTCCCCGTCAAGGATGAGGGCCGCTCCGATCCCCGTACCAAGGGCGATGAGCAGCCCAACCCGGCTACCGGCAAGCGCCCCAAAGCGATGTTCGGCGACCCCCGCCGCGTTGGCGTCGTGTTCGAGCACGACCGGCAGGCCGATCCGCGCCGCGATCCGGTCGGCAACGGCGACGTCCCGCCACGGCAGGTGCGGCGCGAACATCACGGTCCTGCGGTCGGCGGCGACGAACCCGGCGACGGCGAGCCCAACCGCGTCGACGTCGTGGTCCGCCCGCAACCGCGCGATCACCCCGCAGATCTCGTCTTCCAGCGCCTGTTCGGTGGACCGGGTGTGGCCGCGAGCAGTCGCCACGACGCGGCCTGTCCCGTCGACCACCCCGGCCCGGACGCTGGTGCCGCCGACGTCGATGCCGATCGTGGTCATCGGGGTGCCCGGCGCACGGGGATGTGCTGCACCCGGCCCGATGGCGGGGGCTCGGGCCGGAACCCGGGCATGTGCGGTTCCCCCGGCTGCCACCGGTCGGCCAGCACGGCCCGCAGCAGCGCCACCAGGTCCGCCAGCCGTTCGACGGTCTTGGCCGCCAGTTCGTTCGGTTCGCCGCGCAGCACGGCGGCCACCGCACACACCGGGCACGACTGGCAGCGCTCGTCCGGGTACTCCGCCGCGGCGACCTGGTCCAGCCACGGGCCGACCCGGTCCGCGACGGCGGCGAGCAGCAGCGACACCTCGTCGGCGAGTCTGCTGCCTGGGTCTTGCGCGACCACGGTCGGTCCTTCCGGCCTTGTCATCGGTGTCGGTCACGGTATAACCGCACGATGCGCGCGGCAGGACGACCCCGGTTCAGTCCACGGGGGTGAACCGGAGGATGAGGCCGGTGTCGTCGGCCTCGGCGTCGGTGATGGTGTGGTGGCGCAGGGCGAGCGGGACGGGGATGAGCGTGCGGACGCCGTCGACGGTGATGGCGAGGTCGTCGTCGATCCGGGCGAGGTCCGGCGCGGTGCCCGGGGGGAGCGGGACGGCGATCCGCAGCACCTGGTCGGGCGGGTCGGCGGTGATCGCGAGCAGCGGCCCGTGCCCGGTGCGGACGGCGAGCGGGTCGGTGTCGCCGTAGAGTTCGTCGGCGACGGCGAGCAGGGCTGGGAGGCCGATCGGCTCGCCCGCGCGGTGTTCCACCCGCGCCACCGGCAGTAGACCGTCCATTTCAGACAGGACAGTGTCCTGTTCGGACCGTCGGGTGCGCAACCAGGCCGCCGCCGGGCCGTGCCAACGGCGGGCGCGCGGGACGACCCTGTTGGCGATCAACGAGTCGACCGGGATTCCGCGCAGGGTGAGCGCGGCCAGGGTGCGCCGGGTTTCCGCGGCCACCAGGCGTTCCGGGGTCAGCACCAGGCGGACGGCGGTGGCGGGCGAGGTGAGCAGGGACCGCAGGCCTGCCAGGTGGTCGGCCAGTTCGGCGGCGACCGCGGCGGCGGCGCGGAGGTCCGGGATGATCCGGACCCGCGCCAGGTAGCCCGCCACCGCTTCCGGCAGTGCCAGCAGCCGCAGGGTTTCCGCGGTCGGGCCGCAGTCGACGACGACGGCGTCCCAGGTGCCGGTTCGGGCGAGCCGGGCCACCTCGGTCAACGCCAACAGCTCGTCGACTCCCGGTAGGACGGTCAGCTCCTCGGCGTCGAGGGTGTCCAGGCCGAGTCCGGTGGCGAACCGGGCGACATGGGTTCGCAGCGACGGCCACGACCGGTCGACCAGGGCGCGCGCGTCGATGTGCGCGGCGACCAGCGCCGTGTCCACTTCGGAGGGTTCGGGTCCGAGTGGGACGGCCAGCGCATCGGCCAGCGAGTGCGCGGGGTCGGTCGAGACGACCAGGGTCTGCCTGCCGCGGGCGGCGATCCGGGCGGCGGTGGCCGCGGCGAGGGTGGTCTTGCCGACGCCACCCTTGCCGGTGAACAGCAGGAGCCGCACTCAGCCCCGCTCGACCCGGCGCTTGAGCTCGCGCAGCGCGGTGTCCATGATCATCTTCTCCGCCTTGCGCCGGAACAGGCCGATCATCGGCACGGCCAACTGCACCGACAGGGTGTAGGTGACCGTGGTCCGGTCGCCGTCCTGGGTGAGCGCGTAGCGACCGTGCTGCGACCGCTGCATCTGCCCCTTGACCAGGGTCCAGTCCACCGCGGTTCCGTCGTCGGACCAGGTGTAGGCCAGCGTGTAGGAGTCCTTGACCGGACCGGACTCGATGGCGAACGCGACCTGTTCGGCCCGGCCGCCCGCGTCCCGGGACAGCACCTCGACCCCGGTGAACGCCTTCGCCCACTCGGGGTACGCCGCGAAGTCCGCGATCACCGCCATGATCCGGTCGGCGGGCGCGTCGACGACGATGGACTGGGTGGACTCGTCGGCCATGACCGGCAGGCTACCGGAGTCCACTCCGGCGGGATCACCACCGCAGCACGTACGGCTGTCCGGTGCGCTGGAAGTGCCCGACGTTGGCGCACTCGGTGCCGCCGACCCTGGCCCTGGCGGACAGCGGCTGGTGCACGTGACCGAACACCGCCCAGCGCGGGCGGTACGCGGTGATCGCGTCGAGCAGGGCGGTCGAACCGATCTCGGCGCGGCGGGCGACGACGTCGTAGGTGAGTTCCGGCACGGCGGGCGGCACGTGGCTGCACAGCACGTCGACCGGGCCGAGCGCGGCCACCGCGGCGCCGAAGTCCTCGGCGGTGCGCAGGTACGGCTGGAACACCGAGCCGCGCCGCAGAGTGGCCCCTGGCGGCAGCATGGCGCCGCCGACGAAGCCGAACCGGAGCCCGCCGATCTCGGCCGCCTGCCCGTCGAGGACCTCGACGCCGTCGCCCGCGAACTCGGGCCACAGGTGCGGCAGGTCGACATTGCCGGGGGTGGCGTACGTGGGGGCGGTCATGGCCGCGAACAGTTCCTTGTACTGGGCGCGGATCGCCTCCTGGACGACGTCGGCCGCGTCTTCCAGGCCCGTCCAGAGCTCCCGCGCGTACGCGCCCGCCGCGGTGTGCCTGCGCTCACGGCGCAACTGGGCGAACCGGGCCACTCGTTCGGGGCCGAAGACGCGGCCCATGATGCCGCCGGAGTGGTCGTGGTAGTCCACGAAGTCGATCAGGTCGCCGAGCACCACCAGGGCGTCGGCGCCATCGCCTGCCCGAGCCAGCGCCTCGGCGTTGCCGTGCACATCCGACACCACGTTGACCCGCACGACGATCACATTACGCGTGCTCAGGGGCCACTCCGGGGGCCCGTCCGGCTTCCAGGAGGGACTTGACGGCGAACGCCGCGCGCTTGGCGGCCAGTTGGCGGCGGGTTCGCTCGGCGGCCAGGCCGCGCCCGGCGAGCGCGGCGGCCGGGTCGGCGCGCAGGAAGTAGTGCAGCAGGGTCCCGTCCAGGACGGGTTCCAGCCAGACCTCCATGGTGCCGACGAGGGCGCCGCGCACGGTCCAGCGCAGGCCCTCTGCGCCGCGGTCGGCGTAGACGGCCAGGTCGAGGTCGGGCCAGAAGCGGCGCCACGCGGCGGGGTCGGTGAACACCGCGGCGACCGCGCGCGGCGGTACGGCCACGAATGTCTCGTCCACCACGTCGAGTTGCGCCACACCAGCAGCATGCCACGGTGAAGCGGGTGCCGTGGAAGTGGTCGCCGGGTCCACCGGACCGCTCGTTCACCGGATGCCGTTCGTTCGGAGTACGTTCGGCCGTGGAGATTGTCAGGAGGTCGGTGTGCGGGAATACAGCGTGCCGGTGAACGCTCCGGTGGCCGATGACGAGAATCTGATCGACATGGTGTGGTCGAACGCCGACCGGTTCCCGGATGTGGCGGTGTTCCGCCGTCCGGTTGACGGTGGTTGGGCGGAGGTGACCGCCCGGGATTTCGGCCGCCAGGTGCGCGCCGTGGCCAAGGGGTTGCTGGCGGCGGGACTGGCGAAGGGCGACCGGGTCGCGCTGATGTCCAGGACCCGCTACGAGTGGACGCTGCTGGACTACGCGATCTGGGCTGCGGGCTGCGTGACGGTCCCGGTGTACGAGACGTCGTCGCCGGAGCAGGTCGCCTGGATCCTGGCCGATTCGGGCGCCCGCGCGGTGGTGGTGGAGACCGAAGCGCACCGGGAGACCCTGTCCGGCCTGCTCGACCGGCTCAACGAGATCGACCGGGTGTGGGTGCTGGACGCCCGCGCCGTGGGCGAGCTGACCGCACTGGGGTCCACTGTGGACAACGATGCGGTCGCCGCGCGAGCGCCGCGGGCGGCCGACCTGGCCACCCTGGTCTACACCTCGGGGACCACCGGCAGGCCCAAGGGGGTGATGCTCACCCACCGGAACCTGTTGTCCCAGGCGCGCGCCGAGTTCGATTCCTTCCCTTCTTTGCTGGAACCGGGCAATTCGACGGTGATGTTCCTCCCGCTGGCGCACGTGTTCGCACGGGCGATCGCGGTCGCGTGCGTTTACACCCGGACGACTTTGGGCCACCTGCCGGACACCACAACGCTCACCCGGGATCTCGCGTCGTTCAAGCCGACATTCGTGGTCGCGGTGCCGCGGGTCTTCGAAAAGGTGCACAACGCGGCCCGGCAACGCGCCCAATCGTCCGGATTGGGTCGGGTGTTCGATTTCGCGGAGCGGGTGGCGGTCGAGTACAGCCGCTCCCCCGGGTCGCTGGTGCTGCGGGCCAAGCACCTGGTCGCGGACCGGCTGGTGTTCGCCCGCATCCGGTCGGCGCTGGGTGGCCGCTGCAGGGCGGCGATCTCCGGCGGCGCCCCGCTCGGCGAGCACCTGGCGCACTTCTTCCGCGGCGCGGGCCTGCCGGTGTACGAGGGCTACGGCCTGACCGAGACGGCCGCGGCGGTCTGCGTGAACACCGAGGCGGCGTCCCGGATCGGCACGGTCGGCCGACCGCTGGTGGGCGCGGCCGCCCGGATCCTGGACGACGGCGAGGTCGCGCTGCGTGGCGACATGGTGTTCACCGGCTACTGGAACAACCCGACCGCCACCGCCGAGGCCCTGGTCGACGGCTGGTTCCACACCGGCGACCTCGGCGGCATCGACGACGACGGGTTCCTCCGGATCACCGGCCGGAAGAAGGAGATCTTGGTCACCGCGGGCGGCAAGAACGTCGCCCCGGCCGCCCTGGAGGACGCCGTCCGCAGGCACCCGCTGGTCAGCCAGTGCCTGGTGATCGGCGACCGGCAGCCGTTCATCGCCGCCCTGGTCACCCTCGACCCGGACGCCTTCGCCGACTGGCAGGCCAAGCACGGCCCGAGCGACCCGGACGGCCCCGAGGTGCGCGCCGAGGTGCAGAAGGCGGTCGACGAGGCGAACGGCCTGGTGTCGAAGGCCGAGAGCATCCGCCGGTTCGTGATCCTGCCCGACGACTTCACCGAGGCGGCGGGTGAGCTGACCCCCAGCCTGAAACTGCGCCGGGAGGCCATCCTGAAAACCCGCGCACCCGCCGTCGCCACGATCTACCCGGCGTAGCCCGCACTTGTCCCACAAGGCCGGAGTCCCACAAGGCCACCCGGACCACCGGCCTGGAGCCCTAAGCTCGACGAGGTGCGACGCGAACCGGCGATCACCTTCAAGGGTGCCCTGCGCATCCTCGGCCGCGACGAACCGGCGGCCCTGAAAGCCATCGATGCCGTGCTCGGCGGGGTGATCCTCGGGTCCGGTCTGTGGAGCGTGACCGGCCTGTTCGGCTTGGTGGACCAGAAGAAGGAGGCCACCGGCCTGCTCGGCCAGTTGCTGCGGGCGACGACCGGCAGGCTCACCCGGACCGGCGGCCTGAGCCGGTACCAACTGGTGATCTCCGCCCACACCGTCCTCGTCGTCTCGGCCGTGTTCGACACCCTCGGCCGGGAGTTCACCGACCGCGAGAAGCTGGCTCTGATCACCGACTCCCCGGTGCAGGCAGGCGGCTCGGTCGTTCGCGGCCTCTACGAGGCCGAGGTCCCCTGCCCCTCGGCGGAACACGGCTTCACCCGCACCGCCGACCTCGTCCAGCAGTGGGCACTCACCACCATGCAACAGGTCCGCGACTTCTTCGACGGCGACCTCGACGTCAACAAGCTCTCGTTCCTGCGGGCCGTCACCGACCGGTACCGCTCCGACTACCTCGCTTTCGCCGAACAGGTCCCCGAGTTCAAGGTCTGGGCCGACCTCACCGAGCACTCCGCGACCCAGCACGCCCTGCACCGGCTGGAAACCCTGCTCACCGCCCCCGGTGCGCGCCCCCAGGACCTGCGCGGCCGCTTGGCGAACGTCAACCGCGCCGAGCTCGACCGCCCGGTGGTCGACGTCGACGACGGCTTCGGCATCGACGCGGTCTTTCCCCGGGTGAGCGAGATCTTCCTGACCCCCGACTCGAAGACCGGGCCGGTGGACCTCATCCTGGCCCGGCACTTCACCACGGCCGACGCCACCCGGGTCCCCCTGCTGCTGCTCGGCAACCCCGGCTCCGGCAAGTCACTGCTGATGAAGGTCTTGGCGGCCCGGTTACCGGACACCACCTACACGGTCGTCCGCGTCCCGCTGCGGCGCGTGGAGGCCGACGACCCGATCGCCGCCCAGGTCGACCAGGCGCTCCGGCTTTCCACCAACGGCAGCGTCACGTGGAACGCCCTGTCCGACCAGTGCGACGACACCATCCGCGTCGTCCTCCTCGACGGCTTGGACGAGCTGCTGCAGGCGACCGCCACCGACCGGCGGAACTACCTGCACGACGTCGTTCGGTTCCAGGAAACCGAGGCGGCCCTGGGGCGGCCGGTGGCGGTGGTGGTCACCTCGCGCACCCTGGTGATCAACCGGGTTCGCACGCCCGACGGGTGTCCGGTCGTCGAGCTGCTGCCGTTCGACCGGCACCAGATCACCGAGTGGATCCGGATCTGGAACGAGGTCAACGGTTCCCTGCGCCCGGTGGACCCGGACACGGTCCTCGAACAGTGGGACCTGGCGCGCGAACCGCTGCTGCTGCTCATGTTGTGCCTCTACCTGGCCGACCCGGCCAACGCCACAACCGACCTGTCCCAGGCCATCCTGTACGAACGCCTGCTGGACTCCTACGCCCGCCGCGAGGTCGCGCGCAAGCGGCATGACGACTCCGTGCGCAGCCAACTCGTCCGGCTCTCCATCGCCGCGCTGGGGATGTTCAACCGCGGCAGGCAATGGATCACCGAGGACGACCTCACCACGGACCTGACCGCCTTGCGCGAACCCACGACCCGGGGCGAGCGCCTGCTGGGCGAGTTCTTCTTCGTGTACGCGAACGAGGCCGTGGCCGGGTCGGTGCACCGCAGCTACGAGTTCCTGCACGCCACCTTCGCCGAATACCTGGTGGCGGCCAGGGTGACCGAGGTGTTGCGGGACGTCGCCGAGGGCGCTTTCCTGCGGCGCCACGAGCACGACCCCGAGGACGACCTGCTGTTCAGCCTGCTCTCCCACCGCTACCTCGGCGGCCAGGACTCGCTCATCCGCTTCCTGGACATGCGGATGGCCACCTGGTCCGGCCCCGAGTTGACCGCCGCGCGCAAGACGCTCGACCTGCTCATCAGCGGCCACCGGCAACGACAGGCGACCAGCCGGTACGGCTACCAGCCGACACCGCCGGACACCATCCGCGCCCTGGCGGCCTATTCGGTCAACCTGCTGCTGTTGCGGATGCTGTTCGGCCCGCTGCGGCTGTTCGACCTGTGGCCGAGCAGGTCACTCGGGGCGTGGCGGGCGATGGTCAGCGCGTGGGAGTCCGGTTTGGACCCGAAAGACTTCTCCGCCGTGCTGACCACCATCACCCTGGGCCAGGACCGTGGCCCGGTCTTCGTGTCCCGACCGGTCCGCGACCGGTACATCGATCTCGCGCGGTTGCGCGGTGAGCTCGCGCTGGAACAGCGACAGCGGTTCGGCCGCGCCCTCTTGGACTTCACCAACCACGCCCCGCTGGACAACGACTGGCCGGACTTCGCCGCGAGCTGGCTGGGCTTGCTGTCCACCGGGTGCGGCACGAGCAGACTGGACTTCACCGATGCCCGGGTGCCGGACTCGGTCCCGGTCAAAGTCACCTCGGCACTGGCGAACCACGCCTACACGGTGTTCGCCGTGCACAGTCCCAAATGGTCATACGACCACGTGCTGCGGTACGCCAAGTGGATGGTGCGGTTGCGCACCGATACAACCTTGTCGCCGCACGCCTTGCGGGTCGCCGAGACGGCGCACGCCGGGCTGCTCACCGAACTGGCCGGATGGAAGCGGATGGTGGACCCGTGGCCCGCGCTGCTCGACACCGCGCAGCGATTGGAAGATCAGAGCGATGTGGCGGAGTACCTGGCGTCGTTCTCCGCCGACACCTGGACGGCGTTGCTGGAAGCGATCAATGTGCGCTGAAGCGGTAAACCGTTTCCCCGTCCAGGAGTTCGCCGAGACGGCCTGCACGGGTGGACCAGGTCCAGGCGCGTTCCATCCACCGCCTGCCCGCGGCGCCCATCGCGGCGGCGCGGGCGGGGTCGGCTAGGAGGTCCGCGATGCGGTCGGCGATCACCGAGGCGTCCCGACCGTTGACCACGTGGCCGGTTTCGCCGTCCAGCACCGTTTCCGGGGCACCGCCGGAGTTGCCGACGATGACCGGGAGGCCGGTGGCGGCGGCTTCGAGGAAGACGATGCCGAGGGCTTCCACGTCCAGGCCCTTGCCGTGGGTGCGGCAGGGCATGGCGAAGACGTCACCCGCCGCGTAGTGGGCGGGGAGTTCTTCCCACGGCACCGATCCGGTGAAGATCACGTGTTCGGAGACACCCAGTTGGGCGGCCAACCCCTCCAGGTGCGAACGGTACGGCCCACCGCCGACCAACAACAACGCCGCGTCGGGGATACGGGACCGGATGGCGGGCAGCGCCTGGATCAGCACGTCCTGCCCCTTGCGCGGCACAAGCCGCGAGACGCACACGACAACCGGTCGGTCGCCCAAGCCGTGTCGGGCCCGGATTTCCGCCCGTGCGGCCGGATCCGGCCGGTAGACGTCAGTGTCCACACCGGACGGCAGCAGCTCCAGCGCCGCCTGGGCGCCGAAGGCCGCCGAGAAGCGGGACCTGGTGTACCGGCTCACGTACGTCACCACGTCGGTCGTGGAACCGATGCGGCGCAACGACTGCCGCGCGCCGGGCAACATCGACCAACCGACCTCGTGGCCGTGGGTGCTGGCCACCACGCGGCGGGCGCCGGCTTTGCGCAAGACCGGGGCGAGCAGACCGAGCGGGGCGGCCGCGCCGAACCACACGGAGTCACACCCCTCGGCGCGCAAGATCTCCTTGGCACGGCGGGCGACGCCGGGCGTCGGGAGCATCAGCGACGTGGGGTGGCGCACGACCGGGAAGGGCTGGGCGGCGTCGAAGGTCTCGGCGCCGGACCAGGCGGGGGCGTAGACGACCAACTCCTGGCCGGGCAGCCAGCGGGCGAAGTTGTGCAGGTAGGTCTGGATGCCCCCCGGTCGCGGGGGGAAGTCATTGGTGACCAGGAGGGTCTTGCGCACCGGACAACCGTAGTCCCGGTCAGCGCAGGGTCGCGCGCAGGTACGACTGCCACTGCTTGAGCAGGCCCGCCCGGTCCAGGCCGATGACCTTGCGGAGCAGGTCGTCGGTGTCGCTGGCGGAGATCGGGCCCGCGCCCGCCAGGGCGCGGTAGAGCTGGACGAGGCGGGGTTCGCCGTAGCGGTCGGCGACGAAGCGGGCGATGGACCAGGACTGCTGGTAGGCGAGGTCGAGGCTGCGGTCGCGGGCGCGGAAGTCGCCGTCGTCGGGCAGGGCGGTCGGCGGCCCGGTGTCGCGAACGCGTCGGGCCAGGTCGGGGGCGCCTTGGGCGAGGGTGACGCCGGCCTCCCGGTAGCCGACGTAGTCGGCGAAGCCCTCCAGCAGCCACATCGGCGAGCCGTCCACGGTGACCGACCGGGCGGCGACGTGGGTGATCTCGTGCCGCAGCACGACTCGCAGCGAGGCGGCCGACAGCGCCCTGGCCCCGGTCGGGCTGAGCACGACCCGCTGGCCGGTGGCGGTGTGCTTGGCCGTGTCGACCCGGTCGGCGATGGCGACCGCGACCACGGACTCGACCGGGAAGTCCGGCCCGACCAGGGCGCGCATCTCCACCGGGCTGTCCGGCAGGATCAGCGCGACCCGCTTGGGCCAGGCGTCGCCCCACACCGCGCTGACGGCGGCGACCGACGGGTCCAGCTCATGGGCCAGCCGGTCGATCATCGGTTGGCTGCCCCGGTGCGCGATGACCAGGCCGTTCGCCGTGGCGGTGACCACGCACGGGCCGAAGTCCCACGGCCCCTGCCAACTGCGCCTGCCCAGATCGGCCAGCGCGGTGTCCGACCGCAGGTACCAGCCGCCCGCGCGCTTGGCGAACAGGTAGCCCATCGGGCGGGTGGTGGGGGTCTGGTCGATGCCGTGCAGGGCGTAGCGCAGCTCGACCCCCGGGGCCCACAGCTCGGTGGCCGTCGGGTCGGCGGCGGGGGCGGCCAGCGTGGTGAGGTCGAGGGTGTCGTCCGGGTTGACCAGGTACGACCAGGTGTCCAGCGGGATGCCCGCGATGTTGTCGAACAGGGCCCGCTGCGCGTCCAGGAAGGCCTGGTCGGCGTTCGGGTCGAGGGTGGCGGTGAACCCGGCCAGGTCCCGGTTGAGCAGGGCGTCCGCTCGGCGGCGGAGCAGGTCGTCGACGGCGGCGGTGCGCTCGGCCGCCATGGTCCGCTCGGACTCGGTCGGCGGCGGCACCGCGCCCATCGGTCTGGCCTGGCCGACCTGGGCCTGCGGTGGTGCCTGCGGCGCGGGCAGGGTGCCGACGACGATCCCGGCCAGCGCGAGCGCGGTGACGGCAGCGCTCAGCCACGCCCGCACCCTCGCCCTGGTGGTCACCGGAGAAATCCTAGGGCCGGGCGGGCCGCGCGGCGACCGGCGGTGGGACCCGGGGCGCGCACCGCCCCGGGTCCCGGCGTATCCGCCGGTCAGCGCGCCGGGATCAGCCGACGATCCGGCGAGCGCCGATGTAGTCCTTGCCGCCGCCGTCGATGGTGTCGGTCTTCACCGGCACCCCCGAGGTGGACGCGTGCACGATGCGCCCGCCGCCGATGTACATCGCGACGTGGTGGATCGAGGCCACGCTGCTGCCGTAGAAGATCAGGTCGCCCGGCTGCAGGGAGTCGCGGGACACCGACTTGCCGTAGCCGTACTGGGCGCGGCTGGAGTGCGGGAGGCTGACCCCGGCCGCCGCGTAGGCGTACATGGTCAGGCCGGAGCAGTCGAAGGTGCTCGGGCCGTCGGCGCCCCAGACGTACATCTTCCCGCGCTGGGCGAGGGCGGTGTCCATGGCGGTACCGGCGGCGCCGGGCGGGGCGAGGTAGACGCCGTCGTCCGGGGTGCCCTGCAGGGCCGTCTTCTCCTTGGCGCTGAGCCGGTTCTTCGCCTCGGTGACGTCCTTGATCTGCGCCTGCAGGTCGTTGTACGTCTTGGTGACGTCCGCGGTCAGCTTCTCCGCGGCGGCCTTGGCCTCGGCGGCGCGGCGCTGGCCGTCCTCGGCGAGCTTGCGCGCGTCGGCGGCGGTGTTCACCGCGCTGGAGTACTTGTCCAGCGCCTGCTGGTTGTTCGCGGCGAGGACGTTGAGCGCGGAGGCGCGCTCCAGGAAGTCCTGTGCGGACGAACCGGTCAGCAGGGCGGAGAGCTTGTTGAACCGGGCGCCCTGGAAGGAGGCGTTGGTGAGCAGGTCCACCTTGTCCCGGAACTGCTCCTCGAGCGCCTGCGCCTGCTTCTCGTTGTTCGCCGCGAGCGCGACGTCGTTGGTGGCCTTCTGGTACTCGGCGTTCTTGGCGTCGAGATCGGTCTGGGCCTTGAGCAGATCCTCGTTGGCCTTCTCGGCCTGCTGGCTCAGGTCCTGGTACCGCTGCATCGCTTCGGAGGCGGTGGTCGGCGGGGCCGGGGGCTGGGCGAAGGCGGGGGACGGCGAGAAGGCGACCACGGCGATGACGGCCGTGACCGTCAGGGCACCGCGTTTGGCACGTTTGAGTCGATGCGACGACACGTCGCGCGTACTCCTTCGTCGGTCGCACCGCCGACGGGGCGGCCTCGGAGGCGGCCGGGCAGGTCGCGGCGCACGTGCCGCGGTACCTGCCGACCTGGCACGGGCGCGCGCCAGCAGCACGGGCACGCCCGATCGAGGACAACCCCACCGTGGGGGAATCCGGTTCAGCCCGGGGAGGGGGCCGATTTCGGCGGCGATCTCGCGTAGCCACCTCGGGGTGGGTGGCTGCGGGCCGCGAGATCTCGGACAGGTTACGAAAAGTGAGCCCACCCGTCCACCGACCGGGCGGAAAAAGACTTGCCGGTCGCTGGAAAACTCCAACGGAGCAGCGATGACTGCCGTCTGTGATGACGACAACAGCCCTGATCACCTGCATGTCCCCCGCCGGGTGAACCGCTCATCGACCGAAGCGACCACTCACCGCCCGGTTGACTTACCCCGGGCGTGTCGATCGGATCGCGGTCCGTTTTGCCCGGTTCGCCGACCATGGTTCAGACCAGAGTCCAGACCGGTGCCGGACCGGAACCCAGGCCGGACCGGCACGGTCCACCCCGGACCGCGGCGCGGCTCAGGCGGACTTCTCGATCGGCACCAACCGCAGGTGGGGGATCATCCCGGCGCTGGCGAGGGCGTCGATGGCGAGCTGCTCGGAGGGGTCGAGCTCCACGGTGGGCGGGGCGCCGAGGAGCACGGTGACCACGCAGTCGTGGCAGGCCTTGCCGCGGACCTCGCAGCTATCGCAGTCGATGATCATGGCCGTCCCCTTCCAAGCTGGCACTGCCCCGGGGGCGGCGCCCCCAGGTCCTCTGTGTCGGCCGACCCGGTGGATCGACCCGGCTTGCGGTTGTGGCCTGAGATTAGGAGAGGGCACCGACAATTTCGCTCACCTGTTCGAAAGGTTACCCCGAACGTGGTGATCAAGCCATCGGCGGCAACCGCGGCCGGATGATCACGGGTTGATCACGGGCGGGCGGTCAGGCCGCCACGAACTCCCAGTGCCACGGTTCTTCGCGACCGGCGCCGGGGCGGGCCCAGAGCGGATTCGACCAGCCGAACACACCGGCGTTCGCGATCATCCAGAGGTATTCCGGCGAGCCCGCCGTCTGGACGCCGCCGCAGAGGTCGACGGCGAGTCCCCAGCCGTGGTTGCTGGTGCCCGGGACGGCCGCCAGGGCCGGTTTGACCGAGTACAACTGCACCTGGGCGGCGAAGGTGCGGTACGAGTCCGTGATGCACAGTGGCCGTCCGAACACGCCCGCAAAGGCAGCGGACAGGGCTTGGTAGTTCTGGGCCGCGTCGCACCGGAGGACGTGGCTGCCGACCCCGATGGGACATAGAGCCGTGAGCGGGATAAGACCGTTGGGGAACCCGCCCCACGCGCCCGCAGCCTCCCCGGCCGAACGTGCGGGGAGCTGAACCCCGTTGCACCGCCACGGCACGCCCTTATCCGTCGCCTGGGGCGCGGGCTGCGGGTCCCGGAGCGCGAGGGCGGCCCTGCCGAAGCCGAGGACCGTGTCCGTCGCCGGTAGGTCCTCCACAGCCACACCCGCGAGCCTGGCGTCAGCAGTCAGCATGGTCTTCTCGTCCAGCACGATTCCCACACCCTGCGCCCCGAGCCGAGCGGGGCCGAGGAACACGACATCTCCCGGGCGGGGCTCGGCGACGGGGGTAAGAACCCCGAACTGCTGCCCCACACCAGCGGGCAGGGTTATGCCACCGGAGGCATAAGCGGCGCGGACAAGCCCATCGCACGAGTACGCGACCGGACCCTCACCGTCCACTGCGGGCACATAGGGCTTGCCGAGAGCCCCCACCGCCAACGTGACCGCGGCCAAAGTCTCTTTGGGGAGCACGAGCACCCTGTCGCCGTTGACGACCACCTGCGCCGCACCGGGCTGTCGTGAACCGTCAGAGCCGAGGAGCGGCAGGAGTCCAGTCGGGAGGTTGTTCGGGTCACGCAACTGCGTCGCGGTGGGGATCGCGATCTCGGCGGACGCGAGCTTGTCCGTGTAGGTCTTCCAGTTCGCGGCGGTCGCCGTGTTGCGTTCCTGTTGGGCCTTCTGCAGCGCAACCACGGCAGCGTCCGTGTTCGCTATCTGCCCGCGTAGTTCCGACGACACGGCGGCGGCCCGGTTGGTCGCGTCCGCGTCGCGCCGGTCCACCTCGGCGCTGCGGTCGGACGCCACCCGCTGGGCGCCCAGCGCGTCCTGTTCGGCCTCGGCGGCGGCGCGCCGCCGGTCGGTCGCCGCGCCCAACCGGGTGTCCAGGTCGGTCCGCAGCCGCCCGATCATGGAGCTGCCGTCGAGGAAGTCCTCGGGGGTGCCCGCGGTCAGCAGGACGTGCATCTCCCCCGGCTTGCCCACCGACGAGTAGAGCGCCGCGGTGTAGGCGTCGACCTCGGACTGCTGGGCGGCGACCGCCCGGTCGGCCGCCTCGCGCCGCGCGGTGGCCGTGCTGACCTGCTGGGTCGCGTCGGCCAGTTGCTTCTCGGCGGTCCTGGCCAGGTCGGACAGGCCCGCCAGCTCGCGCTGGACGTCGGCCGCGGTGTGCTGCAACTCGGCGACCTGGGGATCGGCGAACGCGGCACCCGGTCGGGTGTCCTGCGGCGGTGTACCGGGAGCCACCCCGGACTCGATCTGCGGCGGAGCGGCCTGCGTCGTACTCGCCTGTGTCGGATCGGTCTGTGCGGCGGCCTGCCTGCCAAGCAGGCCGCTGACCAGCGCCAGCGCGGCTACGAGCACCAGCCGGGACCGCATGCGACCTCCGCTCTGCCAACCCCCGCGGCCGACCCGGACAGCCGACCGCTACACCCGCCCCAGTCTGGCCAACAGGACCGCGGACGGCACGGGATGCGCGCCCCGGCGGCGCACGGCGTCGGCGACCGCCCGGTCGGAGGTGACCACGACCACCGGCCTGCCCTCCGGTTCGGCGGTGACCAGCGCCTTGATCACGTCGTCGGCGAGCACCCCCGGGTCGCTGAACAGCACCCGGACCCCGCGCGGCGCCGCCACCGGCACCGCGACCACCCCGGCCCCGTCGAAGACCAGGGTGACCTCGGCGGAGGTGCGGGCGGCCAGCGACGCCAACTGGCGGATCAGCCGTTCCCGCTGGTCGGCGAGGGACAGCTCGGGATAACCGGTCTTGGTGACGTTGTAGCCGTCGACCACCACGTGCACGGCGGGCAGCGCCAGCAGCCGCTCCAGCGCGGCCGGGTCCTCGACCCGGCCGACCACGCCCTGGGCGGCCGTCGCGCCGCGCACCAGGTCGGCCGGGCGCGGGCCGCCGCCACCGAGGGCCAGTTCCCGGCGCAGCCCGGTGACCGCGCCGTCCAGGGTGTCGACCAGCAGGGCCAGCCGGACCTCGTCGGCCTGCCTGGCCTCCCTGGCGGACTGCCGGGCGATGTCCGCGTCGGCCTCGGCCCTGGCCGCGCGGGCCCGCTCGTTCTCGGCCCGGTCGCGTTCCCGGTCGCGCTGGTCGGTCAGCGCCGCCAGGTCGGCCTTGACCTTGGTCTGCACCAGGTTCGCCGCCGCCTCGGCCGCGGCGGCGGCGTCCTTGGCCTCGCGCAGCCGCGCCCCCTGTTCGCGCAATCGCTTGCGCAGCCGCTCCAGCTCGGCCTCGCTCTCCGCGCGGACCCGGTCGGCCAGCCCGGCCGACTCGGCCAGCTCGGCCTGCGCCTTGGCCAGCTCGACCTCCACCTTGCGCAGCCGGGTCACCGCCGTGTCCCGCTCGGCCCGCAATGACGAGTCGGACGCGCGCCGCGACACCAGCTCCAGGTAGTGCACCGCGCTTTCCTCGCCGAGCAGCACCGCCGCGGCCGCCACCGCCACCGGGTCGTCACCGCCCAGGTCCAACGCGGCGGGCTTGTGCTCGCGGCACCACTCGACGACGGCGGTCCGGAAACCCGGCACATCGCGCAGACCAGCGAGGATCGCCGCCCCACCCAACCTGGCCCGTTTGGCCGGGGCGAACCGGGCGACCGCGCGCAACTGCTGCGGTACGTCGACCTTGGGCAGCGCCCCCACCGCCACCGCGCCCAGCTCCGCGAGCCTGCCGCGGACCGGCTCGGGCAGGCCGGACCACTCGACGACCGGGACCGAACCGTCCGAAGTAGACGACTCGGGCCCGTCGGGTGGATCGGGCAGGGACGACAGCGCCATCCCCTAAGGCTAGTCGGGTGCCCGCGACGCGCAGCAGGGGAAGTCACGCGGTGGGACGGGACCGGGACTGTCGGTGGGCTGATCTAGCTTCGGCCGTGATGAGCCCGCCGGTGAACCAACCCAGAGCCCAACTCGCGTTCGACGAGTTGGGCACCCCGCTGCGCGAGACCACCTTCGTGGTGTTCGACCTGGAGACCACCGGCGGCAGCGCCGACGCCGACGCGATCACCGAGTTCGGCGCGGTCAAGGTGCGCGGCGGCGAGGTGATCGGCGAGTTCGCCACCCTGGTCGACCCCGGTCGGGGCATCCCGCCGGAGATCGTGCAGCTCACCGGCATCACCAACGCGATGGTGTACACCGCGCCGCGGCTGGAGCAGGTGCTGCCCGCGTTCCTGGAGTTCGCCGCCGGGTCCGTCCTGGTCGCGCACAACGCCGGGTTCGACGTGGGTTTCGTGAAGGCCGCCTGCACCCGGATGGGTTACCCGTGGCCGAAACCGGCCGTCGTGTGCACGGTGCGGCTGGGCAGGCGGGTGCTCACCCGGGAGGAGGCGCCGAGCTGCAGGCTGTCCGCCTTGGCCGAGCTGTTCCACGCGACCACCAAACCGGTCCACCGGGCCCTGGCGGACGCCCGCGCCACCGTCGACGTGCTGCACGGCCTGCTGGAGCGGGTCGGGTCGCTGGGGGTGCAGTCGCTGGAGGAGCTGCTCGACTACATCCCCGAGGTGACGGCCGCGCAGCGCCGGAAGCGGACCCTCGCCGAGCACGTCCCCCACGAGCCGGGCGTGTACCTGTTCCGCGGCCCGTCCGAGGAGGTGCTCTACGTCGGCACCGCCAGCGACCTGCGGCGCCGGGTCCGGCAGTACTTCACCGCGAGCGAGACCCGGCGCAGGCTGCGCGAGATGGTCGCCCTCGCCGTCCGGGTCGACACGATCAGTTGCGCGCACGCCCTGGAAGCCCAGGTCCGCGAGCTGCGGCTGCTCTCGGCGCACAAACCCGCGTACAACCGCCGGTCGAAGAACCCCCGCAACGCCTGGTGGCTTGCCCTGACCGACGAACCGTTCCCCCGGCTGTCCCTGGTGCGCAAGCCACGCGCGGGCGCCCTGGGGCCGTTCCGGGTGCGTGGACAGGCGGAGGAGGCGATGGCGGCCCTGCAGGAGGCCACCGGCATCCGCCCCTGCACGATCCGGATCTCCCCGACCGGCGGCTCGACGCCCTGCGCCCTGGCCGAGTTGGGCCGGTGCGGGGCGCCGTGCGTCGGTCGGCAGAGCCCAGCCGAGTACGCGCCCGCCGTGGTGTCCGTGGAATCGCTGGTGGCCGGACGGGACCTGTCCCCGGTCGACCGGTTGCACCAGCGCCTGGCGGAGTTGGCCGCCGAACAGCGTTACGAGCAGGCAGGCGCGTTCCGCGACCGCATGCGAGTACTGCTCCGAGCCCTCGGCCGCTGCCAACGGCTGAGCACCCTCGCCGAGATCGCCGAGCTGGTGGCCGCCCGGCCGGACGGGTCGGGCGGCTGGGAGTTCGCGGTGGTGCGGTACGGCCGGTTGGCGTCGGCAGGGGTGGCCGGTCGCGGGGTGCCGCCGATGCCGGTGGTGGCGGCGCTGGTGGCGTCGGCGGAGACGGTGTTGCCGGACGAGGGTCCGTTACGCGGGGCGGCCGCCGAGGAGGTCGGCGTGGTGCTGCGCTGGTTGGACAAGCCGGGAACCCGGATGGTGCAGTGTTCACACCCGTGGGCCGAACCGGCGCAGTCGGCCGCGAAGTGGTGGCCGTGGCTGGACCGGGCGGACAAGGCCCTCACCGACTACCAGGACTCGTCCCGGTAGACCCGGTGCGCCGAGAAGTCCTCATCGTCGTTGGGAATCCTGGGGGCATCTTCATCCGACGCCACCTCGATGCGCTGCACAACGCCTGCGTCGCCCCCCAACGGCACAAACGCCCGCGCCACCTCATTCGCGGCGGTCTGACGCGCGTGCCGCACCAACGCCAAAATCTCGTCAGCCAACTCCGCCCCGGCTTTCCCCATCGCCGAGTCCTGGATGACCAGCCCGGTCAACGCCCCATTCGAGGCCACCGACACCGCGACAGTCCCATCCGCCGAGCACACCGTGGTCGCCGAGTCCTCCACCGCCTGCTTGAACTCCGTCGCCCGCTGCTGCAGGTCGGCGACCTTCGCCTCGAACTCAGCCAACCACTCATCCGGCGTCTGCACCGCCCCAGCGTAACCACCACGCTGCCCTACCCTGACCCCTACATCTTCCACACCGGAGGGACCCAGTGATCACCGCCATCGTGCTGATCAGCGCCGCCACCGACGCCATCACCGAAACCGCCCAATCCATCGCCGACATCGACGGCGTCGCCGAGGTCTACTCCTGCGCAGGCGACATCGACCTGGTCGCCATCCTCCGCGTCACCGACCACGAGGACCTGGCCCGCCTCATCCCCGGCCACATCAGCAAAATCCCCGGCGTCCTCGACACCGCCACCCACATCGCCTACCGCTCATTCTCCCAAAAAGACACCGAAGCCGCCTTCAACATCGGCGACGACTAACCCCACCCCCCACCCCCACCCTCATCGACGAGGGCCGCCAACCTGCCCCGCACACCCAAAAACCCCACACAAATCGACGAAGGCCGCCAACCCGCCCCACGCGCCTCGGAAGCCGCCGACACCAACTGCCCGCTGGGGTGAAGTTGTTTTGTTTGGGGGAGGCGGTGGCCTAAGCCGGCCGGCGGGTAAGGCCACGCTTTCCAGTGGCCCCGCCTTTTAGCCTTACCCAGGCCACCGCCAGGGGCCCCAAACAAAACAACTTCACCCCAGCGGGCACAGCCCGAAAAATCTGGCGCGATCCAGCGGCGTCGCCGAAGGCGACAAGCACACCCTAAAACCGCCCCTCAAAGATAATCCGAGCAACCTCCGTATCAGTCGCCTTCCCCTCGTCATACCCCCCCTGCCCTCGCAAGTTGTTCATGATCGCAAGCGTGTACCGCTCACCAGGCCCCACAAACCCCACCGAGTTCATCACCCACCCCCCGTCCTCTTCAGACCACCCATCCTTGTTCCCCGGACGAGCAGCAGACCCCGCCCCCCACACCCCCCACTGCTGATTCACCGCAACCTGCCGAAGCTGCCCAAGAATATAGCTCCGATCCTGAGCAGGCACCTTGTCCAGAACGTAATTGATCAGGCGATCCAAGTCAGCCGCAGTGCACTTCTGGAAACCCCAATACGGATAAGTCTTGCTGTACCCCCGCTGAGGCTGCAACGACGTCATCCCATACCCCGGGAAGGCGTCATTGAACGTCATATGATCAGACCCGCCATACTTGGCCCACAGCGCAGTAGCGGCATCATCATCCGAACTGTGCAGCATGGCAGCGATCTGATCCCGATCACGCGCCGACAACGTGATCACCCCAGCCCGGTCCCGACGAAAGAGATCAACAACCATCGCCAACTTGATCGTCGACGCCGTCCAGGTCATGTCATCGGCATGCCCGTTGCGCCACACAGCCCCGGTCGTCCGGTCCCGCACAACGATGCCCACAGTCCCCGGCCGCGCCGCCAGATAAGCCTCAGCAGCCGCGAACCGCCGCTGGAAGTCACAGTCAAACCCGGTCTTCGGACACTCAGGAGCCACCGAAGTCGACGTGACAACCGGCGCAGACGCCGACGGGGACACCGGAGACGTAGCGGGCAACGTCGCCACTGGCGCGATCGCGTTCTGCGACACAGGCTCCGCGGGCGCCGGATCGGCACACCCCGTGACGACGACCCCAACCACCAACACCGTCACACTGAGTAACACCCGCTGGATCACGCCCGGCAGGCTACCGCGAAACGGGTGGCACCGGCAGACGTGAGAGGGGCGACACCCAACCGGGTGCCGCCCCTCACACAAACGCGGAACCTACTTGTCCCCGGATTCCAGTTCCCGATGCCCGTCACCGTGCTGGGCCGCACGCGCACGAGCCAGCGCGGCGGTCTCCTCCGGCGGGTCCGGCGTGAAGAACGAGCCCTGCACCGGGGCGCCCGCCGAGCCGAGCTTGTTCATCTTCTTCGGCACCGGCGCGCCCTGGTACTCCAGCGGGATCGGGTGCCCGTGGTCGTCCACCGGTCCGAGCGGCTGGTGGATCTCGATGAACTCGCCGTGCGGCAGGCGCTTGATGATGCCGGTCTCGACGCCGTGTTCCAGCACCTCGCGGTCCGAGCGCTGCAGGCCCAGGCAGATGCGGTAGGTGAGGTAGTACGCGATCGGCGGCAGGACCAGCAGGCCGATGCGACCCATCCAGGTGGTGGCGTTCAGCGAGATGTTGAACTTGTCCGCCAGCACGTCGTTCGCGGCCGAGAGCAGCGACACCATGAAGTAGGTGATCGCCATCGCGCCGAGGCTGGTGCGGACCGGGACGTCCCGCGGTCGCTGCAACAGGTTGTGGTGCGCGTAGTCCTTGGTGAACTTCCGCTCGATCCACGGGTACATGGCCGCGACGCCGCCGAGCAGCGGCAGACCGAGCATGAACGGGAAGAAGGCCGCCGGGATCGTGTAGTTCCCGAGGTAGACCTCCCACGCGGGCCACAACCGGATGAGGCCGTCGGTCCAGCCCATGTACCAGTCGGGCACGGTACCCGCGGAGATGTGCGCCGGGTTGAACGGACCGAAGTTCCAAATCGGGTTGATCTGGAACAGGCCGCCCATGGCCGCGGTGACGCCGACGACGACGGCCATGAACGCGCCGCCCTTGACCGCGAACACCGGCATGATGCGCACGCCGACGACGTTGGTCTCCTTGCGCCGCACCCCCGGGTACTGGGTGTGCTTCTGGTACCAGACCAGCGCCAGGTGGACACCGATCAGCGCCAGCAGGATGCCCGGGATGAGCAGGATGTGCACCGTGTACAGCCGGGGCACGATGTCCTCACCGGGGAACTCGCCGCCGAACAGCAGCCAGTGCACCCAGGTGCCGAGCACCGGGATGGACAGGATCAGGCCGGACATGATGCGCAGGCCCGCGCCGGAGAGCAGGTCGTCGGGCAGCGAGTAGCCCGCGAAGCCCTCGGTGGCGCCGAGCAGGAACAGCAGGATGCCGATGACCCAGTTGACCTCACGCGGCCGCCGGAAGGCGCCGGTGAAGAACACCCGGAACATGTGGGTGACGATCGACGCCATGAACAGCAGCGCCGCCCAGTGGTGCATCTGCCGGGCGAACAGGCCGCCGCGCACGTCGAAGCTGAGGATCAGCGACGACTCGTAGGCCCGGGACATCTCCAGGCCGCGCAGGTTGGCGAAGGTGCCGTTGTAGACGACCTCCTGCATGGAGGGGTCGAAGAACAGCGCCAGGTAGGTGCCGGTGAGCAGCAGGACGATGAAGCTGTAGAGCGCGATCTCGCCGAGCAGGAACGACCAGTGCGTGGGGAAGACCTTGTTGAGCTGGCGGCGCAGGCCACCAGCCATGTGGTAGCGGTCATCCGCCCACTTGGCCGCGCCGCCCGCGGCACGGGCGACCGGGTTGTCGGGCTTGGTGGGAGTTGTGATGGCGCTCATGACTTACGCTCCCAGAATGCCGGCCCTACCGGCTCGGTGAAATCGCTCCTGGCGTAAAGGTAACCCGTTTCCTCGTCGACCGCGATGGGAAGCTGGGCCAGCTTCCGGGTCGCCGGGCCGAAGATGGGCTTGGCGTACTCCAGCGCGTTGAACTGCGACTGGTGGCACGGGCAGAGGATCCGGTTGGTCCGCTGTTCGTAGAGCGAAGTGGGGCAGCCGAGGTGGCTGCAGATCTTCGTGTACGCGTAGTAGTCGCCGTAGTTGAAGTCCTCTTGGCCCTGCGCCTTGATGACCTTGGCGGCGTCCTCGGGGCGCAGCCGGATCAGCATGACCGGGTTGTCCGAGCGCTTCAGCGCGGCGGAGAGCGCCTCGTGGTCCTTGCGCTCGCTCTCCCGGAACGGGAAGACCGTCTCCATGCCGCCCGCGTCCATGTCGGACGGCTTGACCAGCACGACCTCTTCCGGGTCACCGGTGTCCTTGCGCAGGAACACCTTCTCCCCGTCCTTGTGCTGCCAGCCGGTGTGCCACAGCGAGTTGGGGCTGTCGGTCTGCGCCCACGGGTCGCGGACCAGGCCGCCGAGCGCGAACACGCCGACCCCGAGGCCCATCGCCCCGGCGCCGATGCCCGCGGTGCGCTTGATCAGCGAGCGGCGGGCGATGCCGTTGCGGGTGCCCGCGTCGGCGAGGTGCGCGATGATGGTGGCCTTGTCGACCTCGGTGGACCCGCCGTCGTGGCGCTGCTGCACGGCGATCTCGTGCGGGATGAACTTCTTCGTGTAGAGCAGCGTGCCCACGCCGACCGAGGCGACCGACAGGCCCAGCGTCACACCCAGCATCGGGGTGTAGAGCGAGTACAGGTCGTAGCCGCTGGTGCCCGGCGCCTTGTAGGCCGACGGCCAGAACAGGAACACGCCCGCGAAGGCGAGCCCGGCGACGGCGGCGAGCAGGAACCAGAGCGCGACCAGCCGCTCGGCGCGCTTCTCGGCGCGGGTGCCCTTGACCGGGAACGGGTCCGGGTACTCGATGATCTCGACACCGTCGAGCTTGGCGCCCAGCTTGACCAGGTCCTCGCGGGACATGGCCGCGAGCTCGTCCGCCGAGGGGAGCTCCTGGGGATCGGTGGAACTCATGCTTTAGCCCCAATCCAGAGGGTCACACCGACCAGCGCGGCGATCCCCACGATGAATGCGATCAGCCCCTCGGACTGCGGCCCGAGCCCGCCGATCGGGTCGCCACCGGGGTTGTTGTTGCCGTCGGTCACCGACTTGACGTAGGCGACGATGTCCTTCTTCTCGTCCGGGGTGAGCTGCCGGTCGGAGAACTTGGGCATGTTCTGCGGGCCGGTCAGCATCGCGGTGTAGATCTCCTCCTCGGTGACCCCGTCGAGCGCCGGGGCGTACTTGCCGGAGGAGAGCGCGCCACCGCGGCCGGTGAAGTTGTGGCAGGACGCGCAGTTGAGCCGGAACAGTTCGCCGCCGCGGGCCGGGTTGTCGCCGCGCAGTTGCGCGCCGGTCTCGGACGGCAGGGTGGTCCCGCCGCCCTTCGACTGGACGAACGCGCTGATCGCGTCGATCTCCTCGGGGCTCAGCTTCGGTGGCTTGCGCTCGATCTGGGCTTCCTGGCGGACCGCGGGCATCCGGCCGGTGGCGGTCTGGAAGTAGGTGGCCGCCTCGCCGACGCCGATCAGGCTGGGGCCGCGGTCCTTCACCCCTTCCAGGTTCTGGCCGTGGCAACTGATGCACGTGTTGTTGTAGATCTGCTCGCCCTTGCGCACCAGGGCCGGGTCGCCGTCGGCGTGCGCGACCGGGGCCTCCGGCGCGAACGCGGAGTACAGCAGGCCCACCGACATCAGCGCGAACCCGAGGGCGAGCAGACCGGCCACCCGCCTGCGGAGCTTGCCGCGGCGCGGCAGTTTCTTGATCATTGAAGGGCAACCCTTGCTGTCGGTTCGGGTGAGCGACATCAGCGAGTCAGGGAACCGGGCCATCGCTACGGGACCAGGTAGATGACCGCGAACAGGCCGATCCACACCACGTCGACGAAGTGCCAGTAGTACGAGACGACGATGGCCGAGGTCGCCTGCGCCGGGGTGAACTTGCTCAGCTTGGTGCGGATGAGCAGGAACACGAAGGCGATGAGACCGCCGATGACGTGCAGACCGTGGAACCCGGTGGTGAGGTAGAAGACCGTCCCGAACGCCCCGGACGGGATGGTCACCCCCTCGTTGGTCACCAGGTTGTAGTACTCGTAGGCCTGACCGCCGACGAAGATCGCGCCCATGACCAGCGTCAGCAGGTACCAGCGGCGCAGGCCGAACACGTCGCCGCGCTCAGCGGCGAAGACGCCGAGCTGGCAGGTGAACGACGAGGCCACCAGGATGATCGTGAACGGCAGCGCGTAGGGCACATTCAGGTGGATGTGCTCCCCGTTGGCCAGTGGCGGCGGCCAGACGCCGGTGTCGTTCTGCGCCTTGACGGTGAAGAACATGGCGAACAGCCCGGCGAAGAACATCAGCTCGCTGGACAACCACACGATGGTGCCGACGCTGACCATGTTCGGCCGGTTCAGCGAGTGCACACGCTGGCCAATGGAGGGCGCTGCTGCAGTCACGGGTCGCATTATGTCTTGCGGGTACCCGGCTCGCCCGGTCGGGTCGCGAGTAGACCGCGTCACACCGGTGGCGGGCGGGGAAGGGCGGGGACGTGGGCTTTCTCGATCGGGTTCGTACGCTGTTCACCAGCGGGGAACGGCCGGAACTGAGCCCGGACACACCGGACTTGGCGGTGGTCGCGGGCAGCTTCGACGACGCGGAGGCGGCCTCGGTCGCGCTCACGCGGTCGGGTGAGCTCCGGCCGGGTGAACCGGCCGTGTTGCGCCACCACCTGGTGCTACCCGCGGACCGGCTCGACGAGGCGGCCGGGTTGATCGCTCAAGACGGCTACGTCCTGCGCGAGATCGGCGTCGACGACAGTGGCCTGACCAGGGTGCATGCCCTGCGCGCGCAGGTGCCGACCGCCCTGGAGTGCTCGCGGGAACGGTCCCGTATGGCCGGTTTGGCCGCCCGCCTCGGCGGCGACGCGCTCGGGTGGGACGTGCTGCAGACCAGGTGACGTGAGACCGATAACATCAGTGCACCCGTCGCTTGAGTGAAGGACGCCGCCGCATGAGCACTGCAGCCCTGAGGATCCTGGTCTTCAGCCACCGGCCCGAGGTGCGCGAGACGATCATCACAGCGGTCGGCCGCAGGCCGGCCGCGGACATCGGCCGGGTCGCCTTCACCGAGGTCGGCACCATCGCCGAGGTGCTGATGGAGATGGACGCGGGCGGCGTCGACCTGGCCATCCTGGACGGCGAGGCCCAGCCGACCGGTGGCATCGGCCTGTGCAGGCAGTTGAAGAACGAGATCACCGAGTGCCCGCCGATCGTGATCGCGGTGCGCCGCAAGGACGACCGCTGGCTGGCCACCTGGTCCCAGGCCGACGCCGTGCTGGTCCACCCCCTCGACCCGCTCACCGCCGCCGAGACCGTCGCCGACGTCCTGCGCACCAAGCGACTCCCGCTGGTCCGGGGCTGACCCCATGGCCGAGCGTTCCTGGAAGGCCGTCCTGAACTTACTGGTCTCCGGGACCGACCTGGACGCGGCGGACACCGCGTGGGCCATGAACGAGATCATGGCCGGTGCCGCGACCCACGCCCAGATCGCCGCTTTCGTGGTCGCCCTGCGCTGCAAGGGCGAAACCCCCGCCGAAATCGCGGGCCTCGCCAACGGCATGATGGCCAACGCCCGCCGAGTCCACATCGACCACCCCGCCGTGGACGTGGTCGGCACCGGCGGCGACCAGGCCCACACGGTCAACATCTCCACGATGACGTCCCTGGTCACCGCCGCCGCAGGCGCCCCCGTGGTGAAACACGGCAACCGCGCCGCCTCGTCGAAATGCGGCACCGCGGATGTCTTGGAAGAACTCGGCGTCGCCATCGAACTGTCCCCGGAAGCCGTCGCCACCTGTTTCGCGGACATCGGCATCGCCTTCTGCTTCGCCGCCGCCTTCCACCCCGCCCTCCGCCACGCGGGCCCCGTCCGCAGCCAACTCGGCATCCCCACGGCGTTCAATGTGCTGGGCCCGTTGACGAACCCAGCCCAACCCAAGGCCGGTCTGGTCGGCTGCGCGAACCTCCGCCTGGCCCCCGTCATGGCCGAGGTCTTCGCCTCCCGCGGCGCCTCGGTCCTGGTAGTCCGCGGCAACGACAACCTCGACGAAATCACCACCACCACCACAACTTCGGTATGGGCGGTATCCGACGGCAACGTCCGCGAACTAACCCTGGACCCCACCCACCTCGGCATCCCCCAATCCCACCCAGAAGACCTCCGCGGCGGCGACGCCCCCTACAACGCCCAAGTGGTGCGAGACCTCCTCGCAGGCAAAAAAGGCCCCGTCCGCGACGCCGTCATCCTCAACGCCGCCGGCGCCATCGCCACCCACCGAGGCCTCACCGAAGACCTCTACGCCGACTTCGAGGCAGGCCTAACACAAGCAGCCGAAGCCATCGACACCGGCGCCACCGCCACCCTCCTAGACCGCTGGATCCAACGCTCCCAAGAACTGGCCTAGGAAACACATCAACAAAGGCCACCACCCCACCCCACCCCACGCGCCTCGAAACCCGCCCCTCATCGACGAGGGCCGCCAACCGACACCGCGCGCTTCAAAACCCGCCCCATATCGACAAAGCCCCACACGCGCACCGCGCCCAAAAAAACACTCCCCCATATCAGCGAAACCCCACACTGGCACCGCGCGCCTCGAAACCCGCCGACACCAACCGCCCGTTGTGGTGAAGTTGTTTTGTTTGGGGGGAGCGGTGGCCTAAGCTGGCTGGCGGGTAAGGCCACGCTTTCCAGTGGCCCCGCCTTTTAGCCTTACCCAGGCCACCGCTAGGGGCCCCAAACAAAACAACTTCACCACAACGGGCACCCCCGCTTTCATCTGGCGCCCGAGGCCGGCGTCGCCGGCAGGCGACCAGGCCGACCCCCGAGGCGAAGCCGAGGCCCAGTGCCCCCTCACACCAAGATCAACCGAGCACAAAGCCCCCAAATACACAGCCTACCCAAGCCCACCGACAAGACCGCCCAGCCGACCGGCAACCATGATCAACCCGAACTTGAGCCCCTGAATACACAGCCTAGACGAACTCCCCGACAAGATCACCAAACCAAGATCATCCAACCAAGACCCCCATCAAGACCCGCGAACCAAGATCACCCCACCAGCCCAGAAAACCGAAAAAGCCCGCACACCCACCAGGTGCACGGGCCCCTTCACCAATCCTCAATCAGTCGCATTCGGCCGCGTGTGGTACTCGAACACCAACCCGCCCACCGTGAACAACACACACACCACCGCGATCACCAACAGCCAGATCTGCCAAAACGCCATGGCGAACCCCGCCATGGCCGCCGAAGCAGCCAACCCCACCGGCCAGTAAGACCCAGGGCTGAAGAACCCCAACTCACCGGCCCCGTCACTGACCTCAGCGTCCGGGTTGTCCTCCGGCCGCTGCTCCAACCGCCGCGACACGAAGTGGAAGTACGACCCGACGATCAGCGACAACCCACCGGTGAGGATCAGCCCGACTGTCCCGACCGGTTCTCCCGCCCACACCCCGTACACGATCGCGGCCAGGAAGAAGAAGCCCGTCGTGATGTCGAAGAGCCTCGCTTCAACCTTCATGCTGTCCTCATCCTCACCTGGGCCTGAGCATTCACTTGGTGGCCGTGCGAGCCGTGCGGTCGGTGTTGAACGGCTTGGTGGTGACCGCCGTGGGCGAGCACAGGTCGCCGCAGTTCATCTTGGTCAGCGCCTCGGCCGCGGTGTAGCCCTTGCCGGTGTCCGGGTTGGTCTGGGTGCGCAGCTTGAGGTACTGGTCGAACAGGTCGGGGCTGATCGCGCGGACCTCGAAGTTCATCGCCGAGTGGTAGGTGCCGCACAGTTCGGCGCAGCGGCCGACGAACGAGCCCTGCTTGTCGATCCGGTTCTGGAACGTGGAGTCCTGGTCGTTCTTCTCCGGCCGGGGGAAGACGTCGCGCTTGAACAGGAACTCGGGCACGAAGAACGAGTGGATGACGTCGCGCGAGTGCAGTTTGTACTCGATGGTGCGCCCGGTCGGCAGGACCAGCAGCGGGATCTCGGCGGAGCTGCCGATGGTGCGCACGGTCGTGTCGCCGGGGGCGGCGGGCTTCTGCTCGGCGCCGCCGTTGCGGTAGCCGACGTAGTCGAACTCCCAGTTCCACTGGAAGGCGAGCACGTCGACGGTGACGTCCGGGTTGTCGGTCTCGGCCTGCACGTAGTTCTGGGTGGTGGCGGTGAAGTAGAACAGCACGACCACGATCACGACCGGGATTCCGGTGTAGATCCACTCCAGGAAGTGGTTGTACTGGAACTGCTTGGGCAGCGTCTCGCCGCGCTTGCGGTGCGCGACCACCGGCCACAGGATCAGCGCCCAGGTGATCACACCGATGATGAGTGCCGCGACCACGGACCAGGTCCAGAACTCCCGCATCCGGTTCGCCTGGGGGGTGATGCCCTCCGGCCAGCCGAACCGCAGCACCTCGTCGGTGGAGCAGCCGGTGGCGCCAAGGGCGATCAGCGAGACCAGACCGGCGACCTTGCCCAGCCGGGCGACCGGCGAACGCTTCCCGGCGGCCTTGGGTGTGCCCACTGCTCGACTCCTCCTCAACATGGTGCCTCCAGGCACTGTCGATCCGCTCGCCACCAGCCCCGACCAGCCGTTGGACACGCCGGTTCGGCGCTCGTGGGGAGCACTGCGGAGCCTAGCCCAGCGACCTGGGCCACACCGCCTGAGGGGTGATCGGACGTCGGTCACACTGGGGGGCACCATGGGCCGCGCTGGACCCGTCCGAGTGAGGCTCGACCGGCGGTCCCTGCCGGGCTCAGGCAACCGAGCCCGGCATACTTGCGTCTTCCGGTCCCTGGCACGACACGAGAGGTGCGCAGCAGCGTGTGCGGTCTGATTGGCCTGGTCTGCCCTTCCGAGATGGACGCCGTCGCCGCGCGGTCGGCCGTCGGCGCGGCGATGCGCTGTCAGCGCCACCGCGGCCCGGACGAGAGCGGCACCTGGACCGGCGGTGAGGTCGTCTTCGGCTTCAACCGGCTGTCCATGATCGACATCGAGCACTCCCACCAGCCGCTGCCGTGGGGGCCGCCGGAGTCCCCGCAGCGCTACACCCTGCTGTTCAACGGCGAGATCTACAACTACCTGGAGTTGCGGGCGGAGCTGACCGAGCGGCACGGCGCCCGGTTCACCACCGACGGTGACGGCGAGACGATCGTGGCCGCGTACCACTATTGGGGCGAGGCCGCGGTCACCCGTCTGCGTGGCATGTTCGCGTTCCTGATCTGGGACTCGCACCGGCAGGCACTGTTCGGCGCGCGGGACCCGTTCGGCATCAAACCGTTGTTCTACGCGGCGGGCCCCGGTGGGGTGGCGTTCGCCAGCGAGAAGAAGTCGATCCTGGAGTTGGCGCCGCTGCTGGGCATCCGGCAGGAGCTGGACCGGCGGTCGCTGCAGCACTACCTGACGCTGCAGTACGTGCCGGAGCCCGCGACGCTGCACACGGCGATCCGGCGGATCGAGTCGGGCACCTGCTTCACCCTGGTGCCCGGTGAGGAGCCGGTGGTCAAGCGGTACTGGCAGCCGCGGTTCTCGCCGACGGCGATCCGGGGGCCCGCCGACGCGGAGACGCTGTACCAGCGGATCGCCGGTGTGCTGAGCGACTCGGTCCGGGTGCACATGCGCGCGGACGTGACGGTGGGCTCGTTCCTGTCGGGTGGCATCGACTCGACCGCGATCGCCGCGCTGGCCCGCGAGCACAACCCGGACCTGATCACCTTCACCACCGGTTTCGAGCGCCAGGGCTATTCCGAGGTGGACGTGGCCGCCGAGTCGGCCGCCGCGATCGGCGTCAAGCACGTGGTCCGGACGGTGTCCGCGCAGGAGATGATGGACGCCCTGCCGCTGATCGTCTGGTACCTGGACGACCCGGTGGCCGACCCGGCGCTGGTGCCGCTGTGGTTCATCGCCCGCGAGGCCCGCAAGCACGTGAAGGTGGTGCTCTCCGGTGAGGGCGCCGACGAGCTGTTCGGCGGCTACACGATCTACCGCGAGCCGCTGTCGCTGGCGCCGTTCGAGCGGGTGCCGGGTTCGCTGCGCAAGCTGATGGGCCGCGTGTCGACGAAGATCCCCGAGGGCACCCGCGGCAAGGACCTGCTGCGCCGCGCGTCGCTGTCGCTGGAGGAGCGCTACTACGGCAACGCCCGCATCTTCCGCGACGACCAGTTGCGCCCGGTCCTGCGCACGTTCGACCCGGGTGTCGGCCACCGCGACATCACCGCCCCGCACTACCGGGACTCGGTGTCCTGGGACCCGGTGACCCGCATGCAACACGTCGACCTGTTCACCTGGCTGCGCGGCGACATCCTGGTCAAGGCCGACAAGATGACCATGGCGAACTCGCTGGAGCTGCGGGTGCCGTTCCTGGATCCCGAGGTCTTCCGGGTGGCGGCCGAGGTGCCGCTGGAGCAGAAGATCACCAAGGAGACCACGAAGTACGCCCTCCGCCAGGCGCTTCGCCGGGTCGTCCCCGCGCACGTGCTGAACCGCAGGAAGCTCGGCTTCCCGGTGCCAATCCGGCTGTGGCTCAAGGACGAGATGCACGACTGGGCCCGCGACATCGTCATGGCCTCGCAGACAGACGCGCTGATCGACAAGAACGCCGTGCTGAAGCTGCTGGAGGAACACCGTTCGGGACTGCTGGACCACAGTCGGCGAATCTGGGCCCTGATCGTCTTCATGCTCTGGCACGGCATCTTCATCGAACGCCGCATCACGCCGGTGATTCCCGAGCCGCACTACCCGGTCAAGCTGTGAGGTGCGGGGCCGCCGCCCGGCCGGGTGGCGGCCCCCGCAGTTCGACGATTCAGCGTCTCGGCAAGACGCTCAGTTCCCACTCCACACACGTCGGCCGCCCGCCCGCGTCCAGGTACTCGACCACTGCGCCGAGCACCAGTTCGACCGGAACTTCCGCTCCGGGCCGGATGTTGGCCGGGTGCAGCCCCGCACTGTGGTACTCCACCCAGTCGGCATTGGTCCCCACAGTTGGAACGAACACATCCCGACCATCGTGCCACTGCAGGAACCCCACGGCGTTGTACACCCCAAACGCCAACGTCGGCCCCTCCTCCTCGGCGTCAGGGCCCGGCCTGGTCTCGCCCATTTCCCACATCCACCCAACCGCCACCCCAGCCGCGTTGAGCCCCACCACCTCACCGACAACATCAACATCGCCGGTGAGCTCATCACGCGCGATAAACCCCGAATGAGTCATCGGCGTCCGAGCGTCGGTCACCGCTTCGCCTTTCCGAGGCAGGTGTGGCCGCCCGTCCTGAGTGGACGGGCGGCCTTTCGCTAGACCGACTTCAAGAACGCGGTCCACGCACTCGCAGGCAGTTCGACCAGCCCACGATCGGGGCACTTCGAGTCGCGAACAGCGACCAGGCCGGGGCGGAACGCCACCTCGACGCACTCGCCACCGTTCGTACTGCTGCGGCTCGACTTGCGAAACGCGACACTGGACCAGTCAGTCACGACAGTCACCTTTCCGACAGGGAAGCCAACATCGCCGCCCACCCGCCAGCGGCCAACACGACCAGCCCACCGCCTGGGCACTTCGAGTCCCGGACAGCGACCAGACCAGGGTGGAAGGCCACCTCTACGCAGTCACCGCCGTTGACATCGCTGCGGCTCGACTTGCGGAACGCGCCAGCTCGAAACCCCACCTCAACGCAGTCACCACCGTTGGTGCTGCTGCGGCTGGACTTGAGAAACGGGACAGAGGCCAATCAGTCACAACGATCACCTTCCTGACAACGAAGCCAACGTCGCTACCCACGTGCCGGCGGGCAACACGACCAGCCCACCGCTCGGGCACTTCGAATCGCGAACCGCGACCAGACCGGGACGGAAGCCCACCTCCACACAGTTGCCACTGTTTACATCGCTGCGGCTGGACTTGCGGAACGAGATCGCGGCCCAGTCAGTCACGACAACCACCTCTCGGCAAAGAGGCCAACGCCTCAGCCCACGCGCTTGCGGACAGTTCGATCAGCCCACCATCCGGGCACTTCGAGTCCCGGACCGCGACCAAGCCTGGGCGGAACGCCACCTCAACGCACTCGCCGCCGGTGGTGTCGCTGCGGCTGGACTTGCGGAACGCCACCTCCACACAGTTGCCGCCGTTGGTGCTGCTGCGGCTGGACTTGTGGAACACGCCGGGATGGAAGCCCACCTCAACGCACTGGCCACCGTTCACGTCGCTGTGGCTCGACCTGTGGAACGGGACCTCATCCCAGTCAGTCACGGCGGTCACCTTTCCGACAAGGAAGCCAACATCGCCACCCACGCGCCGGCGGGCAACACGACCAGCCCACCGCCGGGACACTTCGAGTCCCGAACGGCGACCTGCCCAGAACGGAACCCCACCTCCACACAGTCGCCACCGTTCGTGTCGCTGCGGCTGGACTTGCGGAACGAAACTGTGGCCCAGCCACCCGCCCTGGGTGCTGTCATGGCTGTCAACTCCCTGTAGTTGCCACCGCGGCGTACTCGTTCGCCACGGTCTCCACCAAGTGTCGCGATTCCACCGGGCCGAGGGCTACCCCCTGCAATCTCGCGAACAATTCCGCGAAGCGTCGAACTGTCTCCGGCGGCTTGTCGAGGTAGGCAGCATCGGAGTACATCTCCAGGTAGACGATGTCGTTCGCCATCTCGTGTCCGAACCGGAAGATCTTGAAGTTGGTGCTCAGGGGCGCGTAGGAGCGGCTGGCGAACGGGATGACCTGCAGAGTCACATTGGGGAGCATGGCTACCTGGGCCAAGTGACGCAGTTGCTCAGCCATCACCGCAGGGCCACCGATCTGGCGTCGCAACGCTGACTCACTGAGCACGAAGGCGAACTTGGCTGCGTTCTCCCTGGTCAGCAGGATGCGCCGGTCGACACGGACACGCAATGTGTCGCCAACAACGGAGTCGTCCGGGTCGATGCCCTGCGCGTCGAACATGGCTCGGATGTAGTCGTCGGTCTGCAAGACGCCGGTGATGATCTCCGACCGGACCTCCATGATCTCGCTGGCGTCGGACTCCAAGTCTCGGAACGCGCGGAACCAACGCGGCCCCAGGTAGAACGTGGTCTCACCGGTCGGCCTGCCGCGCTTTGGCTTGGCTGCGCGGGAGAGTTCGCGGCACCAGAGTTGGTCTTTCTCGCTCGCTCGGTACAGGGCCAGCAGCACGTCCAGGTCGGTCTTGTCGATGCCGATCTTCCCGGACTCGACGCGGCTGATCTTGTTCCCGGCTTTGCCCAGGTGTTCGGCCGCTTCGTCCTGGGTCAGCCCGGCTTGTTCGCGCAGTCGCAGCAGCTCCGCGCCGAGCAGCCGTCGCTGCATGCTGATCGACCGCGATGGGCTCGTCATGGCCCCGGATCCTCTCACAGTCGATCACCGTGGGTGACCCGCACCGGTTCACACGAATAGGTGACTATACAAAATGGAGTTACACAATAAGCTCAACCGCACTGGACAGTCGCTTCCCCAGTCAAATCTTGAATGTTGAGTCTCATCACCGTAGCGCCCCGCGCTCGCCACCCCTCGGAGGTATCCCCGATGACCACCCCCACCCGCGACGAGTTCACCGCCCTCATCACCGGCACCGTCACCGACGAGGCACCCCGCCTCTTCGCCGTCGTCGAGGAGTTCGGCGAGCGGGCCGACGCCCGCATCGCCGCCTGGGGCATGGCCTTCGCCGAGCACACCGAGCTCGTCGCCACCCACCAGCCGCTGCGGATGAGCCTGCGCTCCCCCGAGTCCGCCCTCAACCTGTTCGCCCACAAAGACCAGGTCCAGGCCCACCTCGTCTGGGTCGCCCCGGACGAAAGCTGAACCGCGACAGCCAGGGGCCGCCCCGGTCCCCCGAGACGGCCCCTGCCCCGCAAACGCCCACCCAGCCAACCCCCACACAACCAGGTGAAACCCCACCCCTTGACACCGACCGCACCGTGGTCCACGCAGGAGCCCACCCACCCGGGGGCCGGGGGCCCATTCCTGAACCTATCGCGAACCGCGACCTGTCAAGGCCAGCGCGAACCTCCTGTGGACAACAGGCCCGGATGTGGACAACTCACGGCGTGACGGTCAGCCGGGGGTCGCGCTCCACCACACCCTCAAGCACCTTGTCGATCGCCGTCACCAGGTCGGCGTCCAGCTTCCGCCCGGCCGCCGCAGCGTTCTCCGTGACCTGTTCCGGCCGCGAAGCCCCGATGATCGCCGACGCCACGTTCGGGTTGTTCAGCACCCACGCGATCGCCAACTGCGCCATCGAGAGCCCGGCCTCGTCAGCCAGCGGCCGTAGCTTCTGCACCGCGACCAGCACCTCGTCCCGCAGCAGGTGGGCGATCATCTTCGCGCCCAGGTCGTCCGTTGCCCGGGAGCCTGCCGGGGGTTGCGAACCGGGCGCGTACTTGCCGGTCAGCACGCCCTGCCCCAGCGGCGACCACACGATCTGGGACAGCCCCTCGCGTTCCGACGCGGGCACCACCTGGTCCTCGATCACCCGCCACAGCATCGAGTACTGCGGCTGGTTCGACACCAGCGGCACGTTCAGCTCCCGCGCCAGCGCGGCGCCCCGGGTGATCTGGTCGGACCTCCACTCCGACACGCCGATGTAGAGCACCTTCCCCTGCCGCACCAGATCGGCGAAGGCCGACATGGTTTCCTCCAGCGGCACCGTCCGGTCGAACCGGTGCGCCTGGTACAGGTCCACGTAGTCGGTCCCGAGCCTGCGCAGCGACCCGTGCGCAGCCTCGATGATGTGCTTGCGGCTCAGTCCCCGGTCGTTCGGCCCGGGGCCGGTGACCCCGTAGACCTTGGTGAAGATCTCCACGCCCTCGCGCCGTTCGCCCTTGAGCGCGCGGCCGAGGACGGACTCCGCCTTGGTTTCGGCGTAGACGTCGGCGGTGTCGAAGGTCGTGATGCCGGCGTCGAGGGCGGCCCGCACGCAGGCGTGCGCGGCGTCCTCCTCGACCTGGGAACCGTGGGTGAGCCAGTTGCCGTACGAGATCTCACTGATGTTGAGACCACTGCGGCCAAGGCGACGAAACTCCATACCTCCCAAACTAGACGGAAGCACCCGGCGACACGCGCGGCTTCGGGATGCGCAGCTTGCGCAGTTGCGTGGCCCGGACGAACGAGTACCAGCCGATCGACAGACCGCTCGCGGGCTCCTTGGGGAACTTCGCCCGCACCTTCTTGAGCACCCGACGGGCGTTGAGCACGGCCTCGACGATCATCGCGACCAGCATCACCAGGCAGATCAGCGTCGCGTACTGCTGCACCTGCAGCGACGGCACCAGCAGCGACACGAACACCAGGATGGCCAGCGGCATGAACAGACCGAGCAGGTTGCGCTTGGCGTCGACGAGGTCCCGCACGTACGCCTTGACCGGACCACGGTCGCGCGGCATCAGATAGCGGTCGTCGCCCTCGGCCATCCGGCGGCGCTGCTCGATCCGCTGTTCCTTGCGCTGTGCGGCGCCCTCTTTGCGCTCCTCCTTGGAACCGCGGGCGCGGCGCATGGCCTCACGCGTGGTCTTCGGCGGTGGGGCGACCGGACCGCGTTTGCGGCCCTCGGCCTCGCGGCGCTTGGGGGTCGGCTTGCCCTTGCCGGGGGTGTGTCCCTTGGGGCCGGCGTCGCCCACGGTGACGGCGGCCGCCTCCACCTGGTCGGCGTCGGGGCTGTCGGCGGCGTTGCGGCGCAGGAACCTCACACGACAAGGGTAGGACAAGGCCCGTGGTGGTTACGCTGCGCCCGTGCGAGTTGTTATCGCCCCGGACAGCTTCGGCGGCACGCTGACCGCCGCGCAGGCCGCGTCCGCCATCGCCACGGGTTGGGCGCGCGGCGCTCCCGGTCACCGGTTGACGTTGTGCCCGTTGGCCGACGGCGGCACCGGGTTCGTCGAGGTCCTGCTGGCCGCGTTGGGCGCCGAACCGCGGTCGACGGTGGTCACCGGGCCGCTGGGTGAACCCGTGTCGGCCCGGTGGCTGGTGCACGACGGCGTCGCCTACCTGGAGTCCGCCGAGGCCATCGGGCTGCACCTGGTCCCGGCGGAGCGGCGGCCCGAGGTGTGCGAGACGGCGACAACCCGCGGCGTCGGTGAGTTGGTGCTGGCGGCACGGGACGCCGGGGTGTCCAGGGTCGTCATCGGTCTGGGCGGGTCGGCGACCACGGACGGCGGACGCGGGCTGCTGGAGGTCCTGAGCGGGCCGCTGCCAGACCTGTACGCCGCCATCGACGTGGAGAACCCGCTGCTCGGCCCACACGGCGCGGCGGCGACATTCGGACCGCAGAAGGGCGCGGACGCCGCGGCCGTGGCCCGGTTGGAAGCTCGACTCCTCGCTTGGGCGAACGAGCTGACGACCCGGTGCGGCCAAGATCTGCGCGACGAACCAGGCGCCGGGGCGGCGGGCGGACTGGGATTCGCGTTGATGGCGATGGGCGCTGCCGTCGTCGCCGGTACGCAGGTAGTGCGGGCGGCGACCAGGGTGGACGACGCCATCAACCACGCCGACCTGGTTGTTACCGGGGAGGGCAGCTTCGACTGGCAGTCACTGCGCGGGAAGCTCGTGACAGCGGTGGCGGGTGCGGCGGCCGAGCGGGAAGTGCCGTGTGTGGTGCTGGCCGGTCAGGTGTCGGTGGGGCGCAGACAGGCCGGGTCGGTCGGTGTCGCCGAGGCCCATTCGGTGGCCGAGCACACCGGATCGGTGGAATCGGCGCTGGCCGATCCCGCCGGTACCCTCGCCGACCTCGCCGAACACGTCGCCCGGCAGTGGCGCTGAGCGCAACCGTGCCGGGTTCCCCGCGCGGTGTGCCACCATTGACGGGGTACGGAACAAAGCCCGAGCACGCCGTGTTGTGCACGGGTGAGTGCCCGAGTAGGACCTTTGCGAGGGAGAACGATGACGACCGCTCAGGAGACCGGCACCGACGCGGCGACGCACGGTGTGGAGCTGTCCGAGACAGCAGCGGCCAAGGCCAAGGCCCTGCTTGAGCAGGAGGGCCGCGACGACATGCACCTGCGCATCGCCGTCCAGCCCGGCGGCTGCGCGGGCCTGCGCTACCAACTCTTCTTCGACGAGCGCACCCTCGACGGCGACCTGTTCCGCGACTTCAACGGCCTCAAGGTCGCCGTCGACCGGATGAGCGCCCCCTACGTCCAGGGCGCCACCATCGACTTCGTCGACACGATCGAGAAGCAGGGTTTCACCATCGACAACCCGAACGCGGGCGGCAGTTGCGCCTGCGGCGACTCGTTCCACTGAGTTGATCACGCCGAAGGGGCTTTGACCTGGTCAAGGCCCCTTTTGGGCGTGCGCTCAGACGTACTCGTCGAGATCGGCGACCTGGGCGTGGCAGGCGTCGTCCACGGTCCATCGGGTGGGCGTGCGCGGGATCGGCAGGGCGGGCTTCGGCCTGGTCAGCGCCGGTGGGATGGCGGCGCAGTCGGCGATCAGCTCGCCCATGTCGTCGGGCAGGTCGGGCTTCGGTGCGCTCATTGGGCGTACGGTAGGCGCGGACGGCGGCGGTTCCCAGCGGTACCAGGCGGTAGTGTTCGAAGGTGACCGGATAGCCACCCGGGCGGGTGGCAGCACGACCACGACCGCGCCGAGCCGGGTTCGACGTCGATCACGGGCGTCCACCGCGGCCCGAGTAGACAGGGAGGGCCGCACGTGCCCGTTGCCGTCACCGGGAGCATCGCGACCGACCACCTGATGCACTTCCCCGGCAAGTTCGCCGACCAACTCGTCACCGAGCAGTTGCACCGCGTCTCGCTCAGCTTCCTGGTCGACGACCTGATCGTCCGCCGCGGCGGCAACGGGGCCAACATCGCGCACGCCATGGGGGTCCTCGGCGCCCGCCCGGTCCTGATCGGCGCCGTCGGCGACGACTTCGCCGACTACCGCTCCTGGCTGGAACGCCACGGCGTGGACTGCTCCGGTGTCCGCGTGTCCGACGTCGCCAACACCGCCCGCTTCGTCTGCACCACCGACGACGACATGTGCCAGATCGCGTCCTTCTACGCGGGCGCCATGTCCGAGGCCCGGTTGATCGAACTGACCCCGGTCGCCGACCGGGTCGGCGGTTTCGACCTCGTGCTGATCAGCCCCAACGACCCCGAGGGCATGCTCCGCCACGCCGCCGAATGCCGCGCCCGCGGCTACAGGTTCGCCGTGGACCCGTCGCAGCAGTTGGCCCGCATGGACGGCGCCCAAATCCGCGACTTCATCACCGGCGCGGACTACCTCTTCAGCAACGACTACGAGTGGGAACTCCTCCGCCGAAAAACCGACTGGTCCGAATCCGACATCATGTCCCGCGTCGGCCTGCGCATCACCACCCTGGGCGAAAAAGGCGCCGAAATCGTCACCCCCGACGGCACGTCCCTGCACATCGGCGCCGTCCCCGAAACCGCCAAAGTCGACCCCACCGGCGTCGGCGACGGCTTCCGCGCAGGCTTCCTGACCGCCCTGACCAACGGCCTGTCCCTGGAGCGGTGCGCCCAGTTGGGGTCGATGGTGGCGGTGCTCGTGCTGGAAGCCGACGGACCGCAGGAATGGACGTACGCCAAGGCCGACGCGGTAACCCGCATCAGCGGCGCCTTCGGCCCAGAAGCAGGCGCCGAGATCAGCGCCATCCTGCCCGGGTAGATCTCGTGCAGCGGGGCCGTCGCGGCTCGCGGCGGCCCTTCGCCATCTCGGCCACCTCGTTGATCACGCTGACCGGTCGCGCGACAGTCCACTGATCTCGTCGCCCGACAGCCCGCGAACGTCGGGATGGGTCACTACTGAGTTGTCCACAACTCCGCTGGCTGTCCACAGGCGAACCCGGCCGTCTCTTGACAGGTCGCCATCCGCGCTACCTTCAGGAATGGGCCCCCGGCCCCCGGGTGGGTGGGCTCCGGCCGTAGCCGCCGGGTGGGCAATTCGCAAGGCGGATTGTTCAGCGTCTCGGGAGTGGCCTTTCCCTGGATTGCTATGTCCACCTCAAGGCATTACGCGATGTACCAGGCTCAACTGCGCCGCTTTCGTCCGGCTAGGCGGTGAGTTTGCCGGGCTCGACCGGGGCGGTGTGGACAACCAGGTCTTCGAGGGGCATGCCGACGGCGCCCGCGATGGCGGCGACGGTGAAGAAGGCCGGGGTGGGGACGCGGCCGCGTTCGATTTTGCGGAGGGTTTCGACCGAGATGCCCGCGGCGGCGGCGATGTCGACCATGCTGCGGTCGCCGCGGGCGGTGCGCAGGAGGGCACCGAGGTGTTCGCCGCGGAGGCGGTCGGCGTCGCTCAAGGGGGGTCGGACCATGGGGTCCATGGTAGCGCGGGATAGAAATACCGGTATAGTTATCGGTATGATCGAGTTGAAGACGCCGCGGGAGTTCGCGGCGATGCGGGTGGCGGGGCGCGTGGTGGCGGAGGCGTTGACGCGGGCGCGGGCGGCCGCGGCGGTGGGGGTGACGCCGGTGGAGTTGGACGAGGTCGCGCGGGAGGTGCTGGCCGAGCACAACGCCGGGTCGTCGTTCCTGGGGTACCGGCCGGGGTTCGCGCCGACCCCGTACCCGGCGGTGCTGTGCGTGTCCGTCAACGACGCGATCGTGCACGGCATCCCCGACAACACCCCCCTGCGCGACGGCGACCTGGTCAGCATCGACTTCGGCGCCCACATCAACGGCTGGCACGGCGACTCCGCCCAGTCGTTCATCGTCGGGACCGCCGACCCCGCCGATGTCGACCTCATCGCCGCCACCGAGCGCGCCCTGGCCGCCGGGATCGAGGCCGCCGTCATCGGCAACCGCCTCGGCGACATCGGCCACGCCATCGGCACCGTCGCCCGCGCAGGCGGCTACGGCGTCCCCCCGGACTTCGGCGGCCACGGCATCGGCCGCGCCATGCACGAGTCACCGTCGGTCATGAACGAGGGCACCCCCGGCCGGGGCCTGCGGCTGCGCGCGGGCATGGCCATCGCGATCGAACCCATGCTCCACATCGGCGGCGACGACTACCGCACCGACCCCGACGGCTGGACCCTCCGCACCGTCGACGGCACCCGCGCCGCGCACGCCGAACACACCATCGCCATCACCGAAGACGGCCCCCAGATCCTGACCGCGCCCTAGCCGCAACACCCGCCGCCACAGCACCCACCACCAGCCGGCGGCGTCGGAGCGCCCGCGCGCCCCGCCAACCCGGCCATGGTGAGCAACTTGACCGTGTCGTCATGACCGGACGGACACTGAGCCGGATCAGCGGCGGCACTCATCGGACGGTTGACGTCGAAGGTGGTACCGCAGGCGCGGCAGCGGAACTCGTAGGTTGGCACAGGGCAATTATGCGGGGCGGCTGTAGTCGCGGAAGCCCTCACCTGCTTCTCGACCCGCAACCCCCGCCACGCCTGACACCCTGGCCGGACAGGTCGAGGGCCGCACCCCGAGGCCAGACCGAGCAGCGGAAGATCCTCCCAGCCGTCGGTTCACGAGCGTTTTCGCGGTGCTCTCTTCGGTGAGAACAGCGAGACACCCGTACGCTTGATTTGCCAAACATTCGGCTTTTTGGCGCTTGCATAGGTGATGATGTCCCGCAGGTTTGCCGAGATCAACTCCAGGAGTTGAGCACGCGTCGCCTCTCCGGGCAAATAGAACATGTGCACGTTCGCGGCGCGATAAGCAGCCAGCTCGGCGGGGCGCTCCATGATCTTGGCGTCCCGGCTGAGGACTACCCAGTCGTGCTCGCGAACTCGGGTAAGCCAGACCTCATCGCGGACACCGAGCGCCGAGTCCCGTGTGCCGAACAACTCCGCCGGGGTGTGGCACCGATAGCCGAGATCGATCAGGAACTTGAGCACGCTCCGCGTGACCGCGTTCTCGTCGAAGTAGAACTCAGGCGGCGCGGCCCAGGAGGACGCGGGCGGCGGCCCGTACATCGTCGACTCCGACTCCGTGTTCTTCGGCGACGACTCCAGGATCTTCACCCGCCCTCAGCATGCCTGCGACGTTGGCGACGAGCGTCCCCGAGGCCGGGAACATCGGCTGGCCACCCGCGCGGAATGGGTCGACAACCACTTTGGACGGCTCAAATGGCTTCAGTTGCAGAGATGAGGGGTATTCATCCGCCTCGAACCCCACATATTGGAGGTAGTCCTGGACTATTTCCCTGATCACCGCTTGGCCGGTGTTTCCTTCAATCAGCCCCGCGCCCTCTTCTGTCCTGGCGAAGTCCCACAGGACATCGATGCCCTCCGTGGCGAGCGACTTCGATACCAGCACGTACTCCTCGCCGAATTCGATCTGGAGGCGAGTGAGGGCTGGGCGGATCCGCTGGGGCTGCACCCCCGCGGCCCTGAGCCCTGCCAGAACCCATGCCTCGGCGAGCGCGATGAATGGCACGGTCGCCGTGCGCTGTCCGCCGGTGTGGGCGACATGAAGCAGCGGGCCACCCAGCGGGTACCCCCGCGCCCAGCGGTGGAATGTCTGCCTGGGGATACCCAGAAGCCTGCCGGCGTCGGCAAGCGTGGCGATCGGTCTTGCGAACCGCACATCCACCTGGTCTCACCCACTCTCCACTCTCAATGTCTCGTCGCGTGCCCCAAGTATGGCTGCCATGACCTGGGCACGCCACGATGACGCGCCGAGCAGCGGAACTGCTTGGCACAGGGCAATTATGCGGGGCGGCTGTAGTCGCGGAAGCCCTTGCCGGTTTTTCGGCCTAGGCGGCCTGCGGTGACGAGGTGTTCGAGGAGGGGGGCGGGGGCGTAGCCGGACTCGTGGAAGGAGTTGAACAGGGTGCGTTCGATGGCGAGGGAGACGTCCAGGCCGACGACGTCGAGGAGTTCGAAGGGGCCCATGGGGAGGCCGCAGCCGACTTTCATGGCGGTGTCGATGTCGTCGGCGGTGGCGTAGTGGGCTTCGAGCATTGTGACGGCGTCGTTGAGGTACGGGAATAGCAGGGCGTTGACGATGAAACCGGCCCGGTCGGTGCAGTGGACGGGGTGTTTGGCGATTTGCGCGCAAAGGGTGTGTGCGGTGGCGATGACGTCGGCGGCGGTGGAGATCGTGGAGACGACCTCGACCAGTTTCATGACCGGGGCGGGGTTGAAGAAGTGCAGGCCGATGACGTCCTGTGGTCGGGATGTGGCCGCCGCGCATTCGATGACCGGGAGGGATGACGTTGTGGTGGCCAGGATAGCGCCGGGCCGCACGCAAGCGTCCAAGGCGCCGAAAACTGCCTGCTTGACCGGCAATTCCTCGGCGACCGCCTCGATCACCACATCGCAGTCGGCCAGTTCTGAGAACTCGACGGCCGGTGAGACACGTTCCAGAACGGTGTCCCGCTCCGCCGAAGACAAACGGCCCTTGGCGACTTGGCGGTCCAGCGATTTGCGCACCTTCGCCACCGCGGCCGACGCCTTGTCCACCGACCGAGCCCGCAACACAACGTCAAAACCCTTGCGCGCGAACACTTCTACGATGCCGGTGGCCATCGTGCCCGTGCCGACCACACCAACCCGCCGGACGACCCGAGCAGTGACCTCATCCGACGACGGCGCCGGTGAATCGTCCACGACATTCGGCGATTCCAGACCATCATATGTATAGAAGCCACGGCCGGTCTTGCGGCCCAAAAATCCGGCGGTGACCATCTGTTTGAGGATCGGCGACGGCGCGTGCAGGCGGTTTCGGGATTGCGCGTACATCGATTCCAGGATTTCGTACGCGGTGTCCAGGCCGATGAGGTCCAGCAACGCCAGCGGTCCCATCGGGTATCCGCAGCCGAGACGCATGGCGGCGTCGAGGTCTTCGCGGGTGGCGTAGCGGGATTCGTACATGGCGACGGCGTGGTTGAGGTAGCCGAAAAGCAGGGCGTTGGCGATGAATCCGGCGCGGTCGCCGATCACCACCGGTTCCTTGCCCAGTCGACGGGCGAACTCGACCACGTCGGCGACCACGTCCGGCTCGGTGACGACCGTGCGCACGACCTCGACCAGCCGCAACACCGGCGCCGGGTTGAAGAAGTGCAGCCCGACGACCTTGCCCGGCCGTCCGGTGTGGACACTGATCCTGGTCACCGACAGCGACGAGGTGTTCGACGCCAGCACCGCGTCCTGCCGCATGATCCGGTCCAACTCGGCGAACACGGATGCCTTGCGGTCCAACGATTCCGGGATGGCCTCGATCACCAGGTCGGCGTCGCCGAGATCCGCCAGCGAGGTGCTGTACGCGATCTTGTCCAGCAGCGCGGCGCGGGCGTCCCCGGCCAGTTTGCCCTTGGCGACGGCGCGCGAGGTCGAGTGCTCGATGTGCGCGCGGCCGCGTTCGACGCCTACCGGGTCCACCTCGACGGCGATCACGCGCACACCGCCGCGGGCCAGTACCTCGGCGATCCCGGCGCCCATCGTGCCCAGTCCGACCACCCCGACGACCGCGAACTCCCGCGCCACTGGCCACCTCCACGGCATGCTACCGATCGGTAACTTCGTGGCTCGATGATGCCATGCGGTCGCGCTCACGCCAGGTGAGCTACGCCACTCCCGCCCGCGCGAAACCCCGCGGCGTCACGCGTCGGTCTTGTCGGCGGTATCGGCGGTATCGGGAACGCTGAGCGGTCGCAGGCGCACCCAGAGCCCGAACGCCGCGGCGAACACCAGCATGCCGATGCCCATCCACAGGTTCACGTTCACCCCGTCGGCCTTCGCCAGGTCGGCGTCGGTGGTGAACCCGATGCCCATGACGGTCAGCACGACCCCGTAGACGGCGAACAGCAGCGCCAGCACGCCGCGCAGGTCGAACAACCCGGCGCGCTTCCTCGGTTCGGCCATCACCCACTCCTCACCAGAACACGATGTTCAGGACCAGCGTCACGGCCAGCACGCCGATAGCAAGCACCCCGGGCTTGCGGATCCAGCCCGCGTTCTCGCCGGTCTCGTCGTGCCGCAACCGGTCCCGCGGGGTCAACGACCACACCAGACCGACCAGCTCCTCCTCCGGTTTCGGCCGGGTCGCCAGCGAAACCAGCACGCTGAGCACGATGTCGACCACGAACGCGGCGCTCGCCGCGACGAAACTCGCGCCCTGACCGGCCAGGTGCAGCACGCCTGCCCGGTTCAACATGTCGACGGTGACCGCGGTGGCGGTACCGGCGATCAGGCCGAGACCACCGGCCAGCGCCGACATCCGCTTCCAGAACATGCCCAGGATGAACGTGGCGAACAGCGGCGCGTTGAAGAAGCCGAACAGGGTCTGCAGGTAGTCCATGATGTTGTTGAAGCTGCTGGCGATGAACGCGGTCCCGATCGCCAGCACACACCCGACGATCGTGACGAGCCTGCCGACCCTGAGGTAGTACTCGTCCGGCTTGTCCTTGCGGACGTAGGCCTGCCAGATGTCGTAGGTGAACACGGTGTTGAACGAGCTGACGTTGGCCGCCATGCCCGCCATGAACGCCGCCAGCAGACCGGTGATCGCGATGCCGAGCATGCCGTTGGGCAGCAGGTCGCGGATCAGCAGCAGGATCGCGTTGTTGTAGGTGACCCCGGTGTCGTGCCCCGCCTTGAACTGGGCCAGCTCCGGCACCACCACCGCCGCGATCATGCCGGGGATGATGATGATCAACGCGATGAACGTCTTCGGGTAGGCGCCGATCAACGGGGTCCGCCGCGCCGCCGACATGCTCTTGGCCGACAACGCCCGCTGCACCTCGGCGAAGTTCGTCGTCCAATAGCCGAAGGACAGCACGAACCCGAGCCCGAACACGATGCCCAGCACGCTCAACGTCGAGTTGGTGATGCCGGTCAGGTTGGTCCCCGGCCACGACGAGAGCTGCACGTCAGCGGTGGCCGGGTTGGCGGCGGTGATCTTGTCGACCAGCCCCTGCCACCCGCCGACCTTGTGCAGACCGACGAAGGTGAGCGGCAGCAACATCGCCACGATCACGAAGAACTGCATCACCTCGTTGTAGACCGCCGCCGACAACCCACCCAACGACGTGTACGCCAACACGATCACCGCCGCGACCACCACGCTCAACCACAACGGCCAGCCGAGCAACAGGTTCACCACAGTGGCGAGCGCGAACAGGTTCACCCCGGCGATCAACACCTGGGCCAACGCGAAACTGACCCCGTTCACCAGGTGCGCGAACCGGCCGAACCGGCGCAACAGGAACTCGGGGACGCTGCGCACCTTCGAGCCGTAGTAGAACGGCATCATCACCAGGCCGAGGAACACCATGGCCGGGATCGCGCCGATCCAGTAGTAGTGCATCGTCGGCAACCCGTACTGGGCCCCGTTGGCGGTCATCCCGAAGATCTCCACCGCGCCCAGGTTCGCCGAGATGAAAGCCAACCCGGTCACCCACGCCGGCAACGACCGCCCGGACAGGAAGAAGTCCAAACTGCTCGACACGGACCGCCGCGCCATCGCCCCGATCCCGAGCACGACGACGAAGTACAGAGCCAGCAGGACGTAATCGATCGGAGCCGCGTCGAGCCGCAGGTCGGCATCCGCGAGAAGGTGCATACCAGCCACCACCGTTCACCTCGCAATGATCACCGGCACAGCATGGCCCCCTTCGCCCCCCACCGCACGACGAACCGCACCCCGGCGGGATTCCGCGCGGAACGGGGGTACGCCTTGGGCCATTCGTCGTACGGTGGATGGCCCACGGATCCAGCGGTGACCCCGGTGGTCAACACCACCGATCCTGGTTCCGTCGACACGGGTCATGGTCGATGCCGACCCAGATCAGGAACCGCGCCGCACCGGATCTCGAATCCCTCCCGGGTTGGTGGATAGCGTCGAACCGGCGCGTGGCGTAGGGATCAAGAGGCCGATGTCATCTCCTCTGAGGAGGCAGACATGATCGCCGCCGTCTCGTCTCGTGGTCGTGATCTGGTGGATCCCGAGATGTTCCAGCGGGTATCCGCGCGGGTGGCCGCCGCGGACCCGCAGGTCGCCGAACTGGCCGAGCGGATTGTCGACCAAGCGCTCGCGTTCCTGGCCGCCGCCGCGCGGCAGCCAGGGGCCGGACTGGTACCCAGCGCGCTGGTGGATCTTGGCTGGCACCAACTCATCCTGGACACCCACCTCTACACCGAGCTGTGCCAACGGCTGGGCGGACAGTTCCTCCACCACGTCCCCGACGACACGCCCCCGGCAAGATCCGGGGCGGTAAGCCGTAGCATCGAGGCAATCGCCGCGGCGGGCTACCTCATCGACAAGCAGGTGTGGTCATCGCGGGGGGACTGCGGACAGTGCCACGAAGACGGACACTGCAGCAACTCCGGCGCTGACGGCAACGAGAACACCGACACCCGCACGAAAGACCCGTGACGGCCAAACATTCGAAGGCGAGGGACCACGGATGAGGTGGGACCAGCTACCGACCCCCGTCCGCGACGCCGTCGTCGGCTGCCTGGGGCCGGTGCTCGGCGCCGAGGACGCCATCACCGGCAGCACCGCCGACCTCGCCGCCGTCCTGCGCCTGGCCGACGGCACCCGGGTCTTCGTCAAGGCCGTCGCCGGGGTCAGCCGCCGGATGCGGTGGCTGCGCAACGAGATCGCAGGCAACCACGCCGCCGCGGACCTCGCACCCCCCGTGCTTTTCCACACCGACCTCGACGTGCCCGACGGGGAACACTGGTTGATCGTCGGGTTCACCCATCTGCCCGGCCGCCCCGCGAGCCTCGCCCCCGACTCCCCCGACCTACCCCTGATCGCCGACGCCCTCGAACACCTCGCCACCTTGCCCGCCACCCCGCCCATCAGGCCCCTGCGTGACCGGTGGGCGCCCACCGACTGGTGGACCCGCGTCGCCGATCTCGACCCCGGACTCGTGGCCGACCTCGACCTCGTCGCCCTCACCCGACTCACCCAGCACGTCCCCGAACTCGTCGACGGCGACCGCCTCACCCACACCGACCTGCACGGCGACCAGATCCGCATCGGCCACGACGGAACCCTCCACATCATCGACTGGGGATTCCCCGCCGCCGCCGCGCCCTGGGTCGACACCGCCTTCCTCACCCTGCGCCTCATCGAAGCCGGACACACCCCGACCAGCGCCGAAGCCTGGGCCCGCGACCGGGCCACCCTCACCGGCGTCAACGACGCCACCCTCACCGCCTTCACCGCTTACCTCGCCGGGCTCTGGACCCACATCGCCCTCACCGGCGGCCACGGCTCACCCCGCCGAGCCCAACTCGCCCGCGAACACCTCACCCGCCGGTTGAACTCCATCCACCCGTGACGGCTCACCGCGCCCGGGTCAACCGGCGGATTGGTGGGCTGATCAGGAGTGCGGCCGCGCAACCGGCGGCGGTGATGGAGGCGACCAGCAGGAGCGGGTGGATGCCGAACACCGCGCTCGCCGGGCCTGCCACCGCCTGTCCAAAGGGGACGGCCAGGATCGACCCGGCGACCTCGTAGGCCGCGACCCGGTTCAGCCGGTCCGCCGGGATCTGGGTTTGCACCGTCGTCGACCACTGGACGCCCCAGAACGCCCAGCCGATGCCGCTGATCGCGTAGCCGAGGAGCAGGAGGGGGACGGCGGGGACCAGGGCGGCGGCGAGGGGCATCAACGGGAACAGGAACATGGCGACACCGCCGCCGAACAGGGGTCTGGTCGGGCGGAAGCGGATCGCGATCAGGCCGCCGAGGATGGAACCCGCGCCGAACGCGGCCTCCGCGTAGCCGAACACCGCCTTGCCGTGCGCGCCGATGATGGACGCGGCGCCGAGCGGCGTGATCGGCCCCCACACGAACACGCCGAGCACCCACCAGATCAGGATGACGCCCCACAACCACGACCGGGAGCGGAACTCCTCCCACCCCGACCGCAGGTTCCGCCACGTCGACTCGGTGGCGCCGGTGGTCAGTCGCGGGACGCGCAACGCGAGGAGGCAGACGCCGCTGATCGCGAACGTGCCCGCGTCGACCGCGAACACCCACCCAGCCGACGTCGTGGCGACCAGGAACCCGGCCAACGCGGGCCCCAACATCGTCGCCGTGCCCTCGCTGACCCGCAGTACCCCGTTCGCGTGCTGCGGGTCAGCCGCCACCTGCGGCACCAGGCTCGTCAACCCCGGCTGGAACATCGCCGTCGCGACCCCGCCCAACACGCCGATCCCGATGATGAACGACAACCCCGGATGCCCCAGCCACAGGTAAACCGCGAACCCCGCCTGCAACCCGCACCGAACCGCGTCCGCCCCCACCATCTGCGGCAACGGATGAAACCGATCCGCGAACACCCCACCGAACACCACGAACAACGCGAACGCGCCCATCCACGCCCCCAGCGCGAACCCCACCCCGCTCACGCCGTACCCAAGCCCCAACACCGCCACCGACGTCGCCACCGGCACCATCGAGTCCCCCACCATCGACACGATGCGAGCGACGAAGTACAGGCGGAAATTCGCCGTCCACAAGCGGGGCGGCACGGCGGTAGAGAGGAGCACGACGGGAGACTATGCGGTCGCTTCCAGATCGATCCAGTGGGTTTACCGGCCTTGGACCAGCGCAACCGGCCGTACTCCTACCACCAAACAAGGCCACCACCAAGATTTGCGTTGAGACTTCACCTTATGGGTGAATCTGTGTACACTAGTGCCTGGCAAGTCGATGACCGGAGATACCCTCGATCACTAGCTGGAACTTCAGTCCAGGGGTGATGGGGTGAGGGTTAGTTGCGAGTCCAGTACAGCGACGAGAAGCTGCGTCGACTGGCCGAGGACGCTACTTACGCACCGAAGAGGTGGGGGCGCGATGTCGTCAGGGCATACCGGAAGACGATCCAACGCATCCTCGCCGCGAAGGACGAGCGTGACCTGTACGCACTCCGCGGCCTGCGGCTGGAGCAGTTGCTCGGGGACCGGGCCGGGCAGCACTCGATGCGTCTGAACGACCAGTTCCGGCTGATCGTGACCTTCAAGACGGAGGGCGGCCGCATCGCGGTCATCATCGAAGTCGTCGACTACCACTAGGGGGGCGCTGATGGACACCACACTCGCCGAGGTGTTTCCCGCCGGGGAGCACCTCGCCGACGAACTGGCGGCCCGGGGCTGGACGCAGGTTGAGTTCGCCGACATCCTCGGCCGTCCGACCCAGTTCGTCTCCGAAATCGTCCAGGGCAAGAAGGAGATCACCCGGGAGTCGGCGGCCCAGATCGGCGCGGCCCTCGGGACCAGCGCCGAGTTCTGGCTGAACCTGCAGGATTCCTATTTCCTCCGGCAGCAGCGGCAAGATCCGAGCGTCCAGGCAGGACTCGACGAGGTCAGGACCCGCGCGAAACTCAACGAGCTCGCTCCCATGGCCGTGTTGCGCAAGCGCGGGATCATCACCGCCACGTCCACCGGTGACCAAGCCGAGCAGCTCATGCGCCTCCTGGGCATCGAAAGCCTCGACGACCCGCCCGAATGGCAACTGGCAGCACGACGCGCCAACAACGGCGAACCGCTGACACCAACTCAGAACGGCTGGTTCGCTTGCGTACGCAGAGCCGCCCCCGAGGCTCCCGCCCAGGCTTACTCACGCAGAGGGCTTGAGGCGCTCGCCAAGCAGGTGAGTCGACTGGTTCGCGAGCCGACCGGTTTCGAAGACCTGCCGGAACGGTTCGGGGCAGTCGGTGTGCGCCTGGTGTACGTGGCGGCGTTCCCGTCCAGCAAGATCTCCGGTGCGTCCTACGCGGACAAGGCCGGACCGGTCATCGCACTGTCAGGTCGAGGCCAGCGGCTCGACAAGGTGCTGTTCACCCTGTTGCACGAGATCGCGCACGTCGTTCGCGGCGATGTCGCCACCAACGGAACACCCCTCATCGACGAGGACGACCACACGCTGGGCGATGAGGACCGAGCGGATGAACTCGCGTCCGGCTGGGTGTTCGAGCGGCCGCTCCCGAAACCACCTGCCCGGGTCGGCGCGCCCTGGGTGACGGCGGTCGCCAGGGAACACGGGGTGCACCCGATCGTCGTGATCGGCAGGTTGCAGCGGGAAGGGGCACTGCCGTGGCGTAGCACGCTGGTCAGGAACGCCCCCAACGCCACCGCCCACCTCGAGGCGTGGGGCCGCGGGACCCGGCAGGGCTGAAGCCGGTCAGAAGAGGCGGAACTCGTCGGATTCGATGCCGCGGAGGGTGTTGTAGTCGAGGGTGACGCAGCGGATGCCGCGGTCTTCGGCGAGGGTGCGGGCCTGGGGTTTGATCAGTTGGGCGGCGAAGACGCCGCGGACGGGGGCGAGGAGGGGGTCCCGGTTGAGGAGGTCGAGGTAGCGGGTGAGCTGTTCGACGCCGTCGATCTCGCCGCGGCGTTTGATCTCGACGGCGACGGAGGCGCCGTCGGAGTCGCGGCACATGATGTCGACCGGGCCGATGGCGGTGGGGAACTCGCGGCGGACCAGGGTGTAGCCGTCACCCAGGGTGGTGATGTGTTCGGCGAGGAGTTCCTGCAGGTGGGCCTCGACACCGTCCTTGACCAGGCCCGGCTCGGCGCCCAGCTCGTGCTTGGCGTCGTGCAGGATTTCCTCGATCGTGATGACGAGCTTCTCGCCCGCCTTGTTCTGCACCGTCCACAACCCCGGCTCCTCGGTGAGCCAGCACGGCGGGGTCATCCAGTTCAGCGGCTTGTACGCGCGGTCGTCGGAGTGCACCGACAGCGAACCGTCGGCCTTCACCAGCAGCAAGCGGTTCGCCATCGGCAGGTGGGCGGTGAGCCGACCGGCGTAGTCGACCTGGCAGCGAGCGATCACGAGACGCACCCGGGCAGGTTAGCCCTCTCGGCGGACAGGGCAGGATCCACCCTGTGGAACGCCTCGAATCGACCCGGGTCTACGCGAACGCCTGGATGACCGTCCGCGAGGACCGCATCCGCCGCCCCGACGGCAGCGCTGGCATCTACGGAGTGATCGACAAACCGGACTACGCCCTCGTCATCCCGCTTGACGGCGAACGCCTGATGCTCGTGGAGCAGTACCGCTATCCGTTGGGCGCCCGGCGCTGGGAGTTCCCGCAGGGCACCGCCCCGGACCGCGCGGAACTCGACCCGGCGGAGTTGGCGGCGCGGGAACTCCGTGAGGAAACCGGGCTGCGGGCGGGGTCCATGGTTCGGATCGGGACACTTGACGTCGCGGCGGGGATGTCGAGTCAGCGGGGGCATGTCTACCTGGCCACCGATCTGACTGAGGGGTTGGCCGAGCGTGAACTTGAGGAACAGGACATGCGGGCTGCGTGGTATCCGCGGGCTGCATTCGAGATGATGGTTCGTGCGGGGGAGATTACTGATGCCCAGTCGGTGGCGGCTTATACGCAGCTTCTTTTGCATGAGCATCATCGTTGAGCTTGCATGGGGTGTGAGGGGGCACTGCGCCTCGGGGGACTGCTTGTCGCCTGGCGGCGACGCCGCTGGATGCGCCAGATAATGCGGGGTGCCCGCTGGGGTGAAGTTGTTTTGTTTGGGGCCCCTGTGCGGTGGCCTGGGTAAGGCTAAAAGGCGGGGCCACTGGAAAGCGTGGCCTTACCCGCCGGCCGGCTTAGGCCCCCGCCTCCCCCAAACAAAACAACTCCACCCCAGCGGGCGGTTGGGATCGGCGGGTTCCGAGGCGCGTGGGGTGGGGGTGGCGCTTCGTCGATGAGGGACAGGGGTTTGAGGCGCGCGGGGCGGGCTGGCGACCCTCGTCGATGAGGGGCGGGTTTCGAGGCGCGTGGGGTGGGGTGGTGCTTCGTCGATCTGGGCTGGCTTTTGGGCGCGTGGGGTGGGGGTGGCGCTTCGTCGATGGGGGGCTGGGGTTTTGAGGCGCGCGGGGCGGGCTGGCGGCCTTTGTCGATGTGGGGTGGGTTTCGAGGGGTGCGGTGCTGGGTGGTCGCGGTGTTTCGTCGATGGGGGCTGGGGGGTTGAGGCGCGTGGGGGTGGGGTGGGGGTGGTGCTTCGTCGGTGAGGGGGGTGGGGTGTTGGGGGGCGAGGGGTCTGTCGTGAATGGGGGCTGCGTGATCATGATTGGTCCTCTGTGGTCTGGTTGGGTGACAGTCTCTTGTGGATGGTTGCGCGGGGTGGTCGTGCGCCATACGTCTGGGGGTGGTGGTTACGGGGGGTGGCGGCGTGGGGGGAGCGGGGGGTGACCACTCGACGACGCGGGGGTTGACAGGGGCTATTGGTCTAGTCCATTTTGAGGTGGTCTCGATCACCCTGCACCTGCACTTGCCCCTTTGGAGGCAGCCATGACGTCCCACGCCAAGCGTGCGATCGTCGCCCTGCTGTCCGCCTTGTCGGTCACCGTTGGACTTGTCCTCGCCTTCGCCGGGAGCGCTACCGCGGCCAATCTGGTCACGAACCCCGGGTTTGAGGCGGGCGCGTTGTCCGGCTGGACCTGTTCCGGCGGCGGCAGCATCACCAGCGCGGACAAGCACTCCGGCAGCTACGCGCTGACCGCGGCCCCGGCGGGCTCCGACAACGCGAACTGCTCGCAGTCGGTCACCGTGAACCCCAGCTCGAAGTACACGCTCAGCGCCTGGGTCAAGGGTGCCTACGTCTACCTGGGCGCCCAGGGGACCGGCACGACGGACGTCAGCACCTGGAACCCGACCGGCGGGTCCTGGGTCCAGCTCTCCACCAGCTTCACCACCGGCGCGAACACCAAGTCGGTGACCATCTACCTGCACGGCTGGTACGGCCAACCCGCTTACCTCGCCGACGACGTGAGCCTCGACGGGCCGGGGACGCCGCCGTCGTCGACCACCACCGTCACGACCACGAGCAAGACCACCACCAGCACGACGACCAGCACCACCAGCACGACGTCGAAGACCACGACGACGACCACGACCACCACGCCGGGCAACCCGAACACGTCGCTGCCCAAGCACGTGCTCACCGGCTACTGGCAGAACTTCTACAACGGCGCGAAGGCGTTGACGCTCGCGCAGGTGCCCACCACCTACGACATCATCGCCGTGGCGTTCGCCGACGCGGTCCCCGCGACCCGCGGCGCGGTGGAGTTCAACCTCGACCCGGGCCTGTCCAGCCAACTGGGCGGTTACACCGTCGACCAGTTCAAGGCCGACATCAAGACCGTGCAGGCCCGCGGCCAGAAGGTCATCATCTCGGTCGGCGGCGAGAAGGGCACCATCTACGCCGGTGACTCCTCCTCGGCGGCGGCGTTCGGCAGCAGTGTGTCCACCCTGATCCGCGACTACGGCTTCGACGGCGTCGACATCGACCTGGAGAACGGCGTCAGCGCGCAGTACATGGGCTCGGCGCTGCGGACGATCTACGCCAACGGCGGCAAGATCATCACCTTCGCGCCGCAGACCATCGACGGCCAGTCCACCCAGCAGGCGTACTTCCAACTGGCGCTGGCGGTCAAGGACATCCTGACCATCTGGAACATGCAGTACTACAACTCGGGCACGATGCTCGGCTGCGACCAGCAGGTGTACTCGCAGGGCACGGTCAACTTCCTGACCGCGCTCGCCTGCATCCAACTCCAGGGCGGTCTGCGCGCCGACCAGGTCGGCCTCGGCCTCCCGGCGTCACCCGCCGGGGCGGGTGGCGGCTACCAGTCGCCGTCCAACGTCAACGCGGCGCTCAACTGCCTCGCGCGTGGCACCAACTGCGGCACCTTCAAGCCGTCGACCACGTACCCGGACATCCGGGGCGCGATGACCTGGTCGATCAACCACGACGCCACGGCCGGTTACGGCTTCGCCAACACGGTGGCGCCGTTCCTGAAGACCCTGCCGTAAGTCGGTTGGGACGTGCGCGGCGGGACGAGGGGGCCCGCCGCGCACGTTTCAGTCCGGCCACACCGGGTCGCGTTTCTCCAGGAACGCGGCCATGCCCTCGTTGGCGCCCGGCAGTTGCGAGGCAGCCGCCATGACCTCCAGCGCGATCGCGTAGGCGTCCGCCTCGGGACGGTCCAATTGGGCGTAAACGGTCTGCTTGCCCAGGGATTTCGACGCGGCGCTACCCCGGGTGGCTCGGGCCAGCAAATCCTTGACGGCGTCATCGAGTTGGTCGTCGGGCACGACCTTGTTCACCAGCCCCCAGTCGAGCGCGGTATCGGCGTCAATCGGGTCGCCGGTGAGGACGAGCTCCATCAAACGTTTGCGGCCCACCGACCGCGCGACCGGGACGGCCGGGGTATGGCAGAACCAGCCACCCTTACCGCCAGGCAACGCGAACCCAGCCGACTGACCGGCGACAGCCAAGTCGCAGGTGGCCACAAGCTGACAACCCGCGGCAGTCGCCAGGCCGTGCACCCGGGCGACGACCACCTGCGGCACGGTCTGGATGGTGCGCATCAGCTCGGTGCACAAGCGGAGCAACCCACGCACCCCCAGCAAATCCCGCGCGGCGACATCAGCGAAGTCATGACCGGCCGAGAACACCGGCCCAGCACCCGCGAGCACAATCCCCTTGGCGTCGGAGGTACCCGCGACGCAAAACGCGGCCAGCAACTCGGCAAGGTGCTCAGCGGACAACGCATTCCGCCTGGTCGGACGATTCATGGTGATCCGCACGGTGTCGACGTCGTCGACACCGCGGTCAACCAGGATGTGCTGGTACTCGGCCATACGACCGACCCTAGATGCCCACCGCACACTCTTCCCGCAGGCACACCCCGCGCGCGGCCCGGCCCCCACCCTTCCCGGGGGGCGTCCCCGAGGCCAGTCTACCGGCGGGGCAAGATCGACGGGAGGTGGTGTTGTTGGCTGTGGACAGCCGGGCGGAATGTGGATGACTCGAGCCGGCGAAACACGCGGGCGGGCCGACTTGCCGGCGTGGGGGCCGACCTGCCGGTGTGGGGGCCGCCCCATCGGGAGTCGGCGACGGCTGACGGGTGCTGAAGCACGGTGGTGAGTCGGTTGGCTGAGGTCGCGGGACGGTAGGCCAGGCGGCTGGTCCGCGAGGGTTAGCCTGCGAAGGTGCGGCGGTAGGTGGAGGGGGTGGTGCCGAACTCGGAGCGCATGCGGCGGCGGAGGTTGGTGGGGGTGCCGAGGCCGCTGTGAGCGGCGACGCGGTCGATGGAGAGGTTGGTGGTTTCCAGGAGGAGTTGGGCGCGGCGGAGGCGTTGGAGGAGGAGCCAGCGGCCGGGGGTGTCGCCCATGGTGGCGACGAACGCGCGGTGGAAGGCGCGGGGGCTCATCCGGGTGCGGCCCGCCAGGTCGGGGACGCCGATGGGGTTGGCCAGCGCGGTGAGTGCCCAGTCCACTGTGGACGCTATGTCGCCGCGGTCGGGGCGGGTGGGGAGCGGGGTTTCGACGTACTGGGCTTGGCCGCCTTCGCGCACGGGGGGCATGACGAGGCGGCGGGCGAGGGTGGTGGCGGCGCGCGGGCCGAGGTCGCGGCGGACGAGGTGCAGGCAGAGGTCCAGGCCGCCGACGACGCCCGCGGAGGTCAGGATGTCGTTGTCCTCGGCGAACAGCACGTCGCGGTCGACCTGGACGGACGGGTACAGGGTGGCCAGGTCGTCGAGGAGGGCCCAGTGGGTGGTGGCGCGGCGGCCGTCGAGGAGGCCCGCGGCGGCGAGGGTGAAGGCGCCGGAGCAGAGGGCGGCGACGGTGGCGCCCGCGGCGTGGGCGGCGCGCAGGGCGACGCGGGCCGGGGTGGGGACGGGGGCGCGCGGGTCGACGCGGCCGAGGGCGATGACGAGGTCGCAGTCGGCGAGGGCGGCGAGGCCGTGGGTGGGGGTGACGGACCCGGCGGGGCGCAGGGGCAACAAGCGGGTGGCCGGGGCGCACAGGCGGAACTCGAAGGGGCCCAGGTCGTGCGGGGTCCGGTCGAGGTTCCAGACCTCGTTGACCACGGCGAAGTCGAAGACCCGGGTGCCGGGGAGCAGGAGGACGCCGATCGTGCGCACGACCACGAGTATGCCCGCCCGGAACCCGGCAGGAAAGTATCGCATCGCGCCTTTTCTGCACCTCGTCCGAACGCGTCGGACCGGGCACGGTTGTGGCCATGACGACCACCGCACTCATCCTGATCGACGTCCAGCGCGGGTTCGACGACCCCCGCCTCGGGCCGCGCAACAACCCGGGCGCCGAGGCCAACATCAAGACCCTGCTGGACGCGTGGACCGCCGCCGGTCAGCCCGTCGTGCTGGTGCGGCACGACTCGCTGTTCGAGGACACGCCGCTGACCGTGGGCACGCCCGGGATCCAGTTCAAGCCGGAACTCGACGGGGCGCGGCCGGACCTGATGTTCACCAAGAACGTCAACTCGGCCTTCCACGGCCACATCGACCTGAACGCCTGGCTCACCGGTCGCGGCATCAACCGGATCGCGATCGCGGGCATCCAGACCAACCTGTGCGTGGAGACGACGGCGCGGGTCGGCGGCAACCTCGGCTACGACGTGCACGTGGCGCTGGACGCGACCTTCACCTTCGACCAGGCGGGCCCAGACGGCAGTGTGCTGACCGCGGACGAGCTGTACCGGGCGACCGCGACCAACCTGCACGGCGGCCGGTTCGCCACGGTCGCGAGCACCAAGGACGTCTTGGGGCTGCTGGACTAAGACAAGCCGTGGGCTTCACGCACGACGCGGACGATCTCGGACATGATCTGGGTCATCTCGTAGTCCTTGGGCGTGAAGACGCGCGCCACCCCGCCGGCCCGGAGGGTCTCGGCGTCGTCGGGCGGGATGATGCCGCCCACGACGACCGGGATGTCGCCCGCGCCCGCCGCTCGTAGGCCCTCGACGACGGCGGGCACGGCCGCCAGGTGGGAGCCGGACAGGATGGACAGCCCGACGACGTGCACTCCTTCCTGGACGGCTGCGGACACGATCTGGTCGGCGGTCAACCGGATGCCCTGGTAGACGACCTCGAACCCGGTGTCGCGGGCGCGCACGGCGATCTGCTCGGCGCCGTTGGAGTGCCCGTCGAGACCGGGTTTGCCGACCAGCATCCGCAGCCGCTCGCCCAGTTCGTCGCCGGTGGCCTTGACCTGGTCGCGGACCTCGGCCAGGTGCTCGCCCGCCTCACCCGCCGCCGACGCGCCGGAAACCCCGGTCGGGGCGCGGTATTCGCCGAACACCTCGCGGAGGACGGCGGCCCACTCGCCGGTGGTCACGCCGACCTTGGCGCAGTTCAGGGTCGGCGCCATGAGGTTGGCGTCGGTCTTGGCGGCCGAACGCAGTTCTTCCAACGAGTCCTGCACGGCCTTGTCGTCACGGTTGGCGCGCCACTGGCGGATAGCGTCAACGGCCTCGCGCTCGGCGACAGGGTCAACGGTCTCGATGGCTTTGGCGCCTTCGGATTGCAGCGGGCTCGGCTCCGTGGTGTCGAACTTGTTGACGCCCACGATCACCTCTTGCCCCGCTTCTATCCGACGACGACGCTCGGCGAGGGAAGCAACCATCTGGGTCTTCATATAACCGGACTCGACAGCGGCAACGGCGCCACCCATCGCCTGCACGCGGTCGATCTCGGCGCGCGCGCCGGTCAGGATCTCGTCCACCTTGGCCTGGATGACCGGGGAGCCGTCGAAGATGTCCTCGTACTCCAACAGATCCGTCTCGTAGGCGAGGACCTGCTGCATGCGCAGCGCCCACTGTTGGTCCCACGGGCGCGGTAGCCCCAACGCCTCGTTCCACGCCGGTAGCTGTATCGCGCGCGCCCTTGCCTTGCGCGACAACGACACCGCGAGCATCTCCAAGACGATGCGCTGGACGTTGTTCTCCGGCTGCGCCTCCGTGAGCCCCAACGAGTTGACCTGCACGCCGTAGCGGAAGCGGCGTTGCTTGGGGTCGGTGATGCCGTAGCGGTCGCGGCAGATCTCGTCCCACAGGTCGGTGAACGCGCGCATCTTGCACATCTCTTCGACGAACCGGACTCCGGCGTTGACGAAGAAAGAGATGCGCGCGACGACGTTGCCGAACTCCTCCTCCGGCAACTGCCCGGAGTCGCGAACCGCGTCGAGCACGGCGATGGCCGTGCACATCGAGTACGCGACTTCCTGAACCGGCGTCGCGCCGACCTCCTGCAAGTGGTAGCTGCAGATGTTGATCGGGTTCCAGCGCGGCGCGGTGGCGACGGTGTACGCGACCATGTCGGTGATCAGGCGCAGGCTCGGGCCGGGTGGGAAGACGTAGGTGCCGCGGGACAGGTATTCCTTGATGATGTCGTTCTGCGTCGTGCCCGCGAGCGCGCCGACGCCCCCCTGCTCAGCGCCGTCGGGGTCACCCTGCTCCTCAGCGACGGTGATGTAGAGCGCGAGCAGCCACATGGCGGTCGCGTTGATGGTCATCGAGGTGTTCGCCGTGTCGAGCGGGATGCCGTCGAACAGGGTCCGCATGTCGCCGAGGTGGCTGACCGGGACGCCGACCTTGCCGACCTCGCCGCGGGCGAGTTCGTGGTCGGGGTCGTAGCCGGTCTGGGTGGGCAGGTCGAAGGCCACTGACAGCCCGGTCTGGCCCTTGGCGAGGTTGCGGCGGTACAGCTCGTTGGACTTGGCGGCGGAGGAGTGACCCGCGTAGGTCCGCATGACCCACGGGCGGTCACGCTCGCGGTCTGTCGGGTACGGCACCGTTAACCTCCGTTCACCTGGTCTCCCGAGGGTACTGGGCGGTAACAAGTTTGCCGCCCGTGGAATTGCTCACAGGCGGATGATGTGCGGGTGAACCTGCCCGCGCCGTACCTCCTGCTGGTCGCGCTCCTGGTGGTCGGGGCGCTCGGACTGGTCCTGCGCTGGGCGTTCACCGGCGACGAGCGCGGGCGCGACTACGGCCTGCTCCGCGAGATCGCCAAGGTCCCCAGCCGCACCGCCGCCCAGGTCGTCGAGGAACGCCTGCGCACAGTGGGCGTGCGGGCCACCACCGTCCCGGCCGAGGACGGCGAGGGGCTGCGGGTGCTGGTCTTCCCGGCCGACGAGCGCGCGGCCATCGCCGCCCTGTTGGACGACTGAACACCCGAACGGGCCGCCCCCGAAACACCAGGAGCGGCCCGTTCGGGTGAGGTGGTTACCGGGAGGGGCGGACGACCCCGGCTGAGGTGCCGGTTCGCCGAGTCGGTTCGCCCGCGGCCAGGACCTGGCCGTGGTCGACGAACTCCAGTGCGGCGGCGGCGCCGATCTCGGCCTGGGCGGTGAAGGTGTGGCCGTACGTGGCCAGGCCGGGGTTCCCGGCGATGAACGCGGGCTCGGCGGTCACCGTGGGCGTGTTGCGCTGGCTGGCGCGCGGCGCGGCGACGGCGTCGGGCAAGGACAGGCCGAAGTCGATCCGGTTGACGATGATCTGCAGGACCGTGGTGATGATCGTCGAGCCGCCCGGGGAGCCGACGGCGAACCACGGCTTACCGTGCTTGAGCACGATGGTGGGCGACATGCTCGACCGGGGGCGCTTGCCGCCCGCGGCCAGGTTGGGGTCGGGGGCGGTGCCCTGGGTCGGGGTGAAGTTGAAGTCCGTCAGCTCGTTGTTGAGCAGGAACCCGCGACCGGGGACGACGATCGCGCTGCCGCCGATCTGCTCCAACGTGTTCGTGTAAGAGACGACGCTGCCCCACTTGTCGGCGACGACGAAGTGGTTGGTGTGGACCTCGTGGTCGGCGACTGGCGCAACCGCGGGCGGAGGGGGCGTGCAGCTACCGGGGTTGAGGGGGTTACCGGGCGCGACAGGGGCAACGGCCGCGCGGATCGGGTCGATGCGGCATGCGCGAACAGCGGCGAACGAGTCCGACAGCAACTGCTTCGTGGGCACGTCGACGAACTTGGGGTCGCCCACGTAACGGCCGCGGTCGGCGTAAGCGAGCTTGCTGGCCTCAAGGTAGTAGTGCAGGGCCTGCGTCCGGTCGAGCTTGCTCAGGTCTGTCCGCTCAAGGATGTTGAGGGCCTCACCGACCGTGGTGCCACCCGACGACGACGGGGCGATGCCGTACACGTCCGCGCCGCGGTACTCGATGTGGGTGGGGTCGTGGTCAAGAGCGCGGTAGGCGCGCAGGTCGCCAAGAGCCAGTTTGCCCTTGGGGGGCTTGACGGTCGCGTTGGCGGCCAGCGGCGGGTTCTGCACGGCCTTGGTCAGGTCACGACCGATCGAACCGCTGTAGAAGGCGTCCGTGCCGTGCCGGGCGATCTCGCGGTACGTCTTCGCCAGGTCCGGGTTGCGCAACGTCGAGCCGACCGCGGGCGGGGCGCCGCCGGGCAGGTAGAGGGCGGCGGTGGAGCTGAACTGCTTGAACCGGTCCTTGTTCTGGTCGATCTCCTTGTTCAACTGCGTCGTCACCGGGAAACCGTCCTCGGCGACCTTGATCGCGGGCTGCAGCAGGTCGTCGAGGTCGTAGTGACCCCACCGCTGCAGGGCCCGCTGCCACAGGGCGAGGTTGCCGGGCGTGCCGACGGACAGGCCGCTGGTCACGGCGTCGAAGAAGGCGTACGGCTGGCCGGTCGCCGGGTCGATGAACAGCTTCTCGTCGGCCGTGGACGGCGCCGTCTCCCGGCCGTCGATGGTGGACACCCGGCCGGACCGGGCGTCGTAGTACACGAGGTAGCCGCCACCGCCGAGACCCGCCACGTTGGGGTCGGTCACGCCGAGCACCGCGGCCACCGCCACCGCCGCGTCCGCCGCCGTCCCACCGCGGCGCAGCACGTCAAGACCGGCCAGGGTGGACTGCACCGTGTCGGACACGACCGCGCCGCCGGTCCCCTTGGCCACGGGCACCTTGGGCGGCAACGCGGCGGCGGACGCGGACGGCGCGACCACGACACCGGCCGTGACGGCCAGCATCGAGACCACCGCCGCACCGCGCCCCGCACCGCGCCGAACCCGAAGTCGAGCACGCATCTGGACCTCTTCCCGTTTGATCGCACAGGTGGCCTGAGTTGTACTCGCCACACCGGACCGCCACCGGCAGTTCGCGCGGCGTCACCCGGTGGGACCTGGGGAACGGCGTGGACCGTTCAGGCGGGACGGTTGGATCAGGCGCGCTCGGGGTCGGCGTCCACTCGGCGCACATCGGCGCCCAGGCGCTGCATGTTCTCGACGAAACGGGGATAGCCGCGGTCGATGTGGAAGACGTCCCACACCTCGGTGACGCCGTCCGCGCACAGGCCCGCCAGCACCAGGCCGACCCCGGCCCGGATGTCCGACGCCCACACGGGGGCGCTGGACAGCTTCGGCACCCCCCGCACGACCGCGTGGTGACCGTCGGTGCGGGCGTCCGCGCCCAGCCGGATCATCTCCTCGACGAACCGGAACCGGGCCTCGAACAGGTTCTCGGTGATCATCGACGTGCCGTCGGCGACCGCCGTCAACGCCACCGCGAACGGCTGCAGGTCGGTCGCGAACCCCGGGTACGGCAGGGTCATGAAGTCGACCGACCCCGGCCTGCCGTGCTGGACCACGCGGAACCCGTCGGCGAAGGCCGTGACCTCGGCGCCCGCCATCCGCAGCTTCTCCAGCACCAGGTCGAGGTGGTGCGGGTTGACCCCCTTGACGGTGATGTCGCCCCGGGTCATCACGGCGGCGAACGCCCACGTCGCGCCCACGATCCGGTCGCCGACCACGCGGTGCTCGGTGGGGGCGAGCGAGGTCACGCCGTGCACGGTGAGCGTCGACGTGCCCGCGCCCTCGATCTTGGCGCCCATCTGCTGCAGCATCAGGCACAGGTCGACGATCTCCGGCTCGCGCGCGGCGTTGTCGATCACCGTGGTGCCCTCGGCCAGCACCGCCGCCATCAGGATGTTCTCGGTCGCGCCGACGCTCGGGAAGTCCAGCCAGATCTGCGCCCCGCGCAGCGCCTCGGCGTGCGCGACCACGCACCCGTGCTCGATCTCGCTGCTCGCCCCCAACTGCCGCAGCCCGCTCTGGTGCATGTCCAGCGGCCGCGACCCGATCGCGTCACCACCCGGCAACGCCACCACGGCCCGCCGCAACCGGCCGACCAGCGGACCCAACACACACACCGACGCCCGCAGCTTCCCCATCGACGCCGAGTCGGCGCGGTGGTTCAACTCGGCCGGGGTGGTGATCCGGACCAGACCACCGTCGATGTCGACCGCGCACCCCAGGCTGCGCAGGACGTCGCCCATCAACGGCACGTCCAGGATCTCCGGGCAGTTCGTCAGCGTCGTCGTGCCCTCCGCCAACAACGCCGCCGCCATCAGCTTGAGCACGCTGTTCTTGGCGCCGACCACCTCGACCTCGCCGACCAACCGGGCGCCGCCACGGACCTGGAAATGCTCTGTCACGGGGGCAATGATGCCCCCGCTGTCCGGTTGCCGAACCCCCGGGGCGCCTTTCCCCCTCGCTACCCTGACCCCATGTCCGTACGCATCAACCGCGTCTACACGAAGGTCGGCGACACCGGCACCACCGCCCTCGGCGACGGCAGCCGCGTCCCCAAGACCTCCCCCCGCCTCACCGCCTACGCCGACGTCGACGAGGCCAACTCGACCATCGGCGTCGCCATAGCCCTGGGCGGCTTGTCCGACGAGTTGGTGGACACGCTGCGGACGGTGCAAAACGACCTCTTCGACGTGGGCGCGGACCTGTGCACCCCGGTAGTGCCGGATCCCCCATACCCGCCGTTGCGCATCACGGAGGAGTACGTGACCCGCCTTGAGGGCTGGATCGACTCTTACAACGAACGGGTGGGGAAGCTGACGTCGTTCATCCTGCCTGGAGGTACACCCGGGGCCGCGCTACTACACACAGCGCGCACGGTGACCCGACGGGCCGAACGGGGCGCGTGGGCACTCTTGGAAGCCGAACCCGACACTACGAACATCTTGGCGGCGAAGTACCTGAACCGGTTGTCGGACCTGCTGTTCGTGCTGTCCCGGGTGGCGAACCCGGACGGGGACATCCTGTGGAAGCCGGGCGGCGACCGCTAGATCCGTTCCGCCAACTCGCGGGCGTCACCGGGGTGTGCACTCGCGGCAGACCGGAGCATGCCCAGGTGCTCGTTCAGCCGCTCGGACCTGATCCCGGCGGCCAAGTCAATTACCTGGTTCCCCAGCCGAACCCCCGTTTCCCTGTCGCCGCCGCGTAAGTGACAGGTCGCAAGCTCCGTGAGCCCAAACGCCAGACGCTTGGTTCGGGCTCGGTCCAGGGTTTCGTTCGAGGCCAACAGGGTCTCGATGGCGGCGGCCGCGTGTGTGCGATCGTTCAACGTGAGGATGGTCAACACCCGGCCGCGCTCACTGGCCAACAGGTGCTCATCGAAACCGTCCGGGGGAAGGCCGTCCACCCGACACGAAGCTGCTCGACCTGGTCGGTGTGCGAAGCCTGGAGCAGCCCACGAGCCCACCCCAGTTGGCCGATCACGGCCTCGCGCACAGCCCCGCCACCAAGCTTGTGCTCCCGCGCCCACAAGACCCCCGGTCAAGTCTCGCAGTCACCCCACCTCGGTCGCCCCGACCCGCACGGGCACCGAAGTCGCCCCAGCAGGACCGCTGAACAACGCCAAGTCAGCCCGGTTAGGGCTGCCACCCCAACCGACAGTCCGGCGTGCCGCTGGATCGAAATCGGACTGGCCCAGCGTCAATTCCTCCACCACGAGCCTAAAATCAGGCCGCCGCCCGCAGCCCAGCCCCACCCTTCCCGGGGGGCGTCCCCGGTGCCAGTCTACCGGTTGGGGGAGATCGACAGGGGGCAGCGTCGTGGGCTGTGGGTAGCCGAGGGGAGTGTGGATAACTCTCCAGTCGCAGAGAGTGCGGGATGACTCGAACGTGCCGGCGCGCGGGGGCTGGAACGCGCCGGCCAACAGACCGATGAACTCCCGACGATCCGGCACCGCTGTCACCACCTCGCTACACAGGAATCCGGTCCACCAAGTCCCGCGCATCACCCGGGGGCGCGCTCGCGGCAGACCGGAGCATGCCCAAGTGTTCGTTCAACCGCTCGGACCTGATCCCGGCGGCCAAGTCGACCACCTGATGACCCAGCCGAACACCGGTCTCCCTGTCACCACCGCGTAGGTGACAGGTCGCAAGATCGGTCAGCCCGAACGCCAGGCGCTTGGTTCGGGCTGGGTCCAAGGCCTCATTTGAGGCTGACAGGGTCTCGATGGCGACGGCCGCGTGTGCGCGGTCGTGCAACGTGAGGATGGTCAGCACCCGGCCGCGTTCACTGGCCAACAGGCGCTCGTCGAACCTGTCCGGAGCAGGCGGCCCCGACTGGGCGAGCGCGTCACCGGCCCGGGAAAGGCATTCCACGGCACGAGCGGGGTTGTTCGACTCGGCGTGCGCCCGCGCCTGGTTGCACAACAAGTGGGCGGCCAACTCCCCCGAGCCCACCCGCCTGGCGACGACCATGCCCAACCCCAGCACGTCCTGGGCAGCGTCGTAGTGACCTTGGTGGACCTGCACGCGGCCGATGCTGCCCAACACCAACGCCGTGCGAGCCGGATCATCGGCTTCCTTCGCGGCGACCGCAGCCTGCGCGAGGTACCGCAGGGCGTCACCCGGCAACCCGATGTCGTGGGACGACCACCCGGCCAACCCCAGAAGATCCGACAACACCCGCCGCAGGTCCCGACCCACCTCGTCGGAGTGGCCAGCCTGGAGCAACCCGCGCACCCAACCCAACTGGGCGATCACCGCCTCGCGAACCGCACCACCACCGAGCTTGCGCTCCTGTGCCCACAGCACCCGAACCAGTTCCCGCAACTGCGCCACATCGGTCGCACCAACCCGCGCGGGAACCGGCGTCGCCATGGCGGGACTGCTGAGCAACGCAAAGTCTGCCCCGGTCAGCGCGGCCAACCCAGCCAGCAGACCGATGAACTCTCGACGATCCGGCACCGCTATCACCTCGTCATGGCCACTTGCCCGACCCGCTACACAGGAATCCGTTCCGCCAACTCCCGCGCATCACCAGCGTGCGCGCTCGCGGCAGACCGGAGCATGCCCAGATGTTCCGTCAGCCGCTCAGACCTGATCCCGGCGGCCAAGTCGATTACCTGGTGCCCCAACCGAACACCCGTTTCCCTGTCACCACCGCGTAAGTGACAGGTCGCCAGCTCGGTAAGCCCAAACGCCAGACGCTTGGTTCGGGCCGGGTCCAAGCGTTCGTTCGAGGCTAACAAGGTCTCGATGGCCTCGGTGGCGTACTTGCGATCGTGCACGGTGAGAACCGTCAGCACCCGGCCACGTTCGCTGGCAAGGAGTGTCGGGTTGAAACCGCTTGGCTCGGCAGGCGAGTTGTCGCCCGCGATGGCGTCCTCGGCGCGAGACAGGTAGTCGATCGCCCGGCCGGGTTCACGCGACTCGGCGTGCGCGCGGGCCTGGCTGCACAGAAGCAGCGCCGAGAGCGAACCGGAGCGGACCCGTTCCGCAGCCAGCATGCCCAGGTTGATCGAGTCCCGGGCAGCGTCCGCGTTGCCCAATCGGCTGTACAACCGGCCGATCTGACCCAGCGCCAACGCGGCCCTGGCTGAGTCCTCGGCTTCCTGCGCGGCGACCACCGACTGTCCCAGGTAACGCAGTGCCGCACCCGAGAACCCGACGTCGTGCGACGCCCGACCGGCGAGCGCGAACAGATCCGCCAAGATCACCCGGAGTTCGACCCCGACGTGGTCGGTGTGGGCAGCCTGGAGCAACCCGCGAGCCCAGCCCAACTGGGCGATCACCGCCTCGCGGACCGCACCACCGCCGAGCCTGCGTTCCTGTGCCCACAGCACACTGGTCAGGTCACGCAGTTGGCCAACCTCGGTCGCTCCCACCCGCGCGGGAACCGGCGTTGCCGTGGCGGGATTGCTGAGGAGCACCAGATCTGCCCCGGTCACGGCCGCGCCCATGGCGACTTTGGCCAGTAGGCCCATGAACTCCCGACGATCCGGCACGGTCGTCACCACCCCGTCCACCACATGGTCGCTGTAGGCCAGGCCCAGGTATCCGCGCGGTATGCCGAGCCCGTCGGCGATGCGTTCGAGGACGTCGTAGGCCATGACCTGGCGGCCACGGGCGATGAGGGACACCTCGGGTTGGGCTTGGCCGCTCAGGGCGGCGATCCGGCGCTGGGCGACACCGTGCCGTTTGAGCAGGCGGTAGACCGTGGTGATGTCGCGGCGGCGGAGTGCGGCGCGCATCGTGGGCAGGTCCCAGATCGCCGGGTCCGGTCGGGCGCGCGGGTCACCGCTCATGTACCCACGGTAACAACGGCCTGGGGGTGCAGTCATCCCCGAGATGCGCGAAATATATCCCGGGCATATCGCCGACAATTCGCAGCGTGGTGACACCCGCGTCACGTTGGGCGGGATGAAACCAGTCCTCGGTCTCGCCTGGGCGGGGTCCGGGGCGGCACGCTCAAGCGACCGATCCGGGTGGAGGAAACACCGGCATGACAACCGCGACCTTGTGGGGCGAACTGGCCAGGCTCGGCGACTCGGTGCGGGAGCACACTGAGCGGCACCCGGCGCTGCACGTGGCGAGCGTTGACCTGTTCACCACTGGACGCGGGCGTGGGCGCGCGGAGATCTACGTGTCCGGGCCACGGCCGGTGGCTTGCGCGCGGTTGTTGGCGTGGTGGGAAACCCTGGCGCAGTCGTCACTGTGCCTCCGGGAGGACCCGACCCAGGCGAGGGCCTTGCTGTTCGGCAAGTTGTGGGACGGGACGATCGCCCTGGTCGCGGCGCCGTTGGCGGAACAGGACACCGCGGGGATCGGCGGTGAGCGGACCGGCGAGTGGGTGCTGCACTGGCTGCGGATGCAGGCCCTCAGCTAGGAAGCCCAGGGGAGGCGTTGGCCCGGCGGGGCGCTTTCCATCCACGACAGGAAACCGGTCAGCGCGTCGGGGGCCATCGCGACCTCCAGCGGTGGGACGCCGGGGAGGACGAACTTCAGCACCCGCGACCCGTGCGGCAGGTTGGGCGCCTCCGCGTGCTCCGGTTCGCGGCGGGAGGCGATTTCCAGGCCGTCGCGGTGCAGGACCTGGTCGGGGCCCGCGCGCAGGCTGATGACGCGGAACCAGGCGAAGTCGTCGCCCTGGTAGCGGCCGACGCCCCAGTGCCAGCCCTTGCCGGACTCGTCGACGCGGGTGCGGAGGGCGACGTGGATGCCGCCCGCGCGCAGCAACCGCACGCGGCGGCCGACGAGGGCGAGCAGGACAACCAGGACAACGGCCAGGGCCGTGACAACCACCAGGCTGATGTCCACGGCCGTCCCCCCTGCCCGTCAGGCCGTCATCAGGCCGTGTGTCCGGCGGCCCGCAGGCTGGCGGCGGCCCGGTCGCGTTCTTCCCGGTCGCCGCCGGAGAGGGCGGCGCGGGCGCTGTCGACGTCGATCTCGTGGGAGAGCTCGGCGGACTCGGCGAGGATGCTGACCGAGGTGGCGGTCACCGAGAGGAAACCACCGTGCACGGCGGCGGTGATGGTCTCGCCGTCGGTGGTCACGATCTTGACCACGCCGCCGGGGACGAGCTGGCCGAGGACCGGTTCGTGACCGGGCAGGATCCCGATCTCGCCCTCGGTGGTCTGCGCGACGACGAAGGTGCCGGTGCCCGACCACAGGCGTCGTTCCACGGCGACCAGTTGGACCGACATCTCAGCCACGCGTATCTCCTCACAGCGAGCGGTTGCCACCAGTCTAGTCGCAGACCTGACAACCTCCCCAGGCAGGCCGGTGTCGAAGCAGGTGGAGCACGGCGACACGAGGAGGTGGCCGCGATCAGACCGGACGACGAGTTCGCCCAGTTCGTCGCGCGGCGGTCCACGGCACTGCTGCGCACCGCGTACCTGCTCTGCGCGGGTGACCGGGGCGCGGCGGAGGACCTGCTGCAAGACGTGCTGGAGCGGGTGTACGCCCGCCGCGGCCGGGTGCGCGGGGACCTTGAACCCTACGTGCGGGCCGCGATGGCGAACGCGTCGGCGAACCGGTGGCGGGCGCGGTCGCGCCGCGTGACCGAGGCGCCCCTGGAACTGGCCGACGACCCCGGCGTCGGCGGCCACGAGGGGACCGTGCTCGACCGGGACCGGATCGCCAAGGCCCTGGGACTGCTGCCCGCGCGGGTGCGCGCGGTACTGGTCCTGCGGTTCTTCGACGACCTGTCCGAGGCCGACACCGCGGCGGCACTGGGGGTGTCGCCGGGGACGGTCAAGAGCCAGACCGCCCGGGGCGTGGCGCGGCTGCGCGAACTGCTCGTCGAACCCGACCTGACCCGAGGATGACCATGGACACCACCGAGCTGGCCCGCGCGATGCGGGCGGCCACCGCCGAGATCCGGCCCGATCCGGCGTTCGTCCCGGCGGTGCTGCGCGGGGCGTGGCGACGCAGGCTGCGGCGGCGGATCGCGATCACCGTCGCGCTGACCGCGGTGGTCGCCGCGACCGGCACGCTCACCGTGACGGTGCTGCGCGTGTCCGCCCAGGACGGCCAGGACAACCAGGGCGTCGCCATGGTCACCGACCCCGTGTACGTGACGCCCGCGCGCGGTCAACTCGCGAGCGACGAGACGTTCACCGAGGCGGCCACAGCGGCGTTCAGCAACCAACTGCCGGTCCCGGCGAGCTCCCGGCTCGGGCAACCCCACGTGTACTGGGCGGGCGCCACTGACGCCGGGAAAATCGCTGTCGTCATGCAGCCGGTCCACCAAGCGGGCGAGGCGGGCTGGCGGGGCGAGGGGGTTGTGGGCGTGCTCACCGGCAGCCAACCGAAGCTGGTGGTCGCCACGCGGTTCACCGCCGCGGACCTCGTCACCGGGCTCATGTTCCTCTACGGCCCCGGCGACAAGACCGCCCTTGCCCTGTCCCAAAGCCCAACCGCACCCATGGTGTCCCCGAACTGGATCGTCGCGGACGACAACCGGGGCCGCCGCTACTGGGACCCGATGGTCGACGGCGACGGCGCGTGGTGGACCAGGGTGCCAGACCCGACAGCGGGCCTGCGCGTCGTGGCGGGCGACCCGAACAGCACGTACCAGGAACTCCGGGTCGTACGCGCCGCCAAGTGGCCCGCGGACCCGGTGCAGGCCCCCGTGACCCCGGAACCCGACCCCACGCCGCCGGTCGCCCTCACCTTTCCCGGCACCGACCAAGCCCAACTGGAGGGCGACATCCGGTCGCAACTGACCGACGCGGGCTTCCTCGACCCACTCGCCCGATCGTTCCGCGTCGAGTGCGTGGTCGACGCCGACCTGCCAACCGGCCTGAAGGTCACCGCCGTCGAGATCTCCGGTGACAGCCCCGACCACAACGTGTACCTGGCCGTCCGCGGTGACGGCGGGAACAACACGTGGACGTACGGCAACCCGGTCACCCCGGGCAGCCACCTGCTGGTGCGAGCCCGCCTCCCCGAGGACGCCGGGTGGCTGCTGGCCGCCAGGAACACCCACCTCCGGTACCGAACCGACCCGGACCAACCGTGGCAGGACGCGGGCGACGAGGTCGCCTGGGTCCCCGCCGCGGCCACCCAGGCCGAACTCACCACCGACAACCGGGAACCGGTGGTGGAGAACATCACCTGACACTCTACAAAGGACTGGGGAACCATGCGGATCACCCGGGGAAGGTTGCTGGTCTGCGGCGTGATCACGGTGGCACTGCTCGCCGGGATCACCGTGCTGTGGCCGGACCACGAACCGCCATCCACCTCGAAGACAACCACGACACCACAAGCACCCGCCAAGGGAGACCTGGCAGGCGACCAGGACTTCCTCCAGATCGCCGCGAAAGCGCTCAGCGCCGGGCTGCTGGGGCTCGCACCCGAGATGCTGGGCGGCGACCACCCGCACGTGTACTGGGCAGGTCAAACCGAACGCGGGAAAGTCGCCATCGCGACACAAGCCCTGACCGGTGGCCGAACCGCCGTCGGACTGGTCGTCTCCGACACCCTGACCGACTGGTTCGTCCCGGACCAGGGCAACGGGTACGCCTTCCTGTTCAGCACCGACAGCCGCTACATCATCGCCGTCGGCACCGACCTCAGCGTCTCCCCGGAGTGGACGGTCGGCGACGACGGCAAGAGCACCCGCCAGTGGACACCGATGACCGACCTCGACGACGCCTGGTTCACCCGCCTGGACAACCCACCGATCCCCGACGACCTCCGCGTCATCACCGGCGACCCGAGCAGGGCGACCTACGCCCAACACATTCCCACCCACTACGCCAGACCGGTGCTCCGCGAAACAGAACCGGAAATCCGCACCCTGCAATCAAAACCCGGCCACGTCAACCGCCCCCGCGACGACACGAGCAACTCACCGCCGATCAGCACCAACCTCTACCCCGACCTGGTGGCGGCCTGCCTGGTCGACCCCGTGGCGGGAAGCGTCCAAGTCGGCGCCCAATCCATCGCAGGCCTTCCAAACGGCGGCAGCGCCGTCGCCATCGAAATCCTCACCAACCAAACCGACGGCAGCCGCTACTACGTGGCCATACGGGACAACTCAGCCCGCATCACCCGCTGGCTGGTGGGCAACCCAGTCGACATCACCCAGCCCCTCAGCCTGCACGTAGCCCTACCCGACAACCTCGGCTGGCTCGTAGAAGCCCCCAGCGGCAACCTCCGCTACCGCGACTCCCCCAACACCGACTGGCAAGGCGCAGGCTACGACCTTGCCCTCCTCCCACCCACCGCCACCGAAGTCGAAGTCCTCGCCTGGGACGTCATCCGCACCCAAGAACTGAACTGAGCCGACCACCACAACAAACCATCGCCACCCCCGGAAACCGTCGTGCGGTGAAGCACCACGATCAACCGGCACCGCACCCCTCGAAACCGGACACAAATCGACGAAGCCCACCAACCAGCACCGCGCGCCTCGGGACCCGCCGA